>CAWGWO010000006.1:0-428189 GCA_963826295.1 uncultured Alphaproteobacteria bacterium
CCGCGTGACCATAGGATTTTGGTCCGCTAGGTGAAATTTGCCCTGTAATACCGGGAAAGGAGCCCGGTGACGGGAGATTTTCGGTTACAATCCACGCAATGGTTGAAGATCAAGCCAGCCACCTCGGGACTGGGGACCGGATCGCTATCACCGTGGGTTTGCTGGCGGCGGCTGTCGCGATAGCCGCCGTGGCGTTCGAGCACGCATATCCCGATGCATCGACCGCAACTTGGCGGATAATCTTCTGCGTCGCTGTGATTGTCGCTGTCGGGGCGCTCACCTTTCTAATTTTCGATTTGGTTATTCGGCCGCGCTTGCGCCGTTCATGGGCGATAGCGACCATTGGAATTATTGTGTTCTGTATTCTGGCAGCAAGTGGGGGCTATGTCGCTTCTAACTGGCCGACTAGTTTTCTAAAATCCGAGTTGCCCTCTTCGGAAAATCCTCCCGCCCCAACCGGACCAATTATTTCACGGTTGGATCATTTCATCCTGAATTGCGATGTTCCTCCCCCGGCGCCCGGCAAGACAGTCCTCGATACACTTTGGGAGCTACAAGACTACAAGCAAAAATTGGATATTCTCGGGGATGCTATCGGCGTTGACTTTACGATGGTGACCATTCGTGGGGGAATACGTCTTGAGGCAGAAGCCGTCACGGAAATGGCCAAGCAACGCATGCCTATGAGCAAGATTGGAGTGACAAAATTTATATTTGAGATACGCCGTATCGATAAGTACGAGCTTGTGAGCGTGTTTGTAAACTTGCCACCACAATTCGGGTTTTTCGGACTCATTCCCCCCAATCCGGCCGCGCCAAATTCAATCCAAGTGGTACAAACCGTAGAACGATTTTTTGGCTTTCGATCTGGGGTTTGTCGGATCGTCTAAATTTCGTCTAGCCCTACCCCGTCCAATTCCAAGGCCGCAAGGCACGCCAGAAAGAACGTAGCCGGGAAAGTCCCCCGCGCCAGCTTATTCGTCACCGAAGATTTTGTTTTCCTTCAACCCGTGCTTTTTGAGCCGTTTCGCCAATTCGGCATACGTGACCTCGCAATCCTTTAGCTTGTGCTTGAGAAAGGCGGCGGCCCGTTCGGCCCACTCTTCCTCGGATTTGATCGTCATAGGACCATGATCCTATCATATTTGCGACCTCGCATATATGCGATTTTTCCGTTGCCAAGTCAAATCCTCGCGCATATGGTAGCTCTCATAAACGCGGGGATTTCCAAATGGCCCAACATTTCCTCCTTTCCGCAGCCGCCAAAAGTCTTTCGCTGGCGTCCGTTTTCACCATGAAGGACGAGCAAGCGGAAAAGGCGTTCCGCTGCATCCGTTGGGCCGATACGAACGGCGAGCCGGTTTGCCCGCATTGTGGCGGCGTTGACGCCTACGATTGCCGTCGCCTCAAAGGCGCGCCCCGCTTCCGCTGCCGGGCTTGCGGCAAGGATTTCTCGATTACGTCCGGCACCCTGTTCGCCAGCCACAAGCTGCCGCTGCGCTGCTATCTCGCGGCCATTGCCATCTTTTGCAACGAGGTCAAAGGTAAGTCGGCGCTCGCCCTCTCGCGTGACCTGAACGTGTCCTACAAATGCGCTTTCGTATTGCTCCATAAACTCCGCGAAGCGATGGCGGCCGAGTTGAAGGGCCGCGTGATCGGAGGCGAGGGAAAAATTGCGGAGGTGGATTCTGGATATTTCGGCGGATACGTCAAACCGGCGAACCTTCACGACCGCCGACTTGATCGCCGCTTCGCCATGAACCAGTCCGGCAAGCGTAAAGCGGTTGTTGTCATCCGCGAGCGTGACGGCAGTACGCTCCCCGCCGTGTTCCGCTCTGAAAAGCAGGCGTTGAATTGGGTTCGCTCACGCATCGCTAAAGGCACGACGGTCAACGCCGACGAGTCACCGAACTGGAACGAATTGCATAGCCGCTTTGAAATGAAGCGGATCAATCACGAGGAAGCCTACAGCCTCAACGGCGCTTGCACGAATTGGGCCGAGGAATTTTTCAGCCGCATGCGCCGTGCTGAAATCGGCCACCATCACCATATCGCGGGCGCTTATTTGCTCCGCTATGCGCAAGAGGCGTCATGGCGTGAGGATAACCGCCGCGTCTCGAATGGCGAACAGGTGAGCCGCCTTGCGGGATTGACGATGAAACAAAGGCCAAGCGTGGATTTCAGCGGCTATTGGCAGCGGCATGCAGCGCCTAAGGGTTAAGCCACTCCTTGTCTGGCCGTGTGATGAGCCGCGCCGAAAAATATGCTTGGTCCAAGTCGAAGATCGTTTTTACGCGATACGTTTTTGTGGCGTCGTCCCGATCAACCAAGAAGCACGAAACGTCGGTGGCGTTGGCAGAATAGAACGGCAACAACAATTGCATCCGCCGCTCTTCGACGTACCAAACCGAAATCGCCACCTTGTAGTTTCGCCTGATTTTGGGCGGCAGGAGTTCCAGGGCGCCACGCAGATAGTTGCGGATCGCCTCATCCGTGGCTTGCGGCAGACCGGCGCGGTCTTTGGCCCGCTCAAAGAGATGGTCGAAGCCATCACGTTCGAGATGGTATTTGATGTCGAAAACGAAATCGCTGCTATCGACTGAATACCATGCGATGTCCGGAACGGACGTACCGAAATGATCGCGATATTTTCGATCATTGGGAGGATAACAGCCCTTGAAAACCCAGTCCGGCACCAACCTTGGCGCAGCGCCCGCTTTCGGCCTGTAGCGTTCGAAGATCGCCAACAGGTCGGCCCCGTGAATTGTCTGGAGACCCGTGTTGAACGTGATCCAATCGCCGTCCCTTGACGTGACGAAATAGCGGTTAGGGTCGGACGCTTCTAAATCAAGAAGCCTCTTGAACGTGTAGTTCAAGTAATTCTTGAGCTTGGGGACCAGCGTGTTCGGATGTTTCGCCTTGAACTTGTCCTGATGGAAGGTCCAAGCGTCAATTCCCTCCATCGTCTGCCGAGCGACGAGCAGGAAAGGCTCATCGTAATTGGTCTGCACCGGATAAAAATGCGCAAATACCGTATCAAGGCTCTGGGCCTTGTGGTGTTTGTAGAGGCTTTCGTACGCTTTCATCGTCGTGATCTCCGCTGTGTGAATTTAGCTGTGTGAAAAAAGAATAGCCCCGGATTGCTCCGAGGCTATTCCGAACTCTCTGCCCCCGAAGAGGCCGAAGGTCTCTCTGTGTCTCTAGCCAGAAACCTGGCTTTAGCTGTGTAGGGCAGAAAAGAAAAAGCTGTGTAATTTGTGTAAGGTTTCTAAGCGGGATGACGAGGTGAGAACCGCGCCACCTCCTTATGCAACGCCGAAGGTAGGGTTTAGGTCCTTAATGTCAAGTGAAATAGTGCCAGTTCCGCACGAAGTGGGACACAGTACCGGAGATACCACATGCCTTGGTTAAGGCCATTTCACGAGCATTTCTTGGCTTTCCGCGCAATATTTGAATATCGGCCATACAACCTCCGTGTTATCTCCGTAGAAACTACATTCAGACCGTCCGCCACCGCTTAGGTACGCCTTCCCCAACTCGCTGGACGGTCTTACCGGCGTTCGTTTCAAGGCATGACCGTATCCCGGCCTCTATGCCCTTCCGCTGGCGCTCGGTTGCATTGGTGATGTCCTTGGCCTCCAAGACTGCCGCTGTGACCCCGGCGACCGTGAGTGGCTCGGTGGCGTTGCGCAGCACGTCCAGCGCCTCCCGGAACAGGGTGCCGCGCTTGAACCACGGATTGCCGGTCACGCGGCGGCGGATCGAAATGGACCGCATGTTGTAATCCGGGTCGAACAGCCGGATGACGTGTTCGACGTGCTTCATATTTTCGGCGAGGCGCAAACCCTCGCGCTTGTTCTCCAGTATCTGGCCGCCGATGTCGGCGTGCAGCCGGACAAGGTAGGCGACGGCAGGATGACTAGAGGTGGCTCTGAATTGACGGGGCATCTTTCACCTGTGGGGAACGGTTGAGTTTCCGCACAGGTAAGGCCGCTAGGGATTCAATGCTTGTGGCGTTTGCGCCATAATACCGCGTGGACCGACATTCGAGCTGCGGATGAGGCGGAGCCAATCAATCCGCTGCTCATCCGTGAGCTGGACGTCCTTGGCTTTTGTGCCCACCTCGCCCCCGACACACGCGGCGCTGTCGCGCCTAACTGTGCATCCGAGCATACCCTGAAAGTACAGGCCGAATAGGCCCAAAGCGCGCGACCGGCGGTAGCCAACGCGTGCCACAGGCTCTAGGGTGAGGGCACGTCGCGTTAAATCACCGAGCCATAGAAATCGCGGGGAAAAATATGCGAAAATCGATCATTGTGTTTGCTTGCGCCTTCACATGCCTGCTCGCGCAGGACGCCTTTGCCGCCGTCAAATTCAAACGTTTCCCGCATTGTTCCGAAGGCCTGGTCACGGCGAAAACCTGCGAGTGCCATGCCGGAACGTCCGGCCGCTACCACTTTTGCCACGCCGGCCATTATTGCCATAGCGACGGCACGTGCCAGGAGTAGAGCCGGTCAGGCGCGATCTTGCCCTTTCGCGCCAGCGCCGATCTTGCCTTCCGTACCGCGGAACAGCCGCGCGATATTGGCGCGGTGCATGACCCATAACAGCACCGAGAGCAGCAAAAACACGACCGCCTCGGTCGCGTCGCCGCGCCACCACAGAAATACCGGTGCCGCGGCGCTGGCGATGAGCGCGGCAAGCGACGAATGCCGGGTCGCGGCGGCAACGGCGAGCCAGACGGCGGCAAAAACAATGGCGGCGGGCCAGGCGAGCCCGAGCAGCAGCCCGATGTAAGTTGCCACGCCTTTGCCGCCACGAAAGCCGAGCCAAACTGGAAACAGGTGCCCGAGGAACGCGCCGACTGCGGCGACGATCGCATCGTCATGGCCGAGAAGACGTCCGACGATCAGCACCGCGACGGTCCCTTTGAGCATGTCGCCGAGGAGCGTCGCGGCGGCAAGCCCTTTGCGGCCGGTACGCAAGACGTTCGTCGCGCCGATATTGCCGGAGCCGATGGCACGCAAATCCGGTCCGCCGGCAAGCCGGGTCAAGAGCACGCCAAAGGGGATCGAGCCGCACAAGTAGCCAAAGACAAAGGACGCGGTGTAGTCGAGCGCGAGCATGGCCGGAGCCTACTGATCTGCGGTTTGCCGCGAAAGCGGGAATTGGCGTTGGCTGCGTCGGCCTAGCCGGCGCGGGCTTTTTTACCGCGTTCGCGCGATCGAAACCCTGCCGCTTCGGCGTCGGCATCCCGCTCGTAGATGACCAGATGCCGCAACTTTTCGGTGGCCGCGTTGATGAGCGCGCCCAACCCCGGGGAATAAGTCTTGCGTGTCGTATCGGCGACGACAAAATCCGCCGCCGCTGCGGTCTCGATGTCAGTCTCGCAATAGAGGCAGCGCAAGGTGCAGCGCTGCGGAGATTGATCCTCGATGACGTAAAACTTGTTCGCCGCATATTGCCGCTCGGCCGGATCGTGGGTGATGCAGTTCGGGTTGGCGCATGAAATGCCGGTGCCGATCGGTTGCACATAAAGCGGATGTCCCGACTCGGCGAAGCCGCCGGCGTATCTGTGCAGTGATTTGTTCTTGTGCAGGTGCAGAAGCAGCGAGATCAGCGCCATGCGCACCGGCACGCCGTAGGCGGCCTGGCGGAAATAAATGGCGCGGCGATCGCTGTCGAGCGAAGCGTCGAGTTCGTTGACGCGCGGCAACGGATGCATGACGCTCGCCTGCGAATACTTGGCTTGGCGAAGGAATTTTGCATCGATCTTCGGATAGGGCCGTTCTTTCTCGCTCCAGCGCTCCTTCTGAAAGCGCGTGACGTAGACCGCGTCGATCTTTTTCTGCAGGACCAAGCCGTAATCGATCTCCGGTTCGGCGTAGAGCGAGAGCTGGTGCGGCTGATCGGCGGTCACATAGAGCGCGTCGATCGAGTCGGCCTGTGCCGGCGCTTTGGAGATCATGCGGCTGTGAAATTCCTCGCGTAGCCGGCGGGCGACGTGCGGCGGCAACTCCATGCCGGGGGCGGGAAGGGGGTCGATGGTGGCGCCGAAGCGCGCCAGCGCATACACGAAAGAGTGGATAGTCCGGCTGCCTTTGAGATCGCCCGAGATCGCGATCTTCATGTTCTTGAGGCCTTTGTTCTTCGAACGCAGCGTGAAGAGGTCGCACAAAGTCTGGGTCGGGTGCTCGTGGCTGCCGTCGCCGGCGTTGATCACCGGGATCTGGGAATATTCGGCGGCGAGCCGCGCGGCGCCGTCGCGCGGATGGCGGATCACGATGATGTCGGCGTAGTTGCTGGTGACCCGGATGGTGTCGGCGAGGCTTTCGCCCTTGGCGGCCGAGCTGACCGCGGGATCGGCGCTTGTGATATTGGCGCCGCCGAGGCGGATCATCGCGCTTTCGAACGACAGTCGCGTGCGGGTCGAGGGCTCGTAGAACAAACTCGCCAGGACGTATTGGGAGGCAATGTTGGCGCCGCGCCCAATCCGGTATGGGATATTTTTGTCCGACAATTCCTTCAAAAACTTCGCCGCGACCTGGAAGATCATTTCGATCTCCCTATTGGTCAGGTCGTTGATCGAAACGACGTGGCGCGTAGGCGGCTGGGGTTTCGCCATTTAAAGCGTTGCTATAGGCCCAATCCGCGCGGTCCGGCAAGCCCGCTTTCGGTTCTAAGGGGCAAATTCAAAGCCCGATCCGCAATTCGCAAAATGATCGTGCTACAATGCCGTATCGGGAGGCGAACGGCCATGACCACGGTCCCGCGCTTCGATGGCGGCGAGGTTCTCAACCAATCGCCGTTTTATGAAAACATCGACTTGTTTTCGAGTGACCTGCCGCTACAGGAAGCGGTTCGCGCCAACGGCGACGCGCACGAGGCGAACGCGCTGGCGGCGTTCGGACGGCAGTGGGGTACCGCCGAGATGTTCGCGCTGGCGCGGCGCGCCAACGAGAACCCGCCCAAGCTTCATGCCTTCGATGCCAAAGGCTTCCGGCGCGACGTCGTCGAGTACCATCCGGCCTATCATGACTTGATGCGAGCCAGCATCGCGGCGCGGCTGCATGCGTCCACCTGGACGCCGGCCGGGCAGCGCGCGGGGCCGCCGGCGGAAGTGGCGCGCAGTGCTCGCTACTACATGGCCGCCCAGATCGAGAGCGGACATCTGTGCCCGATCACCATGACGCGCGCGGCCTTGGCGGCGCTGTCGGCGGCGCCAGAGCTTCTGGCGCAAGTGGCGCCGAAGGTGGTGACGGCGAGTTACGACCCGGCGTTCCGGCCCTGGTGGGAGAAGTCGGGCATGACGCTTGGCATGGGAATGACGGAAAAACAGGGCGGCACCGACGTCCGCGCCAATTCGACGACCGCCACGCCCACCGGCGACTGCTATTCGATCACCGGCCACAAATGGTTTCTTTCTGCGCCGATGTGCGACGCGTTTTTGGTGCTGGCCCAGGCGCCGGGCGGATTAACCTGCTTCTTCGTGCCGCGGTTTCGGCCCGACGGTTCGGTCAATGCGCTCCGCCTGCAACGGCTCAAGGACAAGCTCGGCAACCGCTCCAACGCCTCGAGCGAGGTCGAGTTTGCTGGCGCGTTCGGGCTGCGAGTTGGCGACGAGGGCGCGGGCGTGCGGACCATCATTCAGATGGTGCAGTTGACCCGGCTCGACTGCGCGCTTGCTTCTGCCGGTTTCATGCGCATGGCGCTGGCGCAGGCCGTAAATCATTGCCGCTATCGGTCCGTATTCCAGAAGCATCTCTACGACCAGCCGATGATGCGCATGGTGCTGGCCGATCTGGCGCTGGAAGTGGAGGGCGCGGTCGCCCTTGTCATGCGGCTTGCCCGCGCTTTCGACCGCGCTCCGGCGGAGCCGCGCGAGGCCGCCTACGCACGGCTGCTCACGCCGACGGCGAAATATTGGATCTGCAAGACTGCGCCGAGTTTCATATACGAGGCGATGGAGTGTCTCGGCGGCAACGGCTACGTCGAGGAAAGCGTGCTGCCGCGGCTTTACCGCGAGGCTCCCGTCAACGCGATCTGGGAGGGTTCGGGCAACGTCATGTGCCTGGACGTTCTGCGCGCGCTCAAGCGCGACAAGGAAAGCGGCGAGTTGTTTGCCGAATTGGAGCGCGAAGGCTCGCGCTTGACGGCCGTCGAAACCGGACTGTTCGAGCGGCTCGACGAGATCGCGAGCGAAGCGGCGGCGCGCGTCACCGTCGGCAAGCTCGCAGCTTTGGCGGCGGCGGCCGCGCTGTCGGCGACCGCCCCGGCGGCCGTGGTCGAAGCCTTCGTGCGGACGCGGCTGCTGCAACCGCATGGCGCGCTTTACGGCGCCGACGGCATTGACGGGCCCGCCGCCGACACGCTGCTGCAGCGGACGCTGCCGGAGGGCTAGATCGCCCTTTCACTGCCCTTTATGCGGTCACTGCGTCCCGTTTCACGGGGCGGGATACGCCAGCCGGTCGAGCGCGCCCTGCAGGATATAGGCCGCTGCGTGCTGATCGATGACGGCCTTGCGTTTCGCGCGGCTGGCATCCGCCGCGATCAGAGCCCGCTCAACAGCCGCAGTCGAAAGCCGTTCGTCCCAGAGCGCGATCGGCAGCACGGTGAGCTTCGCGAAATTTCGGGCGAAGGCGCGCGTAGCCTGCGCGCGGGGGCCCTCCGTGCCATCCATGTTCAGCGGCAGACCGAGCACAAAACCGACCGCGCGCCGCTCGCCGGCCAACGCCAATAGCCGCTCGGCGTCGAGCGTAAAGCGCGTGCGCGCAATGGTCTCGACCGTGGCGGCAAGACGCCGGTCCGGGTCGCTTGCTGCCACGCCGATGGTTTTGGTGCCGAGATCGAGCCCGATCAATGCGCCGCGCGCCGGCAGGAGCGTGGCCGCGTCGGTGAGAGGAAGAACGGGCATGCCACGAGTTAGCACGCGCCGCGCACGACGGCCACGACACCTTTTCCAGGCCAACCCTTTTCCAGGCCGATGCGTCCGACTACTGTCTTGCGGACCGGCTATTATGCCGGTCGTTTCGGGCGTGAGATCCAGCGGCGCATGCTTGCCGTGGAAGGAGATAGCCTATGGCGTTCACGATCATCAGCAACAGTTTCAAGGACGGCGACTATCTGCAGAAAGACTTCATCTTGTCGGCAGATTTCGGCTTTGGCTGCGCAGGCGGCAACAAGTCGCCGCATCTGAAATGGTCGGGCGCGCCGGCGGAAACCAAAAGCTTCGCCGTGACTTGCTTTGATCCCGACGCGCCGACCGGATCGGGATTTTGGCATTGGCTGGTGGTGAACATCCCGGCGAGCGCGACCGAACTCGCAGAAGGCGGCGGGAGCAGCGGCGGCAAGTTGCCCGCCGGCGCATTGCAGACGCGTACCGATGTGGGCGTGCCGGGCTACGCCGGCCCGTGCCCGCCGGAGGGTGACCACCCGCATCGCTACCTGTTCACCGTATTCGCCGTGAAAACCGAATCGCTCAACGTAAAGGCCGACACTTCCGCCGCCATCATAGGTTTCAATTTGCATTTCAATACGCTGGCCAAGGCGGAGATCATGGGATTGTTCAAAAGATAAGAGTGCTCGGAGCGCCCGCACGGCCGCCGCACTTCGCCAAGCCCGACACGACAACGTCGATAGCCCGCAAAGCACAACGCCCGCGCAAAGCGCGGGCGTTGTCGTTACGCGGACGAGTTATGAGGAGTTATCCCTTAGTCCTGCGCATGATCGGAGGCGACCCGCTCGATGTCGGAGCGGGTGATACCGATATCGGCCAATTCGCGATCGCTGAGATGCGAAAGCTCCCGCCGGACGGCGCCGTAGCGCTTCCAGGCGTTAAAGAGGCGGGTAATCGATGCAATCATGGTCAAGGTCCTTTCCCCGGCAGTTCACCCGGCCGAGGCCGAGAATCATGTCACGAATATAGGGCGGCATGTGCACTGCACCATAGAATTTGCTGCAGTGCAGCTAAGCACGAAGCGCATGTCAGGGGATTGATTGGCAAAGATTTTCTTAACCTGGCGCTTTTGGGCGCCCGTAAAAACGCGTGCCCTATTGCTGCTTCGCACGCCCGCATTCCGCCACGAGATGATCGTTCGTCCGCCGCACTTGCCCGCTCATAGTGGGACTGGTGTGGTGTCGATCGGGGATGGTGCTATGGGAACCCCTCAGGATCATCGGAAATGGGCGGAAGAATGCGTCGCCAAGGCGCGTGCCGCGGACGATCACGAAGATAAGGTGCTGTGGCTCACGCTCGCCCAGTCGTGGGTGCTACTTGCCGAACACGCCGCGCGAGGCGAGCAGTTTGGGTGCGCGGCCACGAGCGACGAAAGCGCCTTCGCCGTTCACTGGCCGGAATGAAGTCCGCGATCCGAAGATCGCGACGCCGTCATTGTCCGTGGCTGGCGAGCACTTGCTGGCAGGGGCCGCTTATTCTGGTGCGATTGGTTTGCAGGCAATCGAGGATGGCGAAAATATCCGCGTTGTCGTTGTCTCTTACCAATTGGCGGCAAAACCTCATCACGTCCGGATGACAAGCGGCGCGCTCTTGCTCGGTACCTTGTCCGAGCGGGTTGGCTACCGGCGGCGGCTGCGGTGGCAACGTTTGTGCGCGCGCCACCGTACCCGCGATCAACAACGCGGCGGTGGCAAAGACAAACATGCGATGCATGAACAACCCTCTGAGGCGGTACTCGCCGTTGCCGACCATCATCGCACACTTTGCCCGTTGCCGATTACGCGATCCCCCATCGCGATAGAGATTTTGCCGGGCTGATGCACAAATGCCACCGATCGTACGCCGCGGAACAGTGGAATTGGCAGTGGCACACTTGCGCCTCGCCACCCGGCGGAGATAAATCACGGCGCAGGGCGGTTAGCTCAGCTGGTAGAGCGTCTGCTTTACACGCAGGATGTCGGCGGTTCGAATCCGTCACCGCCCACCAGCCTTCGCAAACGGAGCTTTACGAAGGGGGCCGCGTCAAAGTCCATCACGGCGAAGGCGGGCCTTGCCCGCGTTCTTCGGCTCGGCAGGTCGAGAAGGGTGACCGGCAACAGACGGCGGAGGACAGAAGGAACCTTCTGTCGTCCGTTGTCCGTCGACTGAAACTAGATGGCTTCCTTCAATTCCTTCGAAGCCCGGAAAGCTACTTTCTTGCTTGCCTTGATTTGAATGGCTTCGCCGGTGGCCGGATTGCGGCCCATGCGTGCGGCGCGTTTGCGGACTTGCAGGATGCCCAGCCCGCCGATGCGAATGCGCTCGCCCTTCTTCAAATGCTTGACGATCTGGCTGACCAGACCGCCGAGGATAGCTTCAGCCTGCTTTTTTGAAAGTTCGTTGTCTTCGGCAAGGCTTGCCGCGAGATGCTTTAACGTAACCGTTGTGCCTGGCTTGGTCGCCATTAGACCCTCCTCGATGAAGCAATGGCGGGCGAAAAGTGCCCGTCACGCCGATGCAGTTAGACGATTCGGCTTCGACTGACCACGCTTGTTTTGCCAATTCCACCGATGTTTTCGTGACTGCGGCGCTATCTGGGCTTGCTCTGTGGCGCGCGCGTGGCAGGCACAAAAAGCCGATTCTGGGCTGGAATCCTTGACTTGCGGAGAGCCGGGCTTTAACTGCGCACGCGCCCGCGGGGGCGTAGCTCAGTTGGTTAGAGCGTCGGCCTGTCACGCCGAAGGTCGCGGGTTCGAGTCCCGTCGCTCCCGCCACAAAATCAAGCACTTAAGGCCTGTCGCGCGACCCCAATTCCACACCGGGCGATGACGCGTTTGAGCGCCGCTTCGGCCATGCGGCGGCTCGCCGGTGGACTGGCGGGACGTCGCGTCTTGCGCCTTTTTGTGCACTGCGCTAAGGGTCGAAGCGATCAAATTTCCCGCGCGAATCCGCTTAGATTTGGGGCAAATCGGGCGCGCTCCCCGGCTTGTGCGGAACCGTCGCATGGGGGGCATGTTCCTGAGGTAGGGACCAAGGCCGCCGCCACGGCCGGAGGGGCTGCCGATGACTCAATCGCTCCAGCAACTGCTGCTCGCCTATTTGCCGCTGGTTGTGTTCATTGCGGTGGCGGCCGCGATCGGGCTTGCGCTTTTGCTTTCGGCTTTTCTGCTTGCCTATAAGCAGCCGGACGCTGAAAAGCTTTCCGCCTACGAGTGCGGCTTCAATGCTTTCGACGACGCGCGCATGAAGTTCGACGTGCGCTTCTATCTGGTCGCCATCCTGTTCATCATCTTCGATCTCGAAGTCGCCTTCCTGTTCCCGTGGGCGGTGGCGTTCGGCAAAATCGGCCTGTTCGGGTTCTGCTCGATGATGCTGTTCCTTGCGGTGCTGGCCATCGGGTTTATCTATGAGTGGAAGAAGGGAGCGCTCGAATGGAACTGAGCGAACCCCGAATCCTCAAACCGCGACAGGGAGCGGTTGCGGCGCAGCCGGGGCAGCCGCGCGGCGTGAACGATCCGTTTTTTGCCGGACTCAATGGCGAGCTGGCCGATAAAGGATTTCTCGTCGCGGCGGCGGATGATCTGATCGCCTGGGCCCGCGCCGGCTCGCTGATGTGGATGACGTTCGGGCTTGCCTGCTGCGCCGTCGAAATGATGCAGATGTCGATGCCGCGCTACGACGCGGAGCGCTTCGGCTTCGCGCCGCGCGCTTCGCCGCGGCAATCCGACGTGATGATCGTCGCCGGCACGCTGACCAATAAAATGGCGCCGGCCCTGCGCAAAGTTTACGACCAGATGCCGGAGCCGCGGTACGTCATTTCCATGGGATCGTGCGCGAACGGCGGCGGCTATTATCATTATTCTTACGCGGTAGTGCGCGGTTGCGACCGCATCGTGCCGGTCGACATTTATGTGCCCGGCTGTCCGCCGACCGCCGAGGCGCTGCTCTATGGCGTGCTCCTGCTGCAGAAGAAAATCCGCCGCACCGCCACGATCGAACGCTGAAGATGGATGACACACTCGATACTCTCGGACGGACCATTGCTGATGCGCTTACCCCCTCCGTTACGGGTTACTCGATCGCGCATCATGAATTGACGGTCCAGGCGCGTGCCGCCGACGTCGTTTCGGTCATGCGGTTTCTGCGCGACGACCCGCGCTGCCTGTTCTGGAATATCGTTGATGTTACCGCTGTCGACTGGCCGGGCCGCGAGCAGCGGTTCGACGTCGTCTATCACCTGCTGTCGCCTAAGCATAACGCGCGGGTGCGGGTGAAGATCACGACCGACGAGACGACGCCGGTCGCCTCGATCATCGATGTTTTTCCCGGCGCCGATTGGTTCGAGCGCGAGGCTTTCGATCTTTACGGAGTGCTGTTCACCGGCCATCCCGATATGCGCCGGCTGTTGACCGATTACGGCTTCGACGGGCATCCGCTGCGCAAGGATTTTCCGCTCACCGGGTTTGTCGAAGTGCGCTACGACGACGAACTCAAGCGCGTCGTCTATTCGCCGGTGCGGCTGGCGCAGGAATTCCGCAACTTCGATTTTCTCTCGCCCTGGGAGGGGACCGATTACGTGCTGCCGGGCGACGAGAAGGCCGGAAAACTCGGCGGTGGCGGACAAGGCTCGTGAAGGGAATTGGCACGATGAAGCCTACTCTCAAGGCCGGGCTTAAGCATCGGGTCGCCTACAAGGTGGCCGAGGAAAAGACTGTTCCGTACACTTTTCCGGAATCGCCAGAACTCGCGGCCATGCCGAAGGTGTTTGCCACGGGCTTCATGATCATGCTGATGGAATGGGCCTGCACCGAATTGATTGCGCAGCATCTCGATCCGGGCGAGGGCAGCGTCGGCGTGCATGTCGATGTGAGCCATCTGGCGGCGACGCCGCCCGGCATGACGGTGACGGCCGAAGCCGAATGCGTGGAAGTCGCCGGCCCGCGTGTCGCTTTCAATGTGAAAGCGCGTGACGGCATCGATCTTATCGGCGAAGGCCGGCACGAGCGGTTCGTTGTCGTTTGGGACAAGTTCAATGCGCGCGTCGCGGCGAAGGCCGCGAAAGTCGCTCAGGTTGCGTGATGGCTGACGTCAAAGAACGAAACTTTACGATCAATTTCGGGCCGCAGCACCCCGCTGCGCACGGCGTGTTGCGTCTGGTGCTGGAACTCGACGGTGAAGTCGTCGAGCGCGTCGATCCGCATATCGGCCTCTTGCATCGCGGAACCGAGAAGTTGATCGAACACAAGACGTATCTGCAGGCGATCCCGTATTTCGACCGGCTCGACTACGTGGCGCCGATCAATCAGGAGCATGCATTCTGCCTCGCCGCGGAAAAGCTACTGGACCTCAAGATCCCCAAGCGCGCGCAGGTCATCCGCGTTCTTTACTGCGAGATCGGCCGGCTGCTGTCGCACCTTCTCAACGTTACCACGCAGGCGATGGACGTCGGCGCGCTCACCCCACCGCTGTGGGGCTTTGAGGAGCGCGAGAAGCTGATGGGATTCTATGAGCGCGCGTCGGGCTCGCGCATGCATGCGGCTTATTTCCGCGTCGGCGGCGTCCACCAGGATCTGCCGCCGAAGCTGATCGACGATATCGCGGCGTTTTGCGATCCGTTCCTCAAGGTATGCGACGATCTCGAGGAGTTGCTCACCGAAAACCGCATCTTCAAGCAGCGCAATGTCGACGTCGGCGTGGTCGAGCTTGCGGACGCTTGGGCGTGGGGCTTTTCCGGCGTCATGGTGCGTGGTTCGGGGGCGGTGTGGGATTTGCGCAAGGCGCAGCCTTACGAATGCTATTCGGAGTTCGACTTCGACATTCCGGTCGGCAAGAACGGCGACTGCTACGACCGCTACTGCATCCGCATGGAAGAGATGCGCCAGTCGGTCCGCATCATGAAGCAGTGCGTGGAGAAATTGCACTCCGCCGACGCGCAGGGCCGCGTCGTGGTCGATGACAACAAGATCGCGCCGCCGCGCCGCGAAGTGATGAAGCGCTCGATGGAATCGCTTATCCACCACTTCAAGCTTTACACCGAGGGCTTTCATGTGCCGGCGGGCGAGGTTTACGCCGCGGTCGAGGCGCCCAAGGGCGAGTTCGGCGTCTATCTCATCGCCGACGGAAGCAACAAGCCGTACAAGTGCAAGATTCGCGCGCCGGGTTTCGCTCATCTCCAGGCGATGGATTTCCTTTGTCGCGGCCATATGCTGGCGGATGTCACCGCCATCCTCGGCTCAATCGATATTGTGTTTGGTGAGATCGACCGATGAGCGTGCGCCGCCTCGCCGAAAAGCAGCCGCCGAGCTTCGCCTTCACGCCGAAAAATCTCGACTGGGCGAAGGCGCGCATCGCCATGTATCCGCCCGGGCGCCAGCAATCAGCAGTGATCCCGATCCTGTGGCGTGCGCAAGAACAGTCGGGAGGCTGGCTGCCGCAGAAAGCGATCGAAGCGGTTGCCGACATGCTCGGTATGGCCAAGATCCGCGTGCTCGAAGTGGCGACATTCTACACGATGTTCAATCTGTCTCCGGTTGGGCGTTTCCACGTGCAGTTTTGCGGCACCACGCCGTGCATGTTGCGCGGCGCCGATCATCTCAAGAAGGTCTTGCACGGTGTGATCGGTCACGAGAACGAGGTGACTGCCGACGGCGTCTTCTCCTGGACCGAGGTTGAGTGCCTGGGCGCCTGCGTCAACGCGCCGATGGTCCAGATCAATGCCGACTACTACGAGGATTTGACGCCGGAGACGCTCGCACGAATCCTCAACGATTTGGCGGCAGGCAAAACGCCGAAGCCGGGCCCGCAGGTCGATCGTCACCTCTCGGCTCCGATCGGCGGCGAAGATACGCTGATCGATCCGTCGCTCTATACCGGACACGGCGGACAAACCGGCGCGCCGTTGACGGACAGCGACGCCAAGAAGCCGGGCGAAGCCGCCAATGTGCATGAAGCCGCGGTGCCGAAGCCGCCGATCGCCGACGCGACCGACCAAAGACGCGGATAGGACATATGCTCGCCGACAAGGACCGCATCTTTAAGAATCTTTATGGCCGCCACGATTGGGCTCTGGCGGGAGCCCGGTCGCGCGGGGCGTGGGACGGCACCAAGGCGATCGTGGAAAAAGGCCGCGACGGGATCGTCAATGAGGTCAAGGCTTCCGGCCAGCGCGGCCGCGGCGGCGCCGGCTTTCCGACCGGGCTCAAATGGTCGTTCATGCCCAAGCAGTCGGACGGCAGGCCGGGCTATCTCGTGGTCAATGCCGACGAATCGGAGCCCGGCACCTGCAAGGACCGCGAGATCATGCGGAACGATCCGCATTTGCTTATCGAAGGCTGTCTGATCGCCGGTGCTGGCATGGGCGTGCACAGCTGTTACATCTACATTCGCGGCGAATTCATCCGCGAACGCGAACGTCTCGAAGCTGCGGTCGCGCAAGCCTATGACGCCAAGCTGATCGGCAAAGACAATATCAACGGCTTTGACTTCGACATCGTCGTTCATCACGGCGCCGGCGCGTATATCTGCGGCGAAGAAACGGCGTTGCTGGAAAGTCTCGAAGGCAAGAAGGGCATGCCGCGGCTGAAGCCGCCGTTCCCGGCCAATATGGGTCTTTATGGCTGCCCGACCACCGTCAACAATGTCGAAACCATCGCCCAGGTGCCCGACATCATGCGGCGTGGCGCGGCATGGTTCGCTGGCATCGGCAGGCAAAACAACACCGGCACCAAGCTGTTCTGCATCTCGGGCCATGTCGAAAAGCCCTGTAATGTCGAAGATCAGATGGGCATTCCGTTGCGCGAACTGATCGAGAAGCACGCCGGCGGCGTGCGCGGCGGCTGGAGCAACTTGCTTGCCGTCATCCCGGGCGGCTCGTCGATGCCGATGGTGCCCGCCGGGCCGGATCAAGCCGACACGCTGCTTATGGATTTCGACGGCTGCCGCGACAAAAAATCGGCGCTCGGCACCGCGGCCGTCATCGTCATGGACAAGTCCGCCGATATCGTCAAAGCGATGGCCCGCATCTCCTATTTTTATAAGCACGAAAGCTGCGGCCAGTGCACGCCTTGCCGCGAGGGTATGGGCTGGATGTGGCGTGTGCTCACACGCATGGCCGACGGGCGTGCGCAGAAGCGCGAGATCGACATGCTCTGGCAGGTCACGACCCAGATCGAGGGCCACACCATCTGCGCCTTCGGCGATGGCGCGGCGTGGCCGGTGCAGGGCCTGCTTCGGCATTTCCGGCCGGAGATCGAGCGAAGGATCGACGAATACACCGCCAATCCCGATACCGGGGGTGTGCTCGACCCGCCGGTGCCGGAGGCTGCGGAGTAACTGCGATGGTTTCTTTACTCGTCGCCGAGATCACAACCGCCAAGAGCCCGGCATGACCAAGCTCATCGTCGACGGCAAAGAGATCGACGTCGCCCCGGAGTACACGTTGCTCCAGGCCTGCGAAACCGCGGGCGCGGAAATTCCACGCTTCTGCTACCAGGAGCGGCTCTCGATCGCCGGCAATTGCCGCATGTGCCTCGTCGAGCTTGTCGGCTCGCCGAAGCCGGTCGCGAGCTGCGCTTGGGGCGTGCGCGACTGCCGCCCGGGACCCAAGGGCGAGCCGCCTGAGGTCAAGACGCGTTCGCCGATGGTGCGCAAGGCGCGCGAAGGCGTGATGGAGTTTCTCCTCATCAATCATCCGCTCGACTGCCCGATCTGCGACCAGGGCGGCGAATGCGACCTGCAAGACCAGGCGATGGCCTACGGCGTCGACCACAGCCGTTTCCGCGAGAACAAACGCGCCGTCGAGGACAAATACCTCGGCGCCTTGGTCAAGACGGCGATGAACCGCTGCATTCAATGCACGCGCTGTATTCGCTTCGCCACCGAAGTCGCCGGCGTTCCTGAGCTTGGCGCCATCGGCCGCGGCGAGGATATGGAGATCACGACCTACCTTGAAGAGGCGATGACCTCCGAACTGCAAGGCAACGTGGTCGATCTATGTCCGGTCGGCGCGCTCACGTCGAAGCCCTACGAGTTCGCTGCGCGCTCCTGGGAGCTGAACAAGACCGAATCGATCGACGTCATGGATGCGGTCGGCTCCGCCATCCGCGTCGATACCCGCGGCCGCGAGGTGATGCGCATCCTGCCGCGCACCAACGACGATGTGAACGAGGAATGGATTTCCGATAAGACCCGCCACGTGGTCGATGGCTTGCGCACGCAGCGGCTGGACCAGCCCTATTTGCGCGAAAACGGCCGCCTGCGTCCAGCGACATGGAACGAAGCGTTCCGCGCAATCGCAGCGAAGCTTGTTCGCGCCAATCCCAGACGTATCGGCGCATTGGTCGGCGACCTCGCCGCCGTCGAAGAGGTTTTCGCGTTCAAAGACCTGATGACCCGGCTCGGCGTCGTCAATCTCGACTGCCGCCAGGACGGCTCAGCGCTCGACCCCAAATGGGGCCGCGCCGGCTATCTTTTCAACCCGACCATCGCCGGCATCGATGCCGCCGACGCGCTTCTCCTGGTCGGCGCCAATCCGCGCCGCGAAGCCGCCGTGCTCAACGCCCGCATCCGCAAACGCTGGCGTACAGCCAAGAATTTTTCCGTCGGCCTCATCGGCACGAAAGCGCCGCTCACTTATCCTTACGACTATCTCGGCGCCGGACCGGAAACGTTGGCCGATATCGCGCGCCACAGCTTCGCTGAAGCGATGCGCAAAGCGGAACGGCCGCTGGTTATCGTCGGCGCCGATGTCTTTGCCCGGCCGGACGGGGCGGCGCTCGCCTCGCTCGCGGCCAAGGCGGCGATCGATCTCGGTGCCGTCAAGGACGGCTGGAACGGCTATGGCGTGCTGCACCAAGCCGCTTCGCGCGTCGGCGCGCTCGATCTTGGATTTGTGCCGGGGGAGGGTGGTCTGACGGCGCGGCAGATGGCGGCGGCCGGGACACTCGACGTGCTGTTTCTCCTCGGCGTCGATGAAATCGACATCGCCGCAGGTGCCTTCGTTATTTACATCGGCACCCACGGCGACCGCGGTGCTTCGCGCGCCGACGTGGTGTTGCCCGGCGCGGCCTATCCGGAAAAATCCGCGACTTTCGTGAATACCGAAGGGCGGGTGCAGATGGCGGCGCGCGCCTCCTTCCCGCCCGGCGATGCGCGCGAAGATTGGGCGATCCTGCGCGCCTTGTCGGACATTTTGGGCGGGAAATTGCCGTACAATTCGCTCGCCGCGCTGCGCGCGGCGCTTTATCAGGCGCACCCGCATTTCATGCGCATCGGTCAAATCGCGCCCGGCGACACAGCCGACATCGAAAGACTTGCCGCCCGCGGCAGCGTCGCCGACAAGACACCGTTCCGCTCGAGCATGCACGATTTCTACTTCACCAATCCGATCGCGCGCAGTTCTGCGGTCATGGCCGAGTGTTCGGCGATCGCCGGCGGACGCGCAGCCGTCACGGCGGCGGAATAGGTCGTAACGACGATGGAAGCGTTCTGGTCCGGTTATATCTGGCCGTTGGTGATCCTGGTGGCGGAGAGCGTGCTGCTGCTGGTCATCTTGCTGGTCGCTGTCGCCTATGTGCTCTACGCCGACAGAAAGATCTGGGCCGCGGTGCAGATCCGGCGCGGTCCCAACGTCGTCGGCCCCTGGGGATTGCTACAATCCTTCGCAGATCTGCTGAAATTCGTGCTCAAGGAGCCGGTCATCCCCGCCGGGGCCAACAAGGGCGTGTTTATCCTGGCGCCGCTTGTGACATGCACGCTGGCGCTTGCCGCGTGGGCGGTCATTCCAGTCAGCGCCGGCGTTGTGATCGCCAACATCAATGTCGGCGTGCTTTATATCTTTGCCATCTCCTCGCTCGGCGTCTACGGCGTGATCATGGCGGGCTGGGCGTCGAATTCGAAATATCCGTTCCTCGCGGCTTTGCGCTCCGCGGCGCAGATGGTGTCGTACGAGGTGTCGATCGGATTTGTCATCATCACGGTGCTGTTGTGCGTCGGCTCGCTCAACCTTTCGGCCATCGTCGAAGCGCAGAACAGCCGCTGGGGCTTTCTCGGCTGGTATTGGCTGCCGCTGCTGCCGATGTTCGTGATCTTTTTCGTTTCCGCGCTGGCCGAGACCAATCGCCCGCCGTTCGATCTGGTCGAGGCGGAGTCCGAATTGGTCGCCGGCTATATGGTCGAATACGGCTCGACGCCGTACATGATGTTCATGTTGGGCGAATACGTCGCCATCGCCACGATGTGCGCGATGGGCACGATCCTGTTCCTCGGCGGCTGGCTGCCGCCATTCCCGGTGGCGCCGTTCACCTGGATTCCCGGATTGATCTGGTTCGTGCTCAAGGCGAGCTTCATGTTTTTCATGTTCGCCATGGTGAAAGCCTTCGTGCCGCGCTATCGCTACGACCAGTTGATGCGGCTCGGCTGGAAGGTGTTCTTGCCGATTTCGCTCGCCATGGTCGCAATCGTCGCCAGCGTCATCGAGGTCATCAGAGGCTGATATGAAGCTCGATCGGGCTGCCGGTTCTATTTTCCTCGTGGAGTTCGTGCAGGCGTTCTTCCTGTCGATGCGCTATTTCTTCAAGCCGAAGGCGACGATCAATTACCCGTTCGAGAAAAATCCAATCTCGCCGCGCTTTCGCGGCGAGCACGCGCTGCGCCGCTATCCAAACGGCGAGGAGCGCTGCATCGCCTGCAAATTGTGCGAGGCGATTTGCCCGGCGCAGGCGATCACCATCGAAGCCGGTCCGCGCCGCAATGACGGTACCCGCCGCACAACGCGCTACGACATCGATATGGTCAAATGCATTTATTGCGGGCTGTGCCAGGAAGCCTGCCCCGTCGACGCCATCGTCGAGGGGCCGAACTTCGAATTCGCCGCCGAAACGCGCGAAGAGCTTTATTACGACAAGGAGCGCCTGCTGGCGAACGGCGACCGCTGGGAGCGCGAGATCGCCAAGGCCATGGCGCTCGACGCGCCCTATCGGTGAGACGCGCTGCCAATGATCCTACAAGCGATATTCTTCTACCTCTTCGCCGGCGTGTGCATTGCTTCGGCCGTCATGGTCATCACGGCGCGCAACCCCGTTCATTCCGTCCTTTTTCTCATCCTCGCCTTCGTCAACGCGGCCGGGTTGTTCGTGCTCCTGGGCGCGGAATTCCTCGCCATGATCCTCATCGTCGTCTACGTCGGCGCGGTCGCGGTGCTGTTTCTATTCGTGGTGATGATGCTCGATGTCGACTTTACCGAGCTGCGGCAAGGCATGCTCAACTATTTGCCGATCGGCGCCACGGTCGGCGTGATCCTGCTGATCGAGCTCATTTTCGGAGTGATCGGCTGGGTGGTCGATCCCGGCCTGCCCAAGGCGATCACAGCGCCTATACCGGCGGCGGGCGCGGTGAGTAATACCGAGGCGCTCGGCCTCGTGCTCTACACCCGCTACGTCTACTTCTTCGAGGCGGCCGGCATGATCCTGCTCGTCGCCATGATCGGCGCCATCGTGATGACGCTGCATCACAGGGCGGGCGTCAAGCGCCAGCGTGTCAGCGAGCAGGTGGCGCGGCGGCGCTCGAGCGCCATCGAGGTCGTCAAGGTGAAATCGGGGCAGGGGCTGTCATGATCGTTGGGCTCGGCCATTATCTCGCCGTTGCGGCGATCCTGTTCACGCTCGGGATCTTCGGCATCTTTCTAAACCGCAAGAACATCATCGTCATTCTGATGTCGGTCGAGTTGATTCTGCTCGCGGTGAACATCAACCTGGTGGCGTTCTCAGCCTTCCTCGGCGACATCGTCGGTCAAGTCTACGCGCTGATCGTACTCACGGTCGCGGCCGCGGAAGCCGCCATCGGGCTCGCCATTCTGGTTGCTTATTACCGCAATCGCGGCTCCATCGCGGTTGAGGACGTCAGTCTGATGAAGGGTTGAGAAGTGGCTTGTCCGGATCTCATCGATTGGCGGACTTCACGGCCGGGCTCGTCGCGGCTGGCCGCGGCTTCATCGAACTTTAAATCCGCGGGGACGTGGATGCCCGCGACAAGCGCCGGCATGACCAGGGAATAGCGGCATGTACGAAGCGATTGTGTTTTTGCCGCTGCTCGGCGCCGTCATTGCCGGCGCTATTACGCTAATCGGCGCCCGCAATCGGCATCCGGGCGAGAACCCGCCGCCGCCGCATGACGATCATGCCGCGCCGCTCGTGCCGGAGCATATCCACGGTGCTCCCAGCCCGGAAACCGAACACGCCGAGATCGATCATCCGAGCCTGGAAAATGATGAGCTCGCCGAGCCGACCGCCGGCTCGCAGGCGGCGCAACTGATAACCACGACGCTCCTTGCGATTTCGTGGGTGCTGTCGTGTTTCGCCTTCGTCGATGTCGGCCTGCGAGGCCACGACGTCCGCGTGACTATCTTCAATTTCATCACGTCCGGCGACCTGAAAGTCGACTGGGCGCTGCGCATCGATCCGCTGACTGTCGTGATGCTGGTCGTGGTCACCACCGTGTCCGGCCTGGTGCATCTTTATTCGATCGGCTACATGGCCGACGACCCGCATAAGCCCCGCTTCTTTTCCTATTTGTCGTTCTTCACCTTCGCCATGCTGATGCTGGTGACGTCGGACAACCTCGCGCAATTGTTCTTCGGCTGGGAGGGCGTCGGACTGGCGAGTTACCTGTTGATCGGCTTCTGGTTCCACAAGCCGGAGGCCAACGCCGCGGCGATCAAGGCCTTTCTTGTCAACCGGGTCGGCGATTTCGGTTTCGCGCTCGGCATCTTCGCCGTGTTCCTGCTGACCGGCTCGATCGCCTTCGACACCGTCTTTGCCCAGGCGCCAAGTCTGGTCGGCAAGAGCTTCCACTACCTGAGCTTCAACGTCGACGCGCTCACTCTGATTTGCCTGCTGTTGTTCATGGGCGCGATGGGCAAGTCGGCGCAGTTTCTGCTGCACACCTGGCTGCCGGACGCGATGGAAGGCCCGACGCCGGTGTCGGCGCTGATCCACGCCGCTACCATGGTCACGGCCGGCGTCTTCATGGTGGCGCGGTTGTCGCCGCTGTTCGAACTTGCGCCGGACGCCAAGGCATTCGTCGTTTTCATCGGCGCGACGACGGCGATGTTCGCGGCGACGATCGGGCTCGTGCAAAACGACATCAAGCGTATCATCGCCTATTCGACCTGTTCGCAGCTCGGCTACATGTTCGTCGCCATGGGCTCGGGCGCCTATTCGATCGGCATGTTCCACCTGTTCACACATGCCTTCTTCAAGGCGCTGCTGTTCCTCGGCTCCGGCTCGGTGATCCTCGCCATGCATCACGAGCAGGACATCCGCAAAATGGGCGGGCTGTGGCGAAAAATTCCCTTCACCTACGCGACCATGCTGATCGGCACCCTGGCGCTCACCGGATTCCCGTTCACCGCCGGCTTCTTCTCCAAGGACGCGATTATCGAGGCGGACGACGTCGTCAGCGGTACGATCGCGAGCTATGGATTTATCATGACCGTCGGCGCCGCCGCGCTGACCTCGTTCTATTCCTGGCGGCTTATCTTCAAGACCTTCCACGGCACACCGCACGACGATCACCACTACGAGGCCGCGCACGAAAGCCCACTGGTCATGCTCATACCGCTTGCGGTCCTCGCGATCGGCTCGATCGCGGCCGGCTGGCCGTTTGTGCATATTTTCGAGGGTAACGGCGCCGAGGAATTCTTTCGCAACTCGCTGATGGTGGGTCCACGCAATCACATACTGGAAAACATCGAGCATCTGCCGCTCGCCGTCTCGCTCGCGCCGACGGTGATGATGATCGGCGGATTTTTGGTGGCGTGGCAGTTCTACATCCGCAGGCCGGACATCCCCGCTGCGCTCGCGCGCGACCAGGGCATCCTCTACCGCTTCCTGCTCAATGCCTGGTACTTCGATCGCATCTACGACTTTATCTTTGTCCGCCCGGCGATATGGCTTGGCCGGCTGTTCTGGAAGGGCGGCGACGGCGTCGTCATTGACGGCTTCGGCCCCGACGGGGTCTCCGCCCGCGTGCTCGACGTGACGCGCGGCGTCGTGCGGCTGCAGACCGGCTACCTCTACCACTACGCTTTCGCGATGCTGATCGGTGTCGCCGGCTTCATTACTTGGTTCATGTTTGCAGGGGGCCATTGATGACGAGCTGGCCGATCCTTTCCGTCGTCACCTTCCTGCCGATCGCCGGTGCGCTATTCATTGCATTCCTCGGCGACGACGAAGCCGGCGTGCGCAACGCGCGCTGGGTCGCGCTGTGGACGACGCTGATTACGTTCGCGATTTCGCTCATCCTGATATGGCGTTTCGATCTTACTTCATCCGATTTCCAGTTCCTGGAGAAGTGGCCGTGGCTCGGCGGCGCCATCACCTATTCGATGGGCGTCGATGGCATCTCGCTGCCGTTCGTCATTCTCACGACCGGACTGATGCCGATCTCTATTCTGGCGAGTTGGACATCGGTCCAGCGCAGCGTGCGCGCGTATATGATGGCCTTCCTGGTGCTCGAGACGCTGATGGTCGGCACCTTCTGCGCGCTCGATCTGGTGCTGTTCTATCTGTTCTTTGAAGGCGTCCTGATCCCGATGTTCCTGATCATCGGAATATGGGGCGGCCCGCGGCGCGTTTATGCCAGCTTCAAGTTCTTCCTCTATACGCTTGCCGGCTCGGTTCTGATGCTGCTTGCCATCATGGCGATGTATTGGCAGGCCGGCACCACCGACATCCCGACATTGCTGCACCACGCTTTCCCGCGCAGCCTGCAGACCTGGGCGTGGTTCGCGTTCCTCGCCTCGTTTGCGGTCAAGATGCCGATGTGGCCGGTCCACACCTGGCTTCCGGACGCCCATGTCGAAGCGCCCACCGCGGGATCGGTCATTCTTGCCGCGATCTTGCTGAAGATGGGCGGCTACGGCTTCTTGCGCTTCTCGCTGCCGATGTTCCCGCAAGCTTCGCTCGAGCTCGCGCCGTTGATCTACGCGCTCTCCGTGGTCGCGATCATCTACACGTCGCTGGTCGCCTTGGTACAGGAGGACGTGAAAAAGCTCATCGCCTATTCGTCAGTCGCGCATATGGGCTTCGTCACGATGGGGCTGTTCGCCATGACGGCGCAGGGCGTCGCCGGCGGCATCTTCCAAATGATCTCGCACGGGATCGTTTCGGCCGCCTTGTTCCTGTGTGTCGGCGTGGTCTACGACCGCATGCACACCCGGGAGATCGCGGCCTACGGCGGCCTCGTCAACCGCATGCCGATCTACGCCTTCGCCTTCATGGTGTTCACGCTCGCCAATGTCGGCCTGCCGGGCACGTCGGGCTTCATCGGCGAGTTTTTGACGCTGGTGGGAACCTTCCGCGTCAACAATTGGGTGGCGACGCTGGCGACGCTCGGCACCATCCTGTCGGCCGCATATGCGCTGTGGCTCTACCGCAAAGTGATTTTCGGCAGGCTCACCAAGCCGAGCCTGATGCACATCAAGGATGTCGGCTGGCGCGAGATCCTGGTGCTGGCGCCACTTGTGGTGCTGACAATCGTGTTCGGGATCTATCCGAAGCCGGTGCTCGACGTCTCGGCCGCCTCGGTGTCGCAACTGATCGATAATTTCCAGCACGCGGTTTCCGGCGTGCAGGCCGCATCGGCGGCGAGGTGAGGCGATGAACGCACCTTATAGTGCCGCGGTCCTGCTGCCGCTTCTGCCGGAGATCGTGCTCGGCCTTGGCGCCATGGCGTTGCTGATGCTCGGTGTTTTTCGCGGCGAGCGCGACGCCACGGTGCGCCTGATCGATATCGCCTCGATCGTGCTGCTGATTGCTGCCGGCCTGATCGTGCTTGTGCTGCCTGCGGGCAAGCTTGTCGCATTCAACGGCAGTTTCGTGGTCGACGACTTTGCCCGCTTTCTCAAAGTCCTCGCCGTTGTCGGCTCGGCCGCCGCCATCCTGATGTCGATCGATTACGACAAGCGGGAGCAACAGCGGCGCTTCGAATATTCGGTGCTGATCGTTCTCTCGACGCTCGGCATGTTCATGCTGATCTCGGCCGCCGATCTGATTGCGCTCTATCTCGGCCTCGAATTGATGAGCCTGCCGCTTTACGTCGTAGCGGCGAGCCATCGCTCGTCGCTGCGCTCGACTGAAGCGGGTCTCAAGTATTTTGTGCTCGGCGCGCTATCGTCGGGCATGCTGCTGTACGGCGCTTCGCTGGTTTATGGCTTCACCGGCACGGTGAGCTTTGCCGGCATCGCCAAATCGGCGGCCGATGGCGGCACGGGCCTGATTTTCGGCTTGGTGTTTCTGTTCGCTGGTTTCTGCTTCAAGGTTTCGGCGGTGCCGTTCCACATGTGGACGCCGGACGTCTATGAAGGCGCGCCGACGCCGATCACCGCGTTTTTCGCAAGTGCCCCCAAGGTCGCCGGCATCGCCATGTTCGTGCGCGCCGCGGTCGTCGCTTTCCCCGGCATCACCGGCCAGTGGCAGGAGATCGTCGCTTTCGTTTCCATCGCCTCGATGCTGCTTGGCTCGTTCGCGGCGATCGGGCAACGCAACATCAAGCGGCTGATGGCATATTCGTCCATCGGCCACATGGGCTTTGCGCTGATCGGGCTGGCCGCCGGCACGTCGGAAGGCGTGCAGGGCGTTCTCGTCTACATGGCGATCTATGTCACCATGACGCTCGGCGTTTTCGCCGTGATCCTGTCGATGCGGCGCGACGGCGGGATGGTGGAATCGATCGACCAACTCGCCGGGCTGGCGCGCACCCATCCCGGCTCGGCGTTCTTTCTCGCCATGCTGCTGTTCTCGATGGCCGGCGTGCCGCCGCTCGCGGGATTCTTTGCCAAGTTTTATGTGTTCCTTGCCGCAATCAAGGCCGGGCTTTACGTGCTCGCCGTGATCGGCGTATTGGCGAGCGTGGTCGGCGCCTACTACTATCTGGCGATCATCAAGATCATGTATTTCGAGGAGCCGGCCCAGGATTTCTATCGCATGCCGGATGAGCTCAAAGTCGTGCTCGGCGTTTGCGGGCTGTTCAACATCCTGTTCTTTCTTTACCCGGGACCGCTGATCAGCGTCGCCGGCGCCGCCGCCCTTTCGTTGTTCTGATGGAACTCGATCCCATCGCCGCCGAAGCCGGCGTGCGGCTCGTCGCTCTCGCAACTATCGGCTCGACCAACGCGGAAGCCGCCGCGCGGGCGCGGCGCGGCGAAAACGGGCCGCTCTGGATCACCGCGCTGGCGCAGACCGCCGGCCGCGGTCGGCTCGGGCGGTCCTGGAATTCGCCGCCTGGCAATCTTTATGCAAGCCTCTTGCTGCGCGACCCTTCGCCGTTCGAGCGCGCACCGGAGCTTGCCTTCGTCGCGGCCTTGGCGGTGCGCGATGCGATCGTCGCCGAAGCTCCGGCGCTGGCGCCGCAGCTTGGCTTCAAATGGCCGAACGATCTCTTGCTTGCCGGAGACAAGTGCGCCGGCATCCTGATTGAAGGCGAGATCGAACGAAATAAGAGCCTGACGGTGGTCGTGGGTATCGGCGTCAATTGCGCCCACCATCCTCCGATGACGCCCACGCTGCCGCCCGATGTGGAGCCGACGCCGGCGCGGCCGGCTCCCTTCGGCGAGCAGTCGGTGCTGTTTCCGGCAACCGACCTTCACGCTCATGGCGTCGAGGTCACGCCCGAGCGGCTGTTCGCGCGACTGTCGGCGACAATGTGCGCGCGCATCGCCGAATGGGATCGTGGGCAGGCGTTTGCGAAGATTCTCGGCGGCTGGCTGTCGTCCGCTCGCGGCCTCGGCGAAGAAATCCGCGTCCGCCAAGGCGACATCGAGAAGGCCGGCCGCTTTGTCGGTCTCGATCAAGCCGGCCGGTTGGTGCTCGAATTGCCGAGCGGAGCGACGGAGAAGGTATCGGCGGGCGACGTGTTTCCGTTTGCGTCGCGCGGCCGCAAAATCCTGAGCGGGCTGGGCTGAACGATGGCGGGTGCCGGCAGCGAGCTTGTGTTCGCGCCGCTAGGCGGTGTCGGCGAGATCGGGATGAATCTCTCGATCTACGGCTATGGCGAAGGCCGCCGGCGTCAGTGGCTGATCGTCGATTGCGGCGTTTCGTTCGCCGCGGAGGAGCATCTGCCCGGCGTCGATCTCATCCTGCCCGACATCCGCTTTCTGGTCGAGGAACGGCGCAACATCGTGGGTCTCGTTCTGACCCACGCGCACGAAGACCATATGGGCGCGCTCATCGATCTGTGGCCGCGATTGAACGTGCCGATTTACGCGACGCCGTTCGCGGCGGCGTTATTCGAGGCCCGCCGCCTCTCGGAGCCGGGCGCACCCAAAATCCCGGTGAATGTCGTCCCGCTTGGCGGTCATTTGCAGCTCGGCCCGTTCACGGTCGACCTCATCAGCGTCGCCCACTCGATCCCCGAATCGAACGCGCTTGCCATCGGCACGCCGCTCGGCACGGTCGTGCACACCGGCGATTGGAAAATCGATCCAACCCCGGTGCTCGGGGCCCCGACCGATCAGGCCAAGCTGACCGCGCTTGGCGATCGGGGCGTGCTCGCGCTGATCGGTGACTCCACTAACGCGGTCCGCGACGGTCGCTCGCCATCGGAAGCCGAAGTGGCAAAGACGCTGGCCGGACTCATCCGCGACGCACCGGGGCGGGTCGCGGTGACGACCTTCGCTTCCCATGTCGGCCGTATCCGCGCGGTGGCCGACGCCGCCCGCGCCGCCGGGCGTGAAGTGATCATCGTCGGCCGCGCCATGGCGCGCGTCACGCAGGTCGCGCGTGAAATCGGCTACCTCGACGGCGTGCAGGATTTCCGCGAGGCGGAAAGCTACGGCTACCTGCCGCCCGACCAGGTGCTCGCCTTATGCACCGGCAGCCAGGGCGAACCGCGCGCCGCGCTGGCGCGCATCGCGCAGGACGAGCATCCGGACGTGACGCTGAGCAAAGGCGACCGGGTGATCTTTTCCTCACGCACCATACCCGGCAACGAGGTCGCCGTGGCCCGCGTCATCAACGGTTTGGTTACGCAGGGGATCGATGTCATCACCGACCGTAGCCACCTCGTTCACGTGTCCGGGCATCCGCGGCGTGGCGAGCTTATGGATATGATCGGTTGGGTCAGGCCGAAGATCCTCATTCCGGCGCACGGTGAAGCCCTGCATCTGGCTGAACACGCCAAACTCGCCCGCAGCGCCGGTGTTCCGGAAGTGCTGCTCTGCCGGAACGGCGACCTTGTCCGCCTGGCGCCCGGCACCGCGGCCATCATCGACGAAGTTCCCGCCGGACGCCTCTACAAGGATGGCGCGCTCTTAGTCGACGCCGAAACGCGCATGATCGCCGCCCGCCGGCGGCTGGCCTTCGCAGGAATTGTCTCGATCGCGTTGGCGGTCAGCGAAAACGGCGCGCTGGTCGCCGACCTGGAAATCGAGCTGATCGGCGTTCCGGAAAACGATGCCGGCGGCCAGTCAATGGAAGAGATCGCGCGGGAAGCGGTCGAACAAACGATCGAAACGCTGCCTAAACCTCGCCGGCGAGATCCCAACGAGGTCGCCGAGGCGGTTCGGCGAGCGGTGCGCGGCGCCATCGCCGACCGCTGGAGCAAGAAGCCGATCTGCCACGTCCACGTCCTCGTGGTGTAAGGTTGGGTTGGCGCGGCCGCAAGTGAGAGGCTAACACCATGATCGGCAGGCTTAATCACGTGGCAATCGCAGTGCGCGACATCGCCAAGGCGACCGCGATTTATCGCGATGTCCTCGACGCCGACGTATCGGCCGCGGTGCCGCAACCCGATCATGGCGTGACCACAGTGTTTATTACGTTGCCGAATACCAAGATCGAGCTGCTTGAGCCGCTCGGCGAAAGCTCGCCGATCGCGAAATTCCTCGAGCGCAATCCTGATGGCGGCATGCATCACGTCTGCTACGAGGTTGACGATATCCGCGCCGCGCGCGATGCGCTCAAGGCAGCCGGCGCCCGCGTTCTCGGCGACGGCGAGCCGCGCATCGGCGCCCACGGCAAGCCGGTCCTGTTCCTTCACCCGAAGGATTTTTCGGGAACCCTGGTCGAACTCGAACAAGCCTGAAGCGCGATCCGCAAAAGCGGGCGCGGATCCTGCAAAGGGACGCGGTTCCACTAACGAGGAAAAATGCCGGCCACGACCGCAGTCGCTGTCTTTTTTCTGATTTGGTGGGTGGTGCTGTTCATCGTGCTGCCGTTCGGCGTCCGCAGTCAGCGCGAAAGCGGTGAGATTATCCCGGGCACTGACCCGGGTGCGCCGGCGATCCCCAAGCTGCTGCGCAAGCTCCTCTGGACGACGCTGGTCTCGGTCGTGATCTTCGCCGCCTTCTTCGTGGTTTACAGCGAAAACCTCATATCCTTGCAAGGATTGGTGGCGCCGTTCGGCCCGCATTAGGTGCGGAGGCTAACGCACAAAAAAATAGCAGGGCCAAAGCCCTGCCTATTAAATCTTCACCTGATCCTTGACCGCGCTTTTAGTTGTCTCGATTTTTTAGTTGTTGGCGTGGCGGCTGCGTTGATTTCGCGCCGTTGGGACCATCCTCCCAAGACTTGGACCGCTTTCCCGGTGGGCCAGATACGGTATCAGGCTCCAGGTTGCGCCCAACATTGGTACTCGATCTTTGAACGGATGTCATCACTTTAGCGGAGCCGGGTGACAAAAAAATTTAACAGCGCCGGCATTTGTAGAACTCAATGCCCGGCCTGGCCCCCTTGTAATTCCGGCCGCGTTGCGGATTCTCTGCCGGATCGAATAACTGGCTCACCAAGTGGAATTTCATGCGACTTTCCCGCTACTTCCTTCCGATACTGCGTGAGACGCCGAAAGAGGCAGAGATCGTCTCCCACCGGCTCATGCTGCGCGCCGGCATGATCCGCCAGGAGGCGGCCGGCATTTACGCGTTCCTGCCGCTTGGACTGCGCGTCCTCGACAAGGTGTGCCGGATCGTGCGCGAGGAGCAGAACCGCGCCGGCGCCATCGAGCTTCTGATGCCGATCATCCAGTCCGCCGAGCTCTGGCGTGAAAGCGGCCGTTACGAGGCCTACGGCAAGGAGATGCTGCGCATCAAGGATCGCCATGAGCGCGACATGCTTTACGGGCCGACCAACGAGGAGATGATCACCGATATTTTTCGCGCCTATGTGCGCTCGTACAAAGACTTGCCGCTCAACCTCTATCACCTGCAATGGAAGTTCCGCGACGAAGTGCGGCCGCGTTTCGGGCTGATGCGCGGCCGCGAATTCCTGATGAAGGATGCCTACTCTTTCGATGTCGACTTTGCCGGCGCCAAGCACGCCTATAACGCCATGTTCGTCGCCTACTTGCGCACTTTCGCGCGCATGGGTCTGCAGTCGATTCCGATGGTGGCGGAAAGCGGTCCGATCGGCGGCAACCTATCGCATGAGTTCATCGTGCTGGCCGATACCGGCGAAAGCGAGGTGTTCTGCCACCGCGATTACCTCGATTTCAAAGTGCCCGGACCGTACGTGAATTTCGGCGACACCTCGGCGCTGCAATCGATCGTCGATAGTTGGACGCACCTTTATGCCGCGACCTCGGATAAGCACGACGCTGCCGCCTTCGCAAAACTGCCGGAGGACAAGCGGATTTCCGCGCGCGGCATCGAGGTCGGCCAAGTGTTCTATTTCGGCACCAAATATTCCGAACCGATGAAAGCGGTGGTGAACGGCCCCGACGGCATCGAGCGGCCGGTTCATATGGGATCCTATGGCATTGGGCCGACGCGGCTGGTCGCGGCCTTGATCGAAGTGTTCCACGACGAGGCTGGAATCAAATGGCCGGAAGCGGTCGCACCGTTTCGGGTCGCCATTCTCAATCTCAAGCAGGGCGCGACCGAAACCGATACCGCCTGCGAACAGCTTTACGCCGCGCTCACCGACGGCGGAATAGACACCCTCTACCACGATCTCGACGAGCGGCCGGGATCGAAGTTCGCCACAGCCGACCTGATCGGCATCCCCTGGCAAATCCTGGTCGGGCCGCGGGGGCTCGCCGAAGGCAAGGTCGAGCTCAAGCGCCGTTCCGACGGTTCGCGGGAACTCTTGTCCCCGGCCGACGCGATCGACCGGCTCGGGGCCTAAGTGTCGCAAACCGTGCGCTCACCTGCCGCAGCCCGATCTTTCGCGGCTTGAATAAGCCAGAATCATGTGAAACTCGGTGTTCTCGCGGGGACCAGACATAAAATGCGAGAGCCGACGGGCACTCATCCTTTCGCGCCGTTCGAATGGATGCTGTCGCTGCGCTACCTGCGGGCGCGGCGCAAAGAAGGATTCATCTCTGTCATCGCCGGGTTTTCCTTTCTCGGCATCATGCTCGGCGTCGCGACGCTGATCATCGTCATGGCGGTGATGAACGGGTTCCGCCAGGAACTGTTGGGAAAGATTCTCGGCCTCAACGGCCACCTCTTGATCCAGCCGCTCGAATCTCCGCTTAACGACTGGCAGGCGGTCGCACAACGCATTTCCAAGGTGCCCGGGGTGCGGCTGGCGGCGCCGATTGTCGAGGGTCAAGCGCTCGCATCCTCGCCGTTCAACGCTTCCGGCGTTCTGGTGCGCGGCATCCGCGCGGCCGATCTCGCCAAGCTTTCCTCGGTCGCCAAGAACATCAAGCAGGGCACGCTCGAGGGCTACGACGAAGGGCAGGGGATCGCCATCGGGTCGCGGCTCGCCGAGCAGCTTTCGGTGCGCGCCGGCGACAATCTGACATTGGTCGCGCCGCGCGGCGCGGTGACGCCGATGGGCACCACGCCGCGCATCAAGTCCTACAAGATCGCCGCCGTGTTCGAGATCGGCATGTCGGAATACGACGCCGCTTTCGTGTTCATGCCGCTCACCGAAGCGCAGGCCTATTTCAACCGCTCGGGCGACGTCACCGCCATCGAGGTCTATACCGACGATCCGGACCGGGTCGACCAATATCGGCCGCTGATTACCGAAGCTGCGGCGCGGCCGATCTACATGATCGACTGGCGCCAGCGCAACGCCACGTTCTTCAACGCGCTGCAAGTCGAGCGCAACGTCATGTTTCTGATACTGACACTGATCGTGCTGGTCGCGGCGCTCAACATCGTCTCCGGGCTGATCATGCTGGTGAAGGACAAAGGCAGCGACATCGCCATCCTGCGCACCATGGGCGCGACGCAAGGCGCCATCATGCGCGTGTTTTTGATCACCGGCGCCTCGATCGGCGTGGTCGGCACGCTGGTCGGATTCCTGCTCGGCACCGTCGTCTGCATGAATATCGAATCCATCCGACATTTCCTGTCGTGGCTGACCAATACGGAGTTGTTCTCGCCGGAGCTTTATTTCCTGTCGCGGCTGCCCGCCGACATGAATGTGGGCGAAACCACTGCGGTGGTAGTCATGGCGCTCGGGCTCTCGTTGCTGGCGACGCTCTATCCGTCGTGGCGGGCGGCGCGGCTCGATCCGGTCGAAGCGTTGCGATACGAGTGATCGGCCCGATGGACGAGACCACCACGATTACGGAGCCCGCCGAATCGATTAAGGCCGAGGATGACCATCCGATCGTGTTCATGCAGGGTGTCACTCGGCGCTTTCGCCAGGGCGACTCGACGCTCGATATCCTCAAGGGCGCCGAACTTGCGCTTTGGCCCGGGCAGTCGGTGGCATTGGTCGCGCCGTCCGGCGCCGGCAAATCGACGCTGCTGCAGATCGCCGGATTGCTCGAACACGCCGACGCCGGCGAGGTCTATATCAATTCAGTGCCGACCTCGCATCTGACCGACGCCCAGCGCACCCGCATCCGTCGCACCGATATTGGCTTCGTCTATCAATTCCATCATCTGTTGCCTGAATTCTCCGCCGTGGAAAACGTGATGATGCCGCAGATGATCCGCGGCCTGGCGCGCGGCGAGGCGCGTGCGAGGGCGGCCGAGCTATTGAGCTATCTCGGCCTGAAGGAACGCCTGAGCCACCGGCCCGCGGAATTGTCGGGCGGCGAGCAACAGCGTGTCGCCATCGCTCGCGCGGTCGCCAACGCCCCGCGCATCCTGCTAGCCGACGAGCCGACCGGCAATCTCGACGTGCGCACTTCGGAGCGGGTGTTCGCTGCGCTCAGCCAGTTGGTGCATGCTTCCGGACTTGCCACCATCGTGGCCACCCACAATCTCGACATCGCCGGACAAATGGACCGCCGCGTGACGCTGCGCGACGGCGTGGTGGTCGAGATCACCTAAAAAAAACGAGGCCGCCGTTGGGCGGCCTCGCTGTTAGTCGTTCTATGCCGCCCGCTAATCAGCAGGGAGCGCACCAGCAGCGATAGGGCCCGCAAACGCGGTGTCTTCCCGGCGGGCACCAACGCCCAAAGCCGAAACAGGCCGTCTTGTGGATGATCGTCGCATTTTGCGCCTGTGCGTTGATCGTGCCAGCGCCCTGGGTCTGGGCTTCCGCCGCAAACGCAATTGATCCCAGTAACAACGCGGTTGTGGCCAATGTTATCGCGAGCTTGCCCATGTGGGCCCTCCTTGTGATGTGGTCAAAGGATCGTAAGAGAAGAACACGACCGTAGAGCAACACGCCGACTTACCGCGACATTGCTGAGCCGACGATGAACAGAACTTGCAGCATTATACGTTCGAGCCTGTGGTTCGGTTCAGCCACGCTATGACCGCCGAATTTCCAGCCAGCGGGTTTAGTTGGAAAAAAGCACCACTCTCGGTGGTAATTTGGTAGGAAATTGCGGGCATCGTGGGCGGGACGGGAAGGGCTGAACGCGCGGGGGTTCCCCATGCGAGATTGGCTGATGGTCCTTACTCCGGTGGCTCTTGTGGTCTATTTCGTAGTCCACCCCGACCAATTCCAAACCACGGTGGACTGGGTTTCCACCACTGTAACCTGGCTCATGAGAGCGGTTTGAACTGGGCCTGTCGCCCCGACACAAACTGGCGACTGACGGGGTGGTAATGGCTCAGGTTGAATAAGGCGGGACACTTTCGGGCTTGCGACCTGGGCCGATCCGGCCATATTCGGCCTGATGGCGAAATCCTTAGAAGATCAACTGGCCGCCGTTTCCAAGGAACTGGCGGTCCTTTCCGAGGCCACGCAAATAGAATGGCAAAGGGCCATGAGCGAAGGCCATGGCTGGACCGACCCGCAGCACAATGATTTCATTACGGCGTTCGAGGAATCGAATAAGCGATTCATGGCGCTCTGGGACAAAAAACGACGCCTTGAGCGAGAAATCCAGGCCTCGAAAGCGACCTAGGACTTCTGCCAGGGCATTTGGAGGCCGTCGATATCGCTCGGGGAACTGACCCACATCCCCCGGGCTTGACAAGAACAATAGGGGAACTATGTTCATCTTCCGTTCTTTCCGAGGAGATCGAACATGGTTCGCGCCGTCGCCGCAGAAGCCTTCGCTTTGACTTCGATTACGCTGTTTCTAGCCATGGTCGCTGTGTGGGCGCAGGTGCTCGGGGTTATCTGAGGCCGTCATTCCCGGCACCTGTCGCGGGGCGCCGGGCTGCAAGCCGCGCCAAGCATGAAGGATGCCGATAGCCGGGCGGGGACTTGGTCCGCCACCCGTTGCGCACGTGGCCCGTTACGCGAATTTGCTGTGTGCTGCGGTGCAGAACTGCCGCTCGTTATAGACAGAATCGCGCGCCGTCCCGCATGCTTGGCTCTCGCAGAATCGTCATTCGCGAGTATTTAGCCATATGCCCGCCGCCGTCGCGTCCGCCAAAACCCTCAAGTCTCCGGGCTTCGTGCATTTGCACGTCCATTCGTCTTATTCGTTGCTGGAAGGCGCGCTAACCATCGCGCGATTGGCGGAGCTAGCCAAGAAAGACCGGCAGCCGGCGCTGGCGCTGACCGATACCGACAACATGTTCGGCGCGCTGGAGTTTTCGGAAAAGTTGGCGAGCGCCGGCATCCAGCCGATCATCGGCTGCGCGCTTGCCATCGATTTCGGCGACCAGGACAATCGCGGGCCGGCAGTCGGCGAAAATTTCCGGCGCCTTGTGCTTTTGGCGGCGCGCGAGGACGGCTATCGCAGCCTGATGCGGATATGTTCGCGCGCCTATCTCGACACCGCGCAAACTGAACGGCCGCACCTGAAGCTCGCATGGCTCGACGGCGAGACGAGCGGGTTGATTGCGCTCAGCGGCGGTCCCGGCGGGCCGCTCGACGCTGCGATCGGTGCCGGTCAAGGCGCGCTTGCGGCGGCGCGCTGCGAGCAGTTGCAGGCCTTGTTCGGCGACCGGCTCTATATCGAATTGCAGCGCCACGGCACGGCGAGCGAAAAAGTCGTGGAGCCGGAACTGATCGAGCTTGCTTACGCGCGCGGCATTCCGCTCGTCGCCACCAACGAGCCGTTCTTCGCCGCCCGCGAGGATTACGAGGCGCACGATGCGCTGTTGTGCATCGCCGAAGGCAGGTTGGTCGCCGATGGCGACCGCCGGCAACTCACGGCCGAGCACCGCTTCAAGACCCGCGCCGAAATGGCGGCGCTGTTCGCCGATCTTCCCGAGACGCTCGCGGCGACCGTCGAGGTGGCCGAGCGCTGCTCGTTCCGGCCGCGCACGCTCGCGCCGATTCTGCCGCGCTTCTCGACCGGCGCGAGCGCCGGCGACGCTGCGCCCGCAGCGGCGATCCGCGAAGCGAAGGAAGCTCAGGAATTGAGCGAGGCGGAGGAGCTGCGCCGCGCCGCTTTGGCCGGGCTCGAACGCCGCCTGGCGCGGCATCCGCTTGCCCCGGGCCATAGCGTCGAAGATTACCGCGACCGGCTTTCCTTCGAGCTCGGCGTCATCGCGAAGATGAAATACGCGGGCTACTTCCTGATCGTCGCCGACTTCATCCAATGGGCGAAGGCGCAGGGCATTCCGGTCGGTCCGGGACGCGGTTCCGGCGCCGGCTCGCTCGTCGCCTATGTTCTCACCATCACCGATCTCGATCCGATCCGCTTCGGGCTTCTGTTCGAACGCTTTCTCAATCCCGAGCGCGTGTCGATGCCGGACTTCGATATCGACTTCTGCCAGGAGCGGCGCGACGAGGTGATCCAATACGTGCAGCAGCGCTACGGCAGCGACAGGGTGGCGCAGATCATCACCTTCGGCACCTTGCAGGCGCGCGGCGTGCTGCGCGACGTCGGCCGGGTGCTGCAAATGCCCTATGGCCAAGTCGACAAGCTGTGCAAGCTGGTGCCGCAGAATCCGGCGAATCCGGTCACGCTCAAGCGCGCGATCGAGGATGAGCCGCGGCTGCAGGCGGAGCGTGACCGCGACCCGGTCACGCGACGGGCTTTCGACATCGCGCAAAAGCTCGAAGGCCTGCATCGCCACGCCTCGACGCATGCCGCCGGCATCGTCATCGCCGAGCGCGCGCTGACCGAATTGGTGCCGCTCTACCGCGATCCCAAATCGCCGATGCCGGTGACGCAGTTCAACATGAAATGGGTCGAGCCGGCGGGCCTGGTGAAGTTCGATTTCCTTGGGCTCACAACGCTCACCGTGCTCGATCTCGCGGTGAAGCTCGTGAAACGGCGCGGCATCGACATCGATCTCACCAATCTGCCGCTCGACGACGCCAAATCCTACGCGATGCTGGCGCGCGGCGAGACGGTGGGTGTGTTCCAGGTGGAAAGTCAGGGCATGCGGCGCGCGCTGGTCGACATGCGCCCGGACCGGTTCGAAGATCTGATCGTGCTGGTCGCGCTGTACCGGCCGGGTCCGATGGCGAACATCCCGACCTATTGCGCGCGCAAGCTCGGCCAGGAGCGCACCGATTATCTGCATCCCAAGCTCGAGCCGATCCTGCAGGCGACCTACGGCGTCATCACCTATCAAGAGCAGGTCCAGCAGATCGCGCGCGATCTGGCCGGCTACAGCCTCGGCAAGGCCGATATCCTGCGCCGCGCCATGGGCAAAAAAGACCGCAAGGAGATGGCTTCGCAGCGCGGCGATTTCATCTCCGGCGCAGTGGAGCGCGGCATCGGGCGCGCCGACGCCGAAGCGATCTTCGATACCTGCGCGAAATTCGCCGAGTACGGCTTCAACAAATCGCACTCCGCGCCGTATGCGCATTTGACCTATCAAACGGCCTACATGAAGGCCAATTACCCGGTCGAATTCCTTGCCGCCTCGATGACGCTTGCGATGGGCAACACCGACAAGCTCGCCGAATTCCGCGCCGAGGCGGAACGGCTCGCCATCAAGGTCGAGCCGCCGTCGATCAACCGGTCAGGGGTGGAATTCGACGTTGACGGCGGCACCATCCATTACGCGCTGGCGGCGTTAAGAGGGGTCGGGCGGCAAGCCGTCGAAGGCATCATCGCCGCCCGGCAACAGCGGCCATTCGCCGACCTTGCCGACTTCGCCCACCGCATCAATCCGCGCTCGGTCAACAAGCGCGTGCTGGAAAGCCTAGTCGCGGCCGGCGCCTTCGACCCCATCGAACCCAATCGCGCGAGCGTGTTGGCCGCCGTCGATGCCATGCTTGGTACCGCGCAACGCGCGCACGAGGACGCCGCCATCGGCCAGTCCGAGCTATTCGGCGGCGCCGCGGCGCCAACCCCGATCGCGCTGCCGGCGATCGAGGCCTGGCTTCCCGCCGAGCGGCTGCGGCGCGAATACGAAGCGGTCGGCTTCTTTCTCTCCGGCCATCCACTCGACGATTATGCGGCCGCGCTCACACGGTTGCGCGTGCAGCCGTGGGCGGACTTCGCTCGCGCGGTCAAGGCCGGCGCCGGCGCCGGGCGGGTTGCCGGCACCGTGGTCGCGCGAACCGAGCGGCGCACCAAGAATGGTAGCAAGATGGGCATCATCGGGCTCTCCGACCCGAGCGGCCAGTATGAGGCGGTGCTGTTCGCGGAGGGTCTTGCGCAATACCGCGATCTCTTGGAACCCGGCACTGCCGTTTTGCTGTTCCTCACCGCCGAACTGCAGGGCGACGAAGTGCGTGCCCGCATCCAATCGGTCGAGCCGCTCGATCAGGCGGCGGCGAAAACGCAGAAGGGTCTGCGGGTGTTCCTGCGCGACGATGCGCCGATCGAAGGCGTGGCCAAGCGGCTTGAGCCGATCAAGCTTGCCTCGGGGCGCAACGGCGGCGAAGCGGGCGACGGCGAGGTGAGCGTGGTGCTGATGCTCGGCGACGGCAACGAAGTCGAGGTCAAGTTGCCCGGCCGCTTCAAGGTGTCGCCGCAGATCGCGGGCGCCATCAAGGCCGTATCGGGCGTGGTGACGGTGGAAGCGCTCTGATCGAGGCGCATTTTCATCGGGCCGCCATCACCTCTCGCTATCTGGCGCGTAACGCGCTACCAACCGCCCCTTCGCTTTCCCATCAGCTCGCATTTCGGCGTCCGCACCATGCTTCGGATTGATAATCTTGTTTTTGACGCTTGGGGCCGCCGATTTTTCGATTCCGCGAGCGTTGCGATACCCAACGGGACGAAGGTCGGCGTGGTCGGGCGCAACGGCGTCGGAAAATCGACGCTGTTCAAGCTCATCGTCGGCGATCTGGTACCGCTGAGCGGCGAAATCCTGCTGCCGAAATCGGCCCGGATCGGCGCGGTCGACCAGGAACATCCCGCGACGCCGACGAGTCTTCTGGATACGATCCTGGCCGCCGATACGCGGCGCGAAGCGCTCAATGCGGCGTTGGCGGTTGCCGAGCCGGAAGAGCTTGCTGAAATCTACCAGCAGCTAGCCGCAATCGATGCGGACGGCGCGCCGTCGCGCGCTGCCGAAATCCTCAGCGGTCTCGGTTTCGCCAATGCTGACCTGCATCGGCCGATGGCGGAATTTTCGGGCGGTTGGCGCATGCGGGTAGCGCTTGCCGCCGCGCTCTTCGCGCAGCCCGACTTGCTGCTGCTTGACGAGCCCACGAACTATCTCGACCTCGAAGGCGCGCTCTGGCTGGAAGCGCGGCTTAAGAAATATCCACATACCGCTTTGATCGTCAGCCACGATCGCGAGCTGCTGAACAATTCGGTCGACGCCATCTTGCATCTCAGCGAGGGCAAGCTGGTGCTTTACACCGGCGGCTACGACCATTTTGAAACACGGCGGGCGGAGAAGAACCGGCTGCAAACCGCGACGCGGGCCAAGCAGGAAGCCGAGCGCGCGCATTTGCAGAAATTCATCGACCGGTTCCGCGCCAAGGCGAGCAAGGCGGCCCAGGCCCAATCGCGCATCAAGCGCCTCGCCAAGCTCGAGCCGATTGCGGAAGTAGTTGCCGAGCGCGTAGCTCCCTTCACGCTGCCATCGCCGACGCGGCCGCTTGCTCCACCCTTGATCCAGCTCGACGCCGCGGCGGTGGGCTACGACGACACCGCGATTTTGCGCAATCTCAATCTGCGGCTCGATGTCGACGACAGGATCGGGCTGCTCGGCGTCAACGGTGCCGGCAAATCGACCTTCGCCAAGATGCTGGCGGGCGCTCTCCCGCTGCAATCCGGCCAAATGAAATGCGAACAGCGGCTGCGGGTCGGCTGGTTTCATCAGCATCAGATCGAAGCGCTCGATCCCGAGGATACGCCTTTGGACATTCTTCGGCGCGAGCGGCCGGACAGCAGCGAATCGTCGCGCCGTTCACAGCTCGCGCAGTTCGGGCTTTCGTTCGACAAGCAAGAAACCACGGTCGCCAACCTTTCCGGTGGCGAGCGCGCGCGGCTGCTCCTGAACCTCGTCGCGATGGCCGCGCCGCACCTATTGATCCTCGACGAGCCGACCAATCATCTCGATATCGAAAGCCGCCGTGCGCTGCTCGATGCGCTCAACGACTACGAGGGAGCCGTGATCCTCATTACCCACGACCGCTCCCTGATTGAACTTGTCGCCGATCGGCTCTGGCTGACGGCCGACGGCCGCATCAAGCCGTTTGCCGGCGACATGAACGACTATGCCCGGTTCGTTCTCGATCGGGCGAAAGGGGGCGCGTCGCCATCTCAACTAGCGGTGGACCTGCTTGGAACCGCTGTTTCGGGCGGGCAGGAAACCACCGACGCGGCGCGCCTTGCGGCCAAGAAGGCCGCAAAGAAGCGGCGGCGCCGGGGTCTCTGAACCGCCAGACCAGCGCTCCACGCGGTCAACGTTCAAGTTGCGTCGCCCGGGCATATCCCTATATAAGCGCCCAACTTCACACGCGGATCTTGGCCTCGAAAGGGCCGTCCGGTGCCCGGCCGCAAGGTCAGGCTCAGCGGTTCGCGGCGGATCAACCGGAGAAGACCATGGCGCTGCCCGACTACAGCATGCGCCAGCTATTGGAAGCTGGCGTTCATTTCGGCCATCAGGCCCACCGTTGGAATCCGAAGATGGCTGAGTACATCTTCGGCACACGCAACAACATTCACATCATCGATCTGACGCAAACCGTGCCGATGCTGCACCGCGCCTTGCAGGCGGTCAGCGATACGGTCGCCCGTGGCGGCCGCGTCCTATTCGTCGGCACCAAGCGCCAAGCGCAGGATGCGATCGCCGAAGCGGCAAAAAGATCGGCGCAATATTACGTCAATTCGCGCTGGCTCGGCGGCACGCTGACCAACTGGAAGACCGTCTCCAATTCTATCAAGCGGCTGCGAACGCTCGACGAGATGCTGTCGTCGAACGAGGCGCAGGGCTACACTAAGAAGGAACGGCTGACCTTGCAGCGCGAGCGCGACAAGCTTGACCGCGCGCTCGGCGGCATCAAGGACATGGGCGGGCTGCCCGACCTCGTCTTCGTGATCGATACCAACAAGGAAGACATCGCGATCAAGGAAGCGCGCCGGCTTAATGTCCCGGTCGCGGCCATCGTCGATACCAATTGCGACCCTGAAGGCATCACCTATGTCGTGCCGGGCAATGACGACGCGAGCCGCGCCATTACGCTCTATTGCGATCTCATCGCCAAAGCGGTGATCGACGGCATTTCGCGCGGGCAGGGCGAACGCATCGACGTCGGCGCCCTCGCCGAGCCGGTGATGGCCGAGGAATTGCCGCCGGAAACCGACAAGCTCGGCTTTCAGCCGCTGTCTGGTCCGCGTGGCGTCGCCGACGATCTCAAAAAGTTTCCCAGCGTGTCGCCGACGATCGAAAAGCAGCTCAACGATCTCGGCATTTTTCACGTCTGGCAGATCGCCGAGCTTTCGCCGGTTGCCGCTCACAATATCGGTGAGGAGGTAGGGCTTCCGGGTCGCGTTGAAGGCTGGATCGCGCGGGCGAAGGAACAGATGGCGACGGAAGCCGAGTAGTTGGCTTGTCATTCCGGGCATGCCGCAGTGGCGCGCCCGGAATCCGTATCCACAAAGCGTGGATTCTAAGCTCCGCGTACCTATTTCCCAGGTCTGGCGTTTTTGGATTCGGTCTGACGTTTATTGATTCCGGGTTCCTTGCGTCCCCCGACCCGGAATGACGAAGGAAAAACAATGGCAAATATCACCGCGAACATGGTGAAAGAGCTCCGCGACAAGACCGGAGCCGGCATGATGGATTGCAAGGCGGCGCTCGGCGAGAGCGGCGGCGATCTCGAGAGCGCGGTTGATTGGCTGCGCAAGAAGGGCTTGGCCAAGGCCGCGAAGAAAGCGGGCCGCGTCGCCGCTGAAGGCTTGATCGGCATCGCGCTGGCGCCGAACAAGGGCGTGGTCGTTGAGGTCAATTCCGAAACCGACTTCGTGGCGCGCAACGACCTGTTTCAAGGCCTGGTGAAAATGATCGCCGACGTCGCGCTCGACACCGGTACCCAGGTGGAAAAAATTCTCGCTGCGCCGGTCGGCGATCGCACCGTCGCGGACGCCATCAGCGAAACGATCGCCAAAGTCGGGGAAAACATGACTTTGCGCCGCGCCGCCGGACTGTCGGTCGGCAAGGGCGTGGTGGCGAGCTATGTCCACAATTCCGTCACCGATGGTTTAGGCCGAATCGGCGTCATTGTTGCGCTTAAATCGGCCGGCGACGCCGACGAGCTTAAGGCTTTCGGTCGCATGGTGGCGATGCACGTGGCTTCGGCCAATCCGCAGGCCATCAATTCGGCCGGGCTCGATGCGGCGACGGTCGAACGCGAGAAAAACGTGCTGGCGGAAAAGTTCAAGGCCCAGGGTAAGCCCGCCAACGTCATCGACAAGATCGTCGAGTCGGGGCTCAAGACCTTCTACAAGGAAGTCTGCCTGCTCGATCAAGCTTTCATTTTCGACGACAAGAAGAGCGTCGCGCAGGCTCTCAAAGAGAGCGAGGGCCGGGCCGGCGCGCCGACCAGGATCACCGGCTTCGCGCGCTTTGCGCTCGGCGAAGGCATTGACCGGCCAAGTGGCGATTTCGGCGGCGAGGTTGCGGCGCTGGCGAGCGCGCATTAAGCGTGGACCTACCCTGTTGTTTCGCGGGCGGATGCGATAGCCCTAGGGCCGGCGCGCCGAGCGAGGCGGGCGAGGGGCGGAACGGGCGATGACGAACTCGAACCACCGGCGGGTGATCGTCAAGCTCTCCGGCGAGGCCCTGAGCGGGCCTGAGAAGTTTGGCATCCACCAGCCGACCATCGACCGCTTCGCGGCCGATCTCGTGGCCGCGCATAAGCTCGGAATCGGCCTCGGCATCGTTGTCGGCGGCGGTAATATTCTCCGCGGCGCGCAGATATCCCAGAACGGGTTGTCGCGGCCGACGGCGGATTCAATGGGGATGCTGGCAACCGTGATGAACGCGCTGGTTCTAGAAACCGCGATCGAGCGTGCCGGCGTGAGCGCTCGTACCATGTCGGCGCTCGCCATGCCGCAAGTCTGCGAAACTTATGAGCGCCAGCGTGCGTTGCGGCATCTGGAAGATGGCCGGGTCATTGTCTTCGCCGGCGGCACCGGCAACCCCTACTTTACGACCGACACCACGGCGGTACTGCGCGCCGCCGAGATGGACTGCGATGCCGTACTCAAGGCGACGGACGTCGACGGTGTCTATACGGCCGATCCGAAACAAGATCCGAATGCCAAGCGATACGAGCGCCTCGACCACCAGGAGGCGCTCGACCGGAACTTGAAGATCATGGATGCGACGGCCTTCGCGCTTGCTCGGGAAAACCGGATGCCTATCATTGTTTTTTCGATCCGGCAGCATGGTGCGATCGAGACGGTGTTGCGCGGCAAAGGTCACTTCACCACGGTCGGCTGACGGTTTGCGTTAGGCTAAAGCCACCGACGGGATTGCGGAGAGCGCCATGGCGGCCACGACGTTCGATATGGATGAGATCAAGCGGCGCATGCAGGGGGCAATCGCTTCGCTCAAGCAGGAGCTCGGAGGTCTACGTACCGGCCGCGCCTCGTCGGGGGTGCTCGAGCATATCCAAGTCGAGGCTTACGGCAGTCATATGCCGCTGAACCAACTCGCAACCACCAGCGTGCCGGAACCGCGGTTGCTGACGGTTCAAGTTTGGGATCGTTCGATGGTGCATGCGGTTGAGAAAGCGATTTCTGCCGCCAATCTCGGATTGACGCCTTCGACCGAAGGGCAACTGATCAAATTGCGGGTCCCGGAAATGAACGAGGACCGGCGGCGCGAGATCGTCAAGCTTGCGCATAAATATGCCGAAACCGCGCGCGTGGCGGTTCGCCACGTCCGCCGCGACGGCCTCGATCTTCTCAAGAAGCTGGAGAAGGAGCACAAGATCAGCGAGGACGACGAAACCCGGCAAGCCGGAGACGTGCAAAAGGCGACCGATGCGACGATCGCCGAGATCGATAAGCTCCTCGCCGGCAAGGAAAAGGAGATCATGACGGTTTGAGCGACGCGGCCAGACCGAGAGAGAAGGTGCGAGCAGTGCTGCCGGACGCGAGCGACGGCTTCGACGTGCCGCGGCACGTCGCCATCATCATGGATGGAAATGGTCGCTGGGCGGCGGCGCGCGGACTGCCGCGGGTTGAGGGGCATCGGCGCGGCGTCGAAGCGCTGCGCCGCACCGTGCGGGCGGCGGCCGACCTCGGGATTGCAGTGCTGACCATATTCTCCTTCAGTTCGGAGAATTGGTCGCGGCCGCTGTCGGAAATCAGCGACCTCATGGCGCTGTTGCGCCATTTCATCCGCAAGGACCTCGTCGAGCTGCACAAGAGCAATGTGCGCGTGCGCATCATCGGCGAGCGCGAAAACCTCGACCGCGATATTCGCCTGTTGCTGCAGGAAGCCGAAGAGCTCACGCGCGGCAATGATGGGCTGACGTTGGTCGTGGCCTTCAATTACGGCGCTCGCCAGGAAATTGCGCAGGCCGCGCAGCGCCTTGCCATCGAAGTGGCCGCGGGGCGCTTGACGGCCGACGAAGTGACGCCGGAGCGGCTCGGCAGCTATCTCCACGCTCCCGATATTCCCGATCCTGACGTCATCATCCGCACCAGCGGCGAGCAGAGGCTCTCTAATTTTCTGCTGTGGCAGGCGGCCTACAGCGAACTCGTTTTCGTGCCCATCAACTGGCCCGATTTCGATCGCGCCGTCCTCGAAGGTGCGATCGCGGAATATCGCCGCCGCGAGCGGCGCTTCGGCGGATTGGTCGCCGATATGGGATCGTAAAGATCGCTTCGTGATCGAGCCTCACCAGCGCGACGATGCGCGTAGCGGGAACGGCGCGGGCAACCTGATGCACCGCATCGCGTCCGCCGCCGTGCTGGCGCCGGTCGTGCTCTTGATCACCTACGCCGGTGGTGCGGTCTTTATTGCGCTGTGTGCGGTCGCCGCCGGCGGCATCCTGTGGGAATGGACGTCCCTGGTCACGCGCCGGGCTGATCCCCGGATACTGGCGCCGGGCTGGACCGCTCTGGTCGCGGCGGCGGTGCTTATTGGGTTGGGTCTTCCTCATGCCGCGTTGGGCATGATCGCCGTCGGCGCTGTCCTAGGCGGCCTGGCAGTCGTGGCCTTGCCGCCCGGCGAGGCGACGCTGTCTGAGGCGGCCTGGTCCATCGGCGGGATCGTCTATGCGGGAGCGAGCCTGGTTGCTCCCGCGGTTTTGCGTCGGGACCCCGAATGGGGTCTCACGGCGCTTCTATTTCTCTTTGCAACCGTCTGGTCCACGGACATTTTTGCCTTTTTCTGCGGCCGCGCATTCGGCGGTCCCACGCTGTGGCCCAGGGTCAGCCCGAATAAGACCTGGTCGGGAGCGATCGGGGGGCTTTTCGGGGGGGTTGCCGCCGGCCTTGCAGTCGCCTATGCGAACGGCATCGCCACGCTGGGGATCATCGGGGCTATGGGGTTGTTGCTTTCCGTCGTCGCCCAGGCCGGCGACCTGTTCGAGTTTGCGGTCAAGCGCCATTTCGGGGCGAAGGACGCAAGCAAGCTCATTCCCGGCCACGGCGGCCTGATGGATCGGCTGGACGGCTTTCTGGTCGCTGCCCTTGCGGCCCTTATTATTGGTATTCTGCGTCAGGGCACCGGGGCGCCGGCCCGGGGCTTGCTGGTATGGTGAGTACATGAAGCGAAAGCAGCCGCTGGCGCGCGTCGAACTAGCGCCGGTGCCGCGGAGCATAACGCTGCTCGGCGCCACCGGCTCCATCGGCTCCAGCACGGTCGATCTGCTGCGCCAGGAAGCCGCACACTACCGTGTCGAAGCGGTTACGGCCTACCGCAACGCCGCGGCGCTGGCGCGGCTCGCGCGCGAACTCGGCGCGCGCTTTGCGGCGGTCGCCGATCCTGACGCCTACGGCGAACTCAAAACTGCGCTGTCCGGATCCGGTATCGAGGCGGCCGCCGGCGCCGATGCCGTAGTCGAGGCGGCCGAGCGTCCAGCCGATTGGGTGATGGCGGCCATTACCGGCGCGGCAAGTCTGCGGCCGACGCTCGCTGCGGCCGAACGCGGCGCAACCGTAGCGATTGCAAATAAGGAGTGCCTTGTTTGCGCCGGTTCGCTGTTCATGCGGCGTGCCGCCGCGGGCGGCGCCACGGTCTTGCCGGTCGATTCAGAGCACAATGCGATCTTCCAGGCGCTCGGCGCCGGTCGCCGCGAGGATGTGCGCCGCATCGTGCTGACCGCTTCCGGTGGACCGTTTCGCACCTGGTCGCTCGACGCCATCCGCAAAGTGACCCTTGAGCAGGCGCTCAAACATCCGACTTGGTCGATGGGACCGAAAGTCACGATCGATTCGGCGACCTTGATGAATAAAGGCCTCGAGCTTATCGAAGCCCATCACCTGTTCGCGTTGCCGGCCGATGCACTCGACGTGGTGGTGCATCCACAGTCGGTGGTTCACGGGCTCGTGGAGTTTCGCGACGGCTCCGTCGTGGCACAGCTCGGATCGCCGGACATGCGCATCCCGATCGCCCATTGTTTGGCGTGGCCGGTGCGCATGGGCACGCCTGCGGCACGGCTTGATCTCGCGCGGCTTGCGACGTTGACCTTCGAGGAGCCCGATGCGGTCCGTTTTCCGGCACTGGCGCTGGCGCGGCGGGCGCTGGCCGCGGGCGGCGCGGCGCCGACGGTTCTCAATGCGGCCAACGAAATTGCGGTCCGCGAGTTTATCAATCGGCGTCTCAGCTTTAGCGGCATTCCGGCTCTGGTAGAGGCGACGCTCGATGCGACGGGGCGCAAAGGCGCGATGGCCGAGCCACAATCCGTAGAGGACGCGCTCGCCATTGACCATAACGCAAGAAGGCAGGCGGCAGACCTCTTGCCCGAAATTGCCGCAATGGCATCCTAATCGTTCGGACGCGGGCCGCGGGACAATGGGGACGGGGTAGGCAACGCCATGGGGTCGTATTTTTTGTCGCACCTGCACGCGCTCGGCGGCGGCGTTGTCGGGTATCTCATTCCCTTTTTGTTCGTGCTCAGCTTGGTCGTGTTCTTTCATGAACTCGGCCATTTCCTGGTCGCGCGGTGGTGCGGTGTCCGCATCCTTGTGTTCTCCATCGGCTTCGGGCCAGAAATCGTCGGCTTTAACGATCGCCACGGGACGCGATGGAAAATCTCCGCCATTCCGCTGGGCGGCTTCGTGAAGTTTTTCGGCGACGAAAATGCCGCAAGCGTCCCCGATCCGTCGCGCTTGCAAAGCATGAGTCCGGAAGAGCGCTCGCACAGCTTCATCTTTCAGCCCGTGCTCAAGCGCGCCGCCATCGTCGTCGCGGGCCCGATCGCGAATTTTATTCTGGCTATCGTGATTTTTGCCGCGGTGTTCGCGCTCTACGGCAAACAGACGATGAGCGCGCGCGTCGACGGCGTGCAACCGGGCAGTTCGGCGGCGGCGGCGGGGTTCAAGACCGGCGATCTTGTGGTCGCGATCGACGGCCGTCACGTCGCCGATTTCGCCGATATGCAGCGCACCGTCAGCACCAGCGCCGGAGAGGCTTTGAATATCACCGTCGACCGCGACGGGAAGCAGCTGGTGCTGCACGCCACGCCGGCTCTTAAAGAGGTAAAAGACAATTTCGGCAACGTGCAGCGCATCGGGATTCTCGGCATTAGCCGGTCGATGGCTCCAGAGGATCTAAAACTGCACCCGGTCGCGCCACCGCGGGCCGTCTGGATGAGCCTTCAGGAGACGTGGTCGGTCGTCGACCGCACGCTCCGCTATATCGGCGGCGTCGTCACCGGCCGCGAAGCGGCAAATCAACTTGGCGGACCGATTCGTATCGCGCAGATGTCGGGCCAGGTGGCGAGTTTCGGCTTCGTGCCGTTGATCCAACTTGCCGCGGTGTTGTCCATCTCCATCGGGCTTTTGAACCTATTCCCGATCCCGCTGCTCGATGGCGGTCACCTTTTGTTCTATTTCATCGAGGGAGTTCGCGGCCGGCCACTGTCGGAAAGAGCCCAGGAGGTGGGTTTCCGCATCGGTCTCGCGATTGTCCTGATGTTGATGATATTTGCAACTTTCAATGACATCGTTCACCTGACAACGTCTTAGGCGGCTGCCTTGCGGTGGGGCGCGAAGGTGGCTCAAGGTGAAATCGTGCGCCAAAACAACGGCGGGGGGATTCGTCACGAATTGGAGACGTAAGCTGAGGGAGACTGCGATAGCCCGCCACTGGGGGCGGCCACGAGGGGTATAAGGGCGCTTTGCGCATGGACATGTGTGTGCGGGTGAGACGGGGGCTGGTCGTGGCCGGCTTGGTCCTCGGGGTGATTATTGCGTTTGGAGCGTCGTCGGGTCGGGTGCTTGCGCAACCCGGTGAATCCGGCGCGAACGTCACTTCTATCGCCGTCGAGGGTAACCGACGGGTCGAAGCCGATACCATCCGCACATACTTCAAAGTGGCGCCGGGCGAGCGTCTCGATGCCGGCAAGATCAATTCCGCGCTCAAGGCGCTTTACGCCTCCGGGCTGTTTCAGGACATTCGTATTTCCCAATCCGGCGGCCGGCTGCTCGTGACCGTCGTCGAAGCGCCGGTGATCGATCGGCTTGTCTTCGAGGGTAACAACAAGATCAAGGACGAGCAGCTGCAGGAAGAAATTCAGTCGAAAGCGCGCGGCACGCTGTCGCGCCCGACCGTGCAGGCTGACGTCCAGCGCATCATCGAAGTTTATCACCGCAACGGGCGCTTCGACGTTCAGGTCGTTCCTAAAATCATTGAACGCCCGAACAACCGAGTCGATTTGATTTTCGAGATCAAGGAAGGCGAGAAAACCGGCGTCAAAACCATCAATTTTATCGGCAACAAGGCCTACTCCGCCTCACGGCTGAAAGAGGTGATTAAGACCTCAACGTCGAATTTCCTGAGCTTTCTGCAAACCACTGACGTTTATGATCCGGATCGCATCGAGGCCGATCGCGATCTGATCCGGCGCTTCTACCTCAGTCACGGCTATGCCGACGTGCAGGTCGTTTCCGCCACCGGCGAATACGATCCGGCCCAGAAGGGCTTCATCATCACGTTTACGATCGAGGAGGGGCCGCTCTATCATTTCGGCACCGTCGACATCCAGTCCAACATCCGCGCGGTCGATCCGAATGCGGTACGCTCCGCCCTGCGGATGAGAACGGGTGACGTCTACAACGGCGACGCGATCGAGAAGACGGTCGAGGACCTGACCGTCGAGATCACCAGGCACGGCTATCCCTTCGCGACGGTACGACCGCGCGGCGACCGCAATCCGCAAAATCGCACCGTCAGCGTCGTTTTCGTCGTGGATGAAGGCGTGCGCGCCTATATCGAGCGCATCAACATCCACGGCAATACCCGTACCCGCGATTACGTGATCCGGCGTGAGTTCGATATTTCCGAAGGCGATCCGTACAACCGCGCCCTCATCGACCGGGCCGAGCGGCGCATCAAGAATCTAAACTTCTTCAAAAACGTGAAGATCACCAACGAGCCGGGCTCGGCGCCGGACCGCGTGGTGATCAACGTCGAAGTCCAGGAGGAGGCGACCGGCGATTTTTCGGTCATGGGCGGTTACTCGACCGCCGATGGTTTTATGGGGCAGGTGTCTATTTCCGAGCGCAATCTGCTCGGAACGGGACGCTTCGCCAAGGCGTCAGTCACGTTCGGTCAGTATATCCGCGGCGTCGAGCTTAATTTCGTCGAGCCATATTTGTTCGATGAGCGCCTTTCCGGCGGCATGGACTTGTTTGCCCGGCAGACCCTCGCGAGTCCCTATTTGTCATATGGATCGACCAACATAGGCACCACGCTGAAGATGGGCGTCCCATTGCGCGAGGATTTGAGTTTTCAGCTTCGCTATTCGGTTTATTGGCAGGAAATCAATCTGAACTCGGACTTGGACGAGTGTAACAACATCAACCCGAATTTCACGACCACTTTTCCGACGGTGAACGCACTTGCGGCGGCCGCAGCGTCGCCGGGTGGCATTGCCGCGGCCTATCCGGGCTATACCGCCAACGCGGCAGCAGGCGCGCAAACGAACTGCCTGAACATCAATGGTGTGCCTTTTTACATCGCCTCGTTGCCGGTGCGGCTGGAACTCTCGGAGGGCGGCTATCTGACGTCGATGGCAGGCTATGGGTTCACCTACAACACGCTCGATAACAACAAGCGCCCGACCAGCGGTCTGCTTTTCAATTTTGGTCAGGATTTCGCGGGACTCGGCGGCGACGCTTATTACATGCGCTCGGTTGCCGATTTCCGCAGCTATTACGAAATCGTCTCCGATCTCGTCGGCGTCTTGCATCTGCAGGGTGGCGACATGCTCGGCTTGAGCAATCAAAATGGCGTCGACAATTACGTGCGCATGCTCGACGATTTCAAGATGGGCCCCAATCTGGTCCGCGGCTTTGAGCCGGCCGGCATTGGTCCGCGCGAAACGACGTCGGGCACCGCAAACGACGCCATTGGCGGCACGATGTATTGGGGCGCCAGTCTCGAAGTGCAATATCCGTTCTACTTCCTGCCGAAGGACGCCGGTTTGCGCGGCGCGGTGTTCATCGATTCCGGCTCGGAATGGGGTTACAAAGGCGAGACGTCTTGGCCGGCCAACGGCGAAGTCAACGGCCCCATAACGACGTCGACCGGGTACGTGTACAATTGCGGCAACTGCGCGCTGACGTACGCCAACTCCCGGCTCCCCGCGTATCCGTCGGCGCCAGCATAATCTGGGATTCGCCATTCGGCCCACTGCGTTTCGATTTGGCCTATCCCATTTTGAAACAGTCCTACGACCGCGTCCAATGGTTCCAGTTCGGCGGCGGCGCCCGGTTCTGATCGCGGTTGGCTAGCTCTGTCGAGACCGAGCGCATGCCGAGCTTCTTCTCAGATAAACGCGAGCTGACGATCGCCGAGGTCGCGGCTTTGACGCGCGCCACGCCGCGTTCCGGCACGCCGCTTGACCGGCGCATTAGCAACATTGCGCCGCTCGACGCCGCGGGACCGTCCGACATCGCTTTCCTCGACAACGCCAAATATTCAGGCGACCTCGCCGCCACCGGCGCCGGCGTGTGCTTGCTGGCGCCCCGGTTCGAGGCTGGCGCGCCGGATCGTCTGGCGGTTTTGATAACCGAGGAGCCCTATCGGGCCTTCGTCGCAGTAACACGAGCCTTGTTTCCTTCCGCACTGCAACCGCTCTCGTTGTTCGGCGCGAGCGGCCGCGCCGCCAGCGCGCAAGTCCATCCGTCGGCGCGCATCGAGACGGGCGTGACTATCGATCCGCTGGCGGTAATCGGACCCGGCGCCGAGGTTGGAACGGGAACGCTGATTGCGGCCGGCGCGGTGATCGGCCCGCAAGTCGCCATTGGGCGTCACTGTGCGGTCGGCGCCGGCGTGACCGTACAGCATGCCTTGATCGGCGACCGGGTGATCATCCATCCAGGTGCCCGCATCGGTCAGGACGGTTTCGGCTTTCTGCCGTCGCCGCGTGGACATCAAAAAATTCCGCAGACCCGCCGCGTCATCATTCAGGACGATGTCGAGATCGGCGCCAACGTGACGATCGACCGCGGTTCGACGCGGGATACGGTTGTCGGCGAGGGCACCAAGATCGACAATCTTGTCCAAATCGCGCACAACGTCGTCATCGGGCGGCATTGTCTGATCGCTTCGCAGGCCGGCATTTCGGGCAGCGTCAAGGTCGGAGATTTCGTCATGATGGGCGGGCAAGCCGGTCTCGTTGACAATCTGACCATCGGCGCCGGCGCCATGATCGGGGCGAAGTCCGGACTGATGTCGGACGTGCCCGCGGGCGCGCGTTGGATCGGCATCCCAGCGGTGCCGGTACGCGAGTGGTGGAAGATGGTCGCGGCTTTGCGCCGCCTGGCGCGCGGCGGAGCCAACGCGCGAAAGGAGGACGAATGAGCGGCGAAACCCTCGGTGTCGCCGAGATTCGCGAAATCTTGCGGCTGTTGCCGCATCGCTACCCGTTCCTCATGATTGATCGTGTGACCGATATTCGCGGCGACGAGCACGGAATCGGTATCAAGAACGTCACCATCAACGAGCCGCAATTCCTCGGACATTTCCCGGAAAACCCGGTTATGCCCGGAGTGCTCCTGGTCGAAGGCATGGCGCAAACGGCCGGCATATTGTGCTTGCGGCTGATGGAGCCGCGGGAGATTCCGCGCAAGGTGTTCTTCTTGACGATCGATAAGGCCAAATTCCGCAAGCCCGCGGTGCCGGGTGACACGCTCGAATACCATGTCAACAAGCTCGCACGCCGCCGCAACATGTGGTGGTACCGCGGCGAAGCCAAGGTTGGCGACACGCTGATCGCCGAAGCGGAACTCGGCGCGGTTATCGAGGAATAGATGGCGATCGACCCGACCGCGCGCGTGAGCGACGGCGCGCGTCTCGCCGCCGACGTCGAGATCGGCCCCTATTGTTTGATCGGCCCGCAGGTCGAACTCGCCGGCGGCGTGCGGCTAATCGGCCACGTCAATGTTACCGGCGTTACCAGTATCGGCAAGGGCACGGTGATTTATCCGTTTGCGTCGCTCGGTACGCCGCCGCAATCGGTGCATTATCGCGGCGGAGCGACCCAGCTTATCGTCGGTGCGAATTGTGAAGTGCGCGAAAGCGTCACCATGAATACCGGGACCGAAGACGGCGGAGGAATTACCCGCATCGGCGACCGCTGCGTTTTCATGGCCGGCTCTCACGTTGGGCACGATTGCGTGATCGGCGACGACGTGACCTTTGCCAACAACGCCATGGTCGGTGGCCACGTTGCAATCGGGGATCACACGTTCCTCGGCGGTCACGTCGCCATTCATCAATTCGTGCGCATCGGCGAGGGCGTCATGATGGCCGGCATGTCGGCCGCCCGCGACGACATCATACCGTTCGGGTTCGCACTCGGGCAAACCGGCGCGTTGGTCGGTCTCAACATCGTCGGATTGCGTCGGCGCGGCGCGACGCGTGACGAAATGCACCGGCTGCGCCGTGCCTATCGTGAACTGTTTTTTGTCAAGGGCCCCCTTGCCGAGCGCGTCGATGCCATCGCGCGCGATTTCGCCGGTGATGCCCTGGTCGAAAAAGTCGTCGCCTTCATTCGTGCCGGCGGCAAGCGGCCGCTGATGCGCCCGCGCGGCAAGCAGGTGCCCGACGAGAACAGCGACGATGCGTCCTGACGAGGCGGCCACGACCGATGCAGCCGCCGGATCGGATCCGCTGGCGATCATTTGCGGCGGCGGCAGCTTTCCCGGCGCGATCGCCGAAGCCGTCGCGCGGCGCGGCCGCCGGCCGGTGATGTTCGCGGTACGCGGCTGGGCCGATCCCATCGTCGTCGAGCGCTACGCACACCATTGGATCGCGATCGGGCAGGCCGGTCGGTTCTTCCGTCTTTGCCGCGCCGAGCAGTGCCGCGAGGCGCTGTTCATCGGCACGCTGCTGCGGCCGCCGCTTTCGCAGATACGTCTTGACTGGCAGTCGATCCGCTTGATGCCGCGCATGGTTCAGTATTTCCGCGGCGGCGACGATCGGCTGTTATCGGGGCTCGCAAAACTGATCGAGGATGGCGGCGTCAAGATGATCGGCGTCGCCGACGTGGCGCCGGAGATCATCGTGCCCGAGGGCGTGCTCGGGGCCTTGCTACCGTCGGCGCGCGACAGCACCGACATCGCGCGCGGGCTTGAGTTAATCGCCGCGCTGGGGCCTTTCGACGTCGGCCAAGCCGCGGTTGTCGCCAATAATCACGTGCTGGCGGTCGAAGCCGCGGAAGGCACCGACAACTTGCTCGCGCGCATCGCCGATTTGCGACGGCAAGGGCGCGTGACTATCCCGGCAGGCGTCGGCGTCCTCGTCAAGGCGCCCAAGCCCGGTCAGGATCGGCGTTTCGATCTGCCGGCCATCGGGCCGCAAACCGTCGAAAACGTCGCGCGCGCGGGTCTCGCCGGCGTCGCCGTCACTGCCGGCAGCACCATCATTGCGGAACCGGAGCGCGTCGTCGCGGCCGCCGACCGCGAGAAGATTTTTTTCGTCGGCGTGCGCGAGGGCGCGACCGGATGAACGAACCGCCGCCGCCGCGACCGCTGTCGATCTACCTCGTTGCCGCCGAAGAATCCGGCGACGCGCTGGGAGCGGCATTGGCGGAGGCGCTTGTCGCGATAGGCGGCGCGCTTCGGCTTGCCGGCGTCGGCGGACGCGCTATGGCAGCGGCGGGAATCCCAAGCCCGTTTCCGATTGACGCGCTGTCGATCATCGGCGTGAGCGCAATCCCGCGCCGACTGCCGACTATCCTGCGCCGCATCCGTGAAACAGCGGACGCCATCATCGCCGAGCGCCCCGACGCGCTCGTCATCATCGACAGTCCCGACTTTACCCACCGGGTCGCTCGCCGCGTGCGCAGCAATGCACCCGCGATCCCGATTGTCGATTACGTCTCGCCATCGGTGTGGGCGTGGCGATCCGGACGCGCGCGCGCAATGCGCCGATACGTCGATCACGTGCTCGCCATCCTTCCGTTCGAACCCGCGGCACATGCGCGGCTAGGCGGCCCGCCGTGCACCTACGTCGGTCATCCGCTGATCGAGCGCCTCATGGTGCTGCGTCCGAACGCCGACGAGGCGCTGCGCCGGCGTGCAAACCCTCCCGTGGTTCTCGTGCTTCCGGGCAGCCGGGCGAGCGAAATTCGCCGTCTGCTCGCGATCTTTGGCGAAGCGCTTTCGCTCACCGCTTCACGCGCCGGAGCGATGGAGCTGGTGTTGCCGACGGTGCCGCATCTGGAAGAACAGGTGCGCGAGGGCGTCGCCCGCTGGGCAATCAAGCCGCATATCGTGACCGCGCCGGCACAAAAGTGGGCCGCCTTCCGGACAGCACGCGCCGCGCTCGCCGCGTCCGGTACCGTTACGCTTGAACTTGCGCTGGCCGGCGTGCCGACCGTTGCCGCCTACCGCGTGCCGCTCCTCGAGGAGATGATTGCCCGGCTCATCAGGCTGCGTGCCCGTCTTCCAAGCATAATCCTCGCCAATCTGGTTATTGGCGAAAATATCGTCCCCGAGTTTTTGCAGCGGGCTTGCACGCCGTCGCATCTAACCGACGCTCTGGCCCCGTTGCTTGCCGAAACACCCGAGCGTGCCCGGCAGATCGAGGGTTTCGCCCGGCTCGACCGCATTATAACGGTTGATGAGCCGCCCAGCGCCAAGGCTGCGGCAATTGTGCTTGACCTCGCGCGCCACGGCCGGCGTAACCTCGCCGTCATCGCCGCGGGTAAAAGTTAACGAGTTATTTTCGGCGGCCCGCTATCAATGCCATAACCATCCTGCTAACGAAAAGCCGCCCCGTTTCAGCCCAAATCTCGCGTAGGCAAGTCCCGCGTAGGTATGACCAAGAAAATCAACAAGCCCAAGTCCGCGATCCGCGCCGCGATCACCGGCGTTCATGGCTATGTGCCGCCGGACGTGCTGACCAATGCCGAACTGGCGCGAATGGTTGACACAAGCGATCAGTGGATCGTCGAGCGCACTGGAATCAAGGAACGTCATATCCTCAAGGGCAAAGGGCTGGGAACCTCACACATGGCCGCCGAGGCCGTGCGTGGTTTGCTGAAAAAGACCGGCACGGCGCCGAGCGAGGTCGATCTTCTGATCTGCGCCACGACGACACCGGATTTCGTGTTCCCCTCGACCGCCAATTTGATCTGCGACATGGCGGAGATACGCGGTGTCGGCAGCTTTGACGTTCAAGCCGCCTGTTCGGGCTTTATCTACGCGCTGACCATCGCCGCGCAATTTGTCGAGAATGGCGGCTACCGCAAGGTCATCGTGGTCGGCGCCGACAAGATGTCCTCGATCATCGACTATACCGACCGCGCCACCTGCGTCCTGTTCGGCGATGGCGCCGGTGCGGTATTACTCGAGCCGAGCCGCCAACACGGCATCATCGACACGCTTATCGCATCCGACGGCGCCGGCATGAAGCACCTGCATCAGAAGGCCGGCGGCAGCCGCATGCCGCCAACGGCGGAAACCGTCGCCAAGCGTTTGCATTACGTCCATCAGGAAGGCGCCGCTGTCTACAAGTTCGCGATCGCGCGCATGGCCGACGTCGCGACCGAATTGATGGCGCGTAATCATCTGAGCAAGGACACCATCGACTGGCTGGTCCCGCATCAAGCCAACAGCCGCATTATTGAGGCGACCGCCGAGCGGATCGGTTTGCCGCCGCAGCGGGTCATGGTGACGATTCACAAATACGGCAATACCACCGCGGCTACGATTCCGCTTTGCCTGTGGGATTACGAGACCAGGCTCAAGGCCGGCGATCGGCTGTTGCTCGCCGCGTTCGGCGGCGGCTTCACGTGGGGCGGTGTTTATATGACCTGGGCCTACAATACGCCGGCCCGACCGGATGAACGCGCCGCGGGACAGGGGATTCGCGAGAAGGGCCGGAAAAAGGTTCTGGCGGCGGACTTGCCCGGTTGAGCCGTCGCCCTACCGCATCCGCGTTCGTCGGAGTTCTCTGGCCGCGCTGAAATTAAAGCCAATGCGCGCAACCGCGCTATACTGGCGTTTCCGGGAGGAGCGCCGAATGCACGACACGACGGCCGTCGTTTCGCCGCAGCATAAGCCGCTGGTGAGCCGCAGCGGAAACCCGCGCTACGCCGCGCTGCATCGGCGCTATCCAACTATCGACTACCTGCGCCGGCACGCGCGCCGTCGCATTCCGTATTTCGCTTTCGAATACGCCGACGGCGGAGCCGGCAAGGACGACGCCGGGATCAAACGCAATTGGGCGGCGCTTGATGCAATCGAGATAGTGCCGCGCTATGGCGTCATGCCGTCGCTGCCGCCTTGCGATGTGGAATTGCTCGGCCGCCGCTACGCGGCGCCCATCGGGGTGGCGCCGATGGGCGGCCCCTCGATCGTTTGGCCGGGCGCCGACCTTCATCTCGCCCGCGCCGCGCAAAGCGCGCGCGTGCCTTACGTGCTCAGCACAGTCGGCGGCGCCACCATCGAAGAAGTCGCCGCAACTGCGCCCGATGTTTTTTGGTTCCAGCTCTATCGTTTCGCCAACGATAACCATGCCATCGGCCTCGATCTGGTGCGCCGTGCGGAAGCCGCCGGTTGCCGGTCGTTGATGTTGACGCTCGACGTGCCGGTGCGCACGACGCGGCCCCGCGAAGCGGCGAACGGAATGGCCGGCTCGTTCGTGGTCAGCCCCCGCATCGTCATGCAGGCGATGCGGTCGCCGCCCTGGATCATGGCGGTTCGCAAGAACGGCATTCCACGCTTTGCCAATCTTCGACCCTACGTCGGTGAAAGCGCATCGCTGTCCGAACTCGTCGCTTTCGTGCGACGGGCAATGGGCGGCGCCTTCACCTGGGAGGAGGTGGCGAGATATCGCGACCTCTGGAAAGGGTCGCTGATCGTCAAAGGCGTGTTGCATCCGCAGGATGCCGAGCGGGCGGTATCGCTCGGCGCCGATGGCCTCATTGTTTCCAATCACGGTGGCCGTCAGATCGAAGCCTTGCCGGCGCCAATCGACGCGCTCCCGGCGATTGTCCGTGCGGTCGGCGACCGCGCGACGGTGATGATGGATTCCGGCGTGCGTAGCGGCGCCGATGTGATGCGGGCATGCGCGCTCGGTGCTGCCGCCACCTTCGCCGGCAAAGCCTTTCTGTGGGGATTGGGCGCGCTGGGCCCGGAGGGGCCCGGACACGTCATCGATCTGTTGATCGACGAAACCCAGGCCGCCCTTGGCCAACTGGGTGCCCACACGGTGGCAGAAACCCGCGCGCTGACGGTTCGGCACACCGCTGCGTTGCGGTTCTGAACTGGTGGCCCCCGCCCAAAGGCTTATAATGCCGTCGAAATTCGGCGTGCGAAAAACGCTCAGCGCCGTTGCACCGCGCGTTCATTTTTGGCAATGTCCGCGCCGATTTACGCCCGACGCGCGGCATGTGCGGGGCGCGCATTCCTTCAGGGCCGGGCTCACCTCTGGCCTCCATCAACCGGGGTCCCTTCATGACGACGTTGTGGCTTATCGTTCTCTGCGGCGTGCTGGCGCTCGTTTACGCCATTTGGGCCACAGTGTCGGTGATGCGCGCCGATCCCGGCAGCGCGCGAATGCAGGAAATCGCGGCCGCCGTGCGCGAGGGCGCGCAAGCCTATCTGCGGCGGCAATATACGACGATCGCCGTCGTCGGCGCCGTGATTTTTCTCATTGTCGGCTTTTTACTCGGCTGGTTGGTCGCCGTCGGATTTGCAGTGGGCGCCATCCTGTCCGGGGCAGCGGGCTTCATCGGCATGAATGTCTCGGTGCGCGCCAACGTACGCACCGCGCAAGCTGCGATCGGCTCGCTTGCCGGCGGGCTGGAACTTGCCTTCCGCGCCGGCGCCATCACCGGGCTGTTGGTCGCGGGGCTCGCCTTGCTCGGGGTGACGCTTTATTTCAGCTTCCTGATCGGTCCGCTGCATTTCGCGCCGAACGACCGCACGGTGGTCGATGCGATGGTAGCGCTCGGCTTCGGCGCTTCGCTCATTTCGATCTTCGCGCGGCTTGGCGGCGGCATCTTCACCAAAGGCGCCGATGTCGGCGGCGATCTGGTCGGCAAAGTCGAAGCCGGCATACCCGAGGACGATCCGCGCAATCCGGCTACCATCGCCGACAATGTCGGCGATAACGTCGGCGACTGCGCCGGCATGGCGGCCGATTTGTTCGAAACCTACGCCGTGACCACGGTTGCGACCATGGTCCTCGCGGCGATCTTCTTCAGCCCGGTCAGTCCGGCGATGGTCCTGAAGATGATGACGTTCCCGCTCGCGATCGGCGGCGTTTGCATTATTGCTTCGATCATCGGCACCTTCTTCGTGCGGCTGGGCGCCAGTCAGTCGATCATGGGTGCGCTCTACAAGGGCATGATAGCGACGGCGATTTTGTCGCTGCTCGGCATCGCCGGCGTGACGCACTACCTCATCGGCTTCGGTCCGCTGCAAGGCGTCGACTATTCCGGCGCGCAGCTCTTTTATTGCGGCATCACCGGCCTTGCCGTGACGGCGCTGATCATCGTGATCACCGAATACTACACCGGAACCAACTATCGGCCGGTGCATTCGATCGCGCTTGCCTCGGTGACCGGCCACGGCACCAACGTCATCCAGGGCCTTGCCATCTCGCTTGAATCGACCGCGCTGCCCGCGCTCGTGATCATCGCTGGCATCCTGGTCAGTTACAACATCGCCGGCCTGTTCGGGATCGCCATTGCGGTAACGACAATGCTGGCGCTCGCCGGCATCGTCGTCGCGCTCGACGCCTTCGGTCCGGTCACCGACAATGCCGGTGGCATCGCCGAGATGGCCGGCCTGCCCAAAGAGGTGCGCAAATCGACCGACGCGCTGGACGCCGTCGGCAACACCACGAAGGCCGTGACCAAGGGCTACGCGATCGGTTCGGCGGGACTTGGCGCACTGGTGCTGTTCGCCGCCTACAATCAGGATTTGACGTACTTCACCTCGACCGCGAATGCGCATCCCTATTTCGAGGGTGTCTCGCTCAATTTCTCCCTCACCAACCCGTATGTCGTAGTCGGCCTCCTGTTCGGCGGCCTTCTGCCATATCTGTTCGCGTCGATGGGCATGACTGCTGTCGGCCGCGCGGCTTCCTCAATCGTCGAGGAGGTACGGCGCCAGTTCCGTGAGCGGCCGGGCATCATGCAGGGCAAAGACAAGCCCGATTACGGCCGCGCCGTCGATATACTCACCCGCGCTGCGATCAAAGAGATGATCGTGCCGTCGCTGTTGCCGGTGTTGTCGCCAATCGTCGGCTACTTCGTTATTTACTTCATCGCCGGCGGCGGCCCGCAGGGCAAGTCGGCGGCCTTCTCCGCGCTCGGCGCCATGTTGCTTGGCGTCATCGTCAACGGTTTGTTCGTCGCCATCTCCATGACATCCGGAGGCGGCGCTTGGGACAATGCCAAGAAATACATCGAGGACGGTCATTACGGCGGTAAGGGATCGGACGCGCATAAAGCCGCCGTCACCGGCGACACGGTTGGCGATCCTTACAAGGACACGGCAGGTCCTGCGATCAACCCGATGATCAAGATCACCAACATCGTGGCGCTGCTGCTGCTTGCGGTGCTGGCGCACTAAGCGCGAGTTCCGCACGGACGGCGGCGGCGCAGTCGTGGCGTCAGCGCGTCAGAGCGGTAGACCGAGGTGAGCGTTCGAGATCGTGTGAAAGAGCGCCTGGACGAAGGTCAGTTCGGACCCGGCGGTCGGCGTCGTGCGGCTGATGAAGTCGAATACTTTGCCGTCCTTGAGGCCGTACGACGCCACGCGTTGCACTCGCCGGTCTTTGTCGAAGTAGATCGCGATCACGCGTTGGTCGGTGACGGAGGTCGGCATGAACGAGACCGGGCGTTCCGCCTTTTGCGAGATGTAATAGAAGGCCTCGCCGGAAACGGTGGCGACGGTCGAGGGCGTGCCGAGCACGATCAGCACCTGTTCCTGCGAGGCACCGAGCCGGATTTGCTCAAGCGCACCGTCGGGAAGGACGTAGCCGCGCTGGAACGTTTCACCGAAGAAGCAGCCACCGAGCGGGAGCGCCAGAGCCGCAATCACGGCAGCAACCGCGATCACGCCGCTTTTCCGGCTATGTACAATGTCGCCCCGACCGCCCCGCATTCCTGGCCTTCCACCTTGTCTCCGCCGGCTGCCTGCCGTACCCCCAAAATGTCCGAATGGCAATTCGCCAACGCTTAAGCCGGATCGGACAGTCGGGTCTTCGTTCAAGCGAGCTATCTCTATGATCTTAACAGCGTTTCGGCGCGCTCAGCGTAACCGCAACATCCTTGCGCTCTATGGCGCCATCGTGGCGCAGGCGCGCCAGCCAGCCTTTTACAGCGATTTTGGGGTCCCCGACACAGTGGAGGGCCGGTTTGAACTGATTGTGCTGCATCTGGTGTTGTTCTTGCACTGCCTGGGGCGGGGGCCAGCGGCCTCCTCCGTCGGCCAGCAGCTCTTCGACGTGTTTTGCCGTGACCTCGATGATAATCTACGTGAGATGGGCGTTGGTGATTTGGCGGTTCCGAAAAGGATGCGCCGCTTCGGCGAGGCATTTTATGGCCGGCAGGCGGCCTATTGCGCCGCCGTTGCGGTTCCGGACGGTCAGGAACTTGAGAAGGCGTTTGCGCGCAATATCTTTGGGGTTGTGGGTGCCGATGAGAGGGCGGCGCGGCTCGCGGGTTATGCGCGCGCACTGAAGGGGCAGCTCGACACCGAGGCGGAGGAGGTACTCCTCGCCGGCAAAGTGCACCTTCCCAGTCCGGAGGCCTTTTCGCATGTCTGAACACAAACCTGAAAAGTTGGTGCCTTGGCGGGTGGCTGTTGCGGTCGACGATGTGGCCGAGGCCGGTGAAAACTTCGAGCTTGTTGCGGATGCCGACGTCCGTGCTGCCACAGCCCGCGTTGCGGGATTGATCGACCTGCCGCGCTTTGAGGCGAGTTTCGAGTTGCGCCGGCACGGCGACGGCGGCTTGCATGTCGCGGGGCGGATTTCGGCGACGGTCGGTCAAACCTGTGTGGTGACGCTCGAACCGCTGACGAATGAAGTTGCCGAAGACATCGATCTCTTGTTCCTGCCGCAATCCGCCGCCGCCGGCGAAGGTCAGCAAGGCGAGGTGGCCGACGCGAGCTTGGGCAACGCTGAGCCGTTAGTCGGGGGATCGATCGACCTTGGAGCGATCGCCACCGAATTCCTCATCCTCGGGCTCGATCCTTATCCGCGCAAGCCGGGAGCGGTGTTCGAGCCGCCCCAGAATGCCGAGCCCGACGAGGGTCCATTCGCCGTCCTCGCTCCGCTTAAGCAGGACGATGGTGGTCGTTGATGGCAGTTGTTTCCGCGCCCCCCGAACCGCTATTGTCCGATTCGGTGTCGAATTCCCAATGTCCGGATCTGGAGCGTGACGTAAGAGCGCGCCCGCCGATTTTCCGCGAAGAGATCATGCGTATGCAAAAAGCTCCTCGCCATGATTTGCTAAACCGCATCATGGTGTAAGACCGCGGACATCGATGTCGCAAATGATCCGTATTGCTCTTGATGCCATGGGCGGAGACCATGGCCCGGCGATAGTCGTGGCCGGCGCCGAGTTGGCGCTGGCGCATTACCCGCAGAGCGAGTTTCTGTTCTTCGGCAACACGGCATTGGTGGCGCCTTTGATTGCTGAGCGTCCGGCATTGCAATCCGCTTCGCGGCTCTTTCACGCCGAGGTCGCGGTGCGCATGGAGGACAAGCCCAGTCGGGCGCTGCGCTACGGACGTCGCAAATCGTCGATGTGGCTCGCGATCGAAGCGGTCAGGAAGAGGGACGCCGATATGGTGGTCTCGGCGGGCAACACCGGCGCGCTGATGGCCATGTCGAAATTCGAGCTCAAAACGCTGGCCGGGATCGATCGGCCTGCTATCGCGGCGTTGTGGCCGACGTTACGCGGTGAATCGATCGTGCTTGACGTCGGTGCTTCGATCGGCGCCGATGCGGCGCATCTCGTCGATCTGGCGGTGATGGGCGCTGCAACCGCGCGAATCTTGTTCGGGCTCGAGCGACCGACCGTCGGCCTTCTCAACATCGGAGTCGAAGAGGTGAAGGGTCTGGAGCCGGTACGCGAAGCCGGGCGCATCCTGCGCGAAAAGCAATCGCCCGATTTCGAGTATCTGGGTTTTGTCGAAGGCGACGATATCGGCATGGGTAGAGTCGACGTCGTCGTCACCGAGGGTTTTGCCGGCAACATTGCGCTCAAGGCCGCAGAGGGCACAGCGCGCCAGATCGCCGAATATCTGCGCGCCGCCATGACACGCTCGCTGAGCGCGCGCATCGGCTATCTGTTCGCGCGCTCGGCATTCCGGCAAGTGCGCGACCGCATGGACCCGCGCCGCGTCAACGGCGGCGTCTTTCTTGGCCTCAACGGCATCGTCATCAAGAGTCACGGCGGAACCGATGCCGAAGGCTTCGCCGCCGCGATCGAACTCGGCTATGGCGTGGTGCGCGACCAATTGCTGGCGAAAATCACGGCGGCCCTCGACCGCCCCGATCTTGAGCCGCAGCCCGCGCTTGGCGGAGCCGTCTCGTGAGCGTTCGCCGATCCGTGGTGCTTGGCTGCGGCAGCTATCTGCCGGATCAGGTCCTTACCAACGCCGAACTGGCGCGCAAAGTGGACACGTCGGACGAATGGATTGTACAGCGCACCGGCATCCATGAGCGCCGCATTGCCGCGGCCGGCGAAACGACCGGCAGCATGGCGACGCTGGCGGCGCGCGCGGCGCTTGCGCATGCAAAACTTGCTCCGCAGGAGATCGACCTCATCGTCCTCGCCACCTCGACGCCCGACAACACCTTTCCGGCGACCGCCGTGTCGGTCCAGGCCGATCTCGGGATTACCGGCGGCGCTGCCTTCGACATGCAGGCGGTGTGTTCAGGATTCGTCTATGGACTCGCGATTGCCGACGGACTGTTGAAGTCGGGCGCGTTCTCGCGCGCCTTGGTGATCGGGTCGGAGACGTTCTCGCGAATCCTCGACTGGAGCGACCGTGGCACGTGCGTGTTGTTCGGCGATGGCGCCGGCGCGGTTGTGATCGAGGCGCAGGAGCTTCCTGGCAAACCCGAGGACCGCGGTGTGCTGACCGTACGGCTGCGTTCCGACGGTCGCCATAAATCGAAGCTCTACGTCGATGGCGGGCCGTCGTCGACCGGCACCGTGGGCCATTTGCGCATGGAAGGCCGCGAGGTTTTTCGCCATGCCGTGGCGATGATCACCGACGTGGTCGAAGACGCGTTCAAAACAAGCGGCATGACCGTCGCCGATATTGACTGGTTCGTGCCGCATCAAGCCAACAAAAGAATCATCGACGGCTCCGCGCACAAGCTCGGCATTCCGCCGAACAAAGTCATCACCACGGTCGATCGCCACGGCAATACCTCGGCCGCGTCCATACCGCTGGCGCTGGCCGACGCGGTCGCTGATCGCCGAATCAAGCGCGGCGATCTGTTGCTTCTGGAGGCAATGGGCGGCGGTTTTACCTGGGGCGCGGCCCTGGTGCGCTGGTAAATGACGTTTCAATGACGGGTGTGGAAGGCCGTTGACCGGCCCTCGACAAGCTAATATCGTTGATAATTCAGTACGATACGATCATCGATTGGCATCGATCGCCGAGAGTGGGGGCTGGCGATGACGAGAAAAACCATCACCCGTGCGGATTTATGCGAGGCGGTCTACCAAAAGGTTGGCCTTTCGCGCACCGAATCCGCCACGCTCGTCGAACTGGTTCTCAAGGAAATCACCGATTGCCTCGAGCGCGGCGAGACCGTGAAACTGTCGTCGTTCGGTTCGTTCGTGGTGCGCAAGAAAGGCCAACGTATCGGCCGCAATCCCAAGACCGGCAAGGAAGTGCCGATCTCGCCGCGACGCGTCATGGTGTTCAAGCCTTCGGCCATTCTTAAGCAGCGTATCAATTCCGGCCCGGAAGGCGGCAAGGAAAACGGCAAATAGCGGCGGGGTAGGGCCTTGGACAAGGCGCCGGACGCATTCCGCACGATCAGCGAGGTGGCTGACGAAATCAACGTGCCGCAGCACGTGCTGCGTTTTTGGGAAACTCGCTTTAGCCAAATCCGGCCCCTCAAGCGCGGCGGCGGCCGCCGCTATTACCGGCCGGATGACGTCGATTTGCTGCGGGGCGTCCGCCACCTGCTTTACGGGGAGGGTTACACCATCCGCGGCGTGCAGCGCATCCTGCGCGAAGAGGGGCTTGCCTTCGTGCAGGACGTTTGGCGTCCCGGCGCCGAACCGCCGCTGCCTGCCCGAGGAGACGAAAGGGACGAAACGGACGAAGGGGACGTTGAATCCGACGAGGCGCGAAATCTTGCAGGGTCGCGCCAAACCGGCGAGCCTTCGTTTTTCCCGCCCGTCGCATCAGTCGCCGAAACCGCCGGCGAGCGCCGTGAACCGAGCATCCTGCCGCCGCACAGCGCGGGTATCGATAGCGAGAGCAGGCGCAAATTGCAGACCGCGATCGATGAACTTGTCGCCTGCCGCCGTCTCATCGATGCGACGCTTGAGGATTCGCCGTTTTCAGGCAAGTAGCGCGCTGCCAATCGCGCGCCCGCGGTTACCGCTCAGATATGGTGCGGCAGGTTGTTGCCGGGTTTTTTCTGGCGATGGGTGATGCGCTTCGTTTGGACCGGCGCGCAGCCATTCGTTCCGCAGACATTGACCACTGGCTCGATGACCACCGGTTCGATTGCGACTGCGCGGGGAGCGTGGAGGTCAACCGCTGCCCGCACGCCGAGGACAGCGGCCGCGGCGCCGTAATCGAAGGCGCTCGACAGAAAGACCGCTGCCACGACGACCGCAAAAACCGTCCTGCCTGTCATTTGCCTGACCAACCTCATCCAAGCCGACATTCATCGACGCGCCGCGCCGAATCAGCAAGCGTCGTGATTATCATAGCTGACTTTGGCCAGCGCCAAGTCCGCGTTAGAGACAGAAGGCGAAGTTTTCGAAATGGCGAGTATCGCGTCAGCAAAAAATGCGTAACGGCTCGGAGCAATTTCTCTTCAGCTTAGAACGGTCTTCGGCAACATGCAGTGAGCGCCCTTGGCCGTATTGACTGTCTGCGTAACGTGGAGGTCCGCAGCCAGACTGCACAGGGTGTAAGCGTCGGTCGCCGACAAGCCACGCAGCTCTCCGATCCAACGGATCATATCTCGCAGGGCTTGTTTGACGGCGTCGTCCAGATCCTCGTCGAAGCCCATCGTAATATAATGGGTTGGCGTCTCCGCGCGCGGTGCTGTCAACTTCATGTCCTTGCGCGCGGTGAGCCGGAAGCGCCCGGACAGCGAAGTTTCGACCGCCGTGATGCAGACTTCGCCGTCGCCCTGCACGGCATGGCCGTCACCCGCCGAGAACAAGGCGCCGTCGTTAAAAACCGGAAAGAACACCGTGGTGCCCGCCACAAGTTCCTTGTTGTCCATGTTGCCGCCCATCGCGCGGGGAATGACCGAAGTGATCCGCCCCCAATTCGGGGGCGGCGCTACGCCCATTACGCCGAAGAACGGGCTGAGCGGGAGTTTGCCACCCCAAGGCAGCTGCACTGTGCCGGCTTTCTTATCGAGCGGCAGGATCTGCATCGTGAAGTCCGGGAAATCCTCCGGGATGGTTCCCATCAAAGGGATGATGAGATTGAAACCCCAGTTCTGCCGCAACACCACATCGAGGATATCCACTTGCAGAACGTCCCCGGAGCGCGCGCCCTCGACGTGGATGGGCCCGGTCAGGAAATGCGGTCCCGGCCCGCGTTCGGCGCCGTCGATGATTGGGTGATGCTCGGGCAGAATCTCATAACCTGGTTCAGTGGGTAGAAACGGCGCGTCCCCGGACACCGTCTCGATCAGAACCTCGGTGCCCGACGCTACCGTCGTGATTGCGGGCGTCGTCGCATCGAAGAAACCCAATTTGACGGTTTCGGGCGTTGCGGCGACTTTGACTGCCGTGGCGGCGTCCATTTTTTTCTTCTCCGCTGATTGGTTGCGCGCTCGACTATCGGGCGACCGTGCAGTGCCTCGTTATTTCTTACGTCCGTTTGCGCCCATTGTCTGCCAATTGCCGGCACGCTCGAACGCGTCGGCGGCGCGATAAAGCGTCAATTCCTGCCAGTGTTTGGCGATCAGCATCAGGCCGATCGGGCGCTCGCCTTCGCCAAAGCCGCAGGGCAGCGAGATCGCCGGATGATGCGTGATGTTGAACGGACAGGTATTGGTGATCTGCTCCCAACTGTGCTGCATCAGTACTTCCATCGGCGCATCCGCGGGAGGAATTTTTGAAGCCATCATGCGGGTCGTTGGCATCAGCAGGAGATCGTATTCGTCAAGCGCCTTGTCGTAGGCGGCCCGCAGTCGCCGGCGCAGGTTCTGCGCCTTGAAGTAGTAATAGCCGTGGTAATGTTTTTCCGTGTAGGCGCCGAGCAAGAGCCCGACTTTCACGGTATCGGGCAACTCATTGGCGCGGTCGCGCAGCGCGCCGAGCCGCCCGGCGAGCGACAGCGGATAGACGCCTTCGATGTTGCGGGGCAGGGCGCTTCTGACCACCGCATGGAGCGTTCCTTCGAGCGCGATCGCCGACCAGATCGGAATGCCGATCGGATGCCATGGAATTGAAATCTCCCCGACCTGGGCACCAAGAGATTCCAGCATCTTGGCCGCAGCGCGCACCCCGGAATCGACGTCGGGATGTAAATCGTATTGACCGAAACCTTCCTGCACCACGCCGATCTTCATGCCGGCGATATCTTGCCCGATCGCCTTGGTGTAGGTGTCGAGTTTCAATCCATGCTGCCGCAAGTCGTAGCCATCCTCGCCGGCCATAACTTCCAAGAACAACGCATTGTCGGCAACCGTGGCCGTCAGCGGGCCGGCATGATCGATGGTTGGGTCCATACCCATGATGCCGGTATAAGGAACCAAACCCCAGGTCGGTTTGATGCCGACGACCCCCGAGAGCGACGCCGGAATGCGGATCGAGCCCGCCTGGTCGCCGCCGGTCGCCATATCCACCTCGCCGGCAGCGACCAAAGCTCCGGAGCCCGTCGAAGAGCCACCCGGCGTATGACCCCATGCGCGCGGATTGTGAACTGGACCCGATGTACTGGTGGCAGCGCCACCCGAGAACGAGAAATATTCGCATACCGATTTGCCGACAATCTCGGCGCCGGCATCGAGAAGCCGCGTCAGGACCGTGGCATCGAATTCCGGAACGAAACCCTCCAACACCGAGGCGCCGTTGGTCAGGGGAATGCCGGCGATCGCATAGGTATCCTTGACGGCGATTTTCTTGCCGGCAAGCTTGCCGCTGTTAGCGCCCTTGATTTGGGTCTTGACGATCCAGGCGCCGTATTTGTTGTCAGCTTCATCGGGTCGTCCGTAGGCGCCGCGCGGATATTTGATCGGCGGAACATCGTCCGGTAGCGCAGCGAGCTGACGATAGCCGTCGGAAAACGGCTTGATGAAATTGACGAATGAATTCGCGTAATCGTCACTAATTTCGAAGCCAAGCTCATCGCCCAGCGTACGAACTTGACCAATCGACGGCAATTTAAAGGACATCGGATTTTCTCCCGGTGAGCGTTCGTGGCGGTTGCGATCGGGCCCCTCAGGTAAGTTGCGTTATTCGGACGCATACCCGCGGTTCATGTCGTTCAAGCTCTCGATCGGCGACGGCTTTCGTTCAACGTTATGCGGATAACACGTCGTTAGCCGCCTTTGCTTGGCTCTTCGTGCCGAGACGTTGTCTCTGCGCGCCATTTTGAAGGCAGGGCTTGGCGTCAAATCGGGCAAAAAACTCTAAAACAACGCTGTCGCCGGACGGGCGGGGTGGCACAGCGTTTGCTTGGGTCTCGACCGAGAAACCGGTGAACTCGGCAGGAGCCGGTCGGATGCTCGGTGTGCACAATATCGTCGGAGCCCATGACGTCTCCGGACCCGCTGACCGCCTAGAGCGGTGGCATGAGGTTACTTGCCGCAATTATTCAAGGACCGAATACCGACGGCCGGTCAGTGGACCGTTCGCCGGCCAGATATCGGCACGTCAATTCGGCGCGATCACGGTCAGCGACGTTTCGTCATCCATTCCCGCGTGCCGCCTAGAAGTAATCCGCAGTTCCGCAGATATCCGCCGCGACCCGCGAGATCATTTTATGCTGTTCCTGGTCTGTCGCGGCGAGATCAATATCGAACAAAACGGCCGCGCAGCAGTCGTTCGGGCCGGTGACTTGGTCATCTATGACCAAGCCCAACCGTTTGCACTTGAATTTGGCGGCGACACGCAAGAGATCGTGTTGACGATTCCGCGCCCCCTGATGGTGTCTCGCCTCCCCGGAGGCCATCGTTTGACGGCGCGCCGCATCGCCGGCGCTTCGAAACTTGGCATGTTGACGGCCGCGGTCGTGCGGCAACTGGCCAGCTTCGAAACGCCGATCGACGAAGAGATCGCCAGCCGGTTATGCGCGTCCGTGCTCGACATCCTGACCACAACCCTTGAAGTGGAACTCGGGCGCGCGACCGACGGCGAACCCGGCTGCCGCCATCGGCTCGAACAGGTCAAGCGTTACGTGGTCGCGAATCTGCACGACGCCGAAATGACGATTGAAACCATCGCTTCGGCCCAGAATGTTGCGCCGCGGACTTTGCATCGGCTTTTTTCAACCGAAAACACAACGCCGATCCGTTGGCTCTGGCAGCAGCGTTTAGCCGCGAGCTACAAGGCGCTTGCGGAGGGACATATTGCCCACGTCACCGACGCCGCGCTGAGCTTTGGCTTTACCGATCTTTCTCATTTCAGTCGCGCATTCAAAAAGGCTTATGGCTGTCCACCGCACACGCTGGTGCGTCGTCGCATGCCAAACACCTGCGCTGTCTAGAACCGCATTCAGGACCCGCGCGTGCCTTTAATTTTTAAAGGCGGCTCGGCCGGCGATCGAAGGCTTTTGCGAGGTACGGCAAGCCGCCAGGGCGTCCAACACAAGCTTCGGTTGGCAATCAGGAGCTACACATTGGCAGTCCGAGGCAAGCGGAACGGTTGGCGGTGGCGCTAACATCGGCACGGAGCAGATGGAACTTTGCCGTGCCTTGAGCGCGTGAAGCCTTCCTCAACTCGGGCCGCGGTGACGTGTGACGGATAAGTCCCGACGGCCAACAATGCGGCGTGGCGCCCGAGATTTGGCGTCGGGCCAATTTCAGGACCGGCAACCAGAAACCAAAGGAGTCGTTTCGTCATGAGCATGAGCCGCAGAGCGTTATTGAAGGCCGGCGTCGCGGGAAGCGTGTTCGCACCAGCGCTGATCAAGAGCGCGGCCGCGGCGCCCGATCCGATTGTCGTCGGCAGCATGTATGACCTCTCCGGCGGTCTGGAGGCGGCAGGCAAGCCGATGTTCGACGTCCTCAACTTTGCGGTCGGCGAAATGAACGATGCGGGCGGCCTGCTCGGTCGGCCGATCAAAGTCATCAGCTTCGATACCCAGACCAATATGCAGCTCTACGCACAATACGCCCAGCAGGCCGCGCTGAAGGACAAGGTTTCCGTGGTGCATGGTGGCATCACCTCGGCCTCGCGCGAAGTGATCCGGCCGGTGCTCGACAAATACAAGACGCTTTATTTCTACGACATGCCCTACGAAGGCGGCGTCTGCGATCGCAACATTTTCATCGACGGCGTCACGCCGGCGCACAATACGGAGCTCCTTGTCAATTATGGCCTGAAGAACTGGGGCAAGAAGGTCTACACCCTCGCCGCGGATTACAATTACGGCCAGATCACCTCCGATTGGGTGAAGAAATACGTCAGGGACGGCGGCGGCCAGGTACTCGGCACGGAATTCTTCCCGCTCGATGCCACCAATTTCGACAGCACGATTTCCAAGATCCAGGCGGCGAAGCCGGATTGGATCATGACCGTGCTAGTCGGCGGTGGCCCGATCTCGTTCTACCGGCAATTCCATGCCGCCGGACTCTCCGGCAAGATTCCAATCGCCTCGACCACGTTTGCCGGCGGCGGCGAGCTTTCGGTGCTCACGCCCGAAGAAAGCAACGGCGTCGTCGTCGCCTACAATTACCTCGAAAGCCTCGACAATCCGATTAACAAGGATTTTCTCAAGCGCTTTAAGGCGAAATACGGCGCCGACTATCAGCCGATCTCGGATCTGACCATGGCGAGCTATCAAGGCATGTTGCTGTGGGCCGCCGGCGTCAAGAAAGCCGGCACGATCAACCGTGAAAAGCTCATAGAGGCGCTCGAAAGCGGCATCAGCATCAACGGACCGAGCGGTATCGTCTCAATCGATCCGGCGACGCATCACTGCATCTTCGACGTTCATCTTGCCAAAACCGAGAATAAGCAGCTCGTATTGATCCAGACCTTCCCGCAGCGAAAGCCCGAAGATACGGCCGCGGTCTGCGACTTGAAGAAAAATCCACGCGAAGCCAAGCAGTTTATCATCAAGGTAGACTGAGCCCAGTGAATCGGCCCCGCGCGCCGCGTCATGACGCGCGGCCGCGGCGGCCGGCCGGTTCTCGCTGCCGCCAGCATGACCGAACATTTAACTTGCGGAGAAACGCGCGTTGGATCTGGCAATCGTTGTCGCGATTGACTTTATCCATGCCATCGCCACGCTGGCGCTGATCAGCATCGGCCTCGCCATCGTCTTCGGCATGATGCGCATCATCAATCTCGCCCATGGCGAGTTCATGGTGATGGGCAGTTACAGCGCCGCGTGGGCGGTCCATCATCACGTCAATATCTGGGTTTCGATCCTGATAATCCCGCCGTTTGCCGTTGCCTTTATCGGCGCCATCATTGAACGCCTCGTCATCCGCCGGCTCTATGGCCGCATGGTCGAGACCATGCTGGCGACCTGGGGCTTAAGCCTTTTCATCGTCGGCGTGCTGACGATGGTGTTCGGCGACACCACGGAGGGTGTGCCGACGCCGCTTCCCGGCATCACCATCGGCGCATATCAGACGAGCGGCTACAACCTGTTTGTCATTGCCATGTCGGTCGCGACGATCGGCGGCGTTTACATCATTCTGCGCTCGAGCCGCCTCGGCCTTTTGGCGCGCGGCACCATGCAAAATGCCGACATGGCCGCGGCTCTCGGGACCGATACTTCGCGTATCTATGCGGTGACTTTCGCCTTCGGCGCGGCGCTGGCCGGACTGGCCGGCGGCATCCTCGCTCCCGTCTCCGGCGTTTTTCCGAGCATCGGCGGCTCCTATATCGGTCGCGCGTTTATTACGGTGATTGGCGGCGGCGCCGCGCCGCTCATCGGAACCGTTTCGGCCTCCACGCTGTTCGGCGTCATCAACCAGATCGCCACCTTCGCCAGCAACCCGGTCTATGGCGAAGTGGCGCTCCTGCTCGCCGCGATCGTCCTCATCCGCTTGCTGCCGCAAGGCATCACCGGCCGCTATTTCCGGGGCAGCCTATGACGGCGTTCCTGCGGGCCAACGCCGGTCTGGTCGCCGTCGGCCTTATTGGGATCGCCTTGCTGATCGGCCTGCCGATGGCGCTCGATCTCTTCACGCTGCTGCAGATCACACTCTATGCGATCTTCGCCATCCTCGCGCTCAGCCTTGCATTCATCTGGGGCCATGGCGGCATCCTCTGCTTCGGTCATTCGGCCTTCTTTGGTCTCGGGGCCTATGCCTATGCGGTTGCCGTCATCGATACGGGCGAAAGCACCGGGCCTATTTTGATCGCGATGGCGCTGCCGGCGCTGCTGGCCGCTGGCCTCGGCTATTTCATGTTCTATGCGCGCATCAGCGATGTCTATGTAGGGGTCATTACCCTCACCGTGACGCTCATTTTTTACAATGTCGTCAACTCCACCGCCGGCCCGCAATATCATATTGGTGAAGCCATGCTCGGTGGTTTCAACGGCATGCCCAATGTTCCATCGCTCAATATGCCATTCCAGCCGGACAATACGCTTGACCCGGAAGGCATGTTCATTCTGTGCATGGCGTTGCTTCTGATCGTCTATTTCGGACTGCATATTTTGTTGCGAACCCGCTTCGGACGGGTGCTCGTCGCGGTGCGCGAAAACGAGCAACGCGTCGAGTTTCTGGGTTACGACGCGCGCCTGCATAAGCTCGTTGCGTTTTCGATCGGCGGCGCGCTCGCTGGTCTTGCCGGCTGTCTGTTCACGGCGTGGGGAAATTTCGTAAGCCCTACAGCCTTCAGCGTCGTCCAATCGGCTCAAATCATCATTTGGCTTATGGTCGGCGGGTCAGGAACGCTGCTCGGCCCAGTGATCGGAGCCATGGCGATCTCCTGGCTCACATTGGAGATTGGCACTCAGCAATTCGTCAACGCCAATGTTGTGCTCGGCGCAATCCTTCTGTTGTTTGTCCTGCTGGTGCCGAAAGGCGTTGCACCGATGATTACCGACCGGCTGGTGCCGTGGCTGTTGTCGCTCCGCCGGCCGGCTTTATCATCTCACAAGGCCGTCCGCGAGGGAAAGGCATGAGCCCGCCGCTCATCGAAACGCGCGGACTGAGCAAGCATTTCGGCGGCGTGCAGGCGGTCCGTTCGGTCGACTTCACGCTGGCCGAAGGGGAGTTGCGCTGCCTGATCGGGCCGAACGGCGCCGGCAAGAGCACGTTCTTCAAACTCATCACCGGACAGATTAAGCCGAGCGACGGTTCTGTTTTGTTTCGCGGCACCGAGATCACGATGCTGCAGCCGCACGAGATCGCGCGGCTTGGGATCGGCATCAAGACGCAGGTGCCCAGCGTCTTCAATGGGCTCTCGGTGCGCGACAATCTCTGGATCGCCGCGGCGCGCCACAAAAAGGGCAGGTCGATCGCAGCGGCAGTGGAAGCTCAGATCGAGCGGCTTTCGCTTGCCCGTTTCGCCGATGGACTGGCGGGCCAACTCGCGCACGGCCAACGCCAATGGGTCGAATTGGGACTGGTGCTGTGTGGCGAACCGAATTTGATCCTGTTGGATGAACCGGCCGCCGGCATGACTGAGGAGGAGCGGGTGCGCACCGCCGCGTTGATCCGCGAGATCAACAGCACGCATCCGATGATCGTAGTCGAGCACGATATGTCATTCATTCGCACCATCGCGCGGCGGATCACCGTCTTCGACCGCGGCGGTATCCTGATGGAAGGCAATGTCGAGGAGGTGTTCGGCAATCAGGCGGTCCGCGACGTCTATCTCGGTAAGCAGGTAGCGGCGTAATGCGAGCAGTCGGGCATGCTTGAAGTCAACAATATTCACGCCGGCTACGGCCGCATACCGGTGCTTTCCGGAATCAATTTCACTGTCGGCGAGCACGAGGTCGTCGGCGTGCTCGGCCATAATGGCATGGGCAAGACGACGCTCCTGAAAACCCTGATCGGGCAAGTTCCGCTCACCCGTGGCAAGATCCAATTCAACGGCGCCGAGATTGGCCACCTGCCATCGTTTCGTCGCGCCCGGGCCGGCCTCGGCTACGTCCCGCAGGGACGCGCGATTTTCCCGACGCTGACGGCCTACGAAAATCTACGAATGGGTTTCGTCGAAGACGGCGTCCACGCCGAGGACAACACCGTCAAGGACGTTCTGGCGCGATTTCCGCGGCTCGATCCGATCATCGATCGGCTCGGCGGTGCGCTATCCGGTGGCGAGCAGCAGATTCTGGCGCTGGCGCGCGCATTGTGCGGACATCCCAAGCTGCTGCTGCTCGACGAGCCGACCGAGGGAATCCAGCCGTCGATCGTCGAGGAGATTCTCGAGATTCTGATCGGGCTGCACCGTTATCAGGGGCTGGCCATCATCGTTGTCGAGCAAAGTCTCGATTTCATCCGCCGTCTCTCCGAGCGGGTTCTTCTGATCGAAAAAGGCGCGATCACAGGAGAGGTTTCACCGCAAGCCTTGGGCGAATCAAAGGAGCTCGGTAGCTTCATCGCCGCCGAATGAAATGTACGTCTGGGGACGCGGTTCGACAGCGCGATCACACCCCGCAAGCGTGACGAATACCGGCTCTGTCGGCCGGTGAACGATCAACCCGCCCGTATCGGGCGCACAGCAAGGAAGACTGCCATGCACAAGATCGCCATGTCGCCTGAAGTTTTAAACCGCATCCCCGGATTCCGTGACGGTTTCCACATGTTCGCCAATCTCGATCCGACGCGCACCGCCCACATCATTGTCGATCTGCAGAACGGCTTCATGGAGCCTGGCGCCACGGTCGAGCTTCCAGTCGCGCGGGATATCGTGCCGAATGTGAACGAAATCTCCAAAGCGGTACGCGCCGCGGGTGCCCTCAATATCTTCGTGCGCTACCTCATCGATGATGAGACCCAGGTGAAGTGGTCGAGCTGGTTTACCGACTTCGCCTCGCCGAGCCGCCGTAAAGCCATGATCGACACGTTCGGCAAGGACTGCCACGGCTTTGCACTCTGGCCGGGCCTTGATTTTCAACCGGAGGACTTGGTGGTCGACAAAACCCGGTTCGGCGCCTTCGTTCCCGGCTCATCGCAGCTCCACGAGATCCTTCAGGCGCGCGGGATCGACACGCTCATCATCACCGGCACCGCGACCAATGTCTGCTGCGAGTCGACGGCGCGCGACGCCATGCAGATGAACTACAAGGTCATTTTTGTCGCCGACGGCAATGCCGCTTTAACGGACGCGGAGCATAACGCGACGCTCAACAACATGGTCACATTGTTTGCCGACGTCATGACGACCGAGGAACTGGTCGGATTCCTCGACAAGGCGGCGGCGATGCGGCAGGCCGCCGAATAGTGACGAGCCACCTAGTTCGCAACACCGCGTTTCGGGCGCCGGCCGGGACCGCAAAACAATCCGGCCGGCTTTGCGGTCGCGGCTCTGGCGATCGATAAGGAATTGCGCATGTCAAAAAGACCCAAGATTGCCCACATGGCTGGGCCAACAGCGACGATCCAGAACTCGCCACCGCTCGTTACGTCCAACAAGGCACGCGCCAAATACGGCCTACCCCTGCGGAAGAACGCTGACGGTACCGAGGCGCGTTTCGATGCGCTGCGGCCCCAGCGGCTCGCGGCGCCGGCGAAGGTCTACGTCGAATGCCATTCCGCGCATCCGCTCGAAGCCGACGCCGTCGAGCTCTACGGTCCACCGGACGGCTATCTCGACGCCAAGGGTAACTTTCATAAAAAGCCTACCGCCCCGGGCGACAAGGCAGTGTACGAGATCGAAATCCGGCCGGAGGACGGCCTCTATCCGATGCCCTATATGGCGCGCCAAGCCGACGGCGAAGCTTGGGAGGGCGAATGTACCGCGCCGAATGCGCCGGCCTCGCAGGCGCGGCAATCATTCTATCCGGACGGCTCGCGCAGCTTCGAGGAGATCGACCGCTTGTCTATTGGCGCGGCAGGCGTCGGCAATCTGATCTCATCCTTCGCGGATGTCGATTTCTATCGAGTGCTGCCGCCCGCCGGTTACACCAAGGGTCTGCCAGCCTCAAGCCGTACCGACGTCGGCGACGGCGACATCGCGGCGGAAACCCGCAGCAAGGACTTTTTCGCTTACCGGCCCTATCATCTCGGCGAGGCGCCGCCGCGGCCGGCATTGGCCCGTTTGACCAATGCGGCGCGGCGAATTTTCGACAGCGGCAAGTACGATGGCGCCATCTACACCCAAGGCAGTCCTCAGATCGAGGAGGTGGCGTATTGGTTTAATCTCCTGATCGACACGACCATACCCATTTGCGGCAACGCCGCGCAGCGACCGCAGGGCGAGAACAGCAACGACGGACCGAGGAACATCACTGACTCGGTGGAGTACATCGCCTCACGGGTCTGGGCCGACGAGCAAGGCCGCAATCGCGCCGGTGTCATCGTGCTGCAGGAACAGCAGATCTTCGCTGCGCGCGAGGTCATGAAGGTCGACGCGCGGCCGGGCGGTTACGTGGCAACCGGCGGCCACGGCGGCATTCTCGGCGGCATGGGTTATCATGGCGCAGCCGTCTTGCATTACGTGCCGGCGCTTAAGCACACTTATCAGTCCGATGTGAATCTCTCCAAAATCCCGTCTTCCGTGTTGGTTGCCCATTCCGCCGGCGGCGGCATCGCACTTGCGCAAACTAAGATAAAGGAACCGAACGGCGATCTTCTGGAGAGCGCCATTCCTTCGGTAGCGATCGTCAAAGACGGTGGCTTCTACGCCGAAGAATATTTCGACGATCCCGTGGTCACCGCAGACTTGGTCGCTCTTGTCGAACGAAAGCTCGGTGCCGGCCGTCTCGCCGGCTTTATCATCGAGGGCACCACTCCCTACGGCAAGATGACATCGTCGGTCCGCCAAGCAGTCATGCAAAAGGCAATCTACTGCGGCCTCCCAGTCGCGCGCGTCGGCCGTGGCAACCCCGAAGGCTTTGCCGATCCGCACGACTATTTCATTGCCGGCTCTAATCTGACCGCCACCAAGGCGCGGCTCCTGCTCATGGCATGCCTCTTGAAGCTCGGCAGCCTGCCGCCTGCGAAGGACCCCGACAACCCCACCGCGGACGAGCTTGCCGCGACCAGGAAAGCGGTCGCCGCCTACCAGGCGGTCTTTGACACGCATTGACCCCGACAGAGCTGTACAATGCTAAGCGCCGGTCGCGACACGGTGGCGACTCGATGGCCACGCCCAGCGTCGAAAAGGATTTTGACGGTTTGGAGAAGTAAGCGGAGAAACAAAGCGTTATATGGTCGGAGCGCCGAGATTTGAACTCGGGACCCCCAGTCCCACCCATAATGGCCGTTGGCGCGGGTGACGGCACGGGCGCTGCTGATGGCGGTCCGCAGCCTGCCGGCGCGCGGGCTCTGGCCAGAGGTCGACGAGGAGGCGTGGTGGGTGGACGTGCTTGCCGACCGGCGGCTGCGGCGGTCGGCCGCCAAGACGCTGTCGGAGAAGGACGACGATGCTCGCCAGCGGCTCGACCGCCTGCCCGTGAAGGCGCTGACGTTCTCGTGCTCGCGTTGCGGCCAAAGCGTGACCCCGAAAGTCGCCGAGCTGGTCCAGATGTTCGGCGCTGACCGCAACGTCCGCTCGATCGGCCGGCACGTGCTCAAATGCGGGGACCGGGGGGCGCGGCGCGAAGGTGAAGATTGCCCGATCACTTACCAGGCCTGAGCGTCACCTAGGCGATGCTCGACGCGCTCGAGCACCAGGTTGGAGAGCGCGGGTGGAAAACCACGCCAAGCCAAAACAGCCTCTTGCAAGGTGAAACGATCGGTTAAGTTACGGTTGCGCGGCATCGACATAGAGTTTTAAGTCGTCACTTAAAATGCGTGATACGGTAAGAAAACTTGTTGAGGCAATTGGCAATTCTGAGCGCCCCGCGCGGTCGATCAAAAAGGCTAAATCCCAAGTCAATTTCCAACCAAGAAAAATGATCATGTCCATATCACCGTCATCGCCCAATCGCCGCACCGTTCTTGCAGCAACAGCCGGCGTGGGTGCCTTGAGCCTGTTTCCCGCGAATCTGGCCGCGGCGGGTGACGGAATTACCAGCAAACTATTGAATCAAGGAGATTCACCAATGGGCAAGACCGATGCCAACGCGATCCGTCCGTTTGATGTGAGTTTTCCGGAAGCGGAGCTCACCGATTTGCGCAGACGCATCAACGCAACGAGGTGGCCTGAGAGGGAAACAGTCACGGATGCAACGCAAGGCGTGCAGCTCGCGACGACCCGGAAACTCGCGGGCTACTGGGGGACAGATTACGACTGGAGCAAGTGCGAGGCGAGGCTGAAAGCCCTGCCGCATTTCATCACCGAGATCGACGGGCTGGACATTCACTTCATTCACGTCCGCTCGAAACATGAGCATGCGTTACCGGTCATCGTCACGCACGGCTGGCCTGGCTCGATGATCGAGCAGCTGAAGATCATCGATCCGCTGACCAATCCCACGGCGCATGGCGGGACCGTGTCGGACGCTTTCGACATCGTGATACCGTCGCTGCCAGGCTATGGCTTCTCCGGCAAGCCGACCGCGGCAGGCTGGGGGCCCGAGCGCATCGCCCGGGCCTGGACCGTGCTGATGAAGCGTCTCGGATACACGAAATATGTCGCGCAAGGCGGCGATTGGGGTGCGCTCATCACCCAACTAATGGGTGCACAAGCGGCGCCGGAATTGATCGGCATTCACACCAACATGCCCGGCGCTGTTCCACCAGACATCGATAAGGCGGCGCAGGCGGGCGCCCCGCCGCCGTCCGGTCTCTCAACCGACGAGGCGCATGCGTACGATCAGCTCGTCTTTTTCTATACGCACGGCCTCAGCTACGCCCTTGAGATGGGGCACAAGCCGCAGACGCTGTACGGGATCGCGGATTCACCCGTCGGACTTGCCGGCTGGATAATCGACCACGACATCGAGAGCTACGAGCTCATCGCACGTGTCTTTGACGGTCAGCCAGAGGGCCTCACGCGAGACGAAATCCTCGACAACGTCACACTCTACTGGTTGACGAACACGGCGATCTCGTCGGCGCGTCTCTACTGGGAAAACAAGCTGGCATTTTTCGCGCCCCAAGGCGTCGCTATTCCGGTCGCCGTGAGCGCCTTTCCAACCGAAATCTATACAGCACCGCGCAGTTGGGCGGAGAAGGCCTTCCCTAAGCTCATTCACTACAACAAGGTTGCCAAAGGGGGCCACTTCGCCGCCTGGGAACAGCCCGCGATTCTCGTGTCAGAGCTCCGGGCCGGGTTCGGATCGCTGCGCACATAGATCTGAGGCGAACGGCGCCCGAGCACGCGCAGACGTCGCGCAAGGCGGACCGAAATTCACGTCCCTTAGTACAGCGACAGCAATGCCTTGCCGCGACCGCAACGCGCGCACATCGGCGAGCCTGGTCAGCGTCATCACCTTTGGGATGACAAGCGACTGCGGCAGCGGCTTGGACCAATCGGGGCGAGGCAATAGCGCGCCTATGCCATCGCCTTTGCCCAATCGACGGTGTAGCCCGCCGCGGCTAACTCCTTGAGCAATTCGCTTTTCCACGCGCCACGACCGTCCATATCGGTGTAGCCGACGCCAGCAAAATCCGATGGCATCTCGACCTCACCCTTGAGTAGGGCGCAAACCCGGCCGCGGCCAAGCCTACCCGCAAACCAAAACATTTCGCCTATGACATTCTGGCGGGCGCGCGGGCGAAGATGGTCCTTATCGGTGCCGCCCAGGTCGTCTGGCGTGAGCACGATCACGGCAAATCCGGCCGCGGCGCCATGCGCTTCGAACTTTTCGATGATCGTCTGCCCAGCGTTCGGCTGCTCATGAAGGATCACGACGTTTAAGCCGGCGCGCTCCATAAGCCTGGCAACCTCTGTCTTTGCCGGACTGTCGTGGCCGTGCACTAAAAAAATGTTTGGTTCAAAGTCAGCCCCTTTGGTCTTTTCAATTACCGGCACCTCAGGTTCGCCGGACAGCGCCAGGTCCTCTTCAAGCCCCTTGATCGCCTGACCGAGCAGGGCGAGCGACCGTTCTTTTCCCTCGCTTAGCCAGCGGCGAACGTCCTGTGGAGGATCGGGACCGCCACCCATTATCAAGGGACCGCTGTCGAGATTGGAGGCTGAAATATAACGGTCAAACTCGACGGTCCCGTGCCCGAAAGCTCTACTTAGTGTTTCCTCAATTGAGGTCTGCAAGGCTTGCGTTTCTGCGGCCCAGCGCTCGACCACCGTCTCCGGATTGAACGCCTCAAGATCGGCGATGCGCATTTTGATTCTGGTGATCGCCTGACGCACCCGAGCGGGCGTTAGGCTAGCAAGTGGTTGGGGTCCTGCCGGTTTGGATCGGCGAGCCATGTCTGACCCTCTTGCTTCCCATCTGCTTCCCATCTGCTCCCCAACCCGCTTTTCTGGGAAACACGAAGTTGCGGAAGTGCCCGTTCTGCTTGGTCGGAGCGCCGAGATTTGAACTCGGGACCCCCAGTCCCCCAGACTGGTGCGCTAACCGGGCTGCGCTACGCTCCGCCAATGTGAGCCGGACTATAGTAATGGGTCGGTCGGCGTGCAACATGCGTCGCTCATGCGAGCCTGCCGTCGTAAAATAGCTCACCGTCCTCGTTTGGCAGCCGCACAATTCGGACTTTGACGCGTGAAACGGCTTTACAGCGCCACCCTTAATTCGATCCGCGGAATCCGCTACGGCTTCGTCAGCGAAGCGGCGTTGCGCGAGGAGATAATTCTGCTTCTCGCCGGCTTGCTCCTGGGTTTTGTCATCGCGCCGAGTGTCGGTTGGTACGTGATCATGGTCGGATCGCTCCTGGTCCTGTTGGGGATCGAATTTCTCAACACGGCGGTCGAGAAGCTTGCCGACCACGTCACGCCTGAGCAGCACATCGATATTTTACGGATCAAGGATTTCGGCTCGGCGGCGGTATTCTGCGGCATCTGCCTCGCCGGTCTTACCTGGCTGGCGGCGCTCATCGTCCGGCTCGGGTTGATTTAGGTGCGCTGCGGCACCGAGAGACGCGGAACGCAAGCTTCAAAGCGCGTTCGGCAGTAGCTGCTCGGCTTCATCGAAATCGTCGTGCAATGCCTGCCGATAGCGCCAATTGATCGTCGCCGCGGTCAGTCCCCAGACCATGCCGAGGAGGAGAAAAAAGTGGCGCCAGTGATCGGTGTCCACGATCAGGCCTTCGAATGCTTCGCCGACAAAGCAGGCATAGGCGGCGATCAGGTAGTATTGCCACGGCGCGGCCACCAGCGCCGCGCGCAAACCGATCGCCAACGTGACCAGAACCAAGGTGAGATAGGCCACGCCGCCAAGCCAGCCATAGACCAGGAAGCCTTGCATGTAGACGTCATGCTGCTGCATCCCGAATACGCGGCTGAACTCGAACGGGCCCATGCCATTCGGGTGATCGAGGATGGCGTTGAGCGCCAGTTTCTGTTCCCAGAACCGGCCGCCGGGGCCGACGTCGTAGGGCTGTATGGCTTTAGCCCGTTCCAGGAACAGGTCGTGGACCGAAGGGATCGACATCAATGCGATCAATAAGAGCATCACGGCGACGAGCGCGCCGAAACTGAAAAACAGCACGCGGCCGCGCATGCGCGGCTCCGGCGTCGTCAAAAACAGGAGCAGCACCGCGGTCAGAGCGGAAAGCGCGAAATGCCCCCAGGCGCCGCGCGAGAAACTCAAGACCAGTCCGCCGAGCAGGAAGAGCGCGATGACAAGGCGCGACAACCGAACGCCGCGTTCCATCAAATCGATCAACAGCATCAGCAACGGAAAGATCAGGAAAGGTGCGTAAACGTTCGGGTCCTTGAATGTCGCGCTGACGCGGTCGTTGTCGAGAAAGATGTCGGAATGCGGCAACAGATGGAAAAATCCGATATAGCCGGTGACGGTGGCGAGCAGCGCGGCCACGAGGTAAGCGCGGCGCACGATCTCGAGCCGCAGCAAATCGCCGTCGCAGAACAGGCAGGCGAATGTGATGCCCGCCGCGGCCAAATAAAACGAAGTGGCGACGTATTGAATGTTGGCCGTTTGGTCGCTGACCTGGATCAGCGCGAAACAACCGCCGACCAACCAGATCGTCAGCAGCAGCAGTAGCGGTACGAGCTTCTGGTCGAAGCGCACCCGCGCGCCCACGCAGGCCGCCATCAAAACCAGCATCATCGCGTCGTGCGGCGACGGCTCGATGAAAGCTATCGAACTCAACAAGACGGCGATGAACAGGACAAAATTCAACAGCCGCTGCGGCAGCGCTCTTGCGGGTGCCGAGTATTCACCGTCCGGCAGAGCCGTCGCGCTTGCGAGCTGGCTCAATAGGCGTTCTCGGTACGGATCAAAGCGAACGGCGTTTGGGCGACGATGTAAAGGTCGAGCAGGATCGACCAGTTTTCGATGTAGTAAAGGTCGTGCTCGACGCGGCGCTGGATCTTCTCCTGACTGTTGGTCTCGCCGCGCCAGCCGTGGATTTGCGCCCAGCCGGTCAGCCCCGGTTTGACGCGGTGACGGGCGAAATAGCCGTCGACCGCCTCATCGTAGAGGCGGTTCTCGGCTTTGGCCTGCAAAGCGTGCGGTCGCGGTCCGACGAGCGATAGATTGCCGAACAAGACGACGTTGAAAAGCTGCGGCAACTCGTCGAGGCTGGCTTTGCGGATGAAGCGGCCGACGCGGGTCACCCGCCGGTCGCCAAGCGTGACAAGCTTGCTCGCGCTCGCATCCGTCTGATCGACATACATCGAGCGGAACTTGTAGATCTCGATGAGCTCGTTATTGAAGCCGTAGCGCTTCTGTTTGAACAACACCGGGCCGCGGCTGTCGAGCTTGATGGCGATGGCGACGATCAGCATGACCGGCAGCGCGCAGAGCAAAGTCAGCGAGCCTACGATTTTGTCGAACAGCCATTTGGTCACGACGTCCCAGTCCGCGATCGGCTTGTCGAAAATGTCGAGCACCGCGACATTGCCGACAAACGAATAGGAGCGTGGGCGGTAGCGCAATTTATTGGTATGGGCCGACAGCCGGATGTCGACCGGCAGCACCCAAAGCTTTTTGAGCATCTGCAGGATGCGGCTTTCCGCCGAGATAGGCAGCGAGAAGATTACTAGGTCGACGCGGGTGTGGCGGGCAAACTCGACCAAGTCGTCGACGGTGCCGACCTTGGGCACTCCTGCGCAGGTTGCGGAGCTGCGTTCGTCGTTGCGATCGTCGAATACGCCAATCACGCGCACGTCGGAATCGCGCTGCGCGGCGAGCGATTTGATAAGCGACTCGCCGTTGGAGTCGGCGCCGACCACAACCGTGCGCCGATCAAGCCGGCCTTCGCGGGTCCAGCGGCGCACCAGGAGAAACAGTCCCCGCCGGAAAGCGATCAAGGTGAATAGCCCGAGCACATAGAAGGTACCGAGCCAAGCGCGCGAGAATTGGTCGCCGGCCTTGGCGAAAAACGAGACGCCGATCGCAATAAGGAAAACCACCGACCACGCCGAGGCCAGTCGCATGTATTGCTTTTCATGGCCGCGGAACGCTTGAACTTGATAGATATCGGCCACCTGAAACGCGAACATGGCAAGCAGCGCAATGCCAAGGATGGCGGCGAAGTAGTGCCAATGGAAGCCGTCCGCCGGCACCACGTAGCAAACGTAGACGGCGAAGCCGAGCGCCGCGACCAGGCTCACTTCGATGATGCGCACCAGACCCGCCAGCACGATCGGCGACAACGCGGCTTCATAAGGCCGCCCGGCGCGCGTCGTGGCGGAGGAAGATGGCGGTAAAGTTTTTGCCGGCCCCGCGCCCGAATGCGGCATCGCCGACATCGCAGAAAACACCGCGGAAGCCGTCCCAAAAATCGAACTGTGCTCAGGCTTGGACATACGTTTTCACACAGGGCATGCGTTTTGACACACCAACTTCCGCAACTGATGCGGGAGCGGTTCGGCGTCAGTCTGAGCGTTAGAATAGTAAATAAAGTTCAAAAATTAGTTATGAGAACCGCGAGAGTTTGTGTAACGCGATGGCCTCGCGGTAGGCGGTCAGACCGCCGTCCACCATCGCCGACAGTGAAAATTCACTTTGCACGCGGGATTTCACGATCCGCGCCACGTCCGCGACTCGCGCCGGCGCGTCGAGCGCGGCGCCGATCGCCTGCGCCAATGCCCGCACGTTGTTCGGCGGAATGAGGTTGTCGGCCGACGGCCCGAAGATCTCGGGGATGCCGCCGACCTGCGGCGCCAGTATCGGCATGCCGGCGGCTGCCGCCTCCAGCAACACATACGGCAGCGATTCGGTGAGCGAAGTCATCGCCATGATTCGGCCCATGGCGAAGGCTTCGCGCACTGGCCGATATCCGACAAAGCGAACCAGGTTCCCGACGTTCAACCGCTCCGCCAGCGCCCGCAGCTCCGGACCCTGCGGCCCATCGCCGGCGATGGTGGCGCTCACCGGCCGGCCGGATGCTTTAAGGAGCGCAAGCGCGCCGATCAGCAAATCGAATCCTTTCACCGGGCGCAATTCGCCGACGCTCACCAGGTCGGTCGCGCCGGCGACCGGCGTGACCGGCGCAAACTCGGCGTCGCTGATGCCGTTATGGACGACGCGGACCATGGCCGGCGGGCGGCCGATAGCGGAACGGAACAGCCTCGCCACATAAGCGCTCTCGAACAGGAAAAGCTCGGTGCGCCATTTCAACATCCATTCCAGGGCGCGATAGAAGCCGCCACCGACCGTGCCGGGACGATAGAACAGCGATCCGCCGTGCGGCGTGTAGACGCGGATGGCGTTCGGCGCGCCCGGCGCAAGGCGCGCCAAAGCGGCGCCTTTGGCGCCGTGACCGTGCAGGACGTCCGGCGCAAGCAAATCGATGCGCCGTGCGATCAAGCGCAGCGCCGCGAAATCGGCGGGGTTTAGCTCGCGCGGAATGGCGACGCGCTCGAGGCCTAGCGCGAGATCCGCGGATAACGCGACAAGCGCTGCTTCGGCGCGCGCCCCGCCGGTCGTGGAGTCCACGATCAAGCCGACGCGATGGCCGCGAGCGGCTTGGCCGCGGGCGACGTCGAGCACGTGGCGAAACAACCCGCCGAGCGGCGCCCGCAAGATGTGCAGAATTTTCAGCGACGGGGCGGGAGCCGACTGCGCCATGGCGCGCGCGGCGCTCTCCATGTCCATCGCCGCGCCGGAGGAAACATCGGCCAGAGCGGCGAGGGCCTGCATCGACTTTGCAGCCCGGGCGTGGCTCATGCGCAAACCCTTAAGCGCCGCGAATCGCTAAAACTGGCGGCGGCGCATTAACCCGATTGAGCCCGGCCGGGGTTAAGAAATCCTCTCCGGCATGGGAAAGCCCGCGATGAGCGGGCGTTTAACCGGATGGCAACCATAATCGTCTGTTATCGGCGTCGCACTCTTCTCCGTCAGAGTTGCTCCGTCAGGTAGGAACCGCGAAATGAGTTTAGCGCCGCCATCGCCACGATCTTTTGCGCGAGCGTCGTTTATTGATGCCGATTTCGAGTTGTCGGCGCTCGGTGCGGCGCTGTGGCGCCAGCGTTACAAAATACTTCGCCCGACGATCGCCGTGGCGCTGATTACTTTCGCGGTCGTGCTGATGATTCCGGCCAAGATACCAATCGGAAGCGCGCGTCCTGGTGATGGGCCGCGACAACATTTATCTCCGCCCGGACGCCGACAAAGACATCATGGACCGCAACGTCGTCGACCAGGAAGCGGTAACAAGTCAGGCGCAGCTCATCCTGTCGCGCGACCTGGCCAAGCAAGTGATAGCCAAGCTCAAGCTCAACGAGATGCCCGAATTCGATCCGGCGTTGTCGGGCGTGTCGCTTGTCAAATCGTTGCTGGGCTTTTTGGGCGTGATCAGGAACCCGTTGAGCATGTCTCCGGAGGAGCGGGTGCTGGAAGCCTATTACGACCGGCTTTCCGTCTACCCGGTCGAGAAATCACGCGTCATCGTCATCGATTTCCTCTCCGAAAATCCCGAACTCGCCGCGCGTGTCGCCAACGCCATTGCCGACGCCTACCTCGAACGCCAACAGGTCGCCAAGCAAGATCAGGCGCGCAGCGCCAGCACCTGGCTGTCCGGCGAAATCGACCAGTTGCGCAAGAAGGTCGCGGACGCCGAAGCCAAGGTCGAAGCGTTTCGCGCCAAGTCGAATCTCTTGGTCGGACCCAACAACACCACGCTGTCGTCGCAGCAGCTTGCCGATCTGAACACGCAACTTGCCACCGCGCGCGCGCAAAAGGCCGACGCCGGAGCCAGAGCCAGCCTCATCCGTAGCATGCTCAAATCCGGCGAGCCGATCGAATCTTCCGACATCCTCAATTCCGAATTGATCCGCCGGCTCTCCGAACAGCGCGTGACATTGCGTGCGCAGCTTGCCGAACAATCGTCATCGCTGCTCGACAACCATCCCCGCATCAAGGAGCTGAAGGCGCAGATAAGCGACCTCGATCAACAGATCAGGAAAGAGGCGGAAACAATTGCCCGCTCTCTCGAAAACGACGCCAAACTCGCCGACGCCAAGGTCGAATCGCAACTCGCGACTTTCGATCAACTCAAGAGCCAGGCGGCGACTACAAACGAGGACGACGTGCGATTGCGTGCGCTCGAGCGCGACGCGAAATCGCAGCGGGATCTTTTGGAATCATATCTTGCCAAATACCACGAGGCGAGTGCGCGCGACACGATCGCGTCGGCGCCGCCGGACGCGCGGGTGATCTCCCGCGCCACAGTGTCCAATGTGCCGGCCTATCCGAAGAAACTGCCGACGGTGCTGATCGCTTCGCTGGCCACGATGGTGTTGTGCTCCGGCCTGGTGCTGACCCGCGAGTTGCTGGCCAATCCGGGTGATGCCGTCGGCGGCGCGATGGCCCCGCCAGTCCGCCTGCCGCGGTTTGGCGGTCGCGCCCCGGCCGCCGCGGCGTCGGCCGACGCGGTTTCTGTAGCGGCGGAGCGCACAAGGCGCGCCGCTCCGCCGGATTCGCTGACGGCGCGTATCGCTTCGGTCGTGAAGCCGCCGCCGGTCGGCGTGCCGGTGAGTGCGATCGAGGAATTTGCCAGCAATCTGCGGAAGATCGGTTTCGCCGGAATGCAGATGGCGTTCTTCGCCGCGACATCGGAACTCGACGTCGGCGGTGTCGCGCTCAAGTTCGCCCGGGCGCTGTCGCAGGAAGCGCGCGTCGTCCTGGTCGGATTTGGTGCGGCCGACGCCGCGATCAGGCTGACTTCCACCGACCCGGATGCTCCGGGCCTGGCCGAGCTCGCCGCCGGCACCGCCTCGTTCGGCGATGTCATCACCAGAGACAAAGCGTCGGGCTTAAATCTGATTGCGCCGGGGCGGCGGGCGCGTGCGGCGAAAAGCGCGTTGTTGATGGCGCCCGGCATGGCGCGAAACTTCGAGGCGTTAAGCCTGAGCTATGCCCATGTCATCATCGACGCCGGAGCCCTTGGCGGGGCGGATGCCGATATCGTAGCGCGGCTTGCCCCGCACGCCGTGTTGCTGGTCGAAACCCTGTCGGGCCCCGCGACGCAAAAAGCGCGCGACAGCCTGATCGACGCGGGCTTCGAAGACGTCACGATCCTCGTCGCCGGGCGCGGTGAAACCGCTGCATCGGCCGGCCCCGTGGCACCGCCATCGGCTGCCGCCGCAGCATAACGGCCCCTCACTCAAATCTACTGACGTAAATACGGGATAGAGTTCCGGCGAACTTGTTGCCGTTATGCGAGTCTTATTCGATGACACCGCCGAATCCGAAAGGGGACGAATATGATCTCGCAATTTGTCGCGCCGCTTGCCGGGAGGCCCGAACAGCTCGAGAAGCTGCCGCGCCGTCTGCAAAACCTCGTGGGAAGCCGGCGCAGTCTTCTGCTGACGCCGCTTCTTGCCGCGCTGCCGAGCTTGCTCAGCGAGCCCGCCGCGGCGCTCGATCCCGCCGAGACGCAGGTCACGTTGCCCAACCAGTATCAATGGAAGTCGGGGCTAAAAGGAGCGCCGGTGGGCTCAGTCGAAACCGTGCCTGTCTTCGGATCGACCGATAAGCCAGGACAGTACGTCGCGCTGATCAAATGGCATCCCGGCTATATGAGCGCACCGCATACCTACGTCACCGACCGGCTGTGCCTTGTGCTCTCCGGCACCTGGTGGGTGAATTCAGGCGCGAATTTCGAGCCGGAGAATACCGTGCCGGTACCGGCCGGAGGCTTCGTTCGCCGGGTCGCCCACACGCCGCATTACGACGGAGTGAAGAAGGATGGCAAGGAACCGGCCGTCATCGGCATTTTCGGCATGGCGCCGATCGATTTCAAACTCGTCGATCCCGGGAAGCCGCCGGTGCGGGAGGTGTAAGGCCCTTCGGTCGCCGAAACTGCCCGCCGCCAGGCTCGCGGGGCCACAAAGGCGCCTCCGCGGCAAAGGATTATCAACCAAGCGCCGTGATAGTGACGGTTTGCGAACGAAGCAAACCGCCGCCGCGAGGACGTCTTGGCCGGCTTTAAGCAAACCATCATCCGCAGCGGACTGGAATCGCTGTTCTTTTCCGGCGTGCACCTCGCCCTAAAGCCCTTCCTCGGCGGCGTCGGCGTCATCTTGACGATGCATCAGGTACGGCCGCCCCGATCCGACCGCTTCCAGCCCAATCGGCTCCTTGAGATTACGCCCCGGTTTCTTACCCGCGTCGTCAAGCTGCTGCGCCGCTCGCATGTCGACGTGGTCAGTCTCGATGAGATGCATCGCCGCATGACCGAGCGTGACTTTCGCCGGCGCTTTGTTTGCCTGACCTTCGACGACGGCTACCGCGGCATCCTGCAACACGCCTATCCGATCCTCAAAGCAGCAGACATGCCGTTCGCCGTCTATGTAGCGACGAGCTTTCCCGACCGGCTCGGCGAATTGTGGTGGCTGGTGCTCGAAGCGGTGATCGCAAACAACGAGCGCATCGGGCTGGTAATCGACGGCCGGAACCGGACCTTCGATTGCGGCACCCTCGCGGAAAAGCGTGCGCTGTTCGACGAGCTTTATTGGTGGCTGCGCAGCCAGCCGACGGAAACCGAGTTGCGCGCGATCATGCGCAACCTTGCCGCCTGCTATCAGGTCGACATCGCAGCGTTCTGCGAGGAGCTATGCATGGATTGGCGTGAGCTCGCCGAGCTTGCCGCCGATCCTCTGGTGACTATCGGCGCACACACCGTCAATCATCCGATGCTGGCCAAGCTGCCGCAGAAAGCCGTGCGTTCGGAGGTGGACTTGAGCCGTTCGGTGATCGAGGCGGCGCTCGGTGCGCGGCCGGAGCACTTTTCCTATCCGTTTGGAGATCCCGCCTCCGCCGGCGAGCGCGAATTCGAGATCGCGCAAGAGCTCGGCTTCAAGACCGCCGTGACGACGCGGCCCGGCGTCGTCTTGCGCGGGCACGAGGAGGCTCTGATGGGGCTGCCCCGCATTTCGCTCAACGGGGAGTATCAGCAACTGCGCTATGTTCGCGTGCTTTTGTCCGGCTCGGCGACGGCGATGTGGAACGGCTTTCGCTCCAGAGATCGGTCGTCGGTAGTCAGCAATCGGAAGGATGCCGCTTAATTCCGATTACTGAATTCTGGCTACTGATTCCCGCTTCGGCTCATCCAGCTGATGATCGGCAACGCAGGCAGCACCCAGCCGATGCCGGCGACAACATAATAAGCAACCGACGCGATTTGGTGCTCACGGATCGCGGGAACCTGCGCCAACGCCATGGCGACCAGCGCCCAAACGATGACGAGCACGAACAGCGCAATCGCGCCGATGAATTTGCGCAAGCGTAGCGACATGGGGGCAGGCGACACTAGGTCCGTTGCGAGGGCAGGGGGCAGCACTATATGGTCCGCGCGCTTGCGACAAGCGATGCGACGATGACCATTGGCATGACCGAAGACGTCCGCCCGATCCGGCTGTGGCTTTATGCCGTCGCCGCGCTTGTGTTGGCGATGGTATTAGTCGGCGGCGCCACCCGCCTTACCGAAAGCGGCCTGTCGATCACCGAGTGGCGGCCGCTCATGGGAGCGCTGCCGCCGCTCGGTCAATCAGACTGGCAGGCCGCGTTCGATAAATATCAGGCCATTCCGCAATATCACGCGCTTAACGGCGGCATGAGCCTTAGCGCGTTCAAGACGATTTTTTGGTGGGAATGGACACACCGGCTGCTTGGCCGTCTTGTCGGGGTCGCGTTTCTCCTGCCGTTCCTGTGGTTTCTTTGGCGCGGCATGGTGGCGCCGGCGTTGCGGCCGCGACTATGGTTCATTTTCGCGCTCGGCGCTCTGCAAGGCGCCGTCGGCTGGTGGATGGTTGCCTCCGGCCTCGCCGATCGGGTCGAGGTCTCGCAGTATCGGTTGGCGACGCATCTCATCCTCGCCTGCCTGATCTACGTCGCGCTTTTGTGGACGGCATGGCGGCTGCCGGGGCGTGCGTCCGCCGCCCTGCCGCCGCGGATTCGCGCCAGCGCCGCGGCGTTGCTCATTCTGGTGCTGGTGCAGATTTATCTCGGCGCGTTGGTCGCCGGTTTGCGGGCAGGCTACGCCTACAATACCTGGCCGCTGATCGACGGCGCGGTGTTGCCGGCTGGTACCCGGCTTTTCTTCGATACGCCTTTGTGGCGCAATTTCTTCGAGAATGCGCTGACGGTGCAGTTCGATCACCGCATGGTGGCTTACGCGATCTGGATTTGCGCGCTGCTTCACGCTTTCGACCTCGAGCGCACGGTCAAGACCGGCGCGGCACGAATTGGCGCCTTCATGCTTTTCGCCGCCGTGACGTTACAAGCAGCTCTCGGCATCGTGACGCTTGTGCTGCATGTGCCGCTACCGCTGGCGCTGGCGCATCAGGCGGTGGCGATGTTGGTTTTAACCGCGGCGACTTTGCACGCGGCCAATGTTGTTAGCGTACCGGCGAGCGCGAGGCCGGCGGCTCGCGTCATTGCGAGCCAAGCGAAGCAATCCGCCGTCTAAACAAGATCTGGATTGCTTGGTCGTTTCGCCCGTCGCAACGGCGACCCTAATCCGACAGCGCTTGATCGAGGTCGGCGATAATGTCCGCCACATCTTCGATGCCAATCGACAGCCGCACCACATCGGCGCCGGCCCCGGCCTGGATTTTCTGCGCGTCGGAAAGTTGCCGGTGCGTGGTCGAGGCCGGATGGATGATGAGTGAGCGCGTGTCGCCGATATTGGCGAGGTGTGAAAACAATTTGATGTTGGAGACAAGCTTCACGCCGGCGTCGTAGCCGCCCCGGAGCCCGAACGTGAACACGGCTCCGGCGCCATTCGGACAGTATTTCTTGGCGAGGTTATGATAGCGGTCGCCGGCGAGCCCGGGGTAGCTGACCCACGCGACCTTGGGGTGCGCGGCGATCCATTCGGCGACTGCGAGCGCATTGTCGCAATGCTTGCGCATCCGCAGCGGTAAAGTCTCGATGCCGGTGAGAATGAGGAAAGCGTTGAAGGGCGACAGCGCCGGGCCGATATCGCGCAGCGCCAAGACGCGGCAGGCGATGGCAAAGGCGAAATTACCGAACGTCTCGTGCAGCACGATGCCGTGATATTCCGGCCGCGGCTCGCTCAGCATCGGATAACGCCGCTCGCGCGACCAATTGAAAGTTCCGGCATCGACGATAAGGCCGCCGATCGAGTTGCCGTGGCCGCCGAGAAACTTGGTCAGCGAATGCACGACGATGTCGGCGCCATGCTCTATCGGCTTGCAGAGATAGGGCGTGGCGAGGGTGTTGTCGACGATGTAGGGCACACCGGCGCGCTTGGCGATCTGTGAAACCGCCGCCAAGTCGGTGATGACGCCGCCGGGGTTGGCGATCGACTCGGTGAAGATCGCCTTGGTTTTGGGCGAGATGGCACGTTCGAATGACGCCATGTCGTCGGGGTCGGCCCATACGACGTTCCAGCCAAAATTCTTAAACGCATGGGTGAATTGGTTGATAGACCCGCCGTAGAGCTTCTTGGAAGCGACGAATTCGTCGCCCGGTTGCAAGAGGCAATGAAATACAAGCATTTGCGCCGCGTGGCCGGACGCCGCCGCAAGCCCCGCGGTGCCGCCTTCAAGCGCGGCGACGCGCTCCTCAAGTACCGCATTCGTCGGATTGCCGATGCGCGTATAGATGTTGCCGAAGGTTTGCAGGCCGAACAGTGAGGCGGCGTGATCGACGTTTTCGAAAACATACGAAGTGGTTTGATAGATCGGGGTCGCTCGCGCCCCCGTCGTCGGATCGGGCTGCGCACCGGCGTGCACGGCGAGTGTCGAAAAGCCAGGAATGCGTTCGCTCATCGGCCGATCCTTTTTGCGCGATTACCGATCGCGCCGGGAGCGCGCGCTTTCGGTGTATAGGACCGGCCGAAGGCGTCAAGGCATGCGAACTTTATTGTGTTAACGAGCGAAAGCGACGCGTCAAGCGACGCGGCGGTTACGCGCCGGCTGTGGGCTCGCCGGCGCGCGGGGTCAGCCGTGCCAGTGCGCGAGCTGCGCACGACATGGCGCTGAGACGCGATGGCGATTGGAGATCAGACACCCGGCGACGCGTTCGCGGTCGGGAATGAATCGTCCGCAAACAGTCATGGCGTCGCTCATGCAAGCGTTCTGATTTTGTTGCTCGTTAGACTGGGCGGCGGCGGTGCCGCTGGCGAGGCAGAACACGGCGAGTATCAGTACCGAGCGCATGGTCATGGCCGGCTTCCTTCCAGGTTATCCCGGTCCGAATTGAGCCCGAACGGCTCACTGATTTAACAGAAGAAAAATGAACGGCGGAGCAAAAAGTTCCCACGCGTTGCCACCAACATATTCACGTTTCGTTTTGCTAAATTCGCCGTGTCCATCGCCCGATAAGCCGAAACCGTCAGCTGCCGGGCTCCTCGCGCGCGGCACGTTCGGCAGCCGCGGTGGCCCCGCCGGCGGCGGAAGCGCGATCGAGGGAAAGGCGCTGGATGCCGCCGCTCCGTGGCGCTTTCTTCGCGGATATGGTGCGGGTGTTTACTCCCATCCAGCCGATTTCGGCGGACAGGCGGCCATATTCGATTTTGGCACAACGATTCATCACGACTTTCAGACCGCCGGCTTCGGCGAGCGCGGCTACATCGTCCTTTCGGATGCCGAGCTGCATCCAGATCACCCGCGGCCGCGGCTTAAGCGCGAGCGCCTCCTGCACAATGCCCGGGACATGGTTCGAGGCGCGAAAAATATCGACCATGTCGACCGGCTCGGGAATGTCGGCTAGCCGCGCGTAGATGCGCCGGCCAAGCAGGTCCTCGCCGGCGTGGCCGGGATTAACCGGAATCATGACGTAGCCGCGCTCCAGCATATACTTGAATAGGAAATAGCTCGGACGGATTTCGTTTTTCGAGGCGCCGACCACCGCGATCGTTTTTACGGTGTTGAGGATGCCGCGGATGTAGCCGTCATTGTAGGAGTCGTGATTCATGTATCAGCCTCACGCCACGCGGCGCGCCGCGATTACTTGCTGTGGCTTTCCAGCACCTTTTGGCAAGCGGGCGATGTTTTGGCCTTCTGCTTGCCGAGGCAGTCAAGAATTCGGCCGCCGCCCGGCGTAACGCCGGCGCAAAGTGTCTTAGCGTCGTCGCCGCACGCGGCGCGTTCTTGCGCCGTCTGCGCAAAAGCCGCAGTCGACCAAGCAACACCACCGAGCGCCAAGATCATCATGCCGATGCGCATCATCAGGTTTTCCTCGAAGAAAAATCGCGATCAAATTGTGTTTGAAAAGCAAGCCCCATGTCAGCGGTCTTCCCACTTCGGCTCGCGCTTCTCGATAAAGGCATTGATGCCTTCCTCGGCGTCATGTGCCAACAAATTTTCCACCATCACGCCGGTCGTATATTCGTAGGCCTTGGCGAGCGGCATGTCGCGCTGGCGATAGAAGGCCTCTTTGCCCATCTTGACGGCGCATCCCGACTTTGCCGCGATCGTTTGCGCTAGCTTGAGAGCCTCCTCGCGCTCCTTGCCCGGCGCGACGACCCGGTTAACCAGGCCGACGGCTTCGGCGCGCTCGGCAGTGATCATCTCGCCGGTCAGCAGCATCTCGGCTGCGTGTTTCGCCGCGACATTTCGCGACAGCGCCACCATCGGAGTCGAACAGAACAGACCGAAATTGATTCCAGAGGTTGCAAATTTTGCCGAACGAGAGGCGACCGCCAGATCGCAACTCGCGACCAACTGACAGCCCGCGGCAGTCGCGGTCGCTTGCACCGCGGCAATCACCGGCTGCGGCAATGCGACGATCTGCTGCATCATGGCGCCGGACGTCGAGAAGATGTGCTTGAAGTAGGCCCGGCCGCGATCCTCGTCGGATCGGTGGCGATTAAGCTCTTTGAGATCGTGGCCCGCTGAAAATGCCGGCCCATTCGCGGCAAGGACCACCGCGCGGACCCGATCATCATGCGCAATCGCGGTCAGCGCGTCGCCCAGCGCTTCGAGCATCGCTTCTGAAAAGCTATTAAGGGCCGCCGGTCGGTTGAGCGTGAGGATGGCGACCTTGCCAACATCCTCGCGCAACAGGATCAGTGACGATGACGCGGCGGCCGCCTTGGCTTGCACATTCATGGTCTTATTCCTCGATCCGTTTCCGTCCCACCGCACGCATTGGCAAGTGACCTACCGCATTGTATCCGAACATCGGCCAGCGGAGCAGGGGCATGAACCAGATGGCGGCGGGGAAACTCACGGTCAAGGAATTGGAGCGCCTGCTCAGCGCCGAATTCCCCGAAATGTTCAACCCGCAAAGCGGCTATGCGATCGAAGCGGTCTGGCATGGCGGCTGCCGTGTGCGGAAGCACTTTGACGCGCAATCGCTGCGTCCTGGCGGCACGATCGCCGGCACCACCATGATGACCTTGGCCGATTTCGCAATCTACGTGGCGATCCTCGCCACGATTGGCTGGGTGCCGCTCACCGTGACCACCAATCTGAATATCAATTTCCTCAAGAAGCCGGCGGCGCGGGACCTTTTGGGCGAAGCACGCTTGATCAAGCTCGGCAAACGGCTCGCCGTCGGCGAGATCGCCATCCGCTCGGAGGGGGAGGAGGATTTGGTCGCGCACGCGACCTCCACCTATTCCATTCCGCCGCAGAGGTGAAATAATACCTCCACCTCAAATACCTGACATATGGGCGAAATATGCCCGGATTGGCTTGACCTTGGCGCGCCGCGCGGATAAACACCCGCCCCACGACGCCTGCTTTGTCCGGCGCGCTTTCCAGCGGATGTTGCTATGAAAACCTTTTCGGCCAAACCCGCCGAGGTCGACAAGAAGTGGGTCATGATCGACGCCGAAGGGCTCGTGGTCGGCCGCCTTGCCACCATCGTGGCCATGCGGCTGCGCGGCAAGCACAAGCCGACCTTCACGCCGCATGTCGATTGCGGCGACAATGTCATTGTCATCAATGCCGCCAAGGCGGTGTTGACCGGCCGTAAGGTCGAGCAAAAAGTCTATTACAGGCACACCGGCTACATCGGCGGCATCAAGGAACAGACCGCGAAGTCGATCCTGGCCGGCCGGTTTCCCGAGCGTATCGTGGAAAAGGCGGTTGAACGCATGCTGCCGCGTGGGCCGCTCGGCCGCGTCCAGCTCGGCAACCTTAAAGTCTATCCGCATGCCGAGCATCCACATGCGGCACAGCAGCCGGAGCCGCTCGACGTTGGCGCCATGAACAGCAAGAACAAGAGGTCAGCCTAATGGCCGACACGATCCAAACTCTCGAAGAGCTGTCGACGCTCAAGCCGGCAGCAGCGCCGGCGCCGCCGAAATACGTGCAGAAACTCGACAAGCAGGGCCGGGCTTACGCCACCGGCAAGCGCAAGGATGCGGTCGCCCGGGTTTGGATCAAGATGGGCGCCGGCAAAATCGTCGTCAACGACCGCACGGTGGAGACCTATTTCGCCCGGCCGGTGCTTCGCATGTTGATCCAGCAGCCGCTCGTCGCCGCCAATCGCCAGGGCCAGTACGACGTCATCTGCACGGTTTCCGGCGGCGGTCTTTCGGGCCAGGCCGGTGCGGTACGTCATGGGCTGTCCAAAGCGCTAATGCGCCACGAGCCGGATCTGCGCAGTGTGCTCAAGCGCGGCGGGTTCCTGACCCGCGATGCGCGCGTCGTCGAGCGCAAGAAATATGGCCGCGCCAAAGCGCGTCGCAGCTTCCAGTTCTCCAAGCGCTAAAGCGTCGTTACTCGTCGATCGCCGTCAGTCCGGCGGCGCGAACGCCAGATTTTCGCGCGTGTAGATTTCGTCGACTTCGGCGAGCGGCGTGAAATCTTTCCCGAAGACCAGCGCCCGGTGCTCGAAGAGCTTCGGCGGGATCGCCAACGCTTGCTGCGGATGATCGGCCGGCGGCGGACGCTTTTCCCAGCCGTCTTGCAGCGGTTTCCACAGCACCTGGACTGCAATGGTCTGGCGAAACGGCTTGAGATCCGTGATCGCCCGGCCAAACGGCGTGTCTGTGGTTTCGAGCGAGCGGTTCATTTCGGCGGTCAACCGCGACGGCACATACCAATTGTCGGCTTCCGACAAAATTCTGTCGCCGCATGCGAGTTCGACATGACGGAATTTGACCGGCTCGCGCTGGTCGATTTGCAGCCGCTGCCGCTGCTCGGCGGTGATGGGCTTGTCGGCGCCGCGGACAAGACGCGCGCGGATTTTCGTCTCGTTGCCGAGCCTGTGGTCGGCGCACCACTTGTCGAGTGTGAATGTGGCGCTGCGAGCGGCGAGCAAAGTGGCGTTCAGCGTCTCGACTAACGCCAGCGATTCCAGCCGGGCGACAAATGTGTCGGGCCACGCCGCTGCGGTCTGCGCCGGCGAAACCGAAGGTGCAAGACAGACGCCGAGCAAACTGGCGGCAACCAGCCATCGGGCCGGATTGTTCATAAATGCGATCTTTCTCGTGCGGCGGATTTGAAGGTCCTTTACACCCAGCAACTTCGGAATCACGACGTTGCCCTCACTCTGCGTGCCGCATCCAAATCTAACGTAACATCGCCGCAGATTTTCCGATTATTTCGAAAGACCTTTGGCAAAAGCTGCCGCGCCGGCCACACGCTTGGCAAAGCCTGACGGCGGATATTTGCCCGCGACGCGGAACCGGTAAGACGCATTTACGCCGGCGGATGATACGCACTGGCTACGGAACTGCATGGAGCGTCGCAAATGGCGATGGACCTGGCCCAGATGTCGGTAACGCTGGATTTCGGAACGTTGTTCGTTGTCGCCATCTGCGTGGCCTCCTTGCTTGGCCTGTTTCTACTGTTCGCCTGGATGCAGGAGCGTATCCGGGCGCTGGCCTGGTGGAGCGTGGCCTATTTGATCGGCGGCGTTTCCGGGGCGCTTTGGCGCTTCGGGGACGCGATCGGACCGGCGCTGCCTTCGAACCTTTCCACGGTCTTGCTGTTCGTCGCCGTTGGCCTGATCTGGAGCGGCGCGCGGCTGTTCCACGGGCAGCCGGTACGCTGGATCGCGACCCTGTTCGGCGCCGGCTTCTGGCTGATCGCCTGTTTTGTCCCCGCTTTCGCGCTGTCGGCCGCGTCACGCATCGTCGTCAGTTCGCTCATCGTGGCGGGCTATACCTTCATGACCGCGGCCGAGCTTCGGCGCGAACGGCGCAAATCGCTGATCCGGCGTTGGCCGGCGGCTTTCGTTCCGATGTTGCACGGTGCCATCTTCCTGCTTCCGGTGGCGCTGGCGACGCTGACGCCGGCCGGCGAGGACCCGCACAGCGTCGCCCGCGGCTGGATCGCGGTGTTCGCGATCGAGATACTGCTCTACGTGGTCGGCACCGCCTTCGTGGTGCTGATTTTGGCTAAAGACCGCACCGTCCACGCCTACAAGATGGCCGCGGCGAGCGATCCTTTGACCGGTCTCCTGAACCGGCGCGGGTTCTTCGAGGCCGCGGCCGACATAATGGCGCGCCATCGCAGAACGGTCGCGCCGATCGGCGTGCTGGTCTTTGATCTCGACCACTTCAAATCGATCAACGATCGCTGCGGGCACGCGGTGGGCGACGCCGTTTTACAGCTCTTCGCCAGAGTTGTCAGGCAGACCATGCGGGCGAACGACATCATAGGCCGCCTCGGCGGTGAGGAATTCGTCGCCGTCCTGCCGGGAACGCTCGTCGACGCGGCGCGCGCCGCGGAACGCGTGCGCGCGGCCTTCGCCGCGGCGCACATTATGCGCAACGGTCAGTGCATCGGCGCGACAGTGAGCATCGGGGTGGCGTGCGGGCCGCCTTCGGTTGCAATCGATGTTTTGATTGCCTCTGCGGACAGCGCCCTTTATCGGGCCAAGACCAGCGGGCGCGACCGGGTCGAGACCGCAACGGAGGTTGCGGCAGCCGGCGGCCAAACTCACGGCGAACCACAGGCCGCGATCGTCCGCGGCGGGAGCGAAAAGGAAAAGGGCGCCGTGCTGGACGACGCCCTGGAAAGTTGTGTTGTCTGACGGCAATGCCGGAGTCGGCGGTTCGCGGAACGCTTTGACCGGCCAGCCTGATCCGAAGACCGTTACTCGTCAGGCCGAATAGTACATTTCAAATTCGACCGGATGCGGCGTGTGTTCGAAGCGGATCACCTCGCCCATCTTCAGCTCGATATACGAGTCGATGAAGTCGTCGTCGAACACGCCGCCGGCTTTGAGGAAGGCGCGGTCCTTGTTGAGTTCTTCCAGCGCCTGGCGCAACGACCCGCAGACGGTCGGAATTTTCTTAAGCTCTTTCGGCGGCAGATCGTAGAGATCCTTGTCGATCGCCTCGCCGGGATCGAGTTTGTTCTTGATGCCGTCGAGCCCGGCCATCAGCATGGCCGCAAATCCCAGATAGGGATTGGCGAGCGGATCGGGGAAACGCACTTCGACACGCTTGGCTTTCGGGTTGGTCGTGTAGGGAATACGGCACGATGCCGAACGGTTGCGCGCTGAATAGGCGAGCAGCACAGGCGCCTCGAAGCCGGGCACCAGGCGCTTATACGAGTTGGTGGTCGGGTTGGTGAATGCGTTGATGGCTTTGGCGTGTTTGATGACGCCGGCGATGTATTGCAGGCACGTGTCGGACAGGTCCGCATATTTGTTGCCGGCGAATACCGGCTTGCCGCTCTTCCAGATCGATTGGTGGCAATGCATGCCCGAACCGTTGTCGCCGTAGACCGGCTTCGGCATGAAGGTAGCGGTTTTGCCGTAAACCTGGGCCACCTGCTGGATGCAGTATTTGTAGATTTGCAGATGATCGGCCATCACGGTAAGCGGCGAAAATTTCAAGCCCAGTTCATGCTGTGCCGAGGCGACCTCATGGTGATGCTTCTCGACTTTCACGCCCATGCGCGCCATGGCGGCAAGCATCTCCGAGCGCATGTCCTGCACTGAATCCTGCGGCGGCACCGGGAAATATCCCTTCTTCGTCCAGATGCGATGGCCGAGATTGCCGCCCTCGTAATCGGTGTCTGAGTTGGTCGGGAATTCGATCGAGTCGAGCTTGAACCCGGTGTTGTAGGGCTCAGCCCGGTATTTGACGTCGTCGAACACGAAAAATTCCGCTTCGGGACCGAAAAAGACCGTGTCGCCGACGCCCATGGACTTGACCATGCCCTCGGCTCTCTTGGCGATGCCGCGCGGGTCGCGCGTGTAGGGCTCACCAGTCGTCGGCTCGAGCACGTCGCACACCAGCACCATCGTGGTTTCGGCAAAGAACGGATCGATGCAGGCCGACGCCGGATCGGGCATCAGGCACATGTCGGATTCATGGATCGCTTTCCAGCCGGCGATCGAGGAGCCGTCGAACATTTGACCTTCGGCGAAAGTGTCTTCTTCGATCATCGAGACGTCGAACGTGACGTGCTGCCATTTGCCGCGCGGATCGGTAAAACGGAAATCGACGTATTTTACGTCGTTGTCCTTGATCATTTTCATGACATTCTTCGGCGTCGTCATGGCAGGCGCTCCTTTCGTGCTGCTGATCTTGATTATTGATCGCGCCAGTCGACGCTGCCGCTGCGCCGATCCACGCAAGGCAGTCCGTCAGACCAACGCCTTAGATGGCGTCAATTCCGGATTCTCCCGTCCTGATCCGGATGGCCTCTTCGATGGTCGAGACGAAAATTTTGCCATCGCCAATCCGCCCGGTCTGGGCGGCGCGGCGGATCGCATCGATCGCTTTTTCGACCATGTCGTCGCCGAGTACAATCTCGATCTTCACCTTGGGCAAAAAATCCACCACGTATTCGGCGCCGCGATAGAGTTCGGTATGACCTTTCTGGCGACCAAACCCCTTGGCTTCGGTGACGGTTATTCCCTGCAGTCCCACTTCCTGCAGCGCCTCCTTCACCTCATCGAGTTTGAATGGTTTGATGATGGCCTCGATCTTCTTCATCGCGTTTCGTCTCCCGGCTCCCGACGGCCGCGGCCACCATGCGGAACCGACGCTTGGTTAGCAGGTCCCGTGCCAAGCCCTCGAAGCATGAAAAAGTCAGGGCGATCATGCTGCTATAGACCATTCGGACAGCACCGACAAAGGCTCGGAAACTGCGGTCGCTACCAAAGTAGGCACAATGCCTATTATCGAGCCAATGGCTCGGCGCGTAGGGTTGGACGATGTGCTATCCGGCCACAATCGCTATCTTTTACGCGTCATGATTGAGCTTTTGACGAACGCCGAAATGTCGCAAGCCGACCGGCTAACCATGGCCGGCGGCACTGCCGGCATCGACCTGATGGAACGGGCGGGCAGCGCGGTTGCCGACGCCGTCTCGCAACATACGATCGGCAGCCGGGTCGTCGTAATCGCCGGAACCGGAAATAACGGCGGCGACGGGTTCGTCGCCGTGCGGCTTCTTGCCCAACGCGGTTTCCGCGTGCGTGTGCTGCTTGCGGGGGAACTCTCCAGGCTCAAGGGCGACGCGGCGCTTGCGGCGATGGATTGGAAGGGCCCGGTCGAAATGGCTGACCCGGACACCCTGGGCGAGGCCGACGTAATCGTCGACGCTCTGTTCGGCGCGGGGCTCGATCGTCCGGTGGAAGGTCTGCCGCGCGCGCTGATCGAGGCCGTCAACGCGCGGCCGACGCCAATCGTGGCGGTCGATTTGCCAAGCGGCGTCAATGGCACGACCGGAGAGATGATGGGCAGCGCGGTCAAGGCCACGCGGACCGTCACCTTTTTCCGCAAGAAGCCGGGGCATTTGCTGCTTCCCGGACGGCTTCGTTGCGGGAGCGTGACCGTGGCCGACATCGGCATTCCCGACGATGTGCTGGCACGGATTGTTCCGCAAACGTTCGAAAACGCGCCGGAGCTATGGCACGAAAGGTTTCCGCGGCCGCGCGAGGACGGCCACAAATACGACCGCGGCCATGCGGTCGTCGCGTCGGGTCCGTCCTGGTCAACCGGTGCCGCCCGGCTTGCGGCTCGCGGTGCCTTGCGCGCCGGCGCCGGTCTGGTCACGATCGTCAGCCCACGTGAGGCGCTTGCGGTCAACGCCGCCGCGAGCCTCGCGGTCATGGTGCGGCCGGTCGACGGCGCCGCCGAATTGGCGGAATTTCTCGGCGACCGTCGATTCAATGCCGTTGCCATCGGTCCAGGCATCGGCGTGAACGAGAATACCCGCGAACTCGTCTTGGCTGCGCTCTCCGGCGAACGTGCCGTCGTGCTCGACGCCGACGCGATCACGAGTTTCGCCGGGCATCCACAGCGGCTTGCCGAGGCGCTGTCGAGGCGGCCTCGACAGGCCGCGATACTGACCCCCCATGAAGGGGAATTCCTGCGTTATTTCGGGGCATTGGACGAGCATACGAAAGTCGGATCGAAACTCGATCGGGCGCGTCTGGCAGCGGCCCTAACGGGGGCCGTCGTCGTGCTCAAGGGGGCCGATACCGTCGTCGCGGCTGCCGATGGTCGCGCGGCCATTGCTGCCAATGCCCCGGCCTATCTTGCCACCGCCGGCGCGGGCGACGTCCTCACCGGGATAGCTGCCGGGCTTCTGGCGCAAGGCATGCCGGCTTTCGAGGCCGCGGCCGCCGCCGTCTGGCTCCATGGTGAGGCTGCGCGCGCAATCGGCCCTGGTCTGATTTCCGAGGACCTGCCCGACGCACTGCCGCAAATCTACCGCGCGCTGATCGGCTGATATGCCGCGCACGTTGCGAAGGCCGCGAGCGTGGCTATTTTTGTAGTGTCTGCCAGACCGCAGTGATATAAGCCGCGCCGCCGGGTCGCCTTCTGCAAGCGGGCGTGGCGGAATTGGTAGACGCGCGGGATTTAGGTTCCCGTGGCGAAAGTCGTGGGGGTTCGAGTCCCTCCGCCCGCACCAGCAGGGCGGATGTTTTTTTGGAAGAGCTGCCCGGCGCGGCGCGTCCTTAAAGGCCGATCAGAGCAATGTCGATGCAAGTGACCGAAACTGCCGCCGCAGGGCTAAAGCGCGAATATCGCGTCGTCTTTCCGGCTACCGACCTCGAAGCGCGGGTCCAGGAGCGGCTCGACGATCTCAAAGATCGCGTGCAACTGCGTGGCTTCCGGCCGGGCAAGGTTCCGGTGGCGCATCTTAGGCGGCTGTACGGCAAGTCCGCCATGGCGGAAGTGATCGAGGCGGCCGTTCGCGAGGCCAACAGCAAGATCATCACCGACCACGGCTACAAGCTCGCAACCGAGCCGAAGGTGGTGTTGCCCTCGGAAGAGGGCGCGGTCGAGGGCGTCATCGAGGGCAAATCCGATTTGGCCTATACGGTGGAACTCGAGATCGTGCCGCCGATCACGCTCACCGATTTCAAATCGATCACGCTGACCCGGCTTACCGCCCCCGTCGCGGACGCCGAGATCGACCAGGCACTACAGACAATAGCCGACCAGAACCGGCCGTTCGTCGGGAAGAGCGATGCGGCCGAAAAGGGCGACCGGGTCACTATTTCGTTTCAGGGCACGATCGACGGCACCCCGTTCGAGGGCGGCAGCGCCGAGGATGTGCCGCTATCGCTGGGCGCAGGCCAATTCATTCCCGGATTCGAAGAGAACCTGACCGGCCTCAAGGCGGGCGAAAGCAAGACTTTCGACATCAAGTTTCCTGACGACTATTCTGCTCCGACTCTGGCCGGGAAAAATGCGACCTTTGCGGTCACGGTCAAAGCGGTTGAAGCGCCCGGCACCGTCGCCATCGACGACGATTTCGCCAAAACGCTAGGCCTTAAATCGCTGGCCAAGCTCAAGGACGCGGTCAAGGAGCGCATCGCCCGCGAACACTCCGGCGCATCACGTCTGAAGCTTAAGCGGGCGCTGCTCGATCAGCTTGACGAGCGCCACAAATTCGAGCCGCCGCCAAGCCTCGTCGAGCAGGAATTCAACAGCGTTTGGGGTCAAATCGAGGGCGACCTCAAGCGACAGAATCGCACTTTTGCCGATGAAGGCACCACCGAGGCGGAGGCCCGCGTCGAGTACCGTGGGATCGCCGAGCGACGGGTGCGGCTCGGTCTGGTCATTGCCGAGATCGGCGAGAAGAACAATATCAAAGTCACCGACGAGCAGCTCAACGCAGCCGTGGTCGAGCAGATGCGGCAATTTCCCGGACGTGAACAGCAGCTTTGGGATTATTATCGCAAGAACCCGGATGGGCTTGCGTCCTTGCGCGCTCCGTTATTCGAGGACAAGGTGGTCGACTTCCTCATCGAGCTTGCGGATGTGACCGACAAGCAGGTGTCGCGGGATGAATTGTTCAAGGAAGACGAGGAGTGAGGCTTCCGCGGCAAGCCGGATGGCCTCGCATCTTGTTCCGTAACCGACCGCACATATCTGCCACAGTTGCAGAGTGAGTTTGCAGCCTGCCCGGCGCGGCTTCGACGGGCTTACCGACTCAAGCCACATTGTGCGATGAAGCTGAAGCACTGCTGTTGACAAGGTGACCCCATGCGCGATCCGAAGGACACTTATATGCAATACCTCGTCCCCATGGTGGTCGAGCAGACCAACCGCGGGGAGCGGGCCTACGACATTTATTCCCGGTTGCTGAAGGAGCGGATTATCTTCATCACCGGCGGAATCGATGACGGCGTAGCCGCGCTGGTTGTCGCGCAGCTTTTGTTTCTCGAGGCAGAAAATCCGAAAAAAGAAGTCTCGATGTACATCAATTCTCCGGGCGGCATCGTCACCTCGGGATTGGCAATCTACGACACCATGCAGTTCGTCCGTCCTCCGGTCTCGACTCTGTGCACCGGCCAAGCCGCGTCCATGGGCTCGCTCTTGCTCGCGGCTGGCGCCAAGGACCTGCGCTTCGCGTTGCCCAACGCCCGCATTATGGTGCACCAGCCTTCCGGCGGGTTCCAGGGGCAGGCGACCGACATCATGCTGCACGCCCAGGAGATCCTGAACCTCAAACGCCGGCTCAACGAAATCTACGTCAAGCACACCGGCCAGCCGTTGAAGAAGATCGAGGATGCGCTGGAGCGCGACATGTTCCTGACCGCGGAAATGGCCAAGGATTTTGGTCTCATCGACAAGGTCATCGAGAAGCGGCCCGAGGAGCCGGGGCTTAAGACCGAGCAGCCGGTCCTGGCGAAGGTGTGAGCCTCGATGGATCGAATCGACGTGCCAGAAGCGATTTGGCGGCGCCGTCAAGTGGTGTTTCGCCGGTGTGATCGGGAAAGCACACCCAGTCAAACTGTCGTTATCGTTAATAGATTCTTGATTGGCACGCCATTAGCATGCAGGCTTGTACGCGGTGGCGGGCTATTGTCACTGTAACGTCGTGTTCGGTCGCAGGGCGCGGAAGATGCTACGGTTTTTTAGCGTGGCGGCCGATAAAGTAGCGGGGGTTACGCGTCCCCCTCGTTGGTGAAGACGGAGAAGGGAATGAGCAAAGTAGGCGGCGGCGATTCCAAGAACACGCTTTATTGCTCGTTCTGCGGCAAGAGCCAGCACGAGGTGCGCAAGCTCATCGCCGGGCCAACCGTCTTCATTTGCGATGAGTGCGTCGAGCTGTGCATGGACATCATCCGCGAGGAGAATAAATCCTCGCTGGTGAAGTCACGCGACGGCATTCCGACGCCGCGGGAAATCCGTAAGGTGCTGGATGACTACGTGATCGGCCAGGACCACGCCAAGAAAGTGCTCTCGGTCGCCGTCCACAATCACTACAAGCGGCTCAATCACCAGTCCAAGCACAACGACGTCGAATTGGCGAAGTCGAATATCCTGCTCATCGGACCGACCGGCTCGGGCAAGACTCTTTTGGCGCAGACGCTGGCGCGCATCCTCGACGTGCCTTTCACCATGGCGGATGCGACCACGCTGACTGAAGCCGGCTACGTCGGCGAAGACGTCGAGAACATCATTTTGAAGCTTCTGCAATCGGCCGACTACAACGTCGAGCGGGCGCAGCGCGGCATTGTCTACATCGACGAAATCGACAAGATTTCGCGCAAGTCCGACAATCCTTCGATCACCCGCGATGTGTCGGGCGAGGGTGTTCAGCAAGCCTTGCTCAAGATCATGGAGGGCACGATTGCGAGCGTCCCGCCGCAAGGCGGCCGCAAGCATCCCCAGCAGGAATTCCTCCAGGTCGATACGACCAACATTCTGTTCGTCTGCGGCGGCGCGTTCGCCGAACTCGAAAAGATCATCTCGGCGCGCGGCCGCTCCACCTCGATCGGCTTCGGCGCCAGAGTCATGGCGCCGGAGGATCGCAAGCAAGGCGAGATCTTCCGCGAGGTTGAGCCCGAGGACTTGTTGAAATACGGCCTGATCCCGGAATTTGTCGGCCGGCTTCCGGTCGTCGCTACGCTCGAAGACCTCGATGAGCCCTCGCTCAAGCGCATCCTTACCGAGCCGAAGAACGCGCTGGTAAAGCAGTATCAGCGCATGTTCGAGATGGAGACCGTCGACCTCACGCTTGCCGAAGAGGCGTTAGCCGCGATCGCGCGCAAGGCGATCGACCGCAAGACGGGAGCGCGAGGCTTGCGCTCGATCATGGAGAGCATCCTGCTCGACACCATGTTTGATCTGCCGAGCCTGGAAGGCGTCGAGGAGGTCGTGATCTCGCGCGAAGTTGTGGAAGGCAGCGCCCGGCCGCTCTATATTTATGCTGATCGGTCAGATCGAGCCGGTGAAACCGGCAGCGCGAGCGCTTAAGCGGTGCCGGGTTCCGGCATTCCTGATTCGGCGCGCGATCGGGGGCTGCAAATTGGCGACATTGCTTTTGCCGCGAAAATCAGGGTTTTCTTGACACGCACGCGTGGCAACGCCACCTATTATGGGCGGCCGGACGAATCCTTCGAAGGGCCGCGAACTACTCCGGGCAGGGCTTCGTACTCGCCCTTTGGGTTCGGACAGGTCACCGTCCGAAAGTCCCTTCCCGGCACACGGCAGTTCGTTGCGGCAGCGCATCCTGCGGGTCGCGGTGAACGTGCACAACAACAAGGACTGGGGCCATGACAAGTGCCGCCAAACCAAAGCCACCGCTGACGACCGGCGAAAGCCGCGCTTATCCGGTGCTGCCACTGCGCGACATCGTTGTTTTCCCGCACATGATCGTTCCGCTGTTCGTCGGGCGCGAAAAATCCATCAAAGCGCTGGAAGAGGTGATGCGCTCGGATACGTTCATTCTGCTTGCGACGCAGAAGAACGCGTCAGACGACGATCCGGCGACCGACGCCATTTACGGCATTGGCACGCTTGCGAGCGTGTTGCAGTTGCTCAAGCTGCCGGACGGCACCGTGAAGGTCCTGGTGGAAGGCGCCGCACGCGCCGAAGTCAAGCAATACACCGATCGCGCGGAATATTTCGAGGCCGATGCGACCGTGATCGCGGATTCGTCGGGCGACCAGATCGAAGCTGAAGCTTTGGCGCGCTCGGTGATCAACGAGTTCGAAGGCTACGTGAAGCTCAACAAGAAAGTGTCGCCCGAGGTGGTCGGCGTCGTTCAACAGATCGACGACTACGCCAAGCTCGCGGATACGGTGGCCTCGCACTTGGCGGTCAAGATTCCAGACAAGCAGTTGATTCTGGAGACGCCGAGCATCACCGCGCGCCTGGAGAAGGTGCTCGGGCTCATGGAGAGCGAAATCTCGGTGCTGCAAGTCGAGAAGCGGATACGCACGCGCGTCAAACGCCAGATGGAGAAGACGCAGCGCGAGTATTACCTCAACGAGCAGATGAAGGCGATCCAGAAGGAACTCGGCGACGAGGACGGCAAGGACGAACTCGCCGAGATCGAAGAGAAGATCAAGCGCACCAAGCTCTCGAAGGAGGCGCGCGAGAAGGCGCAGCACGAGCTCAAGAAGCTGCGGCAGATGTCACCGATGTCGGCCGAAGCCACTGTCGTGCGCAACTATCTCGACTGGCTGCTGTCGATCCCTTGGAACAAGAAATCCAAGGTCAAGAAGGATTTGACGCTCGCGGAGCAGATCCTCGAGGCCGATCATTTCGGTCTGGAGAAAGTCAAGGAGCGCATCGTCGAATACCTCGCCGTGCAACAGCGCGCCAATAAGCTGACGGGGCCGATCCTGTGCCTGGTCGGTCCGCCCGGTGTCGGCAAGACTTCGCTCGGCAAATCGATCGCGAAAGCGACCGGGCGCGAATTCGTGCGCGTTTCGCTCGGCGGCGTGCGCGACGAGGCCGAGATTCGCGGCCATCGGCGCACCTACATCGGCTCGATGCCCGGCAAGGTCATCCAGTCGATGCGCAAGGCCAAGACCTCGAACCCGCTGTTCCTGCTCGACGAAGTCGACAAGATGGGCGCCGATTTTCGCGGCGATCCATCATCGGCGCTGCTCGAAGTGCTCGATCCGGAGCAGAACCACGCGTTCAACGACCATTACCTCGAGGTCGATTACGATCTGTCCAACGTGATGTTCATCACCACGGCGAACACGCTCAACATCCCGCCGCCGCTGATGGACCGCATGGAGATCATCCGCATCGCCGGCTATACCGAGGATGAGAAGGTGGAGATCGCGCGCAAGCACCTGATCCCGCACGCCATGGTCAAGCATGGCATCGATCCGAAGGAATGGTCGATCGACGACGGTGCGTTGCTCACGATGATCCGCCGCTACACCCGCGAGGCGGGCGTGCGTAACCTCGAGCGCGAGATCTCGACCCTGATCCGCAAGGCGGTGAAGGAGCTGACAATCAAGAAGACACAGTCCGTGCAGGTTACGGACGCTGTTCTGGGCGACTACCTCGGCGTGCCGAAATACCGGTACGGCGAAATCGAGGATGAAGACCAGGTCGGCATCGTTACCGGGTTGGCCTGGACCGATGTCGGCGGCGAACTGCTCACCATCGAGGCGGCCATGATGCCCGGCAAGGGCAAGATGACCGTCACCGGCAACTTGCGCGATGTGATGAAGGAATCGATCTCGGCGGCAGCGTCTTATGTCCGCATGCGGTCGGTCGCCTTCGGCATCGAGCCGCCGGCATTCGACAAACGCGACATCCATGTGCATGTGCCGGAAGGCGCTACGCCTAAGGATGGGCCGTCGGCCGGCGTCGCCATGGTCACCGCCATCGTCTCGGTGATGACCGGCATTCCAGTGCGCCGCGACGTCGCCATGACCGGCGAGATCACGTTGCGCGGTCGCGTGTTGCCGATCGGAGGCCTCAAGGAGAAGCTCCTCGCGGCCCTGCGCGGCGGCATCAAGACCGTGGTCATTCCGGAGGAGAACGCTAAGGATCTGGTCGACATCAACGACAGCATCAAGAGCGGGCTCGACATCATTCCGGTCTCGCGGATGGACGAGGTGCTGGCACGCGCGCTGACGCGCAATCCGGAGCCGATCGTGTGGGAGGAGGCAACGGCAAAACCCGTCGACGTCGCCGAAGCGGTCGTCGAAGAGGACGCCTCCGGCCTGACCGCGCATTAGGCGCGGAAGCTGGTAACAAGCATGTTAGAAACGGCGCCTTCGGGCGCCGTTTTTTTGTCGGGCAAATCCTGCTTGGTGAGACACAGCGCCGCGAAATCACGACGTAGCGATTGCTCGGGGGAGCGCATCGGCTACAATTCGGAAAACGTCAAGCCGGAACGCCAAGCCGTCAATAGCGGGATTGTGGAATGAAGATCATCGGTCTACTTGCCGGCTGCCTGACGCTGGCACTTGGGGGATCAGCCGGCGCCGACGCAGGCGCGCTGTCACAGGATTTTTGGCTGTTGGGCAACTATACGCAAAACGTTCCCTGCAAAGGCGACGGCAGCGATCCCGCGGATCTGCAGGTCAAGATTTCTACTCAGGAGATCGATTCCAAGGTCGGGGTCTGCACATTCCTCGAGACGCAGGACAACGGCGGCAAGAGCGTCAAGGCCCACGTCGAGTGCCAGTTTCCGTCCGGGCCGCTGATGGGCGACATCACGTTCACGCAGAAGCCCGACAATACGGTCGACTTCGTCGACGACAACAAGCTCTACAACGCCGTCCTGTATCGCTGCCCGAAATAGCCCGTCTTAATTTAGCCCTGCGCCGGCCCGGATCGGTGCTAAGATGGCATTCTGTCGAGGGGGGTACCGCCATGCTTCGATTCGCAGCCGTTATCGCCGCCACGCTTGCCGTGATGCTGCCCTGCGCGCCGTCTTTCGCGGTGAGCGCGAAGGACAAAATGGCGACCTGCAAGTTCGGCGCCGACGATCAAAAGCTTGCGGGCAAAGCGCGCACGGTGTTCATGAAAAAATGTATGTCCAACAGGGACGATCCACGCGGGCCCGGGACCGGCATGCCCCCCGCCGGCGCGCCGCCGCCACCGCAGCACTGACAAAGCCAGGTTCAACGTCTGCCGGCATGACAGCGTCGGCGGAGGACGCCGTTTTTCTGACGAGGGAAGCGCCTTATGAAAATGCTCGCCTACCTGATCGGCATTGTCTGTCTCATCGCGGCCGTGATGTATTTCGTTATGCCGTCCAATCATCTGCCACCCTTCATGCCCGGTTACGAAGCCGGCTCGGCGCATATCCATCACCGCCATGCCGCCATCGCGCTCATCGCCGCGGTCGTTCTGTTCGTCATCGGCTGGTTCCTCGGCCGCCGCCGCTGATTACGCGCCGCCGCGCAGCTTGCGCTGCACGCGCTCGTCGAAGCGCGCAACGCTGACCACGACGCGCTGATGGGTGCCGCCGCCGATCGTCTCGACGGTGTCGCGGGCTTCGACGCGGAAAGTGATGGTGCGGCCCTCGACGCGCAAGACCTCGGCGGTTGCTATCACCCGCAGGCCGACCGGCGTAGCGGCGACGTGGCTGACATCGAGATGGATGCCGAGGCTCTGATGGCCGGCGGGCAGAAGGTGCTCGACGGCGTTGAGCGCCGCCGCTTCGATGACGTTGATCATCACCGGCGTCGCCAGCACCGCGATCCGGCCGGAGCCGACGAAGGGCGCGGTATGCTCCGGCCCGACTGTAAGCTCGGCGGCTCCCTTCAAGCCGGCGCGAATGCGTGCGAGATCGATCATGGTGCGGCTGCCGCAGCTGTAGCCGCTAGGTGATCGCCATGACGATGCCGCCATCGACGCGCACCGGCGAGCCGGTGATGGCGCTCGCCTCGCGCGAGCACAGGAAGGCGACCACATCGGCAACCTCTTGCGGCGTGGCGAGCCGCTTGATGATCGAACTGGGGCGGCTGTTCTCGATGAAGTCGCGTTCGACCTTGGGATCGTCCGCCGACATGCCCATCGACTTGAACATCGCCTCGACGCCCTCGGTGCGGGTCGGCCCCGGCAGCACCGCGTTGACGGTGACGCCACTCGCCGCGAGCGCCTGGGCGAAGCCGCGCGTCAGCGCCAGATCGGCCGATTTGGTGAAGCCGTAATGGATCATATCGGTCGGGATCTGGACGCCGGATTCCGACGAGATAAAGACGATGCGGCCGAAGCCCTTGGCGCGCATCCGCGGCCCGTAATGCCGCGTCAGGCGCACGCCCGAGAGCACGTTGGTCGCAAACAGGCGCTGCCAATCTTCGTCCGGAATTTCGAACGCATCCTTGACCTCGTAGACGCCGGTGTTGTTGACCAGGATTTCGACCTCGCCCGCGGCTTCGATCACGGCGGCAACGCCTTCGGCCGTCGACACGTCGCCGGGCGCCGCGACGAGCCGGACCTTGGGCAGCGTCGCACGGATCGCCGCGATCGCGCGTTCGACGTCCGCGCCGTTGCGCCCGTTGATCGCGACCTCGGCGCCGTTGCCGGCCAGCGTCGCGGCGACGGCGCGGCCGATGCCTTTGGTCGAGCCGGTGACAAGGGCGCGAAGCCCGGAAAGATCGATTTGCATTGAACCGTCCCGTATCTGAAAGCGGCACGCCCTAAAATAAGGCCGCGCGGACGAGCGGCAAGACCGCTGCATCGAAGACCGCTGCATCGACGACTACGGCATCGGCCGCGCGATCGTGTGATGCCGGCAGCTCAAAATGAAGCGGGGGAGGCGATGACCTCCCCCGCGCAACGATGAAGCCGCGAAAGCTCGCTCAAGCCGCGGCGCTGACCTTGCCGCTGGTCGGCACCAGCGCGATCGTCTTGAGAACCCGCGACGCGATCTGGTACGGGTCGCCTTGCGAGTTCGGGCGGCGGTCTTCGAGGTAGCCCTTGTAGCCGTTGTTGGCAAACGAATGCGGCACGCGGATCGAGGCGCCGCGGTCGGCGATGCCGTAGGTGAAGTCGCCGATGGCGGCGGTTTCGTGCTTGCCGGTGAGCCGCATCTGATTGTCCGGCCCATAGACCGCGATGTGTTCGGCGCGATTGTCGCTGAACGCCTTCATCAGCGCCTCGAAATATTCCTTGCCGCCGACTTCGCGCAAATACGTCGTCGAGAAGTTGCAATGCATGCCGGAGCCGTTCCAGTCGGTGTCGCCGAGCGGCTTGCAATGGAATTCGATGTCGATGCCGTATTTCTCGGTGAGCCGCAGCATCAGGTAACGGGCCATCCACATTTCATCGGCCGCTTTCTTCGAGCCCTTGCCGAAAATCTGGAATTCCCACTGGCCCTTGGCGACCTCGGCGTTGATGCCTTCGTGGTTGATGCCGGCGGCGAGGCAAAGATCGAGATGCTCATCGACGATCGCCCGGGCGACGTCGCCGACATTCTTGTAGCCGACGCCGGTATAGTAGGGGCCCTGCGGCGCGGGATAGCCGGTCGACGGGAAGCCGAGCGGGCGGCCGTCCTTGTAGAAGAAGTATTCCTGCTCGAAACCGAACCAAGCGCCGGGATCGTCGAGAATGGTGGCGCGCGCGTTCGAGGAATGCGGCGTCTTGCCGTCGGGCATCATGACTTCGCACATCACCAACACGCCGTTGGTGCGCGTGGCATCCGGATAGATCGCGACCGGCTTGAGCACGCAGTCGGAGCTATGGCCTTCCGCCTGCTGGGTCGAGGAGCCGTCGAAACCCCACAGCGGCAGTTGATCCAGCGTCGGGAATGCGTCGAATTCCTTGATCTGCGTCTTGCCGCGCAAATTCGGCACCGGCTTGTAGCCATCGAGCCAAATGTATTCGAGCTTGTATTTTGTCATGTGATCTCTCTCGGCGATCTCGCTTGATGTGATGAATACGACGTCAGGCTTTGCGGCTGCCTACTTTGCCGCCAACGGCGCTGGCAGCCGCCTTTCGCGCGATTTCAAGCATCTAATATGCCAAGCGGCACCCGATCCGCTTATTTGCTTGCCGTTACTGCCACCACGGCAGCGCTCGTCAATTTATTGAATGCGGTCCGAATAAGCAAAAACACGACTGCACATATTGTAGTCATGCGCTGGTTTCTTGTGAGGCATGCCGAACAAAGAGCGGGCAAAGGATTATATTAGGGCCAACTCAACAAGACTCAGAAGGCGCGCAGTCACACAGCGGGCCCGGCGAAGGAGCCGAACAATGACCAGCAATTTCTTCGGATCGTCGAACGTTTCCGGATCCAAAACCTCGGCCAAGCTCTATGCCTTCCCGCCGCGGGGACGCTTCGCGGCTGCCAACGAAAGCGGCAGCTTCGAGCCGGCGGCCGAAGTGCAAATGCCGCGCGGCGTCAGGATCGCGCCAGCCAGCGGCTGGTATCATGACGAAGCGATCAAGGCCGAGCGCACCGGCAAGAACCAGAACTAAGAACCAAAACGGCGTCTGGAACGCTCGCGTTACTGCGCCGGCCGTTGCTCCCCCGTGCGGCGGCGGATGCTTGCGATCGCCGCATGCGGAACCGGCAAGGCGTGAGTTGATTGACATAGCGATAGCCAAAAGATTCGCTCATATGCGGGAGCGGAAAATGAAAAGCATCGCTATAGCCGCGGCACTCTTGATATCGGGTGCCGCCGTTGCACTCGCCCAAAACGAGCGGGCCGGAGACGTCCAGATCGATCATCCCTGGGCGCCGGCAACCACCGGATCGAAACTCACCAATAGTGCGGTCTATATGAGCTTGACCGACTTGGGATTGAAGTCGGACGAGCTTATTGGCGCTTCGTCTCCGGTGGCGCAAAAGACGGAACTCCACGTATTCAGCGTCGAGAACGGCGTTTACGGCATGCACCAGGTCGACGGTTTCGAGGTCAGCCCCGGCGGCGCGGCGACGGTGCTGCGGCCCGGCGGCGCTCATATCATGCTCGACTCGCTTAAGCGGCCGTTGCGCGCGGGAACCACATTTCCGTTGACCTTGACCTTCCAGCGCGCGGGCCAGCTGCAACTGGAAGTGCCGGTCGAGAGCCCGCAGGCGGCGGTTGCCAACGCCACGGATTGACGGCGTTCGGCGAAGCAATCACGACGCGCAAGAGCGTTCTGGCGACGCGATCCGCGCCCGAGCTTTGCCAACCACTACGGCTCGTCACCACCGGGCTTGACCCGGTGGTCCATGCTGACGCGCGGCTCTGAAACCTATCGGCAAATCCGATTGAGCTTCCGGTCCGCATGGATTGCCGGATCAAGTCCGGCAATGACGAAGGAAAGGACAAAGGAAAAAAGGAAAGCGGAACGCCGACAAACGTGTTTGGTAACCTCCGCATCTTGCGATGCGGCGCGCGCCCTTGTCTCTTTTCCTCCGGAGAGGTCGGGAGGGGGCACGCTCGCCTTTCGGCGTTCCACCACGGCTCACACCGTCGGGGCTTGCGCCCGTTCGGCGTCAGCTTCAGGCCAGGCTTCCTGGGACGCGGCAGGACGTTCGATCCTGTAAGCTCGCTCCAACCGGGGAGCGAAGACCTCGCGCTGTGACGCGGTCGTTAGCCGCGCCCGCCTGTCCCAGTCCAGGGAATGCACCTCCCGGACCGGTCGTAGTGCCGGCCAGCATGATGCCCGAAGCTGCCCGGATGCGGAGTGTATCGTTCCGCGCGCGGGCACCGCACTCGCTCCACCTTCAGGAGTACCCTCGGCCGAAGGCGCCCTTCACTGAGCAATTCTTGGGCGATTATGCAGGAGTTACTCCTGCGTAATCGCCATTCTTTGCAATGTAGCGGAAAGAGGGACAAAAGTCAAGAAAAAGGGGACCCGCTTCGTCTCCCGAGATTGGATAGTGTTGCGATGACGAGCAAATCATTGCACCGAGCCCAGCGATGACAAAGCCGCAGGCAACGCCAAAACCAAAACCGCCACGCAAGCCGCTGCTCGCGATCGACGGCAACTCGTTTGCGCATCGCGCCTATCACGCCCTGCCAAAGACGATCCGAAGGAAGGGCGATAAACCGGCCGGCGCCATTCTCGGTTTCGCCAATCTGCTGCTGCGGCTCTATCGCGACGAGAAGCCGCGCGCCGTGCTGGTCGCGTGGGATACGCTTGAGGAGGCGACCTATCGCCACGAAGCCTTTCCCGCCTATCAGAGCGGGCGCGACTTCGACGACGACATCATCGAGCAGCTTGCCGTCATTCCCGAGTTCGTTGCCGCTTGCGGCTTTGCCAACGCGCGCGGCGCCGGTTATGAGGCCGACGATTTCCTCGCCGCTGCCGCGGCCTCCGAAGAAAAGCGCGGCGGCCGCGCGCTGATCGCCAGCGGCGACCGCGATACGTTCCAGCTCGCCTCGGCGCGCACCACGATCCTCTATCCGGTGCGCGGCGGCGGCGTCGAGCGCATCGGCCCCGAGCAAGTGCGTGAACGCTACGGCGTCGATCCCGGACAGGTGCCGGACTTTATCGCGCTGCGCGGCGATCCATCGGATAAACTCCCCGGCGCGCCGGGCGTCGGCGCCACCGGCGCCGCGACGCTCCTGAAAAAATACGGCAGCCTGCCGGCAATGCTCAAGGCCGGGCGCTTTCCGAAACAGGCGGCGGAGTTGCAGCTCTATCGTTCCATCGCCACCATGAACAAGAAGGCGCCGCTGCCGAAGCTCGCCGACCAGACGCCGGCCTGGGCCCAAGCCGCCGCGCTTGCGGAAAAATGGCAGCTCAACGCGCTCGCCGAGCGCTTGGAGCTGCTCGCACGCGGCGGTGCCGTGCGGATTATTTCGTAGCAACGCCGTTTACTATCCGCTCGTCCCCGCGAAAGCGGGGACCCAGCCTGGATTCCCGCTTTCGCGGGAATGAGCGTCATTCCTACGTTTGCCTACGCCAAAACGTCGCGAAACTCTGGATGCTTGCCGAGGTAATCACGCACGAACGAGCACACCGGCACCACCTTGAGCCCGCGGGTGCGCGCGTCTTCGAGCGCGCCGTGCACCAGACTAGACGCGATGCCGTGGCCGCGCGCCGCCGGCGGGGTTTCGGTATGAAGGAGCGTGATCACGCCGCCGGCAAGCTTGTAATTGAGCACCGCGGTCGCGCCGCCGTCGGCAAGTTCGAAGCGGGAGAGGGCGGTGTTGTCGCGAACGGCAGCGGGCATGGCGCACAAATACGCCAAAAGCGGCGGCAGCGGAAATGGCGTTATGCGCCCATCGTTGCGGGCCAACGGGGTTGCGGGCCAACCGGCAGTCGCGCGTTTACGCGCGGGACGCGCTGTTGCCCAAAGTCGCGGGACCGATATCGGATACCTGTTTTGTCGTCCGGCCATGACGGGTAATGTGTGAAGGCGTCACACCACAGCGTCTCTCGCAAAAATTTGGTTTTGCAATGATCGCGGACCTGAATTTCGGGCAGATCATTCTTGTCTTTATCGGTGCGCTCGCCGGTGGCCTTGTCAACGGTCTTACCGGATTCGGCCTGGCGCTCACGGCGGTCGGGCTTTGGCTCTATGTGCTTTCGCCGAGCGTCGCGTCGTCGCTCGCGATCACCTGCGCGATCGTATCGCAAATTCAGAACCTGCATCTGATCTGGGGAAAGGTGAGCTGGAAGCTCGTGCTGCCGTTTCTGGCGGGCGGAATTATCGGCGTTCCGCTCGGCACGTACCTGCTGCAGGACGTCAACCCGCGCATCTTCAAGCTTTGCATCGGCATCGTCCTGATAGTTTATCCGGCCTATGTGCTGGCGCGGAAAAGCGAGATCCAAACCGCGTGGGGCGGCAAGGTGGCCGATGCCACGATCGGGCTCGGCGGCGGCGTTCTCGGCGGCTTGGCCGGATTGTCGGGCCTGCTGCCGGCGGTTTGGACGGATGTGCGGGGCTGGTCGAAAGTGGAGCGCCGGAGCGTCGTTCAGACCTTCAACCTGACAATACTCGTGCTTGCTTTGCTATCGCACGTTGTCGCCGGCCTCTTGACCTGGAGCGTCGCGACGGCGGCGGCCATCGCGCTCCCCGCGACCATGGGCGGCGCGTGGCTCGGCTCGTTGTTCTATCGGCGGCTCGCCGATCGCGGCTATCAGCGCGTCGTCATGCTGCTGCTGTTAGCGACCGGCATCGGCCTGGTTTGGGTCAGCAGGTAGGCGCGCGCCGATAGCGTGCGCAGCCTGCATGAACTTCGTCTGCGATGACGCGCCTTGAAGGACGGCTGCTAGCCGCCCAGCGTCGGCGCCGACGGCAGCTTTTTCACCTGCGTCATGCTTTCGCTGATGATCTTGGTCATCTCGATCACCGATTGGCTGAGCGCCGCGTATTCGACGATGTCGCGTTCGACGCGATTGCCGTCGGCCAGGAGCTTTTCGCGCAGCACGCGCAGTTCGCTGATGAGGTTATCGATTTCGGTCGTCGAGTTTCCCGACACCCGGCGCACCAGACTGCTCAGATTGTTGGCCGCGCCGTCGCCATCGCTATCGGCCTGCCGATAACCGCCGCTGTCGCGCCGAACCAGCTCGTGGATTTTCCCCTCGACCTCGGACTCGGCCGACCTGTCGGCCCCAACCGAGCCGCGCTGCTTGACGATGCTCATGACGCCATCCCCTTGTTTTTCGCAGCCGATTCCCTGGCGGCGATCCGACGGCGAATGACCGCACGGCAATGTGACGGCTTCGCGGCTCCTTGAAGGCGCGATTGGGCAGGCTGGGGATTAGTGGCGGCCTGAATTGGTTCCTTCCATCATGGCCGGACTTGCTCCCGGCCATCCACGTCTTACTTCCATGTGCGGAGAGACGTGGATGCCCGGCGTTAGGCGAGCGGAGCGGCGCCGTTCTTTGAACGGCTATGGCCGGGCATGACGTTATCGTCATTGCCGGACTTGATCCGGCAATCCATGCCACCGACGCGCCAGCATGGACCACCGGGTCAAGCCCGGTGGCGACGGATGGAGTAGGGTGAGTTAGCCAAAGGCGTAACCTACCGACGTTCGGCGACGGAGAAGACGGCGGATTACGCTTCGCTAATCCGCCCTGCGGGTTAGCTTTGCTCGCGCTTCGGGCGTGGCCGCCAGCCAATCACGGTAGCCTGGATGCGTTCGCCGGTCTCGACGCTGTGCCAATCCGCATCCGTCCATCGGCACAGGAACGGCACCACATAGGTGCCGACATGGTCCTCGCAGAGGAGTTCGAGCGGCTGGTCCACGGGCGGATCGCCGTCATGCGCGAAGGCGTCCAGCCGCTCTTGCCGTGTCGCCATCTGTTATGGCTCGCCGGTGCGCTTGCGCAATTCAGCGAGCGCCCGGCCGGCCAGACGGCCGAGCTTGACCGCCGTCACTTCCTCGGCTTTCGGTGGCGCCATGCCGGACTCGAATTTCGCGAACCAGCGGCGGAATCTCGCCAACTCATCGGGCGACAATTTGAGGATGGCTTCTTCAATGTCTTCGACTCTCATTGGCGCAGATTAGCATGAGCGGTGGTCTGGAGGCATTCGGCGAGTCCGCTAGTCTTTTTCACGAACCTGCCGGAGTTATATCGCATTCGTCATGGCCGGGCTTGTCCCGGCCATCCACGTCTTGTTTGGTTGGACGTGCGAAAGACGTGGATGCCCGGCGTAAGGCGAGCGGAGCGACGCCGTTCTTTGAACGGCTATGGCCGGGCATGACGGATGCCTGTGTGGCGACGGATGAAGCAGGGTGGGTCAGCCGAAGGCGTAACCCACCGACATTCGGTGACGAAGAAAAACGGCGGATTACGTTTCGCTAATCCGCCCTACGGGCTACGGGCGACGGGTTCCTCGAATCTTATGCTCGGATCAAGTCCGCAATTCCTCCAGAAGTTGCTTCGCCTTCTGAATCCGCTCAGGGGTGGCCTTTATGGATTTGCGTCGACGAGTCTCGAACCAAGGATCATTTTTATAGCCGTTCTTCTCCAAAAAATCGGCGGTCGCGGCCAGTTCGAGCGTTGTAGCGTCGTACTCTTGAAGTTTGTTGAGAAGCTCCCGCCGCCCCTCAACTTCTTCCGTCATGCCGCAAGCAGAAGGAGTCTTAACCTCGAAAATTGTAAGAGAAAGTCCAGCGTGTGACCGATCGTCAGTGATCTCGATGAAATCAAGCGCGCGCGCATCGCTCGCTGCAATAGCCAACTCTTCGCTGTAAGGACCATAATAATGATATTTGAAATCGAACCCGTATCCGAGGCCGACCGTCTCTAAGAAATATGTAGTCTTTTGTAAGCGGGTTTTACCCATCAACCGACCGTTGTTTGTTGCAATAATCTCCCGTACTGCCTCTGGCTTATTCATGCTGCGATCTCCTGAAGCATAGTCTCGACGCGCTCTTTGATTTCGCCAGTCCTTACGTAGACACGGAAGACCGTCTCCTCACGTAAAGCAGCGACGACTTTCGACCTGTCCGCCAAATCTTCGTAACCCGTGCCATCCACGCGACGAATAAGAACTTTTGAAAGTGCCTCGGGCGAATCATATCCGCGGCGCTTATAAGGATTCCTGGTGGCTTGATCCTCCAGCAGATCGAACGGTCCAATTTGATCATGAACTCTCAGCTCCGCAAGCCGCGCACGAAATTGGGCAACAGATGCGTCGCCTCCTCTCTGAGCGAGTTGCGCGGTCACGTCGATTGCCTTGTACAGTTTGCGGTTAAGTAAGCGTGAAGAAAGTTCCGCGACTACATCGTCTTGAGCGCCCGACATTGGATGCAGACTTGCCCAGATTCCAAAGTCGTCGAGTTTTAGATAGTTGGCGAGTGTCTGATCCCGAAGGAACCGAACGATCGGATTGATCTCACTCAAACCCGCTTGAGCGAGATTTCCGGCAGAAATCAATTCCCCGGCTCGACGCAAAACCGCACTGAGCATTTTTTCGGCAGATCGAGTCGTCTTGTGGAAGTATACCGTAAAATACAAATGGAACAATCCCAGAACATATGCTTCGGCTGACTGAAACGCCTTGTTGCCGAGAATAAGGCTTTCGACTTCTCCAAAGCCTTCTCCGTCGAGGGAAATTGCTACCCGATCGACTTCGAGATTAGCCATCAACCAAGGGAAATCGAAGCCTCCGTGTTGGGCGCCCGTCATAAGCCTATCACGCCTAACGTAATCCAATCGATCAGCATCGAACTGGCTCGAAACGATGGCCGAATAAATATCCACTGGGGTTTCGCTTGCGAGTAGTTCGGCTACGTCGCTTTGAAAATTTGGACGAAAGGCCGAAAGTACCTCGCATACGCGAGTGTCACCGGTCACAATTTCGGCCGTCCAATCTTCATGTCTTCGCCCAATACCCAAGGACTGCATGGCATCTTCAAAGGCATGGCTGAAAGGGCCATGTCCTAGGTCGTGAACAAGTGCGGCCGCGACAGCAACTTCTGCTCGATCAGGATTGAACGCGGCGCCAAGGCGATCACGGATCAGTTCGGATAAGCGTCTCGCCGCATGAAATACGCCAACGCTGTGGGCAAACCGGTTGTGTGTGGCGCCCGGAAAAACTAGCTCGGAGAATCCCAGTTGTTTTATTCGGCGGAGCCTTTGAAATTCCGACGCATTGAGCGCAGTCCACGCAAGCTGATCAAAATTGCCAATGCCAAACTCAATTAAGTCGTGAACAGGATCACGAATTCGTTCCGATTTGGGCATGACGCCCCCCAACTACGTCCCCTCAACGGATCCTACAGACGAACGGTCCATGCACGCAAGGGTTGCTGTGCGCCCCACTACTCCGCCGCCTCGATGCGCCGCTTGCGCCTCGCGCTGCTGGCGCCGCGCTCCAGCACCGGCTTCAAAAACGCCCCGGTGTAGCTGCGCTTCTCCTGCACGATGGCCTCGGGCGGGCCGGACGCCACGATCTCGCCGCCGCCGTCGCCGCCTTCCGGGCCGAGGTCGATAATCCAATCTGCCGTCTTGATCACTTCGAGATTGTGCTCGATGACGACGACGGTGTTGCCGCTCTCGACCAGCTCGTGCAGCACCTCCAGCAATTTCGCCACGTCGTGGAAGTGCAGCCCCGTGGTCGGCTCGTCCAGAATGTAGAGCGTGCGCCCGGTGGCGCGCTTGGATAATTCCTTGGCGAGCTTGACGCGCTGCGCCTCGCCGCCGGACAACGTCGTCGCCTGCTGGCCGACATGGATGTAATCGAGCCCGACGCGGCGCAGCAGCGCGAGGATGTCGCGCACCCGCGGCACCACCTTGAAGAATTCCAGCGCCTCCTCGACCGTCATGTCGAGCACGTCGGCGATGGATTTGCCCTTGAACAGCACCTCCAGGGTCTCGCGGTTGTAGCGCTTGCCCTTGCAGACGTCGCAGGTGACATAGACGTCCGGCAGAAAGTGCATCTCGATCTTGATCACGCCGTCGCCCTGGCAGGCCTCGCAGCGGCCGCCCTTGACGTTGAACGAGAAGCGGCCGGGCTCGTAGCCGCGCGCCTTCGACTCCGGCAGGCCGGCGAACCATTCGCGGATCGGCGTAAACGCCCCGGTATAGGTCGCGGGGTTCGAGCGCGGCGTCCGCCCGATCGGCGACTGGTCGATGTCGATGATCTTGTCGAGATGCTCGATGCCTTCGATGCGGTCGAAGCGGGCAGGGGCCTCGTTGGCGCCGTTGAGCCGCCGCGCCAGCGCGCGGTAGAGCGTGTCGATCAGCAACGTCGACTTGCCGCCGCCGGACACGCCGGTGACGGCGGTGAACAGCCCGAGCGGAATTTCGGCGGTGACGTTTTTCAGATTGTTGCCGCGGGCGCCGATGACCTTGAGCACACGCGCCGGATTCTTGACGTGGCGCTCGGGCACGGCGATCTCGCGCACGCCGTTGAGATACTGGCCGGTGAGCGAATCCGGGCTATTCATAATGTCTTCGGGCGTGCCTTCGGCGATGATGCGGCCGCCGTGCACGCCGGCGCCGGGACCGACATCGACGACATAATCGGCGGCGCGGATGGCGTCCTCGTCGTGCTCGACCACGATCACGGTGTTGCCGAGGTCGCGCAGCCGCTTCAGCGTTTCCAAAAGCCGGGCATTGTCGCGCTGATGCAGGCCGATGGAAGGCTCGTCGAGCACATAGAGTACGCCGGTCAGGCCGGAGCCGATCTGCGAAGCGAGCCGGATGCGCTGGCTCTCGCCGCCGGACAGCGTGCCGGACGAGCGCGCCAGCGTCAGGTAATCGAGCCCGACATCGACCAGGAATCTCAGCCGCGCGCGGATCTCTTTGAGGATGCGGCCGGCGATCTCGTTCTGCTTGGCGGTGAGCTGTTGCGGCAGCGCCTCGAACCAGGCCGCGGCGGCCTTCACCGACATGTCGGAGACTTCGCCGATATGGCGGCCGGCGATCTTGACCGACAACGCCTCGGGCTTGAGCCGATAGCCGTGGCACGCCGCGCACGGCACGTCGGTGAAATAGCGCGCGATCTCCTCGCGCGCCCAGTCGCTGTCGGTCTCCTTGTAGCGGCGCTCGAGATTGGTGATGACGCCTTCGAACGGCCGCTTGGTGTCGTAAGCGCGCATGCCGTCGTCGTAGGAGAAGCGAATGTCCGTATCGCCGGAGCCGTAAAGGATGGCGTCCTGCGTCTTCTTCGGCAGGTCCTTCCACTTGGTGTCCAGCGTGAACTTGTAGTGCTTGCCGAGCGCGGCGAGCGTCTGCGTGTAATAGGGCGACGACGATTTCGCCCACGGCGCGATCGCGCCCTTGCGCAGCGTGCGCTCCTTGTCGGGGATGACGAGATCGGCGTCGATATGCTGCTCGACGCCGAGCCCGCCGCATTTCGGGCAGGCGCCGAACGGATTGTTGAACGAGAACAGCCGCGGCTCGATCTCGGGAATGGTGAAGCCGGACACCGGGCAGGCGAATTTCTCCGAGAAGATGAGGCGCCGTGAGTCAGACGCCGCAGCTACCGCGAGTTTTGTTTTTTTCTCCCCCGCTTGCTCGGCATGTTCCCTCCCCCCTTGAGGGGGAGGGCTAGGAAGGGGGGTATCTTTTGAACGCCGACCCCCCTCCCGGCGCTTCGCGCCGGCCTCCCCCTCAAGGGGGGAGGCGACATCAGTATCCGCCAGCTCCGCGACCGCGAGCCCGTCGGCGAGCTTGAGCGCCTGTTCAAGCGAATCGGCCAGCCGCGTGGCGATGTCGGGCCGCACCACGAGACGGTCGACCACGACGTCGATGTCGTGAGTGAACTTCTTGTCGAGCGCCGGCACTTCGGCGATCTCGTAGAACTTGCCGTCGACTTTGACGCGCTGGTAGCCCTTCTTGAGAAAATCGGCGAGCTCCTTGCGGTACTCGCCCTTCCTTCCACGCACCACCGGCGCCAGCAGATAAAGCCGCGTGCCTTCCGGCAGGGCAAGCACGCGGTCGACCATCTGCGACACGGTCTGGCTCTCGATCGGCAGCCCCGTGGCCGGCGAATAGGGCACGCCGACGCGCGCCCACAACAGCCGCATGTAATCGTGGATCTCGGTGACGGTGCCGACGGTCGAGCGCGGATTGCGCGAGGTGGTCTTCTGCTCGATCGAGATGGCGGGCGACAGACCGTCGATCTGGTCGACGTCCGGCTTCTGCATCATCTCCAAAAATTGCCGCGCATAGGCCGACAGGCTCTCGACGTAGCGGCGCTGGCCTTCGGCATAGATCGTATCGAAGGCGAGCGAGGACTTTCCCGAGCCGGACAGTCCGGTGAACACCACAAGCTGGTCGCGTGGAATGTCGAGATCGACGTTCTTGAGGTTGTGTTCGCGCGCGCCGCGGATCGAGATCGTGCGCGTATCGTGGCGGCCGGCGCCGCGGACATCGGCACGCCCGGCGCCAGCCTTCTTATTCGTGCTGTCGAAGAGGTCGTTCATCCGCACCGAACGTAGTGAGAACGCGGCAGCTTTGCCAGTCCGGACGCGGCGCAATTCCCCGGAAAATATGGGGAAAAATCAGACGCTGTGCAGCAGGCGCATGCGGCGTGCGCGCATCACGGATCGAGGCGCAGCAGCCGCCAATCTTCCCAGCCCGGGAGCGGCGGCACCGGTTGAAGCTTGTCGGGGCGTCGCGACAGCAGGGCTTCGGCTTGATCCGGCGGCAGCGCCATCCAGGCCGGGCCGGGCACGGCGGCAAGCTCGTCGAGCGACGTGGCCTGGACAATGCGGCCCGGCAGGTAGGGCAAGACGTTGAGCCCGGTCGGGCCGGTGCGATAGACCGGGCCCGGCGCGGCCTGCATCAGTTTGGCGATCTGCGCGGCCTCGATCCGCGACGGCGCGAAGCGCCCCGGCAGAAACGGCGACAGCACCGCATAGCCGAGCGCATAGGCGAGCAGCCCGGCGATGAGAATGAGAACCGGCGCCACGACTTGCGGCCGCCAGCCGCTGAGGAAATCGTAGCCGAGCCCGCCGAACACGCACAGCGGCAGCGCCATCGGCAGATAATAACGCGGCGCCGAGCCGCCCGGCCAAACGAGAATAAAGAGCGCCGCGGTAAAGGCGTAACACGCCAGCGCCGGAACGAAATGCGGCGGCGCGAAGCGCTTGCTGCGGAAGCCCTGCGCGATGAGGAACGCGGCCGCCAGCAGCACCGCCGGCAGGAACGCGATCAATGTCTGCGGAATGGCCTCGAGCGGGCCGCCGAGCACGTTGCTCGGATGCACCCGCATGAACGATGCCCAGTTGGCTTCGTCACCGGGCCTGTAAACCGACACGTACCAGGCCGAGAGCGGCAGCGCGCTGATTACGCCCGCCAGCAACAATCCCGGTATCTGGCGCCACGACTGCGTCACGAGCACGAACAGCCCAATGCCGAGGACAAAATAGCCGAGCGGCTGCGGGCCCTTGAGCAGCCCGGCCAATGCCAGCACGACGCCGATCGCCACCCATCGCCCGATGCCGACCGATCCCATCGGCTCTTTCGCATAGCCGTCCCACCACAGCACGAACGCGGCGAACAACAGCACGGCGAGCGGCAAATCGGCGGTGACCAGCACGTAGGAGCGGATCACCAGCGGACAGGCGAGAAACAAGGCGACGCCAACCAGCGCCGCCGGCACCGAGGCCGCGACCTTGCGCAGCAGGTAGTAAATCAGCAGACACCCGGCGAGGAGAAACACCGCGATCGGCAGGCGCGCGGTGATCTCGCCGACGTGGCCGAACGGCGCGCTGATCGCGGCAACAATCCACGACAACAGCGTCGGCCGTTCGACGAAGCGAAGATTGAACATGTAGGGCGTCAGCCAATGCCCGTCCTCGAGCGCGCTGCGCGCGATCGTTACGGCGACGCCTTCATCGGAATTGAAGCCGCGGCAAAATACCAGCGGCAGCGACAGCACGGTCCACGCCGCGACGATCGCCGCAATCGGACGCCAGCGCGTGGCGGCTGCATTCCATGCGGCGACGACCCGCACCGGAACGGGCGGGGAGTGCACGCGATCGGCCGACCCGGTCATCTGTCTCGGGTATACCATCAAGATCGCTCAATCGGTCAAGCGAGGCGGCGCGTCGCGCGAATGCGCCTCCGCATCGCTCGTCAAGGGACCAGCACCACATAGCTGCCGTCGCCCGATGGGCGTCCGGCAAGGATCGCGGCGCCGAGCTGCTCGGCAATGCGGGTCGCGATCGGCTCGCGATAATGCAGCTCGTCCCAGTAATTGGCTGTCGTCGCGGGTCAACGGCGAAGGAATGCGCCAATCGATGACGCTCGCGCCGCGATCGCGGCCGATGGCTACGATCCGCGCTTTGCATTCGGCCTCGACGTCGGCTTCGTGCGTGCCCGGCGTCGGTTGCGCGGCAACGTTGACCGGCATGAAGGCGAGGATTTTTCGGCTGTCGGCCGGCAGCCGCGCCAGACTGGCATCGAGCCACCCCAGCGCCGGAAACGACAAGCGGCTGCGCTCGTCGGCCGACAGCGGCAAAGCGCGGTGGCGGGTTCGGCAGCGGCGTCGCTTCGCCGATCTTGGCGGCGAGCGCGTGCCGGCATCGTATTGCGAGTCCGGCGGCAGGAACACGTTGTAGCCATCCGGGCGGATACGCTCGCGATAGAGGCCGAGCTGATAGCCGGCGAGGCGAACGGCAATCTGCAGCGCGCCGGCGTTGAACATATAGAGATAGTCGTTCCACGGATTGTCGTCGTAGAGCCAATCGGGAAAGCCGCGAAAGGTGATGCGGTGGCGATCGGCGTCCTGATAGCACCACACCGCATCGAGACCGACGATCAGCACCTTCGGCGGGCCTACGTCGCGCAGAAATAGATCCAGCATCGTCTGCTGCTCCCAGGCGGTCGCCGAATCCATCGCCAGATTGGCGAAGCGCGCGTGGAACGGGCGATCGAGCCGTTCCGGATCGAGCAAGCGCGAGGTCGAGCTGCCGAGGATCAGCGAATCGAAGCGTTTGCTGCGCACGATCTGCGGATACATGTAGCGTTGATTGATGCCGACGATGCGCCGCTCGAGCGGCAGCGAGAACGGTACGACGCCGTAAGGATCGACCAGGAGGATGAACAGATAAACGGCGCCGGCGCCCCCGATCAGCACCTTAAGAAACTGCGTGACGAAGCCGTGCCAATCGGCGGCTTTGCTCAAGCCCTGCTTCGCTTCTCCCCGCCAGAGCACGCTGTTTCTTTCCTAGAACTGGAAGTAGATGAAATTGACCGGCGCGCCTTGGCCTACCGCGAGCAGGCAATAGATCGCGAGCAGCGCGCCGGCAGCGGCGACCGCCCGGCGCGGCGCCTTGAGACCGTCGATGACTTCATGCGCCGACGGAATGAGTGCCGAAGCGGCCGCAGCGGCGGCCAGGAGCCCAATCTCTTGCAAGCGCCCGCCGGCGCCGTTCGCGCCGCAAAGCGACAGCAGGATCGATCCGGCGACGGCAAAACTTGCGGCGTGGAACACCGTCCAGCCAATGAGCACGAACAGCATGGTGACGGCCCAGGCTGAGCGGCGTCGGCAGCGGACGGCCGAGCCGCTGCCAGCCGTGGCAGGCGGCAAGGCCCAGACCATGCCAAAGGCCCCAGGCGACAAAGGTCCAGCCGGCGCCATGCCACAACCCGCACAGGCCCATGGTGACGAATGTCGCTACCAGATAGCGGCGCAATCCGCGCCGGCTGCCGCCGAGCGGGATATAGAGATAGTCGCGCAGGAAATTCGACAGCGTGATGTTCCAGCGCCGCCAGAAATCGCGGATGTCGACGGCGAGATACGGCCGGCGGAAATTCTCCGGCAGGACCAACCCGAAAATCAGCGCCGAGCCGATCGCCATTTCGGTATAGGCGGAAAAATCGAGAAACAGCTGGAAGGAAAAGCCAAGCACGCCGCTCCACGCCTGGCCGAGATCGAGCGCATGCGTTTGCGCGTGTGCGAACAGCGGATCGGCCATGGCGCCAAGCTTGTCGGCGAGCAGGACTTTTTTGGCGAAGCCGATGGTGAAGATCACGAGCCCAAGGCCGATCCGCCGCCACACTCCCTCGCGGCGCGGATCGAGCGCAAACTGCGGAACCAGCTCGTTGTGGCGGACGATCGGGCCGGCGATCAGGTGCGGGTAGAGCAGCACGAACAGCATGAATTGGCGGAACGGATAGACCGGAGCCTGCCCGCGCATGCGATCGACCAGGTAGGAGATCAACTGAAAGGTGAAGAAGCTGATGCCGATCGGCAGGATGATGTGGGCGCTCGGGAGCGCAATGCCGGTCGCGGTCTGGATCGAGGCGACGATGAAATCGAGATACTTAAAGGTGCCGAGCGACAACAGGTTGAGCGACAACGCCCGACAATAAGCGGCGCGCGGCTGCGGCTACGCCCGTGCAGAACCGCGAGCAGCCAGGTGACGGCGATCTGCGCCACCGGCAAAATCACGAAGCGCACATCCCACCAGGCGTAGAAGACGAGCGACGCGCCGATCAGCAGCCATTGCCGTGTCACCGCCGACCCGGCAACGACGTAGTAGAGACCGGCTACGGCGGGGAGAAACACGAGCACGTAGAACTGCGACTGAAAGAGCATGCGCGTGCGCTTTCCCCCGCCAGTGCTCGCTTGAAGCCGTCGGGCATCGGCCAATTTATGAAGAGAGCAGGCCCGCCGACTATCGGCAAACAAAAGCCCCGGGTAAAGGCCCGGGGCTTTGTCGCGTCGCTTAGCTTTACGTCGCTGTTACCAGTTGAATTTGTAGTTCACGCCGGCGCGGACGATGTTCTCATTGAGCGACACCGAACTAACCGTCGCGCCGAAAACCACGGTGATGGTCCGGCAGCTCGACGAACAGCCGCCATTCTGCAGGCTCACGTAGAGGTATTCGACTTTGGCGGTCCAGTTCGGCGCGAACGCGGCTTCAACACCGCCGCCGGCGGTCCAGCCGAATTCGTTGTTGGTGTCTGTGAAGCCGCCGACTTGCGCCTTGAACGTTACCGAATGCGCCGCCGCCCGTCCCGTAGAACAGGATGCGGTCCCAAGCCCAGCCGGCGCGTCCACGCACCGTCGCAAGCCATGTTGAAGATGTCTGGCAATTGGTGCCGGTGGCTATCGCAAAACACCCAGCACTGCTTGTGCTGCCGCTAATGTCCATCATAGTCGCCATCAGCCTCGATGCCGACAACGAACGAACCGAATTGATAATTGCCGCCGATCGTGCCGCCACCGATGAAGCCGGTGGTATTAAAACTCCCGGTACGTTGCCCCGGTAGAGGTATTGCCACGTGCTGTTGCCGAAACCATAGCCACCGTTGATGCCGATATAGACACCGGTCCAATTATAGACCGGCGACGGCGGCAGATACATGGACGGCGCTTTCGGCGCTGGGCCGGGGGGAGGCGGGAGATCGGCCGCTAGTGCTTGTCCCCCGACAAGGAGCGCGATCGCTCCAGCAAACACAAACTTCTTCATGCCATTCTCCTACTCAGTCACGCGACGTTACATTCCCAAACCGTCGACATGACGATGATTACGCCCCCATCCTCGTGCGAGTCCTTAACGCATGACTCGCGATTTCTCTGTCACCGAAAGGCAACAGCGCGCGACAATTCAGCCGAAAAAATTGTCCGGAAAAAGTCGCAATTATGATCGCGTCACGCGAGCGACGAAAATTTCCCGTGTATGTGGCGGAACAAAGCTGGTTAACGCCTCGCGCGATCTGAACACGCACAATTGGAGTTACGATTTGCGGCGCACTTGCTGCTTGCGAGCGTGGTTAGAAATCCGTGTGCAAAACGGCCGGAGGCCTTGCAATCGGCCATAGAACAAAATAAGAACGCAGTATAGGACCGTGCGTTCCGCCGATGCGCGCGTGGATTATGCGTGTGGATAACGCAGTGCGCGGCCCGATCTCCCTTGCCGGAGAAGAGGCCGCCACTAGGTTGTGACGACGCAAGCGGTACGAATAGGTCAATGCAGAGCGAGGTGGGTCATGGCGGGAAGCGTCAATAAAGTCATTTTGATCGGTAATTTGGGCGCCGACCCGGAAATCCGCCGCACCCAGGACGGACGGCCCGTGGCCAATCTGCGGCTGGCCACGTCCGACTCCTGGAAAGACAAGACGACCGGCGAGCGCAAGGAAAAGACCGAATGGCACCGGGTGGTCATTTTCAATGAGAATCTGTGCCGGATCGCCGAGCAATATCTCAAGAAGGGCTCGAAGGTTTACATCGAGGGCGCGCTGCAAACCCGGAAATGGCAGGACCAATCGGGCCAGGACCGTTATTCAACCGAAGTGGTGCTGCAAGGCTTTCGCGGCGAACTCACGCTGCTTGACCGCGCCGGCAGTGCCGGCGGCTCGGGCGGCGGCGACTTTGGCGCTGACGATTCCGGCGGCGACTTCGGTTCGTCCGGGCCGACACGCAAGGTCGCAGCGGCGGCCGGCGCCGGCGCGCGTGGCCCTCGCGGCGACATGGACGACGAGATTCCGTTCTGAAATCGTCATCGCGAGGGACACAGGTTGTGCTTCGCTGCGCCGGCGATGACGACGACGAACGCCGCCATCGAAAGCCCGCCATCGAAGGGCCGCCACCGCATGACTCTGGCGTCATTGCTCGCGGCTAACTCCGCGATGCGGATTCTTCCGCCGAACCTTCCGCCGCGACGCGGGAGGGAGCGGCGTAAATTCGGCGTGGGGCTTGACGCCGTTTCGGCAAAATTCGTTTCGCCGCGATGATCGACCTCATTTTCGCGATCAAATTTGTCCACGATGTCGCCAGCGCGGCCATGTTCGGCACCTGGCTCGCAGTGGCGATTTTCATGCATCTCGCCCGCAGGTCGCGCAATACGTCGGTCGTGGCGTTGACCTCGCACTTCGCGGTGCGCGTCGAATTGACGGTCATGATCGCCGCCATCGCGCTCCAGCCGCTCAGCGGATTCCCGCTTGCCTGGGCGGTCGGCCTGTCGCCGGGCGACGACTTCTGGATCGCGCTTTCGCTCGCGCTGTATGGGCTCGTCGTCGCCGCCTGGCTGGCCGCCCTGCTGATTGAATTTCGGATCCGCGGTTTGACGCGCCAGGCCGCGTTGGAAGGTGTGCCGTTGCCGCAGTCGTATTACCGCCTGTACCGTTTCTACGCCGCTTTGGTCTGGCCGGCGCTGGCCGCCCTGGTCGTGATCTTCCTGCTGATGGCTTGGCAACCGCGGCTGTCGTAGGCGGCGTCGCCGATTGAATTGATGCAACGCCGCGGGCAATGTGCCGTCGTCTTTTCGTCCATCACCGCATCGAAAGAAGAATGGCACTCAAATCCGCGACACCGGTAACGCCGATAACGACAATCGCGTTTCCAATTTTGGCGGCCGTTTTCGCCGTCGTGGTGCCGCTCATCGATATTCATGGCATGCAAGCGCGGCTTGTGTCCGCCGCGCCGGTCGATGCCGTGATGATCGCTGTCATGCTGGGTGCGATTTTTGCGGCCGTGCATCATGCCGACGTGATCGCGCATCGGTTGGGCGAGCCCGGCGGCACGGTCGTTCTCACGCTCGCGGTCACCGTCATCGAGGTCGCGCTGATCGAGTCGGTGGTGCTCAAGCAGAACAGCGCACCGGGTCTCGCGCGCGACACGGTGTTCGCCGTGATCATGATCGTCTGCAACGGCCTGATCGGCCTGTGTGTCCTGCTCGGCGGGCTGCAGCATCGCGAGCAGGAATTTCAAACCTCGGGCGCCAGCGTTTACCTGAGCCTGCTCGGGGCGCTCTCGGTCATGACACTCGTTCTGCCCAATTACACCCTCGCCACGAGCGGACCATACTTCTCGACCGCGCAACTTGTTTTCGTCAGCGTGATCACGGTGATCCTCTACGTCGCGTTTCTGTTCATTCAAACTTCCCGTCATGCGGATTATTTCCGCGCTGAAACGCGGCCGTCATCCGACGGAGACGACGCCTATCCGACCAACCGCGCCGTCGTGGTCAGCGTGGCGCTTTTGCTGGTGGCACTGGGAGGCGTGATCGTCATCGCCGAGAACTTCGGCTCCGTCCTGGAGGAGGGCCTCGCCAGCGTCGGCGCTCCGGAGGGCGTCGTCGGCATCATCATCGCGATCGTGGTGCTGGCGCCCGAGAGCATCACGGCGGTCCGCGCCGCGCGGCGGGACGTCTTGCAAAAAAGCCTCAACGTTGCGCTCGGTTCGTCGCTCGCGACCATCGGGCTCACCGTTCCCGCGGTTGCGATCAGCAATGTCATTCTCGGGCGGCAGCTCGCGCTCGGCCTGTCGGCGCGCGATTCCTTGTTGCTCGCGCTCACGCTGTTCTTGAGCATCCTGACGTTCGGAACCGGACGAACGAATATCCTGAGCGGCCTCATCCATCTTTTGGTGTTCGCCGCTTTCGTCTTCCTGACCTTCATTCCGTGACAAGGCGGAACTCTTTAGAAAGCGGCACCCCTCGCGGCCGCAATGAACTCTCCCTCGACCTTGACGTTGTCCGACAGCGCACAGCGCAAGCCAATGGGAGTTTTCCATGAACCCACGAATGAGCCGAAGAATAATGCTTCTCGCCGCCGCCGCGACGGCGAGCGTTGGTCCGGCATTCGCACAAACGAACCCGACCAATCCGCCAATGACACCTTCGACCAGCGCGGCGCCGCCACTAAGCGAAGCCGCCAAAACCCATGCCGAGAAGACCGCGCAGATCGGCCACGCCTCGCTGCAGATGGCCAACATCGCGCTGGAGAAGGCGCGCCGGCCGAAGGTGAGGGAATTCGCCCAGTTCGAGCACGACGAGCAGACAACGGTGGGCGCGATCCTTAAATCGATGGATCCGAGCCTAAACCCGCCAAACCCGCCCGCCGACATCGCCCGGGCGATCGATAAGCTCAAACAAATGAGGCCCGGCGAGGCGTTCGATCGCGAATTCGTGGCCGCGCAAATTCAAGGCCACACCATGCTGCGTTCGATCCAGGAGGATTACCTGAAGGTCGCCAAGGATCCCGACGGGGTGAACACCACGAAGCTGGTGCACGGCATGATCATGGAACACCTTACGCTGCTGTCGGATCTCAAAAAGACCCGCGACGCCGTGCTTTAGAGCCTGATAAAGGGAACCGGAACTGGTTTTCCGAGCCGCCCGTGCGCTTGGCTCAGCCCGCGAGGGCGAGTTCGCCGTCGCTTTGCTTCGCCAAGGCTTCCAGTTCCGGCCCGGCCAAAACGTAAGTCAGGCAGAGCGGCAGATGCGCGAACCCGCGGTGCCGGTAGAAATTTTGCGCCGGATTGTCGGCACGCACGGTCAATTCGACGATCGGGCTCCCGATATCGCGCGCGTAGGCTGCGACCCGGGCGGTGAGTGCGTGGGCGACACCGCGTTGCCGGTGGCTGGGTTCGACAAAGAGGTCTTGCAGAAACACCACCGGGCCGTCCCAGCCGGTGATCAGGCGCCGGCTGCAGGTCACCATCCCGATAATGCTTTCGGCGTGTTCAATGCCGATCGCGGCGACGAAAGCGGTAAAGCCGGCCTGGGGACCGAAACCGTCCCGCAGCCAGTCGGCCGCGGTGGCGCGGACCGCGTGCAACGAATCCTCGCCTTGCGCCAACAAGCGTTTGAGCCGCATCAAGGCCGGAATGTCCGCAGGCTCCGCCGCGCGGACCTTCAACGACGTCATTGCCGCCGGTTCGTTCGCCATGCCGTTGAGCTAGGCGGAGATGTCGATCTGGCTGCCGGGCTTGCCGCTGGAACTTGCCGCCGCGACGCTTGAGCTTTGCCCATCGACATCGCTGATCGACGCTGCGTGGTGTTTGCCATGCTTGTGTGGGCCGATCGTTTGCATCGCCTGTTGACCCGCCGCACTGGCGCCGAGGGCCGCAATTCCCGAAGTAGCCATGACCGCTCTCTCCGAGCCACGCGTTCCAGGCGGGAGGCCTAGACTCACCATCGCTCAACGCAAATCTGGCCTTTTATAGTTAATGGAGAATTAGCGGGGTCACCCAGCCACCGGCATCGCGGATGCCATCGACCACGAACTGCACGGCGAGCGCGGCCAGCAATACGCCAAGCAGGCGCGACAGCACGATGTTCCCCGTCATTCCCAACATCCGGCTGATTTGCTCGGCGAAGTAAAAGGCGACGAGACACGACAGCGCGACAAGCACGATCACGGCCAGCAGCAGGCCGTGCAGAATGATGTGGCCGTCGGCGCGTCCGGCGAGCAGCACGGTCGCGGTCATCGCGCCAGGTCCGGCAAGCAGCGGGATCGCGAGCGGAAAGGCGGCGACATTGCGCACGTCCTCTTCGACCGCCGCCTCGGCGGCTTTGCCCTCGCGGCGCATGCGCACGCCGAACACCATTTCGAAGGCGATGGCGAACAGCAGCAATCCGCCGGCAATACGAAAAGCCGGCAGAGAAATGCTCAACGCGCGAAACAACCAGTTACCGATCAGCGCCGTGCCGATCAGAATCGCTCCGGCGATGACGCTGGCGCGCAGCGCCACGTTGCGGCGCGCGGCGGGCGGCATTCCTTCGGTGACTGCGAGAAACGTCGGAGCGAGCCCGATCGGATCGACCACGACCAATAACGTCACGAGCGCCGAAATGGCAAAGTCGAGCGGCATTTTCTGCGGGGTCCCGGGGTTTGCGGCGCGATTGTGCCAGCAAGTTGTGTCGCCGTCTTGCCGCGCCTTTTCGGGCGCCGCCGCGGCAGCCCCGTCGTCCGCAATAAGATATTGAAAATGCGGATGAAAATCATATCTGTATAGGGCCGAAAGAGGTGGCGAAAGCAGGCCCAATCGGCTATGAAATCGACAGTGGATTCGCGTCAGGATTCTCGCGCCGAACAACCCAGAAGCCCGACACCCTAGACAATGGCCGACCAGGACAATCCCCCGCCGACCGATGGCGGCACCTCCGACATTCGCCCGGTCTCGATCACCGACGAGATGAAGCGGAGCTATCTCGATTACGCGATGAGCGTGATCGTGGCGCGGGCGCTGCCCGACGCCCGCGACGGTCTCAAGCCGGTGCATCGGCGCATCCTCTATTCGATGCACGAGAACGGCTACGAGTGGAACAAGCCGTACCGGAAATCGGCGCGCGTGGTCGGCGACGTCATCGGCAAGTATCACCCGCACGGCGATCAAGCGGTATACGACGCGCTGGTACGCATGGCGCAGGACTTTTCCATGCGCCTGCCGCTGATCGACGGCCAAGGCAATTTCGGCTCGGTCGACGGCGATGCGCCGGCGGCCATGCGCTACACCGAGGTCCGGCTCGAGCGCGTCGCCGGTTCGCTGGTCGAGGACCTCGACAAGGACACCGTCGACTTCCAGGCCAATTACGACAATTCCGAGCGCGAGCCGGCCGTGCTGCCGGCGCGCTTTCCCAATCTCCTGGCCAATGGCGCGGGCGGCATCGCCGTCGGCATGGCCACCAACATTCCGCCGCACAATCTCGGCGAGGTGATCGACGCCTGCATGGCGCTGATCGACAATCCGGGTCTTTCGATCGACGACTTGATCGGCATCGTGCCGGGCCCGGATTTCCCGACCGGCGGCATCATCCTCGGACGGCAAGGCATCCGCGCCGCCTATCATCTCGGCCGCGGCGCCATCGTCATGCGCGGCAAGGTCGAGTTCGAGACCCTGCGCGGCGAGCGCGAGGCCATCGTGGTCTCCGAAATCCCCTACCAGGTGAACAAGGCGCACATGGTCGAGCGCATCGGCGAATTGGTGCGCGAAAAGAAGATCGAGGGCATTGCCGCGCTGCGCGATGAGTCCGACCGCGACGGCTATCGCGTGGTGGTCGAATTGCGGCGCGATGCGATGCCCGACGTCGTTCTCAACCAGCTTTACCGCTTCACCGCGCTGCAGTCGTCGTTCGGCGCCAACATGGTGGCGCTCGACAATCTGCGGCCGCGGGTGATGAACCTGAAGGATTTGCTGCAGCTGTTCATCGCCTTCCGCGAGGAGGTGGTGTACCGGCGCACCAAGCATCTTCTCGGCAAGGCGCGCGATCGCGCCCATGTGTTGGTCGGGCTTGCCATTGCGGTCGCCAATATCGACGAGATGATCAAGCTCATTCGCGCCGCCAGGGATGCGAACGAAGCGCGCGAGGAAATGATGAAGCGCGACTGGGCGGCGCGCGAGGTCGCCGCCATGGTCACCTTGATCGACGATCCGCGCCACAGCGTGTCGCCGGAGGGCACGACCAAACTGTCCGCCGAGCAGGCCAAGGCCATTCTCGATCTGAGGCTGCAACGGCTCACGGCGCTGGGCCGCGACGAGATCAAGGCCGAACTCGACAAACTCGCCGACGAGATCGCCGAGTATCTCGATATCCTGCGCTCGCGGGCACGCATCCAGACCATCATCAAGGACGAGCTCAGCGCGATCAGGAATGAATTCGCCACGCCGCGGCGCACGGTCATTCTCGATCAAGAAGGCGAGATGGAGGACGAAGACCTGATCCAGCGCGAGGACATGGTCGTCACCGTCTCGCATGCGGGCTACGTCAAGCGCGTGCCGCTGTCGACCTACCGGGCGCAGAAGCGCGGCGGCAAGGGCCGCGCCGGCATGCAAACCCGCGAAGAGGATTTCGTTACCCGGCTGTTCGTCGCCTCGACGCACACGCCGGTGCTGTTCTTCTCCTCGCGCGGCCAGGTGTACAAGGAAAAAGTCTGGCGGTTGCCGCAAGCGGCGCCGCAGGCCCGCGGCAAGGCGCTGATCAACATCCTGCCGCTCGAGCAGGGCGAGACCATCACCACCATCATGCCGCTGCCCGAGGACGAAACGACCTGGGGGCGGCTCGACGTCATGTTCGCGACGACGCGCGGCACGGTGCGAAGGAACAAGCTGTCGGATTTCGCCGACGTGCGGCGCTCGGGCATCATCGCCATGAAGCTCGACGAGGGCGACGGCATCGTCGATGTGCAGATCTGCACCGAGAACGACGACGTGCTGCTTACCTCGGCGGCGGGGCAATGCATCCGCTTCGCCGTCGACGACGTGCGCGTATTCCAGGGCCGCACGTCGATGGGCGTGCGCGGCATCAATCTCGCCGACGGCGACAAGCTCATTTCATTGTCGATCCTGCGCCATCTCGCCGCCTCGGCCGACGAGCGCATGGCGTATCTCAAGCGCGCCAATGCCGTGCGCCGCGGCAGCAACGGCGAAAGCGAGGAAGCCGGCACCGATCAGGAAGAGGCCGAGGGCGCGATCGAGCTCGGCCAGACGCGCTATGTCGAATTGTCCGCGGCCGAGCAGTTCGTGCTGACCATTTCGGAAAAGGGCTACGGCAAGCGCACCTCGTCCTACGAGTACCGCACCACCGGCCGCGGCGGCAAAGGCATCGTCGCCATGGCGATCACCGAAAGAAACGGGCGCCTTGTGGCGTCATTCCCGGTGGAGGACAGCGACGAGATCATGCTGGTCACCGACGGCGGCCAGTTGATCCGCTGCCCGGTCGACGGTATCCGCATCGCCGGGCGCTCGACGCAGGGCGTCATCGTGTTTACGACCGCCGAAGGCGAAAAGGTCGCCTCGGTCGAGCGGCTGACGGAAGAGGGCGGCGAGAACGGCGGCGAGTGAACCGCCGTTAACTCTGCTGACTATGCCGCTAATGATCGAAGGTCGGGCCGGGCCACGATCCATGGTAATTCGGATCGCCCGCGGGCCACGTCGACATGCAAGGCGGGAACTGGCTCTGATACGGCCAGCTGCACCGGCTCGTCTCCCGGTTCGGCGCCGACCCGAATAGCCCGCTTGGCGCAATTGCGGCGGGCCGCCGCCGATAGGTCCCCGCGACGTGCTTTCTCGGATGCGGCTTTGCAGAGTGGACCCGCTCCGCCTGCTGGCCGGGGCCGGCATGCGCGACCATCGGCAACCAAAAAGATACAGCGGCGACCGCTACGATTGCCGCGTGAAGCAGCTTGTGGCCCTGCTTCAACATAACCCTTCTCCGCCACGCCGCCCGTCTTTCTCGTAGCGACAAATCTCCTGGTGCTCATTGGCGACAACGCACATTTCCCGATGTGGTTGCCGCACCTCCGCTCACGCCGGCGGCTTTTTGTTTTTGTCTTTAGGACCGGGCGCGGGCGCCGGATGCGCGGGCTGCGGCGGTGGCGGCCGTTTCGGCGTCGCCGCCACATGCGGCGGCGGCGGCTTGACGGCCGCCGGTGGGAGCGGCGCCGTCTTGATTTCTGGATGCGGCTTCGCCTCGGGAGCCGGCGGCTTTGCGTCCCGGTTCACCTCTTTCGGCGGCTCCTTGGGCGGTGTGCCGTTGTGGGCCGGCGCCAGCTCCCTGGCGTCGGGCCGCTTGCCTTCCTGAATTTTCGGCGCGTTGGCGTTTGGCTGCACGGCCGCGCTGCCGGGCTTTGCTCCTGGCGCGACGGGCGTAGCTCTTTCTTCTTTGGCCGCCACCACGCCCTTGCCGGTGAATTCGCCAGGTTTGGCGGTCGCCGCCACCGCGGGGTGACCGTGATTTTCGGACGCAAGCAGCGCTTTATCGGCGCTTGCCATTCGCTCGTGCTGAAGCTGCGCCGGAATCGCCGCTACGTGTTGCTCGTGCGCGGCGGCTTGTTGTTCCGGCGTCGGCCGGGCCGCGGTTCCGCCCGATCCACCGTTGAAACTCACGCGCGACGCGTTCCGGTCGACCACAACGGTCTTCTCGTACGCGTTGGCGATCGACACGCCGCCGAAATTGTTGACGGCGCGGTTGTAGGCGAAGGCACCATGCTCCCAGCGGCCGCCTTCGTAACCCTCGCCGGTGTAGCCGAAGCCATAATCAACGCCGCCGTAGAAACCGACATGCGGCCCCCAATAACCGGCATTCCAAACATAGATGCCGTCGCGCCAGCCCCAATAACCCGGTGTCCAAAGCAATCCGACGTCAGGCGGCACGATCCAGGTGCCGGGCACCCAGAAGTAGCCGTAAGGTCCGCCGGCCCAATAGCCGGGAGTCCAGATGTAACCCGCCGCGGGAATCGACGGCTGATCGTAGACCGGCAACTCCGGCGGCGGACTGGCGTTGCTGATGCAGATGACTTGGGCCGGCGCGACGGTCGGTGACGCCAACACCGCGAGTGCGAACGCAAGATAAATGACGGAACTATGGCGCCCCATGCACAGTGCTCCAGTACCAATCGTCGCTGCACACTCGGAGCGCATTACCGCGAGATTATGGCGCACGAAGCCGATTAAATATCAGGCTTTGCCTGTGGATCGCATGCCGTTAAAAGAGTCCGCGTCGGACAAGAAAGTTTCGCTATGACACCTCACAAGATTGCTTTCGCCGTCGCGTTCTTCACACTCTCCGGTGCGGCAACGGCATACGCCGATCCACGCGGACTTTGGCTGGCGCAGGATAACACGCAAGTGCGTGTCGCTCCGTGCGGCCAAGCATTGTGCGCCACCGTTGCGGCGCCGAGGTCTGCGGTCGATCCGGACACCGGCCGCCCGTGGACCGACCGGCACAATCCCGATCCGGCGTTACGCAACCGTCCGCTGGTCGGCGTCTACGTCCTCTACAACATGGTGCCGGACGGACCCGGCCGCTGGTCGGGAACGCTCTACAATACCGACGACGGCCACACTTATCCGGGCCATCTGCTCGACCTCAATCGCCGAACGATCAGAGTCGAAGGCTGCGCGATCGGCATTTGCGGCGGCAAGAATTTGACTCGCTTGCAATAGGTCTTCGTCAAACGCCACGAAGCAACGCGGACAATATAAACAGCGCCGCTGCCGCGATGACGCCTTGCAGCAGGGTGCCGATGCTTAAACTCCTCAATCCGCGCAGCGGCGAAAGCCCGGCGCCGTTTGCGACCAGCCAGAAATATTCGTCGTTGAGGTGCGAAACAGTCATGGCTCCGGCGCCGATTGCCAGCGCCGCAAGCGCAGTCGCGCTTTCGCCGCCGAGGCCGAGGCCGGTGAGAAGCGGCTGCATTATGCCCGCGGTGGTGATTGCGGCGACGAGCGACGATCCTTGCAGCGTCTTTATTACCGCCGCGATCAAAAACGGCACCAGCACACCGCCCGGCCATGAAGCGAGACGCTCGCCGAGCAATTCCGCCATGCCGGTCTCCTGGCAAAGCTGCTGAAACCCGCCGGCGGCGGCGACGGTCAAGAGAATACCGGCCGCGTCGCCGATGACGCGCGCGGTCCAGTTGGAGTCGGTGATCAGCTTCGCGCCGGGCCGCCAAAGGCCGACAAGCACGATGCCGATGGCGAGCCAGGACAGAGTCAGCGGACGGCCGAGGCCGAGCAACAATTCGCGCGACGCTCCGCCGCCGAGCGGCTCGCTCGGCATGTCGCCGATGGATCGAACCATCAGCAGCAGCAACGGCAGGGTCGTCGCGGCCGACAATACGAGCGCCGACCAGCCGCCACGTTTGCCGGCGGCCGGATGGCCCTCTTGCTCGCGCGACAGCGCTTCGGTCACCGGCAGCCATTGCGCCCAAACCGCTCCGGCGAGCGCCAACACGATCGCCAGCGGCAAGCCGAATAGCGCGACCCGGCCATACGGCGCGCCGAGAATGGAGGCCGCCGCGATCATCACTGGCGACACCAGCAACAGGCCATGACCGGCCGAAATCGCCAGCGGCAAAGCGAGGGTCACCGCGCGATTCTTCGGCGCGACGGCGCGAACAAGCGGTGTGATCAGGACGAAGGCGCTCGCGGGCGAGGCAGCGATGCCGGCCACGACTCCGGCAAGCGCCGCCAGTGAAGTGCTTCCCAGCCAGCGCCGCCGATCGATTTTCCCGGCAAGCCAAGTCGCAGCCGCCGTGCCATCGGCGATGCCGCTGATCAAAGCGACAGCGACAATCAGCAATCCAGGCGAATACAAGGCCTGGGAAAAGCCGGTGCCGAACGTCTTGGCGACAAAAGCGGCGGACAGCCCGGCCAGCAGGCCGAAGATCGAGGCGACCGCCGCTATTGCGACAAACGGATGCAATCCCCGCGGCCGTGTGACCGCGACAAGAACGACGACCGAAGCAATAAGAACAAGCGCCTGCAAAAGCGGCTGACCGGCCATGGGCGTGTTTGACCTCGTTGTGGAAAACCGGACGCGGCGGCGGCGCTCATCCCGCCAAATTTTTGTTGGCCGTTATCTTCAGGGCATTCACTCATACATCTCGCGTCGATCAGTTGTCGCCATTGCATATCCCCTTGGCGACGCACTGCGGACCAATCGCACATCGCGCCACGGCCACTGAAAGCGCCAATATGCAAAAGTGACTCAGAACGGCTGCGCCAGGGTTCTGACGGTCAGACCTTCCACGCCGACCGGGTCCGCGCCGGGAGTGTTCGGCGACTTTTCCCACTCGCCCAACTGGAATGAATTCTCGACCACCATGCGGCAACGCTCGAAGCGACGTGTCATGAACGCGTTCAGCGCCGACGCCGGCGACTGCTCCGTGTGCAACAATTCGGCGAGAACGATCGAGTCCTCGATCGCGATGCCGGCGCCTGCGGCCAAATGAGGTGTTACGGTATGGGCTGCATCGCCGATAAGGACTACGCGGCCCCGGTGCCACGGTGGTGGCAGGATCATGGACGTGATCGGACGATAGGCAATGCTCTCGGGATCGACTATCTCAGTGCGCGCCGCGCCGATGACACCGCCGAAGTCGACCAGCAACTCGCGAAGAACCTCAGGCAACTGCTCGCCCCGAAGGCGCACGAAATCCGGCAGATTTTGTACGAGATAAATGTACATCTGCTGATCGGAGACTGGATTGTAGCCGGCCTTGTGACGCGGACCTTGGTAGGAAGTGCGTGACTGCGCTTCCGGTGGCCGCCCGACGGTAGTGCGCCAGACCGCTTGGCCCGTATAGCTCGGACGCCATTGCGTCCCGAACACCATATCGCGAACTTTCGAACCGGCCCCGTCCGCTCCCACCACCAAATCGTAACGATCGGTTCGGCCGTCGGTAAATGTCACGTCGACGCCGCTGTCGTCTTGATTGATGGATGCGACCGTGACGCCGAGTCGTGTCGGTACTTGCTCATCCGTGAGTGCCTGCTGCAGCACAGAATGCAAGGACTGCCGCATAATCCCGATGCTGGCGGGGTAATCTGGTCCGTTCAAACGCGGTAACTGCACCGTCCCCGTGATATTGCCGGCGGCATCGGCGGCAACGAAATATGAGAATCCAAATCCGTTTTCGACGCATTGATCGAGTACGTTGATAGATTTGAGTGCGCGGAGCGCCGGCCCACCAAGCCCGATTCCCAATCCGGCCACCGTCCAATGTGGATTAAGCTCGACAATTTCCGAACGCATCCCAGCTCGCTTAAGTCCAATCGCGAGCGCCATGCCGGCGATTCCGCCGCCGACGATGAGCAGTTTTTCGACTGCCGCCATAATGATCCCACCGAGCGAGCATTAAAACTTCGGCGGAAAAGCATATCCGATGAGTTTCATGTCGGGAACGGGTCATAGGCGACATACCGCGGCGACATACTGCACCGTTCAGACGATGCATGTTCGTGGGCCTATATTGGGCATTGAAAGCCGCTCGTGTAGGGGTACGCATCTCGCTTTTCCCTGGCGCACGGCAAAGCCGAAAGCCATGAGTGTCAGCATGTGCGGCCAACGAGGCCTGGTTCTTCTCTGCCGCCTTGGCGCCGTGGTGCTCGCTGCCGCTGCGCTGATCGGCGCGGCGCCGGCGCGCGCGGCTGCGGACGGCTTTATCCATGCCGACGGCACACGCCTCATCGACGGCCGCGGCGAGACGTTCGCCGTCAAGGGAATCAATCTCGGCAATTGGCTTGTTCCCGAAGGTTATATGTTCAAGTTCACCCGGGCGCGGGCGCCGAACGAGATTGAAGGCGTGATCGCGGCTTTGATCGGGGCGGAGGCGGCGCAGCGCTTTTGGACTTCATTCCGCGACGTTTATGTCGCGCGCGACGATATTCGCTTCATCAAGGCTGCCGGTTTCAATACGGTTCGCGTGCCGCTGCATTGGCGGTTGTTCGTCACGCCGGGCGAAACGGCAAGCGAGGACCGGTTCGAGGGGCAGGGCTGGAGCCTGCTCGACCGCCTGGTCGGCTGGTGCCGCGACGCGGGTCTTCACGTCATCATCGACCTGCATGCCGCGCCGGGGGGGCAGACCGGCGTGAACCACGATGACGGCCCCGGTTATCCGTTGACCTTCTACGTTCCGCGCGATCGGCGGCTTACCGTCGCGTTATGGCGGGCACTCGCTGCGCATTATCGCGACGAACCGGCGATCCTCGGCTATGACCTTTTGAACGAGCCGATCTCGCCTTACAGCGACGAGGATTATCTCAATCCGCGGCTCGAGCCGTTTTACCGCGACATTGTCGCGGCCATTCGCAGCGTCGATCCCAACCACGCGGTGCTGCTCGCCGGCGCGCAATGGAGTACGAGCTTCGCGGTGTTCGGCCGGCCGTTCGACGCCAACGCCGTATACACCTATCACAAATTCTGGGCACGACCGACGCGCGATGCGTTGCAGCCGTATCTGAATTTCAGCAACCGCTGGAAGGTGCCGCTCTTGATCGGCGAAACCGGCGAATACAACGACGACTGGAACGCCCGCTTCCGCCGGCTGCATGAACAGTTCGGCATCGGCTGGGTGTTCTGGCCGTATAAGAGCCTCGACTCGACCACCTCGGTGGTTTCGATCCAGGCCCCGGCGGGATGGGATCTCATCGCCCGGGCCGGCAGCGTCGAAGTCGGAACGCTGACGCCCGCTTTGTTGCCGCCGCCCGACAAGGCGCGCGCAATCCTTGATGCTTATCTGGAAGCTGCCAAGTTTTCGAACGTCCGCGTCAACAACGGCTATCTCACTTCGCTTGGACTGGCCGCGCCATAACAAGCGTCAGCCCGCGAAGCCGCCGCCTTCGAGGAATTCCTGCTCGGCCGGCGTGGTATCGCGGCCGAGCATGCGATTACGGTGCGGAAAGCGTCCGAACTTTGCGATGATGTCGCGATGGATGATCGCATATTTCGCCCCATCCGCATCGCCCAGCGCTTCGTAGAATGCGACGCACCGGTTTTGATCGGCCAACGCTTCCGAATGCATGAACGGCAGATAGAAGAACGGCCGCATGACTTCGTCAGTTTGCCGGTCGAAGCCATGCGCAATTGCGCGGCTCGCTACTTCACATGCGAGGCGATCGCTCGCAAACGCCCGCGCGCTGCCGCGAAACAGATTGCGCGGAAATTGATCCAGCAGAATGACGAGCGCGAGCGCGCCCGCGGCATCGGCTTCCCACGCCGCCAGCTCGCCGCGCGCCGCCGCTTCGTGGACGGTCAGAAATTTCGTGGTGATGGTCCGGTCGAATGCTTCGTCAGTCTCGAACCAGCGCTGCGGCCCGGCCGCACGCCAAAACGAAACGACGTCCGCTGCGGTGACGATGGTCATGCGTCTCCAGACGGCCAGGTCAAGGCGGTGGCCCGCGATCTAGGCTTTCAATGCCTGCTCGACGAAGGTGTTGGTATAGAGCGCCGCGACGTTCGGCACGGTGGCAATGCCGGCGCCACCAATTCCCTTATCCGCCTTCGCCCACAGCGCGGGCACGTTCAAAAGGAAATTGTCGCGGCCTTCCGACATCCACGGATGGCTCATTGTGAACTGCATCAGCGCCACCAGCTGGTCGATATTCTTGATGCCGGGAATGTCGAAGTCCTTGTTGGCGCGCTGATAGATCGTTTTCAAATCGCCGTGCATCATGTCGTCGGTGGACGCTTTCAGCGCCTTGAGGAAACGCACCACCGTTTGCGGCTGTTTCTGGGTCAACTCTTGCGTCGTGACGTAAATCTGGCTCGGCATCGGAGCGTAAAGGTCGGTCGGCCAATTCACGATCGGCTCGCCCGCGGTTTGCAGCGCGATCACCACGCCGAGCGAGTTGATGAAACAGTCGATGCGGCCCTGCTTGATGAATTGCATTATGCCGGGACTGTTGCCGACGACTTCCGTCGTCACGTCGGACTTCGACAGGCCGGCGGTTTGCAGCATGATGTCGAGAAGCTGTTGCGTCGAGCCGCCGACGGACACGATCCCGACGGTCTTGCCTTTCAAATCCTTCGCTGCGTTGACGGGTTTGTCCTTGACCGAGATCACATGAAAGTTCGAGCCTTGATAGAGCGTCGACACGCACACCAGCGGCGCACCCTTGGCGACGGCGGCGAACTCGTCGATCGCGGTCATCCGCACAAACGCGGCGCCGCCGGAAATAAGCTGCTGGATCGCAGTCGCGGTACCGTGGCCGCCTATCAGCGTAGGCGTGAAGCCTTCGCGCGCCAGGAAGCCGCCGGACACCATATTCATCATTTCCAAAAAGTCCGGAATGAAGCCGAACGGCGTCATGAAAGTCAGCGGTTCGGCGGCAGCGGCCGAACGGATGAACGGTGCTGCCGAGAAATTATGCAGTGCTGCTCCCGCGGCGAGCGTTCCTGCGGCTTTGATCACTGCGCGGCGCGTGCTCATGTGTGTCCTTGGTCGAGGTCTGCAGCTTGTGCTTGAATTCTAAGAAGCTCGATTTACGATCCGCGCCGATCGGCGAATTGTCAATCCTGCAGCCGGCGCGGGCCGCAATCCTCCGCGCGCTTGCAGGAGATTGCACGAGCGAAGGATTGCATACGCATGGCTCGCGGGCCTGAGTTTGAAATTGCCGTGGTCGGCGGCGGTCCGGTGGGTCTCGTCGCCGCGCTTCTTCTGGCGCGGCAGGGCGCCACCGTCGCGGTCATTGAAAAAAGCCCCGACGTTGAAGTCGAGCTCCGTGCGTCGACATTTCATCCGCCGACGCTCGACTTGCTCGATACGGTGGGGCTCGGCGACATTCTCATCGCCCAGGGTCTTGTCTGCCGGCAATGGGAGGTTCGTCTGCATCCGGAGGGTGAGCGCGCGGTCTTCGACCTCGGCGTCATCGCCGAAGCCACCCGCCACCCGTACCGGCTGCAATGTGAACAATGGAAGCTGTCGCGAGCGGCGCTCGCGGCGCTGCGATCGGAGCCGACCGTGACAATTCTGTTCGGCACGGAAGTCGGCGGCGTCACCCAGGATGAAGACGGCGTTACGCTCGATCTCATCGGAACCGTAGCTCCGCCGGCGCTGCGCGCCCGCTTCGCGGTCGGAGCGGATGGCGCGCGCTCAACCGTCCGCCAAGCGCTCGGCTTGGCGTTCGAGGGGCAGACGTATCCGGAAACTACGTTGCTCGCGACCACGACGTTTGCTTTCGAGGCTCACCTCGGACCGGTGTCGAACATCGCCTATTGCTGGAAGACCGACGGCAATTTTTCGCTGCTGCACGTTCCGGGCCGGTGGCGCGTTTCGATTTATCCGCACGAGGACCGGCCGATCGAGGAGCAGATCACGCCGGAGGCGATCGAGGCGACTCTGCAGGAGATCGTCGTCAACCCGGCGGGCTACGATGTGCTGGAGACGCGTCCTTATCGCGTGCACAGCCGTATCGTACCGCACTATCACCGCGGCCGCGTCGCGCTCGCCGGCGACGCCGCCCATCTCAATACCCCCTCCGGGGGCATGGGACTGAACGGCGGCATCCATGACGCCTTCGATCTCGCGGCGGCGTTCCGCGATATTCGCGGCGGCGCTCCGCACACTCAGCGCTTCGAACTCTATCAGCGCCGCCGCCGTCCGGTCGTGCTGGAGCAGATCATGGCCCAATCCGACGCCAACCGCGCCCGCATGCGGGAAAAGGATCCGGTCAAGCGTCGCGAAATTCTCTCAGGCTTGCAGGCCATCATCGCCGACCGCGATCGCCTCGTCGCGCATCTGCTGCGCACCTCGATGATCGCGGGACTGCGCCAGGCCGATGCCGTGACCTGACCACCAGAAACTCAAAGCGGCGGTCCGCGCCGCGCCGACGGGTGCCACGGGATAAGCAGGCGGCGCAGCAGGGAGATCAGAAAATAGAACAAGAAGCCCAGGATGGTCATCTGGATCATCACCGCGAATAGTCCGTCGGTTTCGAAGGCGTTCATGCGGGCGACAAGCAGGTGACCCAGCCCCTCGTTGCCGCCGACATACTCGCCGACGATTGCACCGATGATGGCGAGAACGATGCCGACCTCCATGCCGGTGATGATGTAAGGCAGCGCCGAGGGCAGTTCGAGGCGCCGGAATATCTGCCAGCGCGAGGCGTTCAGGCTGACCATCACATCGGCGTGGCCGCGGTCGATGGATTTCACGCCGAGCACTGTGTTGGTAAGGATCGGGAAAAATGCCAGCGTCGCCGCGATCAACACCTTCGAGGTGATGCCGAATCCGAACCAGACGACAAACAGCGGCACCAGCGCGACTTTGGGCAGGACTTGGCTCGCCACGATGAACGGGTTGAGTGTCTGTTCCAGCCAGCGCACGCGGGCGATCACGACGCCCAGTCCCACGCCGACGATCACCGCCCAAAAGAAACCCGCGACGGTTGCGTACACCGTCATCAGCGTGTCGAACCAGCCGCGCCGCGACACCACGAGTTCGGTCCAGGCCAGCCAGACCGACGCCGGCGTCGGCAGTACAAAGGCCGAGATCTTGCTGAGGTCGACATAGAGCCACCACACCGCGACCAGCAGCAGGCACAGTGCGGGCGTGGTGATCCACGGCAGATAAGCCCGGTAGTCGCGTCGCGTGTCCGGCGCGGCGGCGCGCGGCGAGGCGTCATCGTCGGAAGCTGCGCGGTCGGCTATCATGACGTCTGGGTAAGACGATGGCGCAAACCCGCGGCGATGGCCTGGAAGCCCTCCAGAGTCTGGACATCAAGCGAGCGCGGGCGGGGGAACGGCACGTCCACCACGGAGTCGATGCGGCCGGGCCGCGGCGACAGCAATACCACCCGGTCGGCCAGGAACACCGCCTCGATGATCGAATGGGTGACGAGCACGATCGTCTTGCGCGTTTCCGTCCATATCGTCTGCAGCTCAATATTCATGGCGTCGCGCGTGAGCGCATCGAGCGCGCCGAACGGTTCGTCCATCAGCAGAATATCGGGATCGTGGGCCAGAGCACGCGCGATCGCAGCGCGCTGCCGCATGCCACCGGACAATTCGTATGGCCAGCGCATTTCAAAACCCGAAATGCCTACGAGTCCGGCGAGTTGACGCGCCCGTGCGCGGCGCTCCGACTTCGATGTGCCTTTAAGCTCGAGGGGCAGGGCGATGTTGTCTTCGATCGTGAGCCACGGAAAGAGGTTGGCCTCCTGAAAGACCATGCCGAGACCCGAAACCGCAGACGCCAGACGCGTTTCCCCGTGCCAAAGATCGCGCTCCATGATCCGCAACCGTCCACGGCTCGGCGCGATCAGGCCGCCGATCATCCGCAGCAGTGTCGTCTTGCCGCAACCAGATGGGCCCAGCAACACGACAAACTCGCCCTGCGCGACGCGCAGGTCCGTGCTACCGAGTGCGTAGACCGAACCGTCGCGCGTGGCGTATCGCTTGTCCACCTGCTCGAGCCGGATGGCCGGCGGACGGTTTTCCGGCGTCGCGCCGAACGCGATGCCGTCCTGCGAAGGCATGGCCAAGGCCGTCACCAAGCCGCTTGCGGTGAATGATCGGTCGTGCGGCAGCCGGCGGTTCTCGCCTCGGTCTCAAACAAAGCTTGGGCCGTATTCGCCGCCACTCGTCATATCGTAGAGGACAAAGTCTGCTCGTCAAGTTATACGCCGTGTGATCGTCCGCTCGGGAATTGGTCACGGAGTGAGCCTTGGTCGAATACGCGCGGAAAGGCCTGATCGGCGTCCTCACGCCGCAGGCCAATACGACCGTCGAGCCCGAGCTTTCCATCCTGTTGCCGCCCGGGTACGCGTTCCTGAATGCACGCTTGGTCAGCGCCAAGCCGACCATCGAAGACCGCCTCCGCGATTATTTCGCCACCATGGAAGATACCATCAGCCAATTCACCGATGCACCGGTCGGCGCTTTCGCGTTTGCGTGCACCGGCTCCTCGTATCTCGAAGGCACCACGCGCGAGCGTAGCGCCGTGGAAGCCATCGAGGGGGCGCGCGGCCTGCGTTTTGTCACCGCCGGCCGCGCTGTCGCCGAGGCCTTGCGGCTGCTCGGCGCACAGCGCATCGGACTTGTGTCTCCGTATCCGGCGGCTTTGACGGCCGCGAGCGTCGCCTACTGGCGCGAGCACGGTCAGCAGATCGCCGCCGTCGCCCGCGTCATCGACGAGCCAAGCGGCGGCCATCCGATCTACGAACTTTCGACGGCGAGCGCGCAGCGGGCGCTCGCCTCGATCGATCGCAAAATTGTCGACGCGGTGGTGCTGCTCGGAACTGGAATGCCGACGCTGGGGCCTATCCTCGCCGCCGCTTCGGCTTCCGACATTCCCATACTGTCGTGCATGTCGGCGCTGGCGTGGCGATCGCTTGCGGTCTTCGATCCGAGTTTTGCCGAGACCGAGACAATGCGCCGCTATTTCGCCGGCGAGGGCTGGCGCGAACGCTACGCCCGCGCCACGGTTTGAGACCGAAATAGCCGACACAGCCCTGCGTCCGCGCGCGATGCCTTCAGGCGCTCGTTTGTTTGCGCCGATCGAGCGACATCCAGAACATAATCAAAAACAGCGGAATGGCGGCGAGCGACAGTCCCCAGGCCACTCGATAATACAAGGTGCGCCAGTCGACCTCAGCGGCCGCCGCGCGCCGCACTGGCGAACCGTTTGGCTTCCTCGGCGGCGCGGAACAGCGCCTTCGCCTTGTTGATACACTCCTGCTGCTCGAGTTCCGGGTTGCTGTCGGCCACGATGCCGGCGCCGGCCTGGACGTACATGACGCCGTCCTTGACCAGCGCCGTACGCAGGACGATGCAGGTATCCATCTCGGTGCCGGCGGAGAAATAGCCGACGCAGCCGGCGTAAAGCGCGCGCTTGTCCTTTTCCAGTTCATCGATGATCTGCATGGCGCGCACTTTCGGCGCGCCCGAGACCGTACCGGCAGGGAATCCGGCGCCGAGCGCATCGAGCGGATCGCGGTCGCTGCGCAGCCTGCCTTCAACGTTCGAAACGATGTGCATCACCTGGCTGTACCGCTCGACGAAAAATTGATCGGTGACTTCGACACTGCCGATCTCGGCAACGCGGCCGACGTCGTTGCGGCCGAGATCGAGCAGCATTAGGTGCTCGGCGCGCTCCTTGGGGTCGGCGAGAAGCTCCGCCTCGAGCGCTTTGTCCTCATTGAGCGTGGCGCCGCGCGGACGCGTACCGGCGATAGGGCGAATGGTGACGACGCCGCTGCTCACTTTGACCAGGATTTCGGGACTGGAGCCGGCGACAGCGAAGTCGCCGAAATCGAGGAAGAACAGATAAGGCGATGGATTGACCCGCCGCAAGGCGCGGTACAGCGCAAACGGCGGCAGCGCGAACGGCGCTTCGAAGCGCTGCGATAGCACCACCTGAAAAATATCGCCGGCAACGATGTATTCCTTGGCGCGCAGAACCATGCGCTTGAATTCGTCAGCGGTCGTGTTCGAGCGCGGCGCGGCGTCGAGCGCGACGCTGGCGCTGGCCGCGGCTGTTTGTTGCGTTGCCGTCGCCACAGGCGCGGGAGGGGAGGGTGGAGGCTTATTGAGCGCGTCGACGATCGCCGCGAGCCGTTCCGTCGCGCTCGCGTGCGCGAGGCTCGCCGTCACGCCGGCCTGCGGCCGCACCGGGGTCACGACCGTGATGGTGTCCTCCACGGCGTCGAAGGCGACAACCAAGGTCGGCCGCACCAGCATCGCATCCGGTATGCCGATCGGATCGCGGCCGGGCGCGGCCAGCGAATCCTCCATCAGCCGCACCATATCGTAGCCGAGATAACCAAAAATGCCGGCTGCCATCGGCGGCAGCGTCTCCGGCAGCGCGATGCGACTCTCGGCGACGAGCGCGCGCAACGCTTGCAGCGGCGCGGCCTCGATCGGCGCGAACGCCTCCGCGTCGGTCTGCGGCGACCGATTGATTTCCGCGCGCGCGGCATTGGCGCGAAAGATCACGTCCGGCTCGAGCCCGATGAGCGAATAGCGGCCGCGGACTTCGCCGCCCTCCACCGATTCAAGCAAAAAGCTCATCGGCGACGAAGGCTTGCGGCCGCCGGTGACTTTCAAGAAGGCGGACACCGGCGTTTCGAGATCGGCAACGAGTGTCGTCCACACCACCTGAGGCTCGCCGGCCGCATAGCGCGCGGCAAACGCGGGCGCCGACGGCTCGATCTGCATGTCTAGTTGGTATCCGGCGCGCTGTTGCCGACGGCCTGGGCGAATGCCGCTTGATTGACGCTGAACCCGAGATTGTTCTCCAACGCCCCAATGTATTGCCCGATAAGGTCGTCGCTCTCCTGGCGCTTCACGGTGTCGGCGATGCGTTTTTCTTCGGCCGAATTAGGATCGAGCTTCGGATCGGTTATGCCGGTGACCCGAAACACGATCCACTGGCTCGGCTGATCGCCTTCGGCGCTACCGAGTGTGTCCTTGGCGGTGTGAAAGATCGAAACGATGATCTTGGGCGACAACGCCCCGGCGCCGGCGCCAGCCTGGCGCTTGACGTTGTCGGCAGTTTCGACCTTTAGCCCGTCGGTTTTGGCCAGCGTTTCCAGCGTATCGCCGCCTTTGAGCTTGTCGAGGATTTCAGCCGCCTTGGTTTTGAGCCGCGCTGCGATCTGGTCGTCCCGCCACTGCGCCTCGACCTTGTCTTTGACTTCGTCGAGGCTGCGGTCGCGCGCCGGCGTGATGCCGGTGACGTTGAACCAGATGTAGCCGCCGTCGGTGTCGACCGGATCGTTGTCGACCCCGACGTCCGAGGCGAACGCGGCGCTGATCACCTGACCGCTGTGCGGAAAATCAACAAGCTTGCCGGCCGGGTCGCGGCCGGAGCGGTCGACGTCGTAGCTGACGATCGGCACTTTGAACTTCTGCGCGGCCTGCTCCAGCGACGCGCCGCCGGCGCGCGCATCCTCGATCTTGTCGTGCAGATCCCGCACTTCGGCCTTGGCGCGTTCGGCCACGATATCGGCCCGAATTTGCGGCGTAACCTCGGCGAGGGATTTGACTGCCTCCGGCTCGGTCTTGAGCACCGTTACGATGACCGCGCCAAAGCGGCCCTTGATCGGCGCGCTGATCTCGCCGTCCCTGAGCGCGAAGGCGGCGTCGGCTACGGCCGGATCGATGATTTCCGATTTCGGCAATGTACCGAGGTCGATGTCCTGTTCCTTGAGACCGCGCTCGGCGGCGAGCGCGGCGAAGCTCGAACCGCCCTTGAGCCGGGCTTCGGCGGCATCGGCTTCGGCCGTAGTCGGAAATACGATCTGCTCGATATGCCGGCGTTCGGGGGTTGTGTAGCGGCTACGGTGCGCGTCGAACGCGGCCTTGATGTCGGCGTCCGACACTTCCATCCATTTGCCGATATCGGCCGGCGTCACCTGGACAGTCGCGATCTTGCGATATTCGGGTGCGCGAAACAGGATTTTCCGCGGCTCGAAATATTTACTCAGTTCCTCCGCGGTCGGTTGAGGAATATCGCCAGCCTGCGCCGGGCCGAGCATCACGTATTGGATGCTGCGCTCCTCGTTCTGAAACTGATCGATGGCGGCGAGCCACGCGTTCGGCACCGGCAGATCGCCGCTGATCGACTCGACGATCTGACGGCGCAACATCGCTTGCCGTTGCTCGGCAATGAACCGCTGTTCACTGTAACCGGCGTTGCGCAACAGCGCCTCAAAGCGGATGCGGTCGAACTGGCCGGACGGGGTTTGAAACATTTTATCGGTGGTGACGCGTCGCACGATCTCGGCGTCGGAAATGCCGAGCCGCATCTGTTGCGCCCGCTGATCGAGCGCGGCTTCGCCGACCATCGAGCTGAGCACTTGGCGGTCGAGCCCGATCGCGGCGGCCTGTTCCGGCGGCAAGGGATGCCCGAGCTGGCGCTCGATCTGCTGCAAGCGCTCATTATACGTGCGGTGGAATTCCTCGATCCCAATTTCGGCGCTGCCGATCTTGGCGAGCGTCGAGCGTCCGAAGCCGCGAAAAATGTCGTTGATGCCCCATACCGCGAAACTTGCGGCAAGCAGCCCCATGACCACGCCCATCACGGCACGGCCAACCCAATTGGCGGATGCTTTGCGGATACCTCGAAGCATAAATCTCTTTCCGCTCGTTCCCGCGGACAGGGAAATCCAGAGCGATTGCGCTGTTGGCGGTGTGGTCCACTTTCGTCCCCGCTTTCGCAGGGATAAGCGGATTTAATGGCCGCGCAATATAGGGACCGGCGCGGACCGCCGCAACCGACGGGTTTTCCTGACTAAAACGCCCCTTTCCCGGGTACAAGGCGTCTGCTAACGGCTCATTGTCGCAGATTTTGCGGCTCAAAATCGAGACACCGAGAAATGTCGCGCCGCCCGCTGGTTGCCGGCAACTGGAAAATGCACGGCCTGCAAAGTTCCGTCGGCGAACTGAACCGGATCATTGCCGGCGCGGGCGAGCTTGCGAGCGCCGAGTTGATGGTTTGTCCGCCGGCGACCTTGGTGACGACTTTCGCCGCCGCCGCGCGTGGTTCGCCGGTCTTGATCGGCGGCCAGGACTGCCACGCCGAACCGGCCGGCGCTTATACCGGGGACATATCCGCGGAAATGCTCAAGGATGCCGGCGCCGTCGCCGTCATCGTCGGCCACTCCGAACGCCGCCAGCATCATGGCGAAACCGACGCCGCGGTGCGCGCGAAGGCCGAAGCCGCGCGCCGCGCGGGGATTGTCGCCATCGTCTGCGTCGGCGAGTCGCGGGCGGAGCGCGGGGCCGGCCGCGCGCTTGAAGTGGTGGAGGCGCAGCTCGAAGGGTCGCTCTCCGACAACTCCACGGGCTTTGTCGTCGCCTACGAGCCGGTCTGGGCCATCGGAACCGGACTTACGCCGACGTCCGGCGACGTCGCGGAAACGCATCGGCTGATCCGGGAGCTGCTGGGCTTGCGCTACGGTCACGCCGGGCAGGAGATCCGCATTCTCTATGGCGGCTCGGTTAACGCGGCGAATGCCAGGGCATTATTGAGCGTCGAAAACGTCGATGGGGCGCTCGTCGGGGGTGCGAGCCTCAACGCCGGGGAATTCCTGGCCATCGCCGGCATTTATCGATAGCCACCATAGAAAATCCACAGCGGATCATGTAGAGACGCCCGCGACTTCCTATATTCCCGGGCGTTGCGTTGAGCCCCCTAGCATGAGCGGACTTCGTCGATGCTGACTGTTGTTATCGTTATCCACCTCATGCTGGTCATCGGCATAATCGGTGTGGTTCTGCTGCAGAAATCCGAGGGCGGCGGGCTTGTCAGCTCCACAAGCGGATTTATGACCGGCCGCGGGACGGCCAACGTTTTGACGCGGACCACGGCGCTATTGGCGGTCGGGTTCTTTGTGACCAGTCTGGCGCTGTCGTGGCTTGCCGGATTGGGCCGGCATCCAGCCTCGCTCATCAATACCGGCGCGCCGGCAACCCAGCAGGCCCCCGCAGGCAATTTGGCTCCGTTGAGCCGGACCGGTCACGGCCTCCTTGACCAACTGCCGAAGGCTCCAGCCGCGCCGAGCGAGCCGCAAGTACCGCAATCCAAATAGGTGCTCGACATGACGGAAGTGCCCACCCCGGCCATTCTCATCATAGCAGCCGGGGAAGCTTCCGTGCGGCCTGAGGATTTCAGCACAGCTATCTGCGATCGCACGAGTTTTCTGGTTGTCTTGGAGCGTCGCTCGGCTGCTATTCCGGAATATCGCTCGTCGAATCGAGCGATCGCGACTAAGGCTTAATTCCCATGGCGCGGTACATTTTCATCACCGGCGGCGTGGTTTCCTCATTGGGAAAGGGTCTGGCTTCCGCAGCGCTCGGTGCGCTGCTGCAGGCGCGCGGCTACAAAGTGCGGCTGCGCAAGCTCGATCCCTATCTCAACGTCGATCCGGGCACGATGTCGCCCTACCAGCACGGCGAGGTGTTCGTCACCGACGACGGCGCCGAGACCGACCTCGATCTCGGCCATTACGAGCGCTTCACCGGACGGCCGGCGACGCGCACCGACAACATCACCACAGGCCGCATCTATCAGGAAATCCTCGCCAAGGAGCGGCGCGGCGATTACCTCGGCGCCACCATCCAGGTCATCCCGCACGTCACCAACGCGATCAAGGATTTCATCCGTGACGGCAGCGACGATTTCGATTTCGTGCTGTGCGAAATCGGCGGCACGGTTGGCGACATCGAGGGCCTGCCGTATTTCGAGGCGATCCGGCAGATGGGCAACGAACTGCCACGCCACCACGCCGTCTATATCCATCTGACGCTGATGCCGTTTATTCCCAGCGCCGGCGAATTGAAAACCAAGCCGACCCAACATTCGGTGCGCGAGCTGCGCGCCATCGGCATCCAGCCCGATATTCTGCTCTGCCGCAGCGACCGGCCGATCCCCGAAAGCGAACGAAAGAAACTGGCGCTGTTCTGCAACGTGCGCGAAAGCGCGGTGATCGAGGCGCTCGACGTCGACAACGTCTACGCCGTACCCGAGGCCTATCACCTGGGCGGGCTCGACGACGAAGTCCTGGCCGCCTTCGGCATCGAAAACCCGCCGCCGCCGGACCTTGCGACCTGGCATCTGATCAACGAGCGCATCCACAATCCGGAAGGCGACGTGACCATCGCCATTGTCGGCAAATATACCGGCATGAAGGACGCCTATAAGTCGCTGATCGAGGCGTTGTCGCACGGCGGCATCGCCAACAAGGTCAAGGTCAATCTCGATTGGATCGAGAGCGAGGTGTTCGAGAACGAGGACCCGGCGCCGTTCCTCGAGCACGTCGACGGCATTCTCGTGCCGGGCGGCTTCGGCCAGCGCGGCGCCGAAGGAAAAATCCGCGCCGCGCGTTTCGCGCGCGAGCGCCAGGTGCCTTATTTCGGCATCTGCTTCGGCATGCAGATGGCGGTGATCGAAGCGGCGCGGAATTTGTGCGGCATCGAGGAGGCGAACTCGACCGAATTCGGCACGACGCGCGAGCCGGTGGTCGGCCTGATGACCGAATGGATGAAGGGCAACGAATTACACAAGCGCGGGCTCGGCGGCGACCTCGGCGGCACTATGCGGCTTGGCGCCTATCCGGCCGTGCTCGCGCGCGGCAGCAAGGTGAGCGAGATTTATCACGCCAGCGAGATTTCCGAGCGCCACCGTCACCGCTATGAGGTCAACACTGCCTATAAGGACCGGCTGGCGCAGCACGGTATGCGCTTCTCCGGCATGTCGCCGGACGGCGTGCTGCCCGAAATCATCGAGTACGCCGACCATCCCTGGTTCATCGGCGTGCAATTTCATCCCGAGCTGAAATCACGGCCGTTCGCGCCGCATCCGTTGTTCGCCTCATTCATCGAGGCGGCGGTGGAGCAGAGCCGGCTGGTATAGAATTGGTCGCTGCGGGCGCTTCGTTGTCATAGCCCGTCGAAGACGGCGCGAATGCCGTTTGGCCTCGCGACGACGAATGGGGAGGAGCTTCATGATTTACGAGTTGCGCGTCTATTCCTGCATTCCCAGCCGGCTGCCGCTATTGCTTAAGCGTTTCCAGGAGCAAACGCTGAATATCTGGGAGCGGCATGGCATCAGGCAAGCCGGTTTTTGGACCGTGCTGGTCGGCGAGGGCAACAACGACCTGCATTATCTGCTTGCCTGGGAATCGCTCGCCGAGCGCGAGAAGAAATGGACTGCTTTCCTCGCCGACCCCGCCTGGATCAAGGCGCGCGACGACAGCGAAAGAGATGGCCCGATCATCGCCAACATCAAAAGCTCGTTCCTCAAACCGACCGCATTCTCGTCGGTACAGTGAGGGAAGGTGGGCGGTTGACCCGGTCTGCCGCGGCCTTCATGGTTCCGCGCCATGAAGCCGATGCCAGTCAATCCGAATGCCACGGTGACGGTAGGCGAGGTGCGTTTTGGCAACGCGCTGCCGCTGTCGCTGATCGCAGGCCCTTGCGTCCTTGAAAGCCGCGCGCATGCCTTCGAGATGGCGACCGCGCTAAAGGAGATCGCGGCGCGGCGCGGCATCGGCTTGGTCTACAAGACGTCATTCGACAAAGCGAACCGCACCAGCGCGAAAAGCGCGCGCGGCTTGGGCCTCGACACGGCACTGGCCGTTTTTGCCGAGCTGCGCGAAAAGCTCCACGTGCCGGTCCTTACCGACGTCCATGAGCCGGACCAATGCGCCGCCGTCGCCGAGGTCGTCGATGTGTTGCAAATTCCGGCCTTTCTCTGCCGCCAGACCGATCTGCTCGTCGCCGCGGCCAAGACCGGCCGCGCCGTCAACGTGAAGAAAGGCCAATTCCTCGCGCCGTGGGACATGGCCAATGTTGTCGAAAAAATCACCGGCGCCGGCAATCGCAATGTGCTGGTCACGGAGCGCGGCGTCTCGTTCGGCTACAACACCCTGGTCTCCGACATGCGCGCCCTGCCGCTCCTCGCCAAGCTTGGCGCGCCAGTGATCTTTGACGCGACCCACTCGGTGCAGCAACCGGGCGGCCAAGGCACCTCATCCGGCGGCGAGCGGCAATTCGTACCGGTGCTGGCGCGGGCGGCGGCGGCCGTCGGCGTCGCAGGGATCTTCATCGAAACCCACCAGGATCCGGACCGGGCCCCCTCCGACGGTCCGAATATGATGCCTTTGAAGGAGTTAGAGCCGCTCCTTGAGCGGCTGATGGAATTTGACGCCCTGGCCAAAAGCGGAGCCGAAAGCGCCGCCCAAAGCCCCGCCAGAACCGGCTCAAACACCTGACGGCCGGCCCTTGTGACGGCTCGCGAAAACCACCATCATTGCGGTGACGGCCAGGGGTGCCGCGCGCACAACACGCGGCTGAGATCACACCCGTCGAACCTGTCTGGGTTATCCCAGCGAAGGGAGCCGCGTTGAGCGACACGATTCAATCGATTACACCCAGCGTCAGTCGGCCGCGCGTCGTCATCATCGGCGCGGGCGTCGTCGGAATGGGCATCGGCTGGCGCCTCGCCGGGCGCGCCACGGTCACGATTTTCGACCGCGGCAAGGCCGGCGGCGGGGCAAGCCACGCGGCCGCCGGCATGCTCGCAGCCTGTTGCGAAGCCGAACCGGGCGAAGAGGCATTGGTCGCGCTCGGCCGCGAAAGCCAGTCGCGTTGGCCGGCATTCGCCGCCGAGCTTTTCCGCGTCAGCGGCGTCGATGTCGAATTGCGCGAAGAGGGCACCCTGGTGCTCGCCTTGACCGCCGACGATCAAGCCGAGATCGCGCACCGCTTGGAGTTTCAGCGCCGGCTCGATTTGCCGCTCGAATGGCTGTCCGCTGCGCAAACCCGCGCCCGCGAGCCGCGCCTTGCCGGCAAAATCGCAGGCTCGCTGCTTTCGCCGCAAGACCACCAGGTCGATAACCGCAAGCTCACGCAAGCACTGCGCATCGCCGCCGAAGCCGCCGGCGTGACGATCCACGAGCAACGGCCGGTCAAGGAGATCGTCGTACACGGTGGCCGCGCGCGTGGCGTCTTGCTCGAAGACGGCACCATCGCCGCCGCCGACATCGTCGTGCTCGCCGCCGGCGCCTGGTCGCGCGGCATCGCCGGCTTGCCGCCCGACCGACGGCCGCCGGTGCGGCCGGTAAAAGGACAGATGCTGGCGCTGCGCATGGACGCGGACGCGCCGCTTCTTTCACACGTGCTGTGGGCGCCGGGCGCTTACCTGGTGCCGCGCCGCGACGGCCGCCTCATCGTCGGCGGCACCGTCGAGGAGAAAGGCTTTGACGAAACGATCACGGCCGGCGGCCTCCTCACCCTGCTGGAAGCCGCCTGGCGGGCGGTGCCGGCGGTTGAGGAATTGCCGGTCGACGAGATTTGGGTCGGTCATCGGCCGGGCAGTCGCGACGATGCGCCGATCCTCGGGCACGGACCGCTTGAGGGCTTGTTCTATGCCACCGGCCATCACCGCAACGGCATCCTGCTTGCGCCGGTGACGGCCGATGCAATGGCGCGCTTGATCCTCGACGACGTGGTCGAGCCGGCGATCAAGCCGTTCGGCCTGGAACGCTTTCAGCCGGCGCGCGCCGCCGAGTGATTGTGGAGACAGGCCGATGACGCAGGCGCAGATCCGGATAAACGGTCAAAACGAGCCGCTCGGCGCGCAAACCACGCTCGAAGCCTTGCTGGCGGAAAAAGCCGTCGATACCGGGGCGCGTGGCGTTGCGGTCGCGATCAACGGCGCGGTCGTGCCGCGGGCGCAATGGTCGGCGACGCAATTGCGGCCGGGCGACAGCGTCGAGATCGTGCGCGCACGGCAGGGCGGTTAGGAGCGATTGGGAGCGATAAAATGTCAGACCCGCTGATCATTGCCGGCAAAGAGTTCGGCTCGCGGCTGTTCCTCGGCACCGCCGGCTATCCGAACCGCAAACTCATGCTCGACGCGATTGCGGCGAGCGGAGCCGAACTGGTCACGGCTTCGATCCGCCGCATCAGTCTCGCCGGCGACGACGAGAGCCTGATCGAACTGCTCGCCGGCCGGGTCCATTTTCTGCCCAACACGGCAGGCTGCCAGACGGCCAAGGATGCCGTGCTCACTGCCGAACTCGCGCGCGAAGCGCTCGACACCAACTGGATCAAACTCGAAGTCATCGGCGACCGCGAACTGCTCTATCCCGACGTCGAGGAGTTGATACGGGCGACCGAAACGCTGGTCGCCAAGGGCTTCATCGTGCTGCCTTACTGCACCGAGGATCCGGTGACGTGCCGCAAGCTCGCCGACGCCGGCGCCGCCGCCGTGATGCCGCTCGGCTCGCCGATCGGCTCGGGTCTCGGCATCTCAAATCCGCATCTCATCGAGCTTATTTGCGCGCGCTCGCCGGTGCCGGTGGTGCTCGACGCCGGCGTCGGCACCGCCTCAGACGCGACGCTCGCCATGGAGCTTGGCTGTGCGGCCGTGCTGCTCAACACGGCTGTGTCGAAGGCGCGCGATCCGGTGCTGATGGCGAAAAGCATGCGCGCGGCGGTCGAGGCCGGCCGGCTGTCGCGGCTCGCCGGTCGCATCGCCAAACGCACGCACGCCGAGCCGTCCAGCCCGCAACTGGGGCTGGTGGGGACGTAAGAACCCCTAAACTTGATTCCGTCGTTCGGGCCGTCGCTTTATTTCTCCCCGACCTTGTCGGGGACCGCCGACGGAATGTCGGTCTCGATGGTCGGCAGGTCGGCGCCAACGTCCGCGCTGCCGGTGAATTTTAGCGCCGTGCGCAGTCGCCCGCCGGCGCGCTCGAGAAGCGCGGCTGCTTCCTCGGCGTCGCAGCCGTGCAGGAGCAGCATCGCGACTTTGATGTTGCCCCCGGCACGCTCAAGCGCGCTGCGAACTTCTTCGCCGCTCCGCCCGCTCAACCGGCGCAAAATATTCTCGCCGCGTTCGACGAGTTTGGCGTTCATCGCCCGCACGTCGACCATCAGCCCCTCGTGGACGCCGCCGAGCCGGATCATCACCAGGGTCGACAGGAGATTGAGCGTGACCCGTTGTGCAGTGCCGGCCTTCATGCGTGTCGAGCCGGCGATCGGCTCGGGCCCGGTGTCGAGCCAGATCGGGCAGTCGGCTTCCTCCAATATCGGCGTGTGCCGGTTGTTGGCGATGCCGATAGCGAGCCCGCCGCGGCGTTTGGCTTCACGCATGCAGGCGAGCGTAAACGGCGTGGTGCCGCTCGCGGCCACCGCGATAAGAACATCCGCCGCGCCGATCTGGTGTTGCTGCATCAGCCGGGCGGCTTGATTGGTTTCGTCCTCGGCGCCCTCGGCCGAGCGCAGCAGCGCATCCTTGCCGCCGGCCATCAGCAGAAGCAGGCGGTCTTGCGGCCAGTTGAAAGTCGGAATGAGCTCGGCGCCGTCCTGGACGGCGAGCCGGCCGGATGTTCCCGCACCGACATAGACCAGCCGACCGCCGGCGCGTAGCCGCGCTTCCATTGCCTCGGCCGCCGCCTCGATCGCGGGCAAGGCCGGGCGAACGGCCGCGACCGCGGCCATCTGGCTCTCGATCAGCGCATGCAGGATATCGACCGGTTCCCACAGGTCGATATCCGAATAGCGTGGACTAGCGCGTTCGGTTTCCATCGGAATAGCCGCGGCTGGCCCCTCGATTCAAACCATATGGCTCCCAATTTGTTCTTACAATCGATGCGGTGATTCCGCACCCTAGGTAGGCTAGCCGGTGGCTCAAAACGTGCTGCTGTTGGGCGTGGATGGTGGCGGAACGCGCTGCCGGGCGCGGCTTTGCGCTTTTTCGGGAAAAATTTTAGGCGAAGCCGAAACAGGACCCGCAAACCTGCGGCTCGGGCTTGAGCAAAGCTTTGCCGCCGTATCGGCCGCGGCCGAGCGGTGCCTGCAACAGGCCGGGATGTCGCCGCAGAATCTTGCCCGTGTCGTCGCGTGCTTGGCCTTGGCGGGCGCCAGCGAGCCGGGCCATCTCGCGGCGGCGCAGCAGCACCGCCATCCGTTCCGCAAGGCAGTCATCACCACTGATGCGCACGCCGCCTGCATCGGCGCGCATGGCGACGGCGACGGCGGCGTCATCATCGCCGGCACCGGCGCGGTTGGTTGGGCAATGGTGAACCGCAAAACCTACCGTGTCGGCGGCTGGGGGTTGCCTGTTTCAGATGAAGGCAGCGGCGCCTGGCTCGGTGCCGAGGCGCTGCGCCGGGTACTTTGGGCGAGCGACGGCCGCATCGCCTGGACGGCCTTGCTGCGCGAGATCTTCGCCACGTTTGCCAACGATCCGCACGCCATTGTGACGTGGACCGCAACCGCGTCGCCGCGCGATTTCGGGTCGCTGGCGCCGCGCGTTGTCGGGCACGCCGGCGAAGGCGACGCCGCGGCGATCGAACTAATAAAGCTCGCCGCCGCTCATATCGATGCGCTGGCGGCGCGGCTCGCCGCGGTCGGCGCGCAGCGCTTGGCGCTGGTCGGCGGATTGGCGCCCGCGTTGCAGCCTTGGCTGGCGGCGGCAACGAAATCCCGCCTTGTCGAGCCCGCCGGCGACGCGCTCAGCGGCGCGCTCCGGCTGGCGCGCGGTTGCGCGGACGAACTGCTGCGGGTCGCGTGATGTTGGGGGCGCGAAATACGGAAGCCGCAACGACGCCGGGCACCGCCGGCATGCAGGCCGAATTGAACGAGGCGGCCGCCGCCGTCCGTCGGCAAATCCAGAGCCTCGTAGAGCCGCTCGCCGCGCTGGTCGAGCGGCTTGTTCGTCACCGGCCCCAAGTCATCGTCACCTGCGCGCGCGGCAGTTCGGCGCATGCGGCGACATTTGCCAAACATCTGTTCGAGCGGCACCTCGGTCTGCCGGTCGCGGCGGCTGCGCCCAACATCGCCACCGTGTATCGCCGCTCGCTCGGTTTGCAGGGTCAGTTGTTCCTGTCCGTCTCGCAGTCGGGGCGCAGCGACGACCTTATCGAAACAGCGGCGATGGCGCGCGCCGCGGGCGCTGTGACCGCCGCCCTGGTCAACGACCCAACCAGCCCGTTGGCCGAGGCCTCCGAATTCGTGCTGCCGCTTGGGGCCGGCCCCGAACTCAGCGTCGCCGCGACTAAAAGCTTCGTCGCCTCGCTCGCCGCGCTGCTGCAACTGACGGCCGCTTGGACCGGCGACGCAGCGATGACGCGCGGCGGCGAGCGCTTGCCCGACCGTCTCGCCGCAGCGGCCGGCCTCGACTGGAGCGAAGCGCTGCATCCGCTTGCAAGCGCCGCGAGCCTGATAACACTCGGCCGCGGCCCAACGCTCGCGATTGCCCGCGAGGCAGCCTTGAAGCTGAAAGAAACGTGCGAGCTGCACGCCGAGGCTTTCAGCGCCGCCGAATTCCGCCACGGCCCGATCGCGCTGGTGTCAGGCGCCTATCCCATTCTCGCCTTCGCGCCGACCGACGAATCCGCGGCCGGGTTGAATGACCTGGTCGCCGATCTGCGCGGTAAGGGCGCCGGCGTCCTTGTCGCCGAACCGGGCCGCCAGCAGCCAGGCCGGTTGCCGGCGCTGGCGCCCGATCATCCCGACGCCGACGCCATCTGTCTCATCCAAAGCTTCTATGCGTTTCTCATCCAGCTCGCCGCGCGGCGCGGCACCGACGTCGATCAGCCGCGGCACTTGCAGAAAGTGACGCGCACCCGATGAGCGCGGCCGGCGCGAGCGTGCGCGCGCACGCCGTGGCGGCGCGCTACGTCTTTGATGGCGTCAAGGTTCATCACGACGCGGTGGTGGTGGTCGAGGGCGAATCCATCGCCGCCGTGGTAGCGCGCGCCGATCTGCCAAGAGCTTTGCCGCTGCGCAATTTGCCGGACAATGCGTGGCTTGCTCCCGGCTTCGTCGATGTTCAAGTCAACGGCGGTGGCGATGTGCTTTTCAACGACGCACCGACGCCGGACGCGATTTGCACCATCGCCGCCGCGCACCGTCGGTTCGGTACCACCGCGTTGTTGCCGACGCTGATCAGCGACAACCCGGAAAAGATGAAAGCGGCGATCGCCGCAACCGAAGCGCTGGTGGGTAATGAGCCCGCAGTGCTCGGCATTCACCTGGAAGGCCCGTTCCTGTCACCGCAAAAAGCCGGCGTGCACGATCCGCGTATGCTCCGCCGTCCGACCGCCGAGGATTTGGCGTTGCTGGCGACGCCGCGCCGCGGCGTGACGCTGGTGACGCTCGCGCCCGAGGAAATGCCGGCGCACTTCAGCGCCAAGCTTGCCGCGGCTGGCGTGCGGCTTTGCCTCGGCCATTCGAACGCAACCTACGCGCAGACCGTCGCCGCGATGGGCGAGGGGGTGCGGGGCTTTACGCATTTGTTCAACGCCATGCGCCCGCTGTCGTCGCGCGAGCCCGGCCCGATCGCCGCCGCGCTCGAATTGCCCGACGCCTGGTACGGCCTGATCGCCGACGGCTTTCATGTCGCGCCCGCCATGCTGCAGCTTGCCCTGCGCGGCCGAGGCCATCCCATTCTGGTAACCGACGCCATGCCGCCAGTCGGCGGCTCGCGCGGGTCGTTCGCCCTCAACGGCGAAACCATCGTCGTCAAAGATGGCCGCTGCGCGCGCGCCGACGGCACGCTCGCCGGCGCCTGCCTCGACATGGCGACGGCCGTGCGCAACTGCGTACGATTACTGGACGTGCCGCTCCCCGAGGCGTTGCGCTTTGCCTCGACGCATCCGGCGGAATTTCTTGGCCTTGGCGAACGGCTTGGCAAGCTCGCCCCCGGCTTCCGCGCCGACATGGTGGCGCTCGAGGGTACAAGCATCAAGGCTCTGCACACCTGGGTCGCGGGCAGCATGCAGTGATTGGGAACTACAGAGCCGACGGCGGCGCAGCCGTTACTCCTGCACGGAACCGCCGTCGGCCAGTTTACGCCGCCGCCGGGGAGGTAAGCTGGCGGCGACGTAAAAGTGCAAACTTCGCGGCTCGCGCGGGCATATCGACGCGATTTTCATGCGCCCGCGCGGCATCGTCCTTGTTACGTCGCCCCAGTATTGAGTCGCGTCAGTCTACGTTGCCCTAGTGGACGCCGAGCTTTTCGGCAGCCATTTTGGTTCCCGCGACCCGATTTTTTATCTTCTGAAAGGCGATGTCGCGCGCGTAGTCGGGACTGCCGTGATTGGGCTTCTTATCGAGGCTGAACGGTGAAAAGCCGCAGTCGTCAGTCGAGCCGAGGCGCTGCTTGTCGATGTACTTGGCGGCAGCCACCAGCTGATCGCACACCTCCTGGGCCGATTCAGCGCGCGGGCTCTGGGTGACGATGCAGCCGATGTAAGCCATTTGCGGAATCCCTTTGGCATCGTCGCGCAGATACTTCCCGACCAGCTTGTAAGCGGATTCCCGGTCACGCTCGCTGGCCATCTGCAGTTGGAAATAGCCGGCGTTGAGTTTGAACAGATGCTTCAAGAGCTCTTCGTAGGCGACGTCGGCGCTGTGGACCGAATCCACGTCTCCGCCGGGACAGACGTGAACGCCGATGTTCTCGCGCTCTTCGGTAGAGAAGTGGTCAAAGACGCGATTGTCGAGTTCGATGAAGTGCGGCAAGAGATTGCGCGTGGTCCAGGCATTGCGCGGGTCGTTGCGCGGCGCCAGCCGGCCTTCCGTGAAATCCATGACGACGTGAGCGGCGCCGGCGTCGAAACACGAGCGGATGTCTTTGACGCACTCATTGACGATGTCGGTCTCGAATTGTGCGCGCGAATAGCCGGGCAGATCGCCGTCGAGCGGATAAAGCAAATACATCATCGACGGAGCGATCACGGCTTGATGAAGCGGCCTGTCGGTCAATTTGACCGCCTTTTTGACCAGCTCGCCCGCATAGAAATTATAATGAAACGGACCACCGGTGATTTTAGGAAGCTGGCGGTTATGACCATCGGCGAAGATCGCAAAGTATTGGCCGCCGGGAGCAAGGTGCGGCGCCAATCCGGCGCCGGCGAGCGTATCGGCTATTGGATAGGTCGCGAAACTAGACACCCGCTGCTCGCCGTCGGTGATGATCGGCGAGCCGGTCGTCTCGAAGCGCTTGAGCGTGTCCACGACCGCGGCGTTCTGCACCTTCTCCAGTTCATCCTTGGTAATCTTCTTGGCGTCGTAGTCCTCGTATGCCTGCTGCAGGTTGAGCGGACGCGGAATCGAGCCGACTGGCTCGGTGGGAATGCCCGTAGCGGCTCTTGGATTGTAGTTCATGGAATTCCTCCCGGTGAGTTGTTAAGCAAGTTCCCCGCGACTGACGCGCGGTGGCTGGACGGCACAGACCCGTCTGTCTATATCGGACCGCGAAATGTCGAGAACGTCAAGTAGGGTGGCGGCGATGAATCGCGGGCCAAGGGTCCGTCATGCCATCGGTTGCGTTTTTCCCGCTCCGAATGGTACGAAGAAACCAAAGATAGCTTAGGGGACTCAATTGGTTGCGCCGAGGATTGCGAGCAGGAGTGTCATTGTGCGAACGAGAAAAGCCCGTAACGCCGTCAGACCCCGCGACCGGCTCATGGATGCGGCCTACGATCTTTTTTCAAAGAACGGGGTCAATCAGATCGGCATAGATACGATCCTCGCCAAATCGGGCTGCGCCAAGGCCAGTCTCTACAGCAACTTCGACGGCAAAGTTGATCTCGCCATCGCTTTTTTGGACCGCCGAGAGGCGTTATGGACGCGCGGGTGGCTCGAATCCGAGGTTCGACGCCGCGCCAAAAGCCCGCAAGATCGGCTGCTGGCAATTTTCGACTTGTTCGACCGGTGGTTTCGCGAGAAATCCTTCGAGGGTTGCTCCTTCATCAACGTGCTGCTGGAGACCAAGCCGGGGAGTCCGGTCCGTCAGGCTGCGGCAATCCATCTTGCCAAGATCCGCGCCGTCGTCCGCAGTTTTGCCGAGGAGGCCAATCTGCAAGAGCCGGAAAAATTTTCGCAGGTGTGGCACATGTTGATGAAAGGATCGATCGTTTCCGCAGGCGAGGGAAACCGCAATGCGGCGCGCGAGGCGAAATGCGCCGCGCGGCTGGTCCTCGACGGCTGGAAGCGCAAGAAAAAAACGGCGCTACGCAATTAGGGCTGATCGCTTTCGGAATCGAGCAGCCGCCATGGATCGGCCATCGCAACCGATGATAAAATGCGGCTAGTGGAAATATACCGATGCTGCATATCGGATGGCGTGCCAACGCGTTCGCTCGTGGTTGCCTTGGTCGTAGGCACGATCCTCAATCTCATCAATCAGGGCGATGCGCTTTTCGGAGATGCTCATCTCAATCTGGCGAAGCTGATTTTGACCTACGCCGTCCCGTACTTCGTCGCGACCTATGGCGCAGTCTCGTATCGGCTCAACGTGGCGCCGCCACCAGACGCCTAGCCGGCATGGCGTCGCTTGCGCGTGCACTCGGACAATTCCTGTTTCAGCCGAGCATATCCCGCACCAGCGGCATGACCTTGCCGCCGTAAAGCTCGATGCCGTGCATCATCTTTTCGTGCGAAAGCGTCCCGGCTGAATATTTCAAATCGAAGCGCACCAGCCCGAGCGCCTTGGCGGTCGAAGCGATCTTGCGCGCCACCGTTTCCGGCGAACCGACATGGAGCGCACCGTGCTCGACCTCCTGCTCGAATTGGGTGCGGCTGACTGCGGGCCAGCCGCGCTCGGCGCCGATGCGGTCGTGCATGGCTTTGTAGCCTTCCCAGTATTCCTCGCGCGCCTGCGCGTCGGTCTCGGCGACGTGACCGGGCGAATGCACGGCGATCGGCTGCGCCGGCCGGCCGAACTGGGCAAAGGCGCGGTGATACAGATCGACAAACGGCTTAAATCGTTTCGGATCGCCGCCGATGATCGCGAGCGCCAGCGGAAAATCGTAATGGGCGGCACGCACAACCAATTCCGGGCTGCCGCCGACGCCGATCCAGGTTTTGAGCGTGCCATTTTCGATCGGCGGATAGACGCGCTGGTCCTTGAGCGGCGGGCGCATATTGCCCTGCCAGGTGACGCGATCCGACTTCACCAGCGCCGCAAACAAATCGACCTTCTCCTCGAACAGCGCCTCGTATTCCGACAGATCGTAGCCAAACAACGGAAACAACTCGGTAAACGAGCCGCGACCCAAAGTGACTTCCGCGCGCCCGTTCGAGGCGGCGTTGAGCGTCGAAAAGCGCTCGAACACCCGGATCGGGTCGTCGGTCGAGAGCACCGTCACCGCCGAGCCGAGATGAATCTGCTTGGTGCGACCGGCGATGGCGGCGAGCGTGACTTCGGGCGCGGATATGGCGAAGTCCGGTCGGTGGTGCTCGCCGACGCCGAACGCGTTGACGCCAAGGCTGTCGGCCAGCACCGCTTCCTCGATCACGTTGCGGATGACTTGCGCATGATGGAGCGGCTGGCCATCCGGCCCGGTCGTCACGTCGCCAAAGGTATCAAGTCCGAATTCGAAGTTCTGTGCCATGGTGCCAATTCAAGGTGCCGATTAAGGTCCGCGTAGGCGACACGCCTGCAATCAAACGACAGGTAGAGAGGGCAGGCCGGCGGCGCAACAGGTGACATGAATGTGCCCTTCGGTGCGGTTCGCAGGCCCCGCGGCGCACGACTGCCGCGCAGATTCCGCGTGGTGACACGTTCCAGGTTCTGCGCGATACGTTGCGCGCGCCCAAACGCTCAGCGCACGCATCCACGCTGCCAGGAGATTGCATGTTCACACTTCAATCGTCGCGCGTTGCCGGCGTCCTCGACAAGCTCTTCGCCGACGCCAAGGACAACGATCCGCCCCGGCTCGCCAAGGTGCAGGCCGAAGTCGGCCGCCACAACGTCGAGATGCCGGAGGACACCCGCAAGAAGCTCATGCAGCTGATGCGCGACGTTTACATTCCGGTCGCGCCGGACGTCGGACGGCTGATCTATTTGCTGGCGCGGGCGCGCGGAGCGCGCGCCATCGTCGAGTTCGGCACCTCGCTCGGCATATCGGCGATCTATCTCGCCGCCGCGCTCCGCGACAACGGCGCCGGCAAGCTTGTCACGACCGAACTCGACGCCAGCAAAGCGGAACGGGCCCGGGAGAATCTGGCCGAGGCCGGCCTCGACGATCTGGTCGAGATCCGCCCAGGCGACGCTTTGGCCACACTGCGGGACGGCCCGAAAGATATTGATTTCCTGCTGCTGGACGGCTGGAAGGAAGGTTATCTGCCGATGTTCAAGATGCTGGAGCCGCGGCTTGCGCCGGGCGCGGTCGTGGTCGCGGACGACCTCAATATCGCGCCACAGACGCTGGCGCCGTATCTCGCTTACGTCCGCAATTCGGCGAACGGCTATGCGTCCGCCGAGATGCCGCTCGGCGACGGGATCGAGATTTCGGTGCGCCGGAGCTAATTGCGTCGAAGCCGCCCGTCAGATCAATTGCTGCTGTAATTCGCCGGCGAGCGCCCGCAGTTTGGGCAGAAAAAGCCCCGGCATCGCCTTGAGCGACGCGCGCTCGCTGTGAACGCCGATATTCAAGGCGGCGATCACCTTGCCGTCGAGCTTGCGCAGTGCGAGCGCAATCGAGCGAAAGCCGACTTCGACCTCCTGGTCGGCGATCGCGTAATCGTCTTGCCGCACCTTGAGAATGGCTTTGTGCAATTCGGCTTTGTCGATTGCGCTGAATTTTGTGACCTTGCTCGGCTGAATGCGCGCCAGAAATCGGTCCAGCTGCCGATCGTCCAGTGCGGCCAGCAAGACGCGGCCGAGTGACGTGGCAATCGCCGGCAGCCGAAACCCGATCTGCGCGCTGACCGGAATAATGCGCTTGGGCGACGCGTGCGCGATCATCATAACGTCTTCGCCATCCAGAACCGCGGCCGAGCACGACTCGCCGACCTGTTCGCTCAAGCGCTCCAGGGCCGGCTGCACGATGTCGGTGACGGCGTTCGACAAAAGATACGCGCGCGCAAGGTTCAAGACACGCGGCGTCAGCCGAAACAGCCGGTCGTCCACTTCGGCGTAGCCCAGTTGGACCAGCGTGTGCAGCGTCCGCCGCACCGAAGCACGCGGCAGGCCGACGAGCTTCGCTACGTCGCTCAGCGTCAATTGCTTGCGGTCGTGATTGAATGCTTCCAGCACGCGCAAACCGCGCGCCAGCGCTTCGAGGAAATCTGGACCGGAGGCTTCGAGCAGAGCTTCCTCGGCGGCGGATCGCTTAAGCGTCGGCATAACGTCCTTGCCAAGCCTGACTTTGTTTGGTCTAATTCGAACATACGTTCGGTCAGCGGACAAGGTCTAAATGACCCCGGATCGGTGGTAAAGACAAAACTTCGGAGCAGGCGATGTTGAGCGCGGACGAGAACGATCGCATCACGCGGGTCGGACCGGGTAAGCCGGCCGGCAAAATGCTGCGCCGTTACTGGCAGCCTGCGGCGCTGGTCGATGAGCTCGCCAACGGCCGGCCGATCAAGCCGGTCAGGCTCCTAGGCGAAGACCTCGTCATTTATCGCGACGAGAAAGGCCGCTACGGGCTGCTCGGCCGCGCCTGCCCGCACCGCGGCACCGATCTCGCTTATGGCCGGCTTGAGGACGGCGGTTTGCGCTGCGCATTCCACGGCTGGCTGTTCGACGTCGATGGCCGCTGTCTGCAGACCCCGGCCGAGCCGGACGACAGCAATATGTGCTCGCAAATCCGGCAGAAGGCCTATCCGGTGGTCGAGCGCAACGGCATCCTGTTCGCCTATATGGGGCCTGGCGCGGCGCCGGAACTTCCACACTTCGACTGCTTCGTCGCGCCGAGCACGCACACCTTCGCTTTCAAGGGCATGATCGATTGCAACTGGCTGCAATCGCTGGAAGTCGGCATCGATCCCGCGCACACCTCCTTCCTGCATCGCTTCTTTCACGACGAGGACCCGAAGGCGGGCTACGGCAAGCTGTTCCGCGACACATCGACCAATTCAGAAATGCCGATGACCAAAATCATGCGCGACTTCCCGCGGCCGCGCATCGAGGTTGAGCCGACCGACTTCGGCTTCCGTATTCTCACATTGCGCGAGATCAGCGAGAAGAACACCCATGTGCGGGTGACCAATCTGATGTTCCCCAATGCCTTCGTCATTCCGATGAGTCGGGAAATGACGATCACGCAATGGCACGTGCCGGTCGACGACTACAAGCATTACTGGTACGCCATCTTCACCAGCTTCGGCGCCCCGGTCGACAAGGACGAGATGCGCCGCCAGCGCCTCGAGCTTTACGAATTGCCGGATTACGTTCCGCGCAAGAACAAGAGCAACAATTACGGCTACGATCCGCACGAGCAGGATCACGACACCTACACGGGCATGGGCGCCGACATCAACGTGCACGATCAATGGGCTTGCGAATCGATGGGTGAGATCGCCGATCGCACGCAGGAGCATCTCGGCCGCTCGGACAAGGCCATCGCCGCCTACCGGCGCCTGCTGCGCCGCGCGATCGACGCCGTCGACGAAGGCCGGCAACCGCCGATGATCCTGGACGCCGCACTCGCGGCGAAGGTCACCGGACCCGCCGCGATCGACGGCATCGGGCCGACCGACGATTGGCAGGGCTATTGGCAGAAAACCGACGCCGGCAAACGCAGCGCCGCCAGTTGGACCGCGACGCGCTGAGATCGGGCAAGGCAAAAGCGCAATGTCCTCACATAAACGCAGAGCGCTTGCCTTGAACTTCGTCGACCGGCACGGGCTATGGAGCGAGGCGCAGGCCCGCGCCGCTGTCGCCATGGAAAAAGCGATCGGCGAGAGCAATCTCGAGCTGGTTCGCTTTTCCTTTCCCGACCAGCATGGCGTGTTGCGTGGCAAGACCTTGGTCGCCGCCGAAGCGTTGCGCGCGCTGCGCGACGGCGTGACCATGACCAGCACGCTGCTCGCCAAGGATAGCTCGCATCGCACCGTCTTCCCGGTGTTCGAAGCGGGCGCCGGCCTGGGCGTGCCGGAAATGGGCGGCGCCGGCAATTTCGTCATGGTCGCCGACCCGCAGACGTTTCGCGTGCTGCCCTGGGCCGAAAGCACCGGCTGGCTGTTGTGCGACTGCTATTTTCCGAACGGCAAGCAAGTGCCGCTGGCGACGCGGCAACTCTATCGGAATGCCCTGGCGAAGCTCGCCGCCGCCGGTTTCGACTATTGCGCCGGACTCGAGGTCGAATTTCACCTCTTCAAGATCGAGGATTATCGGCTTTCCCCCGACGCTCTCGGCTGGCCGGCAGAGCCGCCGGCGGTCAGCCACACCACGCACGGCTTTCAGTATCTCACCGAAGGGCGCTACGACCAGGTGGCGCCGATCCTGGACGATTTACGGCGCGATCTGGCGGCTGTCGGGTTGCCGGTGCGCTCGCTCGAGGTCGAATTCGGTCCGAGCCAATACGAGTTCACCCTTGCGCCGGAAACCGGCATGGCGCCGGCTGACGCGATGGTGCTGTTTCGCAGCACGCTGAAGCAGGCGGCGCGGCGGCGCGGTTATCTCGTAAGCCTGATGTGCCGCCCGGCGCTCCCGAATACGCTGGCGAGCGGCTGGCATCTGCACCAATCGCTGATCGACAGCGCGTCAAAAGCCAACGCCTTCACCTCGCACGACGAAAGGGAAGTGCTGTCACCGGCTGGCCGCGGCTTTCTTGCCGGGCTATTGACCCATGCGCGGGCGGCGGCGGCGTTCACCACGCCGACGGTCAACGGCTACAAGCGCTACCACGGGGTCAACACCATGGCGCCGATCCAGGCGGTCTGGGCACGCGATAACCGCGGTGCGATGATCCGTCTGATTGGCGAGGCCGGCGATCCGGCGGTACATTTTGAAAACCGCAGTGGGGAGCCGTTGGCCAATCCGTATTTATACATGGCGTCGCAGATTTATGCGGGCCTCGACGGCATCGCCCGTCGGCTCGACCCCGGCGTCGCCACCGAGGCGCCGTACAAAAATTCCGCGGAGGCTCTGCCTGCGACGCTTGCGGAAGCGCTTGCCGCGTTACGCGCGAGCGACTGCCTGCGGGCCGGCTTCGGCGAGGCCTTTGTGGACTATTACGTGCATATGAAGCAGGCTGAAATTGCGCGATATCGCAAAGAGAGTGGTGACAAGGCGGACGAGGCCGGCGTCACCGAATGGGAGCACCGGGAATATTTCAACTCGCTGTGATCGAGGAGGTAAGGGGATGGTCGACGGCAAGACGCTGCACGATGGACGAACGAAGGAAAATTCAGCGAAGGGAGGCAGGCAAATGATCAAAACATGGGTGGCCGCGGGCACCGCGCTCGCGCTCTTCGCCGGACCGGCTCTGGCCCAGAGCAAGACGGTCAAGATCGGCTTCATCTCCACGTTCAGTGGGCCGACCGCGGTGATCGGCAACGACATGCGCAACGCCTTCGAGCTCGGGCTCGACCATCTGGGCCGCAAGCTCGGCGGGCTGCCGGTCGAGGTCATCTATGAGGACGACACGCAAAAGCCGGATGTCGGGGTGCAGAAGACCCAGAAGTTGATCGAATCCGATCATGTCGACTTCATCGTCGGTTACATCTGGTCGAACGTGCTGCTCGCTTCGCTCAAGCCGTTGGTCAATTCCAAGACCATGACCGTGGTCACCAATGCCGGCGCGTCGAAATTCGCTGGCGAACTATGCTCGCCCTACGTATTCTCGACGTCCTGGCAAAACGACCAGACGCCGGAAGCCATGGGCATGTACATGAATCAGAAGGGCGTGAAGTCAGTCTTCCTGATCGGTCCGAATTATGCCGCGGGCCGCGACATGCTGGCGGGCGTGAAACTGACCTATAAGGGCAAGATCGTCGGGGAAGAGTACACGCGCTGGCCGGACCAGCTCGACTTCTCCGCCGAACTGTCGAAGGCTCGCGCGGCCAACCCGGATGCCATCTTCGTGTTCTATCCTGGCGGCGCCGGCGTACAATTCGTCACCCAATACGCGCAATCGGGCCTCAAGGGTAAGATCCCGCTCTACCAGGTCTTTACCATCGACGAATTGTCGCTGCCGCGCCTCAAAGACCTGGCGGTGGGAATTCCCGGCGCGCAGGAATGGGTGAACGACCTGCCCAACGAGACCAACAAGAAATTCGTCGCCGACTATATCGAAAAGTACAAGAAGCGACCTTCTTTCTACGGCGCGCAAACGTACGACGCAGTCGGCCTGATCAACAGCGCCGTCACCGCGGTCAAGGGCGACCTGTCGCAGAAGGACGCCATGCGCAAGGAAATGGAGAAGGCCGACTTCAAGTCGGTGCGTGGCCACTTCACCTACGGCAACAATCACATCCCGATCCAGAACTTCTATCTGCAGGATGCGGTGAAACAGGGCGACGATTACGTGCTCAAGACGGTCGCTACGATCGTCAAGAACGATCAAGACCGATTCCACGACAAATGCCCGATGAAGTAAGGGCTTGGCGGGCTCGCTATAAACCCCCTCTCGTCGCGCGACGCTCGCGCGCGGGGAGGGGGTAGTAGTGCTTTATTTCACCGAACAGTGCCTCAACGGCTTCCAGCTCGGCATGCTGCTGTTCCTGCTCGCGGCCGGATTGACGCTCGTTTTCGGCATCATGGATCTGGTCAATCTGGCGCACGGCTCGCTCTACATGCTCGGCGCCTATTTCGCCGCCACCTTCGCCCTCCTGACCGGAAGTTTCGTTCTCGCGATCGTGCTTGCGGTCGCTGCGTCGCTCGTCGCCGGCATGGTGCTCGAAGTCGTCGCCATCAGACGGCTCTATAGTCGTAGCCACCTCGATCATGTGCTCGGCACGTTCGGGCTATTGCTGTTCTTCAACGAACTGGTCCGGCTCATATGGGGGCCGGCCGGCATGACGTTGGCGCTGCCGCCGCAGATGCTTGCCGCGGTGCAGATCATCCCTGGCGTCTACTATCCGATCTATCGTCTGGTCATCATTCTGACGGCGCTGGCGGTCGCGGCGCTGCTCTATGTCGTCGTGATGCGCACCCGTCTCGGCATGCTGATCCGCGCCGGCGCGACTAATCGCCAAATGGTGGCCGCGCTCGGCATCAACATCAAGCTGCTCTACACTTTCGTGTTCGGCCTTGGCGCCGCCCTGGCGGGCTTTGCCGGCGTCATGCAGGCGCCGATCCTCACCGTGCAGATCGGCATGGGCGAAAACATCCTCATCCTCGCCTTCGTCGTCATCATCATTGGCGGCATCGGCTCGATCCGCGGCGCCTTCGTCGCAGCCGTGCTGGTCGGCCTGATCGATACAGTCGGCCGCGCCTTCCTGCCCGACATGCTGCACCGCGTATTGAGCGCCACCGCCGCGGCAACGCTCGGGCCGGCGTTGTCGTCGATGTCGATCTATATGCTGATGGCGGCGATCCTGGTATTTCGGCCGGAGGGATTATTTCCGGCGGCGGGCCGATGACCGCGGCGCTCGATCCATCGCTCGACCCGGCTCTCGACGCTGCACCGGCGGTGTTCTTGACGCCGCGCAACGCGTTGGCTGGGATCGTCGTCGCGGTGCTGGCGCTGCTGCCGGTTTACACCGCGCTGACCGGCGACAGCTTCGCGCTGACGCTGTTCACCCGGATCGTCATCCTCGCGCTCGGTGCCGTCAGCCTCAACCTCATCATGGGCTACGGCGGCATGGTGAGCTTCGGCCACGCCGCCTATCTCGGCATCGGCGGCTACGCGGTCGGCATCCTGGCACAGGAGGGAATCGGCTCAGGCTTCGTGCAGTGGCCGGTCGCGATCGCGGCCTCGGCATTGTATGCGCTGGTCGTCGGCGCGCTGAGCCTGCGCACGCGCGGCGTCTATTTCATTATGATCACGCTCGCCTTCGCGCAGATGATCTATTACGTGGCGATCGGGCTCGACCGCTACGGCGGCGACGACGGCCTGACCATCTACAAGCGCAGCCAATTCGGCGGCTTGATCGACCTCAACAACAAGACGCTGTTTTACTACGTATGCTTCGTGCTGTTGCTGGCGAGCATCTATCTGGTGTCACGCATCGTCAATTCGCGCTTCGGCCTGGTCATCCGCGGCGTGCGTTCCAATGAACGGCGGATGCTCGCGATCGGCTTTCCGACGTTTCGCTACAAGCTCGTCTGTTTCGTCGTCGCCGGCGCGCTGTGCGGGCTTGCCGGTGCGCTCCTCGCCAACCATACGAATTTCATCAGCCCGGCGATGATGCACTGGACGCGCTCGGGCGACCTCATCGTCATGGTGGTCTTGGGCGGATTGGCCACGCCGTTCGGCCCGCTGATCGGGGCGTTGGCTTTTCTACTGCTGGAAGAGGGCCTATCGCGCGTCACGCAATATCCCGATCTGATCCTCGGACCAGTGCTGCTGCTGGTCGCGATCTATGCCCATGGCGGCATCGAAGGCCTGCTCGAAGGCCGGCGCCGTGGCTAGAGCGCTCCTTCAAGTCGAGCGCTTGACCAAGCGCTTCGGCGGCGTGCTCCCCACCGACGCCGTCAGCTTCGACATTCCGGCGGGCGAATTCCACGCCATCATCGGACCGAACGGCGCCGGCAAGACCACCTTGATCAACCTTCTCGCCGGCGAGATCGCGGCCCAGGGGGGCGCCATCTGGTTCGATGGTGCCGATATCACCACGCTTCCGGTCCATCGCCGCAGCCGGCTTGGCATCGCGCGGTCGTTTCAGATCACATCGCTGTTTCGCGACTTCACCGCGCTCGACAATGCCGCGCTGGCCGTACAAGCCCATCGCGGCCATTCGTTCCGTTTCTGGCGCGACGCGCGCGGCGAAGCCGACTTGCGCAAGCCGGCGCACGAGGCGCTCGCCCGCGTCGGCCTCGCCACACGCGCCGGCATGCGCGTCGACCGTCTCAGCCACGGCGAATACCGGCAGCTTGAAATCGCCATGGCGCTCGCGACGGGGCCGCGGCTATTGTTGCTCGACGAGCCGATGGCCGGACTTGGCCCTGAGGAATCCGCGGCAATGGTGCGGATGCTGCGCGACCTCAAAGGCAGCGTTACCATCCTTTTGATCGAGCACGACATGCAGGCGGTGTTCGCGCTCGCCGACCGCGTCACTGTGCTGGTCTATGGCCGCGTCATCGCGTCCGGGGAACCGGAGGCGATCAGGAAGGATGCCGCGGTGCGCCAGGCGTATTTGGGCGAAGCCTAGAGCGGGCCGAAGAGAGGAAGCGATGTTCACCGACGGACTATTGCGCGGCCGGCGCATCCTGGTGACCGGCGGCGGCACCGGGCTGGGCAAGGGCACGGCCGAAAAGTTCCTCGCGCTCGGCGCCGAAGTCTTCATCTGCGGGCGGCGGAAATCGGTGTGCGAGGCGGCCGCCGCCGAACTCGTCGACAAACACGGCGGCAAGGTCGGCGTTTACGGGGTCGATATTCGCGACGCGGCCGCGGTCGACGCCATGGTCGCCGACATCTTCGCTTCGGGCCCGCTCACCGACCTCATCAACAATGCCGCGGGGAATTTCATCTCTCGCACCGAGGATCTCAGCGTGCGCGGCTTCGACGCCATCGCCAACATCGTGATGCACGGCACGTTCTACGTCACCCACGCGGTCGGCCGGCGCTGGATCGAAGCCGGGCGAGGCGGCAATGTGGTTTCGATCGTGGTGACGTGGGTGAAGAACGGCAGTCCGTATGTCGTGCCATCGGCGATGAGTAAGTCCGCGATCCATGCCATGACCATGTCGCTTGCGACCGAGTGGGGCCGCCACGGCATCCGCCTCAACGCCATCGCGCCGGGCGAAATTCCGACCGAAGGCGCCGGCAAGCGGCTTAATCCCGGCGGCGAGCCAGGCGCGCGAACCGAACGCAGCAATCCGATGGGTCGGGTCGGCCGGATGGAGGAATTGCAAAACCTCGCGACGTTCCTGATTTCCGGCGGCTGCGATTGGCTCACCGGGCAGACGATCACGCTCGACGGCGGACAAAGCCTCGCCACCGGTGGCAATTTTTACGAGCTGCGCCACTGGAGCGATGCTCAATGGCAGGCCGCGCGCGACGCCATCAAGGCGCAAAACGAGAAGGACCGCGCACAGCGGACGGTGTAGGTAAAAAAAGCCGCCCGCTGGCGCGCGGGCGGCATAGTCCGTTACGACGATGTCAGCTCGGCAACGCGTTGCGCAATTTCTGCGCCTGCGCGCTGGTGACGTCGTTCTCGATGATCTGCTTCGTCCCAACGTGGCCGTTCTTGTAAAACGCCTGATCTTCCTTGGTGTCGGCGACAATCTCGCTGCCGCTCACATCCAATCCAGCAAACAATCCTTTAGCGCCCGACCATAGGACGATATCGCCTTTGCCGATCGAGCCCTGGCTCGACGGCGACCATTTCACGATGGTCAGGCTGGCGTTGCCGTTCAGGGAGAAATTATCGTTCTGCGTCAGATCCGCCACCGCCTTATCGGTCATCAGGAACATGGCGACCGGGCCCGCCTTGCCGCCGGCTTGCGCGCCGATCGAAATCGAGCCGAGCGTGAAGAACGCCGGATCGCTCCAGCGCCCGTCATGCCGGACGACGAGAATGCCGCTGCCGCCGGAACCGCCGATGACCGCCGCGCCCTTGACCAGATTAGGCACGATCAAAACGCCCTTGGCCTTTTGCAGCAAGTCGCTGAAATCTTTATTGCCTCGCAACGTCTGGATGGTGCTGGCCGATTGATCGACCAGCGACTGCGCCGTCGACGCTGCCTTTGTGTTTGCGTCATTACTGCCCGCCGCCAACGCGGGTCCGATCAAAAACGAACACAAGATCGCGGTCGATGCCGCGAGTTTCTTTGCCGAAAACACGTCAAACCTCCTTGCAGTTTTCTTTCTCAAAACAACAAGTCGGCCCGTTCGGCGGCGTTCCGAGAATGGCGTTGCCAAGCGCCGCGGCAATTTGCCGGACGGCAAAATTCAAACGTAAAATTCAAACGAAGACGGAACCGCGTGAGATGCGACCGTCATCGAAGCCTGCATCACGAACGGTGGCGGAAGGGGTGGGATTCGAACCCACGAGAGAGCGCGAGCCCTCTGCCGGTTTTCAAGACCGGTGCCTTAAACCACTCGGCCACCCTTCCAGCATTGAAATTCCAGCATAAACCGGTCGCCAAAGAGAGAACAGCAGCGGCAAGCCCCCTGGGCCGATGACCAAAATTGCCTTCGCATGTTCACAATTTTGCTTCGGTTGGAGCAGCATAATCAGGCGGGTTGTCGGGCACTGCGAGGGTGCCCATGATGAGGGTCTTCAGAACACTGGAAAGCCCGGAACTTTTGATGCTGGCTGCTGGCGTCCTATTTGTCGTGAGTGTCGCATTTTTTTACTAACGGCCTCGGTCTTAAATTTCCAACGCTGCTGCGACAGCGTACCGGCAACAGGCGCGTGCCGCTCTTGTTCGACCGCAAGTTTTGAAGGCGCGTCGCGGTTGATCTGCGCTTGCCACGCTCAATCGACGTACTCGCTTAGCTTTTGATTCTCGGCAGATTCTGGCGGCGATTACATCACGATTTTGCCACGATCGGACTATGTGCGGATGCAAGCAACAAATCATAGAAGACCTTATGGACATTTTAGCACGCATGTGATTTAAGCCCGCTTCAACCGGCCTTATCGTGCCGGCTACACACCCAAAAAACGCAACATTCAAGAAAGGCACTGCTGCCCGATGACGACACTTGCTTTGAACTTCAGTGAGTACCTTCAAGAGAAACTCGCGGCATATTGGCAAGAGAAGCTCGCAGCATATTGGCCCACCGTGGTACGCGTTACCTTCGGCGCATTTATCGGCAGTCTCGTTCTTCTTCTCATTCTCACTTACGCGAACGTGCCAATCGTCGCCGGTGTCTAATCATCCGTCGCTTGCCCGAATGTCCATACGGCAGATCGGGCAGCGCAACCCTCCATTCACTATCGAAAGCCGGTCGCGCATTTCCGCCACAATCTGACCACGCTCGGGCTTGATACCTTTGGGTTCGGGGACGGGAGCATGCGGGGTCGGATCAGCGCGGCATTCAGACGGTTTGCGCCGCTCGGCGGCTGCGCCGTGCTTTGCATTCTGCTCGCCAACTGCTCCAGCAGTGTCAACTCGCGCTACGGCGTATCGGCGAGCCCCCGCGTCGTCGAGGACGGCGAGCCGGTGCCGAAGGGCGGCGGCGTCTACCGGGTCGGCTCGCCCTATATGGTCGCCGGGCGAATGTACTACCCCGAAGACAATCCCCATTATCGGGCCGAAGGGCTCGCCTCATGGTATGGCGAAGACTTCCACGGCCGCATGACCGCGAACGGCGAAGTCTTCGACCTCAACGGTATTTCCGCGGCGCATCCGACGTTGCCGCTGCCGAGCTATGTGCGGGTGACCAATCTCTCCAATGGCCGCTCGCTCATCGTGCGCGTCAACGATCGCGGGCCGTATCGCGGCGACCGCATCATCGACGTCTCCACCCGGGCGGCATCGTTGCTGGGCTTTCAGAATAGGGGCACCGCCTGGGTGCGGGTCGAGTATGTCGGCCGGGCGCCGATCGCGGGTTCCGACGACCGCGTCCTGGCGGCGACGCTACGGCAGGACGAACCCGCGCCGGCGCCGGGCGATATCAGGCTTGCGGCAACGCCGATCGTGCCCGCCAGCGCCGCCGCGACGTCGGGGCGCGGCCGCAACATCCGCTTCGCCAGCGCTTCGGCCAGCGACGCCTTGCCGGAGGCGGCGGTAGCAAGCGCCATGTCGTACGCCGATACGCCCGGCGGCATGAACGGCACCGACCAGTTCCTCAACGGACGCGGCCTTTACTGAGCCTCGCTCGCTCTGCGTCATTTCGCGTTGCTGCGGGCCTTGCGCGTGCCCTATTGCGCGGCAAAAATCCGCATGAAATTGCTTTGCCGTCAGAGCATGATCCCGTGGATCAAGCCTAGCTCCGCAGCGGAGGCTTTGTTGGGCACCGGCCGTCATCATCCGTTTCGGGCGGGCTGTCTTGTCGTCGCGGCGATCGTGTTTGCCGCCACAGTCGCCGCCGGGCACGCCGCCTCGAACATGGCGACCAAAAAGGACGAGGGCTTCCAGACCAGCGTTGCCGCGGCCGTTCTGCTCGACCCCGACAGCGACAGCGTGCTGTTCGAAAAGAACGGCGACGAGCTTGAGGCGCCGGCGAGCCTCGCCAAACTGATGACGCTTGAATACGTGTTCCATGAAATCAAGCTCGGCCACATCAAGCTCGACGACGAATTCACCATCAGCGAGAACGCCTGGCGCAAAGGCGGCGCGCCGTCGCACGGCTCGACCATGTTCGCCGCCATCCACAGTAAGGTTACGCTCGACGATCTGATCCACGGCATCATCGTGGACTCGGCCAACGATGCCTGCATCGCGATCGCCGAGGCGCTGGCCGGCAACGAGGCCGAGTTCGGCGCCATGCTGACCAAACGGGCGCGCGAAATCGGGCTGGAGAAATCGACGTTCACCAACGCCACCGGCTATTCCGATCCCAACCTGCATGTCACCGCGCGCGAAATGGCACGGCTCGCCCGCTACATCATGCAGACCTATCCGGACTTTTATCCATACTTCGCCGGCCGCGACTTCACCTGGAACAAAATCCGGCAGCAAAACCGCAATCCCCTGCTTGTCGCCGGCATCGGCGCCGACGGGCTCAAGACCGGCGAAACCTCCGAGGCCGGCTTCAACCTCGTCGGCTCGGCGGTACAGGACAATTTTCGCCTTATCGTCGTGATCATGGGCGCGCGATCCGAAAAGGAGCGCTCCGAGGAAGCGCGCAAGCTGCTCGACTGGGGCTTTCACGGCTTCGAAGCACGCGTGCTGTTCGCCGAAGGCCAGACCATCGGCGAGGCGAGAGTCTTCGGCGGCAAATCCCGCTATGTGCCGCTCGTCGGCCCGGGCACCATCCGGGTGATGATGCCGCGCAACGGCGGCGAGCATTTGCTGGCCCGCGTCGTCTATTCCGGCCCGGTGCCGGCGCCCGTGACCAAGGGGCAAAGCATCGGCACGCTCAAAGTATGGCGCGGCGACGATCTTGCGCTCGAAGTGCCGCTGACGGCCGCCGAAGACGACGGCCGCGGAAGCATGACGCGCCGAGCGATTGATGGGGCGACCGAACTGATGATCGGTCTGTTTCGCGCCGGCGTTGACCGGTTATGATGAGCTTGGTCGGTAGCGCGCTTGGTTGCTTCCGGGCTCATGCGCGTAGCGCCGAGTGGCCCTATATCCTGGCTCGGCGTCGGACCGTCACTTCGCGTCTTGTCCCAAGATGGAGCCGCAACCATCTGATTCGATGAAAATTTGACGGCATTTCGAGACCGGGCGATGAGAGGCAAGTTCATCACATTGGAAGGCGGGGAGGGCACCGGCAAGTCGACGCAAGCGGCCATACTGGCGCGGCGGCTGGAGTCGCTCGGACTTGGCGTCAAGCTCACCCGCGAACCCGGCGGCTCGCCCGGCGCCGAAATTATCCGCCATGTCCTTTTGTCCGGCGCGGCGAAACCGTTTGGTCCAGAGGCTGAAGCCATGCTGTTCGCCGCCGCCCGCGACGACCATATCCGCTGCACCATCCTGCCCGCGCTCGAGGCCGGCCAATGGGTCATTTGCGATCGCTTCGCCAATTCAACGCGCGTCTATCAGGGCGTGCTCGGTGACGTCGATGCGCGCTTCATCAAGGCGCTCGAGCGGATTTCGGTCGGCGACCTGCGCCCCGATCTGACTTTCGTGCTCGACCTGCCGGTCAAAACCGGTTTGCGCCGTGCAGCCGGCCGCCGCCGCGGCAAAGATCCCGATCGTTTTGAAGCGGAGAAAGTCGATTTCCACGAAAGGCTGCGTCAAGCGTATTTGGCGCTTGCCGCAACCGAGCCGAACCGCTTTGTCGTCGTCGACGCGGGCGCGCCGAAGAAGATGGTGGCGAAGCATATGTGGGACGCGGTGAGCGCAAGGCTCGAACCGCCGAAAGCCAAGGCCGTGCTGGAAGAGGCCGCGGCCTCATGAGCGACGAACGCGACGAGGATCCGCCGCCGCGCACGACCGATGCGCTGTTCGGCCACGCCGCCGCCGAAACGGCGCTGCTTGCCGCTTACCGCAGCGGCCGCATTCCCCACGCCTTCCTGCTGCTCGGCCAAAAGGGTATCGGCAAGGCGACGCTTGCCTACCGCATGGCGCGCTTCGTGCTGGCGCACCCGGACCCGGCGGCGCCCGAGGTGGCTGCGGCAACATCGCTCAGCGTCGACCCGGATCATCCGGTGGCGCGGCGCATGGCGGCGCGGGCGCAGGGCGATCTTCTTGTTCTCGAGCGCACGCCGAACGACAAGGGCGTGCTGCGGCAGCAGATTGCCGTCGACGACGTTCGCCGTACTGTTTCCTTCTTCGGCGCCACCGCGGGGCAGGGCGGCTGGCGCATCGCCGTCGTCGATGCTGTCGACGAGCTCAACCGGTTCGGCGCCAACGCAATGCTCAAGGTGCTCGAAGAACCGCCCGAGCGCGCGATTTTGCTGCTGGTGTGTCACTCCGCGGCGCGCGTGCTGCCTACATTGCGTTCGCGCTGCTCCGTCGTAACGATGCGGCCTTTGTCACAGACCGACGTTGCCAAAGCGCTCGCCGCGGCAATCGACGAACCGGTGGACGATCCCGATATCGCCGCCGCGGCCGCCGCAGCCGACGGCAGTGTCGCGCGCGCTCTGGCCTTCCTCGATGAGGACGCGTTGGAGCTGCGCCGCCGCGCGCTCGATCAGCTCGAGCGCCTGCCCGCACTCGATACCAACGCGCTGCATGCACTCGGCGAAGCGCTTGCCGGCGTCGACCCGCAGCCGCTTGCCGCCTTCGTCGATACCGTCAATGCCTGGCTGGCTGAGCGTCTCGATCGCAATACCGCCGAGCTCGGCCGCGCGGCGCGACTGGCCGAGGCCTTCGAACGCATCAACCGTTCGGCGCGCGACGCCGCCGGGTACAATCTGGAGCGAAAACCGTTGGTTTTTAATGTTTTCGGCTTGCTTGCCGAGGCCACGCGCGGTTGATACCTACGCTCCATGCCCGCCAAGCCCTATTACATCACCACCGCAATCGCTTATCCGAACGGCGCGCCGCATATCGGCCACGCTTACGAGGCCATTGCGACCGACGCCATCGCCCGCTTCATGCGGCTCGAGGGCCGGGACGTGTTCTTCCTCACCGGTACCGACGAGCACGGCATGAAGATGCTGCAGACCGCGGCCAAGGAAAATCTGACGCCGCGCCAATTGGTCGAGCGCAACGTGCCGCGCTTCCAGGCGATGGTGAAGCTGCTCAATTGCTCGAACGACGACTTCATCCGCACCACCGAGCCGCGCCACCATCGCGCCTCGGAAGCGATCTGGGCGGCGATGGAGGCGAACGGCGACATTTATTTGAGTAAATATTCCGGCTGGTACTCGGTGCGCGACGAGGCCTATTACGACGAGAGCGAGACCAAGGTCGACGACAAGGGTCAGCGGCTCGGCCCGAACGGCACGCCGGTCGAGTGGGTCGAGGAGGAGAGCTACTTCTTCAAGCTGTCCGCCTATCAGGACAAGCTGCTCGAACTCTACGCCGGCGATCCGCAGTATGTGCTGCCGCGCGAGCGCTTCAACGAGGTTATGAGCTTCGTCAAAGGCGGCCTGCAGGATCTGTCGGTTTCGCGCACGACCTTCGACTGGGGCGTCAAGGTGCCCGGCAACCCCGAGCACGTCATGTACGTGTGGGTGGACGCGCTCACCAATTACATCACCGCCGTCGGATATCCCGATGTGGATAGTGATAAATTCAAGAAATACTGGCCGGCCGATTTGCATGTGATCGGCAAGGACATCGTGCGCTTTCACGCCGTCTATTGGCCGGCCTTTCTGATGTCGGCCGGGATCGCGGTGCCACGGCGCATCTATTCCCACGGCTTTCTGTTCAACCGCGGCGAGAAGATGTCGAAGTCGGTGGGCAACGTCATCGATCCGTTCGCGCTGGTCGAAGCTTATGGTGTCGATCCACTGCGCTATTTCTTCCTGCGCGAAGTACCGTTCGGACAGGACGGCAATTATAGCCACGACGCCATCGTCAACCGCATCAATGCCGACCTCGCCAACGATCTCGGCAATCTGGCGCAACGTTCGCTGACCATGGTGGCGCGCAATTTCGCCGGCGTCTTGCCGAAGCCGGGCGCGCTCAGCGCGAACGACCAGGCGATCCTCGCCGCGGCCGACGCCATGATCGGCAAAGCGCGCGACGTCATGGCGACCCAGCAATTGCACCAGGTGCTCAACGCGGTGTGGGCAGTGGTCGCAGACGCCAACCGCTATTTCGCCGGCGAAGCGCCGTGGGCGCTGGCCAAGACCGACCCGCAACGCCAGGGCACGGTCCTCTATGTCACGGCGGAAGTGTTGCGGCAGATCGCCATTTTGGCGCAGCCGTTCACGCCGGCCTCGGCGGAAAAGCTGCTCGATCTGTTGGCGGTGCCGCCGGGCGAGCGAGACTTTTCGTTTCTTGGCGGCAAGCATCGGCTCGCCGCAGGCGCAAAGCTGCCGGCGCCGGCCCCGGTGTTTCCGCGCTATGTCGACCCGGCAGCGACCGCGGCGCAATAGTCATGCTCATCGACAGCCACTGCCATCTCGACTTTCCAGATTTTGCCGATGAGCTCGATGCCGTTGTCGGCCGCGCCCGCTCGGCCGGCATTGCGCGGCTGGTTACGATCTCCACCCGCGTTGCCCGTCACGCTGAGCTGTTGGCGATCGCCGAGCGCTTCCCCGACGTTTTTTGCTCCGTCGGCACGCACCCGCATTACGCGGACGAAGAGCTCGGCGTCACGGCGGCCGACCTGATCGCCCGCACCCGCCATCCGAAGGTGATCGCGCTCGGCGAGGCCGGGCTCGATTACCACTACGAGCGCTCGCCGCGGCCGGCCCAGGAGCAAGGCTTTCGCACCCACATCCGGGCGGCGCGCGAGACCGGGCTGCCGCTCGTCATCCATACGCGCGATGCCGACGCCGACACCGCGCGGATCCTGGAAGAGGAAACCGGGCGGGGCGCCTTCCCGGCCGTGTTGCACTGCTTTACCGGGGGACGCGAGCTTGCCCAACGCGCCATCGCACTCGGGCTTTTCATTTCCTTCACCGGCATCTTGACCTTCAAGGCTTCGACGCAGCTGCGCGCCATTGCCGCCGAGCTGCCGCCCGATCGCATCCTGGTCGAGACCGACGCGCCCTACCTTGCACCCGGCAAATTTCGCGGCAAGCGCAATGAACCGGCCTATGTGGTCGAGACGGCCAAAGTGCTGGCCGAGGCCCGCGGCGTTTCGCCAGACGAGATCGCGCGCACGACGTCGGAGAATTTCTTCCGCCTGTTTCGCAAGGTGCCGCAGCCGGCCGGCGCGGATGAATGGCAGCCGCGCAACGCTGAAACGCCAGCGGCATGAAAATCTAAAAATGACTTTGAAATTCACCATCCTCGGCTGCGGCTCTTCCGGCGGCGTGCCGCGCCCGGCGCTCGGCTGGGGCGACTGCGATCCGAACAATCCAAAGAACCGCCGCCGCCGCACCTCGCTCCTGGTCGAGCGCCGCGAGGCCACCGGCGTGACGCGCGTCCTGGTCGATACGCCGCCCGATCTGCGCGAGCAATTGCTTGACGCTAAGACCGATTGGCTCAACGGCGTGTTTTACAGCCACGAGCACGCCGACCACATCCACGGCATCGACGACCTGCGGGCGTTTTTCATCAAGCAACGGCAATTGATCGACGTGTATCTCGATGCGCACACCGCGCCGGTCGTGCGCGGCCGCTTCGGCTATTGCTTTAAATCGCCGCCCGGCAGCGATTACCCGCCGATCGTCAAGGAACACCGGCTGACGGCCGGCCAGCCGGTGGTTGTCAAAGGGCAGGGCGGCCCGATCACGGCGTTACCCTTCCTGCAGCAGCACGGCGATATCGTTTCGCTCGGCTTTCGCTTCGGCAGCCTCGCCTATTCCTGCGATTTAAGCAGCCTGCCCGCCGACAGCATCGCCGCGTTGGCCGGCCTCGACGTCTGGATCGTCGATGCGCTGCGCTACCGGCCGCATCCAAGCCATTTCTCGCTTGCGGATGCGCTCGGCTGGATCGAGCGCATAAAGCCGCGCCGCGCGATCCTGACCAACCTGCATGCCGACCTCGATTACGATGTCTTGCGCAAGGAGCTGCCGCCCAACGTCGAGCCGGCCTACGACGGAATGGCAATCGAAATCGCCGAGACGGTCGCGGCGTCGGCGTGACAGCTTCCGCGAAACCTTTGCTGCTCAAGGCATGTGATCGCAGCTAATCTCCTGCAGGACTTAGCTAAATCGAGATATTCCATAATATGTCTTATGCGAATCGGCCATGCGAGTGTCCCGCTGGGGCAATTATTAACAGCGGCGGCCCCAGCGTCGCCGTCTCAAGAGGCGTCTGATAGCGTCCCCGCGCCAATTGGAAAAACCGCCTCATGACGCCCTCCCAGGATATCGACCGGCTCATTGCGATCATGGCGGCGTTGCGGACGCCGCGGACAGGTTGCCCGTGGGACCTTGAGCAGAATTTCGCGAGCATCGCGCCTTATACGATCGAGGAAGCCTACGAGGTGGCTGATGCGATTGCGCGCGGCGATCTCGCGGATCTGAAAGACGAGCTGGGCGACCTGCTGCTCCAGGTGGCGTTCCACGCCCGCATGGCCGAAGAGCAAGGCGCGTTTGCCTTCGGCGACGTCGTCGAGGCGATCACGACCAAACTGATCCGGCGGCACCCCCATGTGTTCGGCGATGAACGCGCCCGCGACCCGAATGCGGTCAAGGGCCTCTGGGAGGAGATCAAGGCCCAGGAGAGAGCGGAGAAGGCAACGCACAGCGGCTCCGCACTGCCGCACGGCGCGCTCGCCGGCGTGCCTGTTACCCTGCCCGCGCTGACGCGCGCGCTCAAGCTGCAGAACAAAGCAAGCCAGGTCGGCTTCGACTGGAACGATCCGCGCGCCGTATTGCGCAAGATCCGGGAAGAGGCCGATGAGATCGAGGAAGCGCTTGACGCCGGGCAGGACGAGGCGGCGGCGGAAGTTGGCGACCTTTTGTTCGCCGCGGTCAATCTCGCCCGCCATCTGCAAGCCGACCCGGAAGCGCTGTTGCGGCAGACCAACCGGAAATTCGAGCGCCGCTTCGCCGCGATCGAGCGAGCCCTCGCGGCGCGCGGCAAGGTCCCGAAAGACGCCACGCTCGCCGAAATGGACGCACTCTGGGACGAGGCGAAGGCGCAAGAAAGCTAGAGGCGTGTTCCCGTAAATCGAGACCAGTACGCTGATGATATCGATATTTTCGATGGCAACTAAACCAGCTCGATTTGCGCCCAAGCGATGGACATTGCACGCATTAATTCTTTGTCACGTAGGAACTAACGGGCCCGCTGAGCTTTTGGCGCCATGAAAAATTTGGCGATTTCAAGTGCATAATCGCCAAAAATTTGCTCATGGAGATTCAAATGTCCAAACCTGCTTCTTTCGCCTGCGCGGTGATTCTTTCGCTCGCTGCCGGCATCGCCGGAGCAAACGCCGCCGAGACCGGAACAAAGACCATGCCGGATAGCTCGATATACCCGCCTACGACGCCTCCGCCGGTATTCGGCACCAGGTATCGGCACGAGTGCTCCCTGCCAAGCGGCAGGTGCGATAACGAACATCGCGTGCAAAACTAACTGGGCTCTCTGTAAGTAAGCAGCACCCTATCTTCCCTCTCCCTTGCGGGAGAGGATGGCGAAGTTGAGCACAGCGAGACTGAGCGGGGTGAGGCGGGGAAGGCCAACCCTCATCCGCCTTGCTGCTCACGTGGCTCTGCACCCTCTCCCGCAAGACGAGAGGGCGCTAATGAGCAAACCGCTCCCTCACCGCTTCCGCCTTCGCCGCATCGGCGCGCACCGTCATGGCGACACGGCCGGTCTTTTCGTCGACTGTCTTGCGGATCACCTCGGTATGACGATGCAGCCAGCTGACGCCGGCACCGTCGGCACCGTCGAGATCAAGCTCGATGACCACGCGGCCGGCGGCGAGCCGGGCCTCGATCGCGGCGGAGAGCGCATCGATCCCCTCCCCGGTGATCGCCGAGACCAGCGCCGGCCGTGTGTCCGCCGGATAGCGCTCGGCGAGGTTATGCAGCCGCGTGCGCTGATCGGCGTCGAGCCGGTCGATCTTGTTCCAGACCTCGATCAGCACCCGCTTTTGTTCGGCGTTGTGCGTATCGATGCCAAGCTGGCGCAGAATGTTTTCCACGTCGGCAAGCTGCGCCTCGGCATCCTCGTGCGAGACGTCGCGCACGTGAAGGATCACGTCGGCCTCGATCACTTCTTCGAGCGTGGCGCGGAATGCGGCTACCAGCATGGTCGGCAGGTCGGAAATAAAGCCCACGGTGTCGGAGATGATCACCCGCGCGCCGTGCGGCAGATCGACGGCACGCAAGGTCGGATCGAGCGTCGAGAACAGCATGTCGGCAGAAAGAACGCGCGCCTGCGTCATGCGGTTGAACAGCGTCGATTTCCCGGCATTGGTGTAGCCGACCAGCGCGACGATGGGATACGGCACGCGGCGCCGGCTCTCGCGATGCAATTCGCGGGTTCGCTTGACCTTGACGAGCTCGGCTTCGATTTTGGCGAGCCGTTCCTCGATCATGCGCCGGTCGGCTTCGAGTTGGGTTTCGCCCGGGCCGCCGAGAAAGCCAAAGCCGCCCCGCTGGCGTTCGAGATGGGTCCAGGAACGCACCAGCCGGCTTTTTTGATAGGTCAGATGAGCATGTTCCACTTGCAGCGCGCCTTCGCGGGTGCGCGCACGGCGGCCGAAAATTTCCAGAATGAGCCCGGTGCGGTCGAGCACCTTGGCGCCCCACTCCCTTTCCAGATTGCGCTGCTGCACCGGCGAAAGCGCGCAGTCCATCACCACCAGGCCCGCGTCTTGGGTTTTGACGAGCCCCGCGATCTCCTCGACCTTGCCCTTGCCGAGATAGGTCGCCGGCCGCAACGCCGACAGCATCACGATACCGGATTGCTCGACCTCGAGATCGATGGCTTGCGCAAGCCCAACCGCTTCGTCGAGCCGCGCCGCGGGCGCACGCTCGGTCGCGGCGGCGCGCGCAGGCGCACGCCTCAGCACCGGCTCGATCACGAGCGCGCGGCCGGTTACCGAGCCCGTCGGGCTCAGCCGGTCAGCGCGCGTGTCGCGACGGCGCGGCTCCAATCAGACCTTTTCCCCCGCCGGCGCCTCTTCGGCACCTTCGAAGAGCTGCACCGGATGACCTGGCATGATGGTCGAGATCGCGTGCTTGTAGACGAGCTGCGAATGCCCATCCCGACGCAGCAGTACGCAGAAATTGTCGAACCAAGTCACTACGCCTTGCAGCTTGACGCCGTTCACCAGGAAAATAGTGAGCGGAATTTTGCTTTTACGGACGTGATTGAGGAAGGTGTCTTGTAGGTTTTGTGAGCGGTCGGCTGCCATTGCCGTTGTTTCCGTTCTTGTACCGCAGGCCCCTGCCCCGCGGGTCTTTTCTTGCGCTTCCTTAAGGTGGGGTGGATCGAGGAGGAAAGCAAAACCCACCCAGGCCAATCATCATTAGCCAGCCAATCATTAGAGTGTACGGAGCGGGGCGATGCAAGCCCAAGCTGAAGTCCACAGCGCAATTGTGGCTCTCCGGCCGCCGGCCGGTCGTAGTATAAAATTCCTCTTGTGCGCGGGTCTTAGCACGCTCAACTGACCTCCGCATAAAGGTGGAAGGCGCCGCGGAGCGATAGGGCCACCGGACCGGGCCTGCCGTCGCCGATGGCCCTGCCGTCAATGCGCACGACCGGCAGTACGATTTGGGTTGCGGCGGTCACAAAGGCTTCGCGGGCGGCGTAGGCCTCTTCGAGGGTAAATGCCCGCTCTTCGATCTCGAGCCCTTGGGCTTTGATGGCGTCGAACAGCACGGTGCGGGTGATGCCGCGCAGGATGGCGTGATCGGCCGGCCGCGTCACCACTTTGCCGTCCGGCTTGACGATCCAGGCGTTGGTCGAGGCGCCCTCGGTGACCGCGCCGGCGCTGTCAACGAACCAGGCGTCGCGGGCGCCCTGCTCGATCGCCGCCTGCCGCGCCAGTACGTTGGGCAATAGACCAATCGTTTTGATGTCGACGCGGCCCCAGCGATTGTCCGGCACGCTGATGACCGAAATGCCGCTCGCCGCCTGCGCTTCGCCGCGCGCCATGTTGAGCGAGCGCGCCGTCACCACCAGACTCGGCGGCACCTGCGGCGACGGGAAAGCGTGGTCGCGGCGCGCCACGCCACGGGTGATTTGCAGATAGACTAGGCCGTAGCGCAGACGGTTGCGCGCCACTACCTCGCGCAGCACGACACCGAGCGCGGCCGGCGACATCGGTGCGCGGATAGCAAGTTCACCGAGCGACCGCTTGAGGCGGGCGAGATGGCGGCGCTCGTCGATCAGCCGGCCTTGCCTCACTTCGCAAACTTCATAGACCCCGTCGCCGAATTGATAGCCGCGATCCTCGATGTGCACTTTGGCATCGCGGAACGGAAGGTAGCGGCCGTTGACGTACGCGTATCTGGACATCAGAGATCAGTAATCAGATGACAGCACTGCATATCGCGTGACCCCCACGCCGATGACTGACCAGCGATACCGATGCACAGTCAGTCAATTCCCAGTGCTTTGAGCTTGCGGTGCAGCGCCGAGCGTTCCATGCCGACGAATTCGGCGGTCTTGGAAATGTTGCCGTCGAACCGGCTGATCTGCGCCAACAGATACTCGCGCTCGAACACCTCGCGCGCCTCGCGCAGCGGCAAAGTCATCAGATGCTCGCCGCCGTTGCTGTTCGGCATCGCCGGGATCATCGAGCTCACGTCTTGCGGCAGCATCGAGGCGGTAATGACGGCTTCGGGTTCGCCCCCGGTGAGGATCATCAAGCGTTCGACGTTATTGCGTAGCTGCCGCACGTTGCCGGGCCAGTCGTGCGACTGCAGCACGGCGAGCGCATCGGAACCGACGTTGCGCTTTGGCAAGCCAGTGGTCTGCGAAATCTGGCTCATAAAATATTCGACCAGCTCGGGAATATCCTCACGGCGATCAGCCAGCCCCGGCACGCGGATCGGCACCACCGACAGCCGGTGATAAAGGTCCTCGCGGAATTTTCCGGCGGCGATGTCGGCCTCGATATTGCGGCTGGTCGAAGAGACGATGCGCACGTCGACCGTCACCTTGGTGCTGCCGCCGACGCGCTGGAAGGTCTGATCCACGAGCACGCGCAGAATTTTGTTCTGCGTCTCGCGCGGCATGTCGGCGATCTCGTCGATGAAGAGCGTGCCGCCGTGGGCTTCTTCGAGCGCCCCGACCTTGCGGCCCTGTGTGCCGTTGGCGGCTTCGACGCCGAACAGTTCGACCTCCATCTGCTCCGGCATCATGGCGGCGGCGTTGATGACGACGAAGGGCCCGTTGGCGCGCGCCGACAGCCCATGAATGGTGCGTGCGGCAAGCTCCTTGCCACTGCCGGAAGGACCGATGATGAGCACGCGGCTGTTGGTCGGCCCGACCCGCTCTATAGTCTGCCGCAATTGGTTGGCAGCTGGCGAATGGCCGACCAGGGTCGTGGCGAGCGGGCCGACTTGCTCGAGTTCCCGCACCTGGCGCCTGAGCCGTGAATTCTCCAGCGTGCGCTCGGCGACGAGCAGCAGCCGGTCGGCCTTGAACGGCTTCTCGATAAAGTCGTACGCGCCGCGCTTGATCGCCGAGACCGCGGTTTCGATATTGCCGTGTCCCGAGATCATCACGATCGGCAGGTCCGGGTGCTCCTGCTTGAGGATGTCGAGCAGTTGCAGGCCGTCGAGCCGGCTGCCTTGCAGCCAGATGTCGAGAAAGACGAGATTGGGACGTCGCGCGACCACGGCGGCGAGCGCCTGATCGCTGTCGCCCGCGGTCCGGGTGCCGTGGCCTTCGTCCTGCAAAATGCCGGCGACCAGCTCGCGGATATCCGTCTCATCGTCAACGATCAGGATGTCGGACGCCATGATCAGACCGTCGCCCGCTGTGGTTGGGCCGCCGGCGCGGCAGGTGCAGCGGCCGGGTCAACCGGTTCCACCGCAAAGCGCAGTTGCATCCAGGCGCCACGAGCGCCGCCGACCTTGTCCGAGGCGTCGCGCAGCTCGATGTGGCCGCCGTGGTCTTCAAGAATGCGGCCGACGATGGCGAGCCCCAGGCCCGTGCCCTTGTCGCGCGTGGTGACATAAGGCTCGAGCAGCCGCGCGCGATTTTCCTTCGGCAGCCCTACCCCGTTGTCGATCACGTCGATGATTACCTCCTTGCCGTCCCGCCGCGCGCTTACCGCGATGCGGCCCTTGCCGAGCGTGGCCGGCGGCACTGCGCCGATCGCTTCGGACGCGTTCTTGATGATGTTGGTGAGCGCCTGCGAAATCAGCCTGCGGTCGAAGCGCGCCGGCATCGTCTCCTCGGCAAGCTCGACATCGAAGTCGATATCTGGGTGACCGACACGCATCAGGAACACGACCTGACGGACGGTATCGGCCACGTCCTCGGCGGCGATCACCGGCTTCGGCATGCGCGCGAAACGGGAGAACTCGTCGACCATGCGTTTGATGTCGTCGACCTGGCGCACGATGGTTGCCGTGCACTGCTCGAACACGGCGTCGTCCGGGTCGACGAGCTTGCTGTATTTGCGGCGCAGCCGCTCGGCCGACAATTGAATGGGTGTAAGCGGATTCTTGATCTCGTGGGCGATGCGCCGCGCGATATCGGCCCAGGCCGAAGACCGCTGCGCCAGCACCAACTCGGTAACATCGTCGATGGTGATGACGTATCCGTGCTCGGATTCGGCGGCCTGCTCGCTGGTGACGCGTACCGAAAAATTCCGTTCCTGGCCGTCGCGGCTGACGGTGACCTGGCGCTGAACCAGCCGTTGATTGCCGTGACGCGCCCCTTCGAAGATGTCGGCAAGTTCGGGCGCGACTTCGGCGAGCTTATGTCCGAGCGCTTCGCTTTCCGGGCGTCCGATCAACCGCTCGGCGGAACGGTTGAGGATGGTGATGCGGCCATCGGCGTTGACGCCGATCACGCCGGCGCTGGCGCCGGCCAGCACCGCTTCCGTAAATCGCCGCCGGCTGTCGATAACGTCGCGCGCGCGCACGATATCGTCGTGCTGCGTGCTGAGCTCCTGCGTCATCTTGTTGAAGGTTTCGCCGAGTTGCGCCAGATCGCCCTCGGAGCGGCGGATCGGCACCCGGACCTGGAGATTGCCGGTCGAAACCACGTTCGCGGCGCCGATCAGGCGGCGGATCGGCGCCACCAGCCGGTTGGCGAAATCGAGTCCGATCCAGGCGGACGACAACAGCACGATGAGCGCGATGATGGCGAACATCAGCGCAAATGCGATCTGGATGCCGAGCCGCCGCGCTTGAAGATTGGCGTATTCGCCGGCGCTTTCCTGAGTCGCCTTCAGTTGCTGGACAACTCGTGGATCGAGGAGCCGCGCGACATAAAGATACATGTTGTCGTAGCCGTGCAGCTTGATCGCGGCCGCGACATGATCGCCCTCGGGAATGAGCGCGACCTGCGGCTCGGTTTCCGAGATTTGGCCGAGCAGCCGCGCTGACGGCAGCACGATCGCTTTGTCCATCGTCACGTCGGCGCGCTCGACCGTCGAGCCGTCGGCCCGGATAATCAGCGCCGCGGATAGGCCGCGCGCCGCGGCCTGCGCGGTGAAGAATTTCCGGAACCGCTCGCGGTCAGAATCGAACATCGGCTTGGCGCGGCCAATGTCGAAGGCCATGGCCATGATCTCGCCGCGGATCGCCTGCGCGTGCTCGCTGACATAGGCATCGGCGACAATGAGCGATTGCTCGATCATCGCCTGGGTGCGCGTCGAGAAGAACCTGTCCAGGCCGCGATCGAGCGTGGTCGAGGCGACCACCGCGACCAGCACAGTCGGCACCGCGGCGATGACGGCGAACAGACCGACGATTTGGACGTGCAGCCGCGAGCCGGCATAACCGCGCCGGCGCGCCTGCACGACCACCCAGACTTCCCGGCCGATGATGGCAAGCAGCAGCAGCCCGGTGACGGCATTGCCGAGCAGCAATTCCTTGACCACGGAGTCCACCGGCGCGATCGGCGTCAGTCCGGCGAGGACGAGAAAGGTGGCGGTAGCCGACAGCAGCGCGACGCCGACCGCAATCGCGCCGATCAACCGGGACGCGACCGGCATCGGCGCCGCCGCGGCCGGATCGTGCGACGCCATGGCGGCAGCCGGCCCCGGCGCCATGACGCCCGGGTCAAGTGGAGCGACTTGATCGGCAGTCGTCATCGACACGCCCCAAAAGACATGAAAGTTAGAGAACTAGCGGCGGGACCTTGTCAGGCGCAGGACGAATGGAGCCCCCGGCCATTCGCGCCAGTGATGCTTTTATACAACAATGTTGCCCGATTACGACAATTCCTAGGCGCGCCGGCCCGCCGCGCGGACGCCTAGCCGCCGCTTGAGCGATAGACCTGGATTTCCAGGTCGCGGATCTTCTTGCGCAACGTGTTGCGGTTGACGCCAAGAAGGTCGGCGGCGCGGATCTGATTGCCGCGCGTGGCCGCAAGCGCAGCCGACAAAAGCGGCGCCTCCACTTCGCGCAGGATGCGGTGATAGAGGCCGGGCGGCGGCAGGTTCTCATCGAAGCCTGAGAAATAGCGCGCCAGATAGCGCTCCACCGAGCTCGACAGATTTTCGTCGCCCCGATGGCTCTCGCCCGGTGCGGTCAGCGCCGGTTGCGACAATTCGGCGTCGATTACGGCGACGGTGATGGTTTCCTGAGGATAGAGCGCCGCCAGCCGGCGGGCGAGATTCTCCAATTCGCGCACATTGCCGGGCCAGCGATGCCGCCGCAGCCGCTCCACCGCGGCTTGGTCGATCTGCTTCAACGGCAGGCCCTCGCGCTCGACCTGCGCGAAGAAATGCCGGATCAGATCGGGAATGTCCTCGGTGCGTTCGCGCAACGGCGGCAACCGCAGCGGCACCACGTTCAGCCGGAAAAACAAATCCTCGCGGAACAGGCCCTGCTGAATCAGCTGCCGCAAATCCTTATTGGTCGCGGCGATGATGCGCACGTCGGCCTTGATCGGCGTGCGGCCGCCGACGGTGGTGTATTCGCCCTGCTGGAGCACGCGCAGCAGCCTGGTTTGCGCCTCCATCGGCATATCGCCGATTTCGTCGAGAAACAGTGTGCCACCTTCGGCCTGCTCGAAGCGGCCGGCGCTGCGTGAGTTGGCCCCGGTGAACGCGCCCTTCTCGTGGCCGAACAATTCGGATTCGATGAGATCGCGCGGGATCGCGGCCATGTTGATGGCGACGAACGGCCCGGTACGGCGCTTGCCGTAATCATGCAGCGCGCGCGCCACCAATTCCTTGCCGGTGCCGGATTCGCCCGAGATCATCACGGTCAAATCCGTCTGCATCAGCCGCGCCAGTACGCGATAGATTTCCTGCATCGCCGGCGAACGGCCGACCAGCGGTATCAACTCGAAATCGTCGGCCTTGACCGGCTGCCGCGACCGCTCCTTCGGCTCCGACAAAGCGCGGCCGACGATGGCGATCAGCTCCTTGAGATCGAACGGCTTGGGCAGGTATTCGTAAGCGCCGCGCTCGGAAGCGCGGATCGCGGTCATGAAGGTGTTCTGCGCGCTCATGATGAGCACCGGCAAATCGGGCCGCGCCTTTTTGATGCGCAACAGCAGATCAAACGCATTTTCGTCCGGCAGGACGACATCGGAGATGATCAGGTCGCCGTCGCCCTGGCTGATCCAGCGCCACAGCGTCGCCGCGTTGCCGGTCGAGCGAACTTCGTAGCCGGCGCGCGACAGCGCCTGATTGAGCACGGTGCGGATCGCCGCATCGTCATCCGCAATGAGAATGTTTCCCGCCGGCATCAATGATCCCCTCGTGACTTGGCGACGCCGTCTGCCTCGGCGCCCTCGCGGGTGTACATTGGCATCAGCACGCGAAACACGGTCCGGCGCGGCTGCAACTCGCATTCGATTATGCCGCCGTGGTCGCCGACGATCTTCGCCACCAGCGCGAGCCCGAGCCCCGATCCGGTCGGCTTGGTAGTGACGAACGGGTCGAACAGATGCGGCATCAATTCCTCGGGCACGCCGGGCCCGTTGTCCTTGACGCAGAATTCCAGCGGCAGCGAAATGCGCGTCTTGGCGCCGGGGATCGACAGCCGCACGCCCGGGCGAAACGCGGTCGAGAGTACGATCTCGCCGCCGGCATGATCGCTGATCGCCTCGGCGGCGTTCTTGACCAGATTGAGGAAGACCTGGACCAGTTGATCGCGGTTCGCCAGCACCGGCGGCAGCGACGGATCGTAGTCCTCGACGAATTTGATATGCCGGGCGACGCCCGATTGCGCGAGCCGCTTCACATGGTCGAGCACGACATGGATGTTGACCGGTTCGCGTTCCACCGGCCGCTCGTCGGCGAACACTTCCATGCGATCGACCAGCTTCACGATGCGATCGGCTTCGTCGCAAATAAGCCGCGTCAGCGTCCGGTCGTCGTCCTCGACCGACTGTTCCAGCAGTTGCGCGGCGCCGCGAATGCCCGACAGTGGGTTCTTGATCTCATGCGCTAGCATGGCGGCGAGCGCGATGACCGAGCGCGCGGCGCCGCGATGGGTAAGCTGGCGATCCATCTTGTCGGCGATGGAGCGTTCTTGCAGCATCACCACGACGTAGTCGGGCTGCTCGGACAACGGCGCGACGTGCAGGTCCACGGCGTGATCGCCGGGGTTGCGCGGCGTGCCAAGGTCGACCTTGTATTCGTTTACCGCCGCGCCCGTGGCCCGCACCTGTTCGACCAAGGCGAGCAGCGGACTGCCGAACGGAACCAGATCGCGCAGCAGGTGACGCCGTAGCAGCGGCAGCGACACCTCGAAGAAGGCCTCGGCCGCGACATTGGCGTCGACTACCTTGCCGTCGGGCGAGACGACAATGACGGGATGCGGCAGCGCGTTGAGTACCGCATCGGCGGCTGTCGCCGTCAGCGTGGGTTCCGCCGGCATCATTTTTCGCCTCGTGGCGACGCGGCCGACGCGATTCGGGTGGGTTGAAGGGGAGTTGTGCACACGAATTAGGCGCTGTCCAGGTTTTGCATAGAGTTTAGCCAAATCCGCCCGGGGCGCAAGTGCTGCACTGCAATATCGTCAATATCCGGGCACCGCCAAAAAGCGCTGTGGATTGGCGGGCCGCGCGCCAAACAGCCCTGCCGAAGCGGTTCGCAGATTTCCGAAACATGCGCTAAAGCGATGCCGGATTTGTCAGCGGAGTAAGGTGCATGACAGGCGGGGTCGCGGCTGTTGTCGTCGCAGCCGGGCGAGGCCATCGCGCCGGCGGCGATGTTCCCAAGCAATACCGGATGCTCGCGGGCGAGCCGGTTGTTCGACCCACTCTCCTCGCCTTTCTCAAGCATCCGCAGATCGATGCCGTGCAACCGGTGATCCATCCGGATGACGAACCGGCGTTTCGGGCCGCGGCCGAGGGCTTGAACAATCTGTTGCCGCCGGTTTGGGGCGGTGCCACGCGGCAGGCGTCGGTACGCGCCGGCCTCGAAGCGCTGCGCGCCGGCACCCCAAGTCTCGTGCTCATTCACGACGCGGCGCGGCCGTTCTTGACCGGCGGTCTCATCACCCGGGCTATTGCCGCCGCGCAGGAATATCGGGCGGCCGTGCCGGCCGTCGCCGTCGCCGACACGGTCAAGAAAATCGACGATCGCCAGATGGTGACCGAAACGCTTGACCGCAGCGCCTTGCGCACGATCCAGACGCCGCAGGCCTTCGCCTTCGATCTCATTGTCGACCTGCACCGCCGCGCGGCGGCGGCTGGACGCGAGGATTTCACCGACGACGCGGCGCTCGCTGAATGGGCGGGACATCCGGTGCGCGTGTTTGAAGGCGAGGCCGGCAACGTGAAGCTCACGACCAACGATGATTTCACCCGCGCCGAAGCGTTGCGCATGGCCGCGCTCGGCGACGTGCGTACCGGCAACGGCTTCGACGTGCACGCTTTCGCCGACGGCGATCATGTCATGCTCGGCGGTATTCGCATCGCGCATACGCGCGGCGTGACCGGTCATTCCGACGCCGACGTCGCGCTGCATGCGCTGGTCGACGCGATCCTGGGCGCGCTCGCCGAAGGCGACATCGGCACGCATTTTCCGCCCGGCGATCCGCAATGGCGCGGCGCGTCATCGGACCGCTTCCTCGCTTTCGCCTGCGAACGCGTTCGTGCCCGCGAAGGCATGATCGCGCATCTCGATGTCACCGTGGTGTGCGAGGCGCCTCGTGTTTCGCCGCATCGCGACGCCATACGCGCGCGCATCGCGGCGATCGCCGGCATCCCCATCGAGCGCGTCGCGATCAAGGCGACCACCAGCGAGAAGCTGGGATTCACCGGACGCAGCGAAGGCATCGTGGCGATGGCGACCGCGACCGTGCGGCTGCCGTGGAGCGGTGCGTGACCGCCGCGGTGCGCGCTGCCGCCAAGCGCGTCCTCGACCTGGCCCGCGAGCGGGGCTGGACGATCGCCACCGCGGAATCCTGCACCGGTGGGCTGGTGGCGGCGGCACTGACCGAAATTCCCGGCTCGTCAGACGTGCTCGACCGCGGCTTCGTCACCTATTCCAATGCGGCGAAGCGCGCCATGCTGCACGTGCCCGCGGCGACGCTCAACCGCTATGGTGCGGTCAGCGCCGAGACCGCGGCGGCGATGGCGTCCGGCGCGCTGAAGAATTCGCCGGCCGATGCCGTGGTGGCGATTACCGGCATTGCCGGCCCGGGGGGCGGGTCGAAAGAAAAGCCCGTGGGACTCGTCTATTTCGCCGCTGCGAGCCGCGACGGCCGGCACCTCGCCCGCACGCGCCGTTACGGCAAGATCGACCGCCGGCGCGTGCGCGAGCGTTCGGTCGGCGAAGCGCTCGCGCTGCTGCAACTGCTGGCCCAGGCCGATTAAACACGGCGGCGGTCCTTACGCCGCGCGGATGCCGTAGACCCGATCGGCGCGTTGCTCGAAGGCGGCGGCGAAACGGCGGAACGCGGCATCGAACATAGCGCCCATCAAAAGACCGAGCGCGCGGCTGCGGAATTCATAAGCGATGAAAAACTCGACGTCGCATGTGTCGGGCGCTACCGGCCGGAATTTCCAGGTGTTGTTCAGGCGGCGAAACGGCCCTTCGAGATACTCCACCAGAATTTCCATGTTGCGCCGGTCGAGCGTCACGCGACTGGTGAAGGTCTGGCGCACCAGCTTGTAAGCGACCGTCATGTTGGCGACGATCACGTCCTTGCCGTCCACTTTCAGCCGCTCGCGCACGGTCAGCGATTCGCATAGCGGCACGAATTCCGGATAGCGCTCGACGTCGGCGACAAGATCGAACATTTCTGCGGCGGGGTGATGCACGCGCCTGGTGGTGGACAATTCCGGCATGGATCAGCGTGCCGTCCGGAGCGCCTTGAGGCGCGCAAAATCTTCGCCGGCATGATGCGAGGAACGCGTCAGCGGGCTCGCCGAAACCATCGAGAAACCCTTGGCGTAGGCGACCGCCGCCAGCGACTTGAACTCCTCCGGCGGCACGAAGCGCACGACGGGGTGATGCTTGGGCGAGGGCTGCAAATACTGACCGATGGTGAGGAAGTCGACGTCGGCGGTGCGCAGATCGTCCATGACCTGCAGTACTTCATTGCGCTCTTCGCCGAGCCCGACCATGATTTCGGATTTGGTGAAGATTTGCGGATCGAACGCCTTGGCGCACTGGAGGAGCTGCACCGAAGCGAAATAGCGCGCGCCCGGACGCACGGTTAGGTAATTCGACGGCACGGTTTCAAGATTATGATTGAACACGTCGGGCCGCGCCGCGACCACGGTTTCGACCGCGCCCGTCTTGCGCAAAAAGTCCGGCGTCAGGACTTCGATCGTGGTTTGCGGGCAGTGCGCGCGGATGGCGCGGATTACAGCGGCGAAATGCGCTGCACCGCCGTCGTCGAGATCGTCGCGGTCGACCGAGGTGATGACGACGTGGGCGAGACCGAGTTTGGCGACGGCTTCAGCGACATGTTCGGGCTCGGTCGGATCGAGCGCGCGCGGCAGTCCGGTCTTGACGTTGCAGAAGGCGCAGGCACGCGTGCAGGTGTCGCCCATAATCATAAAGGTGGCGTGCTTCTTCTCCCAGCACTCGCCGATATTGGGGCAGCCGGCCTCTTCGCAGACTGTATGCAGGCCGTTCCGGCGCACGATATCGCGCGTCTTGACATAGCCGGGCGAACCCGGCGCCTTGGCGCGAATCCAATCCGGCTTTCGTAAGCTCGGCTGGTCCGGCCGATGCGCCTTTTCAGGATGGCGGGGACGGCTGGCATTTCCTTGCAGCGTATCGACGATAACGGCCATGCAACCTCCCGGGCGATCATGGCCCGTAGCCGATATTTACGAGGCAGCAATGCGCCCTGCAAGGCGGCACGGCGCGGGCCGGCCGTTGGCGGACAAACCGAAGGTAATGAACAATTGGTTAGAAATCGCCGACACTTCCAGCATCTCACGACGGAAGTTTAGCCACAATAAAATGATCGAATGGCGCTCGGTCGCGATCATCTGTGAGAGGGCTTTGTGATCCCGCGCGGAAAAGAAGCGGCGGCGCTGGCGCTTCACAGGTTTGGATTCGGCCCCGGCTTCGGCGCTGCTTCCGGCGCCTATTCGATTGCCGCCATAGCCGGCGACCCATGCGGCGCTCTCCTTGCCGAATTGGAGCGCCCGCAAACCGGCACGATTCCGGCAGCTAGTCTTTTATCAAGCAGCCGGGCGGCGCGCGCCGTCTCCGAGTTTCGCGACGAACAGCGGGCCGAGAAGAAACTTGAACAGCGCCGCATCAAGGAAGCCGAAGCGCACGGCGGGAATTTCAATCTCGCCGACGTCTCAGGCGCGATGGCGATCAACGTCCCAGCGGCCAAGCCGGGACCAAATCGGCAGCCGCCGCTGCCGCAGCGAATCCTGCAGGACGAGGCCGCCGCGCGAACGGATGCCGCGGTCGCCGCTGAGATCGGTTTTGTCGAACGGCTGGTGTGGTTTTGGTCGAATCATTTCTGCATTTCAGCGGACAAAATCGCAGACATGGCGGGCGCCTATGAGCGCGAAGCCATCCGCCCGCACGTGCTCGGCCGTTTCGGCGACATGCTGCAAGCGGTCGAAAGCCATCCGGCCATGTTGTTCTATCTCGACAACGTGCAGTCGATGGGCGCGAACTCGATTGCCGGCATCAACCGTGACAGGGGACTGAACGAAAACCTCGCCCGCGAAACTCTGGAATTGCACACGCTCGGCGTCCGCGGCGGCTATTCCCAGCGCGACGTGACGAGCTTTGCCAATGTGCTCACCGGCTGGACCTGGATCGATCCGAACGAACCGGAACACGGCGGCGAGTTTCTCTTCAACAAGCGGCTGCACGAGCCCGGCGAGCAGCTTGTGCTGGGCAAAACCTATCCCGACGGCGGCGTTGAACAGGGCCGAGCGGTGTTGGCCGACCTCGCGCGCCATCCGGCCACGGCCCAGCACTTGGCGCAAAAACTCGCCCGACACTTTGTCGCCGATGAACCGCCGCCCTCCCTGCCCGCGAAGCTTGCCAAGACTTTCGAAGCCACCGACGGCAATCTCAAGGAAGTCGCCAAGGCTCTGGTTACTGCCGATGAATCGTGGACGCCGCAGCGCACCAAGCTTAAGGCGCCGTCGGAGTGGCTGGTCGGCGTACTTCGCCTGGCCGATGCGGCGCCCCAGGGCGTGAGCGTCATCGAAGCGCATCTCGCGCCGGCAAGATGGCCGCCGATCGGCCGGGTGCTGAATTTCGAAGCCGTGCTCGGCGAAGCCTTGTGGCGACCGCCGGCGCCAAACGGTTATGCCGATACGGAAGCGGCGTGGCTCGATGGCGTGCCTCGCCGGTTGGACGTCGCCAATGAATTCGCCGGGCGCTTGCCGCCGGAATCCGATCCCCTCGACCTGCTCGACCGCAGTCTCGGCCCGCTCGCCTCGGCCGCGACACGCCAGACCGTGGCGCGCGCTGAAAGCCGCGCGCAGGCTTTCGCACTGCTCGTCATGGCGCCGGAATTTTTAAGGAGATGAAATGACGATGCAACGTTCACATGCGCCGTCCCGCCGCGACGTCCTGTTGGCGTCCGGCACGCTGTTCGCGTGGAGCTTTCTTCCCAAGCTTGTGCACGCCGAAAGCCGCGACCCGCGCTTTCTGACTATCGTGTTGCGTGGCGCGCTTGATGGGCTCGCCACCGTTGCACCGACCGGCGATCCGGATTGGTTCGCACTGCGCGGCGACGACGCTTTGACGCTTGCCGGCAAAGCGCCGGCGCTCAAGCTCAATGATTTCTTCGCTCTCAATCCAGCGATGCCCAACTTGAATCGCATGTTCCGAGCCAACGAGGCGATTATCGTTCATGCGGTCGCCACTCCTTACCGCGAGCGCTCGCATTTTGACGGGCAGGATTTGCTGGAAAGCGGACTTCCCAAGCCGGGAGCGTGCGACAGCGGCTGGCTTAATCGCGCATTGGCCTCAATAGGGCGCGGCGGCCGGGTCGACCCCAGGGGAAGCGACAAAGTGCTCGGCGTCGGCCCGAGGCCGCCGCTGATCGTGCTTGGACCGGCACACGTACTGTCGTGGTCGCCACAAGGCATCGGACCCGCAAGCGCCGACACCGGCATGCGTCTGCCCGACCTTTATCGTCATTCCGACGCCAAGCTTGCCGACGCGCTTGAACAGCATGCGCAATTGGTGGCGATGGAGCGCGCCGGCGCCATGACGCCCAAGCCGGGCGGGCCTAGTCCGGGCCAGGCGCGCGCGTACTTCGCCGACGCCGCCGGTACCGCCGCGAAGTTCCTGGCGCAACCGGACGGACCGCGGATCGGCGCACTGGCGCTCGACGGCTGGGACACGCACAACAATGAAGGCATCGCCAGCGGCCACCTTTCGCAATTGCTGGGAGCGCTCGATGGAGCGCTGGCGGCGATCGAAGCCAACATGGGACCGGCGTGGAGAGAGACCGTGGTCGCGCTCATCACGGAATTCGGCCGCACCGCGCGCATCAACGGCACCGACGGCACCGACCACGGCACCGCGACTGTGGCGCTCCTTGCCGGCGGCGCGCTCAAGGGCGGCCGCGTCATCGCGGATTGGCCGGGACTGAGGAGCTCCGATCTCTACGAGAACCGCGACCTTAAGCCGACGACCGATCTCCGCGCCGTGCTCAAGGGGGTGTTGCGGGACCACCTGCGCGCCGACGAACACGCGCTTGCCGAGACGGTGTTTCCCGGCAGCGCGGGGGTAAAGCCTATGCCGGGGCTGGTCGCCGCGTAGCATCTTTCCCGGCCGGCAAAACGTCATTGCGAGGCTGCCCCCGCAATGACGTTGGGCAAACTTCAAATATTCAGCGCGCGCCCATAAGCGTCGAGCACAGCTTCCTTCATCATCTCCGACAACGTCGGATGCGGGAACACGGTGTGCATCAACTCTTCTTCCGTGGTTTCGAGATTCATCGCGATCACGTAACCCTGGATGAGCTCGGTCACCTCGGCGCCGACCATGTGAGCGCCAAGGAGTTGCCCGGTCTTTTTGTCGAAGATGACCTTCACCAGGCCCTGGTCCTCGCCGAGCGCGATCGCCTTGCCGTTGCCGATGAACGGAAAGCGCCCGACGCGGATTTCGAGCTTCTTGTCCTTCGCCGCCTGCTCGGTGAGGCCCACCGAGGCGATCTGCGGCGTGCAATAGGTGCAGCCCGGAATGAGCCGCCGGTCCATCGGATGCGGGTTGAGGCCCTTGATGGCCTCGACGCAAATGACGCCCTCGTGCTCGGCCTTATGGGCGAGCAGCGGCGGACCGGCGACGTCGCCGATTGCATAGATGCCCGGCACGTTGGTTTTGCACGCGCCGTCGATGACGATCATGCCGCGATCGGTTTTGACACCCAGCTTTTCCAATCCGAGATTTTCGATGTTGCCGACGACGCCGACCGCGGCGATGACGCGTTCGGCCGCAAGCGTCTGCGTGCCGCCCTTGCCGTCGTCGATGGTGGCCGTGACGCCGTCGCTCTTTTTGTCGAGCTTGGTCACCTTGGCGCCGGTGTAGATCTTGATGCCTTGTTTCTCAAAGCTCTTGCGCGCGAAGGCGGCAATCTCGGCATCTTCCGCCGGCAGGATTTGCGGCAGCACTTCGACCACGGTTACGTCGGCGCCGAGTGTGCGGAAGAACGATGCGAACTCAATGCCGATGGCGCCGGAACCGATCACGAGAAGCGTTTTGGGAATCCGGTCCGGCACCATGGCTTCGAAATAGGTCCAAATGAGTTTCTTGTCCGGCTCCAGGCCGGGCAGCACGCGCGGCCGGGCTCCGGTCGCGATGATGATGTGCTTGGCTTGATAGGAGCCGGGACCGAGCGAACCTTTCGGCGCTTCGCTGTTGCTCGCCTTCACCGTGATCTTGCCCGGCGCGTCGATCGCGGCCTCGCCCCAGATAACCGCAACTTTGTTCTTGCGCATGAGGAAGCCGACGCCGTCATTGAGGCGCTTGGCGACGGCGCGCGAGCGCTTGACCACCGCGCTCGGGTCGTAAGTGACCTCGCCCGCCGACAGGCCATAATCCTTGGCATGCTGCAGATAGTGAAAGATTTCCGCCGAGCGCAACAGCGCCTTGGTCGGGATGCAGCCCCAATTCAGGCAGACGCCGCCGAGATAATCGCGCTCGACGATCGCGGTCTTAAAGCCCAGCTGCGCGGCGCGAACGGCGCATACGTAGCCGCCGGGGCCCGAGCCGATGATGATAACGTCGAAATTCGTGTCAGCCATTCGCGTTCACACCAGCATCATTACGGGGTTTTCGATCAGCGCCTTGAACGCGCCGATCAGCTGCGCGCCGAGCGCGCCATCGACCGAGCGGTGATCGCACGACATGGTCACGCTCATGATCTGCGCCGCTTCGATCTTGCCGTGGCGCACCACCGCGCGCTCCTCGCCGGCACCGACGGCGAGGATGGTCGATTGCGGCGGGTTGATCACGGCGGTGAAATCCTTGATGCCGTACATGCCGAGGTTCGACACCGACGACCCGCCGCCCTGATACTCTTGCGGTTTCAGCTTTTTTGCGCGAGCCCGCGCGGCGAGTTCTTTCATCTCGTTGGAGATCGCCGACAGTGATTTTGTCTCGGCATTGCGGATGATCGGCGTGATCAGCCCGGCCGGCAGCGCCACCGCGACGCCGACGTCGGAATGTTTGTGCTTGAGCAGGCCGGCTTCGGTCCAGCTGACATTGGCGTCCGGGACCCGCTGTAATGCCATCGCCAAAGCCTTGATGACGAAATCGTTGACCGAAAGTTTGTAGGCGGGCTTGCCGTCCTTGTCCTTCGCCGCCGCAGCGTTCATTTCTTCACGCATGGCGAGAAGCTTGCCGATGTCACAGTCGACGGTCAGGTAATAGTGCGGAATAGTTTGCGTCGATGCGGTCAGCCGTTGCGCGATCGTACGCCGCATGCCGTCGTGCGGAACGAAATCGTAGCTGCCCTCTTCGTACAAGGCGCGGATCTGCTGGTCCGACATTGATGGCGCGATGGCGGGAGCGGCCGCGCTCGCAGCCGCCGGAGCCGCGGCAGCCCGTAAGCCTTTGCCTTCCTTCGCCGCCGCCACGTCGCGGGCAACGACGCGGCCATGCGGGCCGGAGCCCGTGATGCGGCCGACGTCGATGCCGGCTTCCTTCGCGATGCGCCGCGCCAGCGGCGAAGCGAAAACGCGGTTCGTACCATGACCGCCCCCGCCCTTGGCGGCGGCCGGTACAGGCGCAGCGGCAGGCGCGGGCGGCGGCGCTTTGGCTTGCGGTGATGGCGCCACGGCAGGTTGGGCAGGAGCAGCCGCGGCGGCCGGAGCTTTCGGCGGCGGCGCGGCTTTCCCCGCCGTGGTGGCGGCAGCTTTCGGATCTTCGCCTTCCTGGGCCAGGACGGCGATGAGCTGATTGACCGGCACGTCCTGGGTGCCTTCCGGCACCACGATCTTCGCGATCACGCCGTCATCGACGGCTTCGTATTCCATCGTCGCCTTGTCGGTTTCGATTTCGGCGATCACGTCGCCGGTCTTGACCGCCTCGCCCTCTTTCTTGAGCCATTTGGCAAGATTGCCCTTCTCCATCGTGGGCGACAAAGCCGGCATGAGGATGTTGATGGGCATTTCTTTTTCTCAGGCGCGTCAATTCAGCGGTGAAAAGTCAGCGGTAGCAGACGGCCTTTGCCGCCTCGACCACTTTGGCGACCGACGGCAACGCGAGCTTTTCCAAATTCGCGGCATACGGCATGGGCACATCCTCGCCGGTAACGCGTGCAACCGGCGCATCGAGGTAATCGAACGCCTCTTCCATTATGCGAGCGGCGATCTCGGCGCCGACGCCCGATTGCTTCCAGCCTTCCTCGACGGTGACGAGGCGTCCGGTTTTCTTTACCGACTCGATGACGGTTTCGATGTCCATCGGCTTGAGCGTGCGCAAATCGATCACCTCGGCCGCGATATTGTCTTTGGCGAGTTCTTCGGCGGCTTTGAGCGCGTAATTCATGCCCATCGACCAGGCGACGAGCGTAACGTCGCCACCGGCGCGCACGACGCGCGCGCGCCCGATCGGCAGCACATAATCGTCAAGCTTCGGCACCGGCGACGACGCGCCGTAGAGCAACTCGTTTTCGAGAAAGACGATCGGGTTCGGATCGCGGATCGCAGCCTTGAGCAAGCCTTTGGCGTCGGCCGCATTCGACGGCGCGATCACTTTGAGGCCGGGCACGTGCGAATACCACGATGAATAGTCCTGGCTGTGCTGGGCGGCGACGCGGGTGGCGGGCCCGTTCGGCCCGCGAAACACGATCGAAACATCGACCTGGCCGCCGGACATGTAGCGGGTCTTTGCCGCCGAATTGATGACGTGGTCGATCGCCTGCATGGCAAAGTTGAACGTCATGAACTCGACGATCGGCTTTAATCCGGCGAGCGCGGTTCCGACTCCAAGACCGGCGAAGCCGTATTCGGTGATCGGCGTGTCGATGACGCGGCGCGCACCGAACTCCTGCAGCAGCCCCTGCGTCACCTTGTAAGCGCCCTGATATTCGGCGACCTCCTCGCCGATCACGAACACATCGGCGTCGCGGCGCATCTCCTCGGCCATAGCATCGCGCAGCGCTTCGCGCATGGTCATGGTGACCATCTCGGTGCCGGCGGGGATTTCCGGATCCGGCAGCGCGACAGCAGCCGGCGCTTCGACAACGGCGGCCTTGGCCGGAGCGGAAACAGGCACCGGCGCCTCGGCCGATTTCGGAGCCGCGGCCGGTGCCGGAACGACGTCCGCGACGTCTTCCTTGCCGTCCTTGAGTGCGGTTTTGTCCTCGCCCTCGGCGAGGATCGTGGCGATCGGGGTATTCACCGCGACATCGTTGGTGCCTTCCGGCACGAGAATCTTTCCCAGCGTGCCCTCGTCGACGGCCTCAACTTCCATGGTCGCCTTGTCGGTCTCGATTTCGGCGATGACATCGCCGGATTTGACGGTGTCGCCCTCCTTCTTGAGCCACTTGGCGAGATTGCCCTTCTCCATGGTGGGCGACAAAGCGGGCATGAGGACTTGGGTCGGCATTGTGCGGGCTAACTCGTCAATGAACGCGCTTGTAAACGGAGCGCAGGTGGCCCTGCGCCGAAATGGCATCACGGATACACGTCACTGATACACGTCAGTATATAGTTCAGCCGGGTCGGGCTCGGCGTCGTTGGTGGCAAATTCCGATGCTTCGTTGATGGTCGCGCGCACCGAGGCATCGATTTTCTTCAACTCGTCTTCGCTCGCCCATTTCTTGGCGAGAAGCCGCGCCCGCACCTGCTCTATCGGATCGTGCTCGGTGCGCACCTTATCGACCTCTTCCTTGGTGCGATACTTCGCAGGGTCCGACATCGAATGGCCGCGGTAGCGGTAGGTCAGCATTTCGATGATGGTCGGCCCCTTACCGGCACGGCACCACGCAATCGCCTCTTCGCCGGCGGCCTTGACCGCGCGCACGTCCATGCCGTCAACCTCGACGCCCGGAATGTTGAAGGACAGTCCACGCTTGGACAAATCGGTCTGTGCCGAGGAGCGGGTGATCGACGTGCCCATGGCGTAGCGGTTGTTCTCGATGACGTAGACCACCGGCAGCTTCCACAACTCCGCCATGTTGAAACTCTCGTAGACTTGGCCCTGATTGGCGGCACCGTCACCGAAGAAGGTCAGGCATACGCTGTCGTTGCCGCGATACTTGTTGGCAAAGGCAAGCCCGGTACCGATCGGCACCGGCGCGCCGACGATGCCATGGCCGCCGTAGAAATTCTTCTCGCGCGAGAACATGTGCATCGAGCCGCCCTTGCCCTTGGAATAGCCGCCGCGCCGGCCGGTAAGCTCGGCCATGACTCCCTTGGCGTCCATACCGCAGGCGAGCATGTGGCCATGGTCGCGATAGCCGGTGATCATCTGGTCGGTGTCGCGCTTGGCCATCCGCATGCCGATCACGACGGCTTCCTGACCGATGTACAGGTGGCAAAATCCGCCGATCAGGCCCATGCCGTACATCTGGCCGGCTTTTTCCTCGAAGCGCCGGATAAGCAGCATTTGCCGCAGCGCGTCGAACTCCTGCTCTTTGCTGAACTCGGCGACCGAGCTCGCATGAGTCGCCGCGGGAGCGGGACGGCGTTCGTCGGTGATTTCGTCCATTTCTTTGGTTTTGGCGACGGCCATCAGCATTTCTCGCTTATCGCGGGGTCCCATCCCATAGCCGAAATCGGTTTATGGCGGAAGTCGCCGCCGGACAATCCGTTCCGGTCATCAAGCCATTGGCAATAAAATTATTTTGGGCGCCGCGGCGGCGAGTTCAAGGCCGGCTATCGGCGGTGGCTTCAGGGCAGACTATCGGCCGCGGGCTGGGTGGGATGGAGCATTAGCGTCAGGTCATGGGGATGCGCATAATCGAGCAGCGCACGCGCCCGCTCGTCGAGCATGTCGGGATCGAGCCGGTTGGATTTGAGCAAGGCGATGCGCCGCTCCCATTGCCCGCGCTCGACTTTCAAGCGGCTAAGATCGGTCGAGAGCGCGGCGATCTGCTGGTCGATATCCTGCTTGGCCTTGAGCCCATGATCGCCGGAAAACGCGTTGACGCCGAAATAGCCGATAAGCAAGGCAGCTATGACGTAGAGGCCGAGCGCGGTCAGAATCGAGCGCAGTCGTTTACGAGTGACCATCCGGCAAGCATGTGGCGCGCCGCTTAAAACCGAATTAATGGCCGGCGAAGGCGCCCTCTCGCCTGGCCACGGTCCACCGAGAAAAAGATCAGCCGAGCGCCTTGAAGGCGGCGCGGCCGGGATAGACTGCCTGCCCGCCAAGCTCCTCCTCGATACGCAGAAGCTGGTTGTATTTCGCCGTGCGGTCGGCGCGCGCGACCGAGCCGGTCTTGATCTGCCCGCAGTTACACGCGACCGCGAGGTCGGCGATGGTGGAATCCTCGGTCTCGCCCGAGCGGTGCGACATCACCGCGGTGTAGCCCGCTTTATGCGCGGTCTCGACCGCGGCCAACGTCTCGGTCAGCGTGCCGATCTGGTTCACTTTGATCAGGATCGAATTGGCAATGCCGTTTTTGATGCCGTCGGCAAGCCGCTCGACATTGGTGACGAAGACATCGTCGCCGACCAGTTGGCAACTGCCGCCGATCTTTTGCGTCAGAAGCTTCCAGCCGGCGAGATCGTCCTCCGCCATTCCGTCCTCGACCGAGACGATCGGGTAACGTTTGACCAGCGTGGCCAGATAGTCGACCTGCTGCTCGACCGAACGGGTCTTGCCTTCGCCTTCGTAGCGATAGGCACCGTCCTTGAAGAATTCGCTTGCCGCCGGATCGAGCGCCAGCATCACGTCGTCGCCGGCCCGGTAGCCGGCCTGGCCGATCGCCGCCACCACCAGATCGAGCGCCGCTTCCGCCGACGGCAGATCGGGCGCGAAGCCGCCCTCGTCGCCGACATTGGTGTTGTAGCCGCCGGCTTTGAGCGCGGCACGCAAGGTGTGGAAAATCTCGGCGCCCGCACGCAACGCCTCGGCAAAGGACGGCGCGCCAAGCGGCACGATCATGAATTCCTGGAAGTCGATCGGATTGTCGGCGTGGACGCCGCCGTTGAGTATATTCATCATCGGCACCGGCAAAACCCGTGCGGCGGTGCCCCCAACATAACGGTAGAGCGGCAGCCTGTTCGCCGCTGCCGCCGCTTTCGCGACCGCAAGCGAGACGCCGAGGATGGCGTTGGCGCCGAGCCGGCCCTTGTTCGGAGTGCCGTCGAGATTGATCATCGTCTCGTCGATCTTGACCTGGGCCTCCGCTTCCATCCCACCTAGCGCATCGAAAATTTCGCCGTTGACCGCCTCGACCGCATTGCGGACGCCCTTGCCGAGATAGCGCTTATTGTCGGCGTCGCGCAGTTCGACCGCTTCGTGGGTTCCGGTCGAGGCGCCGGACGGCACGCCGGCGCGGCCGCGCGAGCCGTCCGCCAAAATCACATCGACCTCGACGGTCGGGTTGGCCCGGCTGTCGAGGATTTCCCGGCCGATAATGTCGACGATGGCGGTCATGCGCGCTCCGGACAGTCGTTGTCGGGGCTTCTACAAGATCGGCAAGTTGCTTGTCACGTGCGCACAGCGGCTACCAATCGTTGACGGCGCCGGGCAGCTTTGCAACGAGTTCCCTCATGCCGTTCGACATCCTGGGCGAAATTTCGGAAATTGAGACATTCGCCTCGGGGTCCGGCATCCGCGAAAGCGCCAGGCTCCGGAGGATTTACGGCCGTGGTCGTTGGCGAAAACGCAAGGGCATTGCGCGGATACGTTTACCCGATGGCTCTGTTCACCTGGCGGAATTACATTGGTATGAAGCTGCCGGCATCGGACGGAAGGAATTCAAGATCAAACACCTGCTCTAAAGGCGAAAATGTCGAGACATCCATCAAAGCAGCTGGTCGTGTGTGTGGACAACGAAGGTTACGCGGCGTCGCTCGAGAAGCGAAAACTGTACGTTTCGCTTCGCGACGCCATTGCGGAGAAGCACGGTCTGACGCGGATCATCGACGAATCCGGCGCCGATTATCTTTATCCAAAAGGGTTCTTTCGCACGATTTCGCTACCGCAAGCCGTAAAAAAAGCCGTGCTCGCCGCCTGACGATGAACGTACGTCGTAGCTCACTATTCGTGTAGCTCCCGATCTCATGGCCAAGAAACGCCTGCAACTCGGACGGCCCGCCGCGATCCCCGCTTCGCCGGGCGAGGCGGTGCTCGATCGCGTGCGCAACCCGCATCCCGATACGAACTACGTTGCCCGCTTCACATTCCCGGAATTCACCGTGATGTGCCCGGTCACCGGACAGCCGGATTTCGCCACCCTGGTGATCGACTACGCGCCGCGGGTTTGGCTCGTGGAATCGAAGTCGCTCAAGCTTTATCTTAACAGCTTCCGCAACCACGGCGCCTTCCACGAAGACTGCACAGTGACGATCGGCAAAAAGCTCGCCGCGCTGTTCAAACCGAAATGGCTGCGTATCGGCGGCTATTTCCATCCGCGCGGCGGCATGCCGATCGACGTGTTCTGGCAGGCCGGAAAGTTGCCCGCGGGCGTATGGACGCCCGACCAGGGCGTCAGTACTTATCGCGCCCGCTAGTTGATAACGCACCGTTGAGCGTCGCGATCAGCGCATTGACTTCCTGCGCCGGGTCGGCGGCGCGCATGACGCCGCCCATCACGGCGACGCCCGCCGCGCCTGCGGCAACGAGTTCGCCGAGCCGCGAGGAATTGATGCCGCCGATCGCCAGCACCGGCACGCGCGCGGCTCGCGCGATATCGAGAAGGCCCTTGCGGCCAATTTCGGGACCGTAGCCGGGCTTGCTCGGCGTCTCGAAAGCCGGACCCGCCAGCACATAGTCGACGACGGTTGGATCGACCGCCTCGGCCTCGCTCACGGTATGAATCGAAACCCCGACAAGTTTCCCCGGACCCATCAGCGCCCGGGCGGCGACAACGTCGCTGCCGGCGGGCAGGTGCACGCCATCGGCGCCGGTGCTCGCCGCGAGCGAAGCCTCGCCGTGCACCATCAGCTTGGCGTCGTCGGCATGCGCCAGCGGCAACAGTGAACGCAGCAGCGCAATCTGCTCATCTTCGGCCAGGTCTTTTTCGCGCAAGCTCACCCAGCGGCAGCCGGCGCTCAATGCGGCGGCGACGACATCCCGCAGCGGCTGCCGTGCCTGCCGGCGATCGGTGACGAGCAGAAGCGGCGGTGCCGGCAGCTTCACATTCACGGCATGCGATCCTTTTGCAGACCCACGTGCAGGAGCTCCGAACTGACGCAGGGCTGCCCGCGCTTCTTGTCCCAATTGGAAGGCTATAGAGCGGTTCCCCTCGTTTCTTAAGGTGAATTTGCGCAGGCGCGCCGGTCGCGCTGGCAAATGCGTTCGGGCGCCTTGCATTCGGCGGCAAAGCGGCCCAGCTAGCGTCGACATGAGCCGCCCTCCCCGCATCTCGTTCGTATCCCTCGGCTGCCCGAAGGCGTTGGTCGATTCAGAGCGCATCATTACGCGCCTGCGCGCGGAGGGTTACGAGCTTTGCCGCGAGCACGCTGATTCCGATCTTGCCATCGTCAACACCTGCGGCTTTCTCGACAGCGCGCAAGCGGAATTGCTCGCGGCGATCGGCTCGGCTTTGGCCGAGAACGGAAAGGTCGTGGTCACCGGCTGCATGGGCGCGGAGCCGGAAAAGATCACCTCGGCCTATCCCAACGTCCTGGCGGTGAGCGGGCCGCAGCAATACGAAAGCGTGCTTGCCGCGGTCCATAGCGCCGCGCCGCCACAGCATGATCCGTACGCCGATCTCATTCCGCCGCAGGGCATCAAGCTGACGCCTCGACATTACGCTTATCTCAAGATTTCAGAGGGTTGTAACAATCGCTGCACGTTTTGCATCATTCCTCAATTGCGCGGCAGGCTGCTGTCGCGACCGGCGGCCGACGTGCTGCGCGAGGCCGAAAAGCTCGTCGCCGCGGGCGTCAAGGAATTGCTGGTGATTTCGCAGGATACCTCGGCCTACGGCGCCGACGTGAAATACGCTTCGAGCGAATGGCGGGGCCGGCCGGTGCGGGCGAAGTTCCTCGATCTGACGCGGGCGCTCGGTGAACTCGGCGTGTGGGTGCGGCTCCATTACGTCTATCCCTATCCGCACGTCGATGATGTCATCCCGCTCATGGCTGACGGCAAAGTGCTGCCCTATCTCGACGTGCCGTTTCAGCACGCGAGCCCGGCCGTGCTTAAGCGTATGCGCCGCCCGGCCGCGCAAGAAGAGACCCTGTCGCGTATCCGGGCCTGGCGAGCCGATTGTCCGAGCCTCACCATCCGCTCGACCTTCATCGTCGGCTTTCCTGGCGAGACCGAAGAGGATTTCTCGCAGCTTTTGGATTGGCTGGGCGAGGCCGAACTCGATCGGGTCGGCTGCTTCCGCTACGAGCCTGTCGCCGGCGCTACAGCCAACGATCTCGCGGCCCGCGTGCCGGAACCGGTCAAGGAAGAGCGCTATCAGCGCTTGATGGAGCATCAACAAGAGATTTCGCGGAAGCGGCTTAAGAGCAAGGTCGGCTCCCGCCAGCGGGTCATCATCGATGAACTGGGCCCGCAAAATGGGCCAAAGCCGCGCAGCGCCAAAGGCCGCAGCCAGGGCGACGCGCCCCAGATCGATGGCGGCGTGTTTATCGAGAGCCGCCGGCCGTTGCGCGTCGGCGAAATAGCAACCGTCAAGATCGATCGCGCTGATGCTTACGACCTGCACGGCACGGTGGTCGGATACTGATCGACGGGCTTAAGCTAGCGTCTCGCCCAGCACGGTCGTTATCGCCTTGATCAAGCCGGCGAGGTCGTCTTCCGGGATCGTGAACGCCGGCGTCAGATAAACGATCGAGCCGAACGGCCGGATAAAAACACCCTCGGCGATAAAGCGCCGCCGCAAGGCGTCGAGATCGTCGATACGGTCGAGTTCGACCGCCCCGATTGCGCCGAGCACGCGAACGTCCTTGACGCCGGCGAGTTCACGCAACGGCTCAAGGCCTTGCCGCAGCGCGCGCGAAATGGCGGCGCCTTGATCGAGCCGCGGCTCGCGCTCGAACAGATCGAGCGAGGCGTTGGCGGCGGCGCAGGCCAGCGCATTCGCCATGAAAGTGGGACCGTGCATCAAGGCCTGGGCCGGATCGTCCGACCAGAATGCATCGAACACCTTTCCGCGCGCAATAGTAGCGGCCAGCGGCAGCGTGCCGCCGGTCAGCGCCTTCGACAGCGTGACGATATCCGGCACTACATTCGCCGCCTGCAAGGCAAACATTGCGCCGGTGCGGCCGAAGCCGGTGAAAATCTCGTCGAAGATCAGCAAAATGTCATAGCGGTCGGCAACGGCGCGGAGCGTGTGCAGCACTTGCGCGTCGTGGAAGCGCATGCCGCCGGCGCCCTGCGCGAGCGGCTCGACAATGATCGCGGCGATTTCGTCGGCGCGCCGCCCCAGCACGGCTTCGAACGCGGCTGTGCGCGCTTCATCGATTGGCAGTTCGAGCACGATCTGCTCCGGCAGCAGTCCGCGAAACAAGCTGTGCATGCTGTCCTGCGGGTCCGAGACCGCCATGGCGCCGGTGGTGTCGCCATGATAGCCGCCTTTGAAGGCGACGATGCGGCTGCGGCCGCGGCGGCCGCGGTTGAGCCAGTATTGCACCGCCATCTTCAGCGCCACTTCCACCGCGACCGATCCGGAATCGCTAAAAAAAACTCGGTCGAGATCGCCGGGCGCGAGCAATGCCGAAAGCCGCCGCGCCAGCGTGAACGCCTCTTCGTGCGCCAGACCGCCGAACATGACGTGCGGCATCACCGCGAGTTGCCGTTCGACGGCGGCGCGGATGTGCGGATGATTGTAGCCGTGGCACGCCGTCCACCATGACGCGATGCCGTCGATAAGTTCGCGGCCGTCGGCGAGAACGATGCGGCTGCCGCGCGTCGCGGCGACGGCAAGCGGGGGGCTCGCCGTCTTCATCTGCGCGTAGGGCAGCCAAATGTGATCCAAACCCGCCTCATACCAGAGCGGGGGCGCCTTGCTTACACTCGTGTTTTCAGTGGAATTGCCCGACATTCGGCGCTTTCATGCGAGCGCGGCTCGCGCAAAGAAGGCATTTTGCCTCCGGAGCAGGTCTAGGTCACGATGCTTCCGTGGTCTTCCCGTTCCGCGCGATGGTGGGGAAGGCAATGCGCTCGCTCGACGAATACGCCGCCGGAAAGCTCGCCGCGCTCGACCACGAAAGGCTGCGACGGACGCTATGTGACACGGCGCGTGATGGCATCTGGGTCGAGCGCGACGGTCGGCGCTATCTATCGTTCTCATGCAACGACTACCTCAATCTCAGCCAGCATCCCGCCGTCATCAAGGCTGCGGCCGATGCGCTGCAACGTTACGGTATCGGCGCCGGCGCCTCGCGCCTGGTGACTGGCAATCACCCGCTCTATGCCGGACTTGAAGGCGCGCTGGCGCGGTTCAAAGGCAGCGAAGCAGCCTGCGTCTTCGGCTCAGGCTATCTCGCCAATACCGGGATCATTCCCGCATTGCTCGGCTCCGCCGACCTGATCCTGGTCGACGAACTGTCGCACGCCTGCATCAACGCCGGCGCCAAACTCAGCGGCGCGACGCTCTGTCGTTACCGACACGCCGACGCGGCACATGTTGAAGCGTTGTTGACGGCGCATCGGGCTGAACATCCGCACGCCCTGATCGCGACCGACGGTGTCTTCTCCATGGACGGCGATCTGGCGCCGCTTGCCGAACTTTCGCATCTCGCCCAGCGCTTTGATGCCTGGCTCCTCGCCGACGACGCGCACGGGCTTGGTGTCGTCGGCGGTGGGCGCGGGTCGGCCTTCACCAACGGCGGCAACGCCGATGTTCCGCTGCAGATGGGCACCCTGTCGAAAGCCATTGGCGCCTATGGCGGGTATCTTTGCGCGTCTGCCCCGGTCATCGATTTCATGCGCAACCGCGCGCGCACCTTCGTTTACTCGACCGGGTTGCCGCCGCCGGTCGTCGCCGCGGCCATTGCCGCCCTCGATGTGATCGAGCGCGAGCCCGGCTATGCCGGCGAACCGCTGCGCAAGGCCAGGAACTTCACCCGCGCCTTGAACCTGCCGGAAGCCCAATCCGCGATTGTGCCGGTCATCGTCGGCGAAGCCGAAATGGCGTTGGCGGCGGCCAAAATGCTGGGCGACGAAGGCTTTCTGGTGGTCCCGATCCGGCCGCCGACGGTGGCACCGGGAACCGCCAGATTGCGCTTTACCTTCACGGCGAAGCATCCGGACACCGAAGTTGAGCGGCTCGCCGGAATCGTGCGAACACGGGTGCTGAGGCGCTAAAGCGGTGACCGCGATCTTTATTACTGCGACTGGAACCGACGTCGGAAAAACCTTCGTCGTCGCCTCCCTTATCCGTCTGTTCCGGCAAATGGGCCGCAGGGTCGACGCCATCAAACCGGTGGTCAGCGGCTACGATCCGGCGCAAGCCGGGGCCAGCGATCCAGGGATGCTCATCGCGGCGCTGGGTCTGCCGTTTTCTCCGGAGTCGATCGAGCGCGTCTCACCCTGGCGCTTTCGCGCCGCCGTTTCGCCGGACCTCGCGGCGCGATACGAGGATCGCAGCATCGATGTCGATGCCGTCGTTGCCTTTTGCCAGGACGCCATCGAGCAGCGTCGCGATGTCCTCCTGATCGAAGGAACCGGCGGGATCATGGTGCCGCTCGACGATCAGCGCACCATCCTTGACGTGATGATGGCCCTGCGGTTGCCGTTAATCCTGGTCACCGGGTCTTATCTGGGCACGATCAGCCACACGCTGACCGCGCTCGACTCCCTTTTCAGGCGCGACATGAACGTTCTCGCGACCATTGTCAGCGAGACGCCTGGAAGCTCGGTACCGCTCGACGACGTGGTCGCTGCCATCGGCCGCTTCACCGAACCGGTGATCGGTCTGCCGCGCCAGCGGGCGTAGCAGCGGCTGCCGCAACGCTTTTTGTTTGCTGGCTTATGGGAAAAGCTTGATCCAGTGGGACGAGCTTGGCCTACGGGAAAAAATGAATCTTCAGCGCCGTCTCCAGCGTACCTTCGACATTGAACAACGCGTGCAGCAAAAAGGTCAGCAGGAGGGATTGGCTCCGCCAGCGCATCCAACCGAGGAACAATCCGATAATGAAAATCTGCACTATGCCGGTCCAGTCGTATTGCACGTGCAGCGCCGCCCACAATACCGAGATCACAACAATAGCCGGCCACGTCGAGCGGTCGGACCGGGCCCAGCCGCGAAACAGGAAGCCGCGGAATATCACCTCTTCACCTGCCGGAGCGACGACGACGGCGCCGGTGAGCAGTGCCGGCAACCAGCCTTCCGTGGCCGCGGTCGTGTAGGATTGCAATTGAAACGGCGTCACCAAAGCATAGCCGCCGAGATAGAGCAGTGCGTCGCCAAGCGCGATCAAGGCGACGAGGCAGATAAGCCCGACCCCGACGCTGCGCATCGGCGGCCAGCGCAGCGCCAGGTATTCCGCAAGCGCCGCGCCCTTAAGCCTGATCGCAACCGCAATCACCGCGATAGTGATCGGATTGGCGACCAGAATGAAAAGCGTGACGGTGGCGCCGTCGAACGGCGTCCTCAGCAGCGCATTCACATCGCTTAATCGCCACCACACCAGTACGGCAAGCGCGATGAACTGACCCAGCAGAAAGGCGAGAAGCGCCCAGCCGAGCGTCGCCCAATAGCCCCAAATTCGCATGCGCGCCAAATCCTCATTCGCACATCGTCATTCCCGGGCGCGACGTCGGCACGCGCACCGGAAGCCATAACCACGATTACTTAAAGATGCTTACGCCCGCGGAAAAACTTCGCGTGCTGTGGCTATGGATGTCCGGACGCGCGCGATCGCATGCCGCGGATGACCGGCTACGGGATCAGAATCGACGAGCCAGTCGTTTTGCGGCTCTCCAGATCGTGATGCGCCTTGGCGGCGTCGCGCAGCGGATATTTCTGGTTGACCGGTATTTTCACCGCACCACTGCCGACCACCGCGAACAATTCAGCGGCCATCGCCAGCAGATCCGCGCGCTTGGCGGCGTAGTTTCCGAGCGTCGGGCGCGTCGCGAAAAGCGACCCCTTGAATTGCAGGATATTGATGTTGAACGCCTCGATCGGGCCCGACGAAGCGCCGAAGCTCACGAACATGCCGAGCGGCCGAATGCAGTCGAGCGATCCGGGAAAGGTCGCCTTGCCGATGCCGTCGTAAACCACTTCACACTGTTTGCCGCCGGTGATCTCCTTGACGCGCGCGACAAAATCCTCGTCGCGATAGAGGATGGTATGGTGACAGCCGTTGGCGCGAGCAAGCTCCGCCTTGTCCTTTGATCCGACCGTGCCGATGACGTTGGCGCCAAGATGGTTCGCCCATTGGCATAAGATGAGGCCCACGCCGCCGGCGGCGGCATGCATAAGCACGTTCATGCCCTTTTCCACCTTGAAGGTGCGGCGCAGCAGATACTCGACCGTCAGGCCCTTGAGCATCATGCCGGCCGCCTGCTCGTAGCTGATATTGTCCGGAAGCTTTACAACGCGATCCGCCGGAACATTGCGTTCGGCCGTGTAGCAGCCGGGACCTTGGACATAGGCGACGCGGTCGCCACGTTTGAATTCGCTGACGCCGGGGCCGAGATCGACAACTTCGCCGGCCGCTTCATTGCCGCCGACGAACGGCAAGCCGCCGGGGGCGGGATAAAGGCCTGAACGGAAGTAAGTATCGATGAAGTTGATGCCGATGGCATGTTGCTTGACCCGCACCTGGCCTTGGCCGGGCGGGGGAACGGAAATGTCTTCATACACGAGAACCTCGGGGCCCCCGACTTTGTGCACGCGCACTGCCGCAACCATTATTCCTCTCCTTCGAATTTTTGGCGAATAGTCCGTGAAAAGGCGCGGCCGGATCATAGGCGGCGCGGTGTTGAACACAAGGCGGCCGCAGGTAACGCCTACGCGACGCGATCTTGTTCAGGAATCGCTGGGGCGCAGCACGCCGACGCCGACAAAATAGATTGCGATCACCGCGAGCGCCGCCGCAACCCAACCGGGCGGATCGAGGTCTAGCGCAAGCGCGGTCGCCGCCAGCGCCGCCCATGCGGCGGCAGCCGCAAGATTGATTATCCGCCATCGCGGCACGCGGACCGGGTGGACGAAATGGATGGGTGCGAATGTCGCCGCCGCCAGAACGACGATCGCGAGCGCGCCGAACCACGGCGGCGGTTTGAGCACGAACAGATAGAATGCAACGACGTTCCACAACGCGGGGAAGCCGCGGAAATAGCCGTCGGCGGTCTTCATCCTACGGTCGGCGAAATAAAGCGCACCGGTCACCACGACGATGAGGCCGAGCGCGAGAGCTACCGACGACGGCAACAATCCGCCTGCAGCGATGGCATAGGCTGGCACGAATACGTAGGTGGTGAAATCGACCACGAAATCGAGGATATCGCCCGACCAGCGGGGCAGCACCGCATCGACCTGCAGCCGGCGGGCGAAGCTGCCGTCGACGCCATCGATAATGAGCGCCACGCCGAGCCACAGAAACATCGCCGCCCACTCGGCCCTTACCGCATCGACCAACGCGAGCAGCGCGCACGCCGCACCGCAGGCGGTGAAAACGTGCACCGCAAAGGCCGCCATGACGCGGGTGCCCGGCTGTATTATCGGCGTTTTCCCATCCATTAACCGCAAGCCTACACGCGAACGGCGGGTGCGTCCCTTCTCCTCGCTCGGACACGGGTAAAATTGGTACAATAGCGGCGGGTGACGTAAATGAACCCTTCGCCCGCGCTTGCGCGGGATGCCGGTTCGGGACATTGCAGCGTGAGATGAAGCGGTTTTTTGTTGCGTTCGTCTTCCCGTTTCTCGTTGGCTTGTGCCAAGCGACGGCGGCGGAACTTCCGCCGCCGATGCCGATGCCTGCGAGCCCGCCGCCGAATTACGAAAGCCCGTCCAACCAATGGGGCGGCTTTTACCTCGGACTGAACGGCGGTGGCGGGTTCGGCAGCAGCCAATGGACCCAGGGCGGCTTGGGCACCGGTGTCTTCAATACCGGGGGTTTTTTGCTCGGCGGCACGGCCGGATTCAACTATCCGGTCAGCGAAGTGTTGTTCGGCCTCGAAGGCGATATCGACTGGTCGACATTCGACGGCAGTGCCGGCGGCTGCGCCGTCAACAGCGCCGGCGCGATCGCGGCCTGCGAAACCAAAAGCAACTGGCTCGGTACCGCGCGCGCCCGCATCGGTTACGCGCTCGACCGGACGCTGATCTTTGTAACCGGCGGGGCGGCGTTCGGCGGCATCCAGACCGGGCTCAATCCGCCCGCGGCGTATGATGCCGGCACGCATGTGGGCTGGACGGCGGGCGTAGGCGCGGAATACGCGCTATCACCGAATTGGAGCGCCAAAGCCGAATACCTCTTCGTCGATTTCAATAACGGGTCTTGCGCGACGGTGGCCAACTGCGGAACCGCGACCGGATCGGCGGTCGTCCTTACCGAGAATCTGTTCCGCGGCGGCATCAATTACAAATTCTCCTGGTGATCGGCGATGGCGGCAGCGAACGACACGAATGACGTTAACGTCGCGGAAGTAGCGATCGTCGGCGGCGGCCCAGCCGGCCTCGTCAGCGCTATCGCGCTTAAAAGCGCGGGCGTGGAAGCAATCCTCATCGCTCCGCAACCGGGCGAGGACCATCGCACCACCGCGCTGCTCGCGGGCTCGGTGACCGCGCTGACGACGTTGGGCGTGTGGCCGGCCTGCGTGGCCCAAGCGGCTCCACTCAAAGCCATTCGCATCATCGACGCCACGCAAAGGCTCTTTCGTGCGCCTGAGGTTGCCTTTACCGCCGCCGAAATCGGCCTCGACGCCTTCGGCTACAATATCGAAAACCGTCATCTCATCACCGCGCTCAACGCGCAGGCCGCCGAACTCAATATTCCGCGAGTGAACGCGGCGGCGCTCGCGGTAGAACCCGACGCCGACGGCGTGACCGTAAGACACGCCGACGGCAGCGCGCGCGTCGCGCTTGTGATCGGAGCGGACGGGAAGCGTTCGCTCTGCCGCGCCGCCGCCGGGATTGCTACCCGCCGCCGCGCCTATCCGCAGACCGCTTTGACGCTAAACCTGGCCCATGACCGGCCGCACCGCGACAGCGCGACCGAATTCCACACCGAGAGCGGGCCGTTCACGCTCGTTCCCCTGCCCGGGCAACGTTCAAGCCTCGTGTGGGTGCTCGACCCCGCGCGCGCGGCCGCGCTCGCCGCGGCAAGCGATGCCGAGGTCGCAGCCGAGATCGAACGCCGCGCCCATTCGTTCCTCGGCCCGATGCACGTCGAGGCCCGGCGCGGTGTATTTCCGCTTGCGGTCGAAACCGCGCAAGTCATGGCGCGCGAGCGGATCGCGCTTGTCGGCGAGGCCGCGCACCTGGTGCCGCCCATCGGCGCGCAAGGCTTAAATCTCGGCCTGCGCGACGCGGCGACATTGGTTGAAATCGTAGCCGATGCGCGACGCCAAAATGGCGACATCGGCGCACCGCGCGTACTTGCGCGCTATGACGCCCAACGCCGCGCCGACGTTACGAGCCGAACCGTAGCCATCGACCTCCTCAATCGCAGCCTGCTGACGGATTTTTTGCCGCTGCACGGCGTGCGCGGCCTGTCGCTCTACCTTGTCGATCGCATCGGCCCACTGCGGCGCGCCTTGATGCGGGAAGGAGTTGCGCCGACGCTCTCGCAGCCCCGGCTGATGCGCGGCGAGATGGTGTGAGCAACCGTCATTTCCTAGGCACGATTGCCGTGAAAAACGGCTTGGCGCGGTCCCGCCCTTCATCCTACCGTCGGTCCAGCAGGGGCTGGGGGCCCGTCGCATGAAGCTGCCGCGTAATTTCTTCAAGCCGCTGGCGATCGGGGCGCCGACGCCGCTGCGCGAGCTGCCGCTCAAGCTCGAGCGGATGATCCACTTCGTGCCGCCGCACGTCGAAAAGTTGCGCGCCAAGGTGCCCGAGCTCATCCGTCAGGTCGACGTGGTGCTCGGCAATCTTGAAGACGCGATTCCCGCCGACGCCAAGGAAGCCGCCCGCGCCGGCTTCATCGCGATGGCGAAGGCCAACAACTTCGGCGCGACCGGATTGTGGACGCGCATCAACGCACTGAACTCGCCGTGGGTGCTCGACGACATCCGCGACATCGTCGGCGCGGTTGGGCAAAAGCTCGACGTCATCATGCTGCCGAAAGTCGAGGGCGTTTGGGATATCCATTACCTCGACCAGTTGCTTGCGCAACTCGAAGCCAAGAACGGCGTGACAAAGCCGATCCTCATCCACGCCATTCTCGAAACCGCCGAAGGCGTCGACAACGTCGCCGCCATCGCCAGCGCCTCGCCGCGCATGCACGGTATCAGCCTCGGCCCAGCCGACCTCGCCGCCTCGCGCGCCATGAAGACCACTCGCGTCGGCGGCGGTCATCCCGATTACAAGGTGCTGGCCGATGCCGCGCCCGGGGCTGCGGCGGATGCGCCGCGCGCTGCTTTTCAACAGGATCTTTGGCACTACACGATTGCAAAAATGGTCGACGCCTGTGCCGCAGCCGGCATCAAGCCGTTCTACGGCCCATTCGGCGATTTTGCCGACGCCGCGGCTTGCGAGGCGCAATTCCGCAACAGCTTCCTGATGGGATGCGTCGGCGCATGGACGCTCCATCCGAACCAGGTCGCGATCGCCCAGCGGGTGTTCTCGCCGGAACCGGCCGAGGTAGCCTTCGCCCAGAAAATCATCGCCGCCATGCCCGACGGCTCGGGCGCCGTGATGATCGACGGCAAGATGCAGGACGATGCCACCTGGAAACAGGCCAAAGTTCTGGTCGACCTCGCCCGCCTCGTCGCCGCCAAGGATGCGGAAACAGCGGCGCGCTACGGCCTATAAACAGCCCAGGAATCGTGCAATGAACTACGCAAAATGCACCGTCAACGCGCGGCCTGCCGACCGCCACAATCCTGTGATTTTGTTTGCACCATGAATAAGCTTCGGATCGCCAAATATCAGATCGGCCAGGTGGTACGGCACCGCCTGTTTCCGTTTCGCGGCGTCGTCTTCGATATCGATCCGATCTTCAGCAACACTGAAGAATGGTACGAGGCGATCCCTGCCGACGTGCGCCCAAACAAGGATCAGCCGTTCTATCACCTGTTCGCCGAAAACGACGAAACGGAATACATCGCCTACGTGTCCGAGCAAAATCTATTGCCTGACAATACCGGTGAGCCGGTGCGCCACCCGCAAGTCGCGGAAGTGTTCATTGACGACGGCAACGGCGGCTATCGTCCGCGCCAATCGACCACGCACTAAGCGCCGGCAACTCATTCTCACGAAAGTTCCGTGATCCCCGAGGCGCACGCCGCGGGGACCACCGGGATTTTGACTCACTGCGTCTTGCCGGCCGGCGCAGGCGGCGCGGCCGAAGACGTCGGTGCGCCCTGCTGGCTCTCGAGCTTCTTGCGCGCTTCGTCGGCGCGGCGCTGCAGCTCTTCCTGCAGCTTCTTTTGTTGCTCTTCGAAGACCTTCGGATCGGTCGGCGGCCCATCATACGCCTTGGCGAAATCGGTCAGCGGCATCACGAGGCTGATCGGCTGCCCGGTGGCATTGATCGCCTGCAGGACAAGCCCCTGCCCTTTCTTCATCTTGGCGATCATCTCGGCGTTGGCGTCATAATCGGCCATGCAGCCGTTGGTGAAGCACACCACATACGGCGCTGTCATCGGTTGGTTCTGATCGATGATCACGCGCGTGCCGTGCACGAGCTGCATGCCGAGCGGCAGCGTGACGCGCAAAACTTTCTTTTCCTGACCCTGCGGTTCAATGATGACGGCGGCGGCCACGGGTTGGCCGGACTCGACGCGGGCGTCCTTGCCGGTGAAGCAGACCTCTTTGGCGTCCGCAGCCGGCGTCTGCCCCGGCGCACCCTTGAGGCAGAATTTGGTCCAAGGCGAGAAAATCAGCTGCACCGGCTGTTGGCCGTTCTGCGCCTGGCCGCCAGGGGCCGCCGGTTGCCCGGCCTGCGCCGGCATTGGCGGCGGCGCGGCCGGCGTGGTCTGCTGCGCTTCCGGCTCCGGCTTCGGCTTCCTGGTCCTATGCTTGGCCGGAGGCGGCACGGTTGGCGCGACATTCTGCTGAGCAGAAGCCTGCGAGCCGACGGCAACGCCGAGCGCAAGCGTCAACGGCAACGAAAGCGCGGCTGCCTTGACAAGGCCAGCCACGATCGCCTGAGCGGCAGAACTGCGCGTCCGGCTCGCCGGCCTCGCCGCTGCCGACGCGGTCGAATAGGTCATGTGAATGCAGTCCCTTGTTAGTGCTGCCGCCGGCAAGCCGAACACCATCGGCTTCCGCATCGCTGTTCCCGGCTACCGCCGCCGCATCTCGCGTCCGCGCGAGGCCCCCTCGTCAGCGCGGTCATTCGACGCAGATTACGGCAACAGCGTGACACCGCAATCCGGCAAGGACCCTCCGATAGCCCACTTTGGCGGAGAGATAAAGGCGGCGCTGATATTCTGTTACATTCGCTGCTTCTCCGGTCCGAATCGCGTCGCTCCGTGACAGGCGCTCATGCTTTATCCTCATGCTCGTTCCGCCTTGCTCGCCCATGCCGCCCGAGCGGCAAGCATGGCGCACGCGGGCCTGTTCGCGCTCTGCCTCTTTGCCTCGCCTGCCCTGGCGGAGGCCGCGTCCGCCATCGCGATGCACGGCGCGCCGGCGATGTCCGGCGATTTTACCGCAATGCCTTATGCGGAGGCCGACGCTCCGCAAGGCGGCCGCCTGGTCCAGGGCGTGCTTGGAACTTTCGACAGCCTTAATCCGATGATCGTCAAAGGCGTCGCCGCCCTTGGCCTGCGCGGCTACGTGATCGAAAGCCTGATGGCGCGGGGCTACGGCGAGCCGTTTACGCTTTACGGCCTCCTGGCGCGCAGCGTCGAAACCGACGACGCGCGCAGCTACGTCACCTTCTCGCTCGATCCGGCCGCGCATTTTTCCGACGGCGTTCCCGTCACCGCGGCCGATGTCGTGTTTTCCTGGCGGCTCCTGCGCGACCACGGCCGACCGAATCTTCGCAGCTATTATTCCAAGGTGCGGACGGCCGAAGCACTCGACGAGCGCACGGTGCGTTTCGATCTCGGCGGCGACGACCGGGAATTGCCGCTGATCCTCGGCTTGATGCCGGTGTTGCCGAAACACGCGATCGACGTTGCGACCTTCGAGGAAACGACGCTGGCAAAACCGGTCGGCAGCGGCCCTTACGTCGTCGCCGAGGTTGATCCGGGCAAAAGCCTCACGTTGCGCCGCGATCCGCATTATTGGGGCAACGGGCGCCCGATCAACCGCGGCCTGTGGAACTTCGCCGAGTTACGTTTCGATTACTTCCGCGACGCCAACGCCTATTTCGAAGCTTTCAAGACCGGCCTCTATGACGTCCGCACCGAAAATGACGCCAGCCGGTGGCGGACCGGCTACGATTTCCCCGCAGTGCGCGACGGCCGCGTGGTCAAGGAAGCATTCGCCAATGGCCTCCCCAAGCTCGCCTCCGATTTCGTCTTCAATACCCGACGCGCGATGTTCTCCGATATCCGCGTGCGCGAGGCCATCTCGCTTCTGTTCGATGCCGAATGGGTGAACCACAATTACTTCTTCGATCTCTATCGGCGCAGCACGAGCTTCTTCGACGATTCGGAATTGTCGGCCTATCGGCGCCCCGCCGACGCACGTGAACGCGCGCTGCTGGCGCCGTTTCCGGGCGCGGTGCGCACCGATGTGCTCGACGGCACCTGGTCGCCGCCGGTGAGCGACGGTTCCGGACGCGACCGTAAAAACCTGCGCGCGGCGCTGGCGCTGTTCGGCGCCGCCGGCTACGAGCTCAAGGGTACGACGCTTCGCAACCGCGCCAGCGGTCAGCCGCTGCGCTTCGAGATCATGGTGACGAACCGCGACGATGAGCGTCTCGCGCTCGCCCTTTCCTCAAGCGTCGCCCGCGCCGGAATCGACGCCGAGGTGCGCCTCGTCGACGCCGTGCAGTACGACCAGCGGCGGCTCGCGTTCGACTTCGACATGATCGAGTACCGTTGGGAAGAGTCGCTGTCGCCCGGCAACGAGCAGACCTTCTACTTCGGCTCGGTCGCCGCCGACGAACAAGGCACGCGCAATTACATGGGCGTCAAAAGCCCGGCCGTCGACGCCATGGTTGCCGCCATGCTGCGCGCGCGCCAGCGCCCGGAGTTTGTCGCAGCCGTCCGCGCGCTCGATCGGCTCCTGATCTCCGGCTGTTACGTCGTGCCGCTGTTTTACCTCCCCGAGCAATGGGTCGCGCGCTGGACGCGGATCGCGCATCCGGCGCGCACCTCGCTGTTCGGCTATTTGCCGGAAACCTGGTGGTACCAGGGCAAGCGGACGCTGCAATGATACTCGGCGACCCTACGCGCGCAGCGGCGGCGGAGCGCCGCAACGGTCCGACCATCGACGATATTTTCCGGCGCGCCGCGCGCTACCATCCCACGGCGCTCGCGCTCGCCGATCCTGCGAACCGCGAAAGCTTCACAGCGGGCGCGCCGCGGCGGCTCACTTACGCCGAGGCCGACCGCGCCGTCGCCGCGATCGCCGGACGGCTGCGCGGCATGGGGCTGCCGACCGACGCCATTGTCGGCGTCCAATTGCCGAACGTCGCCGAGAACATCCTGACCATCCTCGGCATCCTGCGCGCCGGCATGATCGTGGCGCCGCTGCCGCTTTTGTGGCGCCGCGCCGATGCGGTCGCCGCGCTGGCCCGGATCGGCGCCAAGGCCCTGATTACCTGCGGCCGGGTCGGCAACTTCAATCACGCCCAATTCGCGCTCGGCGTGGCGGCCGACGTGTTCTCGATCCGCTATGTGTGCGGCTTCGGCGACGCGCTGCCCGACGGCGTCGTGCCGTTCGACGATCTGTTCGCTGCGGCGGCGCCGGAGCCGGCGCCGCCGGTCGAGCGCAACGGCAACGGCGACGCCTTCAGTCACGTCGCCGCCGTCACTTTCGACGTCGGCGAAGGCGGCGTGGTGCCGGTGGCGCGCAATCACGCCGAACTCTTCGCCGGCGGGCTTGCCGTGCTTACTGAAAGCGCGCTCGCCGAGAATGCGCGAATCCTGTCGACCATGCCGCCGGTTTCGTTCGCCGGACTTTGCCTGACGCTGTTGCCGTGGCTGCTGTGCGGCGGCGCGCTTGTCCTGCATCAGGCCTTCGATCCCGCGGTTTTGCTCCGCCAGCAGCGCGAGGAAGCTTGCGGCACGCTGGTGCTGCCGGCCATCGTCGCGTTTGGATTGGGCGACGCCGGCGCCTTTGCTGCCGGCGCTCCGGCGTGCGTGCTCGCCGCGTGGCATGCCCCGGACAAGCTCGCCGCCAGCCCGGCCTGGCGCGATCCGAACGCGGCGCTGGTCGATGTTGCGATCTTCGGCGAGACCGCGCTCGTCGCGAGCCGCCGCGGCGGCGACCGCAGGCCGCGTCCATTCCCGCTTGGTCCGATACGCGCGCCGCGCGACAGCGAAAGCGGCGCGGTGGTGGCGGAATTGGTGCGGACGCCCGCCGGCACGATCGCGTTCCGCGGCCCGATGGTGCCGCATCATACCTTTCCGCCCGGCATCGAACGTTCCGGGCTGCCGTACTTTAAGATCGCATCGAACGGACTGGTCGATACCGGCTACGCCTGCCGGCCCGATTCCACTGGCGATGCCGTCGCGATCACCGGCGCGCCCGCCGGCATCGTCGGCGTCGGCGGCTATCGTTTTGCGCTACGCGACTTGCAAGAAGTCGTCAGCCGCATCGATGCGGCGGCGACGCTCGCGGTGCTGCCCGATGCGGTGGTCGGGCAACGATTGATCGGCAACGCCGCCGACCGCGGCACCATGCAGGCAGTGCTTGCCACCGTCGGCGTCAACCCGCTGGTGGTTGCGGCTTTTCGCGATCGCAGCAACCAAGATATCGCCGCGGCCGGCGCCGGCGCATGATCCCGAAAACGCCTGCCCCGGACGCGATCCGGGGTGTCGTCGCGGTCTTCGGAAGATCACGCACATCGACAATGCGCCTTCATATTGACGGCCCGTTAACAGCACTCTGGCATGGTCGGCGCCGCATCTGAAAAAGCGTCCCCCATGCCGTTGCAAGGTCCGTTCGTCGTTGTTGCCGATAGCCCGGCGCCGGATATCGTCGAGGCATTGCGCGCCGCCGGCGCGTTTCCGATCATAGAAACCTCCTGGCCCGACGCCGCCGGAGCGCTCGCTTCCGTGGCGCCGGAAGCAATCGTTCTCGCTGAGCCGTGCGGCGACCCGGACCGCGCCGAGGAATTTGCCGGCGCCCTTTCCGAACAACTCGAGACGATCGACGGCCCATTCACGCCGGTGATCGCCCGCGTTCGCGACGACAACCCATCCGCCGTCGCCGACGCGCTGTCGATCTCGGCAAGCGTGCCGGCGGCACACGTAGCGCACCGGATTGCCGCGGCGCTGCGCATCCGCACGCTGCACGGCACGGTGTTGCGCCGCATGCAAACGTTGGCCTCGCACGGCGAACCGCTGCCCGACCTGCCCGAGGCCGACCCGCTCGACGAAGCGATCGTGCTGGTCGCCGGCCGCGGCCGCTCCTATCCGGCGCTGTCGGTCGCCGTCGGCGAGCGCGTCGGCCTTGTCGGCGCGCTGTCGGTCGAGAGCGCAGCGCGCGCGCTCAACGCCCGGGACATCGACGGCATGGTCATCGGCGACGGCTTTGGCCCGCGCATCGTCGAGGCGCTGCTGACCGTGCTCGCCGAGGACGTGCGCTTTCGCGACCTGCCGGTCGCGGTGCTCGGCGGCCATCAAAGCGTGGTCGACGAATTTTATACCCATCTGCCGAACCTCGACCGCATCGCCGAAGGTCCGGAGCGCCTGATCGAGCGCTTCCTGCCGTTCGTGCGCCTGCACGCTTTCGGCGAGCGCCTCAAGCGCATGCTCAAATCGCTCGACGCCAAGGGCATGATTGATCCTGCGACCGGCCTTCTCGCCCATGACGCTTTCTGGCGCGATCTCAACCGCGCCGTCGACGACGCCGAGAAGCGCGGCGTCGGGTTGTCGATCGCGCGGTTTTCGTTTGAGCGCGGCGACCATCGCATCAGCCTCGACGCCGCCCGCCTCGTCAGCCGCCTGATGCGCCAGGTCGATTTCGCCTGCCGCGAAGCCGACCATTCCATTTTCGCCGTGTTCACCGAGACCGACCTGCGCGCCGCCCATGTCGTCGCGCGCCGGATCGCAAGCGTGCTCAAGCACACCATGCTCGCGCCCGACCGCGACAAGAGCGGCATCGAGACGGCGGTGACGCTTGCCACGCTCAAGCCGACCGACAACGTCGACTCGCTGATCGCGCGCGTCGTCGGCGAGGTTGCGACGGCGTGAGCCGCGCCCCATCTATCGTTGCGCGGGCGTATTGCCGCGGTGGCATGAATTCCAAACGGCCGCGAAAATACGCTAAACTGCGCGCCGAACATCGAAAGTGCCGTCATGACCACGACGTCCGCCGACACTCCCGCCCTTAAAATCGATGTGGTCTCCGATGTCGTGTGCCCGTGGTGCTTCATCGGCAAGCGCCGGCTGGAAGCGGCGCTCGAGCTCGTTCCCGACATTGCGGTCGCAATCAACTGGCGGCCTTATTTCCTCAATCCGTGGATCCCGCGCGAAGGCATCGACCGGCAGACTTATCTCGAGACCAAATTCGGCTCCCCCGAGCGCTATAACGTCATCGCCGAGCGCGTCGCCGCCGCGGCGGCGCTGGAGGGGCTGCTTTACGCCTCCGACGTCATCGGCAGGCAGCCGAATACGCTCGACTGCCATCGCCTGATCTTGTGGTCGCGCAGCGCCACCGATCCCGGCGTGATGAAGCAGCGCCTGATGGAGCTTTACTTCTCCGAAGCCGGCGACTTGACCGACCCCAAGACGCTGATCCAGGCCGCGGTCGATTGCGGCATGGACGGCGACCTGGTGCGGCGGCTTCTTGCCAGCGACGCCGATGTCGATCGCATCGAGGCCGACGCCAATGCCGCCAAGGAAGCCGGCATCGACGGCGTGCCCTGCTTCATCTTCGGCGGCAGCGTCATCGTCACCGGCGCGCAGTCGCCGGAATATCTCGCCAGCGCCATCGAGCGCACCGCCGGCCGCCATACGCGCCTGCGCGCTTAAGCAGTCCACCGTCATTGGGCCTTTTGGTCCGCGTCATCGTTGCGACGCGACGGGGCGTGCACGCCCGCTTCGACAGCTATGGCGACCGGTCAATCAAACCCTCCGCGCCGAACTGGATTTGCTTCGCCGCTGTCGCTCCTTGCAATGACGGCATGGCAGAGCATTCTCGCGACGCGTCCGCGCCCGAGTTTTGCCAACCACCACGCCAAGGAAAGAACGGACAAAGCAATTCGAAGCGAGCCGTAAAGGCTATTGAGCCAACGAAGCTCCGAAAGAACTTCTTATAGGCTCGCTTCCGGCAATAAAAGGAAAGCGGAACGCCGACAAACGTGTTTGGTAACCTCCGCATCTTGCGATGCGGCGCGCGTGCGAGCGGCACGCGCTCGCCTGTCGGCGTTCCACCACGGCTCACACCGTCGGGGCTTGCGCCCGTTCGGCGTCAGCTTCAGGCCAGGCTTCCTGGGACGCGGCAGGACGTTCGATCCGGTACGCTCGCTCCAACCGGGGAGCGAAGACCTCGCGCTGTGACGCGGTCGTTAGCCGCGCCCGCCTGTCCCAGTCCAGGGAATGCACCTCCCGGACCGGTCGTAGTGCCGGCCAACATGATGCCCGAAGCTGCCCGGAGGCGGAGTGTATCGCTCCGCGCGCGGGCACCGCTCTCGCTCCACCCTCAGGAGTACCCTCGGCCGAAGGCGTCCTTCACTGAGCGAGATTCTTTGGAATGTAGCCGAATACGGGACGATTGTCAAGATTTGTCCCCGACGAGGCGACGCAGCGCGACGAGAGGAAACCGGCGGCGCTTTCGGGTATTATCCCGCTAACAGACTCGATTCCTGGCTCGTTGGGAACGATCGCGATGCTCTACGATCCGAAATGGCAAATCAGGAACGACCCGTTCTCGCCCGCAAGCCTCGTTGCCTGGCTTGAGGGCCAGAACCCGCTGGAAGAATATTGCTATTCGAGCACCGGCGAATGTTTGCTGGCGCGCTACTTCGCGGCGCGCGGCTTCAACAAGGTCATCATGGCGGCCGGATTTTTCTACCACTGGCCGCGGCCAACCGCGGCCTTTGAAGTGACGAGCTTGCCGCCGTACTTCAACGACATCGCCAAGGGCAAGGTCCGCACCTTCGGCGCCGCGCTGCAACGGGCGCGGGCTATCGAAGCCGCGATGGCCGGTTGACACCGGCGGCCTGACCAAGCTGCGGGTTTCACGGCGGGTTTATTTGCAGAACCGCGCTGCAATCCTTATCTGCCGCATTCCACGCGACAAGAAATCCGACATGAAGCACGAGCAGCTTGCTTTCTTTCAGCCGCCGTCGGCGCCGGCTCAATCGCAGCCGATGCCGGCCGGCTTCCGCTATGCGCCGGACCTGATCGACGCCGCCGAGGAAGCGCGGCTGGTCGCCGCGTTTGCCGATCTGCCGTTCAAGGAATTCGAGTTTCACGGCTTTCTCGGCAAGCGCCGCGTCGTTTCGTTCGGGCACCGCTACGATTTCAACGGCGGCGGCCTCAAGAAAGCGGAGCCCATGCCGGACTTTTTGCTGCCGCTGCGCGAGCGCGCGGCGACCTTCGCCGGGCTTGCGCCCGACCGCTTGGCGCACGCGCTGATCACCGAATATCGGGAGGGCGTTTCGATCGGCTGGCATCGCGACCGGCCCAACTATGACGATGTGATCGGCGTCTCGCTGCTCTCGCCGTGCACGTTCCGCATGCGGCGAAAGCGCGGCGCGGGCTGGGAGCGCGCTTCGATGCAACTCGACCGCCGCTCGGTTTATCTCATGCGCGGCGCTTCACGCGACGAATGGGAGCACAGCATCCCCGCGGTCGACGCGCTTCGCTACTCCATCACGTTCCGCTCGCTGCGCGGCGCGAAGCGCGGCAGTGCAGCCGGACAGTGAGGGGACGCTCACGCGGCCTCGTCATGCCCGCACTTGTTGCGGGCATGACGACGAATGAGACAAGCGCCGCCATTCACGCCGGCCTTGCCGCGCGCCGATCCTGAAATTTCGCGCCGACGCATCGGCGCGCCGCTCCAGCGGGATGAAGACCGGCGAGGAAGGCCCAAGCATCCCTCGTCCACCGCGCGTCGGCGAGCGCGTGGTGGCGCGCGCCGACCTGATGCGGCAACTCCGGGTCGCCCAGCTCGATCGCCCATTGTTTGACGTCGAGACAGAGCTGCGGAAAATGAAACGGCAGCTCGTTCATGTCGCCGAACAGCCAGCAGAACGCGACCCAGTCGTAAGCGGGGAAATATCCCCAGAACACCGGATGCTCGTCGTGCTCGGTGAAGGCGCGAACGGCGTAGCCGATGTTTTCCCGCGACATTCCCGAGCCTTTGAGCTGCGGCCGCACATTTATTTTCTACCTTCGGAACTGGAGGTTGCGTCCTACAACCCACGTATCGCGTCAATGGCGCGAAGTCTGAAAAATTGAGCCCGACCAGAAGATCGGTTCCGGCATCGGTCCCGACTATTGTGATCATGAGCGGGCAAGATAGGCGCACTCGAAGAGCGTCATCCGATATCGGTGGGATTCCTTACGGAAAAGTAGCTTCTACGCCGCCTTGGCCGCCTTCTCCGCAATTCCTACCAGCGTCCGCAAAATCGCGGCGGCGCCTATGAGCCGCGCCACGGGCGTCTCGAACTCGTCGAAGAACACCACCTTCATGTCGGGGCGCACGCGCGCGCCGGCGTCGTGCTTGCCGATATATGAAATCAGCCCCTCGGGATTGGCGAAGATGTTGTCGCGGAACGACAGCACCGCGCCCTTCGGGCCGACCTCGATGCGCTCGACATTGGCGCGCCGGCACAGCGCCTTAATGCCGACGACCTGCAACAGATGCTCGACCTCCTCGGGCAGCGGGCCGAAGCGGTCGACGAGTTCGGCGGCGAACGCCTCGATGTCGCGGTCGTCCTCGATCTCGGCGAGGCGGCGGTAGAGCGCGAGCCGCACCGGCAGGTCGGCGACGTAATCCTCCGGAATCAGCACCGCGGTGCCGATGGTGATCTGCGGCGACCATTTGTCGGCGACCGGCGCGCTGATGCCGGCTTTGAGGCTCAGCACCGCCTCTTCGAGCATTTGCTGGTAAAGCTCGTAGCCGACTTCCTTGATGTGGCCGGACTGCTCCTCGCCGAGAAGATTGCCGGCGCCGCGGATGTCGAGATCGTGCGAGGCGAGCTGGAAGCCGGCGCCGAGCGTGTCGAGCGATTGCAGCACCTTCAGGCGGCGCTCGGCCTGCGGCGTGATCTTGCGCTTGGCCGGCAGCGTCAAGAGCGCGTAGGCGCGCAGCTTCGAGCGGCCGACGCGGCCGCGCAGCTGGTAGATCTGCGACAGCCCGAACATGTCGGCGCGATGCACGATGAGCGTATTCGCGGTCGGAATGTCGAGGCCGGATTCGACGATCGAGGTGGAAAGCAGTACGTCGAACTTGCCGTCATAGAACGCGCTCATCACGTCTTCGAGCACCGAGGCCGGCATCTGGCCGTGGGCGACGGCGACGCGCACCTCGGGCACGGTCTTGTCGAGGAAGGCTTTGGCTTCGGCGAGATCTTCGATGCGCGGCGAGACATAGAACGACTGGCCGCCGCGATAGCGCTCGCGCAACAGCGCCTCGCGCACCACGACGGCGTCGAACGGCACGACAAAGGTGCGCACCGCGAGCCGGTCCACCGGCGGCGTGGCGATGATCGACATTTCGCGCACGCCGGACAGCGCCAGTTGGAGCGTGCGTGGAATGGGTGTCGCGGTCAGCGTAAGCACATGCACCTCGGCGCGCATCTGCTTGAGCTTTTCCTTGTGCGCGACGCCGAAATGCTGCTCCTCGTCGACGACGATCAGCCCCAGATCCTTGAACTTGACGGTCTTGCCGAGCAGCGCATGGGTGCCGACGACGATGTCGATGTCGCCGTCGGCGAGGCCTTTCTTGGTTTTCGCAAGCTCCACGGCGGTGACGAGCCGCGAGGCTTGCGCCACCTTCACCGGATAGTCGCGCAGCCGTTCGGAAAAGGTCTTGAAGTGCTGGCGTGCCAGCAGCGTCGTCGGCACCACGACCGCGACCTGCTTGCCATTCATCGCCGTGACGAAGGCGGCACGCAAAGCCACTTCGGTCTTGCCGAAGCCGACGTCGCCGCAGATGAGCCGATCCATCGGCCGCCCGGAGCCGAGGTCGTTGAGCACGGCGGTGATGGCGGCCTGCTGATCGTCGGTTTCCTCGTAGGGGAAGGCGGCGGCAAATTCATCGTAGATGCCGGTCTCGACGGCGAGCCGCGGCGCTTCGTGCAATTGCCGCGCGGCGGCGACCTTGATCAGCTCGCCCGCCATCTCGCGGATGCGGTTCTTCATGCGCGACTTGCGCGCCTGCCACGCACTCGAGCCGAGCCGGTCGAGCTCGACGTGGGCGCCTTCCGCGCCGTAGCGCGACAGAAGCTCGATGTTCTCCACCGGCAGGAACAGCTTGTCGCCGCCGGCATAGTGGATTTCCAGGCAATCGTGCGGCGCGCCCGCCGCCTCGATGGCGCGAAGCCCGGTGAAGCGGCCGATGCCGTGATCGACGTGGACGACGAGATCGCCCGCCGACAGGCTCGTCACCTCGGCGATGAAATTCTCCGCGCGCTTGGATTGCCGGCGCGGACGGATGAGCCGCTCGCCGAGAATGTCCTGCTCGCTGATGAGGGCTATGTCGGCGGTCTCGAAGCCGGCATCGACGCCGAGGACGGCCAGCCCGATCTCGGCGCGCGTCAGAGTCAGCGCCTGCGGCCATGAGGCAACCGGCGTGAGATTGAACAGGCCGTGTTCGCCAAGGACGTGCGCCATGCGGTCGCGCGAGCCTTCGCTCCACAGTGCGACGACGACGCGCTTGCCGGCGGATTGCAGCGCCTCGACGCGCTTCTTCACCGCCTCGAAGACGTTGGTGCCCGGCTCGCTCCGTTCGGCCGTGAAGTTGTAGCCGGCGCGGGCGCCGATCTCGATGGCGTCGGGATTGCCCTCGCCCGCGAACGGCGAGACGCGCGCCAGCGCCGCGCGATCGAGCCGCTCGCGCCACTCGCTTTCGGGCAGATAGAGCCGGTCCGGCGGCAACGGCTTATAAGGCGCGCCGGCGTCGGCGTGATCGAGCGCTTCCCTGCGGGCCTGAAAATAATCGGCGATTTGCGCGAGCCGTTCGTGCGCGGCTTCCTCGGCCAGCGGCTCGATCGCGATCGGCGCGCGTTCGAGATAATCGAACAACGTCTCCATGCGCTGGTGAAACAGCGGCAGCCAATGCTCGATGCCGGGCGAGCGGCGGCCTTCGCTCACGGCTTCGTAAAGCATGTCGTCGGGACCGGCGGCGCCGAAGGCCGCGACATAGCCGGTGCGGAACAGCCGTATCGTCTCCGGCGTGAGCTGGAACTCCGCCATCGGCATGAGGTCTAGCGTGCGCAATTCTTCGGTGGTGCGCTGCGTTTCCGGATCGAAGCGGCGGATCAATTCCAGCGTGTCGCCGAAAAAGTCGAGCCGCACCGGAGCATCCATGCCCGGCGCGAACAGGTCGACGATGCCGCCGCGGAGAGCGTAATCGCCGGCCTCGCGCACGGTCGAGGCCCGGTTGAAGCCGTTGAGCTCGAGCCACTGCGTCACACCCGCCATGGGCAACAGACCGCCGGCGGCGGCCGACAGCGATTGCCGGGCAAGCGTCTCGCGCGGCGGCACGCGCTGCAGGATCGCGTTGACGGTGGTGAGCACGACCGCCGGCTTGTCGCGGCCTTTGATGTGGGCGAGGCGCGACAGCGCCTGCATGCGCGCGGCCACCACGTCGGCATGCGGCGACGCCCGGTCGTAGGGCAGGCAATCCCAGGCCGGGAATTCGAGCACTTCGATATCTGGCGCGAAGAAGCCGAATGAGCGCGCCAGCATGGCCATGCGCGCGCCGTCGCGGCAAATCACGGCGAGGCTGACCGCGGGCGCATTCGCGCTCGCAGCCGTCGCGCGCGCGAGATCGGCAAGCACCAGTCCCTCGGCGCCGTCGGCGACGCCGGCAAGAAGCAGCGGCCGCCCGGGCGCCAGACGCTGTGCCGGCGAGCGCGCCGGGTTGCGGATCGGCGCGATCACGGTTTCGCCTCATGCGCGGTCTTGTCCGCGCGCGCGTGAAATGCCCGAAGCTCGGCGAGCACGGCGGTGTCGTAATTCGCCGGAACCGCCTCAGTGCCTGTCACCCAGGAATAAAGCGCGGTGTTCGGGGCTTCGATCAGCCGCTCGAAATCGTCGAGGCCGGCGTCATCGAACGCTTCGATATGGACGTCGGCAAAGCGGCCGATGATCAAGTCCATCTCGCGCACGCCGCGCCGCCAGGCACGAAACAGAAGCTTCCGCCGCCTTGCGTCCAGTCCTTCGCTCGAACGTTCGGTCATCGTGTCATCCAAGCGCGCCGCAGGCGCCAATTCAGGGCGCAAATCCGCGTGTCAGTCGAACGCCAAAAGCCCGGACGCGGCCGGGCGAGGCCTATATAGAGGGCGATGCAGAAGATGTCAGCGGCGCGGCGCATAATTCCCCGGTCATTTCGGAACGGCGCAAAGCGCCGGGACGGGAATCCACATTCCCGGGTCGTGGTAATGGCTTTCAGCTCTTCGCTGCGCCCGGCCCCGGAATGACGTAGCGCCAGATCGAAGTGCCAAAGAGATTTCGATGCGTCCGCCGCTGCTCAATCCGTTCTTCGCCACCCTCTCGAGCCTCCCCGGCATCGGGCCGAAGCTGGAGAAGCTGTTCGAGCGTCTGTTCGCGCGCGAGGGCGAGAAGCCGCGCGTCGTCGATCTCTTGCTCCACCTGCCGACCGGCTTCGTCGACCGGCGCAATCGGCCGAAACTCTCAGAGGTCGTGCCCGATACGGTGGTGACGGTCGCGGTCACGATCGATCGCCACCGGGCGCCGCCGCCGAACCGGCCGCGCGTGCCCTACAACGTCACGGCGAGCGACGACACCAACAACACACTGACCATCACCTATTTCAACGCGCGCAAGGATTACCTGGAGAAGCTCCTGCCGGTCGGGGAGGTGCGCTACGTCTCGGGCACCGCGACGCTCTACGACGGTCATTTGCAGATGGTGCACCCCGACTGGGTCGGGGACGAGGCGGCCTTCGCACGGCTGCCGCTCATCGACCCGGTCTATCCGCTGACCGAGGGGCTTTATCCCAACCAGCTGCGCAAGGCGCTCACGCTGGCACTCGAGCGCGTGCCTGATCTCCCCGAGTGGCAGGACGCCGCCTGGCTCAAGCGCAGCGGCTTTCCGGACTTCGCCGCGGCGTTGCGTAGCGTGCATCGGCCGCAGAGCCCCTCCGACCTTGAGCCGCAAAGCGCGGCGTGGTCGCGGCTTGCCTACGACGAATTGCTCGCCGGCCAGCTCGCGCTCGCGCTGCTGCGCGGCCGCATGCGCGCCCGCCCCGGGCGCGGCAGCGCCGCCGAGGGCCTGTTGCGGGCCCGCATCGTCAAGGCGCTGCCCTATTCGCTGACGCCGTCGCAGCAGCGCGCGGTCGCCGACATCATCGCGGACCTGGCGCAGCCGAACCGCATGCTGCGGCTTCTGCACGGCGACGTCGGCTCGGGCAAGACCGTGGTCGCGCTCCTTGCCGCCTCGACCGTGATCGAGGCCGGCCGGCAGGCCGCGTTCATGGCGCCGACGGAAATCCTGGCGCGGCAGCATTTCGCCACCATCGCGCCGCTCGCCGCCGCAGCCGGCATCCGCGTCGCCATCCTCACCGGCCGCGAGCGTGGCCGCGAACGCCCGGAGATCTTGTCGGCGCTCGCCGCGGGCGACATCGACCTGATCGTCGGCACGCACGCGCTCTTTCAAGACGACGTGGCGTTTGCCGATCTCGCACTTGCCGTCGTAGACGAGCAGCACCGCTTCGGCGTGCATCAGCGGCTCGCATTGGCCCGCAAGGGCGACGCAGTCGACCTTCTGGTGCTGACCGCGACGCCGATCCCGCGCACCCTCGTGCTCACCTATTTCGGCGACATGGACGTCTCGGAGCTGCGCGAAAAGCCCGCCGGTCGGCAGAAGATCGACACCCGCGCGCTGCCGCTGGAACGGCTTGCCGAGGTCATCGACGCGGTTCGGCGCGCGCTGGACGACGGCCGCCGCGTCTATTGGGTCTGCCCGTTGATCGAGGAATCCGAATTAATCGACCTCGCCGCCGCCGAGGACCGTTACGAGGACCTGAAAGAGCGTTTCGGCGATACCGTCGAGCTGATCCACGGCCGCATGCGCGGCGCCGACAAGGATCGCGCCATGGCGCGGTTCGCCGAAGGCTCGGCGCGCATCCTCGTCGCCACGACCGTGATCGAGGTCGGAGTCGACGTGCCTCAAGCAAGCGTCATGGTGATCGAGCACGCCGAGCGCTTCGGGCTTGCACAGCTTCACCAGCTACGCGGCCGCATCGGCCGCGGCAGCGAGCGCTCGATTTGCCTCCTGCTCTACAAGGCGCCGCTCGGCGAGACCGCGAAAGCGCGGCTCGCCATTTTACGCGAGACCGACGACGGCTTTCGCATTGCCGAGGAGGATTTGCGGCTGCGGGGCGAGGGCGACTTGCTCGGCACGCGGCAAAGCGGCCTGCCGGGCTTCCGCATCGCCCGCCTCGAAGTCCACGGCAAGCTTTTGAGCGCGGCGCGCGAGGACGCCGCACTCGTTCTTAACCGCGACCCGAAACTCGCATCGCCGCGCGGCGCCGCACTACGCCAGTTGCTTTATCTGTTCTCGCGCGACGAGGCGATCAGGTTGCTGGGCGCGGGCTGATTTTGTTGCAGAAGCGACGGTATGGCTTTATCGTACCGGAAGAAAAAATTTGAAGTCACAAGGATGCGCGATGACCGCCGTGCAAAAACGCACCTTCAGCCTTCCGGCGAAACAGGCAAAATTCATCGACGCTCAGGTTCGTACCGGGGCTTACGCGTCTGCGAGCGAAGTTGTCAGGGCGGGCCTGCGTGCCCTCCAGGAGCGCGATACCGCTGTCGAGCAATGGCTGAACTCCGAGGTGGCACCGGTTTATGATGCCATGAAGGCCGATCCCGGCCGGGCCGTTTCGGCCGAAAGCGTCTTCGCGGCGGTTCGGGCCCATCATGCGGCGAGACTCAAGGCGCCGAAACGTGGAGCGTAGAGTTGTTTTCTCGCCCGAAGCCGCGACCGATCTTTTCAATCTTTACGACTACATCGCCAAGCGGTCGGGACCAGCGCGCGCCATCGGCTATATCGAGCGGATCGAATCCCATTGTGCGGGATTCAAATTCTCCGCCGCGCGCGGCACAAAACGCGACGATCTGCGCCCTGGTTTGCGTATCACGGGATTCGAGAGACGCGTCACTATCGCCTTTCACGTAGAGCCCGGCGCCGTCGTTATTGATCGTATCTTATACGCCGGACGCGACGTGAAGCGGGCGTTGCCCAAAAAGCAGCGAAGGCGCCCCCGATAATGGTTCGGGCAGATGTCGTTCACCAAAGGAAGATCAACCCAGCTGACCGACGAGGCGATCAGGTTGCTGGGCGCGGGCTGATTTGCACCGCCGCCAGTTCCGCCAACCGATCCGGACCGAAGCGGTTCGATCCTTCCGTCCCTTTGGTGCAGAACCAAATCAGCAGAATGATTTCGCCGATGAGCGGAATGAGAGCCAACAGCAGCCACCACCCGGTACGGTCCAGATCGTGCAGTCGCCGCACCGCCAGCGCCAGGCTGGGTAGCAAAACAGCGAGATGAAACAGGCTGCTGACGACGTAAACGCCGATGGCCGTGTCGATGACCAGCGCCGCAATATCACAAAGAAAAACGAACAAAACCCAGTACCAATACTCGGACCGGCAGGCGCGGCCGGAAAAGTTCACATAATTGGAAAAGCCCGAAGCTATCGTTTGCCAAAAGCCCATGGGGCCCCCCTTAAATCTCGCACTCCCCGTTTAGTCGCGTCTTATGCCGCAACGATAGCACAGCGGCGCCGCGCCGATAATCGATGTCATTCCGCCGGACTGGGCGCCGCCTTGCGGGCGACTTGCGCGGCGCGGGCGGTTTGCGCAAGCGCGCTGAGCTTACCCTGCGGATCGCTGCCGGGCTGAATGATCCCCGCGGAGATAAGGAGCGACATCGCCTGCTCGACCGTGATGTCGAGGTCGATCACGTCGCGCCGGGGCACATAAAAGAAAAAGCCGGTGGTCGGGTTTGGCGTGCACGGCATAAACGCCGAGACATGCTCGATCTGCGGCAAATGCGAAGCAATTGACGCAGTCGGCGGCTGCGTCAGAAAGACGAGCGACCACATGCCCGGCGCCGGAAACTCCACCAGCCCGACATGCCGGAAGCTCGATTCCGAGCCTGAGAAAAGCGTCTGGAAAATCTGCTTGGTGGTGCGGTAGATCGGCCCCACGATCGGCATGTGATTCAACAAGCTGTCGCCAAAGCCGATTAGCCCCCTGCCGACAAAATTGGCGGTGAGAAAGCCGAGCAGCGTCAGCGCGATAAAAACGATGATCAGGCCGAGGCCTGGAATGTCGAAGGGCAGATACGTTTCCGGCCGGTAAGTCACCGGAATAACCGGTCGCACCAGGTTGTCGACCCAGGTGACGAACCACCAGATCAGCCACGCCGTCACCGCCACCGGGCCGGCCACGATCAATCCGGTCAAAAAATAGTTGCGGATGCGGCCGGCGAGCCCGGCCGAAGGCTTGACTGCGCTGGGCGTAATCGCCTCGCTCGGTTGCTGATCGCTCATCTTTTGCTCGGTCGGTCGACACAGCCTCAGAGGCCAGCATCTATATAACGATGCGGCGCGTTCGCACAGGGGCCCCCGCCGTCTCGGTGCGGCTTTGTTATTCGACCGTTACGGATTTCGCGAGGTTGCGCGGCTGATCGACATCGGTGCCCAGGGCGACGGCGGTGTGATAGGCGATCAACTGCACCGGGACGGCATAGACGAGCGGCGTCACCATCGCCGGCATGGTCGGCAGCGTCAGCGTCGCGAGCGCCTGACCCGCGGCTGCCGCGGCGCCCTTGGCGTCGGTCACGAGAATGAGCCGGCCGCCGCGGGCTGCGACTTCCTGCATGTTGGAGACGATCTTGTCGAACACCCGATCGTAGGGCGCGATCACCACGACGGGCATGGTTTCGTCGATCAGCGCGATTGGGCCGTGCTTGAGTTCGCCGGCGGCATAGCCCTCGGCATGGATATAGGAGATTTCCTTGAGCTTGAGCGCGCCTTCGAGCGCGATCGGATAACCGGTGCCGCGGCCGAGATAGAGCACGTCGCGGGATTTGGCGAGATCGCGCGCCAGGTGCTCGATCTGCGGCTCAAGCGCCAGCGCCTCGGTCAGATGCCGCGGCACTTCGATCAACGCCTGCACCATGCGCTTCTCGTCGGCGGCTGAAAGCACGCCCCGCGCACGGCCCGCCGCCAGCGCCAGCGCGGCAAGAGCCGCCAATTGACACGTGAAAGCTTTGGTGGACGCCACGCCGATCTCGGGCCCCGCAAGCGTCGGCATCACGATGTCGCTTTCGCGGGCAATGGTCGAGGTCGGCACGTTGACGATCGAAAGAACGTGCTGCTTTTGCTCGCGCGCGTAGCGCAGCGACGCGAGAGTGTCGGCCGTCTCTCCCGATTGCGAAATGAAGATCGCGAGCGCGCCGGGATCGAGCGGCACGTCCCGGTAGCGAAACTCGGAGGCGACATCGACTTCGACCGGAAGCTGGGCGAAACGCTCGAACCAATAGCGCGCGACCATACCCGCGTAATAGGCAGTGCCGCAGGCGGCGATCGACACACGCTTGAGCGCGCGGAAATCGAACGGCAGCGCCATCGGCAACGCGACGCGCTCGCCGACCATGTCGAGATAATGCGCCAACGTATGGCCGACGACCTCGGGCTGCTCGTGGATTTCCTTGGCCATGAAGTGCCGATGATTGCCCTTGTCGATGAGCATCACGGAGGCCTGCGATCTGAGCACCTGGCGGTCGACGATTTTGTTCTTGGCGTCACGAATTTCCGCGCGCTTGTCGTTGATGACGACCCAGTCGCCGTCTTCGAGATAGCTCACGGTATCGGTGAACGGGGCGAGCGCGATCGCGTCGGAGCCGACATACATTGCATCGTCGCCGAACCCGATCGCGAGCGGCGAGCCCTTTCGGGCCCCCACCAGAAGTTTCTCTTCGCCAGCGAACAGAAACGCGAGCGCGAAGGCTCCGCGCAGCCGCGGCAGCACGGCTTTGACGGCTTCCGCCGGCGCACGGCCGCGCTTGATCTCTTCGCTGACCAGATGCGCGATGACCTCGGTGTCAGTCTCCGTCGCGAATTTGACGCCGTTCTTTTCCAGCTCGTGACGCAATTCGCCGAAATTCTCGATGATGCCGTTGTGCACTACGGCGAGCCGCTCGGTCGCGTGCGGATGCGCATTGTTCTCGGTGGGACGGCCATGTGTCGCCCAGCGGGTGTGACCGATGCCGATCGTCCCGGCGAGCGGCTCTTGCGCGAGCTTTTTTTCGAGATTCTTGAGCTTGCCCTCGGCGCGGCGACGCGTCAGCACGCCATGCTCGAGCGTCGCGACGCCCGCGGAATCATAGCCGCGGTATTCGAGGCGCTTGAGCGCATCGATCAAAAGCGGTGCGACCGGTTCTTGGCCGATGATCCCGATGATGCCGCACATGCGAGTGGCCGGTTTCCTTAAATCGCCGCTGCAGCGAAGGTCGCTAAGCCGTTAACCGTAAAGCGCAATCGTAGCCGGAACCAAATAAAGAAACGTTGCGCTCCGTGACACCTCGGCGAACGGGTGGAACAGACCGGCTAATCGCGCCTAATCACGCTTCTTGGGGCGCGCCGGCGGCTTCTTCTTGCCCAGCGAGCGCCGCGAGCGCAACCGCGCCGCGCCGCCTTCCTTAACGACTTGGCGGCCGCGCGCCAAGGCGAGCGCGTCCTGCGGCACATTCTCGGTGATCACCGAGCCGGAGCCGATATAAGCGCCCGCCCCGATCTTGACCGGCGCGACCAGCGCCGAGTTTGAGCCGATGAAGGCGTCCTTGCCGATCACGGTGCGATGTTTTTCACCGCCATCGTAATTGCAGGTGATCGTACCGGCGCCGATATTGACGTTGGCGCCGAGGGAAGCGTCGCCGATGTAGCTCAGGTGATTGATCTTGGCGCCGGCTTCGATCGCGGCTTCCTTGGTCTCGACGAAATTTCCGATGCGGACGCCGACGCCGATCCGCGTGCCAGGCCGCAGCCGGGCGTAGGGGCCGATCGAAGCGCCCTTGCCGATATGAGCACCGGCTAGATGTGAAAACGCGTGGATGACCACCTCATCCTCCACCGTCACCTTCTCGCCGAACACCACGTAGGGCTCGACCACCACGTCCTTGCCGAATTTCGTATCGGCGCTCAGGAATACGGTCTCCGGCGCCACGAACGTGACACCCTTGTCGAGCGCGGCCTGGCGCAGACGCTGCTGCGCCACTGCTTCCGCCTCGGCGAGCTGGCTCTTGGTATTGATGCCACGCACATCGTCCTCCTCGACTTCGATCGCCACCGCGTCAAGCTTCATGCCGTTCGCGACTTCGACCGCATCGGTCAAATAAAACTCGGCCTTGCGATTGCGGTTGCCGATCCGCTGCAAAATCGCAAGCGCGTGCGCTCCGGCGAGCGCCATAATGCCGCCGTTGCAAAGAGCGATCGCCTTTTCGTCGGGGCTGGCGTCGGCTTCCTCGCGGATGGCGACAAGCCTATCGCCGCTGACGATTAGCCTGCCGTAACCCGACGGATCGGAGGGCCGGAACGCCAGTATCGCGACCGCGGCGCCCGCCGCGAGCGGCGCACGCAACTCTTTCAGCGTTTCCGGACGGATCAGCGGCGTGTCGCCGTAGACGACGAGGATATCGTCGGCCCGCTGCGCGATGGCGGATTTCGCCGCCAGCACCGCGTGCGCCGTACCGCGGCGCACCCGCTGCACGAAACATTCCGCGCGCGGCGCAATACGCCTAGCCTCTTCGGCGACCGCGTTTTGGCCCGGGCCGGCAACGACGGCGGTCGCCGTGACGCCGGCATTGGCGATCGCATCAAGCACATGGCCAAGCAGGGTCCGGCCGGCGACTGAATGCAGCACCTTGGGTAGCGCCGAACGCATGCGCGTGCCCTCGCCGGCGGCAAGCACGATCGCAAGGCTTTGTCTCGGCTTCATCGGCAACCTCTGCGGCGCTCTCATAGCCGAGCCGGTTGCGCGCCGAAAGTCGCGATCCGGATGCGCGGCCGGCGCTAAGAGAAACCCGCGGTCCGCGCTCCAAGTGGGGAAGCGCCAAGGGGCTACCGAGGGTACCACCAAGGGGGAGCGCCGCCGCGCCCAAGCAATCGAATCTGCTATTTTGTCGGTGATTCGCAGCGCGACGTTCACAGCGCAGTCCCGGAGCGGCAGCAATGCTGGATCGAGCCGAAAACTATGCGATGGACCTCATGCAGCGGTTCCGGCCGCAGGCGCTGTGGGGCGGGGCGGCGGCGATTGCGCTTCTGGTCGCGGTCTTGAGCAGTCAAAGCGACGTCGGTGCGCAAAAAGCTGCCGACGCTCTGGCTTCCATGAGCTTCGGCTTGGTGCGGCCAAGCCATGTCCCACCGCCCGCTTTCGACGCGGAGGCGGCAACGCGCCTGCTCGCGCGGGCGGTGCAAGACCTCAAAACAGACCACGACCGCACGACCGCCCGGCTCGCTACCCTAGAGCGCGATATGGCGGACATGACGGGTTCGATCAGCCAGGAAATCGAAGCCGCAAGAACCGCCAGCGCGCAGGCCCCGCCGTGGCCGACCGGCGAGGGTCCTGCGGTTGCGGAGACTTCAGCCACGATCGCGGCGATGCTCGCGGCGCCGCCGGCTGCTTCGGCGACGAGCACGCCGGACGTTGCGCCGGCCGCCATATCGCCACCTGCCGCGTCGCCTACCCTATCGCCGCCCGCGGAGAGCGCCCCGGCGGCGCACCCGCCGGCCTACGGCGCGGATATCGGCAGCGCCGGCTCTATCAAAACTCTGCAAACGCGCTGGACCGCACTGCGCGCCGCGCACTGGCAGCTTTTCGAGCGCCTGCATCCAAGCGTGACGTTGCGCGACAATCGGCGATCGAGCCGAACCGAACTGCGGCTGGTAGTTGGCCCATTCGCCAATGCCGAAGAAGCGGCGCGGCTTTGCGCGGCACTCGCGACGTTCAAGCAGGCCTGCCAGCCGACGATGTTCGACGGCCAATTGGCGCTGCACGCAGCCCCGGCTCACTCCGCCCGGGCCAGTGTTGCCAGCGAGCGCCACGATCCATAGCCACGGTTGTTTGAATTGGCGCGGCGGTGACACGCTGGCCGGTTCGTGGTTATGGGTTTCCAGCTTGAGCTTTTGATGCGCCCTGTAATAACGGTTGCACGATGCGCCGCCCACTTTTCCTGCCGACAGCACGCCAGACCAATTGGCTCCTGGTCGTCGCCTTCCTCGCGCTGGGAGAGGCGATGTATCTGCGCTACACGGTGATGGAGAACAGCACGGCGTCGATCGCCTGCTACGGCGGGCTCGACACTTGGCTGTGCGGCACGTTTCGCCTCGCCCTCGTCCTGACCAGATACCAGGTCTTCGGCGGCATCGCGTTAGCGGCGGCCGTGCTCAATCTGCTGCGGCCTTCGCTCGTTCTGACCGCGGTCGCGCTTGCGGCCGCAGCCTTCGGCGTGGTGCTGCACAACACCGATCTGGCGGCGCTCGCCGCGGGCGTCCTTATCCTGAGTCTGGCGCGTCCCGTGCCCGCGCCAGGATGAAGGCCAGAACGATCAGTCCCGCGCAGAACCAAACCGCCTGCCAATTGGCAAAAGTCTCATTGAAAACTACGTAACCGGCCGCCAGAGCGAGCACGGCGGCGGCAACGGATTCGGCGATCGCACGCGGGCCGCCCGGACGCGGCGCGGCGAATGTGAGCACCAGAAAAGGCAGCGCAGCCGCGGTCAACGGCGCGAACGGTATGTCGCGGTAGCGCGGATCGAAAACGAGACCGAGCGCCGCCTCGACTGCAACAAGGGTCAGCGCAATCAGCGTGCCGCCGACCGCCCAATCGAACCCGTCGCGACGGTCCCTGCCGCGACCGAGCAGAATGGAAAATGCCGGCGCTCCCCGGCCCGCGGCGCAAGCGCCGGCGCAGACGACGGGCGCTGCGCCCGCGACCGCGGCAAACGCCAGCGAACGGAGCCAACTGCCGACGCTGAAGCTTTCGACGCCGACGGTTTCGATCGTCCAGCCAAACAAAATCGCGGGCAAAAATGTCAGGCCGGCAACCTTGGCCCACAACAAGGCGGGCAGTCCTTTCGCTCTTCCGGCCGCGAATGCCGCGCCGAAAGCGAGCGCGGCGAGGATGATGCCGGCCAGAGCCTGGAGCGGCCAGTGCGGATGATCGGACACGGCGCCGCCGGCGAAAGGAAATTTCGGCGCGCTGGTCGCGCGGTCGATAATGCCCCAATAGCCCCCGACGGCGCCTTCCAGCGCCCGCTTCCACGGCTGGTCGAACGCCTCGATGACGTTGACGCGAAAATTCTCGCGCTGCGCCAACGCCAGCGTTTCAGCGATCGCGCGGGCCTGGTTCGACGGCGACGGCCGCGCGCCCTCGCGCATGCGTCCAGCGCTCGGCCACCCGAATTCGCCGATGACAATTTCTTTGCTGGGGAATGCGGCCGCGACTTTGCTGCGGATCGCTTCCACATGCGCAGCCGCACCCGCCGCGGGGATCGGGAAATCTTCCCAATAGGGCAGGATGTGGACGGTGACGAAGTCTACGGCGTTTTGCACGTCGGGGTAACGCAGCCAAAACTCCCAGACGTCGGCGTAGGTGACCGGCATCGACACCCGCGCCTTGACGTCGCGAATGATGGCAATGAGGTCGGCGGCCGACATTTCACCGCGGAGCAGCACCTCGTTGCCGACGACAACCGCCGCGATGACGTCCGGATAGGCTTTGGCGAGCGCAATCGTGGTCTCGACCTGGCGGCGAGTCCGCTCTTTATCGCTCGAGACCCAGATGCCGTGCAGCACCTTCAGCCCGTGCCGCCGCGCGCTCTCCAGCACGTCGCCGCGGCCATCGTCGACCGAATAGGTCCGGATGCAGCCGGTGAATTTGGAGAGGAGCGCCAGATCCTCGTCGATTTGCCACGCCTCGACGCGGGTGCCTTCGATCAGCGGGTCCTGGCGGCCGCGAAACGGCGCGTAGGATACGCAATAGAGCTTCTGCCCGGCGGCAAGCTTCAACCCGGGCACATCGACCGGCGCGCCGAGCCACCACCACGCCGCGCCGATCGCCAGCGCGGTGAGTGCAAATAATGAAAGCGCGGGGCGGATCGCGCGGGAATCTCGCATACGGAACACCCTTTGCCATTAACCTTCCGGCCAAGCGATGCCAAGCGCGCGGCTACCGCGCGGGCGTGCGCTGGACAAACCGGCGCTGTTGGGGTGTTCTCACGCCGCGACGCAATCCCCAACACGCCGCAATAACGGCCCAATCGGATGGCCTAGAAACGTCCGTCTCGGCTCAAATACGGCCCAACAATTACGTGAACCATGTTCCATCGATCGATCAGCGCCGCCGGAGTATGCGCAGCGCTCCTTCTCTTTGCGGCCACCGGCTCCCTCGTCCCCTCGGCTCTGGCGCAGACCAATGACGCCAAACCCGCCGATAAGGCTCCCGCCGCGGCTGGGGAAGCCGCCAAAGAGGTGCAGAAGGTCGACGAATTCGCTCAAGCGCAACGCGCGATCAACGGTCCGGCCGGCAATCCGGAGTGTGTCTGGCTGGGTCGCCGGGTGGTGAGCCTGCTCTGGCGCGACGATCTCGATACCGCCTTCCGGCACCTCGATCTCTATGACCGCTTCGGCTGTCCGAGCGAACATATCCAGGCAACGTTCCGCTGCCTCATTCAGCACGGCAACAACATCGATCCAAAGGCCGCCGACAGCCTTAACGCCCGAATCCAGGCCTGCTGGATCAATCCGGCGACGCCGCCGGCCGCCCCGGCGCCGGCAGCCGCCGCCTCAAGCCCGACCACCAGCCGCTAGCGCCGCGCCTGCTTCGGGCGATGATTTAAGCAACAAGCAAAAAAGAACCGCCGGACCAAATTCGTTGTCTTGAATTTGCCACCTCTGCCAGATACTTCTGCAATTGCCGCTCTTCGGACGCCTTTCCTAATCGATGCCGAGCCTCGGGGACGGGCTTGGCCATTGTTTCATCGCCCCGCGTGGTTGAATTTCGATGCGCACCGTCGCTGCCGTGCTCGCGCTCATAGCGTGCGTGCATGCCGGCTTGTGGGCTTCGCTACGGACCAGAGAAACGGCTCCGGACTTCACCGGTCAGCTCGCTAGCATCTCTTACGCCCCGTTTGTCGCGTCGTCGCATCCCGACTGGGGTGAGCGGCCGACAGTCGAACAGATCAGGGCCGACCTCAAAGCGATTGCCCCCTATACGCGCGCCATCCGGACCTATTCGTCGACCGGTGGCGCGGAGCTCGTGCCGCCGATTGCCGCCGAGTTCGGGCTCAAGGTCACGGTGGGCGCCTGGATCGATAAGAACCTGGAGCGCAACGAGCGGGAAATCCGATCCGCGCTCGAACTTGCCGCCCACAACAGCAACGTCAACGCCATCGTGGTCGGCAACGAGACAATGCTGCGGAACGAAACCAGCGCGGAAGACCTCGTAAAGCTCATCAAAAGGGTTAAGGCTTCAAGCCCGGTGCCTGTTACCACTGGAGAAATCTGGTCCGCCTGGGTCGATCATCCCGAACTGGCTTCGGCCGTTGATTTCATCGCCGCGCACATCTTGCCCTATTGGTCCGGTACCGACGCCTCGATGGCTGTCGACCAGACCATCGATATTTACGACAAGTTGCGCCGGCTCAATCCCGGCAAGCGGGTCGTCATCGCCGAGTTCGGCTGGCCGAGCGCCGGCTACAACTTCCACGACGCCAATCCCGGCCGGTTCGAGCAGGCCATGGTGATCCGCGATTTCGTCCATCGCGCCGAGGCCTATGGCATCGATTACAACATCATCGAAGCGATCGATCAGCCCTGGAAAACAATGGAAGGCGGCGTTGGCCCCTATTGGGGCGTGCTCGACGCCACCCGCCAGCCGAAATTCTCCTGGACCGGCCCGATCACCGATCCCGACTACATCAAACGTGCCGGCCTTGCCGTACTGATCGGACTGCTGCTGTCGTTGCCGATCCTCGCCATCAGGGGGGTGACGACGATGCAGGCGGTGACGTTGGCGACGTCGGCCAATGTGGTGGGCGCCTGGGGCGCGGCGATCGTCGCCTTCTGGAACGGCCATTATTTCGTGGTCGGAGCCGCCTTCGCGCTCGGGCTCGGCGTCGTGCTGCTGGTGCCGCTGGTCGCCATCGCTCTGTCGCGTATCGAGGAGATCGCCGCCATCGCCTTCGGCCGTCCGCCGCGCCGGCTCGCCGTATCGCCGCCGCTTATCCCGGAGGCATTCGCGCCCAAGGTGTCGATCCATATCCCCGCCCACGGCGAACCGCCGGACATGCTCAAGGCGACGCTCGATGCCGTGGCGCGGCTCGATTATCCCAATCTCGAATGCGTGCTGGTGATCAACAATACGCCCGACCCCGCCTTGTGGCGGCCGGTCGAGGAGCATTGCCGCACGCTTGGTGAGCGTTTCAAATTCGTCAAAGTAGAAAACCTGACGGGCTTTAAAGCCGGCGCACTGCGGCTGGCACTCACGCACACGGCAAACGACGCGGAGATAATCGGCGTCATCGACGCCGATTACGTCGTGACCGCGGACTGGCTCAAAGATCTGGTGCCGCTGTTCGCCGATCCGCAAGTTGGCCTCGTGCAATCGCCGCAGGATCATCGCGACGGCGACCGCTCGGTCATGCACAGCGCCATGAACGCCGAGTATGCCGGCTTCTTCGACATCGGCATGGTTCAGCGCAACGAATTCAACGCCATCATCGTGCATGGCACGATGTGTCTGATCCGCCGTACCGCGATCGAGAGCGCCGGCGGCTGGTCGAGCGACACCATCGTCGAGGACAGCGATCTCGGTCTTGCCGTTTTGGCGCGCGGCTGGCTCGCTCATTACACCAACCGCCGCTACGGCCACGGCCTCCTGCCCGACACCTTCGAGGGCTACAAGCGTCAGCGCCGGCGCTGGGCGTTCGGCGGCTTCCAGCTCGTTGCCAAGCACTGGCGCCAGCTATTGCCGTGGTCGGACAACCTTTCACGCGAACAGAAGCGCGAATACGGCCTCGGCTGGCTCAACTGGCTCGGCGCCGACAGCGTCGGCGTCGTGGTGGCGTTGCTTAATATCGTCTGGGTGCCGGTGGTGGCGTTCGCCGACATCGCGGTGCCGGACCGCATCCTGACGCTGCCGATCGTGGCCGCCTTCTTCGTCACCGTGGCGCATTTCACCGCGCTCTATTGCCTGCGTGTGCGCGTGTCGTTCGGCCAGATGATGGGCGCGGTCTGCGCCGCCATGTCGATGCAGTGGACGGTCGCGCATGCGGTCGGTTCAGGCGTGTTCAAGGAGCGCCTGCCGTTCCTGCGTACCGCCAAGGGCGGCGCCACCCGCAAGGGAGACTTCCCGGCCTTCTGGGAAGGCGTGATCGCCGCTCTGTTGTTGATCGGCGCGATGACACTCGTCGTCACCAACTATAAGCAAGTTCGCGAGATCGATATCTTTGCGGTCGTGCTGGTGGTGCAGAGCCTGCCGTTCCTGGCCGCGGTCGCGATGGCGCTGATCGAGGGCACGCGCTTCAACTCGCCGGCCTATTGGCGAAGTGTCGAAGCCCGCGTTCTGGAGCTTTTGCCGCGCTCCAAGGTCATCGCGGAGGCGCCGAAGCTGCCGGCCAAGAAACACGTCGAAGCGGCGCAATAGACTGCGGGCCTGCGATAACGTAGCTGCCATGCCCCGGGCGTTGAACAGCTCGCGAAATAACCGACGCTGATTGGGTGGATGAAATGGCATTGGTCGGCTCGACGGTCGTTCTTTTCTGGTTTCTCGCCTTCATTCTGGTTGTGGCCTGCCTGCTCAGCTTCTTCACCGTGAGCACGGCCGAGGTCGCAGTTGTCACCCGATTTGGAAAATTTCGCCGCGTCGCGGAACCTGGACTGAACTGGAAAGCCCCGTTCGTCGACCGGGTTGCCGGTAGGATCAGCTTGCGCGTCAATCAGATCACCCTGACGATGGAGACCAAGACCAAAGACAATGTGTTCGTCACGATTCCGATTTCGGTCCAGAACCGCGTTCGTCCGGAAAAGGCCTACGATGCCTTCTACAAGCTGTCCGATCCGACGCAGCAGATCAAAGCCTACGTCGAACAGGTCATTCTCGGCCATGTTCCCGGCATGACGCTCGACGAGGTGTTTGCCAGCCAGTCGGGCATTGCCGCGGCCGTAAAGCAGGAACTCGACGCCGACATGGCGGGCTTCGGCTACGAGATCGTCAATGTGCTGGTGACCGACATCGTTCCCGATGCGAAAGTGAAGTCGGCGATGAATGACATCAATGCGGCCCAGCGCGAGCAGGTCGCCGCAAACGCCCGCGGCGAGGCGGAGAAAATCCTAGTCGTGAAAAAGGCCGAGGCGGAAGCGGAGAGCAAGGCCCTACAGGGTCAGGGCATCGCCAACCAAAGAAAGGCGATCATCGAAGGCCTCCGGGGTTCGATCGAACAATTTCAGAAGAGCGTCGCCGGCACCTCGACCTCCGAGGTGATGCAGCTGGTGCTGGTCACCCAATATTTCGACACGATCAAATCGATCGGTGAAATGGACAAGACCAATACGCTGTTCCTGTCGCATTCTCCGGCGGCAGTGCGCGATATTTCCGATCAGATCCTGCAATCTATGCTGGTCGCGGAGCGCGCCAAAAGCTAGCAGGTGCGGCGGTCTCGGCGGCGTCCGAACCGGGAGCTAACCGGCAAGCGCCGTCTCCGCGAGCCGCACCCAATACGATGTGCCGGCCGGAATCGCCGCGTCGTTGAAATCATAGGCCGGGTGATGCAGCCCGGCGGTGTCGCCGTTACCGACCCAAATGAACGCGCCCGGCCGCTCCTGCAGCATGTAGGCGAAATCTTCGGCGCCCATCAGCGGCGGAAAATCCGTCGCGACCTTGTCGTCGCCGGCGATTTCGCCGGCGACCGCCGCGGCAAACGCGGTGCGCTGCTCCTCGTTCACCAGGATCGGATAACCGGGCTTGTACGTCAGATGCGCCTTGGCGCCGTAGAGCGCAGCCGTGCCTTCGACCACCTCGCGCACCCGTTTGCGCAACAGATCGCGAATTTCGGGCGACAGGCTGCGCGCGGTGCCGCCCAATCGGACCTGCTGCGGAATGACGTTGTCGGTGTCGCCGCCCTGGAAAACGCAGATTGAAATCACCGCGGCCTGCAACGGGTCGACATTGCGCGACACGATCGACTGCAACTGATTGACGATCTGGGCGCCGACCAAAATCGTGTCGACGGCGAATTGCGGGAACGCGGCATGGCCGCCGACACCCTCGAGCTCGATGGTGATGTTGTCGGTCGAGGCCATCATCGGGCCTGAGCGGATGGCGAATTCGCCGATCGGAAGGCCTGGATAATTGTGCATGCCGAAAACTTCCTGGATGCCGAAGCGCTCCAGCAGGCCGTCCTGGATCATCGCACGGGCGCCGGCGCCGCCCTCCTCCGCCGGCTGAAAAATCACGACGGCGGTGCCGGCGAAGTTGCGCGTGTCGGCGAGGTACTTTGCGGCGCCGAGCAGCATCGCCGTATGGCCGTCATGGCCGCAGGCGTGCATCTTGCCCGGCACGGTCGACTGGTAAGGCAGATTGGTGGCTTCCTTGATCGGCAGCGCATCCATGTCGGCGCGCAGCCCCACCACCTTGCCGCCGCCCTTCTCACCAGCCTTGCCGCCGCGGATGACGCCGACAACGCCGGTCCGGCCGAGACCGGTAACCACCTCGTCGCAGCCGAACGCCTTGAGCTTTTCGGCGACGGCCGCCGCGGTGCGGTGCACCTCGTATTGCAGTTCCGGATGCGCATGGATGTCCCGCCGCCAGGCGGTGATCTCGGCATGCAGATCGGCGATGCGGTTGACGATCGGCACCTTCGTCTTCCTCGTTCGGGCCCCTCGAAACCGGGCAAATCTAGCAAATTGCGGCGCCGCTTGCGAATGGCCGCTTAGGGCTGGCGGTGGATTTGAAGTTCCTGCAGTTTGCCGCCGGTTCGGCGGGGGACTTCCAATCCGGAATCCGCACCAGAACCAGAGATTTGCCAATGTCCCTGGATTGCGAAGTTCGCATGAGAATTTGCCTCCCGTGCCTGCGAACGTCGGAATCGGGACACTGGAAACTGCAGGCGCTTTTGCGTATTGAGGGCGCGCACGAGCGCGTAGCTCAGTCGGTAGAGCACGTGACTTTTAATCACGGGGTCGTGGGTTCGATCCCCACCGCGCTCACCATCGAACTGTCATTGCGGTTGCAAGGCCGGAGCCACCATGAGCACTTTCGCCGTGAACTATCTCTGCCGCGAGCTTCTTCGCGACCATGCCTTTCGCGCCGCCATGAAGGCCGACCCGGCCAAGGCGTTGGCGAACCTCGATCTCACCGATGAGGAACGCCGGGCGATTCTCGCCGGCGACGTCGGCGCCCTCTATCGCATGGGCGTCAACGGCTTCCTCATGGGATACCTGATGCGCTTCGAAGTCTGCGGCCTCAACCTCGAGATTTACAATCAGCGCATGCGCGCGGTGAAAATCGACGAGCTCGGACAGCCGGTCTAAGCCGGAGCGCTCATCGGCTAGCGAGCGCCGGCGTGATTTTGCCGAGCGCACCGCGATGGCCGGCACGCGATCGGGCGACCGGCCCCGCCGAACGACGGCCAATCATTCCGGCCGCTCGTCACTCTTTGAGATAATTCTGCTTGTACCAGTCGACGATCTCGCTGCCGGTGGTGATCCACACCTCCTGGCGCGAGGTGATATGCGCGAGCGCCTGCGCGAAATACTTGCTGCGGTGCGGATAGCCGACCAGGAACGGATGCAGGCAGATCGACATTACGCGGCCGGTCTTGGCGCCCTCTTCGTAAAGTACGTCGAACTGATCGCAGATCATCCGCCCGAATCCTTCGGGGCTTTGATGCAGGTCGAGGAAGGCCGGGATGTCGTTGATCTCGGTCGAATAGGGCATCGAGACCATCGCGCCCTTCTTTACCCTCATCGGATAAGGCTGATCGTCATTGACCCAGTTGCCGACATAATCGATGCCGTTCTCGGCCAAAATGTCGAGCGTGCGCACCGTCTCGCTCAGCGCCGGGCTGAGCCAGCCGCGCGGCGCTTTGCCGACGCTTTTGGTGATGGTGCCGACCACCTCCTTGATCAGCGCCTTCTCCTCGGCCTCGGTCTGATTGTTGAGGAGCGTCGAATTGTTGGTGCCGTGCCCCATCCACTCCCAGCCGAGCTTCTTGCCCTCCTCGATGACGCGCGGATAGTGCGCGCACACGTCGGAGTTGAGCGCGACGGTGCCTTTGACGCCGTATTTCTCCATGACCTCCATCATGCGCCAGATGCCGACCCGCACGCCGTAATCGCGCCAGGAATAATTGAGGACATCCGGATTGACCGGCAGGTTGGTCAGCCGCGTCGATGGCCGGTCGAACAGAAAATGCTCGATGTTGGGGATCACCCACAGCGCGACGCGGGCCCCATTCGGCCATTCGAGCCGCGGCCGGTCGATAATCGCCGAATACGCAAAACGGCCGTGCTCAGTCGGCACCGAGGGTTGCGGCGGCGAGGCCGCTTTGATGCTGCGTGTGGCGGCCGCTTTGGCGGCGGGTTTTATAGCAAGCTTCTTGGTGGCAAGTTTCTTAGCGGCAAGCTTTTTGGCCGGTTTGCGCGACACGAATTCCTCCCCGATATTTTCCCGAATGCCCGAACGACTGGCGGCTATTCACCGGCCGCGCTAATGTTGCACGACAGCCGCACGAAAGTGAATGGATAGCAGGGAGCTCGAGGAGATGGCCAATATCGTCGCCGGATTTGGCGTACCGCATACACCGATCTTTCCGTTTTTCGTCAAGCGCGACGGTCCGGAGAGCGAAACCGCGAAACTGTTCGCGGCGCAGAAGGAAAACCTCGCCGCCGTGCGGCCGGACCTGATCGTGATGTTCGACACCGATCACCTCAATACGTTTTTCCTCGACAATCTGCCGATTTTTGCCGTCGGCGTGGACAAAAGCTTCACCGGGCCGAACGACGAGCCGCGGGAAATGCCGGTGTACAAGATCCCCTCGATGGCCGATCTCGCCGGTCATATCCGTCAGACGGCGATCGAATCCGGTTTCGATGTCGCGCTCACCCAGCACTACTCGGTCGATCACTCCGTCGCCGTGCCGCTGCACTTCCTCACGCCCGAGATGCATGTCCCGGTCATTCCGTTCTTCATCAGCGGGCACTTGGCCCCCCTACCCTCGGCGCAACGCTGCTATGCGCTCGGTCAGGCGGTGGCCCGAGCCATCGAATCGTGGCCGGCGCCGTTGCGCGTCGTCGTCATGGGCAGTGGTAGCTTTTCGCTCGAAGTCGCAGGACCCCGCATGGCGCCCGGCCGCACCGACGGCGTCCCCGATCCCGATTGGGCGCTCAAGGTCATCAAGTATCTCGAGCAACAGCAGATCGAGAAGCTTATGAGCGAAGCGACACCGCACCAGTTGTTCAAGGCCGGCAATGTCGGCGGCGAACTCCTGAACTGGATCGCGATGCTCGGCGCCATCGGCAATCGCAAGCCGAATTACATCGCCCCGCAGATGCAGAACGGTCACGCCTACGGCGTGTGGCGCTGGAATTAAGCAAATCTTGCGCGGGTCGCGCCTGAAGGCCCTCAACCGATTGCCTTTTGGGTGAGCTAAAGCCATCATCGCCGGCGAGCAATGGCCCCGCATAGCGGCCCCTTCTCGCTCGCCAACAAGGTTTCCATAGGGAGGACCACTTAATGATATCGCGCACAATCGCCCTTTGCGGAGCGCTGACGGCTGCGGTTGCATTTTTTGCACCGCAATACGCGTCGGCGCAGGCAAAGCGGGTTGTTTTTCTCGACGGACCGATCGCCGACAAATATGTCGGCGGCCTTACCCGCAGTTTCACCGAGACGGCCAAGGCCGCCGGTCTTGAGGTCTCGGTATTGCAAAGTCCATTCGACCCGGCGCTCCAGGCGCAGCAGATGGATGACGCCATCGCCAAAAAGCCCGCCGCTATCGTCATGATGATCATGAGCCAGAAGGCGCTCATTCCGGCGCTGACGCGCGCCAAGGAAGCGCATATTCCGGTCGTGCTGATCAACACGATAATTCCGCAGGACGACCTCTATACGGCGTTCGTCGGTGAGGACAGCCCGGCGCTGGGTGCGATGGGAGCGAAAGCGATGGCCGAGGGCCTCAAGGGCCGTACCCCGGCGAAAGTCGCGATCATTGCCGGCAGCATGGACGAGGGCATCGCTCCGGCGCGGGTCGCCGGATTCAAGGCCGAGATGGCGAAACATCCCGGCATCACCGTGGTTGCGGTCGAAGAGACTCACTGGGCGCCGCCGGAAGCGGAACGGGCCACCGGCCAATTGCTTGCGCGCTTTTCCGGACAAGGCGGGCTTGACGGCATCTACGGCATGAACGATCCGCTGGCGAACGGCGCTGTGCAAGCGGCGCAGTCTGCAGGCGTCAAGCTCGGCACCGCCAAGGGCGACCTCGTTATCGTCGGCGGCAATTGCCTGGCCATGGGCATCGCCGACATCGAGCAAGGCACGATGTATGCGACCATCTACCACACGCCGATCAACATGGGGCACGACACCGCCAATACGGTGGTGAAAATCCTCAAAGGCGAGTCGGTGCCGAAGAAGCAGTCACGGCCGCTCGACATCATCACCAAGGCGAATGTCGCGAAATACAAAACCGAGTGCACGTTCTAAGCGCAATCGTTGCAAATTGAATCGCGCAGGCGGTGCGGCGACGAAAGCTGCACCGCCTTTTTTATTCCGCCGGCGTCCCGCCCTCGGCACGCCGGAACAGCAGGTCGCGCCAATAACGCCGAATGGCAAACAGCCGCGGATCGAGATCGACCGCGTCGGCGATGGCCACCATGAACAGTACGCCGCCGGTGACGACGTCCTGCACCGCAGGCGGCGTGCCGACGGCGTTGAGGCCGGCGCTTAGCAGGCACAGCACGAGCGTACCGCCGATGATGCCGATCGGCGTACCTTTGCCGCCCATCAGCGACACGCCACCGATGATCGCCGCCGCCGTCGCCGGCACCAACGCATCGGTCAGCGCCACGCCCGAAGCCGCCGCAAGGCTGTAGCTCAACAGCGAGCCGCCGAGCGCGGCCAGCATTCCGGAGCAGGCGAACACCGCCGGAATGATCACGCCGGTGCGCACGCCCGCCACCATGGCGGCGCGACGGTCGCTGCCCGTGGCATAGACGTCGCGGCCGACCCGGGTGCGCGCCATGAAGAACGCCGCGATCAAAAATGCGCCAAGCGCGATCAGGCTGCGCAACGAGAAGATGTGCAGCACCGGATTGTTCACCGCCAGCGCGACATCCATGCGCGGATAGCTGATCGCCAGATTGCCGGTGACGACGTAAGCAAGCCCGCCCAGGGTTAATAGCCCGCCGAGCGTCACCCCGATCGAACCGAGGCGCAGCCAGACCATCACGATGCCCTGAAACAATCCCCAAGCGAAGCCGACCAGCACCGCCAACGCCACGCCAAGCTCCGGGTAACGCGCACCGGTGAGCACAGCGATGCAGCCCGACAGACTGAGCATGCCGCCGACCGACAGATCGAACTCGCGGATGATCATCGACAGGCCGAGACCGAGCGCGATCGGCCCGACGGTGGCGAATTGCTGCAACACGCTGAACCCGGTCGACGTCGTGAAGAACTGGCCGCGTCCGCCGTCCAGGATGAACAGCACCACGACGATGACCACGAGCAGCAGATAAGGCCGCACGGTACGGTTGGCGAAAAGTGCGCGCATGTTCGTTCAGTCGGCGTCGGCGAGGGTTTGCAGCATGATCACAAACAGCACGATCACACCGATGGCGAGATACTGGATCTGCGTCGAGAAACCGTGCAGCAGCAGCAACACTTGGCACACGGCGATGATGAATGCGCCGATAAGGCTGCGAAATGCCGAGCCTTCACCGCCGGAAATGGCCGTGCCGCCGACCAGAACCGCGCTGATTGCACTGTAATCGTAGCCGAGCCCAAGTTCGAGATCGCCGCTGGAGTAACGCGCCGCCATCAGGATGCCGGCGAGCGCGGTACATAGCCCGGCGGCTATATAGGCGCCGACCACGATGCGCGCCGGCTCCAGCCCGGCGGCAAGCGCCGCCCGCCAGTTGCTGCCGACCATGTAAAGCTGACGCCCGAAGCGGGTGAACGACAACACCACCTGGGCAAGCACCACGGTGAGGACGAAGGCGGCGAGCGGCATCGGCACGCCGAAGATGCGGCCTTTGAGCGCGGCCGCGGCGTCGCCCTGCGGATAGAGGCCCTGCCCTTGGGTAATCAGCGTGGCGCCGCCCGTGATCAAGGCGAGCGCCGCCATGCTGACGATGATCGGATTGGCGCGGAAATAGCCGACGACGGCGCCCTGGATACCCGTAAGCGCCGCACCGAAGGCGAAGGCGACCACCAGCGCGCTGGTCAGTCCCAATGGCAGCGCCGCCATGAACACCATGCCGCTGGTCGACAGCGTTACACTCAGCGCAAACGACATAATGTTGCCGCTCAGCGTGATGAACGTCATGCCAACGGCGACGCAACCGATGAAGGACGTCGTGTTGAGGAGCGAGAACAGGCTGACGGTGGTGAAGAAGCCGGGCGTGAACGCGGCGACGATAACTAACGCCAGCACCGCAGCCACGCGGATCGCCACCAGCACGCGCCCACGCCTGGAGTGCGGCAGCGGCAACCGCCAAACCTCGCGCAACACCGCCGGCAAGGCTTGTTCCGTCATAACGCTTGTTCAGTCATTGGGCTTGTTCGGTCGTAATGCGTTCACGGGTTCACCGGCGCCGGATGCGTGATGTCGGCGACGATGCGGTGCATGGTGATTTCGTTGCGGCGGTACTGTCCGACCAACCGGCCGCGATAGAGCGTGATCACGGCGTCGCCAACGCCGACGATTTCTTCGAGATCGCTCGACGCCATGACGAGCGCGTAGCCCTCCTCGCAGAACGAGCGCATCAGCCGGTAAATCTCGGCGCGGGCGCCCACGTCGATGCCGCGCGTCGGCTCGTTCATCAGCAGCACGCCGCCGCTGCGCCGCTCGATGCTGCGGCCGAAAGCGAGCTTTTGCTGATTGCCGCCGCTGAGCTCGTCGGCGCGCGAGCGCAGGCGCCGCCGGTCGATGCCGACGCGCTTGGCAAGGCGCGCGGCCGCCGCGCGCAGCGCGCCGCCGCGGAGAAATCCGAACAGTGAATGTTCGGCCAGCCGCGTCGCCACCAGATTCTGCACGACGCTCAGCCGGCGAAACACGCCTTCAGTGGCGCGGTCACCGGAGACGAACATGATGCCGCGCTGCGCCGCCCGCACCGGCGACCCGAGCTTGAGCGGCCGTCCGTTGACCGTGACGCGGCCTTCGGCATCGTGAATGAGGCCCGCCAGGGCGGCAACGATTTCGGCCGCGCCCGAACCGACCTGGCCGGCGATGCATAGAATCTCGCCGCGGCGCACGGTCATGGCGAAATCCGCGACGACCCCCGGAAGCGACAGCCCTTCGACGACAAGCACCGGCGCGCCGCGTACCGCCGTCTCCTCGGGGTACATCTCGCCGCTCGGCCGCCCCAGCATCAGCTCGATCAGCGCCGCGCGGTCGAGGCCGTCGAGCGCCGCGGTGGTAACGAGCTCGCCGTTGCGCATTACCGAGACACGATCGCAGATCGTGTACACCTCGGCCAGTCGATGCGTGATGTAAAGCACCGAGCGGCCCTCGCGCTTGACCGCGAGCAGCGCTGCGAAAATCCGCTCGATCTCGACGTCGGTCAACGTAGCGGTCGGCTCGTCGAGGATGAGGACGCGAGCGTCGCGGGTCAGCAGCCGCGCGATCTCGACCAGTTGCCGCTCGCCCATGCTCAACGCCGAGACCGGCGCGTCGAGCCCGATGTGAGAGGCGCCTAACAGTTTTAGCGTCTCGGCGGCGCGGCGGCGCAACTCCGGCCGTTTATGCAGGAACGGCACCCGCAGCGAGCCCAGCCAGATATTGTCCTCAACCGAAAGATCGGGACAAAGGCTTAATTCCTGAGCCACGATGGCAATGCCGAATTCCTGGGCCTGCCGCGGCGTCGCGATCGCGGCGGGTGCGCCGTCGATCAGCACACCGCCTGCGTCGGGCCGATAGACCCCGGTGAGGATCTTGACCAGCGTGCTCTTACCGGCGCCGTTCTCGCCGCAAATGCCGCGGATTTCGCCTGGACCGATGTCGAGCGAGACGTCCTTGAGCGCGGCAATCGGCCCAAAGCTTTTCGACAGCCCGCGCACGCCGACGATCGGCGCTGCGCTTGCGGTCGCTTGCCGCGGCGGCGCATCGCCAACAGCCGCCCCCGGCGGCGCAGCCGGTTCAGTAATACGCGCCGTTGCTACCGTGAGGTTCATTCCTCCCAACATTTTTGTTGTCGGACGATGATAGTAAAATCGCGGGAAAGTGCAATTGCCCGCCGCGGCGCGCGCGGGTGTCGCGGCTTCGGCGCAACCTGCGCGCTTATGTGGTGCGCGTCAGGCCGCCGTTGACGTAGAGCGTCTGCCCGGTGATGAAGCCGGCGTCCTCGCTGGCCAGAAACGAGATCGCTCCGACCAGATCGGAGACCTGCTCGCCGCGTTTGATCGACTGCATATTGGCCATCAATTCGAACAGCTGCTCGTTGGTCATTTCGCCGGCAATCTCCCGCCGGGCATTGGTCCCCGGCGTGCGCGTCAGGCCCGGCGCTATCGCGTTGACCGTGACGCCGTGTTTGCCGAACTCGGTCGCCAGCGAGCGGGTAAAGCCGATGACGCCGGCTTTGCTGGTGATGTAATGGACGAAATCGGGCACCAAGAGGCTCACGGTGTCCGAGGCGATGTTGATAACACGGCCCCAGCCTTTTTGCCGCATGCCGCCGGTCAGGGCCTTGGCCATCAGGAACATCGAATCGAGATTGATCGAGAGAACACGCCGCCAGTCGTCGAACGTGATCTCGTCGAAGGTCTGTACCGGATACACGCCGGCGTTGTTGACGAGGATGTCGCAGCGCCCGCCGCCCGCCTCAACTTTCTCCCGCAATGCCGCGACGCTTGCCGGATTGCTGACATCGCAGGCAACCGCGGTGGCCTTGCCGCCGATTCCGGCGATCAGCTGCAGCGTCGTCTCCGCCTTGTCACGGTCGGCGATGATGACGGTGGCGCCCTCCTCCGCCAACCGCACGGCCGACGCCTGTCCGATGCCGGATGCCGCTCCCGAAATGACGACGGTTTTGCCTTCATGTCTTTTTGCCACGGAATTCCTCCCCGTTTTCGCGGCGCGATTGTTCGCATATAAAGGGCAGGCAGGTGAAGGGCCTTCCTGCTCGGCCCTGAATTGCGCTCAGTGTCGATGTTGACAAGAGTCGATGAGACAAGAAGCAGGCGAAAGGGAGTTTGGAACTTGACCAGCGGGAAAGACGACGAGGAATTCTTCCGTCAGCGCGGCTTCGGCATCAAGATAGGCTTCGGCGAGCGGCCGGCCTTGATCATCATCGACATGCTCAAGGGCTTCACCGACCCGGCGATGCCGCTCGGCGCAACGCTCGACAACGAGATCGAGGCGCAGAAGCCGCTGCTCGAGGTCGCGCATCAGCGCGACATTCCCGTCATCTTCTCGACGGTGATGTATGAGGAAGCCGACATCAAGGACGCCGGCATCTGGGCCCTCAAGCAGAAAGGCGCCCGCTCGCTGACCGCGGGCTCGGATGCGGTCAAGGTCGACCCCCGGCTCGGCATGCGGCCCAACGACATTCTTTTGGTCAAGAAATACGCGTCCTGCTTCTTCGGTACCGATCTGGTGCCGCGGCTCAACAGCCGGCGCATTGACACGCTGATCCTCACCGGCTGCACCACGTCGGGTTGCGTGCGCGCGACCGCGGTCGACGCGGTGCAAAACGGCTTTCGCCCGATGGTGGTGCGCGAAGCGGTCGGCGACCGGTCGGCTGCCGCCCACGAGCAAAGTTTGTTCGACCTCAACGCCAAATACGCCGACGTCGTGTCGCTCGACGAGACGTTGCAATATCTGAAAACCGTCGGCCACAACCGGCCGGCCGGCTAGCCGGTATTCACATCTCCTCGCGAGCTAAAGAATAACTCAAGACCCCGACATCCCGGCATCAAGTCGGCAATAGCTTGCGAAGCGGCCCCGGACGGCGAGGCCAAAATCAGAACATCGGATAGGCCGGGTTGAGCGGCAGCCCGAACTCGGTGCGACCGAAATTCTCCGCCGGCACGTCCCAGTTCATCACCACATGCGAGGCGATAGCATGGACGTCGCGCCAGGCGCGCTGCACCGGGTTTGTGTCCATCAGTCCACTTGAGCCGCTGATCTTGACCAAGTCCTCCATGGCGTCGCGCAGCATGCGCAGCGCGTAGGTGAAATCGCGGCGCAAGAGCGTGCGCGTCTCCATGCTCATGTTGCTGTAATTGCTGCGCGCGGTGGCGAGCGAGCGCCGCCCCAGCAGCTCCGCGGCGTCGATTTGTGCCGATATTTCCGCGACTTTGAGCTGCACCGGCACGTGCTGGGCGATGGCGAGCTGGGTGTAGGTCAGATACCGCTGCCGCGTCCATTCGACGAAGGCGGCATAGGCGCCGCGCGCCGCGCCGAGCGCAGGGCCAAGCAAGGCGTAGCTGTGCACCACGACGAAGGGCGTGCGATAGATCGGATTGGTGTTGATCTTCGAGCCCGGCAACTCGGCGTCCCGCAAGGTCGCGAACGACACGCTGCGATGCTCGGGCACGAACACGTTATCGCATTCGGCGGTGATCGAGCCGGAACCGCGCAAACCGGCGCAGTACCAGGTGTCGTCTTGCTTCACCTGCGACGCCGGCACGAGATAAAGCCGCATGTCGGGATGTTCTTCGCCCGGCCGGAAAACCAACCCGCCGATCATGATCCATTGCGAATGACGCAACCCGCTCGACCACGACCAGCGGCCGTCCAGGCGATAACCGCCAGGCACCAAGGTCACTTTTCCCGTCGGCGCCGCCGAGGTGGCGATGCAGGCCGCCTTGTTCTCACTCCAGACGTCGTGCTGCGCCTCTTCTGGAAAATGCGCCAGGATGCAGGCATGATCGGTGAAGTAATTGAGCACCCACGCCGAGGAGCCGCAGGTCGATTTGCCGAGCTCGATCGCGACGTCGAAGGCCACCTCGTGATCGTGCTCGTAACCGCCCCAGCGCTTCGGCTGCAGCGTGTGGACGAGGCCGGCCTCGACGTATTCCTCGACGGATTCGCGCGGCACGTTGCGGTCGCGCTCGGCCTTGAGCGCACGTTCGCGCAGCTTCGGCGCCAGCGCGCGCGCACGGCTGACCAATTCGTCGGCAGTGGGAATCTTGCCGGGCGCGGCGGCTGATCGCAGTTCGGCAACGCTCATTAGTTCCTCCCTTTTGCCGGTGACATTGCGTCAGGGGCGGCAGGGAATCAAGTCGTCGCGACTTGATCCAGCCTTCGCTCCGGTGCCATGATTGCAGCTATTCGACGGCGGAACGTCAATCTGCGCCGGACATCGGGGGAAACATGCGTCTTGGTCTGTTCATGATGCCGGTGCATCCACCGGAACGCTCGTTTACCGACACGCTTGTCGAGGACACGGAGAAATCGCTCCTCGCCGACCGGCTCGGCTTCGAGGAACTTTGGATGGGCGAGCATTTCTCGGCGACGAGCGAGCCGATCCCGTCGCCGATGATGTTCATGGCCGCCATCGCGGCGCGGACCGAGACTTTGCGTTTCGGCACCGGCGTCATCAACCTGCCCAACCACGACCCGGTGATCGTGGCCGCCGAGGTGGCGCAGTTCGACCATATGAGCCTGGGCCGCTTCATGCTCGGCGTCGGGCCCGGCGGCCTGTTGTCGGACTTCGAGCTATTCCGGCATCCCGACGTCACGGTGCGCAACCGCAAGGTGCTCGAAGCGGTGCGGATCATGAAGCAGATTTGGACCCAGGATCCGCCCTACGAGATCGAAGGTGAATTCTGGAACGTGCGGCTGACGAAAAACGTCATTGCGGAGCTTGGCGTCGGCTACATGCCGAAGCCTTACCAGAATGGCGGCCCGCCGATTTCGCTGTCGCTGGCTAGTCCCAATTCGTCCTCCGCCCGCACCGCGGCGCAACAGGGTTGGGGCATCCTTTCGGCCAATATCATCCCGACCTATTCGGTCGGTTCGCACTGGGCGATCTACAGCAAAGCCTGCAGCGATCTCGGCAGGCGGCCGTCGGGCGAGAATTGGCGGGTGTCGCGCAACGTCATGGTAGCGCCGACGGATTCGGAGGCTTACGAGCGCACCTTCGGCGAACAATCGTCAAACCGCTATTTCTGGACCTACATCCGGGCCGCGCTCGGCGGCGCCGGGCTTCTGCATCTCCTCAAGCCGCGTCCCGACATGTCGGACGAGGAAGCCACCGTTGAAGCGATCGCCGAGGGCTGCATCCTATATGGGTCGCCGAAGACGATGCTCGACAAGCTGGTCGCCTTTCGCGACGAAGTCGGGCCGTTCGGCACGCTGCTGATGACCGGCCTCGACTGGGACGGGCCGAACAGGGCCTGGGAGCGCCAGGCGATGCAGCTCATGGCGCAAGAGGTCATGCCGAAATTCCATCAGCACGTCGGCGCGCAAGCTGCTGAGTGACGAAGAAACCGCTCGTATTTGCATTTAATTTGCGCTGCCGGCGGCCACGAGAGTTTCATAATGGCGTCGCAGCCGCGCCACAGAGTCCGGGCAACTTCAGCTGTTATTGGGTTAGATTATTGGGGTGCGGTGAAGGGGAAGCGTCGAGGAGAGTCGACGATGAGCATCCAATTCGCCTGCGGCGTTCCTGAAGCGCCCGCGCAAGATTTTGGCCGTCCCAATTGTCCGCGTTGCGGCAGTGTCTTGCTGATGGCCGAAGAATCCCAGTTCAACCTTAGGGGACGCATTCGTCACACCTGGTCGTGCGACGAGTGTGCGCACGAATTCGTGACATCGATCACGCTGTGGCCGTCTCGGTCGTGACCCGCGGAAGTGGAATCCGGCTTTCGGAGAAGATGATCCTCAGGTTTTGCGCAGTCACCAGTTGTAGTCGCGCCCGATCGTTGCGTCTGTTGAAGGGTGCGTAGTCACGTGACCCGCCGGCCCCGCGTATCATGCGGCCGGCGGGTTCTCTTTGCCGGGTCCTGCTTTTTGCGAATCCTTACTGGCGATGCCTTGGCCTCGCCTGCCTTAACCGCCCATAATCGAGCTCAAGCATCCTGGTTGTCGCAGAACCATCGAAACGGAGAATGACATGCGTCGAACATTCGATCGTCGGTCGGTGTTGGGCTCTTGCATCGCCTTTGCCGCCGGTTCCGTGTTGTTGGGGTCGGTCGCACCGAGTCATGCCGAGACCGTAAAGTACAAAGCGGACCTCACGGGGCCGGGGGAAGTGCCGCCCAACCAGACCACCGGCAACGGCACGATCACCGTCAGTTTTGACACCGCGACCAAGCAGCTCACCTGGGACGGCAGCTTCTCGGGTCTCACCGGCCCGGCCACCGCGGCTCATTTCCACGGCCCCGCCGAGCCGGGCAAGAATGCCGGTGTGGTGATCTGGATCTCTGAAAAGGGCCAGCCTTTCAGCAGCCCGTTCAAAGGCTCGGCGACGCTGACTGCCGAGCAGACGGCCCAGCTGATGGCCGGTCAGTGGTACGTCAATATCCACACCGCAGCGCATCCTGGCGGCGAAATCCGCGGCCAACTCGTGAAGGCTTGATTGCGCCGGCGGCTGCCGGCACGCTTATCGATCTAGCGTCAATCTTCGGTCGCGCGCAGATCGCGCTTGGCGATCCATTGCTCCCTGGTCTCCGCAGCATAATCGGCGAAGCGTCCGACGGCGATGGCGGCGCGCGCCCCCGCCATCAGGTCCTGATAGTAGAAGAGATTGACGATCGACAGCAGCGTGCCGCCGAGCGCTTCGCCGCTGCGGAACAGGTGATGTAGATAGGCGCGCGAAAAATCGCGCGCCGCGGGGCAGCGGCTTTCCGGGTCCAGCGGCCGCGGATCCTCGGCATGATGGGCGTTCTTGATGTTGATCGGCCCAAAGCGGGTAAACGCAAGCCCATGACGGCCATTGCGGGTCGGCAGCACGCAATCGAACATATCGATGCCGCGCGCGACCGCTTGCACCAGATCGTCGGGCGTGCCGACGCCCATCAGGTAGCGCGGCCGCTCCGCGGGCAACGCCGCCACCGTCTCGGTGACGACGTCGAGCATCACGCTTTGCGGTTCGCCGACGGCCAGCCCGCCGATGGCGTAGCCGGGAAAGCCGATTGCCGTAAGAGCGCGCGCGCTCTCGGCGCGCAATCCGCGGTCGTCGCCGCCTTGCACGATGCCGAACAGCGCGTGCCCCGGAGCGGCGCGCTCGAACGCGCGCTTGCAGCGTTCCGCCCAGCGCAACGACAGCTTCATGGCGCGTTCGATCTCGCCGCGCTCGGCCGGCAGCCGCACGCATTCGTCGAGTTGCATGGCGATGTCCGAGCCAAGCAGGATCTGAACATCGACCGCGCGCTCCGGCGTGAGTTCCACCATCGCGCCGTCGATATGCGAGCGGAAGGTGACGCCGGCTTCGGTGATTTTGCGCAATTGCGAAAGCGACATCACCTGGAAGCCGCCGGAATCGGTGAGGATCGGATACGGCCAGCGCATGAACGCGTGCAAGCCGCCGAGCGCGGCGATGCGCTCCGCTGAAGGCCGCAGCATCAGATGATAGGTGTTGGCCAGCAGAATTTCCGCGCCTGAAGCGTGCACGTCGTCGTGGTGCACGCCCTTGATGGAGGCTTGCGTGCCCACCGGCATGAACACCGGCGTATGCACGACGCCGTGCGCGGTCGTGATCTCGCCCGCGCGGGCGGCGCCATCGGTGGCGGTAAGGCGAAATGCGAAAGTCTCGTTCATAGCGCAAGCACAGAGCGCAACGGGGTTCAGCGCGCGATTTTGGGGCCGAGCGACCAGCGCCGAACCATGACGTACAAGGCGGGGAGGAGAAATATCTTGATCACCGTAATCAGCAGGAGCAGTCCAAAGTTGTTGGCGGACATATTTCCCATGGCGATCGCCTGGTGGAAATGACCGATCGCCACCCCGATGTAGAACAGCACGGCGTAGACGATAACGGCCGTTTTGAAATCGAACGAACGCCAAAAGGAGACGATCGCCGTGATGCCAATGGCGAGATCTGCTACGCCGATTTCGAATTGAAATGGACTTACTTGCCACCCGATGCTGGCCGCCGCGGTTTGCGCAAAGAAAACGTGAAAAAAGCCTGCCCAGGCTTCTTCAACTCCGACGCTCAAGAGCAGAAGCCATTCGAGAAGGCGGGTCGGGAAATGCGCCGGCTGCCGCAGAAGCGCTGCCACCACAAACGCGGCGACAAAAAGGACCACCCCCAGATTGGACAGGACGATCCTTATCGTATCGACGACCATCGAAGCCCCCGGATTGTCCGCGCGTGTTCCCGCGCAACGGCAGCGTTATCGACAGGTACTCGATCGTGAACTGGAAAGCCAATGCCGATCTGAGACGTACCGTGAGTTTTCAGCTGCTAAGCCCGGAACAACAAGCACGCGTCGCCGTAAGAATAAAACCGGTATCCAGTTTCGACGGCGTGTGAATAGGCGCGCTGCATCACCTCAAGGCCGCAGAAGCCGCAGACCAGCATGAACAGCGTCGAGCGCGGCAAGTGGAAATTGGTCAGCATCGCGTCGACAACGCGGAAGCGGTAGCCGGGCGTGATAAAGAGCGCCGTCTCGCCGGAAAACGGGGCGAGCGTGCCGTCCTCTGCTGCCGCGCTTTCGAGAAGCCGCAGCGCAGTCGACCCAACCGCGACGATGCGCCCGCCGGCGCGGCGCGCCGCATTGAGCGCCGCCGCGGTCGCCGCGGCAACGCTGCCCCATTCCGGATGCATGCGATGAGAGGCCGTGTCCGCAGCCTTGACCGGCAGGAAAGTGCCGGGGCCGACATGCAGCGTGACGCGATGGAGCGCGATGTCGCGTGCCCGCAGCGCCTGCACGAGGCTTTCAGTGAAATGCAGGCCCGCGGTCGGCGCCGCCACCGAACCGTCTTCACGCGCGAACATGGTCTGGTAGTCGGCGCGGTCGCGTTCGTCGGTACTCCGGCGACCGGCGATGTAGGGCGGCAACGGCACCTCGCCGCGCTCGGCCAGCGCCTGGTCGAGCACGGCGCCGGCAAACGCGAAGCCAAACGTGACCTCGCCACCTTCGCCTTTGGCCTCGACGGTGGCGTCAAGCTGTTCCAAAAAGCACACCCTGCCTTCGCTGCCGAAACGCACGACGTCGCCGACGGCAAGGCGCTTGCCCGGCTTCGCCAGTGCGGTCCAGCGCGAGCCGTCGAGCCGCTTGACCAGGGTCGCCGCGATGGCGGGCTCATGTTCGCCGCGGCCGATGCGGCGGCCGTGCAGGCTAGCCGCGATGACTTTGGTGTCGTTGACGACGACCGCGTCGCCGGCGCGCAATAGCCCCGGCAAGTCGCGCACGATATGGTCCTCAAGCGCGCGCGCTGCGCCCGGACGCACTACCAGAAGCCGCGCGGCGTCACGCGGCGAAACCGGCCGCAAGGCGATCCGGTCCTCCGGCAAGGCGAAATCGAACAAATCCGTGCGCATCTGAGCGGAGAACCGGCGAACTTACGGACGGCGGCGATGACCGCTTACGACGCTATATGACGCGCGCGACGGCACATAACCGCGCGGCAACACCTGAAGTGCCGGCCGCATCAAGCCTAATGCTTTACGTCGGCCGCCACCTGCATGTGGATGATGTGGTCCGGTTCGGAGGGCGGCTCGCCACGCTTGAGCTTGTCGATCGCTTCCATGCCGCTGACGACTTCGCCGACCACGGTGTATTTGCCGTTGAGGAACGAGCCGTCGTCGAACATGATGAAGAACTGGCTGTTTGCCGAATCCGGGCTGCTGGCGCGCGCCATGCCGACGGTGCCGCGCTTGAACGGCAGCTTGGAGAACTCCGCTTTCAAATCCGGATATTTCGAGCCGCCGGTGCCGTTGCCGTATTGGCCGTCGCCGGTCTGCGCCATGAAACCGTCGATGACGCGATGGAACGGCACGTTGTCGTAGAAATGCTCGCGCGACAAAAGCTTCAGCCGCTCGGCGTGGAGCGGCGCGATGTCGTTATGGAGCTTGATGACGACCCGGCCGTATTTGGTATCGAGGAGAAGCGTATTTTGCGGGTCGAGACCGGGCGGAAGAGGGGCAGCAGCAACTTGAGCAGCACACATGATGGCGAACACTACGGCAAGGATACGGGTCATGTCATCTCCCGGATGAGGTCAGGGCCTAAATCTCAGGCTTTGGCGAGCTTCTTTTTCAACCGCGCGGCCACCGCCGGTGGTACGAAGACCGACACGTCACCACCCATGCTTGCAATCTGCCGCACCAACGTGGCGGTGATCGGGCGGGCCTCGGGAGAAGCGGGCAGGAACACGGTCTGCACTTCGGGCGCCATCGCGGCATTCATGCCGGCCATTTGCATCTCGTAGTCGAAATCGGCGCCATCGCGCAGCCCGCGGATCAGGATACTCGCACCGGCCCGCCGCGCCGCCGAAATCACGAGGTCGCCGAAAGTGGTGCAGACGATTTCGCAGCCGGATTTGCGGCCGATCGGGGTGCAAATCTCCTCCAGCATGGCAAGCCGTTCTTCGGGCGAGAACAGCGGCGCCTTGCCGGGATGGCTCCCGACGGCAAGCACCAGCCGGTCGGCGAGCCGCACCGCGCTCGCGACAACGTCGAGGTGGCCGTTGGTGATGGGGTCGAACGACCCGGCAAAGAGCGCGACGCGCGGCATGGTCGCGGTCTAGCCCGCGCCCCGCACGACCGCAAGACGGGCACTCGAGTTACCCCTCAGGGGGACCGAAGGCGGACACATGCCAGCCCTCCGGAACCACGGATTTTCGTTCATTTCAGCCGCCTGCAACAACCGACGAAATTGTGACCTTCATCAAGGATCGCGGCGGTGAATCCGACGAAAATAACGGTCAATGGAGATGCCCTCCGACGCAAAAGCGTAACCGGCAATAGCCGGAGGGGCGGCAACCGGCGAACAGGGGTGGGTGTCATGCTGAAGACCGCTTATGCCATCGTCGTCGCTGCAGTGGCGGCCGGCGCTTTCGTTACCGCAATAAGCCTCGCTGACCAGGTCGATGCACGCGCGGCCGGTCCGAAAGGCGATCGCGCCGATGCTCGGCCGCTCGGCTGGCAGTGCTCGGAGCATGCGTGGCCGTATTTCGAAGCGAGCTGCCTGCGCGACACCCGCAACGCCTTCGGGCAGGCCCACAGCTTCCGCGTGGTCACGGCCGATCGCCTCGCGGCGGACGCCAATTCCGAGCGATAAGCCGCATAGACTGCGCCGATCGGCCCATTCCCAGGGCCGCCCGGTAGGGCCGCGGGGGGTGGGGGTCGTGTGGGCGGAGAATTTGCGCTAAGAGCCGGCTGTAACCAACGCCGGCTCCGATGATTGTTCTGATCGACAATTACGACAGCTTTACTTTCAACCTGGTGCACCTTCTCGGGGAACAGGGTGCGGCCGTGCGCGTGCATCGCAACGACAAGATCACCAGCGCCGCCGTCCTTGCCGCCGATCCCGACGCGATTGTGCTTTCGCCCGGCCCCTGTACGCCGAAGGAAGCCGGCATCTGCCTCGATCTCATTGCCGCCGTCGCCGGCAAAATCCCCATCCTCGGCGTCTGCCTCGGCCATCAGGCCATCGGCGACGCCTTCGGCGGTAAAGTGGTGCGCGCGCCGGTCCCGGTGCACGGCAAGCTTTCCCTGATCCGCCACGACGGCACCGGCCTGTTCTGCGGCATCAACGCGCCGTTCCACGCGACACGCTATCATTCGCTCGTGGTCGAGCGCGCGAGCCTGCCGGCCGAACTGACCGTGACCGCCGACAGCGAAGATGGCCTGATCATGGGGCTCGCGCATCGGCGCCTGCCGCTGCATGGCGTACAATTCCATCCGGAAAGCATCGCCTCCGAGCACGGCCACCTGATGTTGAAGAACTTCCTCGGCATCGCCGCAGCCTGGAACGCCGCCAACGGACGACGAGCCCAAGAGCAAAGCGCACCGCCGCTCGCGCCGCAAAGGCCGCACGCCCGCGCAATGAAAGTTCGATCGTGACCGACGCATTCAAGGGGCTCATCGGCAAGGTCGCGACCGGCGCCGCGCTCACACGCGACGAAGCCGCCGACGCGTTCGAACAAATGATGTCCGGCGACGCGACGCCCTCGCAGATGGGCGCGTTGTTGATGGCGCTGCGCGTACGCGGCGAAACGGTCGATGAGATCACCGGCGCGGTTTCCGCCATGCGCGCCAAGATGCTGCGCGTGGCGGCGCCGCCGGACGCGGTCGATGTCGTCGGCACCGGCGGCGACGCCTCGGGCTCGTTCAATATCTCGACCTGCGCCGCGCTCATTGTCGCCGGCGCCGGGGTACCGGTCGCCAAGCATGGCAACCGCGCGCTATCGTCACGTTCCGGCGCCGCCGACGTGCTGACCGCGCTCGGCGTCAACATCAATCTTTCCCCGGAGGCGATCGCGCGCTGCATCGCCGAGGCCGGCATCGGATTTATGTTCGCGCCGGCGCATCATCCGGCGATGAAGAATGTCGGCGCCACCCGCGCCGAACTCGGCACGCGAACGATCTTCAACCTGCTCGGCCCGCTGTCCAACCCCGCCGGCGTAAGGCGGCAAATGATCGGGGTGTTCTCCAGGCAATGGACTTTGCCGTTGGCGCAGGTGCTGAAAAATCTCGGTGCCGAGCGTGTCTGGGTGGTGCACGGCTCCGATGGGCTCGACGAAATAACGACATCCGGGCCGACCACGGTTGCCGCACTGGAAGACGGCGACGTGAAAAGCTTCGAGATCTCGCCGGAGGAGCTAGGGCTGCGCAAGGTCAGGCCGGAGGCGCTGCGCGGCGGCGACGCGGGCGAAAACGCCGCCGCCGTGCTGAACGTTTTGCGAGGCAAGGCGTCGGCCTTTCGCGACGTGGCGCTGATCAATGCCGCGGCCGCGCTGGTGGTCGCCGGCAAGGCAAGAGACCTCGCGGACGGGCTCCATGCCGCGGCCCATTCGGTCGATTCCGGCGAAGCCGAAGGACGGCTCGAACGTTTGATCGCGGTTTCGAACGATGACTGACATTCTGGCGAAAATAGCCGCCTATAAGCGTGCCGAAATCGCCGCGGCCAAACGCGCCCGCCCGCTTGCGGCATTGGAACGCGACGCAGGCACAGCACCGGCGCCGCGCGGATTTTTGGCCGCGATCGAGCGTCAACTCGCATCCGGCGATTACGCGCTTATCGCCGAGATCAAGAAAGCAAGTCCGTCGCGGGGACTGATCCGGGAAACTTTCGACCCGCCGGCGCTTGCCGCCGCTTACGCGGCGGGCGGCGCCACTTGCCTTTCGGTTTTGACCGATGCGCCGTCGTTTTCCGGCGCGCTCGAACATTTGATCGCGGCGCGGGCGGCCTGCGCGCTGCCCGTGCTGCGCAAGGATTTCATGTACGATCCCTACCAGGTCGCCGAAGCGCGCGCGGCCGGCGCCGATTGCATCCTCATCATCATGGCGGCGGTCGACGATGCCGGGGCGGCCGAGTTGGAAGCGGCCGCGTTCGCCCATGGAATGGATGTACTGGTCGAAGTCCACGACGAGGACGAGCTTGCGCGAGCGCTGCGTTTGAAGTCGCGGCTCCTCGGCATCAACAATCGCAACCTCAAGACCTTCGAGACGACGCTCGCTACCTCGGAGCGTCTGGCGCGGCTCATTCCGGCGGACCGCATCGCGGTCGGCGAGAGCGGCATATTCGGACCTGACGATCTGGCGCGCCTCGCCAAGGTCGGCATCGCCGCCTTCCTGGTCGGCGAGAGCCTGATGCGGCAAACCGACGTCGCGGCGGCAACGCGAGCGCTCCTCGCGCGTGAAGCCCGCACCGTTGCCTCCCCCGCAAGCGGCGGAGGGCTCAGGGAGGGGGCGGCGCGGTGAGCAAAGTGGCGCGGCCTAAAAAACTGACGCATCTCGACGCCCGCGGCGAAGCCCGCATGGTCGATGTCTCGGCCAAACCAAGAACCGAGCGCGAGGCTTTGGCCGAAGGCCGCGTTGTGATGACGCGCGCGACGCTCGACATCGTGCGCAAGGGCGAGGCGAAAAAGGGCGACGTGCTCGGCGCCGCCCGCATCGCCGGCATCATGGCGGCCAAGCGCACGCACGAACTCATCCCGCTTTGCCATCCGCTCGCGCTGTCACAGGTCGAGGTCGACGCCGCGGCCGATGCGAAGTTGCCCGGCGTGCGGGTCACGGCACGGGTCAAGGTCGCGGGCCAAACCGGGGTCGAGATGGAGGCGCTGACCGCGGTCGCGGTCGCTTGCCTCACCGTCTATGACATGGTCAAGGCGGTCGAACGCGGCATGCGCATCGAAGGCATCAGGCTACTCGAGAAGAGCGGCGGCCGCAGCGGCCGCTATCGCGCGCAGGAGTAAAGCCGTGGCGTTATTGTCGGTCGCCGACGCGCTCGCTCGTGTCCTCGAACACGCAAGCCCCCTGCCGGCCGACGAGGTGCCGCTCGCCGAAGCCGCCGGACGGGTGCTCAGCGCTCCGCTCAAGGCCCGGCGCACCCAGCCGCCGGCCGATGTTTCCGCCATGGACGGCTATGCGGTGCGTTCGGCTGATGTCGCGAAGACCCCGGCGCGGCTGAAAATCGTCGGCGAAGTCGCGGCCGGAAATCCTTTCGGGCAACCGATCGGCACCGGCGAGGCGGCGCGTATTTTCACCGGCGGCGTCGTTCCGCAGGGCGCCGACACCATCGTCATTCAGGAGCACGCCAAGCGTGACCGCGATGTCGTCGAAGTGGAAAAGCCCTCGGCGAAAGGCCGCCACATCCGCGTCCAGGGCCTCGACTTCAAAACCGGCCAAGCCCTGCTAGACGCAGGCCACCGTCTCACGTCGCGCGATCTCGCGCTGGCAGCCGGAATGAATCATCCCATCGTTCCGGTGCACCGACAGCCGAAGATCGCGCTGTTTGCGACCGGGGACGAGCTTGTTCCTCCGGGCACGGAACCGGCGCCGGGTCAGATCGTCTCCTCCAATATTTTCGCGCTCGCAGCGCTGGCCCAAGAGGAAGGCGCCGCCGCGACCGATCTTGGCATCGTCGCCGATCGGCTCGACGATACGATCGAGGCGGTGCGCCGCGCCCGCGAATGCGGCGCCGACATCCTCGTCACCTCGGGCGGCGCTTCGGTCGGCGATTACGATCTGGTGCAGGAGGCGTTCGCCGCCGAAGGCATGGCGCTGTCGTTCTGGCGGCTGGCTCTGCGGCCGGGCCGGCCGCTCATGCACGGGCGGCTCGGCGCCATGCAGGTTCTTGGCGTTCCCGGCAATCCGGTTTCGGCCTTCGTCTGCGGCTTTCTGTTCTTGGTGCCGCTAATCCGCCGCCTAGCCGGAAGGAGCGACGTCGCTGCCGCGACCGAAGCGGCGCTGCTTGGCGTCGACCTGCCGGAAAATGACGAGCGCGCCGACTATCTGCGCGCGACGCTCCAAAACACACTGCAGGGGCCGGTCGCGACCCCCTTCCCGGTTCAAGAACTCCTCGATGATGACCCCCCTCGCCAAGGCCGATTGCCTCGTGGTCCGGGAGCGCTTCGAGCCGGCCGCCAAGGCCGGCAGTAGTTGCATGATTATTCGCTTCGATCGCTGAGCGAATTTATCGCCGAGCGAGTTTATCGCCGAGCGAGTTTATCGCCGAGCGAATTTAGTGTCCGAACGCCAGTCCATTACCGAAATTAAAGCGCCAGACCACTTCGGTGAAGATCGTTTGGGTGTACAGATTCGAATGCACGCCTAATCCCGTGGGCGCGCCGGTCGGCGTCAACACGAATGCGTTGTCCGAACTCTGATAGGTCGAATACCGGTACTCCGTGCGCAGGAACAATCCCGGCATCACCCACCGCAGTTCTGCTTCAGTCCCGCCGCCGACGAACCAGCCATTGAGATTCTGCGACGCAAGAGTAACGCCGAGCGGAGCCCCGCTGATCGCTCCGGTCGGACTGATTGAATTGAGATGCGTGCCGGTGTAGCCGCCCGTCGAGTAAACGAGGACCCACGGCGCGGCAAGCACGCCGAGCCGAATGCCGCCGGCCCAAGCGGAACTCTCCTTCACGTCTCCAACCGCTCCGCCGCAAGCCTGGATACGACGCCGTGCCGCGGAGATTCATGAAATCGTAGTCGCCGAAGGCGCCGGCCACGACGTCCCAGTTCCAGACGTGAAGTTGATAATCGCAGCCGCCGCCGGCGACGCCGAACCAGCCCTGGCCGCCCGTGTCGCTCGGCTGTGACACCCCAACACCGCCGGGCAGCGTTTCGCCGAACTGGTTGGTCGTCATCACGCCGCCGCCGCCACCGCCATTGATGTAGCATCCTGTCCAAGTTGGAGCCGGCGCCGGCGGGGCCTTGTAGTATTGCGGGCCTCCCGCAGGCGGCGGCAGATCGGCGGCCAATGCCGCCCCGGTGGAGAGCGCAATTGAAACTAAAGAGCTGACAAGAATTTTCCGCACAACCGTCCTCCTGCAATTACAAGGCTCAGTATGCCTACTCGACTCGCACAGTAACGCAGATGCCGGGTAAATACCGTGGTCGCCACACCACACCGACGGAAAAAGCAGCGCCAATTAAAGTTCCACGACGGGCGCGGCTGCCGCCGAATTCCGCCGCGCCATAATCATTAAATTCGAGGTCATTAATTTCCAGATGGTTAAATTCGACCCTTAAGCCGCCGTTCGGCGCGGCCTCTGCTTTCTTCACTTCAAATTAAATGGTTGCAGAACACATATGGAACGGATAGTGTCCGTTCATGATTTGTTTCGGCCGCCAGGGGCCATAGGGAAGCGCCGAATGCTCACACGCAAGCAAGCTGAACTTTTGCGTTTTATCCATGAGCGCCTCAAGGAGGCGGGAGTTCCTCCATCTTTCGACGAAATGAAGGACGCGCTCGACTTGCGCTCCAAATCCGGAATCCACCGGTTAATCACCGCTCTCGAAGAGCGCGGCTTCATCCGCCGCCTGCCCAACCGGGCGCGCGCCATCGAAGTGATCAAGCTGCCTGAGTCAGTGGCCCATGGTCTCGTCTCGGGCCGCGCGCGCGGCTTCACGCCGAGTGTCATCGAAGGCCATCTCGGCCGGGTGCGCGCGGTTTCGGAGGACGAAGGCGGGCGGCCGGTCGCCGTCCCGGTAATGGGCCGCATCGCCGCCGGCACGCCGATCGAAGCGATCCAGACCCGCAGCCACACCATCAACATGCCGTCGGACATGCTCAGTACCGGCGAGCATTTTGCTCTTGAAGTGCGCGGTGATTCCATGATTGAAGCCGGCATTCTCGATGGCGACATTGCGCTTCTTAAGCGCAGCGACGCCGCCGATACCGGCGATATCGTCGTCGCTTTGATCGACGACGAGGAAGCGACATTGAAACGCTTCCGGCGGCGTGGTGCTTCGATCGCACTCGAGCCCGCCAACACCTCTTACGAAGTTCGCATCCTGCCGCCCAACCGCGTGCGCATCCAGGGCAAGCTCGTCGGGCTGTTCCGACGATACTAAGCGGACTGTCGTTGCGGGTCGCGCGTTGCGATGAGCCCGCAATGACGCGAGCCGTTACTCACCCGCTTCGCGATCCTCAGGCTTCGGCGTCGCATCGCGCGCCGGTTTGCGCGTGCCGGCTGACGTGCTCGCGGCGCCGGCAGGGGTAGCGGCATCCAACGAAGCCTGCCGCGGCGCCCACGGCCGGTCGACATTCGGCGGATGCGCGGCATCAATGATGAAGTTTGCTCCGTCGCGGCGCAACGTCACCGCGCCGCGCTCGCGTAAGAAATTCCGCGCGATCACGGTCGCGGAACAATCAGGCGGCGGCTCGCGCGTCGCGACGACGACGGCGGCGCGCCGGCAATCCTCCTCGAACGCGTCCGGCGCCAGCACGTAGGACACGAGCCGCCCATCGGCGAGCGCGCCGATGCAGCCATACGGGTCGCAACGGATTCCCTCGCCGAGCCCGTGGTCTTTGGCGTCGCGGCCATCGGCGTCAGCGGCGAGCCATTCCTTGACCGCGAACGTAGCGCCGCCGGAGCGATGGATGGCGAGGCGGCCATCGGCACCGCGCACCGCGAAGATCCGGCCGTCGCCCGTTACCAATATGTCCGGCTGCGGCGTGCGTAACGCGAACACGACCGCCAGCAAAACGAACACCACGCCGCTCCAGCGCAGCGGCGTCTTCAAGAGGCAGATCAGCAGCAGGCCCGCCGTCGCGAGCAGCAGCGGCCCGGTGCCGAAGGCGGCGACGCGGCCGAACGCGCCGGGAATGTGCGCGACCCAAAGCGCGACCGCGTCCATCCATTCGATGCCGTAACCCATCTGCCGCCAGAACACGGCGTCGAAGCCGAACGGAATGGCGATGACGCCGAGAATGCCCATCGGCATTACCCAGCCCGAAACGATCGGCATGGCGAGGAGGTTCGACAGCACGCCGTAAGGCGCGACCCGGTGGAAGTGATAGGCCGCATAAGGCGTCGTCGCGATCCCGGCGACAAGCGAAGCGATGATGAGGCCCGCGATTTCACGCGCGCCCCACAACGCGGCACGCGCGTGAAACGAAAGAATCCGGTATATATGGCGGCAAACGCCACTACGGCACGGTTAAGGGAGGCCGTGCCGTGACTAGCTGGGAGGATACCGGCTAGGAGCGCCGCGCCGTGTGGTGGCGCGCGGCAGTGGCCGCGATCCTAATTGGCGTCATTGCCATTTTCGCAATGAGCGAAAATGACCCCCCTTCGGCGGGGGGAAGGGGCCGTTATATCGGAGCCTGAAATTGGTGTGACGCTGCTTCCTAAAGGCGTCGCGGTACTCGACCCTGCCGTAAAGATAGATCGCCTTAACTTGCTTGTTAATGTCGTCAATTTGGGAGTTGCTCAAAGCGTGGCCGGCGATCAGGGCGAGCGATTGAAGCAAACGAAATTTGAAAGCGAGGAATGTTCCAATTCTTTAGTACGTTTTTGTAGGTCGCCTTCAAGCGGCGAATGCAGCTTGATAAGGCAGTGCATGAGCGGGCTATGAGACATGGCGCTGACAGTATAAGATAAATTACTTGGACTTGCAGCTCTTCAGTGCATTGCGGGAAAGTTTCTGTACTTGCTCGCAGTTGGTAACGCGGCGGTTATCCTCGCGCCATGAGGCTTACTGCGCATAACGGAGCAAATAATTGCCAGCGATATGGTGATGGTGGCCGATCTCGGCGCGACGCATCCGGCTAAAAAATTCTTCAGCGGAATTAGTGCAAGCGCCGTTTTCTGAATAAGCTTACTCATGGTTGATGCGCTTCATTTCGTACTTGGCATGAAGCTCATTCCAGCGAGTAGCGTAGTCAGCATTGACTAGCGTTCACTTTGCGACGTGCGCTGAGATAAACGCAATGGCTTGGGCTTCGCTCTTGAACACGGCAGGGATCGAATTGCAGTTGCGTTCGCGGACGATAACAACGGCTTTGCGCTTGCCGCTCTGAATTGCGGAGCAAGCGAGGGTCGCGGCGATGCTCTTAAGATGTTCGACGGGCTTCACGTAGCCGCCGAAGTAACCGCCATCCACTTCGGCGATCTTGCCCTCGCCGCCGATCACGCGGCCCTTTAGCTCCACAGCGATCGCTTCGCGCAACTTGTGCAGCAGGACGAAAGCGCACTTGTACGACACGTTCAGATCGCGCGAGAGGGCCAGCGCGGATTTGCCCTTGACCTCGTTGCAGAAGATCGCAATGGCCGCGAGATAGCAGCGCAGCGGAAGTTTGTGGCTGGAGAACAGCGTGCCGGACGTAAGCGTGAAATCCTTTTTGCATGCTCGGCAACGAAAGCGGGGCGCACCCTTCAATCGGCGGCAGTCATAAGCGTCAACGCCGCCGCAGTGGCTGCAAACTGGCTCGCCATTCGGTATCCGCCCAACGGATACGACGGAACGTTATTTCCGCGTCCGCGTCTTTCATCGTGAAAACGCTCGCTAGGGAAAGGGTCATGATATGCGGATAGCACCACCGCTTCCGGTGCAAGCAGCAGCACGACGAGGGCTGCAATCGTCACCGGGGCGTAATCGGCCGGTCGAGCATGACGCCGACCAGAACGATCGCGATCATGATGAACGAGCGCTGCGTCGCCACTTCGGCGCCGGACAGCACGAGATAGAATGCGGTGACGAGAAGCGCGGCGGCGGCCGACCACTTCTTCACCGGCGCGCGATCGCTAAGCCCCGGGATCAACGCCAACAGCGCGCGCACCACGAAGAAGACGACGCCGGCGACGACCGCCATGTGATAGCCGGAGATCGAGAGGACGTGGCCGATGCCGGAAACGAACATCGCGTCGTAGACCGCCGGCGTGATTGCGTCACGCCGGCCGGTAATCAACGCCGAGGCGATGGAGCCGACGTCGCCCGAGAGCACCGCGCGGATGCGCGCGTCGATGCCGTCGCGCAGCCCCTGGACAAAGGCGTTCGCCCGCATGCGCGCTCCAGCCGCCGAAGGCGGCGTGACGATCCTGACCGCGCCGTGGACGAAGCCGGAGGCGCCGAGCCGCTGGAAATAAAGATCGCGTGCAAAATCGTAACTGCCCGGCCGCAACGGCTGCAGCGGCGGCTCAAGCTGCGCCTTCACCTCGACAAAGGCGCCGGCCGGCGGCGCCATGCCGCGGCGCACGGAGAGCCGCACGCGCTCCGGCTTATCGGCAAGCCGCGCGCCCTCGATGCGGGTCAGCCGCAACACGAAGCGGTCGGTCTTTTGGCTCTCCTCGCGGAGTTCGACGAAGCCTGAGAGCGACACGCTGTACGCCGGACGTTGCAGTATCGGGTGCGCGATCAGCGCGGTTTTGATGGCCGCGACCGCAAAGCCCGCCGACACCGCGAACAGACCGAGACAGACCACGAAGGCAGTGACGCGCCGGCGCAAGGCGGTCGCGATGAGCGCGAGAATTGCGGCCAGCGCCGCCGCCGCCCACCACACCGGCTCGCGCTCGGCGGTGAAGTAAAAGACAATGCCGGTTCCAAAAGCGACGGCGAACCACGGCAGCAGACGCCCAGCCCCGACCTCGGCCGCAGCCCACTCGCGAAGCCGTGCCGGCACGGCGAATTCCGGCCACGCCGCTTGCCACGCCCGACGTGCACGCTCGACCGGCCAAGTTCTCGTGCCGGCGCGCGTGCCGTTCTGCGCGCGATGTGGCGCGCCGCCCTCGTCCGCCATTGCGCGCCCCCCAGGGTTTGCGCGCCAATACCGGCTTTATGCTACACGAGGTCCTCGCCACCACGCGAGCGGGCAAATTACACGCCGGAGATGCCGGTCGCCGCGTTGCCGCCGGGATCAGCTTGCGCCGGCGACCTTGGCGTAGCTGTCGCGCAGCCCAACCGTACGGTTGAAAACAAGACGCTGCGGCGTCGAATTGCGATCGCGGCAGAAATAGCCCTGCCGCTCGAACTGCACCACCTCGCCGGACGTCTCACCCGCCAAGGCCGGCTCGACACGGGCATCGGCAATCACTTCAAGCGACTGCGGATTGACTTCGGCGGCAAAATCCGCGGCGTTCGGGTCGGGCCGCAGAAACAGCGGATTATAGAGCCGCACTTCCGCCGGCGCCGAATCCGCCGCCGAAAGCCAATGCATCGTCGCCTTGACCTTGCGGCCGTCGGGCGCGTTGCCGCCTTTGGTCGCCGGATCGTAGGTGCAGCGCAGCTCGGCCACGTCTCCCGTGGTGTTTTTCACCACCTCGCGGCAGGTGATGAAATAGGCGTAACGCAACCGCACCTCGGTTCCAGGCGACAGGCGAAAGAACTTCTTCGGCGGATTTTCCATGAAATCGTCGCGCTCGATGAAAATCTCGCGACCGAAACGGAGCCGCCGCGCGCCGGCGCCTGCGTCATCGGGATGATTGAGCGCCTCGACCTCCTCGCTTTGGCCTTCGGGATAATTCTCGATGACGACTTTCAGCGGCCGCAACACCGCCATACGCCGTTGCGCCGTTTTATTAAGGTGCTCGCGGATCGAAAATTCCAGCATGCCCATGTCGACGACGCTGTTCGCCTTGGCGACGCCGACGCGCTTGACGAAATCGCGGATCGCAGCCGGCGGCACGCCGCGCCGGCGCAACCCCGCGAGCGTCGGCATGCGTGGATCGTCCCAGCCGCCGACATGGCCGCCGCGAACAAGCTCGGTCAGTACGCGCTTCGACAGAATCGTGTAAGTCAGATTTAGCCGGGCGAATTCGTATTGATGCGGCCGCGACGGCACCGGCAGATGATCGAGGAACCAGTCGTAAAGCGGCCGGTGATCCTCGAATTCCAGAGTGCAGAGCGAGTGGGTGATGCCCTCGATGGAATCCGACTGGCCGTGGGCGAAATCGTAGCTCGGATAGATGCACCATGCCTTGCCGCTGCGCGGATGCTCGGCATGCAGGATGCGATAGAGCACCGGATCGCGCAGGTTGATGTTCCCGGACCCCATGTCGATCTTGGCGCGCAGCACCCGCGCGCCGTTGGGGAATTCGCCGGCGCGCATGCGGCGGAACAGATCGATGTTTTCGGCAACGCCGCGGCCCCGGTGAGGGCTTTCGGTGCCGGCTTCGGTCAAGGTGCCCCGGGTGAGCCGCATCTCGTCTTGGGTCTGATCGTCGACATAGGCCAAGCCGCGCTCGATCAGGTATTCCGCCCACAGGTAGAGCTGCTCGAAATAGTCCGACGCGTGATAGAGATGCTCGCCCCAATCGAAGCCGAGCCAGCGGACGTCGCGCTCGATGGCGTCGATATATTCCTGGGCTTCGCGGGTCGGGTTGGTGTCGTCGTAGCGCAGATTACAGTGACCGCCGAATTCCTGCGCGACGCCGAAATTCAGGCAGATCGACTTGGCGTGGCCGATATGCAGGTAACCGTTCGGCTCGGGCGGAAACCGCGTGACGACGGTGTTGCGACGGCCGGACTCCAGATCGCCACGAATCATGTCGCGGATGAAATCCTGTCCCGCCTCTCGTTCTGTCACCGTTGCCGCAGCCGTCATGGCCTGTCATGTCCGTCCGCCGCGATGCAAGCCTGCGGCGCGCGCCCGGATTGGACAAATTGGCCGATCCGGTCAAGCCCACCCCGTTAATTCGGAACGTCCCTTAACTTCCTTTCATTGTTAGCTGTGCTAAACGAGCGCGAGGATCACCGCCGACAATGACCGTCGTCACCCGCTTCGCTCCCTCGCCTACCGGATTCCTGCATATCGGCGGCGCGCGCACCGCGCTGTTCAACTGGCTTTACGCACGCGGCCGGGGCGGCAAAATGCTGCTGCGGATCGAGGACACCGACCGCGAGCGCTCGACGCAAGCCGCCATCGACGCCATCCTCGACGGGCTGTCCTGGCTCGGCATCGATTGGGACGGCGAGGTCATCTATCAATTCGCGCGTGCGGCACGTCACCGCGAGGTCGCCGAGCAGCTTCTCGCCAGCGGCAACGCCTATCGCTGCTATGCGAGCCAGGACGAACTTGCGCAGATGCGCGAGGCGGCCAGGCGCGAGGGCCGTGCACGGCTCTATGACGGACGCTGGCGCGACCGCGATCAAGGCGATGCCCCGACCGGCGTCAACCCGACGATCCGGCTCAAGGCGCCGCTCTCCGGCGAGACCGTCATCGAAGATCAAGTCCAGGGCCGGGTCGTATGGCAGAACGAGAATCTCGACGACCTCGTGCTTCTTCGGTCCGACGGCACGCCAACCTACATGCTAGCGGTCGTGGTCGACGATCATGACCTGGCGGTGACGCACGTCATCCGCGGCGACGATCATCTGACCAACGCAGCACGGCAAAAGCAGATCTACGACGCGCTCGGCTGGCCGGTGCCGGTCATGGCCCATATTCCACTGATCCACGGACCTGACGGGTCTAAATTATCCAAGCGCCACGGTGCGCTCGGCGTCGACGCCTATCGCGCCATGGGCTATCTGCCGGAAGCGTTGCGCAATTATCTGGTGCGGCTCGGCTGGAGCCACGGCGACCAGGAGATACTCTCCACCGAGGAAATGATCGCGGCATTCGACTTGCCGCAGATCGGCCGTTCGCCGGCGCGGTTCGACTTCGCCAAGCTCGAAAACCTCGACGGTCATTATATCCGCATCAGCTCCGACGCGGCCCTGATGGCGGCGATCGAGCGCTTGCTGCCGCACCTCGCGAGCGGCGCGGCCGTTGCGGCAAAAATGACGCCAAAGCTGCGCGAGCAATTCCTGGCGGCGATGCCGAGCCTGAAGGAGCGCGCTAAGACGCTAGTTGATCTCATTGACGGCGCTCACTTTCTGCTGGCCGACCGGCCGATCCACTTGGATGAAAAAGCACAGGCCCTGTTGACTCCCGAGGCCAAAATGCTGCTGCAGGAAATCGTGCAATGAACTGGCCGATGTCGAGCCGTGGACCGCGGAAGCAACCGAGCAAAAGGTGCGCGCGCTTGCCGAAACAAAAGGCGTCAAGCTCGGCAGCGTCGCGCAGCCGTTGCGCGCGGCCCTTACCGGCCGCACGACTTCGCCAGGCATCTTTGAAGTGCTGGCCTTGCTCGGCAAGTCTGAGAGTCTCAGACGTATCGCCGACCAAATCAGACTGGAAGGCGCACAACCGCGCGCCGTGTGAGCGCGGCGGCGCCTTCATAGTCGCGACGGCTTTGATGCCGCAGTCTCTGGCGGGGTCCGATACGGGCTGGCGCGGCCCTCGATCACTGCCTATTTTCTTGCGGTGCACACGGCGTTGCGCTACGCCAATGGGCCGGATCGGCAGTGCTGCACGGCCTTTTGCTCGCCGGGCCGCGTGCACCGCACTGTAAGCTGTCACACAGCAGGCCGTCACACAGTGAGGATTGGATCATGGACGCGAAGACCAGCGCGAACAAGACTGCCAAGCTGAGCCTCCACGACAAGGACTATGCGTTTCCGCTGTTGGACGGAACGATCGGTCCGCAAGTTATGGACGTAAGCAAGCTCTACAGCCAGACCGGCATCTTCACCTACGACCCGGGCTTCACCTCGACCGCAAGCTGCGAGTCCAAGATCACCTATATCGACGGCGACGAGGGCGTTCTGCTCTATCGCGGCTACCCGATCGAGGATCTGGCCGAGCACGGCGACTTCCTCGAGACCTGCTATCTCCTGCTCTACGGCGAATTGCCGACCGCGGCACAGAAGGAAAATTTCGACGACCGCGTGGTCCATCACACCATGGTCCACGAGCAGATGAGCCGGTTCTTTCAAGGCTTCCGCCGCGACGCACATCCGATGGCTGTGATGACGGGCTGCGTCGGCGCGCTGTCGGCGTTCTATCACGACTCCACCGACATCACCGACCCGACCCAGCGGATGATCGCCTCGATCCGCATGATCGCGAAATCACCGACGCTAGCGGCGATGGCCTACAAATACTCGGTCGGCCAGCCATTCGTCTATCCGAAGAACGAACTCGATTACGCCTCGAATTTCCTGCGCATGTGCTTTGCGGTGCCGTGCGAGGAATACCACCCCAATCCGGTCCTGGCGCGCGCCATGGACCGCATCTTTACGCTGCACGCCGACCACGAGCAGAACGCGTCGACCTCGACGGTGCGGCTTGCCGGCTCGACCGGCGCCAATCCGTTCGCCTGCATCGCCGCGGGGATCGCGTGTCTGTGGGGACCGGCGCACGGCGGCGCCAACGAAGCGGCGCTGAAGATGCTGGGCGAGATCGGCACGGTCGATCGCATCCCCGAATACGTCAGGCGCGCCAAGGACCCCAACGATTCATTCCGCCTGATGGGATTCGGCCATAGGGTTTACAAGCACTACGATCCGCGCGCCAAGATCATGCAGAAGACCAGCCACGAGGTCTTGACCGAACTCGGCGTCAACGACCCGCTGCTCGACGTCGCCATGGAGCTCGAGCGCATCGCGCTGCATGACGATTATTTCATCGAGAAGCGGCTTTACCCGAATGTCGACTTCTATTCGGGCATCACGTTGCGCGCGATGGGCTTCCCGACCTCGATGTTCACCGTGCTGTTCGCGGTCGCTCGCACCGTCGGCTGGATTGCGCAGTGGAAGGAAATGATTGAGGACCCGCACCAAAAGCTCGGCCGTCCGCGGCAGCTTTACACCGGGTCGCCGCGGCGCGATTACCAGCCGATCTCACGGCGGAAGTAGGAATTCTCCGCTCGTTCCGCGAAAGCACCGGATTCCAGCCCGGTCCTGCTTCCGGGGGGATGAGTGGTATTCGCCCGCCGCCTAAAAGTGGCTGTATGATGCTTGCGCGAAGCTGAGCGCCTTGTCGCCGTCGGCGAAGCGGGCGCCCTCGCCTTCCCGCACTTGCCCGATCTCGGTCACGGCGATTCCGGCGGCTTTGGCCGCGGAGCAAAAATCGCCAAGCTTCTCCGGCGCAAGCGTCAACACGATTTCGTAATCGTCGCCGCCGGTGAGCACCGTCTCGATCAGCGCCGGCACAGCCGCGACCGCCGCGCGCGCCGCCTCCGATAGCGGCACGCGCGCAACGTCGATCTCGGCCGCGACCGCCGAGGCACGGCACAGCTTGGCGAGATCGCCGGCGAGACCGTCAGAGACATCCATCGCCGCGGTGGCGTAACGCAGCACCGCCTCGGCGAGCGCATTGCGCGGCTCCGGCAGCAGGTAACGGTGCTCAAGCTCGGCAGCCATGGCGTGCGTGAGCCGCCACTGTTCAGCCAGTCGGCGCTGGCCGTGGAGCTTCACGCCAAGCGCCGCGTCACCGATCGTGCCGGTGACCACCACGCAGTCGCCCGGCTTCGCGGTAGAGCGCCGCACCATTTTGCCATGCGGCACACTGCCCAAGGCCGCGATCGACACCGAGGTCGGTCCCGGCGTGCGGTCGGTGTCGCCGCCGAGCAGCGGACAGCCGTACCGCGCAATGTCTTGGCCAAGTCCTGCCGCGAACGCGGCGATCCATGCCTCGTCTTTTCCCGAAGGCAGCGCCAGCGACAGCAAGAACCCGAGCGGCGTCGCGCCCTTGGCGGCGAGATCTGACAGATTCATGCGCAGCGCCTTGCGGCCGATCGTCTCCGGCGGATCGTCGGCAAAGAAATGCACTCCGGCGATGACACCGTCGGTCGTGAGAACAAGATCGCAGCCGGGCGGCGGCGTCAGCGCCGCCGCGTCGTCGCCGAGACCGAGCGCCGCCGGAGCCGTCGCCAGAGGACGGAAGTGGCGCGCGATCAGGCGTTCCTCGGGCGATTCAGTTGACTTTGCCATCGCGGTGTTTGTTTTATCAGCGCAGAAATGCCGAGGAAATGTCTAAAGGAAATGCCGTGGAGCCGTTTGACCTCTATTCGCCGCTGATCGACGCCGATCCTTTCCCCTATTACGCGGAGCTGCGCGAAAAATACCCGTGCTACTGGAGCGATGGCGCGCAGCTTTGGATACTGTCGCGCTACGACGACATCGTCGAGGCGGCGCGCGACTGGCAGACCTTCTCGTCGTCGCAAGGCAACATGATCGACGAGCTGCCCGGCCGCGCCGGCGCTACGCTCGGAACCACCGACCCGCCGCGCCACGACCGGCTGCGCGCCTTGAGCCAGGCCGCCTTTCTCAAGCGCAACCTCGACCGCATGGTCGAGCCGACACTGGAAATCGCCGATCGCTCGCTCGACCGCATCGTCGAGCAGGACAGCTTTGAGTTCATCAACGACTATTCCAGCCAGATCACGGTAGGCTTGTTGTTTCGCACCATGGGATTGCCGGAGCGCGATCACGGCGACATCAGACGCAAAGTCATCCTCGCCGTCTCAACCGACAAGGCGGCGAAGGGGCGCACGCCCGAGCACATCGCCGCGTTCAAGGAGATCAGCGATTTTCTCACCACCGAGGTGGCGGCGCGCCGCGCCAAACCGACCGACGATCTGATCACCCACCTCGCCGAGGCCGAAATCGACGGCGACAAGCTGACCGAACGCGAGGTCGTGCTCACCACCGCGACTTTCGTCATGGCGGGGGTGGAGTCGCTCTCAAGCTTCATGAGCATGTTCGCGCTCAATTTGAACGACTACCCCGACGCCCGCCGCCGCCTGGTCGCCGAGCCTTCGCTGATCGCGGCGGCGATCGAGGAGTCGCTGCGCTTCAATACTTCCGCGCAACGTTTCAAGCGCACTGCCACGCGCGACATCGACCTGCACGGCGAGACCATCGAGGCCGGCGACAAGGTGGCGCTGGCCTTCGGCTCGGGCAATCGCGACGGCCGCAAATTCCCCGATCCGGACACCTTCGATATCGCGCGCAAGCCGCAAGGCCATTTGGGCTTCGGCTCGGGCAAGCATTTCTGCCTCGGCTCGCAAATGGCGCGGCTGGTCAGCGAAATCGCCATGCGGCGCTTTCTCGAGCGCGTGCCCGAGTTTCATCTGACGGTGGACAACCTTGTCTGGAATTCGTCGTCGAATTTCAGGAGCCCGACTGCGCTGCCGTTCGCGGTGAACTGACGCGCGGACGCCGGCACGGCCAAGCCTAGGCCGGCGTCACTTCCGCCATGTCGCGTTTGCGCGCGCTGGACCTGACGGAGCGAAAGCTTAGCGGCCGGACCAGTTGAAGCGCCACACCAGTTCGGTCGAGATCATCTCGGTCGCCTTCTGCGAGTTGAGCGAGATGGCGGCGGGCCCGACAAGAAGGCCGGTTAGAGGAACGTTGACGGCGGAATATTGCGAGTAGCGATATTCCGTCTTGAGGAAAAGGCCGTGAATCGGGAGCCAATCGATCGCGTACTCGAAACCGCCGCCGATGAACCAGCCATTGTAGGTTTGCGCCACCAGACTAACGCCGGCCGGCGCCCCGCCCGGCAGGGCGAGATTGTAATTGACCTGGTCAAAGCGAGCCTGGGTCCAGCCGCCGTCGAAATAGGTCAGCACACGGGGTGCGATCAGCGCGCCGACGCGGCCACCAACCGACCAGGTTCCTGATTCCCGCTCCTGACCCACCGCACCGGGAAAATCATTGACCCCATCGATGTGACCGGCTTCGTAATCGCCGAACGCGCCGACCACCAAAGGCATATTCAGCAGGGGCGCCGTGAACTGGTAGTCGCATCCGCCTTGGCCCTGACCGAACCAGCCATTGCCGCCATTCGCGGTCGATGCCGTGAGGGGCACGCCGGCGGCCACCACGAAGCTGTCCTGCCTCCACCAGCCGTAGCCGCCGCCGCCGCCGACGTAGCAGCCGGTTCAGCTATTGGTGGGCGGCAGAGGGGGCGCCTTGTAGACCGCCGCCGGCAGGTCGGCGGCGCTGGCAGCGCCAACGGCGGCGAATGTCAGAGCGACAGCAGCGAGAATCTTGGACTTCATGATCGCCCCCCAAAATTGCCCCGAGTTGCAGGTTCAAAAACACCCTACGGGAGAAAGCCGTCGATTCGTGTGCCTTTTTCGCAACAATACCCGATCTTATTTTCTCCGTTGCAGCACGGAAAAGTTCCCCGCATCCGAAAAACTGATGCGACCCGCCTGCGGCGCCTCTCGGACACCGCAGGCTTTTGGACATCGCAGGCTTTGGACAATGGAAATATCGACAGCGGGCGTCGGCTGCGCTTTGGAATTTCAGGTCAGCTGCGCGCGAATTCGTCGGCGCGAAACTGCCGGGCCAGTTGATCGAGTACGGCGTTGACCATGCCGGTCTCGTCGCGATCGACAAAGGCGGAGGCGACGTCGACATATTCCGAGGTGACGACGCGCGCCGGCACGTCGCGCCGGCAGGCGAGTTCATAGCAGCCGGCGCGCAGCACCGCGCGCAAGATCGCTTCGATACGCTTGAGCGGCCAGCCGCGCGCCAGCGCCGCGTCTATCTGCGGATCGAGGCTGGTCTGCTCGCGCACCACGCCGCCGACGATGTCGCGGAAAAACGCCGCTTCGGCCGGCCGGTATTGTGCGCCTTCGACTTCGCCGCCGAGCCAGTGGCTCTCAAACTCGGCCACGATCTCGTTCAATCCGGTGCCGGCGAGGTCCATCTGGTAGAGCGCCTGCACGGCGGCGAGCCGCGCCGCGCCGCGCTTGTTCGCCTTCCGATGCTCGCTTTCCGCCGCACGCGTCATTTCATTTGCCTTGTCATTTGCCTCGCATCAGCCGGCGCTTGATCCGCACCAGCGCCAGCGCCGCGCGCGCGGCGTCGCCGCCTTTGTCCTGATCCTCGAGGCGGGCGCGCGCCAAGGCTTGAGTGAGCGTGTTGACGGTGACGATGCCGTTGCCGATCGGCAACCCGCGCGCCACCGAAAGCTCGAGCAACCCCTGTGCCGAAAGTTGCGACACGATCTCGAAATGAATGGTGTCGCCGCGGATCACGCAGCCGAGCGCGACCACGCCATCGTAAGGTCGGCCTTTCTGTTTTGCCACATCGGCCGCGATCGCGATCGCCGTCGCAATTTCCAGCGAGCCGGGCACGGTGATGCGCTCGACAACGACATCGGCGTCCTTGAGCACCTTCATCGCGCCGGCGAGCAGAAGATCGGCAATGTCGTCGTAATAGCGCGCCTCGACAATGAGGATGCGGGCGCCTTTGACGCCGCCCGTCTCGCGCTTTCCACCTCTCCGCCCAGCCATCTCGTACCCCTGCTCGTGGAGCATGATCTTTTGCGAAAAACCGGCGATCACCCCGGATCAAGTCCGGAGCAAGCTTTCTCGGCGGCATGCTCGGGCGCGGTCGTAGCAAGCGCGGCAAGCGCGAACAAGCGCGGTGTTAACGAGGCTCGCGCGCGGCCAACAGCCGCGCAGCGTAGCGCGCCATCTGATCGACTTCGAGATTGACGCGCGCGCCCGCCGACAGCGCACCGAAAGTGGTGACCTTGAGCGTATGCGGAATGATCAGCACGGAAAATGTATCGCCTTCGACGGTGTTGACCGTGAGTGAAACACCGTCAAGTGCCACCGAGCCCTTGGGCGCGATAAAGCGCGACAGCTCGTGCGGTGCGCGAAACGACAACCGCGCCATGTCCGGCAGGTCTTCGCGTGCGGTGAGCTCCGCCAGGCCATCGACATGGCCGCTGACGAGATGGCCGCCGAGTTCGTCGCCGATGCGAAGCGAGCGTTCGAGGTTGAGCCTGGTCCCCGGCTTCCAACTGGCGGCGTTGGTCACCTGCAACGTCTCCGCCGCGGCATCGACGGCGAAAAATGCCCGATTGCCGTCGCGTCCGCGCGCGACAACCGTGAGGCACGGGCCGGAGCACGCAATCGAGGCCCCGATTTCAATCGTGTCGGGATCGTAGCCGGTGCCGATCTTGATGCGGCGCAAGCCGTCAGCTTGCTCGCGGACTTCGATAACGTCACCCAAATCGCTGATTATGCCAGTGAACAAGGGTCATCCCCTTCGCACAAATACTTCGCACATATCGCCGCCAATCGCTTCGCTCCGCGTGCCGATAAGCCGCGCCGATTGCGTGAGCGCCGTCAAGGGCAGGTCATGGAGCGCGTCGATGCCTTCGGCGCCTATTGCCTTTGGTGACCGCAACAGCACGGCCTCGTCAATGAGATCGGCGGCTAGAAGCGCGGCGGCCAAAGTGGGACCGCCTTCCACCATCAATCGGGTGATGCCGCGTTCGGCAAGAAGCCGAAGCACGGCGGCGAGGTCCAGGCGGCCGTCAACCTCTTCTATAGACTGCAACACTGTAACTCCCTGCGCCCGCAACGCTGCTTCGGCCGCAGGCGCGGCGTGCGGGCCGCCGACTACCCAGACCGGCACATCGCGCGCGGTTTGCGCAAGCCGCGAAGCCACCGGCAACCGCAGCGCACCGTCGAGCACGACGCGCACCGGCGAGTCCTTTGCCATGCCGGGGAGCCGGCAGGTCAACAAGGGATCGTCGGCGAGTGCGGTACCGGCGCCGATCATGATCGCGTCGCTTTGGGCGCGCAGGAGATGGACGCGATCGCGCGCCTCCTCGCCGGTGATGGATATCGGCTTGCGGCCGGCGGCGCCGGCTTTGCCGTCGGCCGAGATCGCAAGCTTGAGCATGACCTCCGGCCGGCCCTCGCGCATACGCCGGATGTGGCCGGCGTGGTCGCGCCGCGCCTCGTCGGCGCCGACACCGATTTCGACTTCGACGCCAGCGGCCCGCAGCCGCTCATGGCCCTGCCCGGCGACTTTCGGGTTCGGATCTTCCAGCGCCGAAACGACGCGCGCGACGCCGGCGGCAATAATGGCGTCGGCGCACGGCGGCGACTTGCCGTGATGCGAACAAGGCTCGAGCGTGACGTAGAGCGTGGCCCCGCGCGCGGCAGCGCCCGCCCGACGCAGCGCTTCGACCTCGGCGTGCGGGCGGCCGCCGATTTGCGTCCAGCCGCGGCCGGCAATGACGCCGTCCTTGACGATCACCGCACCGACGGCCGGGTTCGGCCACGTGCGGCCGAGCCCGCGCCGGCCGAGCAGCAGCGCTAACGCCATGAAGCGCCGATCCGTCGCGGGATCGGGCCGCGCGCTCACTTGCGCGCGACCTCCGCGGCTTCCTCACCTGATAATTCTGCGAGCGCCGTCTCGAAATCCTTGGCCTCGCGGAAATTGCGATAGACCGAGGCGAAGCGGACATAGGCGACGTCGTCGAGATCGCGCAGATACGCCATCACGGTTTCTCCGATCGTCTCCGAGGAAACCTCGCTTTCGCCCTGGCTTTCGAGTTCGCGCACGATTTTCGAAACCATCTGATCGACGCGCTCGGGTTCGACCGGGCGCTTGCGCAGCGCGATCTGCACCGACCGCAAGAGCTTGTCGCGATCGAACGGCACGCGCCGGCCGTTGCGCTTGATGACGATGAGTTCGCGCAGTTGCACACGCTCGAAGGTGGTGAAGCGGAAATTGCAGGTCAGGCAGACGCGGCGGCGCCGGATCACCGAAGAATCTTCCGTCGGCCGCGAATCCTTGACCTGGGTATCGAGGCTTGCGCAGCTCGGACAGCGCATCGCTTACCCCTCGTAGATCGGGAACCGGGTGACGAGGCGTTTGACTTTCTCGCGCACGCTTGCCTCGGCTTCGGCGTCAGCCTCGGCGCCGTTTCGCGCCAGCGCGTCGAGAAGTTCGGCAATCAGCGCACCGATTTGGCGGAATTCGGCAATACCGAAGCCGCGCGTGGTGCCGGCCGGCGTGCCGAGACGAACGCCCGAAGTCACGGTCGGCTTTTCCGGATCGTAGGGAATGCCGTTCTTGTTGCAGGTGATATGGGCGCGCTCAAGCGCTGCTTCGGCCACCTTGCCGGTCAAGTGCTTCTTGCGCAGATCGACCAGCATCAAATGCGTATCGGTGCCGCCGGAAACAATATCGAGCCCGCAGGCCTTGAGTGTTTCGGCAAGGGCCTTCGCGTTCTCGACCACGTTCCTCGCATAAAGGCGAAACGAGGGTCGCAGCGCCTCGCCGAATGCCACCGCCTTGGCTGCGATGACGTGCATCAGCGGGCCGCCCTGCATGCCGGGGAACACCGCCGAATTGAGCTTCTTCGCCAGCTCGTCGTCGTTAGCGAGGATCGTGCCGCCACGCGGCCCGCGCAATGTCTTGTGCGTCGTCGTCGTTACCACATGCGCATGCGGGAATGGGCTCGGATGCACGCCGCCGGCGACGAGGCCGGCGAAATGCGCCATGTCGACCATGAGGTAGGCGCCGACCTCGTCCGCAATCTCACGGAAACGGCGGAAATCGATTACGCGCGGATAGGCCGAGCCGCCGGTGATGATCACTTTGGGCCGGTGTTCCTTGGCCAACCGCTCGACTTCTTCCATGTCGATCAGGTGGTCGTCGCGGCGCACGCCGTAAGCAACAGGCTTGAACCAGCGGCCGGACAGGTTGACCGGTGAACCGTGGGTGAGATGACCGCCGGCGGCGAGGTTGAGCCCCATGAAGGTGTCGCCCGGCGCCATCAGCGCCATGAACACTTCGGCATTGGCGGAGGCGCCGGAATGCGGCTGCACGTTGGCGAAGGAGCAGCCGAACAGCTTTTTCACCCGGGCGAGGGCCAATTGCTCGGCAATGTCGACGAATTCGCAGCCGCCGTAGTAGCGCTTCCCCGGCAGGCCTTCGGCGTATTTGTTGGTCAGCACCGAGCCTTGCGCTTCGAGCACCGCGCGGCTGACGATGTTTTCCGAGGCAATCAGCTCGATCTCCTCGCGCTGGCGCCCAAGCTCGCGCGAAATCGCATCGGCGATTTCCGGATCGCTCTCGCCAAGGGTCGCGGAAAAAAATCCCTCGGCCGAAATTACTGCGCTACGCGGGACCGACATGTTTTGCCTTTGCCTGCTCTGTCTTGGATTCTTGTCCGAACCGACGGCCTTGCCCGGGAGGACCGCCAGCCGCTCGGCGATAGCATACCGGGGGCGGCGCGCAAGGTCCTGGGACCAGTCTTAAGACAAGAACTTGGGGCCACCGAAGCGCGCAGCCCCCATATATTTGGGGGTTGGATCGGATTAGACCACGATCACACGGTCGATATGGAGCTTCCATTCGCCGGGCGGCGGACCCTTGGTGGCAAGCCAGGTGCCGGTGGGCTTGCCCTCATACGCGAGCGGCAGGACCGTGCAGCGCAGGAATTTCGCGGGCATCCGGCGGGATCCCCACGCGACGACGGTATCCGGCCCGGTTTCCCACCACGCATCCCCCGGATCGAGGTCCCGCGTCAGCGCGGCGCCCTGTTGAACGTTGAACGTGCCTTCGAGCAGGCAACGGATTCCGGGACCTGGGTGCTGATGGCGATCGGCAATGCCGCCCGCGCCGTGGACAATGACATCGAGCCGAAACAGCCAATGTGTGCCCGGTTGCAGATCGAGGCTCGTAATCAGCCGCGACATGCGCAGCCGCGACAGCACCCCGTCGCCAGCGTGAAGCTCCGCCGCGGCGTCGGGCTGCGCCAGTTCCCAGCGCCACACCTGGCTCCAGTCACTAGCCGATGTGAGCGCCAGCGGACGATCGCAATAGATCGCCTCGTCGGCGTTCATGGTTCGGCCGTTGATGGCAACCCGGCCGTGGCGCACATAGAGCAGACGATGCGCCGGCGCGAGCGCCGACGAGGTCGCGCCGCCGGCGGCGATCTGGTCGTGATAGAAATTAAGTGAAAGCGACATTGAGGTCGGCCGCCTGGATCGCGCGAGACAATCCGGGCAACATTTTCCTTCTCAAGCCGCCGCGATGAATTTTTCGGCTTCCGCCGGATCGGCGAGCCACGGAAAAAATGTCCGCGGATCGTCGAAGCCGTTGACGAAAGCCGCACCGACCTTCGGCTTGCCCTGTGCCGCGACCAAAATGTTGATGACGTGCGGCGGCGGCGGCTGCAGCATGGCGTTGGTCCAGCCGGTAACGAACTGCGCATAATTCCAGTATTCGTCAAATGTCTGCTGCATCCAGGCGGCATCGAATGGCTTGCTGCCGTGATCGAGGATGCGTTTGAGATAGACGCGGGCAGCTTTGGCGGCGTTGTTTGAACCTTGGCCGGTAATCGGATCGTTGAGGACGACCGCATCGGCGAGGCCGAGAACGAGCGCGCCGGAGGGCAACCGCGCGATGGGCTTGCGCACCGTAGGCGCGAAGCGGCCGCTGAGAATGCCATTTTTGTCCGTCAGCTTGGCGTTACGCGAACGCTCCGCTTCCCAAGGATAAAATTTCTTCAGGATGTCGAGACTGCATTCGAGGTGCTGTTCCGGTGTCTTGACGTCGCTCCAGCAATCCATAGGCCCGCCGGGAATGCCCTCGAAAACCATGATCTCGCAGGGGCCGGTGATGGTCAGCGCGGGGAAGACAAAATATTCTCCGACGGTCGGCGCGATGTTGAAGGCGACCCGGGTCGGCTGATAGGGCGTGAGGCCGGTGACATATGTCAAAGCGAGCGCGCGCATCGGCTGGTCGAATGGCGAGCGCTCGGCATCGCGTTCGAACAGCTTGGTGATATCACCCTTGCCGCCGGCGACGATGACGAGATCGCTCTCGCGGGCATAGCCTTCCAGATCGGCGCTATTGGCGTCGCGAATGATCAACTCGCCGCCAAGCTCCTGAAATTTCTTCATCCAGGCCGGATATTTGACGCGCTGATCGATGGCCTGCCCCGGTTTGTCGAGCTTATAGACCCAATCGATGGCCTTGCCGCCGTCTGGCGCGCCGATGGTTACGCCCAGCGCTTCCGTTTTGGGACCTTTCGTCTCCCAGTAATTGATCCCAAGATCGCGCTCGGCTTGCAGCGCGTCGTTGAACATGAATTGGCTCGACATCACCTTGCCGGCGGCGAAGTCATCTGCCGTGCGGTTTAACACCAGCCGAACATTGTAACCTTGCTGACGGAGCCCGAGGCCCAGTTGCAGGCCGGACTGGCCGGCGCCGATGATGGTGACGTTGCGCATGACAATCTCTCCCGCAATTTGTTCGACGTTTATGCCATGAGTTTCGCAATAGCCGGCTCGCCCTGTTCGGGGCCGAGCGCCGAATAGCCGCCGTCCACTGCAATGTCGGCGCCGGTGATGAAAGAGGCCTCGTCTGAAAGCAGAAATGCGACCGTTTGCGCAACCTCATCCGGATCGCCCAGCCGCCCGAGGATATGGAACGGAGCCGCGACCGCATCGGCCTTGGCCCGATCGCCATTCGCCAGGCTCGAAATGACGTTGGACCAGGTCCAGCCGGGCGATACGGAGTTGACGCGGATTTTGTCGGCCGCGAGATCGAGCGCCTCGTTGCGTGTCAACTGCAGGATGGCAGCCTTGCTGACGGGATAGAGCCAACGCCCGGTCTGCGCAGCCTTGGCGCTGATGCTGCCGAAATTGACCACGGCGCCGCCGCCGCGCGCCGCCATGATTGGCCGTGCCGCCTTGAGGAGCATAACGCCGCCGACGACGTTGACGTCGAACGAGGTAAGCCAATCTTGACGCGAAGCGTTCAGCGCATCGTCAACGTAAGAGCATGCGACGTTGACGAGAAAATCGACGCCGCCAAAGGTTTTGACGGTTGCATCGATGCAACCTTTGATCTGACCGTCGTCGCGCAGATCGGTGCGATGAAAGACGGCTCCGTTGCCGGCCCCGCTTGCCGCCGCCTCACCACCTTGTTCCTCGATATCGGCGATCAGGACGGAAACTTTGAAATCGGCAAGCTTTTTGGCGACGCGCGCGCCGATCAGCGTAGCGCCGCCGCTGACAATCGCCACCTTGTTGGCTAGGCCGCGCGTAACTCACCCCCCTCGCCACCAACCACCGCCGGGCACCATCAACACCCCAGCCCGAGCGAGGCGGCGAGCGTATCACCCAACATTTTAGACTTCAAATATCGAATTGGGCTATAAATTCGTGGTGATGGCCGGAGCGCCGGGAATGTTGTCCTTGTTGTAGATGTCCTCGCGGAATTGCACGACGCCGTCCGCAGTCGCCCACCCGGTAATGTAGACCCAGTGCAGCGGCACCGGCTTTTTCAGTTCGACGTTCTTTTGCTCGCCGGACTTGATGACGCGATCGATGTCCTCGAGCGACCAGCCATGCATGCCCTCGAGCAGCCACGCGACTAGTTGGCGGACATTCTGCACCCGCATGCAGCCCGACGAATGGAAACGGAAATCCTCGCCGAACAAATTCTTCAGCGGCGTATCGTGCATGTAGACGCCGTATGGGCTGGGAAAATTGATGCGGATCGAGCCTAGCGAATTGTAGCTGCCCGGATCCTGCTTGAACGAGTAATGGGTGGCGTCCTCCGAGTACCAATTGATCTGCGACGGCTCGAGCTCCTTGTGGCGCACGTCGAAGATTCGGATGTGATTGCTGCTGAGGTAATCGGGCTGATCCTGCATTTTCGGAATCAGATCCCGCTGCACGATCGAAGGCGGCACGGTCCAATAAGGATTGAAGTTGATCTGGATAATTTTGCTGTTGAGTTCCGGTGAGGGCCGATCCGGCTTGCCGGCGACGGCGGCGTGGCGCGACACGGCGAAACCGTTCTCGATCGCCTCGACGCGCGCCGCGGGAATGTTGGCGACGACGTAGCGTGGGCTCAAGTTGGCGCTTAGCGTGCGCAGCCGCACGACGTTAACTTTAAGCTGCGCGAGCCGCACCGGCGCCGGCACGTTCATCGCCGCCAAAGTCTCGGCGCGCACGACGCCGTCGACGGTCAGACCATGGCGTGCCTGGAAGCGGCGGACCGCGGCCTCGACATAGGAATCGTAGATATCGTTGCCCACCGCGTTCGGATCGATGTCGCCGGAGGCGGCAAGCCGCCTGCGCATGACGCTCACACTCGGGTGCCGGTCGCCGAGCCGCAGCACCTTGACCGAAGGAACTTGCGGCCAGCCGCCGCGGGCGACGATATCGGCGTAGCGGTCGATCGCCTGCTCGGTGGTGTGCGCGGTCGCCGCGGAGACGGTCGGCTCGGACGCCTTGGGCATGTGGATGGTTCGGGAGGCGTCGTCAAAATTCTGCTCGAACTCGCCGCGTTGCGCGTCGCCGATCAGCGCGTCGAGTGCCGCATCGTCGGCAAAAGCACCGCGGCTGCCGGCCGCGGCGGCCGCAGCGAAAGTAGCGAGGCCGGTGAGCTTTCGCAGGAAGCCGCGGCGGTCGGTGCGGCCTTCGTCGTCGTCAAATTCCCTCATGATTCCTTATTCCAACACAGCATGAAGGCCGAAATTGGCCGAGCGCGTCGCCTCTTGCGGGGGATTAGCACGAAGCGAAACCGGACCAAAAGCCTTTCGCGAAGTGGTGGCGCCCGCGCGTCGTGTATGATCGCCGGTGTTGCCGCCGCAACGTTCGTCAGAGCGCCTTTCGGGGACAAATCATGGGGCCGATCAGCCCGATCAGGCTTATTACCGCACCGGTCCGCGGCATCATGCGGTCGCGGCTGTTTCAGCTTGTGGTCGTGCTCGCCATCGTCCTCTTGCTGGACCATTATTCTTTCGACTATGCGCCGCTCCGCCAAATCTCGGTCGGGTTGAAATCCCTCGTCGAGGCCACGGAGCAATTCTGCGCCGAGCATTTTCGGGTCGGAATTTTGACCGATCCAGTGCTGCAAGTCGGTCTGATCATCGCCTATGTCTATCTCATCTGTCTGATCGTTTTTTACCTCTTGCGCGCCTTGATCAAACTCCTCGTCGACCTGACCGGCCGCAGCAACTTCCTCTGGCTTAGAAAGCCGATCGCGCGCGAGCGCGGCATTGCCGCCTACCGCGCGTGGGAGCCGTTGGAGCGCATCCGGCCCGCGCATATTCCGCAGGCGAAGTGGGAGGAGACTTTTGCCTGGCCGCCCGACAACCGGCCGCCCTACCCGCCGCTGATCGTTCAGATGCTGTATGGCTTGATGATTTATCTGCTTCTCGCCGCCGTCGCCGCCGTGTTGCTGCAGATTTTCACGCCGTTTCCGGTACTGAGCTGGCTTCGCGGGCTGGTGGGACTGTGAGCTCGGACGACGTGTATGGTGCGTCTGACGCAATGAAAGCGCCCATGCCCAACACGGCGGGGTTCGCTTCGCTCAATTCGGCCCGCGGAACAAAAAAAGACCCCGGCGCGAACGCCGGGGCTTTAGGCTCGCCAGTACGACGATAATTTACAGGCGATAGAGAATCTGGTCGGTCCAGAAGCGCTCGAGGCGGTGCAGCGCCTTGTTGAGCACGCTGAACTCGTCGGCATTGATGCCGCCGACCTGCTCCACCGTACGAACGTGCTTTTGATAAAGCGCGTCGACGGTGTCGCGCACCTCGCGGCCCTTGTCGGTAAGCTTGATGCGCACCGAGCGGCGGTCGACGCGCGAGCGCTGATGATCGAGGAAGCCCATCTCGACGAGCTTCTTGAGGTTGTAGGAGACGTTGGAGCCGAGATAGTAGCCGCGCGTGCGCAACTCGCCGGCGGTCAGTTCCTTGTCGCCGATATTATAGAGCAGCAGCGCCTGGACCGAATTGATGTCGGCGCGGCCGCGGCGGTCGAATTCATCCTTGATGACGTCGAGTAGACGCCGATGCAGGCGCTCGACCAGAGTCAACGCCTCCAGATAATGGGGGCGGATATGGTCGAGCCGTACCTCGCGTTCGGCGGGCTCGACCGTCTTGACGACGGCTTTCATCGTGACGCCTTTCCCAAGTCAATTATGTTTGTCGTCGACGGGCCCTGTTTCCCGTCGTATGACGCGACCATAGGCGTCAGGGTCTAAGATCAGTTTAAATAACAGGCTAAAAATACGGTTTATTCGCCGCGCTCCGGAGTGTGATTAAGCCTTGATTTGCAGGGGTTTTTATACGTTTGATTTACCGCGTTCGGCGTCGTGTTGCGGCTCGCGGCGGACGGTCTTGGCGCTGGCGTGAAATCGAAGCCCGCGCGGCGGGCGAAGACTGGTGGGAGAGGTAGGAACCCAACTCCAGTAGCCACACACGGTCTTTACCCCATCAACTATTGCATTTCTGCACTTGATCCTGTACCTGAGTGCTGCACCTATTCGTTTCTTCCGCTTCGCTCTACGGGGCTCACAGAAGGGGCAGCACACGTCAGGCTACGCCCGTAGCTGCCAACCTCAAATAACGCGTCAGCGGCCTTCCTACGGGCTCTGATTGAGTGAAACTTAGATACCCAGACATGGCACCCACTGACTACCTCAAGCTCCGTGGCCGCACATGGTACGTTCATGTGCAGATACCGGCGCACCTACGGCAGGCGGCGGGCGGCAAGTGGGAATACGTCAAGACCCTGAAGACAGGCGACCTCAACGAAGCGAACAAGCTCAAGCACGCATACGTCGCTGCGTTCAAGCAGCGGATCGTAGCCCTTGAGCGCCACCAACGGCCGGACGAACTAAACGAGGTCTACGCTAAGGCGCTCGCGTTCCAAGAGGCAATGACGAGGCACAAAGGCGAGGTGCTCTATGAAGAGCCGGACGGCACGCCTTACTACGCCACCGATGAGTATCTGTCGCAAATTTCCGATGAGGCTCAGGAGCTACTTGAGACGCAGGGCGAGAAAGCCGCCACCGCATTCTACAAGATCGCCAAGGGTGAAGGTACGCCACTGAGCACTCAGATTGACGGCTGGTTGAGTGAACAAGCTGGCGTAATTACTGGCCAGACGATTTCACACCACCGCACTGCTGTTAACGCCTTCATCGGTTGGGCTGGCGAAGGTGTACTGATCGAAGACGTGAGCCGCAAGAAGGCCGGTGAATACGTCAGTCACTTGCTTGCGAAAACCAGTAAACTCAGCCGTCGAACTGTCGGGCGGTATGTTTCCTCTCTGTCGTCATTCTGGAAGTGGCTGCAAGCGCGCGGGCTGGCTGAAGATAATCCGTGGCGAGGACAAGGCGTCGTCAAGAAGTCGATACGGGGAGTGGCGAATGAACGCAATCAGTGGAGCGATGATGCTCTGGTCAAGGTCCTAAACGGCACCTACACGCCGCGATACACGGAAATCTTTCACGATCTTGTAAGGCTGGCGCTCGTGACGGCGCGCGGTTAGATGAACTGTGTTCACTGAAGCTCGGTGACGCCCAAGAGCGTGAAGACGGATGGTGGATCACCATTCGCGAGGGAAAAAGTGAAGCCGCGCGACGAGACATTCCGTTACACGACAGCGCAGTGCATGTGCTGACACGGAGACTGAAGCACGCCAAGACATACCTCTTTGAGGGATTGGTGCCGGGTGGACCTGATAACAAGAGGTCGTGGCACGTATCGAAGGCATTTGGTCGATACACGACGAAGCTGGAATTGGGTGAGCACCGCCAAGTGTTCCACAGCCTGCGCAACACATTCGTTGAAGCTATGGAAGCCGCCGAAGTCCCTGAGAGCACCGTAAAGCTCATCGTGGGGCACGCGCGTCAATCCATGACCTTTGGCCGCTACTCAAAGGGCCAACGCGTTCAGCTTCGCGAAGCAATAGACAAACTGCGCTATTCAAACGCGCTCATGCGATTGATACGCGCCCATGTTTCGAACGACGCACGTCGAGGGGTGGGCCGGCGACAAGCGGGAACAGCAAACAGGCCAACAAGAGGGGACGACGGAAATGAAGATAGAAGGGGAACTAGGGGAAACATCAAACGACGGTGAAGACCTCAGCGTGCTAACGAGGCTCATAGCGCGCTGTAGTGAACTGGCAGATTGCGCTATGGCACTCTACGGCACCGAAGAAGCCGCACAGGGCATGAAGGTCATGGAGATAGCGGACAAGCTGACAGACGACATTGGCGTGCTGGCCGCTCAAAGCGGCTACACGCAGAACAGGTGATAGAGCCACTGTGGCGGGACACCAGGCCCAAGACCACAGGGGAAGGGTGTCACAGGAAAGGATCACAATAGATACCTTGAGTTACTGAAGGGGACTGAAGAGAGAGGGGTGATCCAAAGCTCTCTTCAGTTTCCCTTTTTTATTTCCGTGATTGGCTCTGTTCAGAGAACTCTAGCCTTCCCTTTATTGCTCTAGGGTAGGTCATTGATTGTATGTAAGTATCTATTTCATAGAGCAATCAACGAACGTTCCCTGTTTAATGCCGTAAAAGCTCAAAGAGGATGATCTTCTGGAGATTTACTGCATTTCGTTGGGGTGTTCTGCACAGCCCCCCCAACAATGCCGTAAAAGCTCAAAGAGGATGATCTTCTGGAGATTTACTGCATTTCGTTGGGGTGTTCTGCACAGCTCCCCCAACAATGCCGTAAAAGCTCAAAGAGGATGATCTTCTGGAGATTTACTGCATTTCGTTGGGGTGTTCTGCACAGCCAGGGACTGTCAGAATTTCTGTGTGAGGCCGGTTAGCCATCATGAGTTAACGAAGCGCTCGTTGAACATGACGGCGAATTGGGTCTTCGCCTCGGCACACTCGCGCGGCGGCCGTTTCCATTCCGCAGCGGCGTGGTTCAAGACCAGATATAGCAGTTTTGTGGCCGCGTCATCAGATGGAAAATGTCCTCTGGTTCGGACAGCGCGGCGCAGCTTCGAGTTCAACGCCTCGATGGCATTCGTGGTGTAGATGATGCGCCGTACGCCTTCCGGGAACGCGAAGAATGGAATGACGAGCTCCCAGTTGCGGCGCCAGCTCTGCGCGATCGCTGGATACTTTATGCCCCACGATCCTTGTGAGAAGGCCTCGAGGGCGGCCTGGCCGGCGGCTGCATCTGCGGCGCGATAGACAGTCCGCAACGCCTGCGCCACACTTTTGCGATCCTTCCAGGAGGCAAAATCCATCGAATGGCGGATCAGGTGGACGATGCAGGTTTGCACGACAGTCTGCGGGAAAACGCGTTGATGGCCTCGGGAAAACCCTTCAGGCCATCGACGACGGCGATCAGAATGTCCTGGGCTCCGCGGGTCTTGAGCTCGTTGACGACGCGCAGCCAGAATTTGGCTCCCTCGGTCTGTTCGATCCAGATGCCGAGAATTACTTGGTGCCGTCCGGCAGCACGCTAAGCGCGATGTAGATCGCCTTGTTGCGCAAAAAGCCTTCGTAGCGGACTTTGACCCGAATGGCATCGAAGAACAACAACGGGTAGCACAGGTCGAGCGGGCGGTTCTGCCATTCCGCAACCTCCTCCAGCACCGCGTCAGTGACCGCCGAGATCAGGTCCGGCGACACCTCAATGCCATAGAGTTCCTCGAGATGGCCGCGGATCTCCCGAACAGTCATCCCGCGCGCGTACATCGAGATGATCTAGTTGTAGAAATACGGAAACAGGCGCTGGTATATGGCAATCAGCTAGGGGTAGAAGGTGCTGGCAAGATCTAGCGGCACCGCGAGGGTCATCTACGAGGTGCCGGTCAGGACAGACTTCTACGAATAGATATTGCGGTAATAAGACTAGCTCTCAGCGCTGTTGCTATCTAGGTGCTCGTCGAGCTCGGTATTCAAAATCTGTTCAGACAGCGCCTTCTACAGCTAGTAGACCAGTACATCTTTGTTGAATACGTCCTTCGGATCGCGGCTGGCCAGTAGCTGGTCAAGCAGTTCCTTCTCGATCGCCATATGATGCTCTCTCTGTTCTCATCAACATGGCCTCACACAAGATTCCTGACAGTACACAGCCCCCCCAACAATGCTGTAAAAGCTCAAAGAGGATGATCTACTGGAGATATACTGCATTTCACTTCTGCGGCCTCACAGTGCTGCTACAGCTGCTACCGGACCTCCTTGCGTGCTCAGAGTACTATAGAGTGCTCTACTGTCTCTCTGCGCTCCTAGCTGCTCAAATAGAGCAACACCACGTCTCTAGGCGGACACATAGCGATATCCAAAGTACGCGATGATGATCAGGAAATCTACAGTGACCACGTTCAGTGACACTTCGCGCTAAGGGCGCTAAATGGTACTGCTGAGGTTCTAGGTGGTCACAGACGTAGGCGCCTTGGAGTTGCTCAGGACAGCTAATATCTTTGACTACTATGTGGCGTTGTCCGTGTGACCGGCTACCGTGGTGATGGTCGCTACAGGGAATAGCCTGGGAGCGTTTGCCATGAACCTCTGTAGATCACTTCCGATCACCAAGCGCTGCTTACTGCACACGCCATTTGCATCGTAGAAGCGAGCGCGGCCCCTGAGCGCGAGTTGTTTGGTCCAACGCAGAGCATGGCCGTCGGCAATGAGGTCAACGCCGTCTGCCTTGCTGTTCAGGGTCTTCATGTTCCCAAGGTCACCTTCGTGAACCTTGTGTCCCCTATAGCCTTGTGTGGTTGCCACAGCTACTCGCCTGGGGATGAAAAACTCATCAAACAGAAAGACCACATCAGCGTCACGCCAAGCGTTGCTGCCGACTCCCGTTCCCCAATGGGTGGCACAAAGCTTCCTTCAGTCAACGTCACACTCATAGCGCTCCGTGTAGCTCTTCAGGTCTTTGAACTTCGTGTCACCTTCAGGCCACTGCGGTATCCGCTCAGCGTCGAACAGGCTCTTTTTGCAAATCACTAGGCTCTGCTCACCGGGCGCCATATTCGCTTTGATTGTGCTCACTACCAACTCACGTAGCTGCGCTGATTGGAGGCCGTCTTCAGATACTCGCTCAGTCGCTTCCTGGTGTGTTGAGGAACGTGGAAAATCTAAAGATTATAGTAGCGTGCTTGGGGATTTCCGTTTGCATCTGACACGGCACTATGTGCGATATGCTGTCAACGTCTGCCGTAGCGTCCAGCAGGATTGCACCAGCACTGCGGTCAATGATGCGCTGTTCCTCATAGCCGAAGAAGTGAGCGCGTTGACCACTGGTAGCGACACAAGCACGTCCTAAACTAGCGCCTTAGCGAACGCGAACAGCTTCTCAATACCAAGCACGTTAGCCGACTTCGCCAAGCGCTCTGCGGCGCCCGATTGAAACCAGCCGAGTCCTTGGCGACGGTGTTGGCGTCAAGCTCCAACTCGGTACGGTAAAGTTTGTTTGCCGGCGCGTAGCTGTACCGCTCCATGAACCGCAACAGAGCGTCTATGTTCTCTTTGGTTTCCGGGTGCTGCTCAATCAATGCCTCACGCACCGCCTGTGCCTCAGACAGCGTGACCTCAAGCGTAGGAACTTCGTCCGGCCGTTCGTCCACCACCGTGAGCGCCCGCACGCTGAGGAAACCATCGCGCACCACGTTGGTCGCGTTGTGTCCCCTGGTCCCCAGGTAGAACTTGTGGGTGACCACGACGACCGGGTAGTGCCTCAGTTCTTCAGGCGCGAACCGCGCGGCAGGTGTCAGGACCTTTTCTGGTTGCTTGCACTGCCGATCATGGTCCTTTGTCCAGATGGCTACCTGTCCGGGCAGCAATGCACTGAGGTCACGATAGACGCTGTCGGCCTTCTCGATTTGGTCGACAATGAACGCGGCGCCGTAGGGCGCATCGGGTCGGCTGTCAGCGTAGCGCGTGAGGGCGGCAATCAGCGCATATGCGAAGGTGGTTTTGCCGCCGCCTGCCGGCGCGGAGACGGTGTGCATTCGTCTGGTGCCAGATATGGCGTCCGAGAGCGCCAAGTAACCGGCATTGAACACAGCGTTTCCTGTCTTGGCGTAAAACTCCGTGGTGAGCATGTTCTCGCGTGAAGGGTTAAGCTCGGCGACCGCCGCATCGTACAGCGCTCTGAGGGCCGCACGTTCGGGCATCGTCGCAACGGTATTGCGCATGATGAGATTGGTTCTCCACGGCGCACCGCGTCAGCGGTCAGCACCGTTTGTTTGTTGTTTGGATTGTGGTGTTTCCCAGTGTTTTCACCGGGGCACTGCATTCAGAAAAGGGGTGCCGCCTGATTGGCGGCGCATAGTGCGAGAGAAGGTGAAAGAGCCGCCACCGCGCTCACCCTGAACGTGGGGAAACGGTGCCGGCACAGAGGGGTCAGGTTGCGATACCTACAGCCTGAACCGCGCAATTACTCGGCATTCGGTAGCAAACTCACCTCGCCCGCCAATTGAGCGCGACGCTTGTGAGGCCAGAGACGACAAAGGCATTCATGGATGCGCCTGGTGCGCCCAGGAATGGACGAACACGATGATGGCGATAAAGACCAGCAAACCAATAATGCTCTGGAGGTGTCTTATTAATCTGCGGAATTGGTCGTCAGTCATGCCGCCGACAGTAGCAAAGCAGGCAGGATAGGCCGATAGGCTAGGCTGTGTTGACGCAAGCAGCCCGTTTGAAAGAGAACGGGCGCCTTCTTCCATGAGTGAGGGAATTGGAGGGTATTCTGTGTTTAATGCTTTGATATTCAATAGCTTACAGCCTAAATGTCAAAATCGAAGCTGCGTAGTGTTAAATGCGCCAGTAGGATTAAGGGATGGGCTATGGCGTTCCACTGCGGACAGCCCCACTGCCGGGTGTATCAACTGACCGTCAACGAGTTCGAACGGCTCAGCGGTGAGCAATGGACGCAGAGCTTTCGTATCCGGCTGGGGCAACGCGCCAAGAAAATCTACTGCGAGATTTACCCGTCAAAGAAACCGAAAAAGGTGCGGACAATCACGTTTTCCGGTGGCCGGAATGAAGTCACCAAATATCACTGCGGTATATTGGAGCAGGCGTACAAAGCGCTGATCGCTGAGGGAGTGCGGATAACAGACCCAGGCGTAAGCAAAGTAGCTCGTATGCAGGCTGCACTAAAGCTTTCTTCGCGGGACTCTTGAGCGCCTTTGGCTTAGTTTTGCCAAGCTTCATATCCGAGTGCAGTTTCGGCGGCATTCGCAGGAGCGCGCCCATCAGGCGCTTAGTCTGCAAAATCTGTTCATTTTTCGGATCGCTGTCTGCCATGAGCAAAGAGCCTTGGGAAGTTGATCCGCCAAGCATTGGTGACGCGTCGCAAGATATCACGTTTCAAGCTGTCGGGGCAGCCCTCACGCAATGGGAGCGATTTGAGGGTAATCTTGCGCTGGTTTTTTCCTTACTGATCGGGGGTGGGGAAAATCTTGCTGCTGTACGCGCATACGGCGTGGTCGAATCATTTAAGGCCCGAGCCAACATGATTAAAACGGCAGCCGAAGTGTATTTTAGAAGGCAGCCAGACAGTGTGCAGGAAGCAAATCTAAAAATCATATTGAAAGTGGCGTTGAACCATCTTAGCGGCAAAAGAAACAACATCGCGCACGGCATTGTCGAACCAGTTGAAGACGAAAACCATGTGCAGAAGGGCTTTATGTCAATGCCACCGTATTACGCCACCCGCAGACACAACTTACCTACGGGAAATTTGAAATGGTACGTTGATCCGACTGGCAGCAATAGCAATCCGGGGACAGAAGCGGAGCCGCTCGCGACGCCGCACTACGCCTTCTATTTATCTCACAGTGCTTCTAATCCGTCCTATCTCTATTCATCTGTAGAGATCAACAAACTTGCAACCGTCTTTACCGATTACTCGAAGAAGATTGTTGATGTACTCACGTTCTTGGAGGGTCGCGCTTATCCATAAGAATTTTTACGATGTCATCGGCCAATCTGTCTGCCGCGCCTCTCTGTGTTAGGGGTGGGAGTAATACGTTTTGGCAAATATCAGTATTTTTCAATGGGTTGGTGGGAGTTAGCTTGTTTGGTCCTGTGGAAGTCCCTTCCTCCGTGGCGAAATCTCTGAAACCATTGTGTTTTCAATGGCTTGTGAAATCCACGGGGACCCGATTAGTACCCCGCGTTCTCCAACCGCTTTCTCTGCGGGGCGCAGTTGAACAACAACGGGCGGGCTTTAACCGGCTTTTGAAGCTCTCAATAGGCTGAATTGCTTAGGCTATTCCGCCTCGGAGGGACCCGTTTTACCGCAAGTCCAGCCGAGAGTGCGGCTATCGGAGAGAGCTAGACCTGGAGACGCTGGTGTGGACGCGGGGACGTGGCGTTTCCACTCTCGCGGCTTGAGGCGCGCCTACGCCCTGCCCGCGCTCGGGGCTCAGCAAATGGCCGACGAAGAGCCTTCCCGAAACACAGACCTTGAACGCGCAGCCATGCGCATCCGCCGCTTGTACAAAATCAAAACGTCCGTATGCTCCTTGTACAGCAAGCGGGAGAGTGGAATGGCAAGCAAGGCGCTCATCGGTTACGTCAGGGTCAGCACGGCTCAGCAGGGCCGCTCAGGGCTTGGCCTGGAGGCACAGAAGGAAACTCTTGAGCGCTTTGCGGCCTCTGAGGGCTTCACGCTGGGCCGCGTGTTCGTAGAAGTGGAGACGGGCAAGGGCAGCGACGCTATCGAGCGGCGCCCGCAGCTTGCCGCAGCGCTCGGTGAGGCGCGCCGTCAACGCTGTTCGGTAGCTGTAGCCAAGCTAGACCGGCTCAGCCGTGACGTTCACTTCATCAGCGGCCTGATGGCACACCGCGTGCCTTTCGTGGTCGCTGAGCTTGGCGCGGATGTTGATCCGTTCATTCTGCACTTGTTCGCGGCTCTTGCTGAGAAAGAGCGGGCGATGATTAGCGTGCGCACGAAGTCGGCGCTGGCGGCTGCTAAAGCGCGTGGGGTGACGTTGGGTGGCCCCAAGCTCGCTAAGGCGCGTAAGAGCGCAGTTGCATCAATCAAAGCGCTTGCAGACCAGCACGCGGCCAGCGTGCTGCCCGTCATCCGTGAGATACGGCGCGCTGGCGCTTCGTCCCTTCATCAGATTGCTGATGCACTGAACGCGCGGGGTATCACCACGCCGCGAGGCGGGCAATGGTACGCGTCGTCAGTGCGGAACGTATTGGAAAGACCTTGAGTATGGGAATTTCGCTTCGGCCCCGTGCGCCGCTATGTCGGTTGTTCAGAATTCCAAAGGCGTGCCTGTACCTCCTTCTCAAGCTGTTTCATCAGCAACTCGCCTTCTTTACGTAGCTTCTGCTGATCCGCAAAGCGCTTTGGCGATACAGCTTCGTTCTTATTCAGTTCGTACTCTGACAGGGCATCCCAAATAAGACCTTCGACCATGCTGAATTTTTCTTTCAGTGCTGGCGTTACGAAAATACCCCTTCTCCGCAGAAAGAATGCGGACTTGCGGGCCTCCTTGCGGACGGAATTAAGTCTATTCCAGAAGATCACGTCTTGATAATAGCGGTTTTTGTCCCCTGCATTTTTGAGTTCCTCCTTGCGCCAGCCTTCCAACGGACTGTTTGAAAGGAACTCGTCTAGCTGCGGTGCGGACATTCGATCAATGTCGGGATAGATTTGAAGCGGTGACGTGATGCCTAAGACAGCATTGTAGCTCGTGACTAGAAGTGACCACGCTTTCGGGAGTACATCAAATTCCCGTTGATGTAGTTTCGTAGTGCGGTCAAACAGCTTATTAATCTCGAAACGCAGGTGTTCAAGTTCCTTCTGTTGATCGTGCCTGAATGCCTCCAATCGCTTGGCAAATGTGTTGCTCAGCCATTTCTCGCCAAAGAGCTTAAAGAACCACAATGCCAAGCCGGTAAGTACGCTCAGGGTAAAGACGGTAGCGCCAAACGCAGCGGCAACTACCTTGATGATCTCAAACATTCCGCAGCCTCACCGTTCTTGATGCCGTACGATTGGAACGACCAATAGTCGCTTAACGCTTTGCATCCGCGCGTATCACCGACCGAACTCACGTTCACACAATTCGCTTCCGTGTAGCGCCTGCGGATATGACGAGAAGTCCGTGCTAGATAGTGACTTAATGATACGGAAAGCGAACTCGCTAAGCGGCTTCGGAGGAAGGGATGGTCGATCCGAAATCATACTTTGGACCCACTCTGATATTGCTGGAAAGAGGTTTCCGACAGCTTGAAGCAAAGGTGCCGCCGCCAGTTCGTAGGCCCTGGCAGGATAGCTTCGTGTTCCGCTATGCGGAGCAAACGATCCACCAAGCAATCCTGCAGAAGCTGGCGCGCACGCTGAGTGGACTGCACGCGGTTCAAGTTTTGTTGGACAGAGGCTTGTTCCAGGAACAGGGGATGATCCAGCGGGCCTTAGATGAGATTGAGGAAGACGTTTGGTTTCTAGCGCTCGCTGTGATCAATAAGGACGTTACCCCGCGTCATACAGAATACCTCAAGTACTTTTATGCGGAGGAATTTGAAGACCCTGATGATATTCCAGGCTCCCATAAGAGTAGAGGGATGGTGAAACGCGAGAAAATCCGCGCGTATGTTTACAAAGCATCCGGTCCCGAAGCAGCCCGTGGGAGTGCCACTGGGAAAATTCTTGCCAAGGCTTACTCGGGTTTCATCCATGCAGCCTCGCCGCATATAATGGACATGTACGGCGGGTTGCCGGCTCAGTTCGATGTAAACGGCAAGTCAAGAAATTTTAGAGCCCCGTCGCAAGAGCGAGATGCGCTAAATCTTTTTTATCGTGCTGTCCTGGCGATGGCAGTTGCCGCGAATGCTTTCGGCGACAACGCGTTGCTCACAACTATGCGAGCTTGGGCCGCCGAGTTAGATGCGGCCATGAAAGCGTAGGCCGCAAGGATACGCGCGGTTCAGTGCTATTGAACGTCGGTAGCGGTGGCGGTAGCGCCTCCTATGGATCACACCCAGTTTCCTACGTCAGGTGGTCTTTTGCCCTGATGCGCTCTGGCTTTGCGTCATAAAATTGAGCATTTCGGTTGCTGTTCGCAAACGAACAGGACCAGCGGGCGTTTCCGTTTCGACAGAGCCGTCATTGTAATATCGCACTCGTCCTTCCGGGTAATCGACTTCAACAGAGTCATCGGAATAGCGGGTGTAAGGCATTCCATTATCCATCATTCCAGCATCAACTTCGCCTACAGGCTGAGCGGGCGCAGGCAAAGCCGCTTTCTTCTCAGGGCGCCTGATGCTTTCGATTGCACTGATTAGTTCACCGTGCTTGCGGTCCTCTTCGCGCTTCTGGTCACGCGGATTTGGCCGTGAAGGCCAAGCGTGCTTAACGAGCCAAAAGACGATGATGAAGAACGATACATACTCAACGACGGTCCACATTGAGTGCATCCCCCCGCGGCGTTGGAACGAGAGCACAATACCATACCAGATGCGTCATTTTAGAGCCCACTTGCACCTGAACCCTGTACCTGAGCAAAATCATCATGCTCAGTAAGATACTGAAATAATTGATAAAATAGAAGTCTAAAAGACTGGTGGGAGAGGTAGGACTCGAACCTACGAAGGCGTAAGCCAGCGGATTTACAGTCCGCCCCCTTTGCCACTCGGGACACTCTCCCGCACGTCGCACTTGATTTGAGGTGACGTGTGGACGGCGCTGCCTGCTAATTGAGGTCAATTCCGTGACGCGGTGTTTAGCATGTAGAGCTGACGCGGTGTCAACCGCCCGTGCCTGCGCCGTCGCGAACGAGGTTTGGCCCGTCAGGGGCCCGAGGCCAGCGGCAGCGGCTTGATCGTCATGCGCTCGCCGAACGAGCGCGCGGCCACGAGGTAAACCAACGCGCCGAGCGCTGCGCCGATCAGCCAGCCCCAATCGCCGACGTTGAGAATGACGCCGTAGGCGCCGAGGAGCGCAAGACCGATCGAGACGATGCCGGCAATGGCGAGCGCGACCAGCGCCGCCGGATTCCAGCCGCCCTGATAATGCAGCGAGCCGGTCGGCGACATCGTGTAGAGGTCCTCGAGCGCGATCGTCTGGCGCTTCACCAGGTAATAGTCCGCGACGATGATGCCGAACATCGGGCCGAGCACGGCGCCAAAGATCGAGACGAAGATGGTGATCGCCTGCGGGCTCGACACGAACAGCCACGGGCACACCAGCACCGAAAGGATCGAGGCGATCAGCCCGCCGATGCGAAAGCTGATGCGCTGTGGATTGAGGTTGGCGATGTCGTAAGCCGGCGAAACGAAGTTGGCGACGATGTTGATGCCCATGGTGGCGACGATGAAGGTTGCCGAGCCGAGCACCGCGATCCACGGATTACCGATCCGCTCGACGATGTGCACCGGGTCCATGATCGCTTCGCCGAACACCTTCAGCGAGCCGGCGGTGACTATTACCGTAATGATGGCGAACACCAGGAAGTTGACCGGCAGGCCGAGGAAATTGCCGCCGACCATGGCGCGACGGTCCTTGGCGAAGCGGGCGAAGTCGCCGAAATTCAACAGCAGCGCCGCGAAGTAGGCGACGATCAGCATCGCCGCGCCGGCCATGTGGCCGAGGCTCGAACCGGAGGCCGGGGGTGCAAGCTGCAACGACAGGCTCGACAAGCCGGTCTGGCTCAGCACCCAAACGGCGAGCGCGAGCATCACGACGTACACGGCGGGACCGCAGAAATCGATGAATTTGCGAATCGTCTCCATGCCGTTGAGGAAGATCAGAAGCTGAAAAAGCCACATGAACAGAAAGCTTGCCCAGCCGAGCGGCGACAGGCCAAGGAACCCGCCGTGGCGGAAAGCTTGCGCGGACGGCGCGAGCGTGATGACCAGCACTTCGACAGCCTTCGAGGCGAAATAGGTCTGCACGCCGTACCAGACGATGCCGACAACGCCGCGCACCACGGCGGCGAGGTTCGCCCCTACCACGCCGAACGATATGCGAGCGACGACCGGATACGGCACGCCGTATTTCAGCGAAGGCGCACCGATCAAATTCATCAGGCCGAACACGACCATGATGCCGACGATCATGGAAACGAGCACCTGCCAACCGGTCAACCCGAGGAAGAACAGGCTCGCCGCGAAAGTGTAGCCCCCGACCGAGTGAACGTCCGACATCCACATCGCGAAGATGTCGAAAATCCCCCAGTGCCGCCCCGCGGGCGCCGCCGGCGCCAAGTCCTCGTTATAGAGTTTAGGGTCGGCGCCAGGCACTGCCAACACCGCGGGGTTGGAATGACCGGACATGCTGTGCTCCCCCGTTGGTCCGACTTCTATGGTCAGCGTGCAAAAGCCAGGCCACACCGATCAACGCAAGCGCGACCGTGCTAGCCCAATTATCTGCGCTCGCTAGCGCCGTGCTTGGCGGTCCACCCGCTGCGCGGTATGGGTGCAAACCATGAGGCTCCCCCACTCTCGTCCGGCGATCGGCCGGCAACTACCGTGAAGAACCGCAGGCAACAAGATTTCCGCCGCAACGCACGCCCGGCGCGCCGGCGATGCGCGACGCGGGTTCTATCGGCGGCCGAGCGACGAGACCGGCGGCGTCATCCTCTATGGCTGGCATACGGTCACGGCGGCGCTCGCCAATCCGGCACGGCGCATTCGCCGAATTTTGGCGACCGAGAACGCCGTGCGGCGGCTCGCCGATGAGAGCATCACGCTGCCGCTGGAGCCCGAACTTGTGCGGCCCGACGCCATTGCCGCACGGCTTTCGCCCGACGCGGTGCATCAAGGGATTTTGGCCGAGGCTGATCCGCTGTCCGCGCCGCCGCTTCAGGATCTGGCCGCGGCCGGCATCGTGCTTGTGCTCGATCAGATCACCGATCCGCACAATGTCGGCGCCATCCTTCGCACCGCTGCGGCCTTTGCCGTCGGAGCGATCGTGACCACCGCGCGCCACAGCCCGGAAGCTACCGGCGTACTCGCCAAATCCGCCTCGGGAGCGCTGGAATTGGTGCCGATCGTTTCGGTGCAGAACCTCGCGCGCGCGCTCGCCGAACTCAAAGAGCAAGGATTTCTTGTCGTCGGCCTCGACAGCGCCGCAACCGACGATCTCGCCACGACGGCGCTCACCGCTCCGCTGGCGCTGGTGCTGGGCGCGGAAGGCAAAGGGCTTCGGCAAGGCACCCGGGCGATATGCGACCGGCTGGCGCGGCTCGACCTTCCCGGTGCGATCAAGAGCCTCAACGTCTCGAATGCGGCGGCGCTGTCGCTCTACGTCGCCAACCGTGCAATCAACGGCTCATAAAACGCGAAGGCCCGCCTGAGACAGCGGGCCTTCGTCAACTGTATGAAGCTTTCGGCTCAGCCGCGCCACTGATGCCCGTAGGGGCCGATGCCAATAATGATGGTGCGGATGGTAGCCGTAATACGCGCCGTAGCGCCGGTAGCCATAACGGTGCCCGATGTAGGGATACGGGCTAGGAACGCCCGCATACGGCGAATAGGTCTGGTACGGGACCATCACGCCGGGTCCGGTAAAAGCGGGCCCCTGGTTCACCACGTAGATCGGTGCCGCCGCCACTGCGAAGCCAACTCCGAACCCTCCGCAGCCACCGCAACCGCCGCCGCAGCCACCGCACCCGCCTCCGCAGCCACCGCAACCGCCTCCCCAACCATAACCGCCGCCCCAGGAGGAAGCGCGCCAGCCACCCCAACCGCTCCAACCACCCCATGAGCTGCAGCTCCAACCGCCGCAGCCCCAGCCGCCGGTATCCCAATGATCGACGGCAATGGGCGCCGCTACGACTGCCAGCGGCGCGACCGCAGGCGCGATCAGCGGCTGCGGCTCGGGCGGAGGCGCGTACTCCACAGGTAGTGGCGCGACGTAGGCGGGCTGGGCATAGACCACCGGTGCGTAAGCGACCGGCGCATATGTCACCCCGTAACCGCCGCAGCCGCCACAACCGGCATACGCCGCGGAAGCGAAGACGCTCGCCAACAACGCGGCAAACGTCATGAGACCAGCGCGATAGAAACTCATGCTATTCCCCTACAACACAGCCCCGGTCAGGAGGCGAATGAAGATCGGCCGCTAAACAGCCGATCCGACTTACGTTACTTGCGGCCACCGCCATGACCGCCCTGTTGATTGTCCTGGTTACGACCGCGACGGCCGCCGCCCCAGCCCCCGATCGAGATACCGACCGGTGGCACCGGAAACGGCGCATAAACCGTTGCGGGACCCGGCGCCGACTCGCTCGACCAGCTTTTACGGTAGCTCTGCGCCGGCGGCGGCAACGGCCGGTCCGGCGGCGGCACGATTTCAAGCCGGCCGTAGCCGGGCTGCTTATCGCTGCTTGGAAAATAGTGCGGTCCGTAGGCGGCCGGCTGGGCGGGAATGCCAACTATCCACGGCCGATAAATCACCGTCGGGGTGACCACGCCCGGCCTGGCGAGGCCCAACTCGCCCTCGACCACGGCCCAAGAGATATCGACGCCATTCATCAGGACCGGCACATCGGGCCGCCCGGGGATGACGATCACCGGCCCGCGCTGAGCAAGCGCCGGCGAGGCACAAAGGGCAAGTAGCGCAGCCGCCTGGACAAGACGCATGAGCAACCCGTGTTCGACGGGTCCAATGTAGGAAAATCGCCGGTCAAATTGGTTTAAAACGCCCCGTTTGGACCGGTGAATTACGCAGTAAGATTAACTGCCCGCTACAACAACTTGGCGTTGCGAGACCGCGTTTATGGCCGGGTGCCTGCCGGAGCTACAACGGCCGCAGGCGTCCCCACCAGGCGGTCCCTTCCGGCACCCAACCCGGCAAGCAGCGACGCCATCCCCACGGCCGAATAGAACACGGCCACAACCGGCCACGAGCCCGACCATTCGTAGAGCAGCCCGACCGCGAATGGTCCGATCAAACCACTTGCGACGTAGCCGACAGTTTGCGCCAAGGCCGAGAGTTGCGTCGCCGCCTGCGAATTGCGGGCGCGCAAGACGAACAATAAAAGCGCGACACCGAACGCGCCGCCCTGCCCGAGGCCGAGGACGACGGAAAATAGCGTGAGCGACCACACCGGCGCGAATACGAAGCCGAGGAGTCCCGCTATCGTCAGCAGCGACACGATCGCAATGACCAGCCGCTGGTCTTTGTGCCGGCCGGCCACAATCGGCGCGAGCAAACCGGTCGCCATCTGGGCGAGGTAACAGAAGGAAATGACGACGCCGCTTGCCGCCGCGTCCAGGCCGCGGGCCTGCAGCATTGCCGGTCCCCAGTTGAAGACGGCATAAGCCAGCGAGGAGATCAGCGCGAAGAACGCCGTGACCTGCCAAGCCAGCGGATCGCGCAGCATGCCGCGCAGATGCGCCGAGGCGACGCCGTGCGGCTTGGTATGGCGAAATAGCTGCGGAATAAAAACAACGGCCGCGATCAGCGCCGGCAACGCCCAGAAAACGAGAACAAGCTCCCAACTGTTGCGCAACGCGTGCCGCAGCGGCACCGCGGTCACCGCGGCAAGAGCGGGCCCAAGGCAGACCAGCATGGTGTAGAAGCCCATCATCAAGCCGATGCGATGGGGAAAGTCGCGCTTGACGATCACCGGACCCAACACGCCGAGCAGGCACATCGACGCGCCGATAATCACCGTGCCAAGAAACAACGGCACGACGGCAAAACTTCGGACCACGCAGCCAATCGCAAGCCCGACGAGCGACGCCATGACCACGGCCTCGGCGCCGAAGCGACGGACCAAGGGTGGTGCAAGCGGCGCGAACAGTCCAAGGCAAACTACAGGCGCCATCGTCAGAAGGCTGATGCCAAAAGCCGACAGACCGAAGTCGGTCCTGATGTCGCCGATAAAGAGCGCAACCGTCGTGATAGCCGGCCGGAGATTGAAGGCGATCAGCAATACGGCCGCGACGCTCCATCCCGGATGGCGCAACAACAGTGCCCGCAAGGTCAGGTAATCGCCGCCCCCCGCTGCGATACCAAGCGAATTTTTGCGCTGCGGTCGGTCGGGAAAGGCGTCCATTGCTCGCTTAATTGGGCACGCTTTCGGCTCCGCACAAAACGCAATCTCGAATAGGACCTATGCTGCCCACGATATGCGAGGCGAAAGGGACGCCCACGCGCGAAACCGCCCGCTGCATAGGCCCATCGACTTTCGGCTTACGACCTCTGGCGGACAGACGGCCCCGGCAACGCGGATTAGCGTGCCTTACTCGGTCAAGCGCGGCGGATCGTTGCGACGAGCCGCGCCACGGCCTGGCAACAAAGAATCGGGGGAAATGTCCATGACGACCATGGCAATCGGGGCGCCACGTACGGGAGGCATGACCAGCGAAGAACGGCTCGTGATCGTGGCCTCCTCGCTCGGCACCGTTTTTGAATGGTATGACTTTTACATCTACGGCACGCTCGGCGCGTTCCTGGCGAAGTACTTCTTCTCCAATGTGCCGGCGAATGTCGGCTTCATCTTCGCGCTGCTCGCGTTCGCCGCGGGCTTCGCCGTGCGCCCGTTTGGCGCGCTGATCTTCGGCCGGCTCGGCGATCTGATCGGTCGCAAATACACCTTCCTCATCACCATGAGTTTGATGGGCGTCGGCACGTTCCTGATCGGCGTCATCCCCGGTTATGCCACCTGGGGAATTGTTGCGCCGATGCTGCTTATCGCCTTCCGCCTTATCCAAGGCCTCGCGCTCGGCGGCGAGTATGGCGGCGCGGCGATCTACGTCGCCGAACATGCACCTGCCAACAAACGCGGCTATTACACGTCGTGGATTCAGACCACGGCGACGCTCGGCCTGTTCCTGGCGTTGCTCTTGATCCTCGGCATCCGCGCCAGCATGGGCGAAGCCGAGTTCGGCGCCTGGGGCTGGCGCATCCCGTTCCTGTTGTCGGCAATCCTTTTGGCCGTCTCGCTGTGGATCCGGCTTAAGCTCAATGAGTCGCCGCTCTTCAAGCGCATGGTCGCCGAAGGCAAGCAGTCTAAGCGCCCGCTCTCGGAAGCTTTCGGGCAATGGGACAACGCCAAGATTGCAATCGCAGCGTTGTTCGGCGCCACCGCCGGCGAGGCGGTGGTGTGGTACGGCGGCCAGTTCTATGCGCTGTTCTTCTTGACACAGACGCTCAAGGTTCCGGGCGTCAGCGCCCAGATCATGATCGCGATTGGGCTCATAATCGGCACGCCCTGCTTCGTCCTGTTCGGCTGGCTGTCCGACAAGATCGGCCGCAAACCGATCATGCTGGCCGGCTTCGCGCTTGCGGTCGTGACCTATTTCCCGATCTTCCAGGGCATCACCCACTTCGCCAATCCGAAGCTGGAGCACGCCCTGGCGACGGCGCCGGTAACCGTGATGGCCGATCCGAGCAAGTGCTCGTTCCAGTTCAGGGCGACGGGCACGGAGAAATTCACCACCGGCTGCGACATCATCAAGCAAACGCTGGTCGGCCTCTCGGTGAACTACGACAATGTAGCTGCGCCGCCCGGCGCGGTCGCGAGCGTCAAGATCGGCGATCAAACCATCGCCGCCGACACGCCCGACGTCAAAACGGCGATTACCGCCGCGATCAAGGCGCACGGCTATCCGGCCGGCGCCGATCCGAACGACATCAACTACGTGATGACGGTGATCCTGCTCGCCATCCTGGTCGTGTATGTGACCATGGTGTACGGCCCGATCGCCGCCTGGCTGGTGGAGCTGTTCCCGACCCGCATCCGCTATAGCGGGTTGTCGCTGCCCTACCACATCGGCAACGGCTGGTTCGGCGGCTTCCTGCCGGCGACCGTGTTTGCGATCGTCGCGGCCACCGGCAATATCTATTCCGGCTTGTGGTACCCGATCGCGGTCGCGGCGATGAGCTTCATCGTCGGGCTCATTTTTCTGCCGGAGACCAAGGACCGCGACATCTCGCAAATCTAGCGCCCGCGTCGTGGCCGGGCTCGTCCCGGTTATCCGCGGCTTTAGTCTCGAGATGAGAGCGTTGATATCGAGGGGCGGCAGCAACGCCGCCCCTTTTCGCGCTAGCCACCCTTCACTTCGAGCTGCACGTCGACATTGTTGCGGGTGGCGTGCGAGTACGGACAGATCTTCTCGTGAGCCTCCTTGGCGAGCGCAGCTAGGTCCGCCTGCGGCACGCTTGGGTCTTCGACCTTAAGCTTGACGGCGAGCCCGAAGCCGCCGCCGTCGCGCGGACCGATCGAGACCTCGGCGGTGACGCGCGCCTTGCTTGCGTCTTTGTGGTGCTGCTTGCCGACGAAATCGAGCGCGCCGCCAAAGCAGGCCGCATAGCCGGCGGCAAACAGATGCTCCGGCGTCGCGGTGCCAGGTTTGCCGGGACCGCCCATCGCCTTCGGCACCGAAAGATCTGCGCGAACGAGGCCGTCTTCGGACTCGGTGTGACCGTTGCGGCCGCCCACCGCAGTCGCGGTAGCGGTGAAAAGCGGCTTGATGTGGTCCATGACGCTACACTCCTGCTGTTGGATCTTGATTTATGCGGCGGCGCTCATCCGCGACGAGGCGCGAATGAATTCGGCGACACGCTCGCCGATCATCATGGTGGGCATATTGGTGTTGGCGCTGACGATCGACGGCATCACGGAAGCGTCGGCGACGCGCAAGCCCTCGACACCGTAAACGCGGCATTCCGCATCGACCACGGCCATCGGATCGTCTGCCGCGCCGATCGCGCAGGTCGAGCTCGGATGGAAGCTCGCGCCCGTGGCATCGAGAATTTCGTCGTCCGGGAGTGTACGGCTGCCGTTCTCGTCGGCGATCAGACGCCCGGGCCGGATGGCGCGCCCGATGATCGCGCGGCGCAGCACGGCGGGCGCGTTGAGCACCGCGGTCGCGCCGATCGCCTTGGCCAGGCCGTCAAATCCGACACCGTTGATCAGGCGCAGCGGCGCGAGCCGCGGCATCAGATAAATCTCCTCGAAGCACGGCCGCACCGCGGGATCGAGCAGAAGATTGAGTGCCGAGCGCGCCGAAACGATCATGCGCTCCCGATCGAGCGCCGCGGAGAGAAAACCTTGCGCCACGCTCGGCGGGACATTCGGATCGGCCGAGCGCAGCGCCACCGCGCCGCGCGATACCGGCGTGTAGAGGCAGCACGCCACCATCGCCATGTTCAGCCCGAACGGCTTTCTCGAGACGCGGCCGGTATAATAGTGGAACAGGTCGCCCGGACTGCCGCCTTTGACGCCGGACGAGAAGCGAAAGCTCGACATGATGTAATGCTGCGCGTCCGCGGTCATGCGCGAATTGCGTTTGAGCGTCATCGCGAAGTGCAACTGCGGATGATTTTGATAATTACGCCCGACGCCTCGCCGATCGGCGACCACTGCGATGCCGAGCTTGCGCAGCTCTTCCGCCGGGCCCACGCCCGAGCGCAACAACAACGCCGGCGAATGAATGGCGCCGGCCGACACCACCACTTCGCGCGCCGCGATGGTCCTGGTTTCTCCCGCGTGTTCGACCTCCACGCCGGCAATGCGCGTTCCCTCGAACACGATCCGCAGGGCACGCGCTCCGGTGAGGATGTCGAGGTTCGCCCGGCCGCGCACCTCGTCGGTCAGATAACAGCGCGCACTGGTCGCGCGTTCGTGGTCGTGGCTCAGCGGCGTGGGGAAAAATCCGTCCGCGTCGGTCGCGTAAATGTTTTCATGCGTCGGTATTCCCTTGGCGTTCGTCACTTCCTCGAGGCGGCGCATGTAAAGCGGCCAGCTCGCGCGCGGCAATCGCCGCACCATATTCGGGCCGCGGACGTTGCGGTTTGGCGCCGCTTCGTCGAGATCGTCGGTCATGGCTTGGAAAGTCGGCACCACGTCGCGCCAACCCCAGTTGCGTGCGCCCGCCCGCTCCCAGTGGTCGTAATCGCTTGGCAGGCCGCGCAGCGCGATCATGCCCATGACGCTCGAACCGCCGCCCATCACACGGGGCTGCAAGAACGGCACCGGCGCTTCGCCGTTGCGGAAGGTCGTCGTCAGCGGCCAGAAATAGCTTCTGTTGGCGTAAGCGGCGGGAAAGATGCTGCGGATGTCCTCCGGTACGGCGCCCGGCGCGGTATCCGGCCCAGCTTCGATCAGCACGACCCGGCGTGCGGCATCTTCCGACAGCCGCGCGGCAACCACCGCACCGGCGGAGCCGGCGCCGACGACAATCACATCTGTCTTTTGCATAATGGCGTTTCCCGGATTTTTTGAACGTTGCGGCTAGGTTACCGCATTTCGGGCCAAATGAACCGCCGCGCAATGAAGTTGCGCAAGAAGGCGGCGCCGGCGCACAGCAACGCGAACGCGCCTGCGGCGGCGGCGATTTCGAAAACGTGGGCGGCCGCCGAACCACCGCTCCGCGCCGGCTCGAATGTCTTGAGCAATGCCGCGAGCGCGCCGAGGCCGCCACCATAGGCCGCCGCGCGCGCGAGGCTCCAAGCTCTTGCGCGTTCCGCCGAGGCGTAAAACGACGGCAGCGGCATGTGCGTACTATTTCACCGTCACGATGACCCGCATCTGCACCCTAAGCCTGTCCGGCTGCCTCCAGGATCAACTTTGCGATCGTATCCGGGTGGGAGATAAGCGACAGATGGCTCGATTTCACCTCGATGGTCTTCGCGCCCATCCGCTTTGCCATGAACCGTTCGAGATCGGGATTGATCGTCCGGTCTTCGGTAGAGACGGCGTACCAGCTTGGCTTCGACCGCCACGCCGCATGCGTCGTCTTGCCGGCAAGCAGCGAACGTTTGAACGGAGACTGCACGGCGTAAAGCACGCGCGCCTTCTCGGCCGGCAGGTCGCCGGCGAAATCGTGCAGGAAAGCCTGTTCGCTGAGCTGGGCGTATTCACCGGACCAGACAATGCCGGCGGAAGCCGGCGGCGTCGGGAAGCGTTTGGCGAGTTCCGAATAGTCCTCGCCCGCGTCGGGAGCCCGCGCCGCGACGTAAACGAGCGCGGTGACCTTGGGATCGACGCCGGCTTCGGTGACGATCATTCCGGAGAACGAATGGCCGACCAACACGGTCGGACCGTCCTGCAACGCTAGCGCACGCTGCGCCGACGCCACGGCCTCATCCAATGTCGTCAGCGGATTTTGCACCGACGTCGCGTTGATTCCCGCCGCTTGTAGCCGTGCAATAACCTCGGTCCAGCATGACCCGTCGGCAAACAGGCCATGCACAAGGACGACGTTACGAACTTTCGGCGGCGTCTGCGCCCGGGCGACGCGCTGAAGGATTGGACTTGCTGCGCCGGCCGCAGCCACGATTCCGATGAAGGTGCGACGGTCCATCGAGGTCCTCCGGTGTCTATGTTGAGCGTTCGCAGAAATGGCAGAATAAATGAGACAAAGGATATCATCCATTCCGCAAGGCGGCTATGTGGCGGCGGCGATGCTTCGGCGCCGCAATTGTTGACGACGCCCGCCGGCGGCCCCAAACAAAACCATCAAATGCGCGGCATTACGGTGGCAGCCGCCGCAAAGAGTGGCGCCGAATTTTCGAACACGCGAATGTCGTGAGCTAGAGGGCTGTGAATCTCCGCACGGCGTGCAACTTGGTCATTGCCCGCTCCGCCAAAGGCTTCCGCAGCGTGACGCTCTGAGCATAACGCAGTCACGCACCCGCGGGAGAGCCGTTCACTTGTTGGAGCGGCCGCGCCGGCTCGGGTCGATTATTTGCTATCGCGGCACTGTGCCAAGTGCCGCGATGCCACGTGCCGCGAAACGAATTACTGCCACGTCAAATGCCGCGATACCCAAGTAGGGCGCGGCGCGAGACTAATGACTCACAATTCTCCCGCTTCCGCCTAGTGCATTTCCCAGCCGCCGTCGACATTGAAGGCGGCGCCGGTGATGTTTTCCGCCCGATCGGAGGCTAGGAAAGCGGCCATTTCGCCGATGTCCTTCGGCGTCTGGAAACGAGCAAGCGGAATGCGGCTCTTGAACCACGCCCAGGTATCCTCCTCCTTCTGGCCTTGCAGCTTGGAGAATTGGGCTACCACCGACGAGTGCAGGTCGGTCGCCAGGATGCCGGGATGGATCGAGTTGACCGTGATATTGTGCGGGGCGAGTTCCGAAGCGAGACTGTGCGTCATACCGGTGACGGCAAATTTCGACGCCACATAGGGCAGCACCATCGCGAAACCGGTCTGGCCGACAATCGACGAGATGTTGATGATGCGGCCGCTCTTCTGGTCGATCATGCCTTGCGCGAAGGCGCGCGTGGTCAGGAACAGGCCGCGCGCATTGACGTTCATGACGCGGTCATATTCCTCGTCGGTGATGTGCTGCACCGGCCCCGGCTTTGGCCCGACGCCCGCGTTGTTGACGAGGATGTCGACGCGACCGAACGCATCCATGGCTTTTTCGCGCAAACGCTTCGAAGACTCGCCGTCGCGAACATCATGTGCGACGGCGATCGCCCGATTGCCTAAGGTCTTTGCGCTTTTTTCCGCGGTGGCGCCATCGATGTCGGCCACCACGACCGCCGCGCCGGCGGCACTCAACCGCTCGGCTATTCCCAACCCGATGCCGCGTGCAGCACCAGTGACAACGGCAACGCGTCCGTCGAGATCGGCCATGGTATTCCTCCCATTTGGAATTTTCCAAAATTTTTAAGTTATGGATATAGACGTGTCAAGCGTCCGCATTCGCCTCGAAACCCTGAGGAATGAGAGATGCCCAAAGGCGACTACGCAGCGTTTCGCGCGCTCGACCCCTTCTTCGCAGTTGTTATGGAGGGTCTGTCGGAGTTCGTGGACGGTGAACACTATCTCGACACGCTCGACGACAATGTTTTATTTGAGTTTCGCTACCAGTTTCCAGGTTGGCCGCAGCTAACGCGCGGCCGCGCCAACCTCATGGCGCTCTATTCGGGATACGGCAACAACATCCAGCTCGATCGCGGCGACTCGCTGATCGTGCATCCGTCCGAGAACGGCCGTGTCGTGACCCTTGAGTACGAAGTGCATGGGAAGATACCCGCCACCGGCGCTGCCTATGACAACAGATTTGTTTCGATCGTCACGATTGAGAATCGCAAGATCGTGCGCTGGCGCGATTACATGGATTCGCTCGCCGCGTGGACGGCGTTGAACAGGGTCGTTTAACGGCCAGTCTGTCGCGACCGAAAGTTCAAGTCAGAAATGGCACGAAGCCTGCGCGCTCGCCGCCCCAGCCCCGGTTGCTGGATCGTCGAGCTTTATAGCCATGTCATGGCGAACATGCAGGCGCACGCCGTAGCCGTTGTTGACGGGGCCCAGCGAGCGGCCCTAAACAAAACCGACCGAAAGGGTAGCAATTTGGTAGCAGCCACCGGCTATCGTGGCACGGTCGCTACCTGAAACGCCCAATATCGGTGCTTGCCGGGTTAGCTCAGCGGTAGAGCAGCGGTTTTGTAAACCGTTGGTCGGGAGTTCAATCCTCTCACCCGGCACCAACTAAAATCAATGTGTTAGGCTAATGCTGCTTTGAGCGGTCCATGCGATTGTCCAGGCGTGCGCGTCTGCGCTGCCGACGAAGCAATTCGAGCATTGGCTAAAGCGGCGACGGCGAAGCCCAGTACCTGAAACAAACGTGCGGTGTGGAATTGCCTCAACGGCTCGAAAGCGCCAGCTGACGACGCGACGCTCATCGACGAAATTGCCGCCGCCCAGATTCCACGATCCGGCGCCCGGCGGCGGCGCGCTTTGCGGTCGAGATCGCTTTTATTGTGGGTTGTTGCCTAGCGGACACAGTGTTTCACTACTGGATCATGTAGCTTTTTAGAGTTTCGCGTGGGGCGGAAAAAGCGAACGCTATCCGATGCATCGAATTGCCACCGCGATACTAATTTCGATTTTTGCCGCAAGCTCCGCGCTAGCGGCCGATCTTGAGCTGCCAAAATCGCCACCAAGCGCGCCATCGGGCTACTTTCCCGCTGTTTCGCCGGTGAATTGGTCGGGCATCTATGTCGGAGTCAACGGCGGCTACGCTTTCGGCAACAGCAATTGGAGCAACGCCGGGGTATCGACCGGCAATTTCAACACCCAAGGTGCATTGGTCGGCGGCACGCTGGGGATCAATTACACGACGGGATTGTCTGGATTTTTGGTCGGTCTGGAAGGCGATTTCGACTGGTCCTGGCTAAGCGGCGCCAGTTCTACTGCCGCTTGCGTCGGGATTGGAGCGGCGGCCGGCATGGCCTGTGCAACTAAGGCCAATTGGTTGAGCACAGGACGGTTGCGAGTCGGATATGTGCTCAACCGCGTGCTTCTCTTCGGCACCGGCGGGGCGGCAATTTCCGATACTCAAGTCGGCTTGACCCCGGGAACCTTGCAGTCTGTGGCCGGGCCGCAGCTCGGTTGGACCGCGGGCGGGGGCATCGAATATGCCATCACCGATGATTGGACCGCCAAGGCCGAATACCTCTATGTAAATTTTGGCACGACCTCCTGTCCGGCAATGACCAACTGCGGCGCGTTGATCTCTGCCTCGATTTCACGGGCGGAGAACGTGGTCCGCGGCGGCATCAATTACAAATTTACCTGGTGATTATCTCGTGAGATCCCGGCCGCGTGCGCAAGCGCATGCGGAACGTTGCGGCGGAACTTGACCCACCCAAGTGGGCGCCGGAAACAGCCGAAAATCCCTCAGAGCACAAAAGCCAGGCTGACAACGAACAGGATGCCAGCCGCCAACACCAGAATTTCGGCACTGTCGTAGTTTTTGAAAAACTGCGGAAACATGAGCACCCTCGCTACCGGTGCCCGACACCTGAGCGGATCATTGAACCGAACGGAGACGGAACTGTGGCAGCGCTAAAGCCATCCGCTAGGTGCAAGTAAACACGTCAAAATCTCCCGGCAGCACTTCAACGGCAGTGAGGCGATTGGGCGGGGCGTGCGGTGCAGTGTGCCCATTGGCGCAAGGCATCGCGCGATGCGCCACGCGGCCGCGGCCGACTGGCAACCCGCGCGAGAGCGGCGAATAATGCGGACGTGATTCGCCGAGTGCCGATCACGGACAAAGTCGGCTGCCGATAGCGAGAGTCGCTGTTGCCCGTGAGACCATTTTTTGACGGTGCGCTCCGTGAGACATTCGGTGATCCTGTTGGCATTGATGTTGAGCGCCTGCGCTCTGCCGAGCCTGTCCGGCGGCAGCAACTTTATGAGCGCGATGCACCCGACGCAGGAGTTTTGCTCTTCACGGGGGCTGACGCTCGATGCCGCTACGAAGCAATGCGTTGCACCACCGCCGCCGCCCGCGCAACCTCCGCACGTGGCTCAATCGCAACCCGTTGTCCCTCAGCCGCCCCCGCAGCCGCCGCGGCCGGTGCCGCCGCAACAGCATCAAAGAGACGCGGAATCAGTGCCGATCGAGCCGGACGCGTCGATTTCCCCCAAACTCGCCCAGGACTCCGACCAAATGACCGAATTTGCCCATTTCGTCCGAGCAAGCGGATATCGCTGCGACAGCATTAGCGGGCTTCGGCCGCTTCAGACCTCCCAGGGGTTCAAACTGGCGTGCAATCACTCAGCTTACAAATATGACATTCAGGATAAGGAAGGCCGCTCGATCGTAACCGTGGAATAGCCATGGCATCGGCCAGTCGCGGAGCTACTCCCCGCCCAGAACCATTACTATTGCGCGGGATGGGAAGCCGGCGCGCCGTCCGCGGCGGCGCCGTCGCAGCGATAGAATTCCCACCAATGCGACCGCTCCACCCAGCCGAAGAAGTCGTAGGCTTCGAGCCAACGCGGAAACGTCGACCAGACAAACGTGCAGCGGCTGCGGACCCAGGCGGCAGGCTCCGGAAGCCGCGGCGGAATATCGAGGAGCGCAAAGAATTTCTCGCCGCGGGATTGCGTGGCTTCGAGCTCCGTCACCGGGGGGTTCGAAATCAGACGCAGATTTTTGGGCTCGATGAACGCCATGTGGTGGCCCACATAGTCGTAGGGCATGTGTCCCGGGCTGTGCAGCACTGCAACAACGAGCGGGCCGTGCACAGCGTAACTTGCGTTTTCGATCCGCTGATAGAGCGGAAAATTCGCGCCTTGCGGCAGCAGGACGACACCGAGAAGACCGCCGAAATTCAAAACATAGGCAACCTTGAGGCGCCAGTCGCTTAAAAGCCAATGGACCAGGAACGAAAGCCGCGCGCCGATTGCCGTCGACCATTTCGCATTTAGCGCGAAGATCACGAAGAACGGCAAAAAGGGAATGAGCGGAAACAAAAACCGCGCTTCCTTATGTCCCGCGAAGCAGAGCAGCACGACGTAGGGCGCGCTGGCCCAGGTTAGAACGTGCCCCGGCCGCGCGAACCAGGCCGTCAGCGTGGCGACGAGAAGCGTGAACACCAGAGGCGCCGTTGGGCCCGCCTCCTGCAGCGGCAAGTAAAGGTAGGCGAAGAACGGCGCCGTACCGAACTCCGTCCCGGATCGGCCCAAGACAAAATTCTGATAGAGATACGAATAGACGGGAAAGGCCGGATGTCCGTAGCCCCACCAGTCAGCAACCGCGCCGAGCGCAAGCGCCGCCAGCACCCCGAGCAAAAGTCCGGCAAAGAGTGAAAGCCGCTCTTGAATCGGACGCAAATAGCAAAGCCCGGCGCCCGCAGCCATCGCGCCGCTCGCGTAGCGGAACTCAAAGCACAGGCCGAACGCCAGCCCGCCGAGGACCGCCAGAAAAAATCCGGCGCCGCGGCCCGCCGTGGCCCTTCGCCACTCCAACAAGGCGATGGCAAAGCACAATGCCGACGCGGCAAACGATTCCCCCGAGGTGCGCGCGCCGAGAAATGGCAACAGCCAAAGAAACGCGGCGATCGCGTACAAAAGCCGACGTTCGGCTTCGGCAGCGATCCAACGGCGGCCGGCGACGATGAGCGTCCACAACGACGACCACGCGGCGACCGCCGTCATCACCCGAAACAATAAAAGCAACGTCAGAGGGCGGTGAATGCCCACATAGGCCGCCGCTCTGGCGGCGGCGACATAGACGGCCGGCTGCAGCCACGGCCGCATCCCGGCGTGATATTCCCAAGGCAGCTCCGCCGGATCGGTGATGGCGAGCTTAGTTGAGGCGAACTCGATGGTCTGAAAATATTCATCCGGATTGTGCGTGCCGCTGGAAAAAATCGCGCAGGTCAGGAACAACAACGCCGAGGCGACGAGACAATAGCGAAAGCGGCGGCTTTCGAGGTCGCTCCAGTCGGGGGCGGCGGCCACCTTCGACGGCGTGGTGGAAAATGACAATGCGGCCAGAAATTTTCCAACGTTTCGCCGGACCGGAAGGTTTGAAGCGCCGTATTGCATTTAAGTTGCGGAGTGGATCGCGGCCTTATCCGGACTGCCGCGCAGCGCGGCGGGAGATGCGGACAACAATTTTAGCATAGCATGCTTCGCACACGCGGGAGCGCGTGACGCCGCCTGGCCGCCGCACGCTCCCTGCCGGCTCGGCATTCGCCGCGCTCGTGGGGCCGCGATCCGGCCGCGGCCACGCTGCGCTACGCCGTGGACGGTGCAGTCTCGCCGACGATCCAGGCGTGGTAGTCCGGATCGACACTTTCGATCGGGATGACGAGGAAGGCGGGCGTAGTGTAGGAATGCATATCCTTGACCGCGGCTCGTACCTGTTCGGCAAGGCTGGCGCGGGTCTTGATAATCATTACCACCTCGTCGCCGCGCTCGACGGCGCCCTGCCACCAATAGTACGACACCATACCCGGCAGTATGTTGACGCACGCGCATAGCCGGCGCTCGACCAGTGCGCGCCCTACCCGCTCCGCCTCGACAATGGCCGGAAAGGTTGTGTAGACGAACACCGCGCGTTCCATGTTATTGCTCCCGCGGCGCGGCGCCGCCGCCGCCAATGGCCATGGGCCACAACGCCCGAAACACCATGCCGAAGCGCCCGAGCCCGCACCGCTACAAGCATATCGCCTTCGTGGCCAGCGACACGCCTTCGGCGCAGCGGGCGCGGCGCAAGCTCGTCGCCCGCTACGGCGACGCGCGGCCGGAGACCGCCGACGTGATCGTCGCGCTTGGCGGCGATGGCCTGATGTTGTCGACCCTGCAACGGTTCATGAACTCCGGCAAGCCGATCTACGGCATGCACCGCGGCACGGTCGGCTTTCTCATGAACGAGTATTCCGACCAGAAGCTTCGGGAGCGGCTTACGGCGGCCCAGGTCACCGTGATCCATCCGCTGATCATGCGCGTGCGCGACGCCGCCGGCCGCACACACCGCCACCGCGCCATCAACGAAGTCTCGCTATTCCGGCAGAGCTACCAAGCGGCGCGGCTGCGCATCCTGGTCGACGGTGAAGAGCGGCTTAGCGAACTCGTCGCCGATGGCGTGTTGTTATCAACGCCGGCCGGCTCGACGGCCTATAATTTGTCGGTGCAGGGCCCGATCATCCCGATCGGGGCGCCACTGTTGGCGCTCACCCCGATCAGCCCGTTTCGGCCGCGACGTTGGCGCGGAGCGCTGCTGCCCGACCGCGCCCAGGTCGTCATCGAAGTGCGCGAGGCGCAAAAGCGTCCGGTCGCAGCCGTCGCCGACCACAACGAAGTGCGTTCGGTCCGTTCGGTCGACATCAAGATGGACCATTCAATCGACATGAAGCTGTTGTTCGATCCCGGTCACAGCCTGGATGAGCGCATTCTACGCGAACAGTTCGGTTACTGAGGTTGGCGGCGCGGAGCCGGACAAGGCAAAGCGCGCCCCCCTCCCCGTTATGCTTAACCAGGCCTTAACGGCGCAACCTTACCTTCCTGCACCGGGTGACGGGCGCCGCGGCGCCCGCCGCGGGAGGTTTTATGGTCCGCATCAACTTCATCCGGCTGCGCTTTCTCGTCATCGACGACAACGCGCATATGCGCCGAATCCTGCGCACCCTGCTGCACGGATTCGGCACCCGTGAGGTGTATGAAGCCGAGGATGGCGCCGCCGGACTGGAAGCGTTTACCCACTACATGCCCGACATCGTCCTCACCGACTGGGTGATGCCGGTCTTCGATGGCCTGGAGCTGGCGCAGATGATCCGCCAGCCGGGCGCCAACGGCAATCCCTATGTGCCGATCATCATGCTGACAGGCCATTCCGAGAAGAGGCGCGTCATCAGCGCGCGCGACGCCGGAATTACTGAATTCCTCGCCAAGCCGATTTCCGCCAAGTCGCTGTACGAGCGCATTCTCAACGTTGTCGCCAATCCGCGGCCGTTCATCAAAACCAAGACCTATTTCGGGCCGGATCGCCGGCGCAACGTCAATCAGAATTATGTCGGGCCGGAACGCCGCAAAGGCGCAAAGGCGGACGTCATCCGCCAGCAACCGCTGCTCGACAAGGTCTTGAGCTGATTTCCAGGAGCATGCCCGAAATGGCCCCGCGTAAAGATAAAACGCCGTCGATTGCCACCTTTGCCGACCACGAAGTGATCGCGCCGGCGCACGATTTGCGCAAAGCCGTCAGGCAGGCGGCCGACGGCGAAGATGATGATCCGGTGGCGCGCGCCGAAGCGGCGCTGGCGGAGCTGTCGAGCGAATTCGGCGCCTGGATGCTTGCCGAATGCGAGCGGCTCGAAACGGCGCGCCAGGACGTCCGGCGGCGCGGCTTTACGAAGGAAACCCAAGGTGAATTATTCCGCGCCGCGCACGACATCAGAGGCGAAGCTTCTACTTTCGGCTTTCCCGCAGTCGGCGCAGTCGCCGACAGCCTGTGCCGGCTGATCGAGCACTCACCGGACGCGACCCGGATTCCGTTTGCGCTGATCGACCAGCATGTCGACGCGGTGCGTGCGATCGTGCGCGAGCACGCGCGCGACGACCTTGCGTCGATCGCCGCCGCACTGACGCGGCGGTTGCGCGACGTGACCGACGAATTCCTGCGTGCCGAGAACAGCGGCCGGCCGGATTATCTTCAAAACGTTTTCGCGCCGCCGTTGGCGCCGGGAACGGTCGGAGCGTAGCTGCTAACCGACCGGATGTCTGGCTACCGGAGCGCCGGCCGCGCCTACCGCCTGATCGAGCGGCCTCTTCAGCAGCCCGTGGCGTGTGGAATCGACAGCCGGTCCAGGCTGGAGTGGTCGGGACGACGGCGCAGATGCCGGCGGCGCCGACTGCGGCGAGTCGAAATCATCAACCCAGTCAAAGGCGTTCCGGTAATTCGAACTTGCACTTCGCCAGCGTTCAATCACCGAAGCGATCAGGTCGCTGCCCATCTTCGCGCTGGTGTCGGACCGGGTATTACCGATCGCCTCGCTGTTCGGTCGCATGGCCGCCGGCAGCTCCTTGAAGCGCATGCGCGTGGGCACCTCGATGCCCGACCCGAAGGCGAACACCTCGCGCGGGCCGAGCGATGGCAGAAACGAGAGCTGGTTTTCCGTCGCATCGGATGTTGCCGAGCGAATGAAGGCCTGATCGCGGTCATTGGACAGGCGCATGACAAAGAGCGTGTTGCATTGGGAGATGATGGCGGGATCGATTTCCGATGGGCGCTGCGTGATCAGGCCGAGATAGACCCCGTATTTGCGGCCTTCCTTCGCGATACGTGATAGCGCGCGCCGCGTCGGGCCAAAACCGAGCTTGGAATCGGCGGCGGCGTAGCGGTGCGCCTCCTCACAAACAAACAATAACGGCACCGCGCCGTCGCTCCACAAGCCGAAATCGAAGGCCATGCGGCACAGAACCGAAACGACCGAATCGATCACTTCGGCCGGAAAGCCAGCAAGCTGCATGATCGTCATCGGTTTGCCTTCCGGCGGTAACCGGAACAACTGGCTGATGACTTCCGCCATGGTGTCGCCGCCAAGATTGGCGTTCTCGAACATGAAGGCGTATCGCGGATGACTGCGGACCGTCTGAATCCGCGAGATCAGTTTGCTGTACACGATGCGAGAGGAGCGGTTCTCAAGCTTTCCCATGCGTTCATCGAGCAGGCCGAGCAGATCTTCGATGCGATAGGGCACCGGCGTATCGGCGGTGAAACCGACATTCCTGGTATCGCGTTTCTTGGCCAGCTGGCGGTCCGCGCCGCGGTATTGCAGATAGGCGACCTTCGCCAGCGGAATGACTTCCGACAAAATCTCTACTTCTTCGTCGATGTCGGTGCGGCCTCCCAAAAACGCTTCGACCGTTTCCTCGAAGTTGAACAGCCAGAACGGTAGCCGCAAATTGCCAGGCGTGAAGACCTGCGCCTTGTCGCCGAAGCAGCGGGTATATTCATTGTGCGGGTCGACGAGAAAGATGCGCAAATTCGGCCGTACGCTCAGGATCTTCTGCAAGATCACGACCACGCCGCTCGATTTTCCGACGCCGGTCGTCCCGAGCACCGCAAAATGCCTGCTGACGAGATCGTCAATGTTGATGTGAATGCCGACATTCGTGTTCTGCTGCAGATCGCCGATTTGCGCGCGATCACTGTCGGCGCTGCCATAGATGGCGCGCAACTGCCGCTCGCTCATGAGCACCGCTTCATCGCCGATCCGCGGATAAGTGTTGATGCCGCGCTGGAAGCGCACCGAGCCCGCGGCGTCTCCGATTTCTCCGATCAATTCCACCCGCGCGACGCTGCGTGATACTCGCTCCGCTTGAACGGGTTGGGTTAAGGCTTCGTTCACCTCGGATACAAGTCCTATGATCAAGGCACGCCCGCATAAGATGCCGACGAATTTTCCCACCGTGGCCCGATCGTCGTCGCTGTCGGTGGGAATTTCAGCCAGGCTGATGCTGGCCTGGGATCCCGAAACGGAGTTGACGCGCCCGATAAGCCTGCGGACGGCAGGCGAAGGAGTGCCCATGTTCGGTGCAACGCTGCCGGTCATCGCCCACCCTTCGGCTGAAATATCGTTTTTAAAAAGAGTTCTATGTGCGCGGCACGCTAGGGCACGGCGGCTGATGTTTCATTAACGCGCAAGGCCGCCCGCGAAGCACGCTTAAGAATTCAAAAATCTCGCGGGACAGTTTGTAATCGACGCGGCCTGACGAGGCCGCGGGCTAAGCCGCGACCGGTTGCCGGTCGACCCCGAAATCTTCGGCGACGAGTTCGTCACAGAACAACCGCGCCTCCTCGCGCGCCGCTTCGGTGGCGAAACGGCGCAGCAGCGTGAGCAACGGCTCGACCTCGCCCAGCGCCACATCTTCGCAGCGGGTCAGGACCCGCTCGATCATACGTCGCTTGAGCCGCACCGCGCCGCCCGGCTCGCTGATCGGCACGCCTTCGCGCATCGCCTCGATAGCCTCCTTGAACGCGGGATAGATCGAGGACGGTAGGCCGGCTTGCTCGAACAACGCGCGCAACGTGGCGTTGCTGCTGTCGTGGATGAGACCGGAAACGTGCTCGACCGGCATGTCGGTGAGTTCGGCCAGGGCCTCCTCGAACAGCGCGACGTTCCCCGACAATAGCGCCCGCAAGATCAGCCCGGCGGTAAGCTGGCCGCTGACTCGCAGGTGATGGATGAGCGGACGCATTTGCGTCGTCGGCGTACCCGCCGCCAATACCAGCGTTGCTTTCTCGTACGCCTCACGCGTGACACGCCGTGCCTGCTCGACGTCGAGCCACGCCCGCGCCGAGACAAAGCCGGCAAGGCTTTCCGACAACTTGGCGACCAGCGTCAGCCGGGTCGGCCCGGCGACATCGTCGCGCGCCAGCACCGATTCGCGAATCGCCGCAAGATGACCGTATCGCTCGACGATACGGTCGAGCGAGAACGGCGCGATGTCGGCGCTGTCGTTTTCGAGCAGGACCAGGCAGGATTCGGCGGTGCCGACTTCGGCGACGGCGGCCGCTACCGAGCGCGGCAGCGACGCGCGGCTCGCGACCGCGGCCTGCACGGCACCCGCGCCGGTCGCCACCGCATCAACCAGATCCGCGTCAATCAACAGCGGCGACAGCGCCAACACCGGGGCGGCGATTTGCGCCTGATCGGCGGCAAGCGCCAGCACCACGGCCGGCGGCGCGCTCGGGCTTGCGGCCAGCGCGTCGGCAAGCGCACGCCGTACTAATGGCGAGGCATCGTCGAGCAGCATTAGCATCGCGCCTTCGGCAGCGGCTGCATCGTCGGCCGTCAGATCCGAGTAGAGAAAAGCCCGCGCCAGCGCGCTGGTCGCTTCCGCCCGCTGGCTGGCCGGCGCCGTGCGCACCCAGTCAAGAAAATCGCGGACAATCATCTTTTTCGCTCACGCCGCGCAGCGGTTGCGCTGCCTGCGATCCTAGAGGCGCGGGCCTTAACAAACCGTTCAGTATAAAAGTTCGGAAAGTTTAACTCGCCGCCCCGCCTGACGAGCCTTCACCCGATGGATCCTTGAACAAATCGAGCATGCCGCCCGATGCCGACTTGCCCGCCGCCGCCGTATTGGCGTTCGGCACGCCCCACAGGGCACTGACCACCGGCGCGAGCGGCGCTGCGCGGTTGGGATCTGCGAACAGACCGTGGAACACCTGATTGTCGGAGGCCTTCCGCGCCGGAACCGCCGCGGCGAAGGCGTTGGTAATGCCGGCAGTGTCCGGTGCAGCAACCGAAACGCCTGTACCGCTCGCGGCCTCCGCGACCGGCGCGATGCGGTCCTGACCGCCGCGTGCGATGTCGTAGCGGGCGGTGAGGATGTCGCGCACTCGTGCCACGCTGCGGGCAGCGCCGGTGCCGCGGTCGTAAAAGATCGACGGATTGGCCTGCGCCGCATTGGCGAAGAACTGCGCGGCGGAGGCGTGCGGCTGCGTCGCCGCGAGCGTGATGAGCCGCGCCGCGCCGCCGGCGCCAAGAAAGTGCGCGATATAGAGTTCGGCCTCACTCGGCGGACGGCCGAGCTGCTCCTGTAAGACCGACGCGTTGGCCTTTGTGAATGCGCCGGCCATCACCGCGTTTGCGGTCGAATCGGTGCGCAGCTTGAGTATCTCGTCGCGCGTCGTCGTATCGCGGACCTCATAGCGTCCAGCCGCCGTTTTAGTGATGGCGGCGGCATAGCGCCCAAAACCGAGCGTAGCGCCGGCTTGCTTCATCGTCGCGAGCCAGGTTTGCTCGATGAACTGGAACAGGCCACGCGCCGAAGAGGTCGAGGCGCCGGCCTGCGGATTCAAGCCGGATTCGACCTGCGCCGTGGCCAACAGATACCGAAAGCTCGTGCCGGTGGCCTGCGACGCCTCGCGGATCGCGCCGGTCACCGCCGAGCCCGCGCTGGAATTGCCGGGATCGACCAGCATGAACAACTCCCCTGACCGGCTCCCACCGGCGACCCTCTCGGACGTTAGGAAGCATTAACGATTATGGTAAACGTCGTCTTAATAACCACCCCACCAGGGAGGCGATAATGACGCAGCAGGCGGCCATGCGGCACAAGCGCGGCGGACTTTATTTCGAGGATTTCGTTCCAGGCGAAATCGTCGAGCACCGCTTTACGCGCACTGTTACCCAAATGGACAACATGCTGTTCTCCAATATGACGCTCAATCCGCAGCCTCTCCATATCGACCGGCATTTTTGCGAGCAGGAGACGGAGTGGGGACAGCCGCTGATGAATTCCCTGTTCACGCTCGGCCTGATGATCGGCATCTCGGTCTCCGACCTCACCGTCGGCACCACCATCGCCAATCTCGGCATGAGCGAAGTGAAATTCCCGCATCCCTTGTTCGAAGGCGATACAGTGCACGCCACGACCGAAGTCATCAGCAAGCGTGAATCCAAATCGCGTCAGGGCGCCGGCATCGTCGAACTCCATCACCGCGCCTACAACCAAGACAACAAACTCGTTGCCGAGTGCCGCCGCCAAGCCTTTATGCGCATGCGGCCGGCATAACGGCGTCCCGGACTGCGTCAGATCGCGCCCGGCTCTTTGCATTCGTTCCAACGTTCCGCCGTTGACTTCCGGTCGGGGCGTTTTCATGATGCAGGGGCTTGGGGACGGACAATGGTCCAGCGTGACCGCAATTATCGGCGTTTCTGGCGGCCGTTGATCGGCATCGTCGTCGCCTATGCCGTCGCTGCGCAAAGTCTGCTCATCGTACTCGGCGGACTCAATATCGTCGCCCATGCCAATGAAGGGCAGCCGGGTTTCGAGCTGTGCCTGCATGGCAGCCAAAACGCTCCGGACCAACCGGCAGGCGCACCCGGCCATCCCGGCTGTACCCATTGCATCTTCTGCTTTGCCGGAGCGCATCACGCGCTGGTTGGGGCGCCGCCTGTGCTGTTCGCACGGGTGAATGCTGAAATTATCGAAGTCCTCCAAACCGCCGACGAACACGCCCTCCCCCGTCTTGCCGCTCATTCGATAGCAAATCCCCGCGGGCCGCCGTCGCGCGTATGACGGCTGGCGGCGAGCTTGCGCCGCATCGTCGGGCCCTTGGCCTCATCATTTCATTCCACTGAGCAGCCGAATCCCCGGCGCCAATGTGCGTTGGGCGGCATCAGGCACGGAGCAATTCCATGACAAACCTCGCTTGGAAAAGCGTTTCTTACGGCTTAGCGGCGGGACTTGCGCTCGCCTCGGTCCAACTATCTGCAACATCGGTCCAAGCCGCTGGCTATACAGTCGGTCCGATCCACATCACCCAGCCTTGGGCGCGGGCGACGCCGAAGGGCGCCTCCACCGGTGCGGCCTACATGACCGTGACAAACACCGGCACGACGCCGGATCGCTTTAACTGCGTGTCCAGCGACGCGAGCGCCAAATGCCAAATCCACACCATGACGATGGACAACGGCGTGATGAAGATGCGCCCTGTGGAAGGCGGTCTTGAAATCAAGGCGGGCGAAACCGTCACGCTCAGGCCGTCCAGCCTCCACGTGATGCTGATCGATCTCCGGCATCCGCTGGAGCAGGGCAAGTCGGTCGAAGCGACCCTGCAATTCTCCAAAGCCGGAACTATCGAGGTCGAATTTCCCATCGCCGGCATCGGCGCTGCCGCGCCCGGCGCGCCCGCGGGTGGCGGCAGCATGATGGAGGGGCATGGCGGCATGATGCAGATGGACAAGCACTGACGCTCGCGCGGGGACCGGCCGCTCGAAAGAGGGGCAAACGACCCCAGCCACGTCGCCGCACTGTCCGTCTGACCAAATGGAGAAAGTCATGTCAGCTTTATTGCGCTGTTCGCGCGCGTTCGCCTTCACACTCCTATTCGCTTTGCTACCGCTGTCCAACGCCTCCGCCCATTGCTTCGTCGGTCCGCGGTTCTTTCCCGCCACGCTCGTGATCGACGATCCCTGCGTCGCCGACGAGATGTCGATGCCGACTGTCGACTGGTTTCGGACCGGCGACATTCCGTCGGCGAGCCAACTGGACATCTCGGCGGAATTCGACAAACGCATCACCCAGGACCTCGGCTTCGGCATTAGCGACGTCTGGTCGCAGATTCGCACGCCCGGCGGTCCAATCGCGGAAGGCCTCGGCGATCTGGAAACCACGCTGCAATATCAATTGCTCAAGGACGGTTCGCACGAAACGGCGATGCTGTTGGGGCTGATCGTCGATTGGGGCGGCACCGGCAACACCAGTGCCGGAATAGCCACGCCCTACAGTTTGCTCACGCCGACCTACTATTTTGGCCAAGGGCTCGGTGGACTTCCCGACACGCTCGGATTTGCGCGACCGCTCGCCATCACCGGACAGATCGGTTATCAGATCCCGACCACCTCCTATATCGTTTCGCAAACGATCAACGTGCCGCAAGTGCTCGTCTATGGCGCATCGCTGCAATACAGCATGCCCTACCTCAAATCCGAGGTGAAAGACCTTCAACTCCCCGAGTTCATCAATCATCTCATTCCGCTTGTCGAAACGCAGCTGTTCACACCGGTCGCCAACAATCTCGGCAACCCTTCCACCACAACCGGCACCATCAATCCGGGCGTGATCTACGTGGGAAGCACGTTCCAGATCGGTCTGGAAGCGATCATTCCGATCAACGGCGCCAGCGGCAACGGCGTCGGGGTGCTCGGACAAGTCCATATCTATCTCGACGACATGTTTCCGAAGACACTTGGACAACCGCTTATCGGCAGCACGTCGACGCCACCCGGCGCTAAGCCCTTGTGAGGAGCAATCTCATGCGAACGTACATCGTCGTTCTATCGCTCTTGTTCGCGTTGGTCGGAGCCGGCGCCGCGCACGCGCACGCTTTCCTCGATCACGCGAGCCCGCTCGTCGGCAGTACGGTGCGCACTGCGCCGCACGAGGTTTCGCTGTCGTTCACGCAGAATCTCGAGCCGGCTTTCAGCACCGTGACGGTGACCGACGCCAAGGGCGGCCGCGTCGATCGCGGCAAGCCGCAAATCAGCGGCAACACCATGCGCGTCGGTCTCAAGGCGTCGAGCCCGGGGACATACCACGTTCACTGGCACGCACTGTCGGTCGACACGCATACAACCGAGGGAAATTTCTCGTTCACTGTCGGCGGCTCGTGATCGGCCGTGCCGGGACCGGGTAGGAGAACGGCGTGGATGAGTCGCTAATCGACGCGCGCGCTCTTCACTTCGCTGCAACTCTCACGGTGGCAGGCGTCGCGTTCTTTGCCGTGCTGATCGTCGAGCCGGCGTTTCGTCGGGCCGATTGCGAGCCAAAGCTCCGCGTTTCGCTGCGCCGCCGCCTCGCTTGGGTCGCCTGGCCCGCTTTGGCGTTGACTGTGCTTTCGGGGGCGGCGTGGCTTCTTGTCGTCGCGCAGTCGATGAGCGATCGGCCGCTGCCGGAGGTTTTCTCGGAAGGCGTACTGTGGATTGTGCTCCTGCAAACAAGCTTCGGCCGCGCGTGGCTCGCTCGCTTTGTGCTCGCGTGTCTGGTCGCCGCAGTGTTTGCGCCGTTGCTTTCAACGCGGGATGCGAAGTCGGTCTGGATTAAGGCGGCTGCCGTAGCGCTGACGGCGGGCCTCGCCGGTAGTCTGGCCTGGGCCGGGCACGGGGTCGGCGGCTCCGGAGTTGAGGGCTACATTCATCCCGCGGCTGACTTTCTGCACCTCGTCGCAGCTGCCGCCTGGGTCGGCATGCTGGTACCGCTCGCGCTCCTTCTGACCACTGCTGGCGGCGACGCAACGTCGGTTGCGGTTGCGCGGATAGCGACCGTGCGTTTTTCGAACTTCGGCATCGCCAGCGTCGGCGCCCTCCTCCTCACCGGGTCCATCAATACCTGGTATCTCGCCGGCAGCATTCCCGCGCTGACGCAAACAGATTACGGCCGTTTGCTGCTGGCCAAGGTGGCGCTTTTTCTGACGATGGTCGCCATTGCCGCGGTCAATCGGCTTTTACTGACGCCCCGGCTGGCGCAAAGCAGACAAAACATAAATGCGGCTGCTGCGACGGACGCGCTGCGCCGGCTGCGCCGCAACACATTGCTCGAAGTCGCAATCGGCGCCATCGTCATCGCGATCGTCGCCGTCCTTGGCGTCACTCCTCCCGGCTATCTTGAACGGATGCCGCAAGCGCACCATCATGCACACTGACCGACGCGCGAGGATGAATTCCTTCGCCTGCCGACGCGCGGAAACCGGAAGGAAAGGTCATGCGTTCGCTGCTTTTTGTCCCCGCCGACAGCCCGAAGAAGCTGGAAAAAGCGCTGACCGCCGGCGCGGATGCGTTGATCGTGGACCTTGAAGATTCGGTGGCGCTGGAAGCCAAGGGGCGCGCCCGCCAGCGTGCTGCGGCATTTCTTAAGGAGACCGCACCTGCGGCGCAGCGGCCTTATCTTGTCGTCCGCGTCAACAGTCTGCGCAGCGGCCTCACCGACGCCGATCTCGACGCAGTTGCATCGGCGCAGCCCGACGCCATCATGTTGCCGAAAGCCGAAGGCGGAGCGTCGGTCACCCACCTTGACGCCAAGCTCGCCGTGCGCGAAGCGACCTGCGGTTTGGCGGACGGCCACATCAAGATTATCGTGATCGCCACCGAAACAGCGGCGGCGCTCTTTCTCGCCGGGACCTATGCCGGCGCGAGCAAGCGGCTGTCCGCGTTGACCTGGGGCGCTGAAGATCTATCCGCCCAGCTTGGCGCCGAAGCCAACCGCGATTCCGAAGGCGTGCTTCTCGACCCTTATCGTTTGGCGCGAATCCTGTGCCTCGCCGGCGCGGCTACCGCCGGTGTGCCGGCGATCGACACGGTGTTTACCGACTTTCACGACAGCGAAGCCTTCCGCCGCGAGTGCGGTGTGGCGCGCCGCGACGGATTTTCGGGAAAAATGGCGGTCCACCCGACGCAGGTACCGATCATCAACGAGGCGTTCACGCCCTCGCGCGAGGCGGTCTCACGCGCCAAGGCTGTCGTCGACGCCTTTGCCGCCAATCCGGACGCCGGCGTCGTCGGTATCGGCGGCGTCATGGCCGATCAGCCACACCTCGTCCGCGCCAGACACGTGCTGGACCGCGCCAACTCGATCGCCCGTCACACCCGGGCCGCGACGAAAACAAAGACCGCCCCTTAATAAGCGCGCCGCCGCACTACAGCCGGCCGTTGGTCAAACGGTCCACGCCGCGAAGCGGCCGCCACTTCAACGCGTCCAAAGCCGCCCCCACTGGTCGCCTGCCGCCGCTTCGCCGTCGTGCCGAAGCATTCGCGCCGCCGCCTCAGCCCGATCTTGCACACGGAGAGTCTTGGTGATCTGCTAAACCGTTGATCGTCTGAGGAACTGGCGTTTAAGCCGACAAGACAAACGTTTCGAAAAAAAATAGGCCGGCGCATTCACAAAAACAATTCACAAAAGCGGTGAGGAATGGACTGTCATGCCCAACGACGAAAATTGGATCGACGTCGGCCACACCGATGAGCTTTCCGCGACGCCACTCAAGCGCGTCACGGCGATGAACGTTGAGATCGCCATATCGTTCAAGGACGGCAAGTTCGGCGCGATTTCGAACGTGTGCAATCATGTCGGCGGACCGCTTGGCGAGGGCCGTCTCGACGGCGATTACGTCATCTGTCCTTGGCACAATTGGAAATTTCACCGCTGCAGCGGTCTAGGTGAACCCGGCTTCGAGGAGGACCGTATCCCCTCCTATCCAGTCAAGGTCGAAAGCGGGCGCGTATTTGTGGATATTGAAGCCGGGACCAAGCGCCAAAAGAAGCCGCATGAACCGCATCCGCTGTCGCGCCAGGTCGAGCGCGCACCAGGACCGTTGCGCCTCGCCGGCATTTCGACGACGGCAATGGATGGCGCGAATCCGCGCTTTTCAGGCTCGGATCATCTCTTGGGCCACGCGCTGAAAGCCGCACGCGAGCTTAATGCCGAGACACGCCTGATAAGGCTCAACGACCTCAAATTCCGCAACTGCGAGGGTTATTACTCAAAATCCGCGCTGGCCTGCACGTGGCCCTGCTCGATCACGCAGATGGACGCCGAGGATCAGATGAATCAGGTGTACGAGGCGCTGGTCCACTGGGCCGACGCGGTCATCATCTCGACACCGATTCGCTGGGGCGCGGCTTCGTCGCTCTACTTCAAAATGGCCGAGCGGCTCAATTGCGTGCAGAATGCGGTCACGATCCGCAATCGTGTGCTCATTCGCAACAAAGTCGCGGGATTCATCGTCGTCGGCGGACAGGACAATATCCAGGCGGTCGCCGGGCAGATGCTTGGATTCTTCGGCGAGCTTGGTTTTATCTTCCCGCAATTTCCTTACATCGCCCATTCGCGCGGCTGGTCGCACGAAGACATGGAGCGCAACGTCGAAATCGTGCGCACGTCCGAGGAATTGGCGGAGGGCGCGGCCATGCTTGCCAAGCGCTGCCTTGATCTCGCAGCTCATCTTATCGCCAGCGACGAAGCTCCATCGTCGATCGAACGCGGCGGCCGCAAGGCGCATGCCATGCAGGCTTGAGAAAATTTGCTTCTGTTCAATTCACCGCTTCTTGTCCCGGTAGACAAGCTCCGGATCGAATACGCGCTCGTCGCCGAATTGCAGCGTAACCGCGCCCTCCTTGCCGAGCGGCACGGCGCGATAGAAGCAGGAGCGGTGGCCGGTGTGACAGGCGCCACCCGCCTGCTCGACCTTGATCCATATCGCATCCTGGTCGCAGTCGATGCGCATTTCGACCACGCGCTGGATGTGGCCGGAGGTCTCGCCCTTCTTCCAAAGCGCGCCGCGAGAACGGCTGAAATACCAAGCTTCGCCGCTCGCGATGGTCTTCGCAAGCGCCTGTGCATTCATATGCGCGACCATAAGCACTTCACCCGTCGCGGCGTCGGTAGCGACGCAGGTGACAAGCCCGTCGGCGTCGAATTTCGGCGTCAGGATTGCGCCTTGTTCGAGTTCGGCGGCCGCTCCAGGCGGGCTAAATGGTTTCTGCTCAGTCATAACCGTGCTTCGGGTACCGCATGCCTCGGCCGCGGCCGGGACTCTCGCCGCAGCCGGGCCGTACCTATATAGTTTATCGGCCAGTCAAAACAGTCAGGCTCGCTTCGGCCATGATCAACGACGTCTACAATCGCCGCATTATTGAGCTGGCGGGGACGATTCCCCAAATCGGACGCCTCGCCGACCCGGACGCCACAGCGAAGGCGGTTTCGCGGCTTTGCGGCTCGACGGTCACTATCGATCTGAAGATGGACGGCGACCGGGTCACCGACTTCGCCCACGAAGTGAAAGCCTGCGCGCTCGGCCAGGCCTCGTCGTCGATCATGGCGAGCCACGTCATCGGCTCCAGCGCCGATGAATTGCGCGCGCTGCGCGAAGGCGTGCGCCGGATGCTCAAGGAGAACGGCGCGCCGCCGGCCGCGGGCAAATGGGCCGATATCGCCGTGCTCGAGCCGGTACGCGATTATAAAGCGCGGCACGCATCGACTTTGCTCACCTTCGACGCGGTGGTCGACGCCATCGGCCAGATCGAAGCGAGGCGCACGGCGAAAGCCGCGGCGGAATAAGACCCAAATGTCGCTCGACGCGCTCTTCGACACCTCCCGCCGCGCGCCGCGGCTTGCCGGCCGTGGGCTCATCAAGGCGTATCGCTACACGCTTTCGCCGCTGGTCGGCTTTCACTGCCGGCATTTGCCGACCTGCTCGGATTACGCCGAGCAGGCGATCGAGCGTTACGGCCTGTGGGCCGGCTGCTGGATGACGCTGGCGCGGCTGTTGCGCTGCCAACCTTTCGGCACGTCCGGACTCGATTTCGTGGCGGAGGCTTTGCCGCCAAAGGCACACTGGTATTTGCCGTGGCGCTACGCGCGCTGGCGCGGCACCAATCGGCGCCGGATAGATAACCGCCCGCCCGTTTTGCGTTCGCCGGCATATGCGCTACATAGCGGCCAATCAAGCTTACCTGCGCTCGTTCGCAGGAGTGAGCAGAAGGAGCCGAACATGGTCGCCGTGACCTTCCCCGACGGCGCGCGCCGGGAATACCCGCCAAACATCACCGGCCTCGATATTGCCAAAGGCATTTCGCCGTCGCTTGTCAAACGCACGGTGGCGATGGCGCTCGACGGCAAAGTCGCCGACCTTTCCGATCCGATCGGGCATGATGCGAAGATCGAGTTTTTGACCCGTGACGATCCGCGCGCGCTGGAACTGATCCGCCACGACGCCGCGCACGTGCTTGCGGAAGCGGTGCAGACGCTTTGGCCTGGCACGCAAGTCACCATCGGGCCGGTAATCGACAACGGCTTTTATTACGACTTCTTCCGCAATCAGCCGTTCACGCCGGAGGATTTCGACGCGATCGAGAAAAAAATGCGCGAGATCATCGCCCGCGACAAACCTTTCACCAAGGAAGTGTGGTCGCGCGACGAGGCGAAGAAGGTGTTTCGCGACAAGGGCGAAGCCTTCAAGATCGAGCTGATCGACGCCATCCCCGAAGACCAAGAGCTCAAGATTTACAAGCAGGGCGACTGGTTCGATCTGTGCCGCGGCCCGCACATGACGTCCACTGGCAAGGTCGGCAATGCTTTTAAGCTGCTAAAGACTGCCGGAGCTTATTGGCGCGGCGATTCCAACCGCGAGATGCTGTCGCGCATCTACGGCACCGCGTTTGCCAAGCAGGAAGAGCTCGACGCCTACCTCAAGCAGATCGAGGAAGCCGAGAAGCGCGACCACCGCAAGCTCGGCCGCGAAATGGATCTGTTTCATTTCCAGGAGGAGGCGCCGGGCTCGGTGTTCTGGCACCCGAAGGGCTGGACTTTGTTCCAGACGCTGGAGAACTACATCCGCCGCCGGCAGACTGCGGCCGGCTACGCCGAAGTCAACGCGCCGCAGCTTATCAACTCCTCGCTGTGGGTGGCGTCCGGCCACATGGCGACGTTTCGCGAAGGGATGTTCTTGGTCGAACCCCGAGAGGAGGACGAGCGCGTCTACGTGGTCAAGCCGATGAATTGCCCCGGCCATATCCAGATTTTCAAGAACGGATTGAAATCTTATCGCGACCTGCCGTTCAAGATCTCCGAGTTCGGCAAGGTGCACCGTTTCGAGCCGTCCGGCGCGCTGCACGGGCTCATGCGGGTACGCGCCTTCACCCAGGACGACGCGCATATTTTCGTCACCGAGGAGCAGATCGCCGCGGAGGTACTGGCGGTCAACGACCTGATCTTGTCGATCTACGCCGATTTCGGCTTCGATGACGTGCGCATCAAATTTTCCGACCGGCCGGACAAGCGGATCGGCGAGGATGCCGTTTGGGACAAGGCGGAAGCCGCCTTGATGGCGGCGCTCGAAGCGTCCGGCCGGCCTTGGGCGCTCAACAAGGGCGAAGGCGCTTTCTACGGCCCCAAGCTCGAATACGTGCTGCGCGACGCCATCGGCCGTGACTGGCAGTGCGGCACCGTGCAAGTCGATCTCAACATGCCCGGCCGGCTCGGCGCTTTCTACATCGACGAGCACTCCAACAAGGTGACGCCGGTGATGCTGCATCGTGCGATGTTCGGCTCGCTTGAGCGCTTCACCGGCATCATGATCGAGCATTATGCCGGCCATCTGCCGCTGTGGCTTTCCCCGCTGCAGGCAGTGGTCGCGACCATCACTTCCGACGCAGACGACTATGCGCGCGAAGCGATCGCCGCGGCTCGCCGCGCGGGGCTACGCGTCGAAGGCGATCTGCGCAACGAAAAGATCAATTACAAGGTGCGCGAGCACTCGCTGGCGAAAGTCCCAGTCCTGCTCGTGGTCGGCAAAAAGGAAGCCGCTGAGCGCACGCTCTCGATCCGGCGCTTGGGCAAAGAAGGGCAACAAGTCATGCCGCTCGAGGCGGCGCTTGACGCACTGGCGCAAGAGGCCGTACCACCCGATCAGCAGCGAATGAAGAAGGCCGCGTAACGCCGGCTTAGTGCGCCAGCACCTCGACTTCGCCGTCGACGCCGGTGATGACCTTGAAATCGCGCTGATAGGTATTGCCTTCGTTGCGCGCGATCACGTGATAGTCACCCTCGGCCAGCACCACGCGCGGGAAGGCGCCGATCAACTCCTTGATCACGTCGCCGCCCGGGGTAAGCACCGTCCATTGCGTATTGGCGAGCGCTTCGCCGCCGTGATCGTTGACGAGCTTGAGCGTGATCACTGCGGCGCGATGGGTGACGACGATGTCGGTGAGCTTAGCGGCCTGCACGTGCACGTCGGAGCGCACCACGGAATTGCCGTCGCCGTAATTCGACACGATGTAATAGGTGCCCTCGGGAAGCAGCACCACATCGCCGGTCAGCACATTCTGCGCAATTGGCCGACGCTCGGTGGTGTCGAACTGGCTGCCGGGAAAGATATCAAACGAAATTTGCCCGATGGGGATGCGGACGTCGCCAACCCGGCCTTCAAGGCGAATGCCGCCGGCGGGTATCTCGAAGACTTCGCGGACTGTCTCGGCGCGCAACTGCACCGCCTTCGCTGCGCTGGCCAGTCCGAGGCTCGCATGCACGACGTAGTTACCCGGCGGCAGCATGAAAATCGGCGAAGCCGCGCGATCCTCCTTGATAAGGCGAAAGACGCCGGCCGAATCCGGCTTTGCCGCATAGACACGCCAGATCAGACCGCTGCCGATCGCGGCCGCATCGCGGCCGTAACGGGCCGAAACCGCCAGGGCAACGCGTCCGGTTGGAGCCGCGGGGACCATCTGGGCGAGCGGCTGATTTATGAAGGGTGTCTGGGCAGCGCCGGGCGCCGCCGCAAAAAAAGCAGCCGCTACAGCCGCCGCCCCCACGGCACGGCGCCAAACACCATTCAACCCTCGCTTCGGCATGGGTTTTTTTTGATCCCAATCACGGCAATTTCATGCCGCGCGAAAGGTCCGGCCTGACGGATCGCTGCGCCAACGCCGGCCGCCTTCACCATAAATATCCCTAACGGCTTGTTAGCATTGGAATCCTGGCGGATCATAGCCTCGCTGCGGAGAGCCGTTCGCGCTGCCGCGACGTTGAGGACTAAAAGTGACGATTACAGACGTTGGACCCAGGCCCACTCAGGGAAAAGCCGGCCGGCCCCTGATCGGTCTTGTTCTTGGCAGCGGTGCGGCGCGCGGTTTCGCGCATATCGGGGTCATCCATGCGCTGACCGAGCGCGGCATCAAGCCCGATATCATCGTCGGTACATCGATTGGCGCGCTGGTCGGCGGCTGCCACGCCAACAACCAGCTCGAAGAACTGGAGCAATGGGCGCGCTCGCTCACTCTGCGCCGCATCATCAGCTACCTCGACGTGCGTATCGGCGGCTCGGGCCTAATCAGCGGCGGCCGGTTGGCGCGGCGGCTCGCCGAGGCGATCGGCACGACCGCGATTGAGGACCTGCCGGTCCGCTTCGCAGCCATCGCCACCGAAGTCGGCACCGGCCACGAAATCTGGCTGACGCGCGGCTCTCTGGCCCTGGCGATGCGCGCCTCCTACGCGCTGCCGGGAATCTTTCCGCCAGTGCGTCTTGGCGGGCGTTGGCTCATGGATGGCGCGCTGGTGAACCCGGTGCCGGTGAGCACGGCGCGAGCCTTCGGTGCGCGAGTTGTCATCGCCGTCAATCTCGACGCCGACCGCTTTGGGCGCGGCGCGACTATCGCAAGCCACGGCTCCGATCCTGGCGACGAGCCGGCGGCGCCGCCGCCTGGCACGCCGCGCAAACCCTTTATGGGGCTGCGCGGCATGCTCGGGGTCGAGCGCCTGCTTAAGCGGCAGATTCTGACAGTAGATGCCCGGCCCGGCTTCTCGACAGTGATGGTCGAAGCATTCAACATCATGCAGGACCGACTGACCCGGATGCGGCTCGCCGGGGATCCGCCGGACGTGCACATCACGCCACATATCGGGCATATCGGCTGGCTTGAGTTTCATCGCGCCGCCGAGGCGATCGCCGCCGGCAAAGCGGCGACGGAAAAGGCCTTGGAGCCGATCGTCGACACCATTTCGGCGCTCGGCTGACGCCAATCTTCTCGGCGCCGGGCCACCGCCAACTCCCTGGACGGAACGTCCAGATGCGATAACGCCACGCCAGCAAAAAAACGCTACGACGTGTTTTACGCTGTCATGATGTAGTCGCGCATCGCGACGGATTCATTTTCCATCTCGCTCAGCCGATGCTTGACGATGTCGCCGATCGAAACAATGCCGACGAGACGTCCCTGGGAGACAACCGGTAAATGGCGGAATTTTCCCGTCGTCATGCGCTCCATGATGTTGGCGACGGTCTCACTCTCGATGCAAGTTTCCACGTTGCGACTCATCGAACGGCTCACCGGCTCGTCCAGCGCCACCGCACCGCGTTCAGCCAAGGTCCGAACAATATCGCGTTCGGTGATGATGCCGGCGATGTGACGGTCGGCGCCGAGGATGAGCGCAGCGCCGATCTTTTTCTCGGCAAGAAGATAAACCGCCTCGCCAAGAGTGGCGGCGGGTTCGATAGTCACGACCTCCGGGCCTTTGCCCGTCAGAATATTACTGACAGTCGTCATCGTAGCCTCCCTTGCCTCACCGCCGGCGACCGCAAAGATGCAGGCGGAGATGGACTTTATGTTTTGGGTCGGCGCCGAGTCCTAATGGCGGGCGATCAAATCGGCGGGCCGCCACTCGGTGCTGGCCCGTCCTCGTCTGCCTGCGCCGCATTGCGGTGCAGCATCGAAGTCTCGCTGCGGTCGCCCGAAAAAACCAGCGCTGACTCTCAAACAAACCATATCACGAAATGGGTCGCGCGGCATTGCAAATCAAGCATGTCCGAGGCCCGTTTCAACCGCCCCGTTCGACATCCAATGCCTGCGCCGGAGTCGGATCGAAGATACCAAACAAAAGGAAGCCCGCAAGAAAGCCGCCGATATGCGCCTGCCAGGCGATCTGCTGCCCCTGTTCGCCAATCGAGACCGAACCAAGGCCAACGAGTAAATTAAGGCCGAGCCACGCACCGAGAAACGCCAGGAAGCGCGGATCGCGGAACGTCGTCAGCATCGACGCCGCCGGAACGCGATAAGCGTTGCCGTTGGCCTCGCCGCGCCAGAGCCCCAACGGGCCGCCGGGCTGGAAGATAAAACGCAGCGCCGCCGCCATCGCGCCGGAGATCGCCGCCGACGCGCCGATCATCGGTACCATCGCGCCCGGATGGCTCACGAGATGCGCAAAAGCGCCGGCGGCGGCAGTCACCAGCATGAACACGGTGTAGCGCCACGTGCCGAACCGGCGCGCCAGCGCCGTACCGAACGGCAGCAACCAAGCCAGATTGACCCCGATATGCAAAAGGTCGGCGTGCAGGAAAGCGTAGGTGAAGAAGGTCCACAAATCGGCGCCGAAACCGCCGGGCAGCGAACCGCCGGCAACGACGGCGATGTCGTAGCGCGCCGGAATGAAGGCGAACGCGAGCAGAAAGCGCACATCCTCGTCGCCGGTCAGCACCAGGACGCGCAGCGCATGCACGGCGACGAGCACGACCACCGTCGCGACGACCGCCGGCGGAACATTGAACATCGGCTCTGAGCGCTGGACCACCGAGATACACCTGACGCCAGCCGACATAGGCCCCGATCGCTGCAACGGCAAGCGCCGCCGGGAAGCTGCGTCAAGAAAGACGAAGGCAAAAAAACAAAAGGGAGGACCTTAGTCCTCCCTTTTGCAGCTTATGCGGGGGTTCCGCTTTGGCGCCGATGATCGCAAAGCAAGTCTCGATCGACCGGCGCCTGTCACATCCCCTCGCCTCCCTTAGTCGCATACGCCGCCGAGGAGCCATCCGCAGCGCGTGAACGTCGGTGACCTCAACCTAGAGCGTCACCCGGTCGTCGCCAACGTCAACCCTTTCTTAAGATTAATCGAACGTTGCCGCCCGCCGCCGCCGCGGGTCAGCCTCCGCGGCACACGGCCTGCTGCTTCCCCTACCGCACGGCCACATCCTGCGTCCGTTGTCCCAATCGGAGACAGCGGTGTGCAGCGTGGGGAGCGCGTGCGGGAGCGTCTGTCCATGAAACACGCCGCAAGTCGGGAGCTTTATGCATATTGGGAAGAAAAGCGCGGCAGTCGTCCGGCGCCCGAACGCGCCGAGATCGAACCTGGCGCCATTCGCGGCGCCTTGAGCGACGCATTCATCCTGGCGATAGACCGCAACGCCGGTCATCCGGTTCGTCTCGCCGGTACGAGGGTCTGTGCGTTGTTCGGCCGCGAGCTCAAGGGCAACTCGTTCCTCGATCTTTGGGGTGCGGGGAGCCGATCCATCGTCGCAAGCCTCATTGCGATCCTCGCCGACGAATGCACCGGCACGGTTGCCGGCGTCACCGCGCAGAACGCCTCTGGCGATCCGATCGATCTCGAGTTGTTGTTGTTGCCGCTCGGAACGAGGCGGCCGCTCTTTGCCCGCACCATTGGCGTGCTGGCGCCGCTCAATCCGCCGGCGTGGCTCGGAACCAGTCCAATCGCTCAACTCACGCTGGGCGGCCGCCGCCACGTCGGCGCCGCGCTTGAAAAGCGCTTGTTGCCACGCTTTATGACGCCGCGCGGCCGGCGGGGTCTGGTGGTTTATGAAGGCGGCCGCGGCAAACGCCCGGCAAGCGACGACGGGCCGAGCGCCGCGTAATGCAAGATCGCACCGCGGGAGCCGCAAATTGCGGCTAACGCCTCGTTAACATCGCCCGCCTAGGTTTGCAGCGGCGACGCAAATCGACGGGCGGCATGGCTTTACCTCAATCAAAGGCGGCATTGCGCGCGCTGAGCGAAGAGCGCCGACGCTTCCAACGCGTCGCAGTCGATCTCCTGGGCCGCTATATGCTGTCCGATCGTCGTGAATTCCCCTGTCAGGTGATTAATATGTCGCCGGGCGGCATGGCGTTGATGGCGCCGGTCACTGGGACACCCGGCGAGCGCATCATTGCCTACGTCGATCATCTCGGCCGTCTCGAAGGCCACGTCGCGCGTACCTTCCAAAACGGTTTCGCGATGACCATTTCGGCGACGCCCCGCAAACGCGACAAGCTCGCCGCACAGCTCACCTGGCTCGCCAACCGCCACATCCTCGGTCTGCCGGAAGACCGCCGCCACGGCCGCATCGCGCCGCGCAATCCGATCGGGCGGCTGATCATGCCGAACGGTCTCAACGTCACCTGCCGCATCATCGACGTGTCGCAATCCGGCGCCGGCGTCGCGACCGACCAGCGCCCGCCTATCGGTGCGCTGGTCACACTCGGCACGGTGCAAGGCCGCGTGGTGCGTCACCTCGAGGACGGCTTCGCCGTCGAGTTCACGCGCCTGCAGCATCCGGATTTTTTCGAAGACGCCGTCTGCGGCTAAGCGAAAACGTCAGTCGAAGTTGTTGGGCTTTCCCTTGCGCACATAGGCTACGCAATCGGCGATGTGACGACGGCCGTGCGCCGGCGCGTCCTTGGCCAGATGCGCGAACATTTGTATCGCGAAGCCGCCGTCAAGGCTGTCGGTGATCTGCCGCCGCCACGGCCGGCGCACGATTTGCGTCGTCATGCGGCGCGTCGTCCGCGGCTGCGTCATGATGTGATCGGCGATCTTATAGGCGCGCTCGATCAGCTTATCGCGCGGCCAGATCTCGTTGACCATGCCGTATTCCAGGGCCTTCTTCGCGTCGATCGCCTCGCCGGTCAGGAGCGCATAGGCCGCGCGCTTCACGCCGAGGATTTCCTGAAAGCAGCTATGTATGCCGTCGCCAGGCACCGAGCCGATGTCGTAATGCAGATCGTAGATGATCGCATCGTCGGCGCAGATGGTGATGTCGCACATCAAGCACATCTCGGTGTGGAACCCCGGGCCGTTGATAATGCCGATGGTCGGAATTTCGAGATCGTTGACCAGTGAGGAAACGTTGATGCGGCCGTCCTTATAGGCGTATTCGTAAGCCCAATAGGCCAGATCCTCCTGCTCCAGTTTGAAGCCCTCGGGATCCGCATCCATCATGAATTCGTTGCCTGAACCGGTGAAGATCAGGATTTCATTTTCCGGATCGGCGCCGACGGTCTTGAACATTTGGCCGACCGAACGATGGTTCTCGACACTAAGCTGGATCGGACCGCCGTTGGTGTGCGCCTGGACAAGAATGACGCCATCGTCACGGCGCGACATCTTGTAGAAATCCTTGAAGCGCTCTTTGTAATCTTCAAACTTCGGCGTTGGAACGAAATTAGTAAACGACATGTCTGTTTCCCTCCCTGACTTTGTCAGGCGAGACTAACAGGCCGCTTCACGTGCCAGCAAGTTCGCGCCGTGGAATGCCGCCCATGCGCAAGTGTAAAAAGGGATCGCCGAGGCGAGTGGGACAGAGAGAGAGCCGAAGATTGCGTTCCGGGTCCGCATCCGGATCGCGTTGCCGGGCGCGCGGCGCCGCCGAATTGCAAAACCTGGCCGCAGGGTAAACGCCAAAGTAATGCTTTCGGGATCACCCGGACAAATGCGTGAACTTACCGTCACGCCGTAGCCGACGCTGGCGAGTCAAGCGGTGCGGCGGAACCCCATGCCAACACCGCAAACCCGCTGCTATGGCCGTCTTTCGCCAAACGCGCAGTTCGCGTCAAATTCGAGCATCTAAAACTTTAGACGATTGCGCGCGGAATATCGCCGCGATTTGCGCAGTTGTTTAGCCGTCTTTACTTCAAATTGAAGCACTCAACTTAGCCGCGGCGCAAAGGCTTTGTGGGAGATGTGACCCCGACAAGAAAACGGGAGAGGGGTCACATGAGTTCGGGGGCCAAAGCAGTTTTGGCGCGTCTGGCGACAGCGAGCGCCGTCGCACTAGCCGTCCTGGCAACACCGGCCGTAGGCAGTGCCGCGGAGCGTCCGCAGTTCATCTCGATCGGCGAAACCACCAAGGCACCGATCGGCTGGATCGAGTTCTGCATCGAATACGATCCGGAATGCAAGACCAAGCCGACACAGCCGCGCGACGTGATGCTGTCGACCCAAGCGTGGAAGGACCTCGAGCGTGTCAACGCTTACGTCAACACCCACGTCAGGCCGATGACCGACATGGAGCATTGGGGCGTGGTTGAGCGTTGGAATTATCCCGACGACGGGTACGGCGACTGCGAGGACTACGTACTGCAGAAGCGCCGCTTGCTCATCCAATCGGGCTGGCCGCGCGAGGCATTGTTGATCACCGTGGTGCGCGACAAGCACGGCGACGGTCACGCCATCCTGACGGTCAAGACCGACAAGGGCGAATACGTCCTCGATAATCAGAACGATCAAATTCTGTTGTGGTCAGACACCGGCTACCGTTTCGTCAAGCGCCAGTCGCAGTCCGATCCCAATGTATGGGTCTCGCTCGGCGAACCGCGTTCGGCGCCGGCCACGGCCAGTTCGCGCTGACGATCAGCCATCAATAGGAGTTTGCGACCCCGGTCACGTCCCCACCCCTCCCCGTCCCCAGACCGGGTTCGCGCGGCCGGCTCTTCCCCAGGAGCCGGCCGCACCTTTTTGGGGAACCTCCGGGAGGCTCGCTCGGCCGCCGTTCAGGGTGTCGGGTGAAACCGGAACAGCGCTACAACTCCGAGAACGACGAAAATGGCGAGCACGATAAGCTCGGTTGCCACGAATGGCGGGTCGGATAGCCCCGGTGCGATCGCATGCAGGGCGGGGATTTTTGAAAAAGACTGAATGATCCCCACGAAAACGTTGAACCAGAGCGCCGCAAGGGCAGTGATGACGTAGATCCAACGCCACCAACCCGCGAGCTTGAAGACGTAAAGCCCGGCAACCGCCACCGCCAGCAACACCAGCGAGAGAATGCCGATCGCGCGCGGCGGATCGAAACCGAACGGCGCGAGAGGGAAGCCGGTGACGCTGGTTAGTATGGTGGAGGCCAGAAAAAGGGCCGTCCAAGCGCCGGATTGCCTTCCGACCAGCATTTCGTAGAAAACGATCAGGCCCGACACGATGCCTATTAAGCTGAGAGCAACGTGGATCGTGAGCAAACTCATTGGCAATCTCCCCCTTTGGTTCCGTTGAATTTGGGCGCCGCCCGCCCTATGGGTCAAGACGGCTTACGCCGGCCCGCGCTGGGACCTGCTATTTTCGTCGGCGCATAGCTGTTTACTGCGCAGCGCATAGCTGCGGTGCGCCAAACCGCCCAAGTTGCGGGCCTTAAACGCCTTTGTGAGTTGTCGGCCGCGCTGGGCCGGTTATGTTGCAGTGCACAGCGGGAGTGTCTGGCCGGGGGGCGGCGTCCGTGACGTCTGTGGCGGGGCCACGGATGGGAACTGGGGAGCCGGTACTAAATGACTGCGATTGTCCGCATCGCGTTGCGGCGGCCCTACACTTTTGTCGTCCTCGCTCTGCTTCTTTTGATCATCGGACCGCTCGCGGCCGCGCGCACGCCCGTGGACATCTTTCCAGAAATCAGAATCCCGATAATCGCGGTGATCTGGAACTACACCGGGCTGCCGCCCGAGGACATGGCCGGCCGCGTGGTCACGCAGTTCGAGCGGGCGCTGACCACGACGGTCAACGACATCGAGCACATCGAGGCGAACTCCTACACTGGCGCCGGCATCGTCAAGATATTCTTTCAGCCCGGAGCCGACATCCGTATCGCCAACTCGCAGGTCACCGCGATCTCGCAAACCCTGCTGCGGAACATGCCGCCGGGATCCGTGCCCCCGCTCATTCTGAACTATGACGCCTCGACGGTCCCGATCATCCAGCTCGGTTTGTCCGGCAAAGGGCTCTCCGAGCAAATGCTCAACGATATCGCGATCAACTTCCTGCGCGTCGGGCTGGTGACCGTGCCCGGCGCCGCGATTCCGTATCCTTACGGCGGCAAGTTTCGTCAGGTACAGATCGATCTCGACCCAACGGCGATGCAGGCGCGCGGCCTCTCGGGCCAGGACGTCGCCAATGCGCTCGCCGCGCAAAACCTGATTACGCCGGTCGGGACCGAGAAGATCGGCGAATTCGAATACGCCATCAATCTCAACAACTCCCCCTCCATCATCGGCGAACTCGGCGACCTGCCCATCAAGAGCGTCAACAACGCCATGGTCTATATCCGCGACGTCGCCCGCGTGCACGACGGCAATTCGCCGCAAACCAACATCGTCCACGTCGACGGCAAACGCTCGGTACTGATGATGGTGCTCAAGAACGGCGGCGTGTCGACGCTCGCCGTCATCGACGGCATCAAGAAAAAATTGCCGCAGTTGCAGCGTGCGCTGCCGGACACTCTCAAGATCACGCAAATCGCCGATCAGTCGTTTTTCGTCAAAGGCGCTATCGGCGGCGTCGTCCGCGAAGGCGTCATCGCGGCGGCGCTGACCAGCCTGATGATCCTGCTTTTTCTCGGCAGCTTCCGTTCGACCCTGATTATCGCTACATCGATTCCACTGTCAGTGCTCGGCTCGATCGCGACGCTCTGGGCGCTGGGTGAAACGCTCAACATCATGACGCTCGGCGGCCTGGCGCTCGCGGTCGGTATTCTGGTCGACGAGGCGACCGTCACGATCGAGAACATCAACTGGCATCTCGAGCAAGGCAAGGAAGTCGAGCAGGCCATCCTCGATGGCGCCGAGCAGATCGTGACCCCGGCCTTCGTCTCACTGCTCTGCATCTGCATCGTGTTCGTGCCGATGTTTTTCCTGACCGGCGTACCGCACTTCCTATTCGTGCCGCTGGCCGAAGCGGTGATGTCGGCGATGGTCTGGTCGTTCATTCTGTCGCGCACGCTGGTGCCGACCATGGCAAAATACATGCTGCGCAAGCACGTCGCGCGCACGGAAGGCGTCCACGGCGCACCGCCGCCGACGCGCAATCCGTTGGTGCGGCTGCAGCGCGGCTTCGAAGCGCGCTTTGAGCGTGCCCGCCTCGGCTATCGCGAAATGTTGACCATGGCGCTGCACCACCGCGCGGTCTTCGTCGGTTGCTTTGTGGTCTTCATTTTCGGCTCTTTCGCGCTGGCCCCGTATCTCGGCCGCGACTTCTTCCCCGAGGTCGACGGCGGACAGATTTTGATGCACGTTCGCACGCACGTCGGCATGCGCGTCGAAGAGAGCGCCGTAGAATTCGCCGCAATCGAGAAGGTCATCCGCCAGATTATTCCGCCGCGCGAATTCGATACATTGGTCGACAACGTCGGCTTTCCGATCAGCAGCATCAACAAGACCTACAACAATACCGGCACAATCGGCACGCAGGACGGCGAAATCCAGATCAAGCTCGCCGAGGATCATCGGCCGACCAGGGAATACGTTCGCACGTTGCGCGAGGAACTCCCCGCGCGGTTCCCGGGCACGACCTTCTCGTTCCTGCCGGCTGATATCATCAGCCAGATTCTCAATTTCGGCGCACCGGCGCCGATCGAGGTGCAAATTCGTGGCCCGCGGCTCGAGGAAAACTTCGCCTATGCGCAGCAGGTGCTGCGGCGGCTGCGCCACATTCCGGGTCTCGTCGACGCTCGCATTCAGCAGTCGCTCAACTCGCCGAGTTTTGACGTCAACGTCGACCGCACGCGTGCGCAATATGTCGGCATCACCGAGCGCGACGTGACCAACAGCATGGTGGTCGACCTCGCCGGTTCAAGCCAGGTGCAGCCGATATTCTGGCTCAGTCCCAAGAACGGCGTTAATTACTCCGTCGTCATGCAGACGCCGCAATACCAGGTCAATTCACTGGACGCTCTGCGAGCCCTGCCGATCACCGCGCCGGGCGCGCCGCCACAAACGCTTGGGGGTATCGCCGACATCAAGCGCACGGCGGTGCCCGCGGTCTATTCACAATACGACATCCAGCCGCTGATTCAGGTTTACGCCACCACCCAGGGCCGCGACCTTGGCGCCGTGGCGACCGATGTGCAGAAGGTGCTGGACGAAACCGCAAAAAGCGCGCCGAAGTCGGCGCAAGTGGAAATGCTCGGCCAAGTACTGACCATGAATGATTCGTTTTCCGGCTTGATCTTTGGCCTGCTCGCCGCGGTCGTGCTCATTTACCTCCTGATCGTGGTCAACTTCCAATCGTGGGCCGATCCATTTGTGATCATTACGGCACTGCCGGCGGCGCTCGCCGGCATTGTGTGGATGCTGTTCGCCACGCATACGACTTTATCGGTGCCGGCGCTGACCGGCGCCATCATGTGCATGGGGGTCGCGACCGCCAACAGCGTGCTCGTTATCAGCTTCGCCAAGGAGCGGCTGGAAGAACACGGCGACGCCGTCGCCGCGGCAATCGAAGCGGGATTTGTCCGGGTGCGTCCCGTCGTCATGACGGCGCTCGCCATGATCATCGGCATGACGCCGATGGCGTTTGGCTTGGGCGACGCGGGCGAACAGAATGCGCCACTTGGACGCGCGGTCATCGGCGGCCTGCTTTTTGCCACTGTGGCAACGCTGATGTTTGTGCCGGTGGTGTTCAGCATCGTTCATCAACGCCGCGGCTCGGTGGGCGCCGGCGCGATCGGAGAGCCGCATGCCGCCTGAACATTCCAGCCCGCCGGTGGTATCGCGCCGCGGCCTCACCATCGCCGGCACGTCTGCCGCAATCATCGCGGTGGTCATCGTCGTCGCCGGCATCACGACGCGCAAGATCGCCGACGCCAAACTGCAGGAATGGAGCGAGAATCAGGCGGTGCCGGTGGTCGCGGTGGCGCCGCCCGACACCCGCGGCAAGAAGACAACGTTATCGTTGCCGGGCCGTCTCGAAGCCTACACGCAGGCCCAGATGTATGCGCGCGTCAGCGGCTACGTGAAGGATTGGAAGGCCGATATCGGCGCGCCCGTGAAGGCGGGCGAGCTCCTGGCCGAAATCGACGCGCCGGATCTCGATCAGCAGATCATGCAGGCGGAAGCCAATCTCGCCAGCGCCCAGGCCAATTCGACGCTGTCGGATATGACGCTGACGCGCGGCCAGTCGCTGATCAAGACGTACGCCATTTCGCAACAGGATCTCGACCAACGGGCGGCCGATGCCTCCAACAAGCAGGGCTTGGTGCGCGCGGCAAAGGCCAATCTCGATCGGCTGCGCGTGCTGGAAAAGTATAAGCGCGTCGTCGCGCCGTTCGACGGGCTCGTCACCGCGCGCACGACCGACGTTGGCGCCCTGATCAACGCCGGCGCCGGCGGACCGCCGATGTTCGTCGTTTCGGAGACCAAGAGGCTGCGGGTCTACGTCAACGTTCCGCAAAACTATGTGCCGCAAATTCCCGTGGGCACCAAGGCACACATTGCGGTGCCGGAATATCCGCGCCGGACTTTTCCGGCGACGGTCGAGGCGTCGGCGAAATCCGTCGACGTCGCCTCGGGCACGACCCGCATGCAGCTCGTCGTCGACAATGCCCGCGACGAATTGATGACAGGAGACTTCACCAATGTGACGTTCGATCTGGCCCACCCCGAGATCGCAATCAACGTGCCGGCGAGCGCGCTCATTTTCAATCAGAGCGGATTGCACGTTGCCACCGTCGGCAGCGATGGCCGCATCGTCCTTAACGTGGTCACGATCGCGCGCGATCTGGGCAATGAGGTGGAAATCGGTTCCGGCATCACGGCCGACGATCGCGTGGTCGTCAATCCGCCGGACGGCATCGCCACCGGCGACAAGGTTCGTATCGCCGGCGCGGCCGAGCGGGGCGAGCCGGAAACCGCCGAAGCGAAGTAAGGACGAACCGCCCTGCTTCAACCGATCGGCTTTAGTCCGCCGGCGAAGCGCTTGAAATTATCGACGTAGAATTGCGAACCGGCGGCGATAGCGATAGCGGCACGCTCGTCGAGCGTGCGGATGGCACGCGCAGGCGAGCCGACGATCAAGGATTTTTCCGGAAACGATTTTCCTTCGGTGACGAGCGCACCGGCGCCAACAAGGCAGCCGGCACCGATCTGCGCGCCGTTGAGCACGATCGCGCCCATGCCGATGAGTGAATGGGCACCGATGGTGCAGCCGTGGAGGACGACATTGTGGCCAATGACACAATCGGCTCCGATACCGAGCGGAAAACCGAAATCGGTATGCAGCGTGCAATTATCCTGGATTTGCGAGCGTTCGCCGAGTTCGATCCATTCGTTGTCGCCGCGCAGCACCGCGCCGAACCAGACGCTGCAATCGGCTTTGAGCCGCACCTTGCCGATCACGGCCGCGCTTTGCGCAATCCAGTAACGGCCCTCTTCCGGCAAATCCGGCTTCTGGCCGTCAAGTTCGTAGATCATGAGGTGCGCCGGTTGTTTGGGATCGTCATTCCGGATCGACGCGAAGCGTTAAGTCCGGAATCCATAACCGCCCCCTTGGTCACGGATTCTGAGCTTGAATTTCGCCCGCGCGGAATGATTATCAGACGTTGATGAGCGCTTGAAGCGCCATTACCACGGCCGTACCCGACATCAGGCTCCACAGTCCGGCAATGACCGTCGCCACCATGACGAATTGAGCGGGCCGGCGTTCGATTTCGCGGCCGCGTAGCGTATTGCGCATGATCAAAAACGGCGCGGCGAAGATGAGCAGCGGCACCGCGCCGAAGCGCGCCGCCATCGGCCCGACCTCAAGCAGACGGAAACTCGGGAAGCTCATGCCGTAGAGCCGGTATCCATTGGCACACAGCCCGGCGATGGCGAAGCCAAAGGCAAGGGCGAACAGGGAACTGACGATCGCCGGGGAAATTGCCGGCTGCAAGGTTTCGACCATCCGGGATGCCTTTCGATTTCCCGGAAGATTTGCAGCAGGGAGCGGGGGCCCGCCACGGTTTGCTTAAGAAAGGGTTAACGGCCCAATGAGCGGGCGCCGTGTCATACTCGTGGCTGATTCGAAGCACGAGCACGCATGACGGCCCACGACCTCCCTCGCCAGCGCGTCCGGCACAGTTCGCGAAGTCTGCTGCTGCCAATCGCGTTGTTCGCGGTACTGGTGGCCGGAACCGTGGCATTTGTGTCGTACGAACTGTGGCCGTCATGGCCGACGGCGGCGGTTCCGCTCAATGCGCCGGCCATTCCGGTCACCGTTGCTGGTGTATTGTTCAACGTTCCGCCTGCGGCGATCCGCGCTTCGGTGCAGCGTCATCCCGGCGCGCATGAGCGCATCGACCTCGTTTTTGTTTGGCCCTCATTGACGCCGCCCGATGGCGACAGCGATATCGCAACGCCGGTTGGAGCCAAATCCGACGAGGTGCCGGCGCGTCCAAGCACGGACGACCGGTTATTCATCACCATCGCCGGGCTCGGCGCCGTGCTTCCCCCCGCGGCGCGGCTGCGCACCATCTATCCGCGCTATATCGAGGCACAGGCGACGGCCGGCCCGGATGGGCTCGCCATCGTGGCGTTCCGCGTGGGCACACCCTACGAGGGCGAAGACCTCGTCTACTTCGCGGACCAACCCGAGCAGTTTTTTGCCCGTTGCTCGCGGGCGATGCGCAACGTGCCCGGCACCTGCATCCACGAGCGTTTGCTAGACGCCGCCGAAATCACGCTGCGGTTTCCGCGCCAATGGCTGCAACAGGATTGGCGCAACGTCGCCGCCGGCTTCGATCGGCTGATCGCCCAGCTTCACACACCGAGTGGCTAGAAAAATCACTCCAGATCGCTGCCGAGGATCGCCATCTGGAAATTATATGAGCGCTCGTCGTCCTCATCGTCGACGAACAGAACGCCGATGAACTCCTCGCCGACATAGACTTCGGCGGAGTCATCCTTTTTTGGCCGCGGCACGACGCGCATGCGCGGGTTGCCGAACAGCTTCTTGAGATAAGCGTCGAGCTTTTTGACTTCTTGCACGTCCACGGCCGCTTGCTCCAACGATTGGTATACGCCGCATAGCACGCGGCGGCGGCGGCGATCAAATCTCGCCGTGAAAGATCTGATCCATGGTGCGTGCGGGATCCGGGCAGCCGGCAACGCCGACCACCCTCGCCGGTACACCGGCGACGGTGACATTATTCGGCACCGGCTTGATCACCACGGAGCCGGCGGCGATGCGGGCGCAGTGCCCGACTTCGATATTGCCCAGAACTTTGGCGCCGGCGCCGATCATGACACCGTAGCGAATCTTCGGATGACGATCTTCCCACTCCTTGCCGGTGCCACCGAGCGTTACGTCATGAAGCATCGACACGTCGTCCTCGACGACGGCGGTTTCGCCGACCACCAAGCCGGTGGCGTGATCGAGGAAAATACCGCGCCCGATGCGCGCGGCCGGGTGAATGTCGCATTGGAACACCACTGAAGCGCGGCTCTGCAGGTAAAGCGCGAAATCGCGGCGGCCTTTTTCCCACAGCCAGTGCATCAGGCGATGGGTCTGGATGGCGTGAAAGCCCTTGTAGTAAAGCACCGGCTCGATCAGCCGGTGGGTCGCCGGGTCGCGGTCGACCGTGGCCATGAGGTCGGCGCGAAAATTCTCGCCGATTGACGGGCTGTCCTTGAGCGCATCCGCATAGGCCTGACGGATCAACTCGCCGGAGAGCGCCGGATGGTCAAGCCGCTCCGCCAGACGGTAGGCGATGGCCGCTTCGAGCGTGTCCAGATGCAGAATGGTCGAATAGATAAAAGTCGCCAATTCGGGCTCGCGGCGTACCGCTTCCTCCGCCTCGCGGCGGATGCGCGCCCAAACCGGATCAACCTTATCGAGGATCGGCTGCGGCTGCGATTGAGCCATGATCGTGTCTCCCGGAAGCCGCGCTTCTAGCATAATTGGTGCGTCGCGGCACTGAAACTAGGGGGCATATGCTGCCACGCCGGCGCAGACCGGATCGGCCATTGACCTAGATTATAAGGCCAATGGCCTAGTCTCGCCGGTCACTCCCGGCGAAAGTCCCCATCGACGCCCTGCCTTGCGTTCCCGTTTCAGGAGGACGACCGGAACGCCCATTCACGGCCTTCGATCGAGAAAATCGAGCACGCCGGCTTTAAAGGCTTTGTCGCCAACCGCTAGCATGTGATCGCGATCGGGAATGATAAGCGATTGGGCCTCGGGCACCAATTCCGCGAGAGCTTGCGGCGAGCCCGCAACCAGATCGTTGCTGCCGACAGCAATCAGGACTGGGACCGTGATGCGGCCGAGCTCGTCGCGGCTCATGGTCTGACGCGAGCCGCGGATGCAGGCCGCCAGCGCCCGCAGGTCGGAATGCGTCTTCTCGGCGAAGGATCGGTAGGTGTAGCCGGTCGGGTCGGACACATCCGCCAATGCTGGCGCCTCCAATGCCCGGGCAATCACTTCCGGCTTGCCGACACCGTCCACGAGGTGAATACCGAGGCCGCCGAGAACCGCGGAGCGCACGCGGTCAGAGTGTGCAGCTACCAGGAACGCCGTGTTGCGCGCCCCCATCGAATAACCCATGACGTCGGCGCGGCCTAGTTCGAGATGATCGAGCAACGCACTCATGTCCTCGGCCATCAGCCCGGTGTGATAGGCGGCCGGATCGTAAAGCTTGGTGGACTGACCGTGACCGCGGTTGTCGAGCGCGATGACGCGGCGGCCGGCGCGGGTCAGCGCCGTCACCCAGCCGGGATAGACCCAGTTTACCTCTTTGTTGGAGGCAAAGCCGTGCACAAGAATGATCGGCTCGCCCTCGCCCTGGTCGAGATAGGCGATCTCAATTCCGTCATGGATGAATAGAGGCATCAGGCACCATAATCGATTGGATCGATCCTGCACAAAGAGGGTGATGACGGCGGCGGATAGGGCTAGTCTCAGACCGGGTTGGCCTCGGTCAAGGCGGAGACATAGCCGCCGGACCAAATCGTGGGAGGATCATGATGCAACGGATTTGGCCTGTCTTGCTGACCGCGTTGTCGGTGTGTCTGGGCGCCGGCGTTGCCCAGGCGCAAATTTCGGACGGCGTGGTGAAAATCGGCGTGCTGACCGATCTGTCCGGACCGGCTTCGACGCCGACCGGCCAAGGCTCGGTTGCGGCTGCGCAAATGGCGGTCGAGGATTTCGGCGGCAGCGTGCTTGGCAAGCCGATCGAAGTGATTTCCGCCAACCATCAGATCAAGCCCGACATCGCCGCCGGCATTGCCCGCGAATGGTATGACCGCGACCAGGTCGATCTCATCGTCGATGTGCCGGTCTCCGCCGTTGGGCTGGCGGTGCAAACCGTCGCCAACGAGAGAAAAAAGCTCTTCATCACCCATTCGACCGGAACCGCAGATTTCCACGGCAAGTTCTGTTCGCCCTACGCCATCCAATGGGTCTTCGATACGCACGCACTTGCCGTCGGCACCGCGCGCGAGGTGGTCAAGCGGGGCGGCAATACCTGGTTTTTCCTGACTGCCGATTACGCGTTCGGTCATTCGCTCGAGCACGAAGCAACCGAAGTGATCGAGCAGAATGGCGGCAAGGTGCTCGGTGCGGTGCGCCATCCGTTCGCGACGCCGGACCTGTCGTCGTTCATTCTCCAGGCGCAAGCCTCAAAAGCGAAAATCATCGGCATTGCTTCCGGGCCGCCCGACAACGTCAACGCCATCAAGCTCGGCGGCGAATTCGGTATCTTCAAGGGCGGCCAGCAGATGGCCGGCCTTCTGGTAGTGATCACCGACGTCAATGCGCTGGGGCTCAAAGCGGCGCAAGGTCTGCTGCTGACGACGTCGTTCTATTGGGACATGGACGACAAGACGCGCGCATGGTCGAAGCGATTCTTCGCCAAGGTCAACCGCATGCCGACCATGTGGCAAGCGGGCGTCTATTCTTCGATCATCCATTACCTCGGTGCCGTGAAGGCTACCGGCACCGACGATCCGCTCAAGGTTACCGCCAAGATGCGCGAGGGGCCGATCGAGGACTTCTTCGCGCGCAATGGCAAGCTGCGTGACGACAATCTGATGGTGCACGACCTCGTCCTGGTGCAGGTGAAGTCGCCGGCCGAATCGAAGTATCCGTGGGACTATTACAAAGTCCTAGCGCACATTCCGGGCGACCAGGCTTTCGGGCCGCCCAACCCGGCGTGCTCCATGGTCAAGCAGTGATCGTGATGGCTCGAAGCCGCCCGCCACGCTCGCCGGGCGTGCCATCGGCTGTTTGAGGCCGCGCACTGCGGAAGTGGAAGCGAGAACGGACGCACTAGGATTCCACAGTGCACGCCGCTACAGTGCCGCGGCTGCGCGAGTGCGCGGATCCAAGACTGGCGGATCAATGGCGGACCATATCGTTCCCCACTTTCACAACGATCTCGGCGTACCGGTCATTGAGATCGGCGCCAGGGAGTTCATGTGCGTCGGCGCCATGCCGCCGTTCGACCATCCGCATGTCTACTGCGACATGGGTGACGACGACGAATACATCTGTCCCTACTGCTCGACGCTCTACCGCCACGACCCGAAGCTTGCGCCAGGCGCCGCGAGGCCGCCCGAATGCGCCTTGCAAGAGGTCGTCTAGCGGAGACGTGCCCTGACGTCCAAGCGCGTCGTTATTGTCGCTGGTGCCGGCATCGCCGGACTGACTGCGGCATTGGCGTTGGCGCGAAACGGCTTTCGCGTCGTCGTGCTGGAACAGGCCGAACGGCTCGAGGAAACCGGCGCCGGCATTCAGCTCACACCCAACGCTGCGCGCACGCTCATCGATCTTGGGTTGGCAGAGCGGCTCCAGCGGTCTGCCACGGTGCCGCAAGCGTTGCGGGTTCTAAGCGCCGCAAGTGGCCGCGAAATTTTGCGGATGCCGCTCGGCGATGCCGCAGAATTGCGCTACGGCGCGCCTTATTGGGTGATCCATCGCGGCGATTTGCAAGCCGCGCTTGCGGGTGCGGTTGCCCGCGACCTTGCTATTACCCTCAAACTCGGCGTGCGCGTCGACGACTTCGTTGCCCATTCCAACGGCGTAACGGTGTCTGCTCGCGGCAAAAGCGGCATGACCGAGGAACGCGGCTCTGCGCTTCTTGCCGCCGACGGTCTGTGGTCGGTGCTGCGGCAACAACTCGGCAATGCGGCGCCGCCGCGCTTTGCCGGACGCACCGCCTGGCGTGGCCTTATCCCCGCCGACCAGGTCGCGCCCGAATTCCGCGAGCCGACAATCCATCTCTGGCTCGGCCGTGATGCGCATCTCGTGCATTATCCGGTCAAGGCCGGGCGCGTCATCAATGTTGTCCTCATCGCCGCTGACAGTTGGAACATGCCCGGCTGGAGTTCGCCAGCGAGCCGCGCCGACATCATCCCGCGCCTTGCCGTCGAAACCTGGGCGCCGCCGGCGCGCGCGCTGATCGCGCTACCGGAGGCGTGGCTGAGATGGGCGCTGTACAATTCCCAGCCGCTGCGGCGCTGGTCTCAGGGCCCGGCGGCGCTGATCGGCGACGCGGCGCACGCCATGCTGCCTTATCTCGCCCAAGGCGCAGCCATGGCGATCGAAGACGCCGCCGTGGCGGCGCAATGCCTCGCGCAAAATCCCGCCGATCCGTCCGCAGCTCTGCGCACCTATTATGCGGTTCGGCGCGCGCGGGTATGGAAAGTGCAGCGCCTCGCAGCGCGCAACGGCGAACGCTACCATTTTGGCGGCGCCAGGGCCGTGCTGCGCAACGCCGCCATGCACGCCGTGGGCGGCAGGCAACTGCTGCGCCACTACGATTGGATCTACGATTGGCGGCCGCCTCCGGCGTTTTCGATCAGCCAGTGATTCATTCGGCCACCGCCCGACGCCCAAAAATCCGACAGGAACATTTCATCAACGGGAGGGTTTCAGCTTGGGGAACGGCTTATCGCCGTTCGGGAATGCTGGAAGGAGTACCTCCATGTGTGACTACAGCCTGCACCTCGTCGCTTCGCGGCCGGCCAAGGTCGAAGACACTCTGATGGTGACGGATTTCGCTAGATCGATCACCCGCGGTTTTGCCGCCGTCGGGGAGCCCAATGTCGCCGTCTGCCTGCTTCCCGGCACCGAGCTCGCTTTCGAAAACAACGTGCAGTACGACCGCGCTTTCAGCCTGTTCGGCCGCGCGCGCGTCGATCACAACGTTGCCCGCTTTCGTCAGGTGAATATGCACGATCCCAACGTGCACCATGACGCGCTTGAATTTCCCAGCGGCCAGATCGTGCTGGTCACGCGGCTCACTGTCGGCCAGCGCGCCACGGTGTTGCAGTTGCCGGCGCGGGCGCATGCGCCCACCGTGATCGAAGGCACCGCGCTATCCCCGAGCGACGCGATCGGCATCTAGCGTCCGAAGCCGGCGACTTCGCCGGCACGGCTGCGGTTTCCGCCAAGACGGCGGGGCAAAACCCCGCCGCTTGTGGAGATTGATGGCGCGCTCGGAGAGATTCGAACTCCCGACCCTCAGATTCGAAGTCTGATGCTCTATCCAGCTGAGCTACGAGCGCTCTGTCGCTAAACCGCCGCACCATAGCCGCTTCGCCGTCCCATTCAACATCACTCAGCCGGTACCGACCGGCTTATGGACGGTTTGCCAGATGCTCCGCCATGTGCCGCCGGCAATGCGGCCATCCCGCTGCGCAGAAGCCAGGAGGAACTGGTCCGGGGTGCGACAGGTTGTCAGGCGCAACTGCCAGACGGAGGCAATCATGTCTGACTACCGGGATCCAAACGACCCATTGCGAAATACTGGTTACGAACCCACAAGCGGCACAAATTCCACTTGGGGTTGGCTCGCCGCCGCGGCGTTTTTGGTGATCGTGCTCGCGATCGCTTTTGGCGTTGGACGCGAGCCGAGCCGCGTTGCATCGAACGATACGACGCCACCGGCCGCGACGCACATCACGCCGCCTGCGGGCGCAATAAATCCTGCTCCGCCGGCCGCGCCCGGGTTGACGCCGCTTCCGGCGGCGACCCTGCAGCCCGCGCCAAACCAGCCCTAGCCAGCGGCTCGCCTCTGAGCGTCATAGCGAGCGGCCCCGGCAGCTCCGGGGCCGCTGTGCTCGGGAACCTACCCTCAGTCGCTGGCATTTACTTGAGCCAGCGACGTTAGAAAGAGAGCGATCATGGCTGCAAGCCAAAGCACTCAGAACAGCCCGCTCGATCCGGAAACCGGGCTACCAATCCAGGAAGCAAACCAGCCCGACCCGATGCTGCAACTGACCACGGGCCACATCGGCGCGGGCGGTATTACACTTGCAGCGCTCGTCGTCGCCGCGATCCTGGGAATCGTGTTTTATGGGCTCAATACTCGCGTCGGCGTTGAACACACCGCCGCTGCGCCTTCCGCGGCTTCCTCGGCGTCGACCACGCAGCCTCAGGCCGGTGGCAAAGGCGGCCCACCCGCGGCGAGCGCGCCGCGCGCCAATCAAAGCGGCGTGAAGGGCTGAGCGCACTCGAATTCATGGCTCGAATGCCGGATCGACCGGCACGCGGTAGCCGTTGGCAAGCCGGTTGGTTTCATTTGCCATGCCAACCACGGCCATCAACTGGCCGAACATTTCGTCGTTCATGCCGGCCTTGCGCGCGGCGGCGTTGTGGCTGGCGATGCAGTAAGCGCAGCCGTTGGTGACGCTCACCGCCAGATAGACCATCTCTTTGGTCAGCGCATCGAGCGCGCCTGGCGCCATCACCTCTTTGACGCTCTCCCAGGTGCGTTTAAGGGTCGCCGGTTCGTGCGCGAGGTATTTCCAGAAATTGTTGACGTCCTTGATCTGCCGCGTGCGCTTGATGTCATCGAACACGGCGCGAACCTCGGGCGCTGCGTCAAGATATTCGATCGGACCCCGTGGCGACATGCAAACTCTCCCTGTGCGCGTGGGTGGAAGGCGACGAGAAGGCAATCGGACGCTGCTGCGCGGCAAATTTCAATCGATTTAGAAGCGATCCGTTGGCAGCGCGCAAACCGTTGCGGCAAATACGGCAGAACCGAGTCCGCGCTTGAACGATTGAATGACCGTAGCGAGGCGGTGTGGTTTTCATCCGCACGGCAGCGAGGGTAGCGACAGATCCGAAAGTGGAGCCACCATGCAGCGCAGCATCAGTATGCTCATCGCCGACAACTCCCACCTCACACAGCAGCTTCTGACCAACGCCGCTCGCGCCTCGAAGCTGCCGCTGCGATTGAGTTCCACCGACAACGGCCGCGACTGCCTCACGCTGCTCAATGGCTCGAATATCGATCTTGCCTTCATCGACGTGCACATGCCGGAATTGTCCGGAACCGAGGCGTTCTGGTCGGCGCGCAAGCAAGGCATCAAGACCTTCGTCACGCTGATGTCCAACCCGCCAGCGGTCGAGGCGGTGGAACTGGCGGTCAAGCTGCAGGCCTATGAATTCCTGTTCAAGCCATTCGAACTCAACGATGCGCTCGCCATCATCAAGACCTACGACCGCATCTCGTCGCCGACCAAGGTGCTGATCGTCGACGATTCCTCGACCGTGCGCCAGTTGATGCAGAAGATCGTGCAGGGCAGCGTCTTCAACTGCGAAATCAGCGAAGCCGGCGACGGCCAAACCGCGCTGACTCTCTCGCGCACTTCCGAATTCGACGCGGTGTTCCTCGACTACAACATGCCGGGCATGGACGGACTTGCCACCATGAAGCGGTTGATGCTGATCCAGCCGTCGGCAAACGTCGTGATGCTCTCCGGCGAGCACGACGCGGGCAAGGAGAAAGCGGCGATCGAGAGCGGCGCCTGCGCCTTTCTACACAAGCCTTTCACGTCGCAGGACGTAGACCGCGTGCTGCACGCCGCCTTCGGCCTGCGTTCGCCGAACCTGAAGCTCAAAGCGAGCGAGCCGAATTTCGACATCGCCATCGAGGGCTCCACCATCCGGCTCGCCCACAAGAAGAGCGGCCATATTTTCGAGTATCTCTGGTCGGTGCGGCCGCCCTACCTGCGCAACGGCGTGGTGCATCCTGCCACTGCTTGCGAGATCGCGCCGACTCAAGTCGCTTCGGTCGCGGAAAAAACCGCGTTGTTTCAATTGCGGTCGGCGCAGCTCCTCGTCGCCGCCTGACGGAGCGGCTACTTCACCGGCGTTACCAGCGGCTGACCCTTCTCCACAACATAAACCGCGATAAGCTTTGCGGGCTTGTCGCCGACCGCGCCTTCGTTGTGGACAGCCCGGTTCGGCACTTCGAACGATTGTCCGGCGGTGTAGGTCTTCTCCGGCTGGCCGTCGATCGCGAGCCAGAACACGCCGTCGAGCACCACCGCGTCGACGATGCCGGGATGGAAATGCCGCCCGGCTTTGAAGCCCGGCACTAACTCGACCTTGCCGGTGATGACCTCGTAATTCGAGCCCGGCACCTCTATTTTGCCGATCGGCGTGCGTTTGATCGGCGACGGCGTCAACGGCGGATTTGGCGGTGTGTTCTGTGGGCTTTGCGCCAACGCCGCGCCGCCTAGAGCAAGCGCAGCGGCAACGACCACGGCTTTGCCGAACATGGAACCTCCCTCTGATTTGCTTTTGACGTTTATTGCAGCAGCCATCCTAGCGCAGCCTATTCCCGCATAGGAGAAGAAAGCGGCTACGCATGCGCCGGCCGCAAGTTCACCAGCGCGACGCCAGCGACGCAGACCGCCATGCCCGCGAGCGCGAGCGGCGGCAGCCGTTCGCCAAAAATCACCCAGGCCATCAGCGCTGTTGTCGGCGGCACGAGATAGAACAAGCTCGTGACCCGCGTCGCCGCGGCGCGCCGGATCAGATAGTACAAAAGCCAGATCGCGCCGAACGAGAGCACGAGGGCGAGATACCCGATGGCGAAGCAAAATTGCGGCGTCCAATGCACCACCCGCGTCTCGAAGGCGAACGCGCCAAACGCGAACAGGATTCCGGCCGCCATGTATTGGACCGCGAGTGCGGGCCGCCAATCCATCCCACCGCCGAAACGCTTTTGATAAAGCGTGCCGATTGTTATGCCCAAGAGCGCCACGACGAGCGCAAACCAGGCGAGCGGTGTCGCTCCGGCGGTCGCGGTTTTTTCGTGCAGGACCAGATAGACGCCGAACAACCCAAGTGCCAAGCCAAGCCATTGCCGCGCCACGACGCGTTCGCCGAGCCAGCGATTGGCGATGGTCGAGGTCAGGAGCGGCTGCAGGCTTACGATCAGCGCAGCAAGCCCAGCCGAAACCCCGTTCTCGATGGCGATGAAAACGCCGCCGAGATAGAGCCCATGCACCATCAGGCCGGTTGCGGCCGCATGCACCAAGCCGGCGCCGCGCGGCCATTTCGGCCGCGTCAACGCGATAATGACGACAAGGAGCGCTAACACCAAGCCCGTGCGCAGCATCAGGAACGTAAGCGGCTCGGCGTAGCCAAGCCCAAGCTTGGCGACAATAAAGCCCGACGACCACAGCAGGACAAAGACGCCCGGCGTCGCCAGAGCGACGAAATCCTCGAACCTGCGCGGCATTTTCAGGGTTCCCGGCGAACACTGGAGAAGCGCCGCCGACTGAGTACACCCCAACAGGTCATCGAGCGATAGCGCACGCCGAGCAGCGGCTATGCGGGGTTGTCGGGTCGGCCGAGCCTTACGGCGACGCCTAGGCGAAGGTGCGGCGCATTGAGGTGCTCGCGCAGCTACCGCTTAAGCTTGTCATGCCCGCACTTGTCGCGGGCATCGAGGCACGACTCTCCTCACACCGGCAAATTGTCGTGCTTGCGCCCCGGCATCTCCACCGTCTTGCCGCGCAGCATCGCCAAAGCACGCGCGATGCGCGGCCGCGTCGTCGAGGGCTTGATCACGTCGTCGATATAGCCGCGCTCGGCAGCGATGAACGGCGATAAGAAGCGCTCCTCGTATTCTCGGGTGCGCGCCGCGATCTTGTCGGGATCGCCGATGTCGGAGCGAAAGATGATCTCGACCGCGCCCTTGGCGCCCATCACCGCGATCTGCGCCGTCGGCCACGCGTAATTCACGTCGCCGCCGATGTGCTTACTCGCCATCACGTCGTAGGCGCCGCCGAACGCTTTCCTGGTGATCAAGGTGACGAGCGGTACCGTCGCCTGCGAATAGGCAAACAAGAGCTTGGCGCCGTGCTTGATCAGGCCGCCGTATTCCTGCGCGGTGCCGGGAAGAAAACCCGGGACGTCGACGAAGGTCACGATCGGGATGTTGAAGGCGTCGCAGAAACGGACAAAGCGCGCGGCCTTGCGGCTTGCGTCGCTGTCGAGCACGCCGGCCAATACCATGGGCTGGTTGGCGACGAATCCGACGGTGCGGCCGGCAATTCGGCCTAAGCCGATCACGATATTGCGGGCGAACGTCTCCGACAATTCGAAGAAATCGCCCTCGTCCGCGACTTTGAGGATCAGTTCCTTGATGTCGTAAGGCTTGTTCGGGTTCTCCGGCACCAGGGAGTCGAGCGACGGCTCAATGCGGTCGATGTCGTCGAACGACGGCCATTGCGGCACGCCGGCGGAAAAATTCGCCGGCAGGAAATCGAGCAGCCGGCGCATTTGCAACAGACATTCCACATCATTGTCGTAGGCGCCGTCGGCGATCGAGGAGCGCGTCGCGTGCACCGACGCGCCGCCCAGTTCCTCGGCGGTGACGATCTCGTTGGTCACCGTCTTCACCACGTCGGGGCCGGTGACGAACATGTAGCTGGTGTCACGCACCATGAAGATGAAATCGGTCATCGCCGGCGAATAGACGTCGCCGCCGGCGCACGGCCCCATGATCACGGAAATCTGCGGAATGACGCCCGAGGCGATGACGTTTCGCTTGAATACTTCGCCGTAGCCGCCGAGCGCCGCAACGCCTTCCTGGATGCGCGCGCCGCCGGCATCGAACAAGCCGATGATCGGCGCGCGGGCCCGCATCGCCATGTCCTGGATCTTGATGATCTTTTGCGCGTGGGTTTCCGACAGCGAGCCGCCGAACACGGTGAAGTCCTTGGCGAAGACGAACACGCTGCGGCCGTTGACCGTGCCCCATCCAGTGACGACGCCGTCGCCGGAAATCTTGGACTTCTCCATGCCGAAATCGTTGGAGCGGTGCTCGACGAACATGTCGAACTCCTCGAACGAGTTCTTATCCATCAAGAGCTCGATGCGCTCGCGCGCGGTCAATTTGCCGCGTTTGTGCTGCGCGTCAATGCGCCGTTGCCCGCCGCCGCCGCGCGCGTTGGCGCGGCGCTCCTGGAGGCTTTCGATAATGTCTTTCATGCTTGCCCCGCGAAATTGCCGTTGAGAAATCAATAGCAAGGCTTGGCGACAATGAATACCAAGCCTGCTTGAGCCTCCTCCCTAGCCCCCTGCCGGGGGAGGGCCGGGAGGGGCTACGCGGCTATCGCAAGCCATGCCCCTGTCCTGGCAAGGCCAAGGGGAACGGGTTTTGAGTCTGCCGCGCAGTCGTGCATCAAAGCCCCACGGATTGAGGTTGTCTCGACAAGCGATGGGAATCTCCGGACTGATCGATGCGGTGGAGCGGCGGCCGAAGGCCGCTTTCGCCGCCTTCCTGACGCTCCACGCCGTCGTCTGGACGGCGCTGCCGGCACTCCTTTACCGCAACCTGCCGCTCGACGTGATCGAAGCGACCGTCTACGGCCGCGAATGGCAGATCGGCTACGACAAGCTGCCGCCGCTGCCGTGGTGGCTGGTGGAAATCGTCCACCGCGCCACCGGCAACGATGCCGCGCTCTATGCGCTCTGCCAAGTCACCGTCGTGCTGGCCTTTGTCGCGGTATGGCTGACCGCGCGGCCGCTGGTCGGCACGTTGGGCGCGCTGGCCGCCGTCCTGATCATCGACGGCATCCATTTTCTCAACATCAGCTCGGTCAAATTCAATCATAACGTGATCGAGTTGCCATTCTGGGCCTTCGCCGGCTTCGCGCTCTACGCCGGCCTGCGACGCCGGCACATGCGCTACTGGCTCCTGCTCGGCGTCATGCTCGGGCTCGCGCTATGGGCCAAATATTTCGTGGTGATATTGGCGGCGCCGCTGGCGCTGTTCCTGCTGTTCGATCCCGACGCGCGGCGCAGCCTCGCCTCGGCCGGCCCCTGGGTCGCAGCCGCCGTGGCTTTGATCGTCATGGCGCCGCATCTCGTCTGGCTGGTGCAGCACGATTTCCTGCCGTTCCGTTATGCCGAGGCGCGGGCGACACCGCCGCACGTAGCGCTTGATCACCTGCTCAATCCGCTGAAATTCTTAGGACCGCAGATTTTCTTCCTCGTTCCCGCGCTGTTTATCGCCGCGCCGTTATTCTTTACTCGCGGCAAGCTCGTGCCGCGGGCGGAGAAAGAAGAAAGAACCGACGCCTTCGACCGCCGCATCGTCGCTCTGCTGGCGTTCGGACCGGGCGCAACGATGTTTTTGTTTTCGCTCATCTCCGGCCGTGGCACGCAATCGACGTGGGGATATCCGCTGTGGCTGTTCCTCGGCCTGTGGATCGTGATGGTCGCGCCGCGCACGCTCGACCGCGCACGGCTCACCCACCTCGGCGCGCATTGGGCCGCGATATTCCTCATTTTTGTCGCCGCGTTTCTTGCCGACTATCTGGTGCTGCCCAATTTCGATCACCGTTACCGCGCCGCGTTCTTTCCCGGCGAGCAGCTTTCGGCGGCGATCACCCAGCGTTTCGTCCAGGCGGTCGGCCAGGAGCCGCATTACATCATCGGCTCGATGTGGGACGGCGGCAATGTCGCGCATTACTCGAAATCGGACCCGCAGCCGCGCGTATTGATCGACGGCCTGCCGCGCCGCGCGCCATGGATCGACATGGCCGATCTGCGCGCACGGGGCGCGGTGCTGGTGTGGACCGACAGCGACCCGCATACGCTGCCGCATAACCTTGCGGCGGTCGCGCCTGACGCCAAAATCGGCGCGCCATTCGATCTGCCGCTCGCGCGCGGCGGCGGTACCGTCCACGTCGGCTGGGCGATCCTGCCGCCGCGAGCGCCTTGATTTACCGCACGGCGGTGGAGTGCTAACTTGCCGGCGCTGTCCAGCAGAAAGCGAGAAAATGTCGGGTTATCTGAGGCTTAACGCGTTCCGGTCGACGCCCCTGGTGAAGGAGCCGTTTCCGCACCTGATTGTGCCCGGCTTCGTTGGGCCGCAGGCGCTCGAAGCGATCAACGCCGATTATCCGAAGATTTCCACTTCGGGGAGCTTTCCGGTCGATCAGGTCAGCTTCGGCCCTGCCTTCCGAACGCTGCTGGACGAACTTGAAAGCGATGCGTTCCGCGACGCCTTCGAGGCGAAGTTCGGCCTCGACCTTGCCGGCAGACCCACCGTGACCACGGTGCGCGGCCGTTGCGACGCCCGTGACGGCAAGATCCACACCAATTCGACCAGCAAGATCATCACCGTCTTGATCTACATGAACGAAACCTGGGGCGAAGCCGGCGGCCGGCTTAGGCTCTTGCGCTCCGCCGACAACCTCAACGACATCATCGTCGAAGTGCCGCCGCTCGCCGGCACGCTGCTCGCATTCAAGCGCAGCGACAATTCCTGGCACGGCCACGAGCCGTTCGCTGGAAAGCGCCGCGTCATCCAGTTCAACTGGCTGACGTCGGAAGGCAACCGGCAGATCGCGATGCTGCGGCATCACACCTCCGCCGCGTTCAAGCGCATGCTGCAAAGCATTCTGCCGAACCGCGCTTAAGTCCGCAGATGCGAAGCGGCACCGACCTGCGCAGCGCGGACTTCCGCAAAATCCTGCTGGTCAAGCTGTCGGCCGTCGGCGACGTCATTCACACCATCCCGGTGCTGAACAAATTGCGGCGGCGTTATCCCGCGGCGCAATTGGACTGGCTGGTGACGCCGCCGATCGCCGAGCTGTTGCGACATCATCCCGCGATCAGCAACGTCATCGAGTTTGCGCGTGAGGATTGGTCGCGACCGCTGAGCCTCAAGCCTTTCGTCGGTTATGGCCGGCTCGCGGCAAATCTGCGCGCCAGAGGCTATAACCTCGTAGTCGATATGCACGGCCAATTTCGCACCGCCGTGCTCACGCTCGCGACCGGGGCGCCGGTGCGGATCGGTTTCGACCGCCCGCGTGCGCGGGTGTGGGACGCTTCGCCGCGCAAATTTTCGCGGCAAGCGCGCAAGCATGCCTGGCAAGGCGCGCGCGAAGGCAGTTGGCTCGCTTACACGCACCACATTCCGATACCCACGCTCGATCTGCACGCTGTCGATCGCTACCTCAATGTCGGACCGCTGTTGGGTTTGGCCGAGGGGCCGCCGGATTTCTCCTTCCCGATTCCGGCGGCGGCCGACGCCGGCGTCGATGCGCTGCTGCGCGACCACGAGATCGGCGGCTCGCGCCTCATCACGCTGGCGCCGGGGACGATCTGGGAAACCAAACACTGGAACAGCGAAAAATTTGCCGAGGTGGCGCGGCACTTCCTGCGCGAGGGCTTCGCCGTGGCGCTGATGGGCACGCGCCGCGAGCGCGCGGTGTGCGACGAGGTGGCGCGGCTTGCGCCCGGCGTCGCCAATGTCGCCGGCGCAACCACCTTGACCGAGCTTGCGGCACTAATCCGCCGCTCGGCCATCAGCATCACTAACAATTCCGGCCCGATGCACCTTGCCGTTGCGCTGGACCGTCCGGTGGTGAGCGTATTCGGCCCGACCGATCCGCTCTGGATCGGGCCTTACGGCCGAAGCGATGCAGTCCTCCAAGCCGGCATGCCCTGCTCGCCCTGCTTTCTGCGCCAATTAAGCCGTTGTCCCAACGATCACACCTGCATGCATAACGTCTCAGCCAGCGCGGTGATCGAGCGGGCCGGCGAGATCTTGCGCCGCCACGACGCCTCGGGCTTCATCGAAGCGCGCATGGGCTCCTAAGCTTGCTTGCGCTTGCGCTTGCGCTTCCGCGTCGCCAGCCAAGCCTTCATGTAGGGGTAATAGCTCGTCTCGGCGGTGAAGACCGCGAGCAAAAATCCTTCGGCGCCATCGAGAAATCCGGCGCGCCACACGTAAGCGCGCAGGAAAGAAACGAGACCGTGGCTGATGCCGGTCAGGAACCACACTTTACGGCCCGAGGCGACCAGCATCTGCGCTTTTGCCGTCGAATAGCGATCAAGCCGCGATAGCGCATCTTCGAGCTTGACGACGGGATGATGGATAAGCGGCGGGCGCAGCCGCTTCACCGCGCCGCCATAGATCACGCGCTCGTGGACGATGACGTCATCGAAGCGCGCCGCGCCGCGCCGGAACAAGCGCAGCACATAATCGGGATACCACCCGGAATGGCGGATCGGCCGCCCGCAGAAACTCGACAGCCGGGGAAATTCGAACGCCTCCGCTTCGCCCCCGGCGATCGCCGCCGTGATCGCCGCGGCGAGCTCGGGCGTGACGCGCTCGTCCGCATCGAGCGACAGCACCCATGTGCCGGTGGCGAGCGACAGCGCGTAGTTCTTTTGCGGGCCGAAGCCGCGCCATTCATGCAGCTCGACGCGCGCGCGCTTGTCGCGGGCGATCGCAACCGTCGCGTCGGTCGAGCCGCAATCGACCACGATGCGCTCGTCACAGAACGCAAGGCTGTCGAGGCAGGCCCCGATATTCGCCGCCTCGTTCTTGGTGATGACGATGGCGCTGAGCTGCGGCATGAGCATCCGTTCCCTACGCTCTCACTTCGGCTGCTCGCGCGCGGCGAAGATCGCGAGCCACAGATAGACGCCGAGCAAGGTCGCTTCCGCCAGAACAATGAAAAGGCTGCCGCCGTAGATCTGCGGAAAGAACACCTCCACCACCGCCATCGACACGACCGCGGTGAGCCACACCACTGCGCCCCACGCGGCCGCAAGCCAAAGCCCGACCGCGGCGACGAGGTCGATGACGGCGAAGAATACCGTGGCGGTCTGCCAGGCGACCGTATGCGCCTCGAAGCCGCCGTCGGCGCCCGCCCCGATCCCGCACACCGCGCTCCAGTGATAAAGGCCTTTGACCAGCGACACGGCGGCCATAATGCGCAGAAACAACACCAGATATTCGGCCCACGAACCAGCCGCGTCGGCGGTTTTGCCGACATGCACCGGCTCGAGCAGGTCGCTCGGTCGCGTCGGCTGTCTCTGTAATTGATCGTTCATGGCAGGCGGGCTTTGACATTCGTGGTGGGCGGAAGTCAATGCGAGCCGACAAAGAGGAGCCCGGTAAATCCGAATTTCTACCGGCAGTGCAGCAGTGGCGGCCCGACGCCGGACGGGGTAAAAAGAGCCTCGTCAGGATGGAGCAGGTGATGGCGATCAAATTCGGCCGCCCGATCGAACGCATTCGTCCCTCCCCGGTCGAGGCGCCGGCCGAGCGTCTCGACCTTGCAATTCGGCTGCGCCGCAACCGCCGCGCCGAATGGTCGCGTCGCATGGTTCGCGAAAACGTTCTGACCACCGACGATCTGATCTGGCCGCTGTTCCTAGTCGACGGCGTAAAGGTGCGCGCACCAGTTCCTTCGATGCCGGATGTCGAGCGGCTTTCGATCGATGAGGCGGTGCGCGCGGCAGAGCGCGCGGCCAAGCTCACAATCCCCTGCCTTGCGCTGTTTCCCTATACCGACCCCGACAAGCGCGACGACGCCGGTTCCGAAGCGCTCAATACGGAAAACCTCGTTTGCCAGGCGATCCGCGCCATCAAGCAAGAGGTGCCGGAGATCGGCATACTCTGCGACGTGGCGCTCGACCCCTATACCAGCCACGGCCATGACGGGCTGCTGCGCGATGACGTTATCCTCAACGACGAGACCGTCGCCGTGCTGGTGCGCCAGGCGCTGGTGCAGGCCGAGGTCGGCTGCGACATCATTGCGCCGTCCGACATGATGGACGGCCGCGTCGGGGCCATCCGCAAAGCCCTTGATGGGGCCGGCTTCGCCGACGTCCAGATTATGGCCTATGCGGCCAAATACGCCTCGGCTTTTTACGGTCCGTTCCGCGACGCCGTCGGCTCGAGTGCGACGCTCCTCGGCGACAAGCGCACCTATCAGATGGATCCGGCCAACAGCGATGAGGCTTTGCGCGAAGTCGATCTCGATGTCGCCGAGGGCGCCGACATGATCATGGTCAAGCCCGGGTTGCCTTATCTCGATATCTTGCAGCGCGTCAAAGACACTTTCGGGATGCCGACCTTCGCCTACCAAGTGTCCGGGGAATATGCGATGATCATGGCCGCGGCGGGGAACGGCTGGCTCGATGGGGACAAGGCAATGACCGAGACCCTGATCGCGTTCAAGCGCGCCGGCGCCGACGGAGTGCTGACTTATTTCGCGGCAAGAATAGCGGAGAAGCTAAAGAAGAGCGGCGCGTAACCGCTGGCATGAGACGAAGAGGGCGGTGTCATGCGTGACGACGACGATTTCGGGCATTACGTGCCCGTGCTGCGCCGGATCATCATCCTGGTTGCAGTCATCACCGCGATCCCGGTGGTGTTATGGACCATTACGGCTTTCGTGCGCGCTTACGTCAGTCCACCGAAAATGCCGACCTTCCACCAGCTCGCTGCGACGGCATCTGCCAATCCGCCGCCGAGCGCCAGGGCGAAGGACGATTCCGTCGGCCCGCCGCAGCCGGCATCACAGCAAACAAAGAAGCTGGCGCCGGTATCGAGCACGATCGAGGCGCAAGCAACAGCGCCCGATGCGCGCGACCTTTCATCGGCGCCGAAAGGGCCGTTCCTCGGCGACCGCGCTCCAGAGAACGCCGCGCCGGCGAGCATCACACCCCCGCCTGCAGTAAGCCCGCCGGCGATCAGCGCGCAAAAAGCGGCGGAGTTGCTGGCGGCTAGCATGCCGGCGGTGAAGCACGCCGAGCCACCCACACCGGCGATGCCCGCTCCCGCTGCGCCTGACAGCATGCCCGCACGCATGGCTGCCGCCGATGCGCAGGCGCCGGCGTCCGCCGCGGAGGCTTCGGCCGACGCCACGGCGTCCACGCCGGCCACCGATGCGCTGACCGGTCCGATTCCGTTGCCTCGGCATCGGCCGCACATGATCGCCGCCGCCGAGCCAGCGCCGGCGGCACCGGCTGCGGAGAGGACGCGCATAGCGTCCGCGGGACCGATCCCCATGCCGCGGCCGCGGCCGGACGCCGCGGGCCCCGGCGCGCCGGCAACCGATAGCGCAAGCGGAAGTCCCCTCGATTTCATCCAGAATCTGTTCAGCGGCAAATAGCGCGCGCGTCGGTCACCAAATGTAGCGCAGCGTGCCGGAACCGCCGTAGGTCTGCGAGCCGGGCGCCAGCTCGCCGTCGAATTTCACCAGCATGGTCAGCTGCGTCGTGAGATAAAGCTCTGCGCCAGCCGACGTCAGCGCCGAGTCATGCGGAATCGGCGCGCCGTTGACGGTGAAATTCGAGCCCGGCAGCGATTGAAACGCGGCGCTTAGCGCCGGATCGCCGACGAAGTCGTGTGCCCAGGCAACGCGGCCGCGCAGAATAAGCGGCATGCCGCCAACGAGCGTCGGGCTGTCGAGACGCGTGCCGACTTCAGTGCGTACATCGGTCGCGTTCATCGAGGCGTAAGACAGTCCAAGGCCGCCACCGGTTGTGTCGGTCTCGGTATAGCCCGGTGTGTGGAAGTCCTGCGCCTGCACCGCGCCGTAGGGCGTAACGCCGAAGCTCGGCAGCGCGGTAAAGCGATAGCCGCCTTCGACGCGCCCGCTATAGCTCTGCGCCGCAAAGCCCGCCGTGATCTGATCGCCGAGCGCCACCCGGTTCGTCGTCATCCAGTGATTGCCGAAAGCCAGCGAGCTGGCAAAGTACGCCGGACCGGCGCGGGTGATGCCGTAGACGCCGGCCTGGAAGGAGTCGCTGCGGCCGGTGCCATTTCCCGTCGTAAGCCCCCAATTCAGCCCGCTGCCGCCGAGCGCAAAGCCGAAGATCGTATTCGGCGAATAGTGATAATCCATGCCGCCGGCAAAGCCGAAAGTCTGTGCAGTGACATTGCTCGAGCCTGCCGCCGCGCTGCCGTTAGTGAAGTTGCCGCCGCCGTAGCTTGTGCCCCAGGCAGTCCAGCGCTGCTGGAACGACACCGGCGGGGCCTTGTTGAGGATCGAGGCGTAAGCGAGTGCCACGTCCGACGGCAGAAACTGGTTCTCGTCCGGGGCAAACCCAATCGCCTGGCTGCCGCCACCAGCCGCATTGCCGAAGCGGCCATCGACGAACGGATCGAGCATGAAGCCGAGAAACTGCGTCATCATCTGGAAGACGCCGAACTCCGCGTCGGCTCCTACTTCGCCGTCCAATTGCGACAACGCATTCGCCAAGCTGCTGCCGGTCAGATTGAAGATGGACCCGAAGTTCTGCGTCACCGTACCGCCGCTGTTAAAGAAATTGTTGAGCGTGTTGGCGACGTTCTGCTGGTTGGCGTTCAATGGGACTCCGGCACCCAGCGTCGAGGTGATGTTCAACAGTGCGTTGGTGTTGGTGTAACTCACGCTGACGGCCAAATTCGGGTTGGTGGATGACGCCCCGGCAAAGGTGCCGCTGAGCCCGGCCGTTTCCAGAATGGTGTATTGGTGTTGCGGCGCGGTGTTGGGCTCGAACATCGCTAGCACGGTGCCGCCAAGCGAGGCGGTGCCGGTGACAATGCCAAACGTGGAGCTCGTCGAATTGACCTGGACGAGAAAAAGCGCACCGGATTGGAACGCCAGATTGCCGACGACCGTCATCGACGTACCAGGCACGCCCGGCAAGCCGGGGGCGAAGGTGCCGCCGGAACTAATGACCATGGTCGGGGGATCGATCGTGCCATCGCCGCTCAGCGTGCCGCCGGAATTCACCGTGAAGCCCGACGAACTGGTGATCGAGCCGTTGACCTCCAACATGCCGGCGTCGACCGCGGTGGCGCCGGTATAAGTGCTGGTGCCGGTGAGGATGCTGGTCCCCAAACCGTTCTGCACCAAGCTTCCACCGGCCGCCGACCCATCGACGATAGCCCCGGCAAATGACCACGACGTCAACATCTGGGGCGCCAACGTGAGGACATAACCATTGAGCACGGCGGAAGTGGTATTCGCCGGATTGTCGCCAAGACCGGCGATCGTGTTGTTCGCGCCGAGCGCCAGCGTTGCCGTCACGCCACTACACGGCGAGGGATTGCAAACCGACCCGCCAACACGGCCGAGAATAACGCCGGCGCTGGTCGCGATCGTGTCGACGGCGCCCAAGGTCAATGTGCCGCCTTCGATATAGGTCATGCCGCTATAGGACTGCACGTTGGCGATGATGACATTGCCGCCGCTGCCGCTGGCGCTGTCGTCCTTGATCAACGTGCCGGATAACGTCGGACCGCTGCAAGCAACCAGCGTGCAGGACATGTCGTTGGGATTGTTCGCTCCACCCGCTTGCTGGCCGTCGCTCATCACGCCGGTAAACGTGCCGGTCGTCGACTGGTCAAACAGCAGAATGCCGCCGGCGTTGGTCACGACCGCATTGGTCGGCAGGTTAGCGGTTGTTACATCCAGCGTAGTGCCGACTTCAAGCACGGTGCCGCCGCTATAATTGTTGCTCGTGCTGGTGAGCTGAACGGTGCCTCCGATCAAATGGAAAACGCCGTTACCTTGGATCGGGTCGTTGAATTGCGAGCCGCTGTTGCCCGAATATTGCAGTTCGGCTCCGGAGGCGACAGTGATCGGCGTCGTTGCGCTGGTGCTAAATAAGCCATTGCCGATCCGCAACGCCCCGCCGTCGACGGCAACGGTTCCGCCAGTGCCGAAACTCACACCGCCGCTGCCGGAGATATCAAGGAGCCCGGTGCCCGCCTTGACGAGCGAGCCGGTTCCGGAGCCCGCGATTGTGCTCGGCAGTATCGAATCGAGGTTGTTGCTGTCACCGATGGTCAACGTCACGCCGGTGGCGATACTGACCTTGCTGTTATCGCCGTCGCTGTTGAGCGCGCTGATGACGTTGTTGGCATCCACCGTCATATTTGCCGCAGACGGGCTACTCTTCACGTCCGACAGCCAAATCGACGTGCCGCCGTCCGCGGTCGGAAAGTAGTTGGCCGTGTTGAGTTGAAGCGTGCCGGAATCGACGACGATCGGTCCGCTGAGGCCCCCCGCCGCGCCGCTGAGCACAAGCGTGCCCGAGCCCGAGAGTGTGAGGCCGCCGGTGCCCGTGATCGCCGAACTGATCGTGTTGGTGCTCTTGGCCGAAATGACGGCCTCGCTGCCGCCGAAGGCGAGCGTCCCGCCCGTGATCGAGGTCGTGCCTTCGAGGATAAGCCCGGCCGGGTCGGTGCCATCGCCTATCGTCAAAGTGTTGCCGCCGTTGATCGTAAGAGTTTTTCCGTTCTGGACGTTGAGGGCGAAGGCTTGTGAACTGCCGATCGACGCGCTCGTCGAGAACTTCACAACGTTCGAGGCGCCGAAGGTGCCGGTATAGGCCGTGGTAATCCCGTAGCCGGTCGCGTTGTTGTAGGTGAGGAAGTTATAGGGATTTGTGGTCGCACTGCCGCCGCTATCGGTAATGATCCAGGCCGGTACGATGCCGTTGGTGTTGGCCGCGGATGCGCCGCTCGAAAACACCTCGACACCGTTGGTGCCGCTCTGCCCAAGCGTGCTGCCGGTCGCCGGCGTAATGAAGAAGGTCGCGTTGGCCGGCGCGCCGAGGTTGGTGTCGCCGTTGCGGCTGATGCCGTTGGAGAAGGTCACGGCCGTACCGGGACCGCCGGTGGCGGACGTACTCGAACCCGCGTTGACCGCGAGCGTCGCCGTCGCGCCAATGGCGAAGTTTCCGAAACTGACAGCGCCCGCCGTGCCAGCGCTGCTGTTCACAACCGTCAGGGTACGCTGAACATCGGTCAGCGAGCCGCTGAACGACGTAATAAAGCCGTTCGTATCGTAGTTGCTGCCGCCGCCGAGGAAGAGGCTGCGTACCGAGCTGAAACTAGCCCCGGCCTGCAAGGTACCGCCGTTAAGTTCGATCTGGCCGACCTCGTAGGACGGCCCGACGGTGTTGCCCAAGGATGCATCGCTCGAAACATTCAAAGTGCCGGCTGTAATGATCCAGTTGCCGAAGAAATTCGAATTGTTGACGCTGCCGGGCAGGATCAGAACGCCGTTGGCGCTTGCCGACGTGTCGTTGATGGTCAGTGCGGACACGCCCAATTCGTTGCCGAGGCCAGACCCATTGGTGCCAAGCGAGACAATTTGCCCGTTCAGGGTGACGAGGTAACCGTTGAGGTTGACGGTTGCGGTTTCGCCGTCGACGGCGATGGGCCGATTGGTGGTAAAGGTTTGGGTGCCGCCGCCGGAAGTAGTGCCGATCTGCAGCGTCCCCATGCCCTCGTCTTCGCTGTTGAAGATGATGCCGTTAGCCGCCTGCACGCTGGCCAAAATGCTGTTCGGATTGATGGTGTAGCTCGAGGGCGGCGCGGCGCCGAGGGCCGCGTCGTTGGCGACGATGAGGTTACCGGCGATGATCGTGGTGCCGCCGGTGTAGGTGTTGTTGCCGCTCAGCGTTACCGAAAAGCCCGAAGTCGTAGCCGAGCTGCATGACGAAGCCGGACTGCGTCGTGCCAACGAGGATCGGATTGGCGGGCGTGCCGAGATTGAACTGGGTGATGCCGGTGAAGGTGCCATTGCCGTCGAGTGTGCCGGTCGACAGCGTCGCGTTGCTGATCGTAGTGCCGATGTTGATGTTCTGGTTGAGTATAAAGCCGGGCAATTGCGCAAGCGTTACGGTGCCGATATTCGGCAGCGTGGTCGTGCTGGCCGGATTGAGATTCCATTGCGTCGCCAGCGCAATGTCGGCGGGAGAAAGATAAGGCAGCCCAAGGCCGCCTTTGGCGTTGCGATAGACGTCGGCCCAGAGGAAGTCGGAATAATCGCCCGTGAGCTTGTCGAGACCCGGGATGCCTGAGCCGACCTGACCGGTAATGTTCGAAGTGGTCTTGAACAGCTTCGAGCTCTTGTTCTTCAGAATACTTTCTTCCAGGCCGCGGTACGTGTCATTGGTCAATCCCTGCAGGGATGTCGGAACCGGGGCGCCGGTCGCGCTCACCAGTTCCGGCACGCCGTCGTTGAGCGGCAGCAGCAGGCCGTCCGCTTGCAACGTCGCCCAGAATTGTGCGGTCGTCAGATTCGATAAATTTGCGACCACATCCACATACACGAGAGGATCGGTGGCGCCGAACGCTGAGTTCTCCAGCGACGTAAAGGTATGATGGCCGTTTTCGAGGATGAGAATCCCGCCCGGCCCGATAACGACAGGCTCGATATCGGTAAGAAGCGTCGATTGCAGTTGCGAAGGGGTCAAGATGTCCCAGCCGTACATCTTGCGGGCAATTTCGGAAAATCCGACGTTGAGTTGCCCCGGCTGAATTTCATCAACCGGCACCGCGTAAAGCGCAAACGGCCCGGCTTGAATGGTGCTGGCGCTAGAGGCGTTGTAGATCTGAAAGGCGCTCACCGGGAGCGACTGCGCATGGGCCGTCTGAACAACGAGGGCGCTAAATCCTGCCGCGGCCGCCGTCAGGGCCGTTGCCGACGCCAAATTTAAATGGAATAGCCTGCAGCCCGACGAACGTCGGCTACGCTGAACACGCGACATTTAAGTGAAGCCCCACCCGTAAACTTTTTTAGCCCCAGGAAAGGCTAAATTCGGCCGGTGACAGCGGCATGACGGCTTTGCAACTCGCATATTCCGCCAAGGGGGCGGAATGCTTTCGGGTTGCTCACGGCTAGAGTCTGATCGCTCGCACCGGGGAAGTGTCGAGCAGCGTGGCCGCCACAACTGTCTGCGCTCACTCCAGCGCTGTGCCGCTGGGCATGCGCACCGGGTGATAACCGTCGGCCGCGAACGCGGTGAAAATGTCCTCGGCGTGCCCGGCGTCCCGCGTCTCCACCGTCACATCGACCTTTGCGCCCTTGGCCGGCACATCGAGGAACAGCCGGTGATGATCGACACTGAGGATGTTAGCGCCGAACTCGCCCAGCCTGGTCGCGATCTGGCCCAAAACTCCCGGCCGGTCGGGAATGGTCAGCCGGAACGAGACAATGCGATCGGCGCGTTCCAGTTCACGCACCATGATGGAAGCAAGGATGCGCGGATCAATATTGCCGCCGCAAAGGATCAGCCCGACTTTGCGGCCGCGGAAGCGCGCCGGCTCGGCAAGCATGGCGGCGAGGCCCGCGGCGCCCGCCCCTTCCGCCATGGTCTTTTGCAGGGTCAGGAAAGCGTTGACCGCTCGCTCGATCTGCGGTTCATCCACCAGCACAATGCCGGCGACTAATTCACGAACGACCGGCAGCGTCAGTTTGCCGACGTTCTTGACCGCGATGCCTTCGGCGAGCGTTGCGCCACCACACGGTCTGTTACCCTGGTGGATTGCGTTCCACATCGACGGATAGAGCGCGCTTTCGACGCCGAGCATCTCGATCGCGCGTTGTTTCGCGCGCGCGGCAATGGCGCAGCCGGCGATCAGGCCGCCGCCGCCGATCGGCACAATGAGCATGTCGAGGTCGGGCGCTTCCTCCAGCATCTCAAGCGCCACGGTGCCTTGACCGGCGATGATATGCGGATCGTCATAAGGATGGACCCAGACAAGATTGCGCTCCACCGCGATTGCTTCGGCGCGCGCCTGCGCTTCGCTGATGGTCTCGCCGTCGAGCACAACCCTCGCGCCGCACGCTTCGGTCGCCTTGACCTTTACGAACGGCGTGGTCACCGGCATGACGATGGTCGCCGGGATGGCGAGACGGCGGGCGTGGTAGGCGACCGCTTGCGCATGATTGCCCGCCGACATGGCGATGACGCCGCGGCGGCGCTCGTCAGCCGACAGCGCCGCGAGCTTCACGCAGGCACCGCGCTCCTTGAAAGAATTGGTGACCTGCAAATTCTCGTATTTTACGAAAACATCGGCGCCGGTCAGCGCTGACAGTGGCGGCGCCGCCAATAGCGGCGTCCGCAACACGTTGCCCTGGATGGTGCGGCGGGCGGCCTCGATATCGGCGAGCGTAACCATGACCGGCCTTTTTCCTCATTTCCGCCGGCGTTACAATGTCAAAATCGTCGCCAATTTGCCTATGATCGACGCCATGACCAATTCCAGCCCAAATCCGCCGCGCGGTTCGGGACCGATCGGCGGTTCGGTCGGCGTGCGACCGCATGCCTACGATCCGGCGACCGACCCCGAATTGTTCGAGGGCGTGCTGTCGCGCCGGGTCGTGGCCTTCATTATCGATTTGATCATCATTACCTTGCCGCTCATTGCCGCGGCGATGTTCATCTTCGTGTTCGGGCTCATCACCTTTGGCCTGGGTTGGGCGTTGTTTTGGCTGTTGTCGCCGGCTTCCGTGGTGTGGGCGCTGTTCTATTACGGCGTGACGCTGGGAGGTGCGGCTTCGGCGACACTGGGCATGCGCGCCATGGACCTCGAAATGCGCACCTGGTACGGAGCACCTTGCTATTTCGTGCTCGGAGCCGTGCACGCGATCGTCTATTGGGTCAGCGTGAGCGTGCTTACGCCGCTCATCCTCGTCGTCGGCTTCTTCAACCCGCGTAAACGGCTTCTGCACGACATTGTCGTCGGCACGGTAGTCATCAACAATGCGGCGCGCGCCGCAGCATTGCGCAGGCTGGCAACCGGCTATGGTCGATTTGGCCTTTGACGAACCGGGGTTCTCGGGCAATCTAGGCGCCGGCCGGACCTCGGTTCGGCGGGCAAGAGGCCGGACGACCCCGTGACTCAGCACTCGCGCGACACACCGCAATTCTACCTGACCGCGCCATCCCCATGTCCTTATCTGACGGGCAAGGAGGAACGGAAAGTCTTTACCCATCTCGTCGGCGAGCGCGCGGGCGAACTCAACAATATCCTCACCCAAGGCGGCTTCCGCCGCAGCCAGTCGATCGCCTACCGGCCGGCCTGCGAAGGGTGCCGCTGCTGCGTCTCGGTGCGCGTGGTCAGCAATGAATTCGCCCCAACGCGGAGCATGCGGCGGATCATGAGCCGCAACGCCGACATCGTCGGCGAAATGAAGATTGCGGCGCCGACTTCGGAGCAATACGCGATCTTCCGCGGCTATCTCGATTCGCGTCATCGCGACGGCGGCATGGCCGACATGACCGTGCTCGATTACGCGATGATGGTCGAGGACAGCCATATCGAAACGCGCATTATCGAATATCGGCGGCGCGAGCCGGGATCGACGATGCCGAGCCGCCGCTCCGGCGATCTCATCGCGGTGGCGCTCACCGACGTGCTCGCCGACGGCTTGTCGATGGTCTATTCGTTTTTCGAACCCGACGAGGCCGGTCGCTCGCTCGGCACCTTCATGGTGCTCGACCACATCGCGCGCGCGCAGCGCATGGGGCTTGCTTACGTCTATCTCGGCTACTGGGTGCAGGGCTCGCGCAAGATGGATTACAAAAGCCGGTTCTTGCCGCAGGAGCGGCTCACGCCGGACGGCTGGGCGAGAATAGAGTAGTGCCTTTGCCGCTGCGGTGATGATTGACGGAAATGTCGACGGCGCCAATGGCCACACCGGTGGCAGTGCTGCTCGCCGAAACTGCGCGCGCAACACGCCGCTTCTCGTGCAGCTTCGGGGCATTTGGCGGTCTATTGTCCGGCTTCGCCGGCGCGACCTTATCCGTCGACTATACGTAAACATGGGCAAACGACATGACCAAAGGCCGCGGCTTCATCGCCGTCGGATTGGTGATCGTGGCGCGTTGGAATTGATTCATTTCCACATCGGCAAAATGTTATTTAGAATCTCCTACTCGCACAAACTTGGGGAGAAATTTCGCCGCGCCATAATCTCCCGGATGACGTCTGGCACAATGCGCCCGTCGAATGGGAATGGGGAGCAAACAATCGTGAGGAAAAATATTCTGTTTGTTCTGATCGTCGTGAGTCTCACAGCAAGCTCGGCGATGGCGCATCCACCTCATCATGCTTCCGTCGATTGCGCAAAAGTACGCGCCTACGTCGCGCAGATGGGGCTGCAGCAAGCCAAGGCGGTAGCGCTGGCGGCGGGCATGACGATGGCGGAGCAGCGCAAGGCGGCGCGGTGCCTGGAAAAGCGAGTCTAAGAAGCGCGTAAAGTTTGTTGTTAGAGGCCGAGGGCACTCAGCGCGGGCTGATCGTCCGGCCGCCGGCCGAGCGGCCAATGGTATTTGCGCTCCGCATCGCTGATCGGCAGATCATTGATGCTAGCGATGCGCGTTCGCATCAGGCCATCATCGTCGAATTCCCAGTTCTCGTTTCCATAGGAACGGAACCAGTTGCCGCCGTCGTCGTGCCATTCGTAGGCGAACCGAACGGCTATGCGATTGCCGGCGAACGTCCACAGTTCCTTGGTCAGCCGGTAATCGAACTCCTTGTTCCACTTGCGGGTCAGGAAAGCTTCTATCGCCTCGCGCCCGTGGATGAATTCGCTGCGGTTTCGCCAGCGGCTATCGACTGTATAGGCTAGCGCGACGCGCGCCGGATCGCGCGTATTCCAAGCATCCTCGGCCATTCGCACCTTCTGGGCCGCGGTCTCGATTGAGAACGGTGGAAGAGGCGGTCGGCTCATCTAAATCTCCCAGCCTCGCGAAAGGCCATTTTAGTCGGCGCCGCAAATAGCGGCACGCCGCTTCTCATGGTAAAGCAAGTCGGGATTGATTTGAACCGCACGCGGTCGCTGCCTGCCAGTATTTGACCTTCCGCGCCGACGTAGATGACGTTCCCCGTTCTCTGATTTATTTCCGCGACGGGCATTGTTGATTAAAAACGTCTGGGATCAGACCAACAGCCGGCCTGCATACAGCAACACAAGCAAAACGACGAGGCTGCTGGCGAAAGTCCAGAAGGTCACGAAGACAAGGGCTTTCCAGATTGTTTCTCGCCTGACCTTCGAGTCAGGGCGGGCCATTGGTGAAGACATAGATGCGCTCCGCCGTCGTGTGAATTCTGAGCTTTCTGCGGCTCCGGTACACGTTGAGTCGCCCGGGCGAACGGTTGACCACCCAAAACCGGACAAGGCTCTCCGTCTCCGGCCGACGAGTTGCGGCGACCGAATTCTTGCAAGGCGCGCCTCGCTCGTTGAGGCGCCTCGCATCCAGATTGTTCGTTAGGCGACGGCTTTAAGTTTCAGCAGCGCTGGTATTAATTCTTCCGGATCGGGACGGCGCGTGTAGTCAGGGTTGACCTCGGCGTAGAGGATGGTGCCGTCCTGGCCGATCACAAAGCGCGCCGGCATCGGCAACGTCCAACTCGGATCGCCATTGACGACGGCAAGATCGTTCTTGAAGCCGTCCCGATAGAGCCCGATGAGGTAATCGGGGAGCTTGAAGCGAAGGCCGAATGAAGCGGCCACTTCGTTGCCGGGATCAGACAACACCGGGAAAGTCAGATTGTGCTCGCGCTGCGAGCGGCGGCTGTTCGGCGCGGTCTGCGGCGAAATGGCTACGAGCTTGGCGCCATGCTTCTCCAGTTCGGGCAGTGCCGCCTGCAGCGCCTCAAGGTCCATGTTGCAATAGGGGCACCAGAAGCCCCGATAGAATGTGAGCACCAGCGGCCCGCGCGCCAGAAGTTCGGCCGAAGACACCTCGTGACCCTCGGGGTCCTTCAGCACGAAGGCGGCTGCCTTGTCGCCGACTTTTGCCGCGTGCTTGGCGGCGCCAGAAGCGATCAATTCCGCGGTCGCGCGATGCATCGGCTCGTGGATCGCGGCGGGCGCATTGAATGGCGGCCCGCCCGCCTCGAAATTCTTCTTAAAAGCATCCAACTTATCTTGCAGGGACATGGTCTTCCTCTTTCAGCGTTAGCCCAGCGTGCACGTCTCCGAAAATGGCCTCTCGGCCTGTCCGTGAGTGGAAATTCACTATGCCCGAGCCGTTGCTGTAGGTGGGTTTTGGCAATAGCATCCATTCCACGGAGGAATACCCGTGGACCGTCTTGCCGCCATGGAGACGTTCGTTCGCGTCGTCGACACTGGCTCGTTTTCGGCGGCGGCACGCCAGCTTCGTATCGGCCAGCCGGCGGTATCCAAGGCAATGGCCCGGCTCGAAGAGCGGCTCGGCACGCGCCTGCTTTTGCGTTCCTCGCGCGGGCTGGCGACAACGGAGGCGGGACGGAATTTCTATGAGCGTGCCAGGCGCGCAATCGCCGAAGCCGACGAAGCCGATCTCGCCGCGCGCGGCGCGGCAGCCGGATTGGCTGGGCGGTTGCGTTTCAGCGCAGCCGTCACCTTTGCGCGGCTGCACGTGATCCCGCACCTGCCGGCCTTCCTTGCCCACCATCCAGCGCTGGCGATCGAGGCGGTGCTCGACGATCGCGATGTCAATCCGGTCGAGGCAGGCATCGACGTCACGCTGCGCATGGGTAAACTCGCAAACTCCACGCTGGTCGCGCGCAAGATCGGCAGACGCCGGCGAATTGTAGTCGGCACCGCTTCTTATTTCGCCGATGCCGGCGAACCCTCGACGCCTGCGGATTTGTCCAAGCACCGCGCGGTCGTCTATACGCATCGCGACGGCGGCGGCAGCAATTGGACCTTTCGCAAGGGGGCCGCGGAGCTTGATGTCACTCTGGATGACCGCTTGCGCGTGACCGCGACGGAAGGCGTGCGCGAGGCGGTGCTCGCTGACCTGGGGATCGCGGTCAGCACCGAATGGGTGTTCGGGCGCGAGTTGAAGAGCGGCATCGTCCGCGAGGTGCTCAAGGACTGGACGCTGCCACCGGCCGACCTTTGGGCGCTTTTTCCGACGGGCCGGCGCGCCAGCGCAAAGGCGCGTGCATTTGTCCACTTCGTCGAGACGACGCTCGCAAAAAAGCAAATTTGATTCGACGCGACGCGCCGAACGCAACGCTTTGCTTTATTCGTCTTTGACGTCCGGGACTTTGCCATTCGCGACCGGCCTGTCGTCAAACCTGTTGGTCTTCGGAAAGCCCTTCGGCGCCAGCCGGCCGGCGTCGCCGCGATTGCCGCGCCAGTCGGCGAGTTCCTTCAGTGACAGTGTGAACACGCGGCCGGCCGAATCGGTCCAGTGCAAGCCCTTTTCCGCTTCAAACACCTTGAGATCGGAAAGCCCGCCATCCTTGTGGCGCTGCAGCCGCACGCCGCGGCCGCGCATCATTTCCGGCACCTGATCGATCGGAAAAACGAGCATCTTGCGGTTGTCGCCGATCGCCGCGACCAGTTCGCCCTCGGCGAGCCCGATAGCGCGCGCTTTGTCAGGCGGCTTGACGTTGAGCACCTGCTTGCCCTTTCGGGTATTCGCGACACATTCGTCCTCGGGAACGATGAATCCCCTGCCCTGCCGGCTGCCGACAATGAGCTTGCGCCCGCCTTCGTACCTAAACACCGAAATAATGTCGGCTTCCTGTTCGAGGTCGATAAAGAGGCGAACCGGCTCGCCGTGCCCGCGCCCGCCGGGCAGCTTCGCCGCCTCAATGGTGTAGCAGCGCCCGTTGGTGGCAAAGATGAGAAGCTTTGACGTCGTCTCGGCGAAGAAAGCGAGTTTAAACGCGTCGTCCGCCTTGAACGCCAAGCTCGAAAGGTCGGCGACCTGACCGCGTAGCGCCCGGATCCAGCCCTTTTCCGATACGACGATGGTGATCGGCTCGCGCTCGACCAGGGCTTCCTCGATCGCGGCCTCGTCGTGGGCCGGTGCTTCGGCAAAACCGGTGCGACGTTTGCCGAGCGGCGTTTTCGGGCCGAATTTCTCCCGCACGTCCCGAATCTGGCCGGCAATGACTTTCCACTGCTCCTTTTCCGAGCGCAGCAGAGCCTCGATCGACTTCTTCTCCGTGCGCAGTTCCTTGTCTTCGGCGCGGATTTCGATCTCTTCCAATCGGCGCAAGTTGCGCAGGCGCATATTAAGGATGGCGTCGGCCTGCACATCGGAGAGTTTGAAACTCTTCATCAAAACCGGCTTCGGCTCATCCTCCTGGCGGATAATTTTGATGACCTTGTCGATGTTGAGATAGACGACCAGATAACCGCCCAAGACCTCGAGGCGGTGCTCGATCTGATTGAGCCGGAAACGCGAGCGTCGCAGCAGCACCTCGCGCCGATGCGCGAGCCATTCGGTCAGCGCCTCGGCAAGACCGATCACCTTGGGAATGCGGCCCCGAACGAGCACGTTCATATTGAGCGATACCCGGCTTTCCAGCTCGGTGAGCTTGAACAGGCTCTCCATCATCAATGCCGGATCGACGCTGCGCGAACGCGGCTCGAACACAAGCCGCACATCTTCTGCGGATTCGTCGCGCATGTCGGCGACGAGCGGCAGCTTCTTTTCGTTGATCAATTCCGCGATGCGCTCGACGAGCCGCATTTTCTGCACTTGCCAGGGGATTTCCGTGATGACCAGCAGATATGTGCCCCGGCCCGTTTCTTCGGTCTTCCAGCGCGCGCGCAGCCGGAACGAGCCTCGCCCGGTCGCGTAAGCCTCGGCGATGGCGTCGGGTGGATCGACGACAATACCGCCGGTCGGAAAATCCGGGCCGGGCACGAATTTCAGGAGCGTCCTGGTACGGGCATTCGGGGTGTCGATGAGATGCAGCGCCGCGTCACATAGCTCGGCGATATTGTGCGGCGGCACCGCCGTCGCCATGCCGACCGCAATGCCTTGCGAACCGTTGGCGAGCAGATTCGGAAACGCCGCCGGCAAAACGACCGGCTCTTGCGACACGGCGTCATAGCTGGGACGAAAATCGACGGCGTCTTCGTCGATGCCGTCAAGGAGAAGGCGCGCGGCTTCGGTCATGCGCGCTTCGGTGTAGCGATAGGCGGCGGCATTATCGCCGTCGACATTGCCGAAATTGCCTTGGCCGTCGACCAGCGGATAGCGCGAGGAGAAATCCTGCGCCAGCCGCACCAACGCATCGTAAATCGCCTGGTCGCCGTGTGGATGAAAGTTTCCCATCACGTCGCCGACGATCTTCGCCGATTTCTTGAAAGCCGCGCCGGGATCGAGGCGCAGGAGCCGCATGCCGTAGAGAATGCGGCGGTGCACCGGCTTGAGCCCGTCGCGTGCGTCCGGCAGCGCGCGGTGCATGATGGTTGAAAGCGCGTAAGCGAGGTAGCGTTCCTCGAGCGCCTCACGCAGCGCGATTTCCTGGATGTCGCCGGGTTCCGGGGGAATCAGCTTCTTATTCATGGCGCAAGAGCGGTACCCCGGTTAGCCGTTGTGAACAAGAACGGCGGAAATGAAGCGGCCGCGCGCATCCGGCAAGTGCAGCCCGCGCGGCGCGAAGGCATGCCGCTCAAGGAAAAAGCCGGTCAGCGCAAAGGCGTCGGCCAGATCGGCCGGCAAATCCGGTTCGATCTCGCTGCGCAGGAAATCCGGAAGCCGCATCAGCTTTTCCTTATACGGTTCGCCGCCCACGCGAGAGACGGCGCGTCCCGAACGCGGCGATACGTAGATGAGATCGTGCCGCGTACCGGTCGCGGCGCAGGACGACAGATCGAGCCCGAAGCCGAGCTCCGCCAAAAAATCCAGCTCGAAACGGGCGATCATCGGCGCAACCGCGGTTCTATCGTCAAGCGCGTCGAGGATTCCCTCAAGCGCGGCGTGAATACGTGCGTGCGGCTCGCGTTCGGCCAGGAGCCGGCACAAGGCGCCGAGATGGGTGACGCCGTGGACCGCGTGTGCAGCGGTGAGAAAACCCGCGGCGCGCAGATTGACGCCCTCGACAGCGTAATTGCCGAGGTGGTCGTCGAGCCTTGCCCGCCAGGTCGCGCGCAGCGAATTGCCCGGCTGCAGCACGCCACGCAGCCGCTTGTTGGCGCCACCCCCGCGAACGAGCCCGAGATGGCGGCCGCGCTGAGCCGTCATCAGCTCAAGGATCACGCTCGTTTCGCCGTGCCGCCGCACGCCGAGCACAATGCCTTCATCGGTCCATTGCATAGGCGGTATGTAGCGCGCTTCGGCAGGATTCGCAGGCCTTATTCCTTGGGAAATTCCAGGCCCATTTCACGATACCGCTCGGGATCGTCACCCCAGCCTTCGCGCACCTTGACGAACAGAAACAGATGCACCGGCTGCTCGATGGACGCGGCGATGTCGGTGCGCGCCGCGGCCCCGATCGCCTTGATGGTGGCACCGCCCTTGCCGAGCACGATCTTGCGCTGACTTTCGCGCTCGACATAGACGGTCTGCTCGATGCGCACCGCGCCGTCCTTAAGCTCTTTCCAGACTTCGGTTTCGACCGTGGACTGGTACGGCAGTTCCTGGTGCAACCGCAGATAAAGCTTTTCGCGGGTGATCTCGGCGGCAAGCTGGCGCAGCGGCGCATCCGAGATTTGGTCCTCGGGATAAAGCCACGGTCCCGGCGGAACATGATCCGCCAGGAATTTCTTGAGATCGGCGACGCCGTCGCCGGACAATGCCGATACCATGAAAGTGGCGGCGAAATCCGCTTGCTCGTTGAGCGTCTGGGCGAGCTTCAAGAGCTTGAGCTTCGCGACCAGATCGATCTTGTTGAGCACTAATACCTTCGGCGCGCGGATTTCGCCAAGCTTGCGCAAAATCGCGTCTTCATCGTCCTGCGCGCCTTTATGCGCGTCGACCAAAAGCGTGACGAGGTCGGCATCCTGCGTGCTGCCCCACGCGCTTCCTACCATGGCGCGGTCGAGCCGCCGGCGCGGCGCGAAGATGCCGGGCGTATCGACGAAGATCAGTTGTGCCGATCCCGCCATGGCGATGCCGCGGATAAGCGCTCGCGTCGTCTGCACTTTGGGCGTGACGATGGAGATCTTGGCGCCGACAAGCGCGTTGAGCAAAGTCGATTTGCCGACGTTCGGCGCGCCGATCAACGCCACAAAGCCGCAGCGCCGGTCGGCGGTCTCCGCGTGCTCCGCCGGTTCAGCCATGGCCTCGTTCGGATTTGACACCCTCGCGCGTCATCATGGCGGCGGCCGCCGCTTGCTCGGCGGCGCGCTTCGAGCGTCCGGAGCCTTCGGCGGGAGCAAGCTTGGGAAGCTGGACGGCAACGCGAAATTCCGGATCGTGATCGGGACCGGAGCGCGCGATTTCGCGATAGACCGGCGTCGGCAGACCGCGGGCCTGCGCCCATTCCTGCAACACGGTCTTGGGATCGCGCAGCGGCTGCGCGGTCGTACGCATGCGCGCCTCCCACAGCCGGCCGATCAGCGCCTCGGCGGCCGCGAAGCCGCCGTCGAGATAGGCCGCACCGATCAGTGCCTCGCAGACATCGGCGAGGATTGCCGGCCTGGTGCGGCCGCCGGCATTGGCTTCCGACGCGCCGAGCCGGATCGCGGCGCCGAGATCGATGCTGCGTGCGATGTCGGCGCAGGTTTCCTTGCGCACCAGGTCTGCGAGCCGCCGCGACAATTCCCCTTCGTCAGCCCTGGGGAAAGCGCGATACAGCATGTCGGAAATCACCAGCCCGAGCACATGATCGCCAAGGAATTCGAGCCGCTGATAGCTGCCCGCCCGGTTGCGTGCGCCCTTAAGTGCGGAAATGTGCGACAGCGCACTGTCGAACAGCGCGGTGTCCTTAAATCGATAGCCGATACGCTCTTCGAGCGAGCCGTCGCCGCGGCGGCGGCGCCGGCGGCTTTCCTTTTGCCCATCATTGGCGGCGCCCGAACCGGACGACGCCCGGGCGACCTCGATGGCGGACGGCTCTTGCAGAGCGGGAACTGACTTACCTTTGCCCCGGCCGCTCATCGCACCAGTGAGAACAACCGGTTCCAGCGTACGATCCACGGCCAGCGCCACACCTCCCAGGCATGTGCGCCGTCTCTAACCGAGAAGAAGATGAGTTGGGCCCTGCCGATGAGGTTCTCGTAGGGCACATAACCGACCGCGCTGAGCACACGGCTGTCGGTGGAGTTATCGCGGTTGTCGCCCATCATGAAATAATGGCCAGGCGGCACGGTATAGATCTGGGTGTTGTCGTAAAAGCCGTTTTCGGTGAGATCGAGCGTCGTGTAGCTGACGCCGTTCGGCAAAGTCTCGCGATAGCGTTTCACGCGCTGCACGGCGCCGTCGTCGTCGGTCACGAAATCCTCGATACGCTCGCGCTTGACCGGCACACCGTTGATGTTGAGCACGCCGTCGATCATCTGGATGCGGTCGCCGGGAAGGCCGATGACGCGCTTGATGTAATCGGTGGTGTCGTCCTTGGGCAGCCGGAACACCACCACATCGCCGCGATCGACCGGCCGGGCAAGGACGCGCCCCGAGAAGATCGGCGGTGAGAACGGCAAGGAATAATGGGTGTAGCCATAGGAGTATTTCGAAACGAATAGATAATCGCCGACCAAAAGCGTCGGGATCATCGAGCCGGAAGGGATATTGAACGGCTGAAACAGGAACGTGCGGATCACCAGCGCGATGATCAGGGCGTGGAAGATCACGCGCACGGTTTCGGCAAATCCGCCTTCTTTCCGTTTAGTCCCGGTCTGCACGCTCATCGGCCTATGGTTCCGTTATGATATTCAGGGTCCCCGCGACCTTGTAACCTTTGGGGCATAGCGGCGCAATTGCACGCGGGATTTGGCCGCGGCTCCGCCCAGTCCGCATTAGCTAGGAGTACCAGTAGCTTACCGCTAGGGTGCCGCGGCTATGACGATTTTGTCATGGTGGTGGCGCGCCGCAGGTGTGGATAGCCGGGTGTGAAGGTGGCGCTCTTAGCGGCCCGAAATGGGCGACGCCGAGATGATGACCATGGCTTGGGCGGTCGGCCCTTCATCGGTCATGGTGAGATCGATACGCGCTTCGTGGCCCGCCGGCGTGATCGCCGCGAGCCGGCGCTTGGCGCCACCGGTCAATTCCAGCGTCGGACGGCCTCCTGGCAGATTGATCACGCCGATGTCGCGCCACCAAACTCCGGCGCGCAGCCCGGTCCCGAGTGCCTTGGCGCAGGCTTCTTTGGCTGCGAAACGCTTGGCGTAGGTTTCGACGCGATTTCGTCGTTTTTCCGCCTTCGCACGCTCAGCCGGCGTGAAGATGCGATCGATGAACCGATCGCCGTGGCGCTCGATCACATTGGCGATGCGGCGCACATCGCAGATGTCGGAGCCGATGCCGAGAATCATCCTGCGGTCCTCGAGGCTGCACCGCCGCTGTGTGCGCGGCCGCGATCCATCGCCATGCGCATTTTGCGCACCGATACGGCAAGGCCGTCGAAGATCGCCTCGCCGATCAGAAAATGGCCAATGTTGAGTTCGGCGATCTGGGGCAAGGCAGCGATGCTTTCCGCGCTCAAATAATCAAGGCCGTGGCCGGCGTGGACTTCGAGGCCGGCCTTCGCCGCCAGCGCCGCGCCACGCGTAATCCGGTTGAACTCGGCGGCGGCGGCAGGCCCGTCGCCTGCCGCCAGTCTCTCGCACCACGCGCCGGTATGAATCTCGATGACCGGCGCGCCGAGCGCAACCGCGGCCTCTATCTGCATCGGATCGGCGGCAATGAACAACGACACGCGAATGCCGGCACCCGTGAGGCGGGCGACTGCCGCGCGCAGCGCTTCACGCTGACCGGCGGCATCGAGGCCGCCCTCGGTGGTGCGCTCGGCGCGCCGCTCGGGAACGAGGCAGGCCGCATGCGGGCGCACTTCGCACGCGATCTCCACCATCTCGGGCGTCGCCGCCATTTCGAGGTTAAGCGGCTTACCAATGCGCGCCTTGAGCCGCGTGATGTCGTCGTCGACGATATGGCGGCGATCCTCACGCAAATGCGCGGTGATGCCGTCGGCGCCGGCGACGATGGCGATCTCGGCGGCTTTCACCGGATCGGGATGCCGGCCGCCGCGCGCGTTGCGCACGGTTGCGACGTGATCGATGTTAACGCCGAGGCGGATTGGAGCGGGCACAGCCATGCGGTTTTATCGCGACGCGTTCAGCCGTTGACACGCTCGGCGTTGGCGATCACCTTCTTTGCCCGCAATTGCGAGAGGATCGACGTCAGATGCTTGAGGTTATAAACCTCAAGATCGATGATCACTTCGGTGAAATCCGGCGACTGCCGCGACATCCGGATGTTGTCGATGTTGCCATCGTGCTCGGCGATCACTTGGGTGATCTGGGCGAGCGAACCCGGCTCATTGACCGATTGCACGGCAAGCCGTGCCGGAAAACGTTGCGGCGCCTTCTCATCAACGTCCCAGCGCACGTCGAGCCAGCGTTCCGGCTCATCCTCGAATTCATTGAGCGTCGGCGACTGGATCGGATAGATCGTGATCCCCTCGCCCGGCGTCATGATGCCGACGATGCGATCGCCGGGCACCGCGCCACCGTTGGGCGCAAAGCGAACCGGCAAGTCCGTATTGATGCCCCGGATCGGAATAGCGGCGCCGTTTTCGCTGCTTTCGGTTTGCTCCGGCACCTTGAACTTCACCGCCTTGGCTCGTTTCAAGCCGAACCAGCCGCTTTCGGCTTTTGGCGCGACCGGCGTGACGCGCTCGTCTTTGTAATCGGGATACATGGCGCGGGCGACATCGGAGGCCTTCATTTCACCGCGACCGACGGCAGACATGACATCCTCGATCGACGAGCGGGCTAACCGCGGTAAGGCGCCTTCGAGCTGCTCGTCGGAATAGGCGATCTTGGCACGCTGGCAAAGCCGCTCGACGATGCGCCGGCCTAGTCCTGAATATTGGTCGCGCACGGCGGCGCGGGTGGCGCGGCGGATGGCGGCGCGGGCCTTGCCGGTGACGACGATGGATTCCCAAGCGGTCGGCGGCGCGGTCTGTGCCTTGGACGTGAGAATCTGAACCTCGTCGCCGTTCTGCAACGCTGAGCTCAACGGACCGATTTTGCCGTTGATCTTCGCGCCGACCGCCATGTTGCCGACGTCGGTATGCACCGCATAGGCAAAATCGATCGGCGTGGCGCCGCGCGGCAACGCGATCAGCTTGCCCTTGGGCGTGAAGCAGAACACCTGGTCGTGAAACAGTTCGAGCTTGGTGTGCTCCAAAAACTCCTCGGGGTTGGAGCCCTCGGCCAGAAGCTCGATGGTGCGGCGGAGCCAGGCATAGGCGTTCGAACTCGCGCGACAGCATCTCGGTCGGCGAGCCCAGCCCGTCTTTATAGAGCGCGTGCGCGGCGATGCCGTATTCGGCGATCTGCTGCATCTCGCGGGTCCGAATTTGCAATTCAACGCGCTGCTTACCAGGCCCGATCACGGTGGAATGGATCGAGCGGTAGTCGTTCTGCTTCGGCGTCGAAATGTAATCCTTGAAGCGACCAGGGACGACCGGCCAGGTGGTGTGGACGATGCCGAGCGCGCGGTAGCATTCGGCGACGCCGCCGACCACGACACGGAATCCAAAAATATCGGAAAGTTGCTCGAAGCCGACCGCTTTCCTCTCCATCTTGCGCCAAATCGAATAGGCCCGCTTTCTGCGGCCGGAGACCTCGGCGGCAATACCGCTGTCGGCGAGTTTTCTGGCGAGTTGTTGCTCGATTTCGGCGATCCAACCCTTGCTGCGGGAAGCCAACGCCTCCAGCCGCTCGGTGATAACCTTGTAGGCGTCGGGATTGAGCTCGCGGAACGACAAGTCCTCGAGCTCTTCCCGCATTTGCTGCATGCCCATGCGGCCGGCGAGCGGCGCATAGATGTCGAGCGTCTCCTCTGCCGTCACGCGGCGCGCCTCGGGCGGGCGGTATTCGAGCGTGCGCATGTTGTGCAGCCGGTCGGCAAGCTTGATCAGCAACACACGCACGTCGTCGGCGATGGCCAGCAGAAGCTTGCGCAGGTTTTCGGCCTGCTTGGCCTCTTTGGAGACGAGGTCGAGCTTTTTCAGCTTGGTCAAACCTTCGACCAGGGCGCCGATGTCGCGGCCGAACAAGCGGTCGATCTCGGCGCGGGTGGCGTCGGTATCCTCGATGGTATCGTGCAGCAGCGCGGCAGCGATGGTGGCGTCGTCGAGGTTAAGATCGGTGAGGATGGCGGCAACCTGGAGCGGATGCGAGAAATACGGATCGCCCGAGGCGCGCTTCTGCTCACCATGCGCCCGCATCGCGTAGACATAGGCGCGATTGAGCAGATCCTCGTTGGTCTGCGGATTGTACTGCTTGACGCGGTCGATCAGCTCGAATTGCCGAAGAAGCCGCGGTCTGCGAGGCTTTTGCGGCGGCGCTTCGTCGTCGCCCGGCGCCAGATTGGGTGCGCGCGCGACCGCGACCCGCAGCCGGGGCTGGTTCTGCATTCGTGGCAAATCGATTGGCGAGCGCGCCATCAAAGAAAACCTCAGGCTTGCCCGGCAAAGCTGAGGCAAGCTCATAAGGATATCATGGCGCGGGCCGCGCGCTACAAGGCGAATGCCCCGGCCGCTTTGCGGCGGGCAAAGTCGCTGCGGTTCGCAAACGTATCGTTAACGAGGGTAGCGCCCTTAACGAGACTTACTCGTCTTCGTCGCCCACTTCGACATCCGGCTCGGGCTGGCTCTCGGGCGGCGTCAAGCCCTCGAGGCCCTTGAGGAGTTCTTCCTCGCTCATGCGGTCGGTCGTCACTTCGTTATCGTCGGCATCAGCACCGGTGCCCGGGGCCCCGATCAGCGGCACGCCCTCGGATTCCGGCTCGTCCACCTCAACGTATTTCTGCAGGGAGTGAACAAGCTCTTCCCTGAGGTCCTCGGGCGAAACTGCCGTCTCGGCGATCTCGCGCAGCGCCACAACCGGGTTCTTGTCGTTGTCGCGCTCGACCGTAATCTGGCCTCCCGAGGAGATCATGCGGGCCCGGTGGCTGGCGAGCAGCACGAGGTCGAAGCGGTTTTCGACCTTGTCGATGCAGTCTTCGACGGTAACACGGGCCATATTCGCTGCTCCTGGTGCTGGCACGCCTGGACAGGGCTTCAGTGACCAAACCGTGCCTAGACGGGCGGTTACGTATCGTCACCGCAAGACAAGCGCAAGGGCAATCTCCACACCTCCGGCGATGAATAGAGGAGATAACTTTCGACGTCGCCTGGCCTCGCGCGCGAGCGAGGTCGCCGACGGCGGTCGACCCGGAACCCAAGCCGACCGGATTTCCTTATCGTTGGAATACCGCGACGGCGTGCCACAGTGATAGCGGACGGGCGGCGGAGCCATATGGCGGTGCTTGCAAGGCCCGCGCCTACATCGCAAGTTCGTACCGTGTTTTTGCCATCGTGGCTCGGTATTTTGTCGCCGGTGGCGACGATCAAGTTTTAAAACGACGCCGGACGTGTCGAATTATTGCGGCTAATCCGGTTTCATAACCAGAAGCACATCGAGAGATATCATGTCGGCCCAGATCGAGAAAATCGCGCTATTTATTGACGGCGCCAACCTCTACGCAACCGCGAAGTCGCTCGGCTTCGACATCGATTACAAGCGCCTCCTGCGTGAGTTCCAGTCCCGCGGCTATCTGGTGCGGGCGTTCTACTACACCGCCGTGATCGAAGATCAGGAATACTCGTCGATCCGGCCGCTGATCGATTGGCTCGATTACAACGGCTATACCGTCGTCACCAAAGCGACCAAGGAGTTCGTCGACCAAACCGGCCGGCGCAAGGTCAAGGGCAACATGGACATCGAGCTTGCGGTCGACGCCATGGAGATCGCCCCGCATATCGATCAGATGGTGCTGTTCTCCGGCGACGGCGATTTCCGCTCTTTGGTCGAAGCGGTGCAACGGCGCGGCGTTCGCGTCATCGTCGTTTCGACCATCTCCACCCAGCCGCCAATGGTCGCCGACGAACTGCGCCGGCAAGCCGACGAGTTCATCGACATTATCGCGTTGCAGAACAAAATCGGCCGCGATCCCGGCGAACGGCCGGCACGCGAGCCGCGGGAGCAACGTGAGACCCGCGAGCCGCGCCATACGCCGCAATTCCTCCAGCGCAGCACCGGCGTGTCGCGCGTCGAGGTCGAGGTCGAAGAAGAATTCGACGAAGAATAAACGGCGACGCCACGATGTCTGCGACGGCGCCGCCCGCAAGCGGCAAGCCCGGCCCCGATTGTCCGCTCTGCCCGCGACTTGTCGCCTTCCGCGAGACCTGGCGCAAACAAGAGCCGCAATGGTTCAACGCGCCGGTGGCTTCGTTCGGCCCGGTGGATGCACGGCTTCTGATCGTGGGCCTGGCGCCTGGCCTGCGCGGCGCCAGCCGCACCGGCCGGCCATTTACCGGCGACTATGCCGGCAACCTGCTTTACGCCACGCTTAAGGACTTCGGCTTCGCACAAGGCGACTATGAAGCGCGACCTGACGACGGGCTTCGCTTGACCGATTGCCGCATCACCAATGCGGTGCGATGCGTTCCGCCGGAAAACAAGCCAACTCCGGCCGAAATCGCCGCATGCCGCGGTTTCCTCACGGCGACCATTCAGGAAATGCCGAAGCTGCGCGCCGTCGTCAGCTTGGGCCGCATCGCGCACGAAACCTTCATCACGGCGCAAAACTTAAAACGCCGCGATTATCCCTTCAGCCACGGCCGCGCACATACGATGGGCGCAGTCACTCTGTTCGATAGCTATCACTGCTCGCGCTACAACACGAATACCGGCGTGCTGACCCCGCAGATGTTCCGCGAAGTGTTCGAGCGAGTGCGCGAGTTTCTGGACGGGGCGCCGGCTCAAGCAAAAATCGCGGTCTCGTAGTTGCCGCCGCCCATCTCGCCCTGCGGAAAGATGCCGTGCTGCTCGATCCACTCGAACAATTCATCGAAGGTCTGTTTCGAATACGGCTCGAACACCAGCCGCTCGCCGGGCCCCCAGCGCCGCGTATCCATCTGCGCCTGGAAGCGCGCCGGGAATTCTTTCTTGTAGTAATGCGTGTAGAGCTCCGGCCGCAGGTCGATGTCGCGCTGCGCGCGGCGCAACGCACGAAAGTATTTGCGGACATCCTCGGCATCGGGTGTGCCGGTCACCATCGACGCGATCATGAAGGTGGTGTCGATGATCTTGCGGAAGCCGAGCTGTTCGAGGAAATAATACGGCCCGCTGAACAACGACGCCGCCGGCACCTTGCCGTCGATCAGCATTTCCATGCGGCTGAACAACAACCCATCGGCGAAGGAAAGCTTTATTTGCTCCGGCTTGAGATATTGCTCAAGCCCCTGGATCGTGGCGTAGTGGCTGCCAGACTGGTACCCGACCGAGATCGGAACGCCCGCAAGATCGGCCGGAGTCTTGATCGCCGAGTCCGGCGCCACGAACACTCCGCACGGCGTCACTGAGTAGCAGTCGGCGTACAGCTTTCCATGACCGTTCGAAGCGGCAACGTTGACGGTCCAATGGCAGGCGCCGCTGACATTGCAGCTTCTCCCGGCCTCGAACGTCTGGTAGGCGCCAACCTTGTTGCCGAGCTGGTGCCCGCCACCCGAGCTCGAATCGATGGCTTCGCGGAACTCATAGTCGAGGCCTTCGGCGGCGAAATAGCCCTTTTCTTCGGCGACCCATTCCTGCAGGCGGAAATGCGGAGCAACGATGAATTTGGTCATGGCTTCCTCCGTTGATCCAACCGCGGCTCTGCGGCCACGCGGTGGAACGTGCACAAGCTAGCGGAGACAATTGATTTGATAATCCAGGCTGGGCGAAATAGATTGTCCACGAATGGTTGACAATCATTGCGCGTGCCATGGATCGCTTTGAAAATGCGCGGGTTTTCGTCGCGGTGATCGAAGCCGGCGGATTCACCCGCGCGGCGCAGCGGCTCGGGCTCTCGCGGGCGGCGACCAGCAAGCATGTGTTGCAGCTCGAGGAGCGCCTTGGCGCGCGTCTTTTACAACGTACCACGCGCCGCGTGAGCGTCACTGCCGCCGGACGAACGTTTTACGAGCAGTGCCGCCGCATCCTCGCCGACCTTGAGGAAGCCGAACGATCGGCGGGCGAATTGCACAATGAGCCGCGCGGTGAACTGCGAGTGATCGCCCCGACCAATTTCGGCTTGACCGAGATCGGAACGGCGGTCGCCGATCTTATCGTCGCCTTCCCTCGCTTGCGCATCAATCTTACGCTCAACGATCGTGTGACCGATCCGATCGAAGGCGGCTATGACATCGCTATTAGCGTTGACCTGCCGCGCGGCACATCGTCCAGCCTTGTTGCGCGCAAACTCTACACGTCGCGGCGGGTTTTGTGCGCCGCCCCGGACTATCTGGCGCGACACGGCACGCCGCAGCGGCCGGAAGATCTGCTCAACCACGCCTGCCTTGCTTACAGTTATCTTGAAGTCCCGGACGAATGGCATCTCACAGGCGCCGGCGGCGAGCGGGTTGTCAAGGTGAGTGGACCGATCGTGACCAGTCATCCGCACGTGCTGACGACGGCGGCCGTGAGAGGACTCGGTATTGCGTACGGCCCGACCGTCTTCTTCCGCAACGATCTCGACCGCCGCCGTCTCGTGCAGGTGCTGGCCGACTATCGATTGCCGGAGGCGACGATCTATTCCGTCTACCCAGTGAGCAAGCAGCGCTCCGCCAAGATCACGGTCTTCAACGATTTCATGGCGCGTGCTGCAAGCCCGTTGTTTCAGTAAGGGACGGCCCCCGCGCTAGCCGTGACGGCGCAGCCATTCCACGACTTCGGCGGCGCTTTTGTCAGGTGGAAACACCGGATAGAAAACTTTGACGATGACGCCGTCGTCGATGACCAGCACCATGCGCTTCAATAGCGTCATCCCGCCGGCCGAGAAGGTCGGCAGCTTGAGCGCTCGCGCGAAGGCGAGCTTCTCGTCGGACAGGATCGGGAACGGCAGATTGAGCCGCTCGGCGGCCTCGCGCTGGTAACCGGTGTCCTGGGTCGAGAGGCCGAAGACGTGGGCAACGCCCAAGTCTTTGAGTTCGGCGAAGTGATCGCGGAAACCGCAGGATTGCGGCGTGCAACCGCGCGCGCCGGGAATGTCGTCCCAGCCCGGCGGCAGATCGACGCCGGGCACACCGGTGCGCGGATAAATGTAGAGGACGACGCGGCCGGGGAGCTGCGCAAGGTCGAAGGCGCCGCGGCGCGTTGCCGGCAGCGCAACATCGGGAAGCTTCATGCCGGTGAGGTGCCGCGCGGCACCGTCGTCCTGGGGCACCGGAATATCGGACGGCAGGCGCGTCGGATCGTGCCGCCCGGGCGCCTCTCGTCCCGGCGGGACGTTTTGCACTCCGACATAAGACATGAATTCCATCAGCGAGCCGTCCGGATCGCGAAAATAGACGCTGGTACCCGAGCCCTTGGCGCCAAAGCGTTGCAGCGGTCCACGCTCGATGGCGACGCCGCAGCGTTCGAGATGAGCGACGGCGTCGGCGATCGGACCGTGCCACTCGAAGCACAGATCGCTGTTGCCGGGAGCGACCGGCAGCCGCGCTACCTCGACCGGATTGACGCCCGGACCGTGAACGTTGAGCTGCCGGTCGCCAAAGCGATAGGCATAGCCGGCCGGACGCGCGATCAGTTCAGCACCCAGTACCTTGGTGTAGAACGCGTTCGACCGCTCCCAGTCGGTCACGTGAATGACGCAGTGGTCGAGCGTCACCGGAAGCATCTTGTTCAGCCCTTTTGCCGCAACAGCCGGCCGCGCTCACGCTCCCACGACCGCTTTCTGTCGGTGTCGCGTTTGTCGTAAAGCTTCTTGCCGCGCGCCAAGGCAAGCTCGATCTTAGCGCGGCCCTTCTCGTTGAAATAGAGCTTGAGCGGGACGAGGGTCATGCCTTCACGCTCGACAGCGCCGATGAGCTTGTTGACCTGGCGGCGATGCAGCAACAGCTTGCGCGGCCGCTTCGGCGCGTGATTGAAGCGGTTGGCCTGCAAATACTCCGGAATGTTGGAATTGATCAGCCAGATCTCGCCGCCGCGCGCATCCGCGTAGGATTCCGCGATCGTCGCCTTGCCCGCCCGTAGCGATTTGACTTCGGTGCCGGTGAGCGCGACGCCCGCCTCCATGGTCTCGTCGATGAAGTAATTGAAGCGGGCCTTGCGGTTGTCGGCGACGACGCGCGATTTGGTTTCCGGCTTAGCCGCCATCCTTGCCCTGGCCTCGCTCAGCGGTTCTTCAAAAGGTCGCGGATCTCGGTGAGCAATTGCTCTTCCTTGGTCACTGCCGGTGCCTTCGGCGCTTCAGCCGGCATGAGCCGACTGATCATGCGCACGACCCAGAACAGCACCCACGCCACGATGATGAAATTGAGCGCGATGGTGAGAAAACTGCCCCAAGCCAGCACCGCTCCCTGTTTTTTTGCGTCGGCAAGACTGGACGCCGTGACCTTAGCCGATAACGGAAGAAAGTGATTGGAGAAATCAAGTCCGCCGGTGATGGCGCCGATGATCGGCATGATGATGTCGCCGACCAGCGACTGCACGATGCTGTTGAAGGCGACGCCGATGATCACGCCGACCGCCAGGTCGACCACGTTGCCGCGCAGCGCAAATTTCTTGAAATCGTCCAACGTCGACATTCGATCGCTCCCTGTGCGCCCATGGATGAGCGACAAGATAGAGACTAGCGCGGATTTCGGATTTGAAGCCCTTCTGCGAGCACCCGGCCTTCTGCAACGACTTGGTCAGACTGTGGGCACTTCAAATCCACCGCACGAGCGCAAAAATCACAGTCCGAAAACTAATTGATCAGCCCGGCATGCACCATGGCATCGTGCACGGCGGCACGGGTCTGTTCGGCGATCGGGACCATCGGGAGCCGCACGGTCTCGGCACATTTTCCGATCAGCGACAGCGCATACTTGACCGGCGCCGGGCTCGTTTCGACGAACAGTGCCGTATGCAATGGCATCAACTTATCCTGGAGCTTGAGGGCACCGGTGTAATCGCCCTTGAGGCACGACTCCTGGAACTCCGCGCACAGCCGCGGCGCCACATTCGAGGTCACTGAAATGCAGCCGTGGCCGCCATGCGCCAGGAACCCGAGCGCCGTCGCGTCCTCGCCCGAAAGCTGATTGAAATCCGGGCCCATCGCGGCGCGCTGCTGCGACACCCGCGCCAGATTGGCGGTCGCATCCTTGACGCCGGCGATGTTCTTTAGCTCGAACAGCCGCTTCATGGTGTCGACCGACATGTCGACCACCGAGCGCGGCGGGATATTGTAGATGATGATCGGAATGCCGATCGCGTCGTTGATCGCCTTGAAGTGCTGGTAAAGCCCTTCCTGCGTCGGCTTGTTGTAATACGGGGTCACAACGAGCACCGCGTCGGCGCCGGACTTTTCCGCGTGCCGGGCGAGATCGATCGCCTCCTTGGTCGAGTTCGAGCCTGCTCCGGCGACGACGGGAACTCGGCCCTTTGCTTCCTCGACGCACCACTCGACCACCTGGTTGTGCTCCTCGTGGGAGAGCGTCGGGCTTTCACCGGTGGTACCGACTGGCACCAGCCCCTTGGTGCCCTCCTCGATTTGCCAATCGACCAGGCCGCGAAACACCTTCTCGTCGACGGAACCGTTCTTAAACGGCGTCACGAGCGCGGTGAAGGAGCCTCGAAAGCTCGTCTTGGCGGTCATGGCACGATCCTTAGATAGGCTGCCAGGTCGGAAACACGCTGCTCGCGAAAGGCGCGACGCGACGCCACTGTGACGATAGATACCGGGTCGCGGGCGGGCTTGAAAGCCCCCTTGCCGCGGCATTCGGTTATTCCGATGCGAGAAGGCGAACGCGCATTGCGCTAGAATGGGAGCCTCGAATCGAAGGCGGAAGGCTCCCCCTGTCCTTGGTTGCCCCGCCTCCTGACGGGCATTAGTAATTCCTCAATCTTGGCAGACGAAGACATCCCTGGGCTTGGCCGGCGGGGAAGTGCAGGAGCGGTCGCAACGGCGCTGCGGCAGAGAGGTCCGTGCCGGTGACAGCAGTTCGGCTCATATTGGTCGTGTTCGCGGCTGCCTTCGCCGCGGGCCAAGCCTTCGCCGTGGACCAGGCCTTCGCCGCGGGCCATGCCGCCGCTGCGTTGAAGCAAGTGCCGACGCCGCGACCGCGGCCGGCGCTCAAATCCGACGCACGAAGGAATGCGAAAGGCGATGCAAGGCTTGCGGGCCGCGCCCCGGCCGGCCGAGGCACGCCGCCGCTGTCGCTTGCCCCGACATCGTCCGAAGTTTTCGCCACGTCGTCGATCCGCGCGCCGGGCCTCTCCGGCTACGAGACGCCACGAAGCTACACTGCGATGGCGCCGCCGCAATTGCGGCCGGCCCCGCAGCTCGCGATGGCGACGACGTTGAGCACATCGCCTCTCGACCTCGCCGCGGTGAAGCAAGTCATCGACCTCGTCCACAAGGGCCGTCCCGACGAAGCGACCTCGGCGGCGAACTCGATTGCGGATCCGCTGGCCCGGAAACTGGCCGAATGGGTAATACTGCGCTGCGATGAGGCCGATCTCGATTTTCCCCGTTATGCGGCCTTCATCGCGGCCAATCCAAGCTGGCCCGGACTGACGTTCCTCCACCGGCGCGCGGAAGCAGCGCTCTGGCAACGGCAAACGGCACCACGCGTGGTCACCGAATTCTTCCGCGGTGCGCCGCCGCTGACAGCCAGGGGCCGCTTTGCGCTGGCACGCGCGCTTCTTGCCGAAGGCGATCGCGCCGGAGCCGAGGCGCTGGTGCGCGAGGCTTGGCGCAAGGAGGGCTTTTCCGCGGATGTCGAGACGCAGGCGCGCGAGACCTTCGCCGGATTGATCAGCCCGGCCGACGATAAAGCCCGCATGGACGAGCGCTTCGACGTTGAGGACGACGATGCCGGCTTGCGCGCGGCGCGCCAGCTCGGCTCGGGCGCCCTCGCCATCGCCCGCGCGCGCGTTGCGGTCATCAATAAATCCGCCAAGGCGAGAGCGATGCTTGACGAGGTGCCGGCGGCCGAGCGGCACGACGCGGGCTATATGTTCAGCCGCATCCAATGGCTACGCCGCAACGACAAGATCGCGGAGGCCGCGCAGTGGATGCTGGCGGCGCCGCGCGAGCCGGAGCGACTAGGCGACGTCGATCAATGGTGGGTCGAGCGGCGGCTGATCGCCCGCAAGCTGCTCGACCTCGGCGATGCCAAAGCCGCCTACGAGGTGGCCAGCGGCGCAGCTCCGCCGGCCAATGACAATTATCGCGCCGAGCAGCATTTTACCGCCGGCTGGATCGCGCTGCGCTTTCTGCGTGAGCCGGCGGCCGCACTGGCCCACTTTGCCCGCATCGCCGACGGTTCGATCAATCCGATCACACTGGCGCGTTCTTACTATTGGCAAGGCCGCGCCGCCGAAGCGCTCGGCCGGAGCCAGGACGCGCGTGCCTATTACGAGACCGCGGCGCGCTATCCGACGGCCTATTACGGCCAGCTCGCTCGCGCGCGGCTCGGCATCGAAGCAGTGACTCTGCGCAGCTTGCCGGAGCCCGGCCCCGAACACCGGCATCTGGAAGTGGCCCGCGCGCTTGAGATTCTCTACGCGATCGACGAGCGCGACCTCGCCGCCGTCATGGCGGCCGAACTCGGCGAACAGGCAAGAGACGTCGCCGCGCTCTCGACCATCGCCGAGATCACGGCGAGGCACAACGATGCCCGGGCGACGCTGTTGATCGGCAAGGCCGCGCTGGGGCACGGTTTGCCGTTCGAGCATTATGCCTTCCCGGACTTCGGCGTGCCGCCCTATCAGCAGATTGGGCCCCAGGTCGAGCGATGTGTCGTCTATTCGATCGTGCGCCAGGAAAGCGCGTTCAACGCTAGGGTCGTTTCCAGCGCCAACGCCATCGGGCTCATGCAAGTCACTCCTGCGGCGGCCCGCGACACGGCGCGGCGCTTCAATGTCTCATTCGATCAGCGCCGCCTCAGGGCCGACGTTGCCTACAACGCCCAGCTCGGCACGGCCGAAATCGGCAACGACATCGCGACCTGGCGAGGATCTTACGTGCTTGCTCTCGTCGCCTACAACGCCGGCCCGCGCCGGGCCCGCGAATGGATCGCGCAATACGGCGATCCGCGCGATCCGAAGATCGATCCGGTCGACTGGATTGAGCGCATTCCGATTTCGGAGACCCGCAACTACGTACAGCGCGTGATCGAGAATATGCAGGTTTACCGCGCCCGCCTTGGCAACAATCGGCTGCTGATCGAAGCCGATCTGCGTCGGGGTGGATAGGGAACATTTTCCTTATTGCCCTCTTGCCCAACGAGAAGCTAATGTCGATTTTGTGAATTCACCGCACCCAGCGGTGAGCCGGGCGATAGGGAATGGCAATGAACAAGCCCTCCCCCCATTTGGTGCCGGATTGGCATGTTGGCGCGCTCGGAGCGGGCCGGAGCCTCTTCGTCACTGCGCCGGATGGGCTGCGGCTACACGTGTGTGAGTACGGCAACCGCACTTCGCCCGGGGTGCCTGTAGTCTGCCTGCCGGGTCTGGCGCGCACGACAGCCGATTTCCACGAGCTGGCGCCGGCGCTGGCTGCAGGCCGGTCCGGACGCCATGTCATTGCCATCGATTCGCGCGGGCGCGGCCATTCTGAGCACGACGCCGATCATACCAACTACAATTGCATGACGGAACTCGGCGACATCGTCAGCATCCTCTTTGCGCTCGGCGTCGGCCCGGCAATGTTTATCGGCAGTTCGCGTGGCGGCGTTCTCACGATGTTGCTTGCCGCGGCGTTTCCAACCGCGATCGCCGGCGTGGTGCTGCACGATATCGGTCCGGTGCACGAGACCAAGGGAATTGCACGGATCAAGAGTTATATCGGCAAAATGCCGCATCCGCGCACCTACGAGGAAGGCGCCGAAATCCTCCGCAGCCTGTTGGGTGCGCAGTTCCCCAAGCTGACCGCGCAGCAATGGCTCGCTGGCGCCCGGCTGACCTGGCATTTCAAGAACGGGATGCTCAAACCAGCCTATGACATCGGTATTGCGCGGGCGCTTGCGGGTATGGACGTCGAACGTCCGATGCCGGAGCTGTGGAACGAATTCGACGCGCTCGCCGGTGTTCCCATGCTCGTCGTCCGCGGCGCTAATTCCGATATCCTGACGGCGGCGACGGTCGAGGCTATGCGCGCGCGGCGCGGGAAAATGGACGTGATCGAAGTACCCGACCAAGGCCACGCGCCCTTGCTCGAGGGCAACTTGGTGCGCCAGATCGTTCACTTCGTCGAAAATTGCGAAGCGACACAGCGTGCGCCCTCACACGCAACTGCTTAGATCGCAGTCTACCAGCCGGCTTTGTAGTTAAGCCGGCCAAGCAGGCTCTGGCTCTTCAGCGCAGTCGAGTACATTTCGGGCGAACCCGAAATCGGGGCGCCGCCGAGCGATCCCGGTGCGCCATTAGCGCCGCCGCTGCTGAAGTCGGTGTACAGATATTCAAGCCCCAAAGAGAGCTTCGGCGTAATCTGATATTCGAGACCGGCGCCGGCAGTCCAGCCGCTTAGTTGCTGGGCGGACTGCGAAAACGCGCCGACTTGCGCGCCCTGCAACGGCGTGCCGACGTCGGCGGCGGCAAAGCCGCCCTTAAGATAAGGCATCCACTGGCCGAACGAATAGCCGACCTTCCCGGTCACGGTGCCGAGCCAGTTCATGTTCGGCGACCAGGCGCCGGACGTCATCGCCGGCAGATACGGCGCGGTGAACCGGCCGTCGAAGTTGGCCGCCGCCAGCGAACCTTCAAGCCCGAACACGAGATTTCCCGATTGAAAATTGTAACCGAAGTTGCCGTTGACGGAGGTCGCCGGCGCCGTAACGGGCGACGCGAATCCGGTCGAAGGCCCGACCGTTGTCCAGGGCGTACCGTCCGAAGTGCCGCCGGAATCATTATGCAAATAAAAGCCGGCCCAAGCGGGCTTTTGCGGCTGCGGCGGTGCCGGCGAAAAGGAATTCAAATCCATCGCGCCGGCGACTTGAACAAAGCAAGTCGCTGCGCCGATCGCAGCCAAAAGTGTGCAGCCTCGCTTGACCAGCACCAGCATTTACCTCGTGCGCGGCCGTTCGTTTACCGACGAGCACAAAGGCCGATGAACGTCCAACGCGAACGCACTCAGCCCACGCGCCCAGCACGCGCTTTCCGAATTTACGGACCTAGCCCACGGCAATGATATACCGGCGGCCCTCGTCGGTCGATTCCACTGATAATCGAGGTAAATGATCCAACACGCTGTTTGCGCTATATTTTCTTGTTTAGCCGATTTTTTGGCGACGGTTGTTGCAAATATGGCTCAGTGAAAATTGCTATTCGGACAAAGCGAGGGGGTGCGCGTCATCCAGCGGGACTCCTTCGTGTAGATGTAGGTCATCCTTGACATCGAAATGATGCGGTTGTTTTAAGGTCGTCATGGGGACCCAAGGGTTGTGTGGTCGAACCGCGATTGGCCGTTGGCCGGCTGCGAAAAGCTGCCGCTGCCTGGGTTTCGCGCCCTTGATATCCTCCCTGGTAATGGTGCCGGTGCTCGCCGGGTGCTCGCAGATTTCATCTCCCTTTGCTCCGTTCCCGTCGTCTTCTACTGCATCGTCTCCTCCGCCCACTTCCCTTCAGACAGCGGTCGCACCACCGCAAGTTTCTCGCGTGGCTGCCCCTCAGCAGACCAGCGCGGTTGCTCCGGCGCCACCGGTCGCTAATGCGTCCGCTGCGCCTGTGCCTGTCGCGGCTACGGCCCCTGCGCCGGGACAAGTTGCGACCAATACAGCTCCCGCTCCGGCGCCGCCGCCACAGCCCGGAATGAATTCCGATTCTCTCAAGGACGCGTACGCTGGATTCCTGGACACGTTCCGGGACCGCGTACCGACGGACACGGATGCGCCCCAGAGCTTCGAGGCCATCGACGCGAGGACCTCCGTCGCTGCGCCACAATCGGCAGTGGCCAGCACCGGCTTGGCAAGTCAGACGCAAGGACCGACCGCCAGCGGGCCTTCGGGAACGGCCGGGCAGCAACCGCAACCTGCTCCGATCTACGGCGCATCACAACCGGCCATGCCGCACCCGCCGAGCAACTACACGGCCTCAGCTCCGCCTTACGCGCCGCCCAATCAGGCCCCCTCGAATTCCGCACAGCCACCACAAGCCGCCGTTACGCAACAGCCGAACAAGCCGTTCTTCGACCTGTTCTCCAACAAATCCTGGTCGCAGTAACGTTGCGCAATCCGGGGCGTCGCTGAAAGAAACTAAATCGATGCCCGCGTCTCGTAACAGGCGCGCTGCCAATCTCAGAGGTTTCACACAAAGAAAATGAAAGCGCCGCCGACCTGCGTCGGCGGCGCTTTCTCTGGAACCTTGATCGCGTGCGATTAGTTGAACGGATAGTAGCGCAGCGAGAAGAACACGACGTTGTTGTTCGGGTTGAGGCCTGCGTTCGGCGTCGAGATCGCGCCTGCGGTACATAATGCACCGCCGGCGGCCGGACAGCTGGTTCCGAACGCTGTCAGCCTGACATACTCGTACTGCACGCCCACCCGCACGCGCCCTAGCGCGCCTTTGTAAGCGTCTTGCCAGAAGCCGACAGTGATTTCCTGCGTCTTCTGCACGTTCGCGGTGCACGTCGAACCGGCGATCGCTGAGTTGTACGATGCTGAGCCGACACCGCCGGGGTTATTCGCATACGCCGGGTTGGCGAGCGAACAGCCGTTGTTGCCGGCAAGTGGGTTGCCATAACCGCCCAAAGCGGCACCGGCGCTAAAGGAATTAGCGTTCACCTGCTCCTGGCCAGCGTAGGCATAGATATCAAGACCGGTTATGGGGTGGGCCACTATGCCGACCATTGCTCCGAGATATGGCAACGGCGTCAGCGTTCCATTCGAACTGTAGGTGACATCGGCCAATTGGCTCGAACCGTAACGGCCACCGCCTTGGCCGTACATCACGCTACCCTGCAGGTCGACAAGCTTGGGGACGACAGGAAGCAAAACGGAGCCGCCAACGTCCCAGCCGAAGGTCGTTTGGTTCGACCAGGATGCGGGTGTGGTGGCGCTTACGTACGGCGACACCGAATCCGCAAACCAGCGCTGTAGCGCGAAAGCCTCGTAGTGGCCCCAACCTGGATCAAACGCGACCTTTTCGATGATATCCGGTGCAACGTCATTGGAGCAGTAGGTAGCGCTGTCTAGCAGACCCGAATTGTTGCAGTTGTTGGCTGCATTGACTGCGAAAGGATAGGTTGCAGCCGAGGCGGGCAATGTACCGCTGATGGCGGCTTGGGGTGATTCGACGGAGACGCCGAACCACACCTGCTTGTTCCAATCCTCGACGAACCGGATCGAGGGCTGCCGCACCCAGTTGAAGCCGACGGCGTACTGCGCGTCGATCGTCAGCGGAGTGTTTTCGGCTTCCATCATGCCTACGCGCTCTTGGGTCAAAAGGCTCCACTGCTGGCCGAATTTGACGTGGAAGTGGTAATTGTCGTTGTCGTACTGGGCGAACAATTGGCGGACGCGCAGATTGTAGCTGTTGCTTTCGCGCGAATTCGCCGTCACGCCGGCGCCAAGCCAATCCATTTCATAATGCGCGAGGAGATGCTGGGCCGGATCGATGTCGCCCTTCGCCACCACCGTGATGCGGCTCTGCTGGGCGCTGAAGCGCAATTCGTTCTCGTTGTAGAGAGGCGTGTTGCCGAACGGCAGGGTGCTGAAAGGCAGGTCGCTGGCCCCTGAGGCTATTTCGTTCCGCTCGCGCCAGGCACCTTCCATCGCGATGAACGAACCCGCCAGCGAGATGTGGACGCTGTCGAGCCACGCAGGAGGCCCTTTGGTGACCATCGGCGAACCAGACGGCGCCTGATTGTACAGGCCGGCCGGGAGATTTTGCACGGCCGTTTGAGCAGCGGTCGCCTGCCGCTCGGCCTGATTCAGCTTATGCTGCATTTCCTGCAATTGCTTCTGCATCCCATTGATTTGGTTCTGCAATTGCTGCGGGTTTTGAGCGTCCTGGGCAAATGCCGGAAGCGCCGTCAAGGACGTACCCAGCACCGCGCTGGCGAACAACACACCAAGTCGACGTTTTATGACCATTATTACCCCCTCCACCCGTGCGGGAATTGAAAACTTAAGGAACTGTTAGCCCTCGCCCGGTCTAATTTTCGGGGATGACGGTGGGATGACAATTTGTTCCCTCGCCTTAGAGTCGGCGGGTTATGACGGTAGTTCCGTCCGGGACGTGGCATAATTGCCACAAGCTTGATGCTTCTGTGACACCGGACGAGCAAAACGCCTTATGGCGGTGCACCGGCAAAGCTGCACGGGGGTCCAGCCGCTCTGCGGTCTCGGCTTTTTCAGGCGCCGCTCCGGTCAGCTAGCAACGCGCAAGCCCCGTCCGCGAACTGCTCGTTACGGACGATAGACTTTTAACGGCAGATTTCACTGAACGTCGCGATACTCGTTCGGACAGGCGCTCGTCGGCAAATCACACGCCTCGTCCAGAATGCCGGCGCCGGGCAGGAACACGTAGCCCGGCTCCACGATCGCACCCGGGGGATATTTGGCGTATCCGTAAGGCGGTCGCGGACGGGCATAGCGCCAGCGATGCACCACGTAAGCGTGATGCGCGTGGTGCGCTTTGATCGTCGCATCCTTTTTGCCGCTGCTCGCGGCCGAAGCGACGTTGGTTGCGAGGGCGACAGTGAGCGCAGCGACCGCGCAGGCGGCGACAATCCGTAATCGGGCTTTCGAGGCTGCGAACCGCGAGTCGACAAACGACGATCCAGCGAACGGCGGCATAACGAACGACCGCGTAATGAACCACATGGGCATACTCCCCGCTTCGGGATTCGTCCCGTCTGGGGTTTGGCGTCCAACCAAGGTTCCGGCGAACAATCGGTTCCCTGGCAGGAAGTTAAATCTTCGCAATGGTTGCAGCGCGATAAAGAAGCGGCGGTCGGGCTTTACGGCGCGCGCGGCTCAATCAGGCTTTTGAACGCGGCGGCAATCGCCGGCAGCGGCGGCGGAATCGGTGGCAGGATTTGGTAATCCTCCCAGCCGCTGCCGAGCGATTTGTAAAGCGTCACCAATTGTTCGGCGGCGCTTTGCTGCGCCAACACGTATTCTTCCTCGATCGTGTATTCTTGTCTTTCGGCATCAATCACGTTGAGCGAGTTGATCAATCCTCGATCAAATCGCTCGGTAGCGAGGGATACCGCGCGCCGCGCCGCCGCCACGGCTTCGGCCAAGTGCCGCAGCCGATCCTGCTCGGCGGCATAAGCTTCGACCGCCGTGTCCACCTCGCGAACCGCGTTGAGCACCGTTTGCTTGTAGTTGAACAACAGCTCGCGGGTGCGAAAATCGGCCTTTTCCACCGCGGCGTCGAGCCGGCCGAAATCCAAAAAGGGAGCTGCCACCGCCGGTCCCACCGACCATATGGGATTGATAGCCGCCGCCGTGAGGCCGGGCACCTGCTGCTGTCCGACACCGGCGGTGACCGCGACTTGCGGAAACAAGTTCGCGGTGGCGACGCCGATGAGCGCGGTGGCGCCCGCGAGCTGCCGCTCGGCTTCGACAATGTCGGGCCGTCGCCGCAAGAGATCGATTGGCAACCCAGACCTGATGCGCGGCGGCAGCACCGGAAGCTCGCGCGGCTTGGCGAGTTCGCTACCGAGATTCTCCGGGAATTCGCCGATCAAGAAGGCAATCGCGTATCGCGCCGCGCCGATTTGCGCGGTGAGCGGCGCAACATGCGCCTCCAATCGCGCCAACTCGCGCTGCGCGAGCGTCACGTCCAGCTCGTTGGTGATGCCGCGATTGTAGCGCTGCTGAACGAAGTCGACGTATTTCCGCGCAACATCGATGTTCTTGCGCAAGACGGCGAGTTGCATTTGCAGCGCGCGCAAATCGAGATAGGCCCGCGTCACGTCGGCGACGAGCGAGATCAAGACCATGTTGCGGTCGGCGATTGCCGCATCGACGTCGTATTGTGCCGCCTCGATGCCGCGGCGGTATTTGCCGAAAACGTCGAGCTCCCAGGCCGCGTCGAAGCCGGCGATATTGCTGATCTGCGTACTGCCAACACCGTTCTCGGAGGAAACCAGCGTTTGCGAAGCGCGGCCGCGGGCCAAGTCGCTGCCGGTGCCGAAAGCTCCGCCCTCACTGCCTCCGACGGACGGCAACGCCGTGCCAATCACCACAGCTTCCTGCGCGCGCGCCTGCTGGATCCGGTTCAACGCGATTTCGAGCGTTGGGCTTGCCGCGATAGCGCGATCGATCAACGAATCGAGTTCGCGGTCGTGCAATGAGCGCCACCACTTGGCGGCGACCGCCGCCTCGCGGATGCTGCCCCTGCCGGCGGATGCCGCGGCATAATTTTGTGGCATCGGCGCCTCGGGCGGCCGGTAGTCCGGACCCACGGCGCAGGACGCGAGCGCGATCGAGACGAGTGCGCCTGTGGCCAACCGGCGCAGCAGCGCCGCGCCTCCATCTGGGCGGCCGGCATGTCTGAGCGGAAGCTTGGCTGGCGCCGGCACGAGCGAGTGCACTCCAACTCAACCGAGGGCGACGACGGCGTAAGTGCAAAAGGCTCCGACCATCAGCGGCCGCTGCCACGGCGAGCGAATTAAACCGCCAGCGGATGATGTCCCCCGCAAACGAGGATGAGCGGTTTTTCACCGGCGCGCAAGCGACCGTTAACTTGTTGTCCCCGGCAATGCCTCTTCAACTTCGCGCCGCGGCACGACGCCGCATTGGCTTGAGCACAAGCAGCGCCAGCGCCGCCACAATCAGGTTCATGACGCTTGCCGCGACGAACACCCAGTGCCAATGACCGCTGTAGTTTTTCACAAGGCTGCTCAGCGGCACGATCCATGCGGAGGTACCCTTCGCCGTGTAAAGCAGCCCAGCGTTGGTGGTGGCGTATTTCGCGCCGTAGGTGTCGGTGCAAGTCGACGGAAACAAGCTGAAGATTTCACCCCAGGTGAAGAAGATAAGTCCGGCCATGACGATGAACATATATGGGGTGTGTCCGAACCGCCCGAGGCCCCAATAAGCCACCGCGCCAAGCGCAAACACGATTGCCATGGTGTTTTCGCGGCCGATTATATCCGAGATCCAGCCGAAGAACGGTCGCGCCGCACCATTGAGGATGTTGTCGATCACCAGAGCCGCGCTCAGCGTGGTCGCGGTGACGAACAGGATTGTCACCTCGTGATTGGCGAGGTTGAAATCCTTGGCGATGGGTGCGATCTGCGCCGTCGCCATCAGCCCTGACGCCGAGACCATGACGAACATCAGATAGAGTAGCCAGAACACGCGCGACCGCAACATTTCGAACGGCGTGGAATCGTGCAAGGCCTGCATCAACCGCGCCTCGGGCTTCACGGTCTCGCCCGGCTGCGGCGCCCGCAGGAACCAGGACAAGATCAGAATCGATGCTCCCTGCACCAGTCCGAACCACAGGAACGCGGTCTCATAGCCATAGGCGAGGATGAGATCGCGAATCGGGACAACCGTGGCGGCCGTGCCGGCGCCAAATCCGGCGGCGGCCAGACCGGCGGCGAGGCCGCGCTTGTCAGGGAACCATTTGAGCGCATTCCCGACACAGGTGCCGTAGACCGCGCCGGCGCCGACGCCCGCTATCGCCGCGGCGATGTACAACTGCGATAGTGAACTTGCCACCGAATCCAGCGTCCAGGCGAAAGCAACGACAATGCCTCCAAAGGCGACGACAATGCGCGGCCCGAAGCGATCGACGAACCAACCTTCAACCGGAACAAGCCAGGTTTCGGTGGCGATGAAGACGCTGAACGCCACTTGGATCGCCGCCGTGCCCCAGTGATATTTCTGATCAATCGGGTTGACGAACAACGTCCAGCCATATTGCAGGTTGGCAATCATCACCATGCAGCCGATGCCGCACAGGAGTTGGCCCCAGCGGGCAGCCGGCACAGCGGTCGTCGCGACGGCCTCCGATTGGACCGGCGGAGATTCCACCGTCATGGCTTCCCGTCCCTAAATCTTTCAGCGTCCGTCGGAATTGTTTCGTCGGACGCCGTGTTCTTTACCGAACAGTTCGCCGCGGCGGCCATTGTGCTTCGCGCCGCCGGATTGAGCAACAACGCCGTCAAGAGGGTCGAACACGGCTCTTTGAGCCGGTGCAGACGCGGGACTGGGGCTCTCGCGCGATCTTCGCCCCTAGCCGATCAGAACCGGAAGCGGACTCCGGCAGTCGTGGCGAGGTTGTTGCGGGCGAGATAACCGGCCGCTAATCCGCCGTTGACCTGCGAAAAGAACGTGCCGAGATAGGCGTCCCATTTCGGCAGGAACCGCCAATCGATCACTGCGGACCAAAAATCCTCCGTGCCGGCACATTGGCCGTGCGCACTTGATCCGTTACCCAGGGCGCCGGCCGCAGTCGTCGTTGGAGCGCCGGTGCAGTATGTCCCCGCCGGAGTGTTCCCGTATTGGTTCTGGTTGTAGTAATAATACGCGCCGATGACATCCAGGTTTTTGGTGATGCCGTATTTTGCACCGATCCACGCCACCTGGAAGATCTTGTTGCTGCAAGTAGCGGACCCGGCGGTGCCGCCGCCGCAAAGGCCGTTGTAGGCGTTGTTGTTGATCGCGGTGCCGTTTGGACCAGCCACGGCCCCGGTGATAGAGCCACCGGCATTCGAGAAGAGGAACCCGTCATCGTAGAATGCGGTCTGCGGATCGCTGGGGTTTGAGAACTGGACGTACTCATAGCCGGCATAAAGCGTGAGCGGCACAGAAGGCGGCGGAGCGGCTGCCTTGCCCAGCACCGGAGCAGCGTCAAACGAACCGAATGAGTACTTTGCGCCAACCGTGACGCTCGCTTGGTTAGAAATCGTCGCCTGCAGAAACTGAGGCGCCAATGCGCCAACGTAACCAGGCTGAGGAGAAACTCCGCCCGTCGGCCCGATATTCACGGCGTCTCTGTCATACGCGCCGACGACATCAAGCGAGAGAGTGCCCGGCCCCAGGCGCCTGACGTCACCGCCGATATCGCCCTGGATCGCGCCGTTGTTCGGATTATAGGCTCCATTCCTCAAGGGCTGCCCAATCACTCCCAGGCGGAAGTCACCGACGTTGAGGCGATATTTTATTGCGGTGGTGTAGCGGCATTCTTCGGTATCGCCGCTGCCGCAGGTTGCTCCGGAGAAGCCGATCGGCGAGAAGGCGTAGGAACCGCCCATCGGATCGTATGCGTTAACGAGATCCAAGTTGAGCGTGTTTTGTCGACCGAAGGTCACGGTGCCATAAATCGGCGAACTCACGCCGCTATAGATTTGTCCGGCCAACCAGCCCCACCGGCTCGAATCGACGGGTATTTCCTGCAGGTTCTGCGGCACCCCGATGGAGTTCTGCAGTGCTTGCGGCGCGTTCGCCAACAATGCGGAATACGGATCGAACGCCAGTTCGCCTTGTCCGACGACGGACCAGCCCGGCGCGAAGGACTCACTGATTTTAACGCCCACAACCGATTGGCTCAGGCCGTTGGGCGCGCGCGTCCACTCGGCGATCCGGCTTGGCTTATTGAGCAGATAGGACGCGCCGGTCGTAAAGTTCGGGTCGAAGGGCGAACCGTGGGTCTGGTAGCTACCGCCCATGTCGACGGTGCCATAAACGCTGATGCCGTACCAAGTCAGCGGGCATGCCGTAAAAAAGAAATCATAAACGCTGCCGCAGGCCGCCGATTTGGCCGGCGCCGTGTACATCGGCGCCTTCGTCACGAGCGGATAGTCGTCGGCCAAAGCCTGCGTAGCGCATCCGCCAAAGGCGACAATAAGAGCCGCCGCCGCGACAAGCTTTTTCACGATGGCCCCCGTTTTGGTGCGACAGCCCCCCTGTCGACCGGCCTTTATCGGCGGTACCAGAATGACTTTATTGCGAATTTATGACAAGGCGGCACCGTCTTCGCGGTGGACAACACGCCGCGAAATCCCAGCCGTGTGACATTTTTGCCGCGCGATATCGCACGGCACATTCAGTGCCGTGCGACAAAAACCTTGGATTGTTTTTCTTCGATTATTTTTCTTGCCGCTCGCGCGGCATTCGGCCCGTGGTTAGAACGTGACCCGAACCGTGCCGACGAAGTTGTTGTAGGTCACCGGATTGCTTGTCACCGCAAACTGGTAACCGGCGCCGACGATCAGATTGACTGGCCGATCCGGATTGTCTTTTCCAATCGGAAAGCGACCAAAGATGATGCCCGGTGTCAGCATGACCTGATTGAGGCCCGCGTGTTCTCCGTTGGGCCACCATTCGTAGTTGACCTCGATCTCCGGCCAAAAATACTGCAGGAAGTGATACTGAAAGCTCGTATTCCAGAGGATCGGATCGCCGAAGGATGTCATGGCGGCGGCGGTCGTGGTGCCAGGCGTAGGATGCGCGGCAACCGGATATTGCTGGCTAATGGTCATTTGAATGTCGAAATCGCCCCAGCCCTTACCGAAGGCGATCGTCGGCTGCGCGGTCCAAACATTGGTTGATATTTTCGCGGGCGTGCCGAGCGGATCCGTCATCTGAAAGAAACCGCTGACGATATAATTGCCGTTCTGCTCGTTCGCCGAAATGAAGCGGTATTTGACAAGGAAGGCCGGCCAATCGCCCCATCCGGTAGCATCGCCTTTGGGACCGTTGGCATTTACATAGGACGGAATCGCTACAATGGCTTCAACATTGTAGGCGGGGATAACTTCCAGTCTAAAGCCGCCCGGCCCACCAAAATTTTGAAGCTGTTGGCCGTTCCCTTGGCTGCCAGTCCCGTTTTTCTGGCTGTAGAAGTCGGCGCGGAACTCTTGTTCGAGCCGCGGCGTGACCGTTACGAGAGGCGTCATCCAATGCGGCTGCGCGTTCTGCGTTGCCGAAATCATATGGAGCCACGACTGCCACGATTCATACGTTTGCCAGGAAACATATGGATTGATGGGGTCGTATCCGGGATACGGCGACATCGGCGGAGCCTTAACCGCCATGGAATACGCATCACCCGCGTAGGCGCCAACCGGCATCAACGCGATCGCCAAACCGGCTATCGCACATCGCCATCCATATCCGATGAGTTTGGATGCCCGGACGCTTTCGTGCGCCACGATTGTCGGATTGCCCCGACGGCTCATTGCTAAAGTCACGTTCCACCCCGCCCGCTATATCCTGAAATATATAACGTGAGCTTCGGGCTGCGTTGTAATCTTGTCAATATAGCGATGACGGCTAATCAACTAACGCCGGTGGATGTGGCAAAGCGGCAACAGATTCTCCGGCAGCGCGCCGCGGCACGAGCATCTCACTCGCCAGGACCGCCTTCGGGAGCGAGCGCCGGCGTGTAATTCGGCGGCACTTGGAAAAGCTCGGGGCCTTGCCGGCCATAGTGCACGGAACGCGCCTGCATTATCGTCTGGCCATCGGTCACCAGACGGAGCAGCACGCCATCGGCGGTGATGCATGCGGTGTGCGTCTCGACATCGTCAGTCCACGTCCATTCGGTACAGTGCAAGCCTCCCACCACGGCTTCGTCGCCGCGCTTAAGCGCCGTGCCGCTGGCCGGCTCCGGCGGCTGCCGCGCCGTGCCCTCGAGCTTGCGATACGAATGATTACGAGGCGTAAGCAATGTGACTTCATGCGCCTTGCGATCGAAAATCGTCGCGGACCTGTCCGGGCCGTCGATCCGCTCCAGTTGCTCAGCGGCAAGCCAGCGCACGCGCTCGCGGATTTTCGGTTGCCCCGGCCGGGTCACGTCGTAGGTGATGTCGACGTCGCGCGTTGGAAGGAGCTGGGGCGACTCCCCGGCCCAGGCCAGAGATACGGCAATCAGAAAAGCCAGCACGCTAAGGGTAGGCAAACTCCACAACCGGCCCACTTGCTGCGCCTTTGTCCCTCGGAGCGCCCCTTCGATGAGCCCAAAGTCGATAAAGACTATGTCGCGGATAAGGTCCCGAGTTGGGTTCCAGCGGCAATTGAGGCCTCAAAAGGCCTGCGGCAGCGATGCCACTTACGCAGTATCGGGGTTCGTGTAGATTTGCCGCGGCGACAGGAAAGGCCGGTCCAGTTCTCCGGCGGCCGAGCAGTTTCGGCAGGAGATCACACGTTTCTGGATCGTTCGGATCGCGCTATGCGTTCGTCGTCCCCCTCGTTGCTCATTTCGATCCTCGGTGCGCCGTCGGTCCCAGCGATGCGCGTATGTATCGCGACAGCGAACAGCGTGATATTGGTCCGCCTCGTGCGCGAAGGCATGGTGGATGGGCTCAACGCCGCGACCGCGGCGTTGGAGGCCAAGCTTACCAGTTTCCGCCGGGTATTGACGACTGCGCTTGTCGCGATCATCGGGCTTGCCACGATCATCGGCATGGTTCTGATGGCTTTGACGTTCCGCGAAAGTGGCGAGCAGAACGCGCCGGTCGGCGGCGCCGTCATCGGCCGATTAACGGTCGATACCCTGACCGCGTTCTTTTTCGTGCCGGTGGTGTCGAGCTTGCTGCACCGCCAACGCAAGCTGTGATTCGATAGGAGAGCACCCGGCCGTGTGGATCGTCCTTACCGCATTGAGGCGTCCCTATACCTTCGTAGTCCTCGCCGTCGTCATCGCGCTGTTCGGCGCGCGCGCCGCGCTTTTGACCCCTGCCGACGTCTTCCCCAACATCGACATTCCGGTCGTCAGCGTAGTTTGGACCTATAACGGCCTCCTGCCGAAAGACATGTCCGGCCGCGTCATCTACTTCTACGAACGCTATCTGACCGCCCAGGTCGCCGACATCCAGCATATCGAGTCGCAGTCGTTCACCGGCTACGGCGTGGTGAAAATCTTCTTTCAGAAAAATGTCCACATCGCCGCGGCGCTGGCGCAGGTGACAGCGGCCTCCCAAACGGTGCTCAAGCTGTTGCCTCCCGGGATAACCCCGCCTTACGTGCTGAGCTACAACGCTTCCAGCGTGCCGATCCTGCAGCTCGCGCTGTCGAGTAAAAAACTGCCGCAGATGCAGTTGTTCGATCTCGGCCAGAACTTCATCCGCCCGCAGCTCGCCACCGTCGCCGGAGCGGCTGTGCCCTCGCCCTACGGCGGCAAGATACTGCAGGTGCAAATCGACCTCGACCAGCAGGCGATGCAGGCGCACGGCGTTTCCGCGGACGATGTGCTCAACGCAGTCTCGGTGCAGAATCTGATCCTGCCCGCCGGCGACGCCAAGGTCGGCAAGTTCGACTGGAACGTTGCGCTCAACGCCAGTCCGGTCGCGCTGGAGCAAATCAACGACCTGCCGCTGAAAAAGGTCAACAACACCATCATCTACGTACACGACGTCGCCTACGTGCATGAGGGCTCACCGCCGCAGACCAATCTCGTTCGCGTCAACGGCTCGCGCGCAGTGCTGATGACCATCCTCAAGGCCGGTTCGGCATCAACGCTCAATGTCATCGATGGAATCAAGTCTTTACTGCCGCGGGTCGAGGAGAGCCTGCCGTCGAGCTTAAGCCTCCACGCGGTCGGGGATCAGTCGGTTTTCGTCAAGGCCGCGGTATTCGGCGTCATCCGCGAGGCGGCGCTGGCCGCCGTGCTGGTTGGCGTGATGATCCTCGTCTTCCTCGGCAGTTGGCGCTCGACGGTGATCATCCTTATCGAAATCCCGCTCGCGATTCTGTTTTCGCTGACGCTGTTGTCTTGGCTCGGCGAGACCATCAACGTCATGACGCTGGGCGGGCTCGCGCTCGCCGTCGGCATTCTGGTCGACGACGGCACCGTCACCATAGAAAACATCAACTACCACCTCGAACAGGGCAAGGACGTCAGAACCGCGATCCTTGACGGCGCACAGCAGATCGTCATTCCGGCGTTCGTCACGCTGCTCTGCCTGTGCATCGTATTCGTGCCAATGTTCCAGCTTGGCGGCGTCGCCGGCTATCTTTTCCAGCCGCTGGCCGAGGCCGTGGTGTTTGCGCTGATCGGGTCGTTTTTGCTGTCGCGCACGCTGGTGCCCACGATGGCTTATTATCTAATGCGCGGTCATCAGTCCGGTCACGATAGCGCGCAGCCTTCCACGGCCAACTCGCGCAACCCACTTAAACGCTTTCAGCAGTTTTTCGACGATCGTTTCGCGCGCGTGCGCGCGCGTTATCGATGGCTGCTAACGCTGGCGCTCGCTTCACCGAAGACTTTCGTCGCCGGATTTTTGGCCTGCGTCGTGCTTTCTTTTGGACTATGGCCGTTTCTCGGCGAGAACTTCTTTCCGGCGGTCGATTCCGGACAGATCTTGATGCACGTGCGGGCCCAGCCCGGCACGCGGATCGAGGAGACGGCGCGGCTATTCGACCTCGTCGAGCAGACTGTCCGCCAGACGATTCCGCCTAATCAGCTCGACAACATCGTCGACAACATTGGGCTGCCGTTCAGCGGCATCAACATGGCCTACCAGAACACCGGAACGATCGGTCCGGAAGAGGGCGATGCCCTGATCACGCTGAAGGAGGATCACGCCCCCAGCGATTCCTTCATCAAGCAGCTGCGCACAGTTCTGCCGCAAAAGTTTCCGGGAACGACGTTCGCATTCCTGCCAGCAGACATCGTGTCTCAGATTCTCAATTTCGGCCTTCCGGCGCCGATCGACGTGCAAGTCATCGGCAACGACCAGAAGGCCAATTATGCCTATGCGACCAATCTGCTCAAACGCATCCGCACCGTGCCGGGCATTGCCGATTTACGTATTCAGCAGGTGTTCAATTATCCGCAGCTTAACGTCAACGTCGATCGCACGCTGGCGGGCGAAGTCGGCCTGACTCAGCGCGACATTGCCAACAGCCTCCTGGTCACCTTGTCCGGCAGCGGCCAGGTGAGGCCGAATTTCTGGCTTAATCCGCGCAACGGCGTCTCCTACCCAATTGTCGCGCAGATGCCGCAATATCGGATCAACTCGATGTCAGACCTGAGCAACGTGCCGATCACGTCGCCGGAAACCCAGACGCCGCGATATCTGGGCGGTCTTGCCCAAATAACGCCGGGCCCAAGTCCGGGCGTCGTCTCCCACTACAACGTGCAACCCGTCATCGACATCTACGGTGCCATCCAGGGGCGCGACCTCGGCGCCGTTTCCGGCGATATCGATCGCATCCTCAGCGAAACCAGAAAAGACGTGCCGCGCGGATCTTATGTTGCGCTGAGCGGGCAGGTCCGCACCATGGCCAGCGCGTACAGCCAATTGTATTTCGGGCTGGCCGGCGCCGTCGTGCTCATCTATCTGGTGATCGTGGTGAACTTCCAATCGTGGCTCGACCCGTTCATCATCATCACCGCCTTGCCGGGGGCGCTCGCCGGCATCGTCTGGATGCTGTTCATGACCGGAACCACACTGTCGGTCCCTGCCCTGACCGGCGCCGTGATGTGCATGGGCATCGCCACGGCGAATTCGATCCTGCTGGTGAGTTTCGCGCGTGAGGGTCTGGCTCAGGGCCTGGACGCGACAGCGGCGGCGCTCGAAGCGGGCTTCACTCGTTTCCGTCCCGTATTGATGACGGCGCTCGCCATGATCATCGGCATGCTGCCGATGGCACTCGCGCTCGGGGAAGGCGGTGAGCAGAACGCGCCGCTCGGCCGCGCGGTCATCGGCGGCCTTCTCGTCGCGACGGTGGCGACGCTGTTCTTTGTGCCGACGGTGTTTAGCCTGTTGCACGCGCGCGGCGGGCGGCTGCTCGCCGAACCACATCCTTCACAACCCGCTTCGACCGTTTGAGCGGCAGGACAACAGGACAAAACGCCTTGGAGCCGCATAACTCCCAGACCGAACCGGTCCCGCGCCCGCCGCCATCGCGCAATCTCCGACGGGTCGGGATCGTTGCGGCCTCGATTGCAATTGTGATCGTGCTGTTCGGGATATTGCAGCGGCGCGGCCACGAGGCCGAGGTCACGAAATGGACCCAACAGCAGGCGGTTCCGACCGTGGCTGTCATCAGCCCAACGGCGGGTCCAACGCTGCAACGCTTGGTGCTGCCCGGCACCGTTCAGGCGTGGTACGAGGCGCCGATCTTCGCCCGCGTCAACGGTTATCTGAAGGAATGGTATTTCGACTTCGGCGCCCATGTGAAAAAGGGCCAAGTTCTCGGCGAGATCGAGACCCCAGACCTCGATGCCCAGCTTGCCGCGGCGCAGGCCAAGCTCAATGCGGCGCGCGCGGTAGTCAAAGTTCGCGAAGCGGAAAAGCAGTTCGCCGAGACGACGTATCAGCGCTGGCGGGACTTGCCCAAAGGCGTTGTCTCGGTGCAGGAGCAGCAAGCCAAGGAAGCTGATTACAATAGCGCGGTTGCCCGCTTCAACTCGGCCATTGCGCAAACCGCCGCCGACCAGGGCGAAGTCGACCGCATAGAGGCGCTGGAAAGCTTCAAGCGGATCCTCGCTCCGTTCGACGGAGTTGTGACCGCCCGTGAAACCGACATCGGCGCGCTGATCAACGCCGGCAGCGGCACCGCGGGCGGCACCAGCGGCGGCAGCGGGCCCGAACTGTTCCGCGTCGCCGACATCACCAAAATGCGCATCTACGTGCAGGTGCCGCAGCAATTATCGGCGAACATCGCGGCCGGCCTTACCGCCGAGCTGCATTTGCCGCAATATCCGGACAAAACCTTTAAGGCCACCGTCGCCACAACGTCGAACGCCATTAATCCCAGCGCGCGAACCCTCTTGGTGGAATTACACGCCGACAATCCGAGCGGCATTCTGAAGCCTGGCGCCTATGCCCAGGTCGATTTCGAAGTGCCGAGCAACCCCAACGTCGTGCGTGTCCCGACGAGTGCGCTGATATTTCGGGAGAACGGGATGGAAGTCGCCACTATCGGCGCGGACGACAAGATCGAGCTCAAGCCGGTCACGCTCGGGCGCAATCTCGGCACCGAGGTCGAGGTCGTCAAAGGACTAAGCGTCGACGACCGCGTGGTGAACAGTCCGCCGGATTCGCTAAGCGCCGGCGACATCGTCCGCATCGCGGGTCAACAGTCCGGCGCAGGCGGCAGCAATCTCGGAGCAACCGGCAAAGCCACCGAGGACGTGGCGGCGGCGCCGGAATCAAAACCGCGGTGATTGCGAGGCAAATTCGGACCGCCGGTATTCGCACGGCAAGCGGCGACGCCACGCTTGGACCGTGGCTTGCCGGATACGAGAGACGCCATGGCGCTTAAGGATTTGCTGGTCTACATCGACCAAGACGAACATTCGCTGGTTCGTTTGCGCTTGGCCGCCGACCTTGCCGTCCGCCACAATAGCCGGCTGACCGCCCTCTACGTCAAAGCGTGGAGCCGCGCGCAATTGGATTCGCGCAAATCGGCCGAACTCGGGCTCATCTCCGCCGCAGCTGTGCGTAATCTCGATGAGGGCGTTCAGGCCTCGATCGGCGCGGTCGTGGACCGCCTTCGATCGACCGTCGCCGCGCTGGCCCAGGAGCGTGGCCTTGACGCCGAATTGCTCGCGATCGAGGGCGCCGCCGCAGACGTGCTGCCACAATACGCGCGTTACGCCGACCTATGCATTCTCGGCTGTGACGAGCCCGAAGGCCCGATATCCATCGGCTATAGCTTTTCCGAGCAACTGCTGTTCGTGACCGGACGCCCGGTGCTGTTCGTGCCGCCGCAGAACCCCCCCGCGGCGCTAGGGCGGCACATCGCGCTGGCCTGGAACTCGAGCCGGCCAGCGGCACGGTCGCTCAGCGACGCACTGCCATTGATCGAGCGTGCCGAGCGCTCGACCGTCATTATGATCAATCCGTCAAGCTTCATTGACGGCAACCAAGGCCCGTCAGGCGAGCGAATGGTCGAGCACCTGCTCCGGCATGGCGCTGCGGTGGAAGCCGTCCGCATCGAGAACGTCCCGCATGATGCGATTGCCGACACATTGCAAGCCGAAGCGCTCGCTCGCGGTGCCGATCTGATCGTGGCCGGCGCGTTCGGGCATCCCCGCCTGTGGGAAAAGATGCTGGGCGGCGTCACGCACGATCTGATCGCGCACATGCGGCTGCCAGTTTTTATGTCGCACTAAGCCGGCCCTGCTCGCCGCAGGCCCTACACGCCCTCGCCGCCGGCCGGATTGCCTGAAACCTGATCGATAATCCCGACGCCATCGACGACGCGAAGCCGGCCACGGCACGCCATGTGATATTTGCGCCCGACCACCGGCATATCGTCTTCGCGGGTGAATGACGGCACGTTGACGATCACGCTTTTGACCAATACTTCCTCAAAGCCGTCGTCAGCCTCCAACACGACGCGCCATTTCCATTCACCGTTCGGCGTATTGTGAGCCATCGTGTTGTAACGGATTCGGATAAGATCGCTCAAAGCATCGCCCGCGTTGCACTGAAAAAAGCACACCCCGGCGTGACCTCGGTGCGAGGCCGCGCGACAACCGCCCAATTTTAAGCTGGCGCCACCACGGCGGCTAGATGCCTTGGCCGCCGCCCGGTCTGTTCGACACGTTGACGCGGAAGTGCTGAAGCTCTTTGCGGGCGCCGAGGGTGATTTCCAGGTCGAATGAATCGGCGCCGCCGAAATTGTCGGCCGCCCGGTAGAAGACGACAAAGGCGGGAACCTCGGTAGCAAGGCATTGTTTGATGTTGGTGGCCTTGAGCGTGCCGCGCTTCACCGTGACCTTGCCGTGCGCCGGCGCGGCGGCGAGCCGAATCGCCGGCAACGGGCCCGACGTGCAGTCGGATCGAATATCGGTGTAGACGGCGACGCGCACGTCCTTGCCCGGCACCGCCTTAACGTCACGCATAACGCCAGGCGACTGCGCGTGCGCGGCAAAAGCGGAGAGCCATAACAATATCATCGCCGCGACGGCGCATCGGCTCGCGCCGGGTATGGGGCGACCTGTTGCTGCGATGATGATGACGTACTCCCCGCTAGACCTGGACCAGGCGATGGCTG
>CAWGWO010000007.1:0-337788 GCA_963826295.1 uncultured Alphaproteobacteria bacterium
GCGGAGAGGAAGGGATTCGAACCCTTGATACGGCTTTAGACCGTATAACGGTTTAGCAAACCGCCGCCTTCAGCCACTCGGCCACCTCTCCGGTCCGCCGGTATGACTAAGCGCTACGGATGCGCCAAGCAAGGGTCCCGCGGCAAGCGGGTTATGCAACCCTTACGCCGCGATCGCCTGAGCCGGCGCGGTTCCCTTGAGCCAATCGCGCGCAGAGCGTTGCGCCGCGGCAATCTCGCTGTCCGACATCTGGGCGGCAATTTCGCGACGCAGCCGGATCGCCTCGAGGTTGCCCTTCGTCGCCGCAATGTTGAACCACTTATGCGCGGCGATAAGATCGACCGGAACATCGTCGCTGCCGACCGAATACATCATGCCTAGTTCGAACAGCATGTCGCCGGCCGCCGGGCCTTCGCCGAGCGGCGCCAAGTTAGCATCGAGAATTTCAAATCGCGCCATAACACACCCCTGTCTTTCGCCTTTCCGGCGGTCTCGCTTTCGCGTGTTTCGCCGGTCTTTGTCCCCAGCGAATACTCGGATAATCGTCAGAACATTTGAACGGTGGTTTAAGTAATGCGATGAATCAAAGCTGAACTCGGCTCGCGGCGATTGCCTGGGAACGGAAACGCGGCGTTAAGCAAAGCGCGGCAGCGCCACCGGCGCAGCGAAACACGAAAGCGGCGCCAGCCACGGCGGCAGGCGGCTTGCAATGCGGCCTTCCTTGGCTATTCTGCGCGCGCGTTCGTTGAGGGTGGGGAGGACCGGATGAAAAAACTGCGCGTAACCGCGGCGTTTGCCGGATCGGCAATCACGCTTGCTCTCATAATGATGGCGCCTGCCCGTGCCGCGGATCCGTTCGGCACCTGGCTGACCGAAGACCAAAAGGGCAGGATAAAGATCGTCGACTGCGGCGGAGCGTTGTGCGGCACGCTGGTCTGGATGAAAGTACCGATCGACCCTGAGACCCACCGGCCGAAGCTCGACAAGAACAACAAAGACGCAAGCAAGCAGAGCCGACCGCTGCTCAACGTGCCAATCGTGCTTGGCATGAAGCCGGTCGGCGGCGATAAGTGGGAAGGGCAAGTCTATAACGCCGAGGACGGCAACAACTATTCCGGTTCATTCACCATGACGGGCCCCAATTCCGCGGTGCTCAAGGGCTGCATCATGGGCGGGCTGCTCTGCAAGGGGCAGACCTGGACCCGGACGAATTGAACCGGCGGTTAGATAAAGCGTTTCACCGAACCCTTTGCCCGAACAAAACCGCACGCACCTTCGGGTCGCGTATGTCGACACTGCCGGCCGCCTCGACGCGGATGGCAAAAGCGCGCTTGACCGCTTCGCGCGCCCTTATTGTTTCGAACCAGTTCTTGAGGTGCGGAAACTTGTCCAGCTCCTGCCCCATGCGATCGGCGAGCCGCACCCAGCCGACACATGCAATGTCGGCGATTGAATAATTACGGCCGGCCAAAAACGGCCGCGTCGCAAGACGCGTGTTCATGACGCCGAACAGTCGATTGACCTCATCGGTATAACGCTCGATCGCGTAGGGCATCGAATCCGGCGCGTAGCGGCGGAAGTGACTGGCCTGGCCGGCCATCGGGCCCAGGCCACCGACCTGCCAGAACAGCCATTCGTCGACCGCAACCCGCGCGCGCTCCTCGCGCGGATAAAATCTGCCGGTCTTGCGGCCGAGATATTGCAGGATCGCGCCAGAGTCGAACACCGAGATCGACCGCCCGCCCGGTCCATCCGGATCGACGATTGCCGGGATACGATTGTTCGGCGAGACCGCGAGAAAGTGCCGCTCAAACTGCTCACCCTTGGAAATGTCGACCGCGCGCACGACGTATGGCAGCCGGCACTCTTCCAGCATGATCGATATTTTCCAGCCGTTCGGCGTCGGCCAATAGTAAAGCTCGATCGGCCGGCGGCGAAGCGCCGTGGCACGCGTTGCCGCTTTGGCCTTTGTTCCCGGCTTGCGCATCGCCTCACTCGTGTCGGGAAAGAAAAACGGCGCCGCAGAACAAGTCTGCGACGCCGGTCAGTTATTGGGAGGATATTTTCAACTCAGATACCGAGGGCGTCGGCGAGATGCCCGAGGCTTTGGTCCGCCGGCAATCAGCCGTGAAGCAAACTGCCGTGGGAAGGTTGGAGTTACCCGCCGCTTCTCTCCACCACCGCGCTTTGGGCGACGATCATGAAGCCTAAGCCTCCGTCCCGCCGACGCCCCCCGTTTGGCCACCTGAGCCGGCGCGTCGTGGGAGATCGTGAGATCGACCCCCGACAGCAGCCGGCCCGTGTGACGCGATCTTCGACTTGTTGGTCGAAGACCGATTTGGCGTCGTCGACTATTTCTTCTTTTTCTTCTTCTTGATGATCTTCTTCGCCTTCGTCTTTCGCTTCTTCGCCATTGCTGCCCTCCTAGCTTGAGTGGATGGCGACATCGGTGCAGTGAGGTCGCGAATCGACCAGCACTGCTCTCCGATTACTACAGCAGGAAAAAAATAACAGTGACTCCACTTAATTTTGTGTGTAAGTGCGCCGCCCCGCCGCTTATCCGACAACGCCGAGCAATCTCCGGCGAACACGCAACAAAAAATCATCGCGATGACGAAGGCACGCGCGTGAAATTCCGATGCATTGTAGAAGTGCCGATGAAATATGGCTTTATACGATGTCGCAGCGCGCGTTTTTGTCTTCGAGATGATGCGCGCCGCGCGTTGAGCGGACGCACTTTCGTCCGGGCCATAACGCCGAAGCCGGCGGATTCACCCTGTGAAAATAATTTTGCGCCGAAGGGCTTCGAAAGCTGCGCTGACGACCCGAGCGGAGCGCAAAACGCACAAATCGGCCAGCACTGATTCGCTTTCGCGCCCGCCCGGCGAGCGTCGCTCGGCGCCATCAGCGTCGCGCGCGCGCAATTTTTTGCGCGCCGACGTCCGGCACGCGCCGCGCTCTAAGCGCCGAGCTTCTTCTTGAGGAGTTCGTTGACGGCCTGCGGATTGGCCTTGCCGCCCGACGCCTTCATCACCTGGCCGACGAACCAACCGATCGCCTTGGGGTTCGTCTTGGCGTCGCCGACCTTGTCCGGGTTGTTGCCGACGATGTCGTCGACCAGCTTTTCCAGCGCCGAGAGGTCGGTAACCTGCTTTAGCCCGCGCGTTTCGACGATTGCGCGCGGCTCGCCACCCTCTTTCCAGACGATCTCGAACACGTCCTTGGCAATCTTGCCCGAAATCGTACGGTCGGCGATGAGATCGAGGATGGCGCCCAGTTGCGCTTCGCTCACCGGCGACGCCGCGATGTCCTTGCCTTCCTTGTTCAGCCGTCCGGCAAATTCGTTGATCACCCAGTTGGCCGCCGCCTTGGCGTCGCGGCCCTTGGCCACCGCCTCGAAGAACATCGCAGTCCCGCGTTCGGCCACCAGCACATCGGCATCATAGGCCGACAACGCATAGTCGCGCATGAAGCGCGCTTTTTTCTCATCCGGCAGTTCGGGCAGGTGCGCCTGCAATTCGGCGATCAGCGATGGCGCAAGATCGACCGGCAACAAGTCCGGATCGGGAAAATAGCGGTAATCGTGCGCCTCCTCCTTGCTGCGCAGGGAGCGCGTCTCGCCCTTGTCCGGATCGAACAGCCGCGTTTCCTGCACGATCGAGCCGCCGTCTTCGACGATGCCGATCTGCCGCCGCGTTTCATACTCGATCGCCTGGCCGATGAAGCGGATCGAGTTGAGGTTCTTGATCTCGCAGCGGGTGCCGAGCGCCGCGCCCGGCTTTCGCACCGAAACGTTGACGTCGGCGCGCAGGTGGCCCTTCTCCATATCGCCGTCGCAGGTGCCGAGGTACCGCAATATGGAGCGGAGCTTCGTCAACAGCGCCCTGGCCTCATCGGCCGAGCGAAGATCGGGCTTGGTAACGATCTCCATCAACGCCACGCCGGAGCGATTGAGATCGACCAGCGACATCGTGGCATGCTGGTCATGCAGCAACTTGCCGGCGTCCTGCTCGAGATGCAGCCGTTCGATGCCGACGCGCACCGTCTCGCCGTCGGACATGTCGACCAGGACTTCGCCCTCGCCGACGATCGGCGACTTGTACTGGCTGATCTGGTAGCCCTGCGGCAGGTCCGGATAAAAATAGTTTTTGCGGTCGAACACCGTCTTGGTGTTGATGCGCGCCTTGAGGCCAAGGCCGGTACGCACCGCCTGCCGCAGACATTCCTCGTTGATCACCGGCAACATGCCGGGCATGGCGGCATCGACGAGAGAGACATGTGAATTGGGTTCTCCGCCAAAGCCGGTCGAAGCGCCGGAAAACAGCTTGGCCTGTGAGGTCACCTGGGCGTGCACTTCCATGCCGATGACTACTTCCCAGTCGCCGGTAGCGCCTTTGATCAGTTTCGATTTTCGTTGTGCGGGAGCGTCCATCGACGGTGCACCAAGCTCACTCTTTCGGGCATTCGGTTACGCGCTTCCCGCGCCCACGGCAAGCTCCGCTGAACACAGTGGGCAGGGCATGCAGCACGCGAGGTTTAGACAGTCGCGTGTTTGCAAGATAGTCTCGCCGCATAACAGACAAAACCTGCCACCGGGAGGAAATATGAAACTCGTCACTTCATTTTGCGCCGTCGCTGTCGCGCTTTTGGCCACATCCAATGCGCGCGCCGAGACGCCTTATCCGGACGTCGTCGTTACATCGCACGCGACACCTGAGGTCGCGGCAATCTTTAAGTCCTACTTCACCGCCAAGAGCGAGCATAAGCCGGTCGCGACCACGGATCATTTTTCGGAAGCGCATTTGACCTATATCGACGCGACGTTGGGCTGGCCGTTCTACAGTAAGAAAGGCATGACCGATCTATTCTTGCAATACATGCCGAAATGGCCACCGACGGGCCTGTCATATCCGACACGGATCACCGGAGATACGCATTCCGCCCTGGTCGCTTTCACCGACACCCCGGAATTGTTCGGCGGCGAAATTCGCATTCTCGCCGCGATCGATTTTAAGGACGGCAAGATCGTGCGCTGGATCGATTATTGGGACGGCCGCTCGTTCGGCGCCGAAACCGCGGCAAAGTTCCGAACGCCGCCCGACAAATTCCCGACCAACTTCGACTACGACGTAGCGAGCGACGGCGCCTCGGCGAAGATCAAGGACGTGGCGCAAAAGCTCAGCACCGCTATTTCGTCCGGCGACGCCAAAGCCGCGGCCGGATTGTTCACCAACGACGCCTTTTATTTCGACCGGGCATTGCGCGTCCGCATCCTTGGCCGGCTCGCCATCGCCAAATATCTCAATCGTGTGTCGGCAACCGTTCCCTACGGCAAAGGCGCCAAACTCGTTCACGTTGTCGGCAGCGATCAGGGTGGCGGCTACGAATGGACGAACGACGCAAGTCCAGTGAAGCGCGGCGTCGTCTCGATCGAGCTCAATAGCGCCGGCCAGATCGAACGTCTCGACACCACGTGGGACAATGGCGTGATGAGCGCCGCCGACCTTCAGGCCCTGGTGGTCCAGTCGATCGAGAAGTAACGCGGCTCTCCCCTCCCCTTGTTCTGGGGCGGGGAGACCGCTAATTCTCCTCCCGCCAGATACCAAGCGCTTCTTGCGCCGGCCGGTCGGAGATCGAGAACAGTACCGACTGCTCCGCCGCGGTGTGGGAATAACGCTTCCACGGCGGCACGACGAACACGTCGTTCTTGCTCCATTCGAGCACATGGCCGTCGACCGTGGTGGTGCCGCGACCCTCCGCGCAGGCGAAGATGGTGCCATCGGTCGCGCGATACGGCTCGCCGCGAAAGCCTTGCGGCAGCATCGCCAGACACGCGCCCATGGTCGGCAGCACCGGGCCGCCGGTCACCGGATTGGCATAGCGCACGCGTGCACCGTGGCGCTTGTCGATGTCTCCGGCCTTGAGCATGCGCTCGATGATCGGGCGGGTGCGGGCATAGGTGTAATTGATTACCGGCGTGCTCTTGAGAACCGGTGCGCCGTCCGGCAGCACGCCAGAACCATAAAAGCTCAACGAATCGCCGTCCTGCCGCGTGGTCGGCTGTGTCGGCGTCGGGAAATCGTCACCGAACGAGGTTTCGAAGAAATTGATCGTCGGTACGTCGAGCACATCGAGCCAGAGCATTGGCTGGTCCGACGGATTGCCGTGATCGTGGGGCGCCCAGTTGGCGGTGATGACGAAGTCGCCCGGCGCCATGAAGGCCTTCTCACCCTCGACCGCGGTATAGGCGCCCTCGCCATCGAGAACGAAACGAATGGCGGAAGAGACGTGGCGATGGGCCGGCGCGATCTCGCCCGGCATGATCATCTGGATGCCGGCGAACAGCGTATTGGTGGCGCGCGGTTCACCCAAACCCGGGTTTTGGAGCATCAGCACGCGGCGCTCGGCTTCCTCGGCGCTGATCAGGCCGCCCGCTTCCATCACCAGCGACTTCACGTCGTCGAAATGCCAGATCGTCGGCAGGCAGCGCGTCACCGGCGCGTCGGGCACGACAGTGCCCATCACTTTCCAAAGCGGGGCCATCGAATATTTGGCAATGCGCGCGTAATAGGCCTCCCGCATCGTCTCGATATTGTGCTTGCGGTCCGGCGTGCCGGTATCCGGCTTGTTCGCGGTCGCGACCGCCATGGCGTCCTCCATCAAATCAGGCGCGATGCCTTAATCCAATATAGCGAAACGGGGCGGGCACGGAAATGCCGCCCAGGCGACGGGACCGGCAGGGCGGCTATGCGCAAAGCAGCGCTGCGCGCCCTAAGTGTTCACGTGGCCGCCGTCGACGGCGATATTCTGCCCGGTGACGAAATCGCTGTCGGCGCTGGCGAGAAAGATCAGCGCACCTAGCAGATCCTCGGGATGCTCGTCGCGTTTGAGCGCGCGGGTTGCGACCGCCCGGGGACGGGCGGTTTCGACGTGAACTGGGTTTTCTGCGACCACCGTGTCGCTCATGGTGAAGCCCGGCATCAGTGTGTTGACCCGGATACCGTGGTCGCCGAGTTCGCGCGATAACGCCCGGGTGAACGACGTGATGCCGCCCTTCGTGGTCACGTAGTGCAGCATCAACGGAATGCCCCGGTATGCGGTCCCCGAGCCGATATTGATGATCTTGCCGTACCCCTGCGCGATCATGTGCGGTGCGACATGCTTGACCATCAGGAACGGGCCGCGCAGGTTGACCGCCATGACCCGGTCCCACAGCGCCGCGTCGATCTCTGTGCATTTTGCTTCCGGCAGCTGCGCGAACAAGGCGGCGTTGTTGACCAGAATGTCGATCTTGCCGAAACGCTCGACGGTTTTGCCGACCAGCCCCTCCACCGCGCCTTCATCGCTAACGTCCGTGACGGCGCTCGCCACAGAATTGGCGCCGTGATCGCGCGCGATCGCTTCGGCCACTTCCGTGCCGTCGGCGATATCCGCGATCATCAGCCGCGCGCCCTCTCGTGCCAACGCCTGCGAGTAATGCCGGCCGATCCCCTTGGCTCCGCCGGTGACAATGGCGACGCGCCCATCTAATCGTCCCATGCTCGTCCCCTCCGCTGATTACGTGCCGCCTTAGCCTTCGCCGGAATGACGCTCGATAAATTTGGCGAAAGCGGCAAGCTGTTGCCCGATGAACTTCTTGGTCGCTTCATCGGTAATCTGGCCGGTCTTGGCGTCGATGCGTTGCGACACATTGCCGATGAAAATCTCGGGCCGGCCGAAAGCGAGCGCATCGAGAAAAAGCATCGCGCGGCGCCAATCGTATTGCATGCGCCCGCCGCCGAGCGGCCCGTTGGTGGCCGACTGAATGGCCACGGGCTTGCCGGCGAAGGGCTGATCTTTCATCCGCGAGACCCAGTCGATCGCGTTCTTCAAGCCGCCGGGCATCGAGAAATTATACTCCGGCGTATTGAAGATTACGCCGTCGGCGGCGCGGATCGCATCGACCAACTTCTGCACTGCGACCGGCACGCCGTTCGCGTCGTGGAAGTCGACATTATAAAGCGGAAACTCGGCAAAAGGCGGCGCCTCGGTCAGCTTCATGGTGGTTGGCGCAAGGTCCGCAAGCGCGTTCATGACCATACGGTTATAGGAAGCCTTACGGAGGCTGCCGCAGATCGTGATGACATTGAGCATCTTGTCGGCCATGAGCCACTCCGGCGGTCAATTGGAGACGTCAGTTCAACGCATTCTTGGCAAAGCGGGTCCGTCTATTATGTGCTCGGCGATTTGAGCAACGCCGGTGCGACGATCTCCTTCCAGGTCTGCGGCGGGGTTTTGAGTTCGCCGTGGCGCGCCATGAAGTCGGCAAATGCCTGCACGCCATGCACGGGGCTGCCGAATTCGTCCTTGATGCCGTCGATGACCGTGGTGAGAGCGGCCACGTCGAGCGTCTTCGAGGGCTCGTGCACGATATAGATTTCGGCGGCGTGGTGCGGATCGTCATGGATTATCCGCGCCGCCTCATCCATTGCCTTGGCGACCGCCCCGGCTGTCCCGGGGTGGGCCGCGACATAGGCCTTGGTCGCGCCCATAATCAGGAACGAAGCCTTGCCGTCGATCACGTCGGTGGAGGTCAGCACCTTGTGAATACGGTCGTCGGCAAGCTCGATAGCAGTGTACGGCGCTGAGGAGAAATATCCGGCCACCGGCCCCGTTTCGGCCAGCAGCGCGGCGGCGGCATCGGGATGCGACATGACGACGATTTGTTTACGCAACCGGTCGTATTGGCCGAACATCTTCTCCGCCTGCATTTGCAAGAGGTAGCGCTGCGGCGCGGTCGAAGCAGGGATGGCGATGCGGTCGGTGGCACGGAAATCGGCTAACGTGCGCACATTCGTCCGGTTGGTCAAAAGCACCAGCGGCAGCGTGGTGATGCCGGAAACGGCCAGAATCTGGCGAGGCGTTTCCTTCGCCTTGTCCCACGCGGCAAGCAATGGTGCGGTGCCAAACGGTCCCATATCAAGTGCGCCGGCGACGATGGCTTGTTGCAAGGCGCCGGCGCCGGCGTAACGCTGATAGCTCACCTTCAAATCGAGATGCGCCTCCTTGCCGTATTTCTCGACAAGCTTCGCGTCCTCGCAGATATAGGCCGGCAGGAATGCAAGCCCGTAGCCAATGCCGATCCGCACGTCTTCCGCCGCAGCCGGTGCTGCCACAAGCACCAACGACAGAGCGCAGAGCACGGGAAAAACATACAACGGCCTGCGCACGCGCAGCATGAAGCGGGCGTTAGCCGGTTTTCTCGTCGGCGATCGGATTGTGCAGCGTCCCGATGCGCTCGATCTCAACCTCGCAGACGTCGCCGTTCTTCATCCAGACCGGCGGATTGCGCGCAAAGCCGACGCCCGAGGGCGTACCGGTGAAGATGACATCGCCGGGCTCGAGCGTCATACCCTGCGTGACATAGACGAGCATCTCCACCACCGGGAACATCATGTTGTCGGTGTTGTCCGACTGCATGACCTTGCCGTTGAGGCGAGTCTCGATCTTGAGGCCCTTGGCGCCTGGCGGCAATTCGTCGGCGGAAACGAACCAAGGCCCGAAGCCGCCGGTGTGGTCGAAATTCTTGCCCATGTCCCACTGCGTGGTCTTGCGCTGGAATTCGCGCACCGAGCCCTCATTGCCGCAGGAATAGCCGGCGACGCAGGACAGCGCGTTGGCGGCGGTCAGATGCTTGGCCCGCTTGCCGACGACGAGGATCATCTCGGCCTCGTAGTCGAGCTGCTCACTCACCAGCGAACGAATGATTGGTTGGCCGTGCGCTACGAGCGAGGTGAGGCCACGCATAAAGATCGTCGGGAATTTGGGGATGTTGTCACGCTGCCCGCCTTCCTTGACGTGTTCGAGGTAATTCAAGCCGAGGCAGATGATTTTTCCCGGCCTGCCGACGGGCGTCCGGTAGACGAGATTGGACAGCGGCTTGCGTGCGCCCGCCGGCGCTTTCTTGGCGATGTCGCCGAGCGGCTTCAAGTCGCCGTTGCTCGCTTTGAGCACGTCGCCGAGATCGACCGGAACCTTGGCGTCGGCGGCTTGCAGATCGATCACTTGATCGCCCTCGACGACACCGAGCCGCGCACCCCCTTGCCCCTCGAACGCAACAATTTTCATGGATTGCCTTCCTTGATAATTCTCGCCTAACCGCGGCGACTATAACGGCGGGAAGCGGCACGATCTACGGGCGAAATCTCATACCGCGGCCGCCGCGAGGAAATGCTGCTTGAGCCGTTCGCGCGCGGCGAGTGCGGCCGTAAGATCGAAGCTGTTGATGACCGCAAGACGAAACCCACCGGGAGGCATGGCATGCTGTTCCGGCGCCAGATCCTCGTGGAACGTGATCTGCACGCTGGAGACGCCGGACATGCTTCCGACGGCATTCAGCACGGCTCGCGGCGGATGGCGGTAGCGGATGCCATGCGGACCGAACAGCACCACGCTGTAGCCGCTGCGCCTGTCGGCATCGGCGAAGTTCCAAATACCCTTTTCATATAGCCGCACGATCGCCTCGACCCACCCCGCGCCATAAAGATCGGGCCATTGGTCAGCGAAACGCAGATGCGCCTCGATGATGTCGCCGCCAATGGTTTCGAGGTTAAGCATCCCGGTATAGCCAGCAAGATGCTCGCGCACCCAAACGCCGCAACGGGCCTCGATTTCGACATCGGGCTCGGCGTGAACCGTCCAGTAATCGAAGGTGCCCTCGCCCGCCGGCTTGCCGGTGACGTGCCGCCACCAGCGTGGCTCGCCCGCCACCACTGCAAGGTCGGAAGAGACGTGGCGGCCTTCCAGCAGCGTCATCCAGAAATGGCCCGGTACTTGATGCCGCTCGTAGTCGGCTAGCGAGCCGAAAACGCGGGTCCCGGCGCCCATCCCCTTGAGGTTGATGATGGGTTTGGAAAACACCGGAAAGCGAGGCGGCACAATACCGTGAGGGCCGGCTTCGAGATTCTGGCTCAGCGCAACTGTAAGCTTATCATAAACCCAGCGATGCGCCGGATACCAAAGCCAAGCGTCGGTATCCTCGGTCGTAATATTCGCCGACGTCTTGACGTGAGAAAAATACTGCAGGCGCCAGGGATCGGCTTCGTGGAAAGGCATGGACCCAAACGACGGAGGACACGGGACGCAACACACTAATGACAAATCCGCCGTCTGTCGTCCGTCGTCTAGCCGTTTCTCCTTGCCCGGGTCCGCGCCGCCTTCCTGGCGGAGGCGGAACGCTGCGCCGCGGTGCGGCGCGACGCGGCGCTCCTCGCCTGCCGCGATAATGCCTTGCGCGACACTGTACTGCGGGGCTCGCGCTTGAGCGCCTTCTTAACCGCCAGCGCCACACGTGGCCGCCGCTTGGTCTTGCGCCGGCCTTGGCCGGCTTCATAAGCGTATTCGGCGCTTTCGCGCGTGCGCTCAGTGGTTTGGCCACGCTTGGGCGGCGGTAAATCGATGCCGGCGCGCCGCGCTTCCGAAAGCCCAATGGCGATCGCCTGCTTGGTCGAGCGCGCGCCATGCTCGCCGCGGCGGATTTCGTCGATCTCCTTACGGACGAATTCGCCGGCTTGGGTCGAGGCTGATTTGCCCTCACGCTTGTCCCGGCGGGCTTTCTCAAGGGTCTTTTTTAACGGCATCCCTGTTCCTCCTGACATCCCCAGCCGCGACGTTAACGCCGATATGTACGGATGGTTCGCAGGAAGCGGGTACGCGCGACTAGTCCGTCGCCATCCGTAGCGCGTGTACGCTGAACAGCCCGTCGCTCCACGCCGCGAGCGGCAACCAGCCACCGCCCTGGGCCAGCGCCCGAAACGAGTTGATCGAATATTTGTAGCTGTTCTCCGTGTGGATCGTTTCGCCGATGCGGAATTCGATTGTCGCGTCGCCGATCCGGACTTTTTGCCGCGCCGTGCTGGCGAGATGCATCTCGATGCGGTTGCGCTCGCGATTATAAAGAGCGTGGTGCTCGAACGCCGCGAGATCGAAGTTGGCGCCAAGTTCGCGGTTGATGCGCGCGAGCAGATTGAGGTTGAATTTCGCCGTCACTCCTTCGGCATCATTATAGGCGCGGTAAAGAATGTCCGGCGACTTGACGAGGTCAACGCCAACCAACAGCACCGAACCGGCGCCGAGAATCCTGCCGGCGCGGCGCAAAAACGCCGCCGCCTCGTGCGGCTCGAAATTGCCGATGGTGGAGCCGGGAAAGAAGCCGGCGCAGGATTTTCCCGCGATTTCGGCCGGCGGCTCGGTCATCGAGGTAAAATCCGCCGCAACCGGATGGATGGCGAGATGAGGCAGATCGCGTCGCAGCCGCGCTACGTCCTCGCGTAGAAAATCACCGGAAATATCAATCGGCACATAAGTGTCGATGCTCGCAGCCGCGCGCAACAGAACGCGTGCCTTGCGGCTAGACCCGCTGCCGAATTCGATCAACGCGGCGCCCGGCGGCAATAACGATGCCATCTCCGGCGCGTGCTTGCCCAAAAGCGCAAGTTCGCTGCGCGTTGGATAATATTCCGGCAACTCGGTGATGCGGTCGAACAACGCCGAGCCGGCCAAGTCGTAGAAATATTTGGCCGGCAAAGATTTCGGCTTTGCGGTAAGGCCGGCAACGACGTCGGCGGCGAATTCATTTGCCGTCTCGATCAAGTGCGGCGTGCGAACAGCAGTCCGGATGCTCATGTTAAATGTTCAGCGCTCAAAGTCCGCCAGACGCAATCCGCTGAATTGCCAACGCGCCGACGGATAAAAGAAATTCCGATAAGTGCTGCGGGAATGGCCGGGCGGCGTCGCGATCGACGAGCCGCGTAAAACCATCTGATTGATCATAAACTTGCCGTTGTATTCGCCAAGCGCACCGGGCTCGGCGATGTAGCCAGGATAGGGCGAATAGGCACTGCGCGTCCATTGCCACACCATGCCGAACGCGTCGTCGAGCACGTCGGCCCTTGCGGCGACTTCCCATTCGGCCTCGCTCGGCAGATGCTTTCCGGCCCAACGCGCGAATGCGTCCGCCTCGTAGTAGCTGATGTGGCAGACCGGCAAAGAGGGATCGACAGGCCGCAAGCCGCCGAGTGTCATCGTAAACCAAGCGCCGTCGACGCGGCGCCAATAGCCCGGAGCATCCCAGCCTTGCGCCTGTACCTCGTCCCAGCCGTTTGACAGCCAAAGTGCGGGCTTGCCGTAGCCGCCCTCGGCCATGAATTCGAGCCAGTCGCCGTTGGTCACGAGCACGCGCGACAGCCGCACCGGCTCGATCAGCACCCGATGCGACGGACGCTCGTTGTCGAAGCAGAAATCCTCGGTCTCGTGGCCAATAGTGTGAATGCCCTCAATCAGCGGATCGTCGTTCGCGCCGCTCGCGCGCTCGGCGGCGGCGGTATCTTGTGGCCATTGCCAATCGATGTCGTAGGCCGGATCTGTCGGATTCTGCGCAAAGGCATGCAGGATATCGGTCAGCATCAATTCCTGATGCTGCTGCTCGTGATTGAGGCCGACCTCGACGATCGGAAACACGGACGCGTTGGCGTCCGTCGACTGAATCAGCGCCGCCACCGCGGCGTCAACGTGCGCGCGGTAGGCTGTCGTCTCGGCAACGCCCGGCCGTGTGATCAGACCGCGCTGCGGCCGCGCCTGGCGCGGGCCGGCTGCGACGTAATAGGAGTTGAACAGATAGGCGAACCGCTCGTCGAACGAACGATAGTCCGGCGTGAAATGCCGTAATAAAAAGTGCTCGAAGAACCATGTGACGTGGGCGCGGTGCCATTTCGCCGGGCTCGCGTCGGGCATCGATTGCACCCCCTGGTCCTCGGCGGAGAGGGGCGCGGCGCGGCGTTCCGTCTCGGCGCGGACCGCACGAAAGGCGTCGAGCCAAACGCGGCGCGGGTCGCCGGGCGGCTCTGCCTGGGCGACATCTTCGGGCGCCGAATTGTGCAGTCGAAAGGCGGCACGTGACATTATACTGGGGTCCGGAAAACCACGGATCAGAATGATGAACGTCAATACTTGACTTGCCGAGCTAAGCGGCCGGCTGAAGGATAGTTCCATACCCCCACAGCACGGCCAGGGCAAAGCCCGCGTTTTCGCCCTAACGCGCATGTGATCGCGCGGACGATTCGCTGCAAGGGATTGACGTTCTTGAAAAACTACCTAACAACTCCCGTCGCGGCCGGCTCCGGGCGCGCCACGACGGGAGGCTTTCGATGGGCGAGGCGATGTTGCCGCGCGAACGCTGCGACTTTTCGCCCATCGTCGACCGGGCGCCCCTTAAACTGCCCGGCGGAGCGCGGCTCATATTCTGGACCATCGTCAATCTTGAGGTGTGGGACATCGGCAAGCCGATGGCCCGGCAAGTGCTGGCGCCGCCGACGGGACAAACCCTGCTTCCCGACGTGCCTAATTGGAGCTGGCACGAATACGGCATGCGGGTCGGCGTCTGGCGTTTCTTCGAGCTGTTCAAACGCCTCAACATCCGCCCGACGCTCGCGCTCAACGCCCGCGTCTGTGAGGATTATCCGCGCGTCGCCGAGCAGGCGCGCGCCGACGGCTGGGAGTTCATGGCCCATTCCTACGAGCAAGGGCCGATCCACGCCGAGCCCGATCAGAAGGCGATGATCGCGCGCGCGCTCGACGTCATTGAACGCTTCTGCGGCAAACGACCAGTCGGCTGGCTCGGTCCAGGTCTGACCGAAACCCTCGAAACGCCGGACATCCTCGCCGCCGCCGGCATCAAATATATTGGCGACTGGGTCTATGACGACGAGCCGACGACAATTCGTACCACCGCCGGTCCGCTTGTCACGCTGCCTTATACGTTAGAGCTCAACGACATCCCGATGATGATCGTCCAGCATCACGAGAGCCAATATCTGCGGCGGCGCGTGATTGATCAGTTCGATCGGCTCTATGCCGAAGGGCAACAGCGCGCGAAAATCGTGCCACTCGCGATCCACCCCTACATCAGCGGCCAACCGCACCGGATCAAATATCTCGAGGAAATCTACGACTACGCCCGCGGCTTCGAAGGCGTGCTGTACTGGACCGGCGAGGAGATTTTGCAGTGGTATTCAAAGGCCCACTCGCCGCCATCGTGATTGCTGCGACCGCGCTGTTCGGCCCTGCCGCCGGTGCCGCGCCATGCCGCACGTCGGGCAGCTACGACACCTGGCTCGCCGCCCTCAAGCGTGAAGCCATGTCCGAAGGCATTTCGCAGGCCGCCATAGCGGCAGCGGCGCCGTCGCTCACCTACGATCAGCACATCGTCAACATCGACCGCGGCCAGCGCGTCTTCACCCAGACATTTTTGGAGTTTTCCGGCCGCATGGCCGCTGCATATCGCATTCAGCGCGGGCAGCAGCTGATCAAGACCAATGCGCCCACCTTTGCACGCATCGAGCGGCAATTCGGCGTTCCGGCTCCGGTTATCGTGTCGTTCTGGGGGCTGGAGAGCGATTTCGGCGCCAATATGGGCAATTACCATTCGCTATCCGCCATCGCGTCGCTTGCCTACGATTGCCGCCGCAGCGACAGATTTCGCGCGCAGCTTCTCGACGCGTTGCGTCTGATCCAGCGCGGCGATCTGACGCCGGACGAGATGATCGGCTCATGGGCCGGCGAACTCGGCCAGACGCAAATGATGCCATCGGAATATTTCAAATACGCAGTCGATTACGACGGCAACGGTCGGCGCGACCTTATTCACAGCGCGGCAGACGTGCTCGCATCGACGGCGAATTATCTGCTCGCGCTCGGCTGGAAGCGCGGCGAACCTTGGCTCACGGAGGTGCGCGTGCCGGCCGAGATGCCGTGGCGGCAGGCCGACCTTGCGATCTCGTTGCCGCGTGCGAAATGGGCGGCTTACGGCGTCACGCTCGCCGACGGCCGGCCGCTGCCTGCCGATAATCTGCCCGCGTCGTTATTGTTGCCGATGGGACGGCTTGGCCCGGCCTTCCTCGCCTATCAGAATTTCCAAGTCTATCTGCAGTGGAACAACTCGCTCATTTATTCGACCACGGCCGCGTATCTGGCAACGCGCATCGCCGGCGCGCCGGCGCTTCATCGCGGCACGCCGTCGCCGGCATTGCCGTTCAAGGACGTCAAAGAGATGCAAATGCAGCTGGCGCGGGCCGGCTACGACGTCGGCACAATCGATGGCTTTTTGGGGCTGAAGACGCGGCAGGCGGTCAAGGCGATGCAGGTCAAATATGGGCTGCCAGCCGATTCCTATCCCACCGGGGAATTGCTCGCGCGTATGCGCGGTGGCTAAATGAAAGGCGCACTGTAAAAGGCCTTGCAGTCTGCAACGTTATAACGTTACTCTTGATCGAGAGGGTGTGGTAACGCGGTGCTTTCGATCCCGTCCTGCAAGCGATTTGCGAGTTGGCTGGCGCTTGGGGCGCTGGCTCTGCAGATTGTCGTGTCGTTCGGGCACGTTCATCTCGATGGCATTCACCCGGCCTACCCAACCGGTAACGTCGCTGCCTTTAAGGCGCAGGCACAGCCTGCGCCGGCGCAGCAGCCGGGCGATGACGACGGTTATTGCGCGATCTGCGCGAGCCTCTATCTCGTCTCCAACTCATTTGCGCCGCAGCCACCATCGCTGCCGCTGCCATTTGTCTCTCGGCCGATCGAGCATCTCGATCGCGCTCATATCGGCTTCGTCGCGCCGCGGCGAACGCCGTTTCAGTCCCGCGCTCCGCCGCTGAGCTGACCTCTCTGGTCGTTTGCTGATCGCCGCCATTGCCGTGCTTTGCGCGGGCGGCGCCGATGTCAATTGAACGCGGCTCTCTTCGCTTACGAACCGCCGCGACAGCACGACCGTTAGCCGGCCGTCCTCGCGGCTGGCCCTTCAGCAGTCAATCAATGGGGGAGCGTTTATGTCCGTTCGTGCTCGCAGCATGCTTGCCCGCTACGTCGTGGGCACAGTTTTTCTCGCGCTTATCGTCCCCGGCGGCGGCGCGACCGCGCAAACAGCGCTTCCCGAAGTCGTGGTCAGCGCGCCGAAGAAAAAGCCGAAACCGCGCCCCGCGCACGCCACGCCAGCGCCAGTAGCGCCGGCAGCGCCCATTACGCCGGCGGCGCAGCTGAATGCCAAGGCCAACGCTTTCGATCAGTCGCGCAGCAACCTCTATACGACCATAGGCACGTCCTCTGACACGATCAGTCACGGGACAATCGAGGCCCTTCCCGGCGGCGACAGCCAACCGGTGGAAAAAATCTTGTTGCAGGCGCCGGGCGTGTCGCAGGATTCCGCCGCCAGCGGCCTGCTTCACGTGCGCAACGACCACGCCAACGTACAGTTCCGCATCAATGGCGTGATGCTGCCGGATGGTCTGACCGGCTTCGGCAGCATTCTTGATGCCAGCTGGATCGGAAGCATCGGCCTAGTCGTCGGCGCGCTCCCGGCCGAATACGGGTTGCGAACCGTCGGCCTAGTCGACATTACCACCCGCCCCGACATCTTCAACAACAGCGGTCAAGTCAGCTTTTATGGTGGCAGCCAAGGAACGATCACACCAACAATTCAATATGGCGGTACATTCGGTAGCACCTGTCCGACGGTAACGCCGGCTCCGGGAACCCACGCCTTGCCCAGCGCGGATTGCTTCCCGGGCGTCCAATACTTCGTTACGGGCCGTTACCTGCAGACCAACGAAGGCCTTGAGAATTCGACATCGGCCTACAACCCGATCCACGACTTCTCGCAACAGGAAAAAGGCTTCGCCTATTTGTCGACATTCGTCGATCCCTATACCCGGCTCAGTCTGATTGCCGGATCTTCGACCAGTACGTTCCAGATTCCCAATACCCCCGGGCAGCCCGTCGGCTTAAACGGGGGTGTCACGAGCGCGTTCGGCGCGACTACGTTCAATTCGGCACAACTTAACGAGAATCAGCTCGAGGACACCCAATACGGCGTGCTGGCACTGCAGAAATCGGTCAACGGCTTTGACGGTCAGGTTTCCTATTTCACGCGCTATGACCGTTTACACTACTCGCCGGACCCACTTGGCGATCTGCTGATCAACGGTGTGGCCTCAGACATCGTGCGCCAATCCTACACCAACGGCATCCAGGCCGACGGCTCGTACAAAATCAATCCCGCGCACACCATCCGCACCGGCTTTTTCTTCAGCGGCGAACAGGCCTTTGTCGGCAATACATCGCTGGTCGAGCCCGTCATCGGCGGCGCGGCGGTCGATGCGCCATTCAATTTCACCGACAATGTCTCAACGACTGGCTATCTTGCCGGCGTCTATGCGCAGGACGAATGGAAGGTCACCGATAAGTTCACAATCAACGCCGGCCTGCGTTTCGATCAGATGTGGCAATTCGTCAATGCCAACCAACTGAGCCCGCGCGTCAGCTTCATCTACCAGCCGTTCGAGTTCACGAAATTCCACGCCGGCTATGCGCGCTACTTCACGCCGCCGGTGCTGGTGGAGGCGGCTCCGGTCAACATCGCTCTGGCCACCAACACCACAGCGGCGGTACCCACCGACCAAGGAAACAGTCCAGTTCTGCCGGAACGGTCGCACTACTTCGACGCCGGCGTCGATCAAAACATCCCGTTCGGTTGCAGCAAGCCGTCGGCAAAGGATTGCACCGACCTCGATCTGGGTCTCGACGCTTACTACAAAATTGCGACCGATCTTATCGATAATGGTCTTTTCGGCCAGGCTTACGTGTTGAGCGCCTTCAACTACGCCCAAGGCATTGTCGAGGGCGTCGAGCTCAGTGCAAAATTCCACAGCGGCAATTTCCAAGCATATGCCAACCTTGCTGTCGGCGCTGAGAGAGCGACCAACCCCGTATCGAACCAATATCTGTTCGGCAACACACCACTTGCCGATCTCGGCGGATTGACCGAGTTTCAGTATCTCCAGACGCATTGGATCTACACCGATCACACTCAGTTGGTCACGGCCTCGGCGGGCGCCGTCTATCAGTTCTGCGGACGCCCTGCTTATGCGAACGAGACATTCGGTGGCGGAGCGGATGGCTTCTGGACCACGGCATCCTGGTGCGGAACGAGGCTTAGCGGCGACATGATCTACGGCAGCGGACTGCGCGACGGCGACGCCAATATCTCGACGGTGCCGCAATACGCCCAATTCAATGTTGGAATCGCCCGAGAATTCCTGCTGCCAGATGATCCAAAGCCGATGACGGTACGCTTCGACATTATCAACCTATTCGACACCTCTTACTTGATCCGCGACGGCAGCGGCATCGGCGTGTTCGCGCCGCAATACGGCCCGCGCCGCGGCTTCTTTGCGGGCGTATCAAAGAAATTCTGAGAGGCAGAGCATCCGCGAAGTGCTGAACGACTGTGTCAAACCAACGAAGACTGAACAAAGGCGACTGTATAAGGGACAGGCACCATGTGGCGAAGATGGGGAAATAACCGCGGCCAAGACGCTTACGCCGCCGAACAGAGCGGCTCCAACAGAGCGGACAATTGCTCCCGGCAATTTGTCGCGTTGGTGCTCGCTCTATGCGCCGGTGCTTCATCGGCGGCGACGGCGGCCGATCTTCCGGCACCAGCCCTGCCGCAGATCTATAAGGAGCCTCCAGCCGTCTATAATTGGACTGGCTTCTACGTAGGCGGCAATATTGGCGCAGCTTGGCAAGGGCTAAGCGGAACAAATTATTTCGACACGATCGGCAGTACTTTTACGGCGCCTACCAACGTTCAGTTTATGGGCGGCGCCCAAGTCGGCGTGAATTACGAGTTCTGGAACAACGTTGTCATCGGCGCCGAGGCAATGTTCGACTGGCTTCCCAACACCACAAATGCCTCCATCACGGCAACCGCGCCCGATGGCACTGCCGCCTTCCTGGGCACGATCAACAATCGATGGTTGACCACTGCAACCGGCCGCCTCGGCTATGCGTGGGACCGCGTGCTCTTTTACGGCAAGGGCGGCGCGGCCTGGGTCGGGCCGAGCAGCAATCCCGGCATCTCAATCGGTACTGTCCCGGCTACCCTGAGCAGCAGCAACAATCCCGATTTTGGCTGGACCGCCGGCTTCGGGCTTGAGTGGGCGTTCTGGAACAACTGGTCGCTGCGAGCTGAATACGACTTTATCGGGCTGACGAATGCGAAGACCTTTACGGTGTCGCCCGGGCCGACGATTTTCGGCGGCGACGTCATTACATACAACTATCGAAACATTTCGATCGTGACCGCCGGGGTCAACTACAAATTCGGCGGCTGGTGACGGGAGGCGCTCCGCGACAGCGGCGCCATTTTGCTTCACGATTCGGAACGCGCCGCGGCATTTCGCGGCAACTGTGACCGGCGGGTTGTGGCACGGCCATCGCGTGGAGTAGACCTGCGCCCGTCGACCGCGGAGGGAGCCTCGGAGCCAGAATAATGCTGGCAAAATGCCAAAGTCTCCCTTTATTCAAATTTCGGAAAGCACTCGGACCGTGAGGGACGAGCGGAGTTAACCAGCACATGCGGATACGATTAAACATCCCCAACAGGTGGTGCGGTGAGCGCACTGTTGCTCCGTGGATTTCCCTGCGCGTGCTCGCAATGCTTGCGCTGTGCACGGCGTGGGCGCCTGCAGCGTTTGCGGAGGCTGACGCCGAGAGTTCGGTCGCGATCGCGGATTTGCCGCAGAATCTTTCGCCCTGGGGTATGTTTTTGCACGCCGACATCATCGTCAAAGCGGTGATGGTCGGACTCGCGGTGGCATCCTTCGTCACCTGGACGGTGTGGGTCGCCAAGTCTTTTGAACTCGCCCGCGCCCGCCGCGCGGTGCGAAGCGGCCTTCGTACGCTCGCCAAATGCGCGACACTTACCGAAGCCAACGAACGCATGAAGGACACCAAAAGTCCAGTGGCGCAACTTCTCCAGGCCGCGGTCGCCGAGATCCGTCAATCCGCCGGTTTGCGCGGCGACGGGCTTAAGGAACGCATCGCCTGGCAGCTCGAACGTATCGAGTTGGCCGCCGGCCGCAACATTTCGCGGGGCACCGGCGTCCTCGCCACCATCGGCTCAACCGCACCCTTTGTCGGCCTCTTCGGCACGGTGTGGGGCATCATGGATAGCTTCATCGGCATCTCGAAAGCGCACACCACCAATCTTGCCGTGGTAGCCCCCGGCATCGCCGAAGCGCTACTCGCCACCGCGCTCGGCCTGGTCGCTGCGATCCCGGCGGTCATGATCTACAACGTGCTGGCGCGCTCGACCGCACATTACCGCGCGCTCCTCGGCGACGCCTCGGCGCAGGTGATGAAGCTTGTCAGCCGCGATCTCGACCGCGCCAAGCTGCCGCTCTCGCACGCCGCGGAGTAACGCGATGGCGATGCGTCTCGATCACGGCGACAGCGAATTGGCCGAGCTGCACGACATCAACGTGACGCCGTTCATCGACGTCATTCTGGTGCTGTTGATCATCTTCATGGTGGCCGCGCCCCTGGCAACCGTCGACGTCCCGGTCGACCTGCCCTCCTCAAATGCCCAGCCTAAAGAACGGCCGGACAAGCCGGTCTTCCTCACGCTAAAATCAGACTTGAGCCTCGCTATCGGCGATGCGGCGGTTGCCCGCGACAATCTCGCCGGCGCGCTCGATGCCGCAACCAGCGGCAACAAGGATGAGCGCATCTTCCTGCGTGCTGACCGCAGCGTGCCATATGGCGAAGTCATGACGGTAATGAACGAGCTGCGCGGAGCGGGCTATCTGAAGGTGGCGCTGATGGGCTTGGAAATGCGGCAGGCGAAATGAGCGAGACCCAGCTTCCATGGTTCGAAGATCATAATTCCCGCGACCTTGCGCGGTGGGCAACCGCCGCGGCCATAGTCGCCGCTCTCCATGTAGGTGCGCTCGCCTTCGTGTTGAGCTGGCGCGATCAACCACAAGACATCGGCGACGAGTTGGACGTCGTGACGGTCGAACTCGCTCCGATCGACACGACACCGGACGCCGTGGCGCGCGATTCGGCGCCGGCCCCGGAGACCATGGTCGAATCCAAGGCGGTCCCGCAGCCGGAACAGGAGAAGCCGCACGAGGAAGTGAAGGCCGAGCAACCGCCGGATGAAGCGCCTGGCACAGTTCCCATTCCCGAGGTGAAGCCGCCGCAGCAGGTTGAGGAAGCACGACCGCCGGCACCGCGCACTGCCGAAGCGGTTAAGGGCGGTGCCCCGCGCGTCGAGCCGTCGTGGCAGACGAGCCTGGTGCGGCGGTTGCAGCGCGCCAAGCGCTATCCGCCCGAAGCGGTGTCGCACAATGAACAAGGCGTCGTACTGTTAAGGTTCAGCCTCGACCGCAACGGCCATGTGCTCGCCCACCGTATTGCGAAAAGCTCAGGCTATGCCGCTCTCGACGACGAGGTAATGGCGATGATCATGCGCGCGGACCCGCTGCCGGCATTCCCCGCGAGCATGCCACAGGAACGGCTCGATCTGACCGTACCGATTCGCTTTTCGTTGCGATGACTCTAAAGGCTCAGTCGCCGTTACCGAGCGGACGCGCGTACGGGTCCGGCGGCGTCGGTCCGCTGTTGAAGCCGGGCCCGAAGCGATTGAACGGGCTAATTGGACCCTGCTGCCCACCGAACTGCACCGTTGGACCGTTCTCGCCGAAGAGATGCGCGCCTTGGCCGTAGTTCTTGACCTGATCGTCGGGATCGGCAAACCTCGAACTGCCATCCGCATTGGTGGTGTTGAGGTTTTCCTGGGTGAACGCCCACGCGGAAGCACCGCTCAGCGCTACCGTCGCAATTGCCAGTGCCATCGCCGTGAAATGAAGCTGCGTCAATCGAAGCGTCATGTTCCCCTCGTCCCGTCGTTTCGAAGCGCAACGCATAAGCTATGGGCGACCATCTCCGGCGTCAAGCCGCCGTCACGAGCGCTAGCGTCACAGTCGTGGCGCCGCCACAATTCCCTCTGACATGGAGTTATCATGCGCAACAAGCCGTCACTGACATTGGCCGACGTGAAGAAAATCCTGGCGGCGTGCGAAGCCGAGGCCGTCAAGAACAAATGGGCGGTGGCGATTTCCATCGTCGATGAAGGCGGCCATCTTTTGGGCTTCGAACGCATGGATGGCGCCGGGCCGATTTCCGCGAAAGTGGCGACCGGCAAGGCGCTGGCTTCGGCTCTGACAAAGCGGCCGAGCAAATTCTTCGAGGATCGCATCAAGGACCGGCCGGCTTACGCCACCTTCGAGGCCGGCGTCTTGATACAGGGTGCGTTGCCGATCATGCATCAGAACGAATGCGTGGGCGCGGTCGGCGTGTCAGGCGTGCAATCGCACGAGGACGAGCAGGTCGCGCAAGCCGGCATCGACGCGCTGGCGTAGATCCGTTCTTCATCTCGTCATTGCGAGCGCAGCGAAGGGACGATGCATTCCAGTCCTAAGCGCAGGCGCTGGATTGCTTCGTTGTTTCGCCCTTCGCATTGACAAGCGAGGGATTTGCGGCGCACCCGCTATGCGTCCAGCTCCTTGAAGTATCGGTAGATGCCCCATTGGGAAAATTCAATGCGCCGCTTCGAGGCGAGATAAGCCTTGATCCGCGGCCGCTCTGCCACGCGGGCGTGCAGAGCCACGACGCCGGGAATTTTCTTCTCGAACCGCTTCATGCGCTTCGGAAACGCGTAGCGCAGACCTTCAACGATCTGAAACAGCGACAGATCAACGTAGCTAAGCCGGCCGCCGACCAGATGTCGGCCGCCGTTTTTTTGCAATACACGTTCGAAATAGCCCAGGAATTTCGGCACGCGATAGCGCCAGAAATCCTTGGTGCGCCGCTTCGCCGCCGGCCGCTGCTCCTCGTAATAAAGCCAGGAGGTGATCGGGTGGTGGGTGTCGTGGATCTCGACCACGAGATCGGTGATGGTGAGCTGCAACTGATTGGCCCACAGCCGGCCGGCTTCGTCGCGCGGCGCGAGATTGAGCCGCGGGCCGAGATAGAACAAGATGTTGGCAGTCTGCGCGATGACAAGCTTGCCGGCTTTGAGAAATGGCGGCGCAAACGGCGACCGCGCGCTGCGGTTGTCTGCGATGATTTTCATCATCGCAGCATCGCCGCCCTTCTTGCGCGCGACGTCGACATAATCTGCGCCGGCCTCTTCGAGCGCCAAGCGCACGAATTCGCCGCGGCCCTGTACTGCGGAGTGGTAATATAAGAGATAACGCATCGATCAGGCCCCCGTGCCCTGGTATTGCGCGTCGGTGACCTTCTCGAGCCACTCGACGTGTTTGCCATCGAGCGCTTCGTGGATGGCGATATGCACCATGGTCGTCGTCGGGCCGGCGCCGTGCCAATGTTTCTCGCGCGGCGCAATCCAGACGACATCGCCGGCGCGGACCTCGCGCTGCGGCCCGCCGAAGGTCTGCACGCGGCCGGCGCCCGATATGATAAATAGCGTCTGGCCGAGCGGATGGGTGTGCCAATTGGTGCGTGCGCCAGGCTCGAAGCGAACCGTCGCCGCGCGTACCCGCGCCGGTGCCGGCGCTTCGATAATCGGGTCCTGCCAGACCGTGCCGGTGAACCAATCGGCCGATACGCGCCGCGAAGGCGTCGAGCCGCCAGGATGGATGTCCATGCGCTTTCTCTCCCTTGAGGTTGAGGCTGGTAAGATAATGGAAATCGGGGCGGGATACGCTCCCCCTAACGGTTGGGGCGCCGCAAGAAGGTCGTAGTCGGCCGCTACTGGAGTATGGCGCGAATTGGTGGCGTGGGGGATCGGGTATGAGCCCTGATCGAAGAATTGCGTTGATCATCGGCGCCTGGAGCATCCGCGTTTTCGCCGTTGCCGCCCTCGGCCTCGTGGTTGCTGCATGCTCGAAATGTGACATGCCGGTCTGGCAGACCACCCGCGCCCCGCAATCCTGTCACGGCGACGCGTCGGTGAAGTGACCAAAGTCCTCCGCCCGGCGGATGCGCAGGATGAAGCATGCTACGCCGCCAGTGTTTCCTTCACCGCCGCGACGAGTTGCTTGAGCGTGAACGGCTTCGGTAGGAAGGCGAACTGGCCGTGTTCAGGCAGATGCTTCTGGAAGGCGTCTTCGGCATAACCCGACACGAAGATGATCTTGAGGCTCGGATTGCGGGTGCGCAATTCGCGCGCCAGCGTCGGTCCGTCCATTTCCGGCATGACCACGTCGGACACCACAAGGTCGACCTCCGCCGCGGATTTCTCCAATACCTCGATCGCTTCGACACCGTTACCGGCTTCAAGCACAGTATAGCCACGCGAGGCGAGCCCCCGGGCGTTGAGCGCCCGTAAGCCTTCTTCGTCCTCCACCAGCAAGATCGTGCCTACGCCGGTCAGGTCGGCGTTTGCCGCCGGTGGCGCGGCGGTGACGATAGCCGCCCGCCTAACCTGGTCGGCGGCCTCCAGCGTCGTCGAGATCGCCGGCGCATCAATCTCCGCCAGCCGCTCCGCCTGTTGGGCGCTCACGACATGGCGGGGCAGGAAAATGCGGAACGTGGTGCCCTCAAGCAATGCCGAGTCGACATAAACGAAGCCGCCGGTCTGTTTGATGATGCCGTATACGGTCGACAAGCCCAGCCCGGTGCCTTTGCCGACTTCCTTGGTCGAGAAGAACGGGTCGAAAATCTTATCGAGGATCGCATCCGGTATGCCGGTGCCGGTGTCGGCGACCTCCACCAGCACGTAATCGGCGGCCGGCATCCCCTTGGCGTGGTAGCGCTCGCACTCGATGGCTTTGACGTTGGTGGTCCGAAGCGTGAGGCGGCCGCCTTCCGGCATGGCGTCGCGTGCGTTGACCGCAAGGTTGACCACCACCTGCTCGAATTGCGAGATGTCGACCTTGACCGGCCATAGGTCGCGGCCGTGCACGACGTCGAGCGTGACCTTCTCGCCGATCAGCCGGCGCAACAGCATGGTAAGATCGCTCAAGACCTCGCCGAGATCGAGGATCTGCGGACGCAGCGTCTGCTTGCGCGAGAACGCCAACAGATGCCGCACCAGGCTCGCCGCCCGGTTGGCGTTCTGCTTGATCTGCATGATGTCGCCGAACGAAGGATCGGTCGGCTTGTGGGCGTTGAGCAGAAAGTCCGTCGCCATGATGATCGCGGAAAGTACGTTATTGAAATCATGGGCAATGCCGCCGGCGAGCTGGCCGACCAGCTCCATCTTTTGCTGCTGGTTGAGCTTGGTCTCAAGCTCGCGTTGCGCCGTGGTCTCGAGCGTATAGACGATGGCCGCTTCCTGGTCGCGCTCTGCCTCCTCAACGACGGTGACATAGAAACGGCCGAAGCGATCGCCATCGCCGGCGAGCGCGGCGTCGACCGGCACCACGTCCCCCCCGCCCCGCGCAGCCTGCGCTATCGCCGCATCAAGCGCCGCGCGGTCGCGTTCGGCGACCACAGCCCCGATCGAGCGGCCGCCGTCTTCGATGCTCAACACATTGTGGAACAACCGCGCGAACAGCGGATTGGTGCGCACAATGCCACCCTCGCGATCGACCGTGGCGATCGCCATCGGGGTGTTGTGGAAGAATCGCATGAAGCGGATTTCCGCCGCGCGCTGCGGATCGGTGCCGTGATCGCGTGCGCGATTGATGACCAACGTGCGCGAGGCTGCGGGCGCACCATCCGCCGCGAATGCAAGCTTGTGAAACAGGCGCACCGGCAGCTTGCCGCCGCTGCGGGTCTTCAGGTCGAGGTCGAGCACCTCGGTCTTGATCTCGCCCGGCGCGGCACGCAACGTCGTCAGCAACGCTGCGCCATCGCCGGCGACGAGATCGGCAAGCTTGAGGCCGCCGGAGCCGACTTGGGCAAGATCTTGATTGAGCCAATTGGCGAGCGTGGCGTTGAGGTAAATCACGTCGCCTTTGCCGTCGACAGAGAAAAATCCGGCCGGCGCGTGGTCGAGGTAATCGATGGCGTGCTGCAATTCCTGAAAGACGTTCTCCTGCCGCTCGCGTTCGCGCGTCACATCGGACAGCGACCAGACCGTGAGGCGGCGTTCCCGGCCGCCTTCACCAAGGGGCCGCACCTGCAGTCGCAGCCAGCGCGCCGGCCGTGTTTTGGTGGCGGCGACCCGCACTTCTTCTTGCAGCCTTTTGCCCTCGCGGGCGGCCTTGAGCAGCCGGTAGATCGCTTCGGAAGCGTCGGCGTCGCCGATGAACACGCGCTCGACCGGCCGCATGTCGTGGGGGTCCGCCGCATCGATCATGTCGAGATAGGCGGCATTGGCGTAGATCACGCGGCCGCCGCTGTCGGTGACGAGGACGCCGTCCACGGCGTCATCCACCAAAGATTTGATCAGCGGATTGACCGGCTCGGCGGTCGAAAGCCGCAGAATGCCGGCGGCAAGCGCAAACAGCGAGAACACGCCGACCGTGGCGAGCACCGCGAGAAAGCCAAGGATGTAGGGCTCGGGGTTGCCCCGGCGAATGAGCATAAAGGCGGCCGCGGCAGCAACCAGGAGGCCGGCTACCAGCAGGACGAGCACGATGCTTCCCGCGCCGGAAGCCGCTGCGCTCCGATCGACGGCCCGGCGGGCACTGCCGGCGGAATCCTTGGCGATCCCGTGTGTCGTCATCCCTGCTTCCTAGCCCGCCCCACGGTGCGGGGAAGATGGCCCCTCCCCCTGTCCGCTACGCCCCACGGGGAGGAGAATCTGTCGTGCCTTGTGCGCGGCGCACACGCAAGACCATTTGCGCGCCACCTCATGTCGCCCGCGGCCGACTCACGAGGCGGCGCAGACGCATGATGTAGCCGATAATTTCGGCGACGGCGCGGTAATGTTCCGGCGGGATTTCCTGGTCGATCTCCACCGTGCCGTGCAGCGCCCGCGCCAGCGGCGGATTTTCGACGACGGGAATGTTGTGCTGCTCCGCGATCTCGCGGATTTTGCGGGCGATCAGGTCGACACCCTTGGCGACGCAGATCGGCGCATTCATGCCACGCTCGTATTTGAGCGCCACCGCGAAATGAGTCGGGTTGGTAATTACCACCGAGGCTTTCGGCACCGCCGCCATGATGCGCTTGCGCATCCGCGCATTTCGCAATTGCCTGAGCTTGCCCTTGACGGCCGGGTCGCCGTCAGTCTGACGAAACTCCTCCTTTATCTCCCGCAGCGACATTTTCTGCCGCTCGTACCATTGCTGGTACTGGAACAGGTAATCGGCGGTAGCGACGACCGCGAGAATCGCAACCACGACACCAAGCATCTTTGTCGTCAGCCCGCGCGCGGCCGGCAGGATCATTGCCGGATCGACGCCGACGAGACCGCCGAGCCGATGGCGCTGCGGCCACAGCAGCGCCGCCATCACCCCGCCGATCACGCAGAGCTTGGCCAGCCCCTTGGCAAAATTAGCGAGCGCTTGGCTCGAGACTAGCCGGGCCATTCCGGCGGCGGGCGAAATTCGCGACAACTGCGGCTTGACCGGATCCGTTGTAAACACGATGCGATGCTGGACAAAGTTGGCGGCGAACGCGGCGAGGATGAGAAGCAGAAGCGGCAACCCGACGGCGCCGACGACTTCCGCCCCCAGCACTCGGACCAGTGCCTCAAGCGCCGGACCGTCAGTAGGGATTTCGTAGGATTTGGCCAACAGCCCAGCGAACGTCGCCTGCAGGCTGGTCGCCATCGGCGCGGCAAACACCATGATCATCAACGTTCCGCTGGCGATCAGGAACCACGTGTTGACTTCGGTGCTCTTGACGACGTCGCCGCGCCGGATCGCCTCTTCGAGGCGTTTTGGGGTGGGGTCTTCGGTGCGCTCGCTGCGGTCGCTTTCGTCGGCCATGATTTGCGCCTAGCCCGCGGTCACCCGTGCGGCACGAGCGCGTGCATCACGCCGCCGGCGTAATCGAGGAAGAAGCCCATCATGGCGCCGAGCACCAGCACGAGGAGCAGAAGCCCGAGCAGGATCGACAGCGGCAAAGCGACGAAAAATACCTGCATTTGCGGCATCAGCCGCGACAGCACGCCGAGCGCGATATTGAACAGCAGCCCGAACACCAGAAACGGCGCCGACAATTGAATGCCGACGCGAAATGCCCCGGCGACCATCCTGGTGATCAGCGCTGCCGCGTCGCCGGTCGACGGCATGTCGCCGGGCGCGAACAGATTATAGCTGTCGTTGAGCGCGGCAATGACCAGGTGATCCATATTGGTGGCGAAGAACAACGTAATGCCGAGGAGCGTGAGAAAATTGCCGATAATCGCGCCCTGCTCGCCTTGAGTCGGATCGACGGCGGTAACGAAGCCTAGTCCGAGTTGTTGGGCGATGACCGATCCCGCGACTTCGAGCGCTGAAATGGTCAGCCGCGCGGTGAGGCCGAGCATGGCGCCGATCAGAATCTCTTCGACCAGCATCACCATGGCGGGCGCAAGCGCGCCAGTATCGATGTGATAGGCGTTGCGGTGCAGCGGCAGCAGCGTACCCGCAAGAATGAGCGCAAAGGTAAGCCGCATGCGCGCCGAGATGTTCTGCTCGCCGAGCCCGGGCAACAGCATCAGCATCGTGCCGGTCCGCGCGAACACCAGGAGGAAGGCGCCGCCAAGCGCCGGCAGGAAGGACAAGTCGATGTGCACGGCCAGGCCTTCCCTATTCTTCCCGTTTCGTCGCGCTCCAACGGCGGAAATATCGCAGAGCGTCAGCCGCTGGTGATGTGCGCCGCGATGCGCAGAAAGTTCGCGTGCAGCGCGTCCGCCATGAACGGCAAGGCGATGAGCATCGCGACGAAGATGGCGAGGATTTTCGGCACGAACACCAGCGTGGTCTCCTGGATTTGGGTCAGCGCCTGCAAGAGCGATATTGCAACGCCGACCACCAGCCCGACCAACATCAAAGGCGCCGCTACAAGAAGCAGCGTCACGATCGCGTCGCGCGCCACGTCCATCACTTCCGGTCCTGTCATTATATTCCCTGTCCTTTCACGTCATTTCATGCGACCGCCAAAATGGGCCTCGAAGGATCAAATCGGCATTTTCAGAATGTCCTCGTAGGCGGCGATGACTTTGTCGCGCACGGAGACGAGCGCCTGGACAGCGGTTTCGCTCTCCGCAACCGCCGTGACGACGTCGATCATATTCGCCTTGCCCATGGCCACGGCCTGCGCTTGCATGTCCGACTTGTGGCCGGCATCGGTCACCGCGGTCATCACATCTTTGAGGACGGAGCCGAAATTCGGCCCGCCTTGAGTGGCGCCGGCATCGCGGCCGAGGCCGGCGGTTTGGCCACCGATGCGGGCAAGCGCGGCATAAGCGTTGGCGGCGGCGGCCGGTGTCGGCATGGTTCACTCTTTATGTTTTGAGGATATCGAGGGTGCGCTGGAGCATGCGGCGCGTGGCGGTGATGACGTTGAGGTTGGCTTCATAAGAACGCTGGGCGTCGCGCAAGTCAGTCATTTCCACCAGCGAATTGACGTTCGGATATTTAACGTCGCCGTGCGCATCGGCCATCGGGTTGTCGGGCTCGTGGCGGACACGGAAATCCGAACTGTCGGTGGCGACTCGGCCGAGCTCGACCACGTTGGCGTCGAGTTGGCGGTCGAGCTCGGTATGAAAAGTGACGATGCGGCGCCGGTAAGGATCGCCGCCCGGCGTCGTCGCCGTCGAATCGGCGTTGGCGATGTTCTCGGAAATGATGCGCATGCGGCCGGTCTGAGCGCGCATACCGGTGGCAGCGATGGCGATCGATTTGATAAAGTCCATCATAGCCGTTGTCTCCGCCCGCCGGGAACGCCTAGAACTTGTCGACTGCGGTTTTGATCAGCGCGAGACTGTGGGTGTAGAGCGAAGCTACCGCGTCGTAGTCCATCTGATTGCCGGCGAGCTTGAGCATTTCGTCCTCGTGATTGACCGCATTGCCTCGCGGGCGAACCTCGTAGCGCTGGTCGGTGGTTTCGGCGAACTGCGTGCCGCCGTCGCCGGAAATGTGGCCAGGTTCGGTGGTGGCGAGCGCCAGAGAGACGGTTTGCAACGTGTTCTCGAAATTCGGCGGCGCCAAATCGCGCGGGCGATAGTTCGGCGTATCGGCGTTGGCGACATTCTCGGCGAGAACGCGTTGGCGCTCCTGGTGCCACTGCATCCGCATACGCAGCATGGAAAGAATCGGAATATCGGAGATTCCCATCGGCGCTGCCCTCGTTGGTACGCGGCAGACTTTGCCGGGGGTATGGTTAATGGTCGGTTAAACCTGAACTTAGCTTGCTTTCGCCATTAAACCGCCGTTTACCATAGAAATGCTTGACGCTTAGGGATCGGGCTCGTAGACGCGCATTGACTTTAAATCTTTGTTAGTATTTGCCGCGGCAAATGTTGCCGGTGCTGTTAACCATTTGGAACCCGGCGGCCGGCGGCGACGATACGGGGAGTAGGGCGAATGTTTGATTTGTTCGGCACGGAAATGCCACTCGCCGTGCGCTTCTTCTTGGCATTTCTCGTTGTGCTCGGCTTGATCGGCGCGGCTGCATGGGCGGTTCGAAGATTCGGCAGCGCGCGGCTCGGCGGGGCAGTACGTGGACGGCAGCCCCGACTCGCGGTGATCGACTATGCGAGCGTCGATGCGCGACGACGGCTCATTCTGGTCCGCCGCGACAACGTTGAGCATCTTCTGATGATCGGCGGACCGACCGATGTGGTCGTGGAATCCAACATCGTGCGTGCGGTGCCCGCGGCGCGTGACGTGCCGGCGGCGCGGCCGCCCGCAGGCGTTGAACCTCTGCCGCGCGCAATCCCCCTGCCGGAAGTCGGATCGAACGGCGCCGGCGGCTCATGGCCCTTGCAACCGGAACCGGCTGGCTTGACGCCGCCGCGCGAGCCGCCGCCGCGTCCCCAACGCGAGGTATTGACCGCACTCGCCGACGACATTGCCGCGCATCCGGCCCCGCCGCCGCGCGGCCGAACCGCACCGGCGCCGCGACCGCACCCGGTCGAGCCGCGTCTCGAACCGCGGCCGGCTTCTCAACCTGCGGGAGCCGAGGCCGCAAGCGCGGCCGATCAAAGCCTCGCCGAAATGGCACAGCGCCTCGAAGCGGCGCTTCGCAAGCCTAAGTCAAGTGAGCGGCCGGCCGAGCCGCCGGCAGCACCGGTTTCCGTCGCCCCAGAGTCCGCTCCGGAGGAGGCTGCCGAAATGGAAGTCGCGCCGCCTCCCCCGCCGCCACCGGTCGCAGCGCCACCGCGTCAGGCGCGCTTCCCCGAGGCAAAGCCGGCGCGCACCGAAGTCAAGCTCGATATCAAGTCGAAGGAAGGCAAGCTCTACGACACCCTCGAACAGGAGATGGCGAGTTTGTTAGGGCGTCCGCCAGGCAAAACCGGATAAATGACATCATCCAGAGGCCGCCGCGTCCGGGTAACAACGGTAGCGGCCTCGGTAGCGGCTCTGGTTGTTTCGGCGACACCGCTCGCCGCCCAAGACATCAGCATCAATCTCGGTCAAGGCGCCGCCGGCGGCGGGCTGAACGAGCGCATCATTCAGTTGATCGCGCTGTTGACGGTGCTATCGCTGGCGCCGTCGATTCTCGTGATGATGACTTCGTTCACGCGGATCGTGGTGGTGCTGTCGCTCCTGCGCACCGCGCTCGGCACCGCGACGTCGCCTCCCAATTCGGTGGTCATTTCGCTGGCCTTGTTCCTCACCGCCTTCGTCATGGGACCGGTCCTCACGCGGGTCTACGATGTCGGCGTCAAGCCGCTGATCGCCAACGAGATCACCGTCAACCAAGCGTTCGATCGCGCCTCCGGCCCGCTGCGCGGCTTCATGGAGAAAAATGTCCGCGAGAAGGAGCTGCAATTATTTGTCGACATGTCGGGGGACAAGCCGCAGAAACCGGAAGACCTCTCGATGCGCGTGCTGGTGCCGGCATTCATGATTTCCGAGCTCAAACGCGCTTTCGAGATCGGCTTTCTTTTGTTCCTGCCGTTCTTGATCATCGACCTCGTCGTCGCCTCTGTGCTGATGTCGATGGGCATGATGATGCTGCCGCCGGTCGTGGTATCGCTGCCGTTTAAGCTGATTTTCTTCGTGCTTGTCGACGGCTGGACGCTCGTCGCCGGCTCATTGATTCAGAGCTACGGGAACTAGAACTCGACGGAACTCTCCAGGACACTCAGCGTTAGTTTTCCAACAAACGACGCTGAGGAGATCCGTCATGGGTTTTGGACGTGGGTTGTTACTGTGGCTGATTGGTATTCCGTTGCCCATCATCATTTTGCTGGCGGTTTTCTGGCACCACTGAGTTGACGGCGCCGACCTGTGTAATGCCCGCGCCGTCTCGCGCGGGCATTTACATGCGCTCAGCGCAGTGCGGTGCGGCCGGCGGCGCGCTTGGGCGGTCGGGGAGCCATCACCGGACGGGTGTCGGGCACGGCGGATGATACCGGTGCGTTCGCAGCCGGAGGCGTAGCGGCCGGCGGCAGCGCACTCGCATCTGGAAAACGCGCCTGCATGTCACGCAAAAATCGTTCCAGCGTATCGCCCGACGCCGCAGCGCGAGCGATGTCGCCGAACTCGGTGCCGCTCATGCCAAGCGGCGCCGAAACGATTTCGAAGGCCCGTGCATCGGGCGTCCTGGCCATCGTTGCCGCGTATTTATCGCGAAAGCGGCCCAGGCCGAGCGTATCCTCGCCGAGAGCGTAGCCGATCGCTGCCCTTAAGATGTCGGCGCGCTCGACTTCATTGAGAGGCTGCCAATCCTTCCAGCGGTCGCCATAATAAAGTTCGATCTGCTCGGCCGCCTTCGCCCAGCGCCGCGCCGCCCACAAGATGTCCGAACGCAGACGCAGAGTTTCGCGGCCGTCGAGATTGGCGATTACTTCCAGGGCGAGATCGTGGCGGCCGAGATCCGAGAGGGCGCGCGCTTCCAAGAGCAGGCGCTGGTCGCGTAGTTCGTTCGACACCTCGGCGCTGCGGGTCCCGCGCAGCGTCGCCAGCGCCCGGTCGGCCTTGCGGTTCATAAGATAAATGACGGCAAGGCGCGTCGCGACTTGCGCCCGCGCAGCACCTTGCAGCCGGTGATCGACCTGGTACTGCAGCAGTTGTGCCGCCTGATCGAGCAGGTCGACCGATACCAGGCGGTCGGCTAACCGCCGGATCATCTCGTCGCCGCGGCGGCCGATCGGGGTCAGGTCGCGAAAGTCGTAGAACAACGCCAGCGCGTCCACGGCCGGCAGCGCATCGCCCTTGCCGCCAAGAAACAGCCCCTCGAAGGTCGCCGCGGCTTCTTCCTGAATACGGCGCGTCAGATCGGAGTCCGGATGCGCCGCGACCGCGCTGCGCATGACGTAAAATGAATTGCGGTAGCGGCCTTCCTCCGTGTAGAGCCGCGCCAGCATCGCCAGCGCCTCGACTTCGGTTTCATCGCCGCGCCAGATCGTGGTCAGCGTCTCCAGTTCGTTGATGACGTCCGCGCGCTTAAGCTCACCAAGCGAGTAGCGCAGCGCCACTTCGCGCAGCCGGCCTTGCGCCGCGGCCGGACGGTCCCAGGAATCCGCTGCCGTTTGATAAGCGGCAAGGGCGTCCTCGCTGCGGCCCATGCCTTCGTCCAATCGCCCGATCAGCACCGCCATTGCGGGCTGCAACTCCCGCGGCACCCCGATCGTTTCAAGGTCGTTGAGGTGATCGGCGGCGCCGGCAAAATCCCCCACCTGGATGGCGGCGCGTATTTCGCTTTTGAGCACGACGCGCTGCAGTTCGACCGGCAGGGTCGCAACGCCCGCTTCGACGTTCTTGAAGCAGTCGCGCGCCTGCGCCCATTTGCCCTGCCGCGCGTAGGCGAGCGCGCGCCACATCGGCGCGTCATGCTGATCGCCGATTGCCGGGTTGGACAGATCCTTGAGAGCGTCTTCGGGACGACCCATCATCACTTCCGTCACCGCGCGCAGCACGTTGGCGGACACGTCCGCCGCCGCCGGATGCTCCTCGGCCAACGCGACGTCGAGCACCCCCTTGGCTTCAGGGTACATGTCACGGGCGATGTAGAATCGTGCCAGAACGAGGCGCGGCAGCAAGCGCTTGCGCGCCGGCAGGTCAGCGGCGGCCGCGATCAGCTTCGATTGTCGCTCGACATAGGGCGATCGCTGGTCAAACCCCCAAAGCTGTGCGTCGAACATGAGCGGGTGCAGCGCAGAGCCGCGCTGCACGCTTTGCAGCGAGCTTGACAGCGTCAAGCCACCGGGCCGGCTGACACCGACTTTGTCGGCTGCCAGATCGACATTGATGTCATCGGCAACGGGCTCGATGGCGATCCCCTGCGTCGAGGCGAGCGCACGGAACTCGACGAAATCCTGCTCGTTGATGAAGCCGCGCGCCGGGGCAAAGCCGGTGACAACGAAAAGATCGTCGCCGACTTCCGGATCGTGGATGCGGTGGAGTTGATGCGGCTCCTCGAACCCAATGGTGACGCTGGAGCGATTGGGACCGATCATGTTGCGGTCGATGTCGAGCGCGTGGGTCGGGTCGACGACAGTATCGCCTATCGTCACGGTCCAGCCCTTTCCGAACGGGGCGACACTCGACAGATGCGGATGATCGAGCCGGATGCGCACCACATCAGCGCCGTCCACACGCGTGAACTCGGCGGCGCGGATGGTGCGGCTTGCTTCGCCTGCCAGCGCGGAAAGATCGACGCCGGAATCGGAATCGAAAACGATCCACAGCGTATCGGCCCGATTGAACACCGCCGCCGCCGTCGGCTTCGCGAACGGAAACGACAGCGTCAGATCGGCCCCCTGCCGCAATAAATCGACGGCGACCTTGCCGGAACTTCCTTCCGCCGCCGGCTTCGGCGCTGCGGCCGGCAGCGCGGCGGCTTCGGCGTCTCGCGATGTCTCTGCGCGAGCGGCAGGCGCGGTGGCAGGAACGGGAGCCGCCGAGCCCTGGTACGGCATCGGCGGAGCCGGCGCAGGCGCGGCGACCGCGGGCACCGTGGGCTTTGGAGTTGGCGATTTAGGTGTCGGCGTTGCGGGCATCGCCGCCGCGGCCGCTACCGGCTCCGGAGTTACCGATTTGGGCGCCGGCGGCGCGGGCATCGCCGCAGCGGGTGCAACCGGCTTCGGATTAGCCGATTTAGGCGCCGGCGGTTGCGGCATCGCGGTCGCCGCGACCGGCGAGGCCGCAGGCGGCGCGGCCGTGGTGCGCGCCATCGGTGGAGCAACCGACGCGACATTCGGCTTGGCAGCCATTGTAGACGACACGTCAGGCTTGACCGGCTTGTCGAGGATCACAGGCTTATTACCCGGCCCAACCTCAAGCCCGATACTTGGAATGGCACTTTTGTCGGCCATGCTATCGGGCGCTTCGGCCTTACCTTCGGAGGCATCGACAACGTCTACGTCATAGCTTTTGCCGTCGCGGAAGGTCCGAAGATCGACCTTGCTGGCAAAGTTGAAGTGGACCGCAGACGCATGTTGCTGAATCTCCGCTTTGATCGCGGCAACCGTCGCCGGCGACGCCGCCTCCGCCTCGGCGAGGTCGAACGCGATCGGCGTATCGAACGTCAGTGTCAGCCCATCGTCGGCACGATTTGCCATCACCGTGATCTGTTCGGGAATATCGAATACGTACCGTGTAAACGTCGGCTGGGTTGCCACATGCACGCGCACCGGCTCGGGCTTCTTTTCATGCTCGCTCTGCCGTGCAAGCCGCTCCAGCCGATCGGCTTCGCGCGCCCGCCGCGCTAGTTCGGCAATAACGTCCTGCGGTAGGCCGGGCGGCTCCCCGCTCCAGGTGTCGGGCAACAGATCGACAAAGAACTTCGCATCGGCCCTGATGGAATTGACCTTCAGCTTGCGCGCTAGGGCGAACCGTATCGAGCGGCCGTCGGGATCGCGCCGCGCCGCGCCGACATAGTCGGGCGCCTGCATCGCGATCGGTTCCACGGCGACGAAGACCGGCTGCGAGAAGCGGACGATCAGCACGCTGCTGTTTATCTGGACGCTGGCATCGATGTCGTCGCTGAGGGTGAAAACGAGCCGGGCGTAGCCGCCGCTGGTATCGACCTTAACAGTTGCCGGCGCCGGTTCGGCGCAAAGCGGCACCGGCAGCGCAATTGCGACGGCGGCCACGAGCAAGAGAGCGACGGCGAGCGCAACAGGCAAATTTCGGATGATGCGGCCGCACGCCATGATCGAACTCGGACCCAACGCCACGCTACACCACGATGGTGTTTCAGACGGCCGCAAATGCGCCGGCGCATACCGCGCAGATAGCTTCGCGACGATAAGGCCGCGCGTTTAACGCCCGATTAACGGCTTTTTCAATGATTCCAGGAGGTTAGAAAGTGACGACAAGCACGATGGAAGAGTGCTCGCCGGTCACCGCTCGACGCGGCCCCGTTGATCGCCACACGCTGACGGCGCAGGCAAGGAACAAGTGATCGTCGGCCGACGTTTCCCCGTCGCAAGCCGCACTCTTGAGAAGGGATCACCGGTCATGTCGGGCTCGTTTAGATACACGCGCGCAATCTCCGCTGAAGTTGGTGAAATCGAGCGGCGTCTACGCCTGCTCGAACGGGATTTGGAGAAGATCGGTGCGCGCACGTCCGCCAAAGCCCGCGATACGGCCGAGGGGCTTGGCGACGCGATTGCCGCGGCGCTAGGCGGCTGGGCGGATCGGTTTCGCCAAAGCGCGGCGTCATTTCCGGGCCAGTCGGCGGCGTTCAGGAAGGATGCCGCCAAGCTCGGCAATACAGCATTGACCCGGGTCTCCAAGGAAACCGGACAACACCCGCTCTTCGCCCTTGCCGTGGCGGTCGGCGTCGGCGTCATGATCGGCATGGTCAGCCGGCGCTAGAAGCACCTCGGCGAACGCAATCGCTCTCGATCCAAAATGGGGTACAAGGATGCCCCATGCTCGCTGCCTATCCCACCCATCGTCCCGATGCTACATCCCTGAAAACCGCGTCCTGGATCGATCTGGTCGATCCGACGCCGGAGGAAAAGGCGGCGTTCCAGAAAGCGTTCGGCCTACGCGTTCCGACGCCGGATGAAGTTGCCGAGATCGAGGCTACGAGCCGGCTGCGCGTCGACCACAACACGCTTTACATGACGGCGCCGCTGATCGTGGTGCTGGATAGCAACGAGCCGTGGATCGTCGCTCCAACCGGCTTTGTGCTATCCAAGGAAGTCCTCTTGACTGCAAGGCCCGAAAAGCTGCCGGCGTTCGACGTCGTAATAGCAGAGTTGGGCCAGCGCGATAAATTAGACCCGGCCTCGGCTTTCGTACGCCTGCTCGAAGTTTTGGTCGACCGAATGGCCGACCTCCTCGAGGCCGCCGCCCGCGACCTGGACGACGCCTCGCACCTGATTTTCCGGCCGGAGAATCCGTCGCAGACCAAGCTCTCACGCGAGACGGCCAAACTGCGCCGTCTCATGATCCGCACTGGCCGCACCAGCGAGCGCATGGCGCGCGCTCAGTACACCCTGGTGTGGCTCGACCGCATGGCAAAATTCGTTGGCGACCGCTGCCGTGAATGGATCGCGCAAGACCTTGCGAGCCGTTTGCAGATGGTCAGCTCCGACATTGCCTCGCTCGAACAATACATCGATGGGCTGGTGAACCGCGTGCAACTCCTCCAGGACGCCGCCGGCGGTATCATCAATATCGATCAGAACGAGGTCATGAAGGTGCTGACCATCGCGTCGGTGGTCGGCATCCCGCCGGTGCTGGTGGCGGGCATCTACGGCATGAACTTCAAAAACATGCCGGAATTGGACTGGAGCTGGGGCTATCCTTACGCGATCGCGGCGATCGTCATCACCGCGCTGATACCGCTGATCTGGTTCAAGTGGAAAGATTGGATTTGATTCAGTGGCTGGCGTCGCCCAGGCGTTGCCGCGACTCACTTATAGTGCTCGCCGGCGCCGAGGGTTCTTTGAAAAATGGAAAACGCAGCAGCTTGGGACGGCAACTGGGCCTGGAGCCTGCCGTTAATCGTTTTGAATGTGATTTTCCACGTCATCGGGCTGGGCTTCATCAACCTGAAAACGATTCAGATTCTGACCCTCGCCCGGCAAGACCGCTATTACGCTTACCTGTTCATGCTCGTTATGGGCATCACCACGATATCGGCAACGCTGCTGGTCACCCTCGAGGCCGGCGTCTGGGCGGTGGCTTACCGCGCCCTCGGCGCGCTGCCCGACAACAGGTCGGCGCTGCTTTATTCGCTCAGCGCGATTACGACCTATGGTCACTCCGAGGTTTACTTGGCCAGCCATTGGCGGCTGATGGGCGCGCTGGAGGCTTTGAATGGCGTCATCCTGCTTGGACTGACGACGGCCTTTATGTACGGCATGATCCAGCGGGTTTGGCCGGTCGAGAAAAGAGAGTGGCACGTTCCGGCGATGCCCTGGTCGAAGCAAAACAGCGCGGCAAAATGAATTTACGCCCCGCTCGGACCTCCCGCGGACGCAACACCGGCTAGCGCATCAGCGCGCCGCCATCGACACTGACGGTCTGCCCGGTGACGAAGTTACTGTCATCCGAGCAGAAATAAAGCAGCGTCGAGATGAGATCGGCCGGCACCTGCTCGCGTTGGATGGCGCGGGCGGCGATGCCGGCAGCGCTCGCCTTGCCGGCCCAATCCGGGTGCTCCTTGACCGCTTCGCTCATCGTCAGCCCCGGTGCGATAGCGTTGACGCAAATGTTATGCGGCCCGAGCTCGCGCGCCAGCGATCGCGTCATCGACACGACGGCGCCCTTCGATGCCACATAGTGCAACAGATGCGGCGTACCCTTGAATGCCGTGCCGGAGGCGATGTTGACGATGCGGCCCTTTTTCTTCCCGATCATCACCGGCGCGACCGCCTTCGCACACTGGAACGTGCCGCGCACGTTGACCGTCATCACCCTATCCCATTCCTCCTCGCTGATATCTTGAAACGGCTTGGTGTGCAGGTCGGCGAACAGGCCGGCGTTGTTGACGAGAATATCCACAGTGCCGAATTCCCGGATGGTCTCCGCGACAAGCTGCTCAACCGATTGTCTCGAGGTGACGTCGGCGCGGATATAAACGGCGCGCGCTTGCGTCTCGGCGATGCGGTCGGCGACCGGGTTGCCGTCGAGCACGTCCGACACGACCACTTTGGCGCCGGCCGCGGCAAGCCCCTCGCAAAAAACAGCGCCGATGCCGCGTCCGCCCCCGGTGACGATCGCAACCTTGTCTTTGAGCCGCGTATCCATGGTTCCCTTCCCCGAATGTTTGCCCGACCTTATCAATCCCAGGCTGTTAGACCTAGCGGCGCCAACGCAAAGGAAATCGGCCGCGGTTTCTGCCGCGGCCGTTTCCGAAAAACCATTCCAGAACGGGAAGTTAAAGCGGTCGGTGCATGCGGCCTAGGAGCCAGCCGACACCGAGCGCGATCGCCGCCGCCGTGTAAGGCTGCGTCTCGATCGTGCTACGTATTGCCTGCTCGAAGGAGCCCGCGGTTTTGCGTGCGGCCGTGGTCGCGGAATCGACCACGTCGCTGGCGCTTTCGCGCGCCTGGCCGTAGACGTCCTGCGCCGCCCCGCTAAAGGTGTCCGCAACGCCTGCAGCTTCCCTTTTTGCATCGCCGAGGGCGTGGTTGAAATCGGTCGGTTTGGTCGAGGTTTGGGCCATGGGAATCCCCTCAAAATGTGCCGTTGTCAGGGCAACTCCCAATGGCCCGGTCGGGTTCGGAAAGGGCCGGATTTTTCTTCGCTGCGCTTTCCTACGACCGGCGACCTTGCTTTGGACGTCGGTCAAAGCCGGATAAGCCGGAATCGCTGGGCGCTACGCCGGCGGCGAAGTACCTCGTGCGCGGTGGGCAGTCTTCCTCCCTGAAAGGACCCCGGCCCCCCGCGACGGCTTGGTGGCTGCGTGCGGCAACGCATGGCTTCGCATCATGTCAAGCTGCCGGGTCAGCTTTTCGGCGAACACGGCGGTCGCTACCGGGAGCGTGCGCCCACGCAGCCGGCCGAACACCAGATTGGCGCGGGGTACGTCGCGGTCGTCGATTTCACGGGCAATTACGCCGAGCTTATTACCGATCGGCAAGGTGCCGATGCTGATCTGGAACGAAATCAAGCCGGCGTGGGTGACTAGACCGCGCAACATCTCGAACGAATTGGATTCGGCGGCGATCTTGAAGGTGAGCCCGGTCCGCGCCGAGACCTCCTCGAGGAGCTGCCGGCCGCCGATCGAACGGGCCGGCAAGGCGACCGGATAGGCCGCGCAATCGCTCAATCGCAATATGCGGCGTGCGGCAAGTGGATGCTCCTTCGCCATCACCACCACCAATCGCTGCTCGAGCGTCATTAAAGGCTGGAAGGCGGCAAGGAACGGCGGCCGAAACACTAGGACCAAGTCAAGTTCATAGGCGGCAAGCGCCGCCATCGCCCGTTCGTGGTCTACGACGTGCAGATCGAACGAAACGGCCGGATGCGACTTGCGGAATTCAGCGATCTGACGCGGCAGGAAATCGAGCGCCAGCGCCTGGCTGCAGGCAATCCGTACAGTGCCGCGGCGCAGCCCCTTAAGATCCTCGATCTGCGACTTCATCCGCTCGACTTCGCCATTCTGCCCGCGCAGATAATGGACAAACACCTCGCCGGCGGCGGTGAGCCGCACGCCGCGCGGCCGCCGGTCGAACAAGGCGGTGCCAAGTTCGTCCTCGAGATCGGCAATACGCCGGTTGACCGCCGATGCCGTGACGTTGAGCCGTTCGGCCGCTTTACGGATCGAGCCTGAGCGGGCGACCTCGTCCACGTAGTTCAGAATGCGCAGGTGTCTCATGGATTGCCGTTTCGAGCGATGTCTTTTCGGCATCAGTCTAGCAAGAAATCGGCAGCAGATGGCAACACTCGTTTTCGCTTAAGCTTGCGCGTATCGCCTGCTTCGCGTTCGTGCTGCCGGGCCGACGCCAGTTAAAGACGCTTTGCATCCAACAGGAGCCCGTCATGACGTTGCTCTCCCGCCGTTCGCTCGTCGCGTTGACGATCGCGGCAGCATGTGCCGCCCCCATCGCCACGGCAGCGCCCGCCGCCGCCCAGACCAAGCTCAAAATGGTGTTGAACTGGAAATACCAAGGCCCGCAGGGCTGGTTTTTCCTTGCCGAAGACCGCGGCTATTTCAAAGCCGCCGGCCTCGACGTGACCATCGACCAGGGCAACGGCTCTGGCGCGCCGATCCCGCTGGTTGCCAACGGCACCTATGACGTGGGCTTCGGTGACATCAATGCGCTGATCGAATTCGCGGCCAAAAAACCCGACGAAGCCCCGATCGACGTTTACGAGATCTACAACCGGCCGCCGTTCACAATAGCGGTCAAGGCTGATGGCCCGATCAAGACGCCGAAAGATTTGGAGGGCAAGACCCTTGGCGGCTCGGCCGGCGACGGCGCGCTCAAGCTGTTCCCGGCGTTCTGCAAAGTCACCAAGATCGACTGCAGCAAGATCACCATCACGAACATGCAGCCGAGTTTGCGCGAGCAGATGCTGATGAAAGGGCAAATTGACGGCGCCTTCGGCTACGTCAACACCATCCGCTTTTCCGCCAAGCTGATCGGCGTCGATCCGGCAAAGCAGATCCGCTTCATCAATTACGGCGATTACGGCATGGATCTTTATTCCAACGGCATCATCGTTTCGAAGAAGCTGGTCAAGGACAATCCGGCGGCGGTACGCGGGCTTGTCGCCGCGATCAATCACGGCATCGAAGACACGCTCAAGGACCCCGACGCTGCGGTTGCCGCGGTCGCCAAGCGTGAGCCGCTGATCAAGGTCGCGGTCGAGCGCGAGCGGCTAGAGGCGACGCTGCAGGACGAGATGAACCATCCGGAGATTGCCAAGATCGGTCTCGGCAACGTCGACATGGTCCGGCTCAAGCGCTCAATCGCCATTCTGGTGGACGCGGTCAACCTTCCGCGCACGCCTTCGGTCGACGAGATTTTCACTCCTGAATTTTTGCCGCCGGAGAAAGATCTGCCGAAGAAGCTATTTTAGTCGCTGGGACGCGGCCGCTCCGGTTGGGGGCCGGGCGGCCGCATGTCTCGAATTAATCGGCATCGTGGGGCGCGACGATGGAACTGAATCTTTCCGGCAAGGTCGCAGTGATCACCGGCCCGACCAAGGGCATGGGCGCCGCAATCACCGCGGCGTTCGCCGCCGAGGGCGCCTATCTCGTGTTGCTCGGGCGAGATCGCGCGGCGATCGAGGTCACCGCCAGGTCCGTCAAGGCGGCGGACGGGCAAGCGATCGTCGTGCCTTGCGACCTGACCGTGCCGCAGCAATGCGAGGATGCCGCCGAAAAGGCCAAGGCCGCGTACGGTGGCCGGATCGATATTCTGGTCAATGTCGCGGGGGGATCGGGGCCAATCGGCAAGAGCGGCGTGGAGACCACGCCGGAGGAGTTCGACGAGATCATCACGCTGAACATGAACGGCGCCTTTCATATGATGCGTAGCGTGCTGCCGACGATGATCGGCCAACGCTACGGCAAGGTCGTCAATGTCGGCGGAACCTTCGGTATGCGTGGGCGCGCCGGCCGGATGGCTTATTCGGCGTCGAAATGGGGCTTGCGTGGCATCACCAAAAGTTTCGCGCTCGAAGTCGGGCAGTACAATATCAATGTCAATTGTGTCGCCCCGGGCATGGTCGACGGGCCGCGCTTTCGCGACAAGGTCTGCGCCGATATGGCCAAGCGCTTGAACATCAGTATCGAAGAAGCAGTCACCCGGCACGCCGCCGACTACGCGCTCAAGCGCGTGACCGTCGACGCCGACGTCGCCAATGCCTGCCTGTTCCTCGCCAGTGACGTCTCGCGACAGATCACCGGCGTGGATCTTCCGGTCGACGGCGGCTGGGCCGCGGTTTGAGGTAAGGCACGATGGCCGCGGTGACCGCCGACCTTGTCATCCGCAACGGTACGGTCGTGTCCCATGACGGCACGATCGCCGCGGGCATCGCGATCAAGGATGGGCGCATTCTTGCGGTCGGCGCGGATGACGCAATGCCGCCGGCGCGTGAGATTTTCGACGCGCGCGGCCTGCACATCCTGCCAGGCGCCATTGACGTTCACGTGCATTTCCGCGATCCCGGCTATCCGGACAAGGAGGACTGGGCAAGCGGCACGGCGGCCGCCGCCTTCGGCGGCGTCACGACTGTATTCGACATGCCGAACACCGTTCCGCCCACCGGCAATGCCGAAATCCTGGCCGCCAAACACGCCATCGCCGCGAAAAAGGCGTGCGTCGATTTCGGCCTCTATGGGCTCTTGGGCGAAGACACCATCGCGCACGTGCCGAGGCTGGTCGAAGGAGGCATCATCGGCTTCAAGCTCTACATGGGCAACACCTTCGGCAAGATCCCCTCGCCTTCCACCGGCGCCATGCTCGAAGCCTTCGAAGTCGTGGCGCCGACCGGGAAACGAATATCGCTACACGCCGAGACCAATTCGATCATGGAGTGGCGGCAGGAACGCTTGATGAGCGCTGGCCGCCGCGACGCGCTCGCGCATATCGCTTCGCGTCCGGCCGTCGTCGCCGTCGAGGCGGTCGGCCGCGCCGCGGTGCTCGCGGAATGGACCGGTGCGCGCATTCATATCCTGCACATCTCGTCCGCCGAGGAATTGCGGCCGCTGCGGGAGGCGAAAGCCCGCGGCGTCGACATCACCGGCGAGACCTGCCCGCATTATCTGCTGCTCTCCACCGACGATTATCACGACCTCGCTGGCATCATCCGCGTCAATCCGCCGGTGCGCGAAGCGAAAAACCAGGCGCCGCTGTGGGCTGCGCTTGGCGACGGCACCATCGACCTCGTCGCGACCGACCATGCCCCGCATACGCCGGAAGAAAAGACGCGGAACGATATCTGGGCGGTCGATTGCGGCTTTCCCGGTGTCGAGACGCAAATGCCGCTGATGCTCACCGAGGTCGATAACGGCAGGCTTTCACTCTGTGACTACGTGCGGCTGAGTTCCTTCAATCCGGCGAAAATCTGGGGACTGTATCCGCACAAGGGTACGATCCAGCCCGGCGCCGACGCGGATCTGGCGCTGGTAGATCTGGCGCGCGACCACGTGATCCAGGACGCCGGCCTGCAGTCGCGCTCGAAAATCTCGCCGTGGAACGGCCGCCGGGTAAAAGGGCTGCCGCTGCACACACTGGTGCGCGGGCGCTTCATCATGAAGCACCGCACGCTGCTCGAAGGCGTCAATGGCTGGGGCCGCTCGGTACATAATATCCAGCGCATGCCGGCACCCATCTTGCATCATGCCGACCAGACAACTGCGGCGATCGTGCACTGGGACGAGGCGCGGAGCACCGAACGCTTGACGGCGGTGTTCGGAAAAGACCGTGCCGAAAGCAAAAGATGATCGCGAACATGGAGCAGGCCACATGGTAGCGACGATCGCGCCCGATGCCCGCCCGCACTCTGAGTATTTCGTCGAACTGGAAAACGTGACTTTGACCTATGGCCGCGGCGAACGGCAGATCCCTGCCCTCGGCCTGACCAACTTGCGCTTGAAGCAAGGCGATTTCGTCGCGCTGGTCGGCCCTTCGGGCTGTGGCAAATCGACCATCCTCAAGCTCGTCACCGGACTGATCAGCGCTTCGACCGGCTACGTCTACGTCGCCGGCCGGCAGGTCGGAGCCGAACCCATTCGCGTCGGCATGGCGTTCCAGAATCCGACGATGCTGCCTTGGCTCACCGTGCGCGAAAACGTCATGCTGCCGCTGAAAATCGTGCCGCCGTTCCGGCAACACTACCGGACCAAGCGCAAGGGCGAATACCGCGACCGCGCCGACGCGCTGCTGAAGGAAGTTGGCCTTGCCAATTTCGGCGATAAGCGGCCGTGGCAGCTTTCCGGCGGCATGCTTCAGCGCGCCTCTTTGTGCCGCGCGCTGGTACACGAGCCCCAACTTTTGATGCTCGACGAGCCGTTCGGCGCGCTTGATCAGTTCACCCGCGAGGAATTGTGGGCGATCATGCAGGAGTTGTGGCTGAAGATGCGGCCCACGGTGCTCCTCGTCACCCACGACCTAAAGGAAGCCGGCCACCTCGCCAACCGCATCTGCGTGATGCAGGCGCGGCCGGGGCAGATCATCGACGACGCCGAGGTACAGTTTGCCAGGCCGCGCACCATCGAGATGTCGTATACGCCGCCGTTCGTGGCTCTGACGCAGCGGCTTCGCGAACTCATTGTCTCGGCGCGTCCGCAAAAGGAGGCCGCGTGATCAGTCCGCAGCTGCGCCGCCATTTATGGTCCGGCCTGTTCATCGTCGGATTTTTCGCGCTCTGGGAAGCTTTGTGCTGGCTGTTCCACGTCAACGACATCGTGCTGCCGAAGCCGAGCGAGATCATCGTCACGATGATTATCCGGATGCCTGCGTTGTGGCCGCACGTGTTGCAGACGCTCTACACCACGCTGATCGGTTTCGGTTTCGGTTTCGGCATTGCCATCGGCATCGCGCTCGGCGTGCTGATCGGTTCGTCGCGGCTGGCTTACGATGTCGCTTACCCGCTGCTGATCGGGTTTGCCACCATCCCGAAAGTCGCGGTGGTGCCAATCTTCGTGCTCTGGTTCGGCGCCGGCAGCGTGCCGGCGGTGCTTACCGCCATGATCATGTGCATCTTCCCGATCGTGGTGAATGTCGCGACCGGCCTCGCCACCACAGAGCCCGAACTTGAGGACGTGATGCGGGCGCTGCATGCAAGCAAGCTGGAGATCCTCTGGAATATCGGGCTGCCGCGCACCATGCCGTATTTCTTCGCCTCCCTGAAAGTGTCGGTGACGTTGGCTTTTGTCGGCACGGTGATTTCCGAAACCGTGGCCTCGAACCGCGGCATCGGCAACGTGATGATGATCGCGAGCTCCAACTTCGATGTGCCGCTGGTCTTCGCCGGCCTGCTCATCCTCGCCGTGCTTGGCGTCGCGCTTTACGCAATCTTCTCGGTGATCGAGACCAACGTCACCGGCTGGGCGCATCGCAAGGACGAGATGGCGATGGGGTAGCGGTCTCTGCTAAGGCCTAGGTCTGCGGAGGCTGAGCATGGACCGAGCGTTCGACATCGCCATCCGTCGTGCGCGGCTGCGGGGCCGCGGCGACAGCCTCGCCGACATCGGCATCACCGACGGCCGCATCGCGGCGATCACCGCTCGGCTCGACGGCACAGGCGCCACCGAAATCGACGCCGGCGGCAATCTGGTCACCGAATCCTTCGTCAATCCGCACCTTCATTTGTGCAAGGTCTGGACGCTTCCCATGATGGCGGAGGAAGCGCTGAAATCCTATCAGGGCGAAGCCATGGGCAAGGCGCTGCAAGGCATCGAACTCGCCGCCAAGATAAAGGAAAAGTACGCCGAATCCTGGATCGTTGAAAACGCCCGGCGCGCCGTGGCGCTGGCGGCGTTGTACGGCAATCTGCATATCCGCGCGTTCGCCGATGTCGACGGCAAAGCGCGGCTTGAGGCGGTTAAGGCGCTCATTCGGGTGCGCGAAGAATTCCGCGATGTCGTCGACATTCAGGTGGTCGCCTTCGCCCAGGACGGCATCGTGCGCGAGCCGGGCACCGCGGCGCTGATGCGCCAGGCTTTGGAACTCGGCGCCGACGTGGTCGGCGGCATTCCTTGGATCGAGTTTACCGATGCGGACGCCGCCGCGCATATAAAGACCTGCTTCGATCTGGCGCAGGACTTCAACAAGGATGTCTCCATGCTGCTCGACGACGCCGGCGACGGCGGCCTGCGCACGCTGGAAACGATGGCGGTCGAAACCATCCGGCGCGGTTGGCATGGCCGCGCGCTCGCTCACCATTGCCGCGCCATGAGTCTCTACCCGATGCCTTATCTGCAACGGCTCGCCCGCATTCTGCACACGGCGCGCGTGCCGGTGGTGACCGATCCTCACACCGGTCCGCTGCACGCGCGCGTGGGCGAATTACTTGCGGAGAATATCCTGGTCTGTCTGGGTCAGGACGATATTTCCGATGCTTATTACCCGTTCGGCCGCAACAACATGCTGGAAGTCGCGTTCCTCGCATCGCATTTGCTCTGGATGATGACGCGACAGGACATGGAAAAGCTCTACGACATGATCACCGTGGACGCGGCCGCGGCCATCAATGTGGGCCGTTTCGGACTTGCCGAGGGCGCGCCGGCCAATGTGGTGGTGTTGGATCGCGCCGACGTGATCGAAGCGCTGCGCTTCCACGCCGCACCGGCTCATGTTGTCAGCAATGGGCGCATCATCGACCAAGCGCGAATGCGGGCGCTGGCGGCATGACGAAGGTCCTCGCCGGATCGCCGTAGCTCAAAGTCTGCGCCTACCTGCAATGCGTGAGGCGCGCTCATGAACGATACGCACGTCGTCGGACGACGGGCGCAAATGCGGAAAGAGAAAAGCTTACTGCGCGGCCGGCTGGCCTTCGATCTTGGGCAGATCGGCGTTCGGATCCTTGGCCACCGCTTTGGCGCGGTCGGCAAGCTCGACGGTTAGCCGCTCGGCGGCGTCGGGCGACATCTGCGCCAGAATTTCCGACATATTGCGCGGATTGATCTGTGAGGCGACTTCGAGCAACACGCTGACTTCCAGACGATCGAAAATCTTCGCCGCGTCGCGCGGCTTCATGTTCTCATACATGGTGACGAGGCCCTTGAAGCGCGCGGCCTCAGCCGCGTTCTTCTTTCCGGTATCGGTTACAAGCTGGGCGTCGGCCTCTTTGATCTGGTTGAGCTTCGTCTCGACGCGTTTCTCGGCCTCGGCAATGAGGCCTTCGCGGATGTCGAGCTCACGCGCGCGCTTATCCAGCTCTTGCCGGCGCTCGGAAAGCCGCTCGAGGATCGCGCGTTCCGCGCGGGACGGCATCGGCGCGCCGCCATTGGCAATGACGATGCCGTCAGGCGGCGCAACGGCCGGGGCGCCCTTGCCGGCGCTCGCCGGCGCGGCCGGTTTGCCGTCTTTGCCGGCTGCGGGCGGCACGCCTTTGGGCTTGCCCTTGTCATCGCTCTTGTCGTCACTCTTGCCGCCGACTGAGCCGGTAATGATGTCGGCATTGTTTTTGTCGACCGTCAACGATGGCAGCGCAGCCAGCGACGCAAGCCTGTCCGGCGCCGGCGGCGCGCTGTCGGCAGTGGGAAAATTGAACATTTGCTGCGCCCACGAACGCCCGCCCTCGCCCGAGCGCAGCATGCCCGGCGTGGCGTGGACAATCGTCGCATCCGCGATACTTGACGGCGACGTGTCCTCGCCGCGCGACACGCCGCGGCCGAGCAACAGGTCGGCCGTGATCAGCGCCAACAGGCAGGCGCTGGCAACAACCGCGATCGGAATAAACCGCAGATCGCGAAAAAAACGCATCATGCCGCGAGACCGTGCACCTTAGCGCGTAGTCGCTCGGCGAATGCCTGCGCCGCCGCTGCGACGGCCTGCGCGTCGCGGGGCCGCTCGTTAGCATCGTGCCGCGGCGTCGCGGGTGCCGCGGGTACCGTTCCACCGCCCGCGATCACGATCCGGGTCAGCCGCTCGAGCAAGTCCTTGCCGGCGGCGGTACTGCGATCGAGATCGGCGGTGAAGCGATCCGCGCTGCGCAGTCGCGCGCCAAGGCCAGTCTCGCATTCCTGGACGGTCAGCTTGAGGCCACCAATCGCGCGCTCGGCGATTTCGGTCGCCGTGACCAACTCCGAGATGGTGGCCCGCAGCGAATGCTCGTCTGACCGTAATCGCTTGAGCCGACGGTTGAGCATCATGCAATAGCCGATTGTTAATACAAGCAGAAACGCCACCATAATTTCGATGAGGATGCCGAAGCCGTTGATCATTGTGCCTCCATCGGGCTGCCGGTGCCGCCGGCGTTTTCGAACATGGCAAGTGTGGTGCTGGGCCGGCGCAACGGCTTACCGACGCGCACCGCGACGCGGTCGCCGACGCGGCCCATGCGTCCTTCGGTCAGCGTGACGTCGCCGCAGCGCACGATGACCGGCGCGTCGGATTTGAGCTCGAGCATCAGCGTGTCGCCGACATCGAGCTTCATGATCTGCCGAAGCGGCAGCGGCGCCTCGTACAGCACCGCATCGACGGCGATCTCAGCCTGCCCCATTTCGGTCGCCAGATGCGCTTCCCAGGTCGGATCGCGGCCGAACTTTTCGCCCATGAACATCTGCAACAGCACGTCGCGGATCGGTTCGATGGTCGCATAGGGCAGCAGCAACTCGATGTTGCCGCCGCGGTCTTCCATGTCGATGCGTAGCCGCACCAGAATCGCAGCGTTGGCCGGGCGCGAAATCGCGGCGAAGCGCGGATTGGTTTCCAGACGCTCGATGTTGAATTTCACCGGCGAAAGCGGTTTGAACGCCATTTCGGCGTCGGCTAGCACCACCTCGATCATGCGCTTGATCAGATTGGTCTCGATTGTGGTGTAGGGGCGGCCTTCGATGCGGATCGCGGTCTGGCCACGGCGGCCGCCGAGCAGCACGTCGATGATCGAATAGATCAGGTTCGAATTGACGGTGAGCAGGCCGAAATTATCCCACTCCTCCGCCCTAAACACGCCGAGGATGGCGGGCAAGGGAATCGAGTTGAGATAATCGCCGAAACGCACCGAGGTGATGCGGTCGAGCGATACTTCGACGTTATCGGAGGTGAAATTGCGCAACGAGGTGGTCATCAACCGGACCAGCCGGTCGAAGATGATCTCCAGCATCGGCAGCCGCTCGTAGGAGACCATCGCCGAATCGATGATGGCGCGGATGCCGGAATTGTCGTTGAGCGAAACGTCGGCGAGCGAAAAGCCGAGGAGCGAATCGATTTCTTCCTGGGTGAGGATGCGTTCAGCGCCGCCTTTGGCAGCCTGGATAAAATGGCCATCGTCGACCATGGTCGCCCACTGCGCGGCCATAGCCTCCGGGCCGGCTTCGCCGGCGGCCGGAGCCGCGACGATTTCATTTCCCGCCGCGGTCTCCGCTTTCTCGGCTTCCAGGGCCACGCCCCATTCGGCGGCAAGCGCGTCCTGGTCGATCTGATCTTTCGCCATCTTTATTCCGATCGTCTTAGCCCAATTGCGATCATTCCCGCGAAAGCGGGAGCCGGGCTGGAAAGCACTGACGCCAACTCAATTTTACAAGGTCCCGGTTTTCCGCCTTTGCGCGACGCTCCAAAAGAGAGCAGGCGGGGCCGTGGGGACGAACGGGACGGGAATCACTGCACGACGATTTCCTTGAACAACACAGCGTTGACGCGGCTTGGCGCAATCGCGGCATTGACGCGCCGCGTCAGCTCCTCTTTGAGCCGATAGAGGCCGGCCGAGCCGTCGAGATCGGTTGCCCGCAATTCGCGCAAATAGGTTTGGAAGGCGTCCGTCAGCCGCGGCATGAGCGGCTCGATCTGCGCCGACATCGCCTGATCGGGCAGTTCCAGCGTGACTTTGACTTTGAGATATTGCGTGCGGTCACTGCCGCCGCTCGACGACAGGTTGACCAGCACGTCGGGCATGTCGAGGAAGACCACCGGCTTGGTTGGCGCAGTCGCCGGCGCGGCCGCCTCGGCCTTGCCGTGCCCGGCTAGGAAGAAGTGATAACCGCCGCCGATGCCGGCCACGGCGATGAGGCCGCCGAGGCCCATCAACATGATTTTGCGCGACGGCAGCTTAAACGAGAACTTGCTCTTGGCGGGGGCGTTGCCCTCTTCGCCTTCGGCTTGTTTGTCCTCGGCGTCGGACTGCGTTTCGTTGGTCGTTGCCATCACCGCTCCGCTCGCGTGGGATGCGCACGCGGCCGGCAGGAGAAAACACAAAACAAACGCCGCGAGCGCCGCTCGGCGCCACAACATCCGGCAGCACCGCCATCCCTACGAAAGCTAGTGCAGGAATGGTTAACGGATACTTGCGCGGTTCCATGAGGCCGGAAGAATTTGCCGAGTTCAGCCCCCGCAACGGCTGTTTCTGCCTCCGTCCCAGCTGGCGCGTTTCCACGTAAATAGTTGGTTTCGCAAGACATTGTCCATTGGCACGGCTTCTGCAGACCATCTCACTGCCGCGGTTCGGGAGAAATCGCGGCGGCATGCGGGACCGGCGCCGAAGCTAACGGCACAGGCCGCGCAATTTAAGGGGAGTGTTCCGATGGAGAATGCGCTTCTCATCGGCCTGTCACGGCAGATGGCGCTTGGTCGAGAGCTTGACATCATCGCCAACAACATCGCCAACGTCGACACCACTGGATTTAAGGCTGACAACGCCGCGTTCGCGCAATTCCTCATGCCCGGCGCGCGCGACGGCCAGTTTTCCGGCAAGGATCAACGCGTAAGTTTCGTCGAAGACCGCGCCAGCTGGATCGACTTTTCGCCCGGTGCGGTTCAGCACACTGGCAATCCGCTCGATGTTGCGATCGACGGCAAAGGCTATTTCGTGGTGCAGACGCCGGCCGGGCAACAACGCTACACCCGCAACGGCTCGTTCTTGATCAACCCCACCGGCCAGCTTGTCACCAGCTCCGGCGATCAAGTGGTCGGCACTGGCGGCCCGATTACCTTCCAGGTCGGCGATCAACACGTAATCATCGGCCCGAACGGCACGATTACCGCCAGCGACAGCTCCGGTACCAGCGCGCCGCGCGGTCAATTGCAGCTCGTCGCTTTCGCTCAGCCGCAAAGCCTGCAAAAGGCCGGCGCTTCCACCTTTACGGCGCCACCCAGCGTCACCCCTGCTCCGGCGCCGCAAGCCACGCGCGTGGTGCAAGGCGAGCTGGAAAAATCCAACGTGAGCCCGATCGCCGAAATGGCGCGCATGATCGAAATCACGCGCAACTATTCCGACATCGCCGCGATTCTGCAGCAGGAAGGCGACTTGAGACGCAACTCGCTGCAGCAGCTTTCGCAAGCACCCAGCGCGTCAAGTTGATTTGAGGAAATAACAGCATGCGTGCTCTCGATACGGCGGCAACAGGAATGGCAGCGATGGACCTGCAAGTGCAGGTCATCGCCGGCAATCTCGCCAACATGACGACCACTGGCTACAAGAGCCAACGCGCCGAGTTCCAGGACCTGATCTACGAGCACGTGCAGCGGATCGGTGCGCAGGCTTCCGAAAACGGCAATATCCTCCCGGTCGGTATCGAGCTTGGCTCCGGCGTCAAAACCGTCGGCACGCCGCGGTTGATGACGCAAGGCACGCTGACGCAGACCGGCAACACGCTCGACGTCGCCATCCAGGGCGCCGGCTGGTTTCAGATCCTGATGCCCGACGGCACCTTCAGCTATACGCGCGACGGTTCGTTCCAGATGGACAACCAGGGCCGCATCGTTACCGCGGAGGGCTATCTGGTCCAGCCGACCATCACCATACCGGCGAACTCGACCGGATTGACCATCAACGCGCAAGGCCAAGTCTCGGTTACGCTCCCGGGCAGCACATCGTCGAGCCTCCTCGGCCAGCTTACACTCACGAGCTTCATCAACGACGCCGGACTGCAGGCCAACGGCAGCAATCTGTTCGTCGCCACGCCAGCCTCAGGCACGCCGCAAAACGGCGTGCCCGGGCTGAACAACTCCGGCACGCTGCTGCAAGGCAGCCTCGAACAGTCAAACGTCTCCGCGGTTACCGAAATTTCCAACCTGATCGCGGCGCAACGCGCCTACGAGATGAATTCCAAAGTGATCACCGCCGCCGACGAGATGTTGCAAACGACTTCGCAACTGATGCGCTGAGAAAGGGCCATTCGATGATCCGCTCCCTTATCCGCTCGTCTTTGCTGGCGGCCGCTCTGGTTGGACCGTTCGCGCATTGCGCCGTCGCTCAAACTGCGCCGCCGGCGCTGCGCGCCAACGTCACCGTAAATTCGGACGTCGTGCGCATTGGCGATCTCGTGGAGAACGCTGGCCCAGTCGCCGACGTGCCGATTTTCCGGGCGCCTGACCTGGGAACCAGAGGCACGGTGCCGGTGGAGCGCGTCGTCGAGGCGATCCGGCCGCATCAACTCATCGGTATCGACACGCGCGGGCTTGCCGAAGTTGTCGTTACCCGGGCAAGCCGCGTGATCACGCCGCAGGAAATAACCGCGCGCGTCGCCTCGGCCCTGGAAGGGCGTTACGGCTTCGGCGAAGCGCGCAACATTATGGTCGAGTTCGACCGCGACCTGCGCTCGCTTAACGTCGAACCAAATGCGGCAGGCGAACTGCAAGTCGTGGGGCTTGCCTACAATCCCCGCACCACACGCTTCGATCTGACGCTCGATCTGCCGTCCAGCGCGGCATTGCGCAGCCAGCAGACGCGCTTCACCGGCACGGCGATCGAGACGATCGATGCGCTGACCGTCGACCATCCAATCGAGCGCGGCAAGATCGTGAATGCATCGGATCTCATAGTCTCCCGACGGCCCAAGGCCGAGGGCCGCGCGCTGACCGATCCGAAGGTGGTGGTGGGATTGGCCGCGCGGCACGAATTGCGGCCGGGCCAGCCGTTGCAGGATGCCGATCTGATGCGGCCCACGATCGTCCAGCACAACGATGTCGTCACGATCGTCTACGAAGCGCCGGGCTTGACGTTGACCTTGCGCGGCCAGGCTCAAGATGCCGGCGCGCTCGGAGACACCATTAACGTCAGCAATCTGGACTCGAAACGTGTCGTACAGGGCGTCGTCTCCGGCCCCGGCCGGGTGACGGTAATCGCCGCGAGCACGCGTCTCGTCGCCAATATGCCGGAGCCGATGTCGGCGCCGGCCTTCTCTGCTCCGCCCGCCGAAGGACAGCAGCCGGAGCAGCACGTCGAGTAGAGCTTAAGTGAGGTAACAGTGAGATCCACTACGCGTTCAAAGTTCGCCCGGTCGCTTCTTGGCACTGCGGCGCTGGCATCGCTGTTGACCGGTTGCGCTTCGCTCAGTGATCGGATCAGGACGCTTGGCCAGCCGGAAGCGCTCTCACCGGTCAATAATCCGACCGCTCAACCCGGATACAAGCCGGTGCAAATGCCGATGCCGACGCCGCAACCCGCTTCGTACAATCCGAATTCTCTTTGGCGCAACGGCTCGCGCGCGTTCTTCAACGATCAGCGCGCCCATATTGTCGGTGACATCCTGACCGTCAAAGTAAACATCAACGACACGGCGCAATTCCAGGATCAAACCCAGCTCAACCGGACCTCGACCGAAGACACCGAGATCAGCAACTTCATCGGCGCCAACACCTTCACCGGCGCGGCCCGGGCGGTATTGCCGGGCTCGGTTCTGACCGCCTCCGGCAATTCGCAGATGAACGGGCAAGGCACCATCAACCGCAACGATCAATTGCTGACCAACGTCGCCGCGGTGGTCACGCAGTTGCTGCCGAACGGCAACATGGTGATCGAAGGCAAGCAGGAAGTTCGGCTCAATAACGAAGTTCGCGAGCTGGTCGTCGCCGGCGTGGTGCGTCCGGAAGATATCCAGAGCGACAATACCATCGAGCTGCCGAAGATCGCCGAGGCGCGGCTAGCCTACGGCGGCCGCGGCACGCTCACCAACATTCAAACCGAACGCTGGGGTCAGCAAGTGGTTGACGTCGTCTTGCCGTTCTGAGTTCGGCTCCCCGGAGTCCTCGTCTGTCGAGGCTCCGATAAGACGCGGCCTCCGGCAGCTCCCCGTCGGAGGCCGCGATCTTTTTCAGCAACCGAATCAGCTGTGATGTTCGGCGTGCTTCTTCGAGGCGTGCTCGTGATGGTCGGCCGCGTGCAGATGATGGCCGTGAGCGATCTTGCTGTGGTGCGCGGCTTTTTCATGATCGCCGGCCTTGTGATGCTTGGCCGCTTCGCGATGGTGCTTGGCCGCATGCTCGTGGTGATCTGCAGCGTGCTCGTGATGCTCGTGAATCTCGTGACTATCCATCGGTCTCTCCCTGGCTGATCTGTCCGTGGTGGGCCGCAGCATTGCCGGGGAACGATGAACTAATTGCGACGCGCGCTTGTCAGATGGCTGTCAGACTGTTGTGCGGAATTTCAAGCCGCCCTGCCCCGGCTTCGGCCAAGTTGAACTACTTCTTGTCGCAAAAGCTTTACGACACTGTCCCAATCGCGGAATTGCGGTTGGCGGAACAGCCGCGCCGAGGGATACCACGGGCTGTCGCCGCGCTCGCGCAGCCAGCGGAAATCGGCGGCGAAAGGCAGCAGCAACAACAGCGCCTTGCCCATTGCGCCGACGAGGTGCGCGACAGCGCTGTCGACCGAGATCACCGCGTCGAGACCGGCGATTACGGCTGCGGTGTCGGCGAAATCGTTGAACTGCCCGAGCGGCAGGATGTCGCGCCGATCCTTGAGCAAAGCAGCATCTTCCTCGCGAACTTCGTGTTGCAAGCTGACGAACGCCACGTCCGGCAGATCGAGCAGCGGCAAAAGCGTCGCCAGTCCGATCGAGCGATTAAGGTCGTTGTCATGTGAACGCGCGCCGGACCATGCCAATCCGACGCGCGGCCGCGCCGGCAGGCGCGCCTCCCAGGACGCGACATCGGCGGCGATCGGCGTGAGATAAGGAACGTCCGCCGGAATCGTTTCCAGAGTGGTGCCGCAGGCGAGCGGCAAGCTCATCAGCGGACAGTGAAAGTCGTAAGGCGGCAATGGGGCCTGTCGCGCAACGACGACTGCTGCGCCCTGCAAGTTCGATAACAGCCGCACCAGTTCATGCTGCACTTCGAGAATGACGGTTGCGCCGCGCGCTGCGACCAGCGGCGCGTAACGCGCAAACTGGATGGTATCGCCCAGCCCCTGCTCGGCGTGAAGCAGAATAGTTTTATTGCGCAGAGATTCGCGGCCGAGCCACAACGGCGCGCCGAAATTCCGCCGCTGCGACGCCAGCCAACCGATGTTCCACCGCGCCTCGTATGCCTCCCAGCCGGCGGTGAAATCGCCCAACGTAAGACGCGCCACCGCCTCGACGAACCGCGCATGCGCGAGATCCGGCTTGATCGCCAGCGCGCACAAGGCGCTCATCAGCGCTTCCTGCGGGCGATCGAGCCGGCGCAATGCCGCGGCGCGATTGGCAAGAAGCTCCGCGTTCTGCGGAGTATGGCCGAGCGCGCGGTCATAAGCGGCGAGCGCTTCCGCCACGCGGTTGAGCCGCAGCAGCGCATTGCCGCGGTTGCCGAGCGCATCGCGATGATCGGGCATCGACGCCAGCACGCGGTCGAAACTTGCTAGAGCTTCGATGGGACGGCGAAGCTCCAACAGTGCCACGCCACGTCCGTTGTGGAGTTCGGCATCGTCGGGCGCCAGCCGCAAGCCTTCATCAAAAGCGGTCAGCGCCCGTTGCCACATCCGCAGCCCATGGAAAACGAGACCCAAGCCCGCAAAGCCGTCGGCACGTGACAGATCGCTTTTGAGCGCGTCCTGAAAAAGCGCGAGCGCTGCGTCGAGACACCCGCGCCGGTAATTGATCCGACCCAGGCCGTGCAGAGCGTCGAAGTTGTCGGGGCAACTTTGCAGCACCGCGGTGTAGAACCGCTCCGCTTTGTGCAGGTCGTCGCCGTCGTGGGCGCGAACGGCACGGCGCAGCAGGCGCTCAAGCTGAGGCGGCGGATTGTGTTTAGGCGGCCTGTTCATCACCGGGCGCTGGCGGGCGGTGTTGGTTAACGAGCCGTAAGCACCGTAGGTAAAGGAAGACTTAACGCGCCGTTATTTCGTCACCGTTGCTGCGACGAGGGGCGCTTTTTGCCCCCCGCCAGCCCGTCGGCACAGAACGGCAGGAACGGCTATTCCTCGCGGTAGACCCGCTCGCGGCGCTCGTGCCGTTCCTGGGCCTCAATTGAGAGCGTAGCGATTGGGCGCGCTTCCAGACGCTTGAGCGAAATCGGCTCGCCGGTTTCCTCACAGTAGCCGTAGGTGCCGTCCTCGATACGCTGCAATGCCGCGTCGATCTTGGCGATCAATTTGCGCTGCCGGTCCCGGGCGCGCAGCTCGATTGCCCGGTCGGTTTCCGAAGAGGCGCGATCGGCAAGATCGGGATGGTTCGTGTTGTCATCCTGGAGATGCTGGAGCGTCTCCTTGGCTTCCTTGAGGATATCCTCGCGCCATTCGAGGAGCTTCACGCGAAAGTACTCGCGCTGCCGCTCATTCATGAACGGCTCCCGGTCGGTCGGGCGGTAGATCTTGTCAAAAGGCTGGATCGCCTTGCCATTCCTGCTCGATGTCTCGTCGGGTCGACCGTTCTTGGTTTTTGTCGACTGCATGTCCCTCTACTCCGCGCATACGACCGCGCCAAAGCCCTCCCGGAGGCGCGCTCCTATAGCGCGGGTCTGTGACGGTGACAATAACGATGGTGGCGGACCGGAAACCGCGGTTCTTGAGCGAAGCGCGATCAGTTCATTCCGGCTTTGGCGAGTTCCACGGCGACCCGCAGGTCGATCTCGCTCAAAACCTGGTCGAGCTTGTCATCCCCGGAGCCGTCCTTGAGGTCGCTGGCGACCGCTTTTAGCCGCAACAGCATGGCCTGATCGAGAGTGCCGGAGAGAAGACCGAGCTTGAGCTCGTCCAGCGCGTCGAGCGCCCGAGTGCCATGCTTGACCGCTCGGCGCCGGCGCTCCAACGGATCTTCGATGCCCTGTAGCGCAATTAACGCGTCAATGCCGCCCAGCGTGCGCAGCGCGACCGCCGCGCTCTGAGCTTGCGGCGTGTTGGCCTCGGAAACACTAAAGCTTCCGCCGGCTGAGCGCCGGGCCGTCGCCGGCGCCGAGGCCAGTGACGCTCCGTTCGGTCCATTGACGCGCATGATGGGCAAGGTGGGCCTTTATAGTTAATGGCCGGTAAAAACTTGCCGGGCGCGAACCGGCAACAATTGCCGCGAGCGGCAGGGAATGCTTGCGGCCAGCCACGATCAAAGTCTGCAAAACGCCAAATAACGTCGCTATTTCAATAGTTTTTATGGCGAGATGTGATCTGGCACGCAATTGGCAATGGATTTGGCGTCCGACCTTCTGGGGGAGCAGGAGATGACGGGGACGCTTCGGAGCGGCCTATTTGCGCTTCTTGTCGTTACGTGCGCCGTTTCGACGGCGACGGCGACGTCGCGCATTAAAGATCTCGCTAATATCGAGGGTATCCGGCAGAATCAGTTGATCGGCTACGGCCTCGTAGTCGGGCTCAACGGCACCGGCGACACCCTCAACAATACGCCTTTCACCAAGCAATCCTTGCAGGGCATGCTTGAGCGGCTCGGCGTCAACATCCGCGGCCAGCAGATCCGCACCGGCAACGTCGCCGCCGTTATGGTCACGGCGAATCTGCCGCCATTCGCCACCCAGGGCACCCGGATCGACGTCACCGCCTCGGCGCTGGGCGACTCCAAGAGCCTGCTCGGCGGCACGCTTCTGGTGACGCCGCTCCTCGGCGCCGACGGCAACGTCTATGCGGTCGCCCAAGGCTCGCTTGCCATTGGCGGCTTTCAGGTCGAGGGCGAAGCGGCCAAGGTCACGCGAGGCGTGCCGACTGTCGGCCGGCTGCCCAATGGCGCCATCATCGAACGCGAGATCGAGTTCTCGCTTGACACGCTGAGCCGGCTCCGGCTGTCGCTGCGCAATCCCGACTTCACCACCGCAAAGCGCATCGCCATCGCGATCAACGACTATATCGGCGCGCCGGTTGCCGAGCCGCTCGATCCTTCGACCGTGCAGCTCACGCTGCCGAAGAAATTTCCACAGAATGTGGTGGCCATGCTCACCGATATCGAGCAGCTACAGGTCGAGCCGGACGAGGCGGCGAAAATCGTCATCGATGAGCGCTCCGGCGTTATCGTCATCGGCCGCGATGTGCGCGTATCGACGGTCGCGGTGGCTCAGGGCAACCTCACCGTGACAATTTCGGAAACGCCGCAGGTCAGCCAGCCGGCACCACTGTCGCGCGGCCGCACCGTGGTGGTGCCGCGCACCCATGTCGGCGTGGTCGAGGAAGGCAAGAAGCTCGCCCTGGTCCAGGAAGGCGTGTCCTTGCAGCAGATCGTCGATGGGCTCAACGCACTCGGCATCGGCCCCCGCGATCTCATCTCCATTCTGCAAGCGATCAAAGCCGCCGGCGCCATCCAAGCAGACATCGAGGTGATGTAATGACCTTTGCCGCCGCCTCGTCGGCCGCCACAGCCGCCGAACTCAGTCAGACCATCGGCTCGATCGGGAGCGCACAGACCGCGCAAGCAAAGGCCGCCCTCGGCATCAAAGGCAAGGCGAAAGCCGCCGCCCAGCAATTCGAAGCGATGTTCCTCGATTCAATGTTCCAGCAAATGTTCACGGGCGTCGATGGCGACGGGCCGTTCGGAGGCAGCGGCGCACTGAAGGTGTGGCGGTCGATGCTCACCGATCAATACGCCAAGACATTTGCCCAGAACGGCGGCATCGGCATTGCATCTCATGTCTATGAGCAGTTGCTTAAACAGCAGGGCCTGAACCCATCATGAGCAAGACAACCACCATCGTAACCTCCGCCGAGGCGGAAGCCGCTATCGCCCAGGTGGCGCAATTGATCGAGAAGCTCACCGGCATCGTCGAGCAGGAAACCGCCCTCGTGCATGCCGGAAAAGTTCGCAACGCCGCCGCGCTCGGCACAGCCAAGAGCGAACTCGCCGGCCAGTTGTACACCGGCGGCGAGCGGCTCAAGGCGAACGCAAAATTTCTGATGAAAGCGGCGCCGGCGGCAGCCGCGACACTCAATCGCCTGCAAGCAAGGTTTCGCGCCGCGCTGCAAAAGAACATGATCGTGCTGGCAACCTCGCACGCAGTATCGGAGGGCATCGTGCGCCGGTTGTCCGGCGACCTCGCCCGCAAGGCCTCGCCGCAAGTCTACGGAGCGACCGGGCGCGCCGTGACGCCAAACCCGAAACACGGCAAGCCGCTCGCCATCAGCCGGACATTGTAGGTCGGATCACTCCGCGCGACTCGCCTGCGCGGCTGCATGATCGGACCGGCGCGCGACCTCTTCAAGTTCGCAACGCACCCGCTCGACGGGATCGCTCCAGTCGCCGATTACTTTTTGCCGGAATATCCGCATGCTCGGATACCAGGGACTGTCGGTGCGATCGCGCAGCCAGCGCCAATCTGGCGAATATGGGATAAGGAGTGCCACCGCCTTGCCCATCGCCCCGGCGAGATGCGCGACTGACGTATCAACCGCGATGATAAGGTCGAGCATGGCGATGACGGCCGCCGTGTCGGAAAAGTCGGCAAATTCCTGCCCAAGCTGTGCGACGCCGTGCTCGCGCAGGATCGCAGCATCCGCATCACTCACTGCTTTTTGCACGCTGACGAAATCAAGGCCCGGCACGGACAACACCCGCCGCAAATACTCGAGCTGCATCGAACGATTGCGGTCGTTCGAATGGACCGGGTTGCCCGCCCAGCACAATCCTATCCGTCGACGCCCGTGCTGCGGCAACCGCGGTCGCCAGGCATCGATGCGTTCGGGATATGGACACACATAGGGAATCGTCGCCGGTATCGTTTCAAGCTTCGTGCCGAACGCCAGCGGCAAACTCAAGAGCGCGCAATGCAAATCAAAATCGGGCAGCCCATCACCGTCGGCGAATATGGCGGAAACACCCGGCACCGAGCACATTAGCATTTTAAGCGGCGGCTGCACGGCGAGCAGCACCTTGGCGCCGCGCGCCGCGACGAGCGGCGCATAGCGCACAAACTGGAGCGTGTCGCCCAAGCCCTGCTCGGCGTGCAGCAGCACGGTCTTTCCGGTCAAGTCTTGCTGCCCGTCCCAGGCCGGCTGGGAAAAGTCGCCGCGCTGCGCCGCCAAATCCTTTCGTTTCCAGCGATACTCGTATTGCTTCCAGCCGTCGTGGTAATCGCCCATGCACAGGCGCGTGAGCGCCGCGTTGAAGTTGGCGTCGACGTTGTCCGGCTCGAGCGCCAGCGCCCGTCCATAACTTGCGAGTGCCTCCTCCATCCGCACCGACTTGAGAAACGCGTTGCCGCGATTGACATGAGCGGCGACGCCGTTCGGTTCGACGCGCAGCACCTTCTCATAACACGCGAGCGCCTCGTCGATGCGGTCGATTTCGGCAAGCGCGACGCCCCGATTGTTGAGCACGTCGGTCTGGTCGGGTTTGATCGCGAGCACCTCGTCGTAGGTCACCAATGCCTCGGCGTAGCGCTTGTCTTTGCGGAAGGCATTGCCACGGCTGACCATCGCGCCGAGATGGCCGGGGTCGCGCGTGAGCGCCCGGTCGAAGCTCGAGAGCGCGTCATCGATCCGATCGAGGTCGAGCAGCGTGGCGCCGCGATTGACGTGAACGTCAACGCGATCCGGCGCCGCCGCAAGGGCCGCATCGTAGCTTGCCAGGGCTTCCGCGTGACGGCCGAGCTTGCCGAGCACGACACCGCGGGTGTTGAGGGCGTCGGCGTCGGCTGGATCTTTCGCCAGCAGACGGTCGCACGGCGCGAGCGCCTCCTCGAAGCGCTCTAGAACGGCTAGCGCATTGGCGCGGTTATGCAGCGCGCCGCGATGCTCCGGGTCGACCGCGAGCACGCGATCGTAGCTCTCCAGCGCCTCACCTGCCCGCTTGAGCCCAATCAACGCCAAACCGAGATTGTTGAGCGCATCCAGGCGCTGCGGCTCGATCGCGAGCGCCTCTGCAAAGCTTGCGCGCGCATCCTCGGCGCGACCAAGGCTCAGCAATGCGTTGCCGCGATTATAGTGTGCGTCTGCGTAGCCCGGATTTTCGGCGAGCGCGCGCTCGCAACTTTGCAGCGCCTCCTCGAAGCGGCCGAGCTCCGACAGCGTCACACCACGATTGTTAAGCACCTCCGGTTCTTTCGGCTCGAGGGCGAGCGCCGCATCGTAGGCGGCGAGCGCCTCATCGGGCCGATTGATCGCTCCGAGTGCAATGCCACGGCGGTTGAGCGCCTTGATGTGGCGCGGCCGCAACGCCAGCACCTTGGCGTAGCCGGCGAGCGCGTCTTGGTGGCGGCCGAGCGCGCAGAGTGTGTTGCCGCGCCGGTAAAGCGCGTCGACGTGGTCGGGCACCAGGGCGAGCGCGCGGTCGTAGCTCGCCAGCGCGTCGGCGTGCCGCCCGAGTCCTTGCAAAGCGTTGGCGCGATTATAATGCGCAGCGGCATTGTTGGCGCGCAGCGCCAGAACCCTATCGAAGCTTGTCAGCGCCTCCTGGTGACGCTTGAGCGCGTCAAGAATGACACCGTAATTTACCAGCGCGTCCGCAGATCCCGGCTGGGCTTTGAGCGCCGCCGCAACGAGGCGTAAGCCTTCGGTCGATTGGCCCTGCTGGTGCTTGAGCACGCCGCTCAGATGCAGCGCGTCGAAATTGCGGGGATCGCCGGTGAGAACCGAATCGTAGATTCGTGCGGCTTCTTCGAGACGTCCCCGCTGATGCAGGACAAGCGCCTGTTGAATGGACTGCGCCGTCTGCGGGCGCTGCGCCCTTGCCTGCTTACCCATGCCCAACCGAAACCGGCACGAAAGTCGCGAAAGATCGCCTGTGCCTGCCCTGCCGCAAGGTCCGCGAAGATGGTTAATCGACCGTAAAGCGCGAGCCGTGAACACGGCCTATTAACCCAGTGATGGCATCTAGGATGCAGTTGGCGTGGCAGAGTCAGAATTCGATGAGCATCCAAAGTATTTCGTTTTATCAGCAGGACCAAAACTACTGGCAGCAGGCGCAGGCCCAAAGTCAGTCTTCTTCGGCGGATGCCTCGCTGATCAACGTGATGGCCCAGGCGGAGACGAATCTCGGGAAGGGCTTGGCTAGTATCGCCAACGAGACTGCTTTGAAACGGGTCAATTCTGAACTGTCGGCCGCGGTGCAAAGTGTTCTGAGCGGTTCGACAAGCACTTCGACGTCGTCGACATCCTCATCCAGCGCTTCAACCACTTCCGCTTCGAATTCAGCTGCGGCTACACCGACGCCGGCGACCGGTACGGGCACCGTGCCGCTGACGTCGAGTTCGACGCTGTCCAGTCTGGGGATTTTGCCGGGCGGTACCTTCAGCATCGATGACGGAACCAATATCACCCAATACACGTCGACCGGTACCGATACGGTTGCCGATCTGGTAAACGCCATCAACTCCGGCCCGGCCTTTGTTACCGCCTCGATCAACGCCAACGACAAACTCGTCATAACGGCGAGGAACACCAAGGAGATCGTTACCGTTCAAGGCAGCGGGACCGATGCCGTCGCCCTCGGATTCGGCAACAACAACGACAGCTTTACGCCGACGACGCCTACAGCCGCCTCGACAAGTGCTTCAAGCGCATCGAGCAGCGCGTCCTCGGCAAGCTCGACTTCGTCCACGACTACGTCGAACAGCTCGTCCACTGCCGTTACATCAGTTGCCCAGGAGATTTCCAGCAGCGCCGCATCCATTCTGAGCGCAAGCGGCATCAGCGGCACCCTAGTCGATATGCTGGCGTGACGCGGCGCTAAGCGCTGGCGCGACCGAACTGCGAGGATAGATCGCCGCAAAACGTCATCGGACCGACGTGGGCGAGCTTGCTGTTGAGGTCCGCCCAGATTTCGCCGCCCATATCGGTCCAGCGCTTGCAGAAGGCGAAGTCCTCGCTGAGATAGGTGCCGTCCTCGGCGATCATGCATTCGAATAGCGCAAATCTTTTTTCGCTTGCGCTTGCCGCATCGATCGAATGGTCGCGCTTGAATTGCAGTTGCGGATAACGCGCGCACATTTTCTCCAGCGCAGCCCGCCGGATCATGAGAAAGCCGGCGCCGGCGTAGCGGACTTTGACAAATCCGCCGCTTTCGATGACGGCGCCCGGATCCTCCACCTCGACTACGTAGCTCAGCGCCGCCGCGGCCGGATTGGGACGCTCCGTCTCGATGCTTGACCTGACCTTATCCCAGTCGATCCGCTTGATCGGATAGACGGCTGCGCACATCTGCGCGCCGCATTCTATCAGGCGCAGCACCTGCTCCGGCTCGAAGCCGATGTCGGCGTCCAGGAATAACAAGTGGGTGGCAGATGCGTCGTCGAGGAATTGCGCGACCAAGCTCGCGCGCGCGCGAGTGATCAGGGCGTCGCCGTCCTTGAATAACAGCTTGAGGTTGAAGTCACCGTAATTTCGCGCTATTGTTTGCAGCCTTAACAGCGACGCCGCGCAGAGGACCGAAATCTGGCCGCCGAAGCACGGCATCGCGACGACGAGATTGACCCGATTGGGCAAAACGGTCGCGGCCATCGCAGAGTTCACCCGACTTTGCATTTATAGTTAATCAATAACCAACACGAACGGTTAAAGGCTGATTAAGCGCGCCGATAAAGCCCGCTAAATGAAAGGAAACGCTTGCGGCGCTTGCACGGCTAACATTGCGGCAGAACCAGGTCGCGAACTTGGGCAACGCCCGGAAGATCGGTCGTAATCGCGCCAACGCTGCGTAGATTTACGCGTCTTTAAACGAAATGAGGCAATCCTTCGGCAGCCGATCGGAAGGGATCGGAAGACGCACTCGCGGGTACGGATCGTACTGCAAGTGCAAGCCAGTACGGCCTGTAACCAGAAGGGTAAAGGACTATGTCTGACATCACTTTGACCTCGGGCATTCGGCAGAACTTGCTGTCCTTGCAGCAAACGTCCACCGATTTGACCACGACCCAGGAAGCGCTTGCCACCGGCAAAGCGGTTAACTCCGCCGCCGACAATCCGAGCGCCTATTTCACTTCGCAGAACCTGACCAACAGCGCCAACTCGCTCAGCGCCTTGCTCGACCAGATCGGGCAGGGCCAGCAGACGATCGACGCGGCCACTAACGGCCTCACCGGCATCACCAGCCTGCTGCAACAGGCGTTGTCGACGGTGCAACAGGCACAGCAAGCCAGCCAGACCGCCGGTTCGACCACCGGATCGGTCACCGTTGGCGCCTCCACCGTCGCCACAGCCGGCACGCTGAACATCCTGGTGGGCACAACCACTTATGGTGTTGCGGTATCGGTGAGCGAGACGGCGAGCGAAGTCGAAGCCGCCATCAATGCCGTCACCGGTCTCGGCAGCTCCGGCGCCGTGACCGCAAGCGACTCGGGCGGAGAAATCGTCCTCACCGCCAACTCGGGCGAGACAAATTTCTCGGTCGTCGCCAACGCGACGTCAGCCACCCTCGGCCTGACCAGCAGCTCCACCGCCAACAACGCGGTTTACGGGACCAGCTCGACGCGCACCACGTTACAGACCAACTACAACGGCCTGCTGACGCAGATCAATCAGCTCGCCTCGGACTCCGGCTATAACGGCGTCAACCTGCTTGCCGGTAACAATCTGACCATCGACTTCAATTCCACCGGCTCAAGCTCGCTGACCATCCAAGGCGTGACGTTCAACGCCTCGGGCCTGGGTTTGTCGAGCGTCACGGGTGCCGTAGCGGGATCCTTCCAGGACAATACCGGACTCGCAAGCATCTCCACCGACATCAACGACGCGATCACTTCGGTGCAGACCCAGACCGAGACGTTCGGCACCAACTCGGGCGTCATCGGCACCCGGCAGACGTTCGAAACCAACATGATCAACACGTTGCAGACCGGCGCCAGCAACCTCGTGGTAGCTGACCAGAATGAGGAAAGCGCCGATCTGCTCACCGAGCAGACCCAGCAACAGCTCGAAATCTCCGCGCTGTCTATCGCCAATCAAGCGAACCAGTCGGTGCTTAAGCTGTTCAGCTAACCCTTCCTGAACAGGCCTTTGGCAAAGGCGGCGGGGCGGAAACGCCCCGCTGCTTTCTTTTGGAGTATTGCTTCGTTTGGTGTCAACGATCCCGAGTATTGCGATCCGCTACGTAATGTTAACGAGCGGAAGGTACAAATTGCTAACGATAACGAGCAAGTAGTCGGAGTTGTTGAGATGGATTATGCGAGCAAGGCGTACGCCAAGGTTGCCAAGGAAACGGCGGCACCGCGCGAGCTGGAAGCGAGCTTGCTGCTGAAAGCGGCGGCGAAATTGCAGGCGGTCCGCGATGCGTGGCGTGACAAGCCCGCCGGCCTGCATGATGCGCTCATGTATAATCGCCGGCTCTGGATGGTGTTCATCGACGCGGTGCAACACGAAGGCAACAAGCTGCCGGTCATGGTTCGCGACAATCTCACCAAGCTCGGCGCTTTCGTCATCGGCGAGACCTTCGCACTGATGACCGAGCCGAAGCCGAACCACCTCGACTCTATTATCAAGATCAATCGCGGCATCGCCGCCGGGCTGCGCGGCAAGAATTAACGGAGCGGCCGACGGCGGTTATTCGTTGTCCGCCTAACCGCTCACCGCCGAGAGGTAGTTGACGAGGCTCATCTGCGCTAACCGCGCGGTGACCGACATCGAAGCCGACAGATTGTTCTGCAGCGTCAGAATATCCTCGCCGATCTGGTTCTGATTCACGCCTTCGATGCCTTGCAGCATGTCCTGTAGGGTGGTCTGGGTCTGCGTGTTCATCGTCGTCGCGTTAGCGACTGTCGTTTGCGCGTTGGCGAGGCCGGCCTCAATGTCGCTGATGGATTGCGTGCCGGATGTTCCGCTCAGATTCTGTTGCACGCTTTGGCAGAGCGCTTCGTAACTCGCCTGCGCATTCGGATCGCTAGCCGAATAGGTGGTCGCGGCAAGCACCGCGACGTTGGCGAGCAACGAAGTGATCGCCGGCTCGGTCGCTCGCATGCCGTAATCAACCGTCGTCGACTGACCGACTTGGGCCGAGGCGGTCTCCGACGCCGGCGTCGAGCCGTTCTCGCCGGTATACCAAAGCACCGTGTTCGCCGCCGTACCGTCGACCAAGGACGTAGCCGTGTAGGGCGAGCCGGAAATGACTTGTGGGGGATCGGAGAAGAAGTTGTTGGCTGCGGCAATGGCGGATGCGGCCGGCAGCGCGGTTTGCGCCAGGTTCGACACGGCGGTGGTCAAAGACGTCTGTAGATTAGCGGCGGTGTCGGCCGCCGTCGCGCCAATTGTGAACTGATCGGTGCCCGGCGGCGAGGCCGTGGTCGCCTGCAAGGTGATTTGCTGGCTGGAGCCGTCGGGCAGTGTGAGGTCGAAGGTGATCGAATCGCCGGCATTCGGATTGGATCCGAGATCGACCGAGATCGCCGGCGGCGACGAGCCGGAAGGGCCGCTCACCGTAGCACCGGTAAGACTTGAAGTGACGCCGGCGAGCTGAAATCCGAACGGCGAGTTCGCCGCGTCTTCGCTGAGTGTGACGGTTGTGGAGCCGGACGTATTCTGGACGCTCAGGCGGCCGAGACCGTCGGAGCCCTGGTCGGCCTCCAGGCGCTGCGCGATCACCTGGGTCAGGCCGGCTTGCGTCCCAGTGCCGTTGAGGATGGCGCTGGTCGAAGCAACCGAGGGGCTGCTCACGGCGCTGCCCGAGAACAGATAACTGCCGCCGACCTGCGTATTGAGCAGCGACAGGATCTGGTCGAGATAGCTCGCGGCCGAGGCTTGCGTCGTGGTCTGACCAGTATTGTCGAGCGTGAACGAACCCTGCTGCGTGATCGCATCCTGGACATCGGTGCTGGCGCTGCCGATCTCGCTGAGCACCGATTGCGCGACGGTCAACGTCGTGCCGATGGTATTAGCGTTGTTGGTGTAACCGCTGATATCCGCCAGTTGCGCGCTGAGTTGCAGGGCGAGCCCGGCCTGCGAGCCAAGCCCGGAATAGGTCGTTGCAGCCTCGCCGGTGCCGATCTGTTGGCTCAGCGTGTTGAGCTGGCTCATCATGTTATTCTGCGCCAGCAAATTGGTCGCCGTGATCGACCCGGGTCCGGTGATACTCATTACGTCCCCACTTGCAGCAACGTCGCCATCAGGTCCTGGATGGTCGTCATCACGCGTGCATTGGCTCCATAGGCGTTCTGCAGCGAGATAAGGTTCGACATTTCGGTATCGATATTGACCCCGGACTGATTGTTGAAGCTTTGCTGCAGCGTGCTCAGCACGGTGTCCTGGCCTTCCTGCAGGTTGGTGGCGGCGTCCGCGGCCTGACTCTGCTGGCTGACCACCTGGCTTAAATAATTTGTCAACGTGCCGCTATACGGCGCTGACGAACTGCCGATGCCCGTCGATGGCGAATAGGTCAGTGAGGCGTTGGTCAATTGATTGAGGATGAAATCCGGTCGCGTTGGATCCCCGCTTGACGTGGAGGATGCGTACGCGACCAAGCTCGACGGCGAGGCGACGATTGCGGGATTGACCTCGATGCTTCCCGCCAAGCCCGTTGTCTGCGAGCCGCCGGCTGTGATCGCGCCGGTGATCGATTGGGTTCCGTCGGTGAACAACTGAAGCTGGGACGAGCCGCTCGTGAGCGAGGTCACGGTCGAAGTCGCCGACAACGAATTCACCACGTTGCCGGTGCCGTTGTTGAGTACTTGCAACACCGTGCCGGACGGGTTGGAGAATTGCAGGTTCGATCCGAACGCGGAATTGAGCTGCGAGACGACGGAACTCATGCCGCCGGATAAATTGACGCCGATGATTTGATTGTTGGAATTAGGCGGCGAGGTTTGCAAAGGCAGCGAACCGCCGGCGCCGAGCGCTTCAATAGTGACCGTATGCTGCACGTTGTTGGAATCGGTGTAGGTCAACTGCACCGAATTGCCAGGCGACAGGGAGCTGACATCCACGCCGTATCCGGATTGCGAGCCGGACGTGACCGCGGTGCCGCTCGTCGTCTGGTTCGACAACGCCTGCGACATTTGATTGGCGAATTCGTCGAGCTGGCTCTGCGCCTGCGGCAGGATGGTGTCGCGCATCTGCAAGTACGCGCCGATCTCGCCTGACTGGATGGCGTTGGTGGCGATCAGATCGGTACTGGTGCCGCTCGGCGAAACAAGCGTGATGGTGCCCGCGCCGTCTTCGCTCGAATCGGCACTCCATTGGGAGGTCGCCGTCAGCGTGCCGACGTCGTCGAAGTCGAGCTGCGAGGCGTTCGCGCCGGCTACGAGCTGCTGGCCGGTGCTGGTAAACAGGGAAACCTGGTTGTTGGAATTCTGCACGACGTTGACATTCATCATCTGCGTAACCTGGGTAATATCCTGGTCGCGCTGGTCCTCAAGCGTCGCAGTGGAGCTGTCAGATAAGTTCGCGCCTTCGAGCTGCTGGTTGATCTGCGCGATTTGCTGTAACGCCGTGTTCACTGTTTGCACGCCGCTCGCGATACCCTGCTCGGCTTGGGTGCGTAGCTGCTGGATGGTCGTGGTCATGGAATTGAGGTTCTGCGCCACGGCCTGAGCGGCGGACACGACCCCGGTTTGTGCGGACGTCGAGCTCGGGCTCGTTGCGAGTGTTTGCAGCGCGGTTGTCAGATTTCCGTAGATCGCATCGAACGACGTCGCCGAGCCCGGCGTGCCGTAGATTTCCTGAAGCTGCTGGTAAATCTGCGAGCTGGTATCGGCATAAGAATCGCCGGACGTTTCCGTCCACAATTGACTTTGCAGCAAGGTGTTGAGATTGCGATTGATGCCGTCCGTGTCGACACTGCTGCCGGCTTGGCCGGAGGTGGCGACCGCGGATTGATTGAGCGTTTCATCGACGTAGCCGGCCGTGTTGGCGTTCGCCACGTTTCCGGCGATCACCGAGAGACCTTGCTGGGTCACATTGACGCCAGCCAAGGCGGCGGATAACGCCTGAGAGAGGCCCATTGCTCTAGCCGTCCGCGCGGCTTATCGGTTGCGGCCGCAAAGCCTGCCGCTCCTCGTTCAACCGCTTCACTGAATCACTTGCAGCAAGCTCTGAATCATTTGGTCCGCGGTCGACATCACGCGGGCGTTGGCCGAATAGGCCTGCTGCGCCACGATCAACTGGCTGAACTGGGTGGCGATGTCGACGTTCGAGGCTTCGAGCGAGCTGCCGACGACGGTGCCGGTTGCGCCGTAGATCGGCGGCCCAGAGTCGGCGGTGGCTTCGTATGCCTGGCCGGCGATTGCCTGCAAAGCATTCTGGCCGTTGAACGTCGCCAGCGTGATCTGCGCCAAAGGAATGGTCTGGCCGTTCGAGAACGTGCCGGTGATTTGGTTCTGGCCATCAACGGCGACTGATTCCAATTGTCCGGCGGCATAGCCGTTTTGCTGCAATTGGGTGACCTGTGCCGCGCCGCTTGTATCGGCGAATTGCGTCAACCCGTTGGTGCCGAAATTAAGCTGGATGCTGCCGAGCGAGTCACCATTCACGGTGAGATTCGAGATCGTCATATTGGAAATCGCCGGGCTCAGCTCGCCGCTCGAATTGAACGTGAACGTCTGGCCGGTATTCTGCCACTCTGCTTCGGTGCCGGTCGCGCTGGAGTTGCTCTGATAGAACAGCTGCCATGTGCCGCTTGCGGATTTGGCCCAGCGGAACTGCACGTTCACCGGATTGCCTTCGGAGTCATAGGCGGTGAGAGACCCACCGTCGACCGACTGGCTGGTGAAGGTCGACGAATCGTTGGCGATGACGGTGCCGTTGGCCGGCAGTGCCGTGAGACTTTGAATGCCAAATTTGCTGGCCGCCGCCGTACCGCCGACGGTGAGGCTCGCGGTTGGGCTGTTCGCCGTCAACGCGACGTCGCCGTTCGCGGTATTCACCGTTCCGGTCACGCCCGTCAGGCCCTGGATCGCGGTCTGCAATTCGGCAAGGGTCGCGACCTGGCCGGAGCCGGTGCCGAAGGTGATGGTTTGCGTGCCGCCACCCGCGACCGTGACCGTCATGGTCTGGCCCTGCGCGACGGCGCTTTGGGTCAGCAGGTTGGTCGGATTAAATGAATTCGCGCCGGCGGCGAACCCGATGGCGGCAGCGTCGCTGCCGGTGCCGCCTACGGTAATCGACGCAATTCCATTGGTGCCGGTGAGAGCCAGATCGCCGCTGCTGTTGAGCGCCGCGGAAACGTCCAGCGTGCCGCCGGTATTCGCAGCGTTAATCGCAGTGACCAGATCACCGACGGTGTCGGTTCCGGTCGCGGTGTAAGTGTAAGTTGAATTGATTCCATCATCGATGGTGACGGTATCTCCGGTGGTGATCCCGAGCGATGCGAGCGTCGTGGCGCTCGTTAGGCCGACCGAACCGGTGCCGCTCGCAACGGCATCGGGCTCCAGTGTTGCGCCCGTGCCTTGGATTTCCGCCGCGGTCGGAGCGCCGGCGAGCGGATTGGCTTCAAAATCGCTTGGCACCAACGTGCCGGAAGTTGGCGAGCTTGGCAGGTTCGCCTGATACTGGATGGTAGTCGTTTCTTGGGCCGGCACGAAATCGTCGTCGAATTGTAAGACTTGCGGCGAGCTGCCGACCGGATTCCCGGTGGCCGCATCGATCGGAATCCCCATCAGATAATAGCCGGAGCCGTTGACGAGGTAGCCGTTCGAATCGAGCGAAAAATCGCCGGCTTGAGTGTAAGCATTGACGCCGCTGAAGGTCGGCTCATTGTCGACTTCGCCGGTCGGTTGCGCTACCACGAACCAGCCGTTGCCCTGGATGGCCATGTCGGTTGAGACCGACGTACTTTCGATCGTGCCTGCCACCGTGTTGGTGGAGACGGAGCTGGCGGTGACGCCGCTCGACGTCTGCTGATTTGCCGCCGCGGCGGAGACGAGATCCTGGAAGGCGGTGTCGGTTTCCTTAAAGCCCGTGGTTTGCGAGTTGGCGATGTTGCCGGAAATGTTTTGCAGCGCAAATGACTGAGCTTGCAGACCAGCCACAGCGGTGGTCAATGCATCGAAAATACCCATGACTGATCTCCAACTCGGTGCTCAACTTTACCAGCGGTGGCCCACGACCGGCGGCCTTCCACCGCGCACGCGACATCTTCAGCAAGCTCCGTGCCATTGAGTTAATCCAACCTTTTCAGAGCATTGTGGTGGGCGTTCATTTTTTTCCTGGGACGGATATGCCCGGTATCCGGCAGAAATTGCCGGGTGCTCGGCGCACATTTTGCCCCACGCGCCAAACACCAGCCGCGTTTTTGCCGCGCCTTGTGAGCGCCAAGCCGGCCGTGCTTAATGCTCGCGGCAAACAGCGAGCGGACAACCATGCGTTTCGAAGGTACCGGCGCCTACGTCGCCACCGACGATCTGAAAATCGCGGTCAACGCCGCGATTGCGCTGGAGCGACCATTACTGGTTAAGGGCGAACCGGGTACAGGAAAGACCGTGCTTGCCATCGAGATGGCCAAGGCGCTCGGCGCGCCGCTGATCGAGTGGCACATCAAGTCGACCACCAAGGCGCTGCAGGGCTTATACGAATACGACGCGGTCACCCGCCTGCGCGACAGCCAGTTAGGCGACGCGCGAGTCAAGGACATCCGCAATTACATCAAGCGCGGCAAGCTGTGGGAGGCGTTTGTCGCCGACGAGCGTCCGGTGCTGCTGATCGACGAGATCGACAAAGCCGATATCGAGTTCCCCAATGATCTTCTTCAGGAGCTCGATCGCATGGAGTTTTTTGTCTACGAGACCGGCGAAACGATCCGCGCCCGGCGCCGCCCAATCATGGTCATCACCTCGAACAACGAAAAGGAATTGCCAGACGCCTTCTTGCGCCGCTGCTTCTTCCATTACATCCGCTTCCCCGACGCCGAGACCATGCGCGCGATCATCGAAGTGCACTTTCCCGGCATCAAACATCGACTGGTCGCAGAAGCGCTACGGCTGTTCTACGAAATCCGCGACGTACCCGGCATGAAGAAGAAGCCGTCGACGTCCGAGTTGCTCGATTGGCTCAAGCTTCTCATGGTCGAGGATATTTCGCCGGAGACCCTGCGCGAGCGCGATCCGAAGAAACTTATCCCGCCGCTGCACGGCGCGCTGATCAAGAACGAACAGGATGTGCATCTGTTCGAGCGTCTCGCGTTCATGGCAAGACGAGAAGGCCGATAGACGACCGCCGCCTAGAACAATGAGCCAAAGTGGAATAACGGGCGCATGTTGAAAGTGTAAGTGGCGCCGGCGCCGAATGTGTATTGGTTCGGCGAGCCGCGCATCGTGACGAGCGGCGAATTGGCGGCGGAGCCGGTGATCCGCTCGTACTCAAAAATGCCGTGAACCTGCCACTGCGGGTCGAAGAAATACTCGGCTTGGCCACCGCCGCCGTACGAATAGAGCCCGCCGTCCACGTTGTACGGAGTAAGAGGTGCAAAACCCGCAACTCCCGAGGTTGCCGCCTGGCCCGGCGTGATACCGAAATACGGTGACAAAGCGGAAGCAGACTGCACCGTCAGTCGCGGACCGCCCGAAAGGCGGAATTGTCCCACCGGTACGACGCCATCAATATAAAGGTTGCCGGTCTGTCCGGTTTCGCTGCCAACTCCTTGGCGGAGCTCGCCGCGGATGCGCAACCAGGATGTCGGCCAATATTGCACGTAACCGCCGACTTCCACGCTCCAGCCCACATCACCTAGCCCGCGGAGTTGGGCATATTGCGAGCTGTAGCGCGGCCAGTTGATTGTGCCGACCGGTCCAAACTGCCACGGACCGACGTCGAGCAGCGGAGCGCCAAAGCCGTCACGCGCGCCAAAGAAGAACGGTGGGTCGCCGGGCTTGCGGATGTTGAAGAGCGGATAGCCGCCGGGCATGTAAAGCGTCGTCGGCGCGCCCGGCCACGCCGGATCAGCTCTTACTTCGGCGCCAATGGTGACGACCCAGTCCGGTTCGCCAGCCGAGGCTTTCGCGACAATGGGCGGCGTGGACTGATCGATATCGGCCGCAGCAGCATAGCTGCAAGGCCCAAACGCAAGCGCCGCAACGATAAGCTGCCAACGACCCAACGCCATAACCGCCCCCGCTCCGCTCTGACACGGAGCTAATGTTGTCTATAAGGCAAACTGGGCGACAGCGCGACCGCGGCGGGCGCTTTTCCAAAGGAATGTGACATAGGAGCATCACACGCTCGCGTCTTCCGGACGCTTTCGTCTTTTCCGACGCTTGTCGACCTGCGGCGCTACCGCAAGATCCTCTTCGGCGGCCACAATTTCGGCTGTAGCCGCAGCGACGGTGAGCGCTTCCGCCTCGTTTACAGCCGGCTCCGCTGTGGCGGTGCTTTGCCGTTCCTTAACCATAGCGCCATCAACTCCGCTCGTCCGGTGCGCGGAAGCGGCGGCACGCGCCCGGCGCTCCGCCAACGCGCCGCGCAACCGCTGCGTCCAATAATAAATTTGCGCGACCGCGCGGCCCAGAGTTCCACCGGCCCACACCAGCTCGAATGGCGTGAATTGCCGCCAGGTTTGGTCGCCGTCGATGATCGCGCGGGCGACGAGGTTACCCGCGAGCGCGGTGGTATTAAGGCCGTGTCCGCCGAAACCACTCGCCAGCCAGACGCCGACGTCGAGTTCGCCGATCTGGGGCATGCGGTGGATCGGGTTACCCAAAGTGCCGGACCACGCGTAATCGACTGCGACCTTGCCGAGCCTAGGATAAGTCTTGCCGATATCCGCGGTGAGCGCACGCACATAGCGCCGCGGATCGCGCGCCCACGTCGTCGCCCGGCCCGACCACATCAGCCGGTCGCCATCGACGATGCGGTAATGGTTGTCGGCGAGATCGGTATCGCTGACTGAGCCGGGATAGTCGATCGCTTCAGCGAGCCGCGTTCCGAGCGGTGCGGTGGTAATCGTGTAGGTAGTGACCGGAATGAGCGCGGCGCCGACGGCCGGCGTCAGCGCCGTGATCTGTGTGTTGCCGCATAACACCACGTGAGTGGCGCGCAGCCGCGCGTTCGGCGTGACGATGCGCTTGCGCACGCCGGCCGGATCGATGGCAAGCGCCGGCGTGTGCTCGAAGATGCGGGCTCCGGCGCGTTCGGCGGCAACGGCCAAACCGAGCGCGTAGTTGAGCGGATGAATGTTGAGCGCGCCGGGATAATGAATAGCGTGAAAGTAACGTTCGCTGTGCAGCACCGCACGTATTTGTTCGAGCGGCCAGCCCTCGATCTCGACGCCGAATTCGCCGAGGATTGCGGCGAGATGCGTAAACTCGTCGCCGTTGTCGGTTTTGGACACGTACAGCCAACCGTTTTGCGGATCGACACCCGGCATCGCGTCGTCAACGATGGCGTTGCGGACATAGTCCAGCCCGCTTTGCGATAGCGTCCACAAATCTTTGGCATGGTCAAAACCGACGCGGCCGATGATGCTGTCGGGCGCAGCAGCGAAACCGGGAAGTACGAAACCGGAATTGCGGCCCGAAGCCCCGGCCGCGATACGGCCAGCCTCCACCACCGCCACCGACCAGCCACGGCGCGCCACTTCGCGCGCCGTCGTCAAGCCGGCCAGACCTCCGCCCACAACGCACACGTCGACGTCGCAATCGACTGTCAGTGCCGGCCGCAGTGGTGCGTCGACCTTCGTCGCCGCGTACCAACTGTTGCCGTAGGCTTGCGTGGAGTCGGATTCGTCCATGATTCTAAGGCGGTGCCACGAGTTTCGGCACCGGCTCTTTCGGTCCTGGGAGTGGGAAGCGAAGCTCCCGTGCGCGGCCCGTCACACTATATGAACTTCGGAATCGGGACACTAGACTGAGCCATATATACCGGGACATCACCAATGGGTCGTTTGCTGCTGTTGCGGCATGCCAAGACCGAGCGCCCAGAACCCGGCGAGCGCGACCGTGACCGCAAGCTCACCGCGCGCGGCCGCGCGGACGCGCCCATAATTGGCACCTACATGGCCAGGCATCGGCTGGTTCCAGACCTCGCCCTGGTGTCGCCGGCGACCCGGGCTGATGAAACCTGGGCTCTGGTCGCGGAGGTTTTCAACAAGACGCCGCGGCTCGTGAAGGAAGAGCGCATCTACAACGCCGGCACCGGTGCGCTCATGGAAATCGTCGGCGCGGCCGGCGGCGCGCGTATGCTGCTCGTGGTCGGGCACAATCCCGGCCTGCACGACCTCGCCGTGCAGTTGATCGCTTCCGGAGACGTCGGGATGCGCGAACGCGTCCGGGAAAAGCTGCCGACCTGCGGCCTGGTGGTGATCGAGTTCCCCTACGATGATTGGTCTAACTTGCATCGCAGTTCCGGCCGGATCGAGCGCTTCGTCAGCCCGCGCCTGATCGCGGACGTGGCCGACTAGGGCCGATAACCTTAATTCCGCGACAGCAGAAAGCACTCGGAAAGGCAGTGTAGATATGCTGCCGCGATGCTGTACCGGTCTGCCAACAGCGTAACGGAATCTTCGATCGCGCGGTTCGCCGAAAGCGTGGAGCGATCGCTCCTCGCCGGGTTCGGTCTCCGCTCGCTCGCGATTTGCCTGCTGGCTTACATTGCCGGCGCCGCGATCTTGCTATGGCCAGGCGTGTTCTTCGTCGCCTATCTGCTCAACGACACTTTCATATACGCGGAGGCCGGCTATCGGCTGGCGCTCGGTCAAGTGCCCGGGCTCGGCGCCACGAGCGCGCTTGGCATATTCACGTTTGCGCCTTACGCGATCGCGTTTCACCTGATCCACAACGCGGCTGAGGCAATTCCGCTATCGTTCGTGATTTTCGGCGGCATCGTGTTCGCGCTCGCCAGCGTGATCGCGTTGACGCGTTTGTCGGCGATCGTCGGCACCATCGTCATTCTCTCCTGCTCGCTCGTGATGTTGGCGCCGTTTGTCATCGGCTACGATCTTCCCGGCGAAGTAATGACGACAGCGGCCAACGCCTACAACCGCTTCGGCTTTCTTCTCCTGCTGCTGGCAGCTTTGCTGGTGATCGAACCGCGTTCACGTTTTACCGGCGCGGCACGAATCGTCGATCTCATCTGGGCGATCGCCGCGACCATGCTTGCCTATTATACAAAGATGCCGTTCGGCCTCGGCGTTGCCGGTCTGGTCGGCTTTTGGCTCATGGTCATGCGCCGCGACCTGTTGGGCAGCGCCGGCTTTCTCATCGGCTGCGCTCTGGTGACGGTCGCCGTCGAGAAAATCTGGCCCGGGCTCAACGCAGCGTACATCCACGAAATGGTCTTTGCCGCTCAGGCCACGGGCGGGGTGCTGAAACCGTTTTCGCTCGTGATGATGACCATCCATACGGCGCCGGAATACCTTGCATTCGCGGTAGCGCCGCTCATCGCGCTTTATCTGACACAGCGCGCCGACTGGCGCGATGCCGTCCTCGCGATCCTCCTGGTCTGCGGACCGCTGCTCCTTCTGAGCCAGAGCGCGCAAGGCATGGTCCTGGTCACCCCGGTAGCCATCGCCGTCATTGCGGTGACGCGGCTTTCCACTGTCGACACCGGCGACACGCAACGCTTGGCATTATGGATCAGTCTCGTTGCTCTCATCGGCGGTTTCGCCGCGCTTGCGACACCGGCCGCATTGCAGCTGGGCCGGCACACGGTCTTCGCCCGGCGCGCAAGCCCGATAGCAGGCATGCCGGCCAATTACCGATCGCTGCGCGTCATCGACGACGGCGACATCGCCGCGCTCGATGCCGCCATGAATGGAAGCGCCGAAGCGGCAAAAACCTACGCGGCGTCGCACACGCGCGCTAATCGCTTCAGTCGCAGCCCGCTGTTCGAGGAAGATTACGCTCACACCATCGCCAAGCTTGCGGCGGCACGCGAGCTGTGCGGCAGCGAGCGCGATCGCACCGCGGTCCTCGATTTTGCCAACGTATCAGCATCGCTGTTCGGCCACCCGCCGGCCGGTGCCTGGGCTTATCTGCACTGGAATCGCAGTTTCAGCGCCACCGCTTTTGTGCCGCCGCGACGCATGTTCGCCGGCGTCGGCTGCCTGTTCGATCCCAAGCTGCCGCAATATCCCGAGACGCATGCGGCGATCTGGCAAGTCTACGGCGACTATCTGCGCGCCCATTACCGGCCGGCCGGAGAGACACCGTATTGGCGCGTACTCACCGTCGTGACGCGCGACGGCCGCTCCTGAGCTATCCGGCGAGCGCCGCCAGAATCCGTGCCCAGCTGCGCGTGCCCTTGTGAAAGCATTTCAGGTCGAATTTTTCGTTCGGCGAATGCACGCGGTCGTCGTCGAGCGCGAAGCCGACCATCAACGTGTCCATACCGAGCACCGTCTTGAAATCGCCGACGATTGGGATCGAGCCGCCGGCGCCGATCGTCACCGCCTTCTTGCCCCACTCTTCGGCGAGCGCCTTTCGCGCCTTGGCGAGCGCGGGATTGTCGAACGCCACGTCGAAGGCCGGCGCGCTGGTGAAATTGCCAAACTCGACCGAGCAGTCGGCCGGAATGCGCGTGCGCACGAAGCCGCGGAAGGCGGCGCGGATTTTCTCCGGGTCCTGCGCACCGACCAGGCGGAACGAGACTTTGGCTAGGGCTTTGCCGGGAATAACGGTCTTTGCACCCTCCCCGGTATAGCCGCCGAGAATGCCGTTGACCTCGGCGGTCGGCCGCGTGGATATCTGCTCGATCAGCATGCGGTCCTTCTCGCCGGCCGGAATCTTGAGGCCGATCGGCCCGAGGAATTTTTCCGGGGTAAGTTTGAGGCCGGCCAGATCCGCCTTGATGTCGGCCGGCAATTCGCGCACGCCATCATAAAATCCGGGAATGGCGACCGATCCGTCGGGCTTATGCATCGCCGAGAGAATGTCGGCCAACACATGGATCGGATTGCGCGCCGCGCCGCCGAATAGCCCGGAATGCAGGTCGCGATCGGCACAGGTGACCCGTACCTCCTCATAAACCAGTCCGCGCAGCGACGTCGTGATCGAGGGCGTCTCCGCATCCCACATGCCGGTATCGCAGACGAGCGCGAGATCGCGTTTGAGCTCGGCGGCGTGCTCGCGCACGAAGCCGAACAGGTTTTTCGAGCCGCACTCCTCTTCGCCCTCGATCAGCATGGTGATGTCGAGCGGCAGTTTGCCGGTCACTGCCTTAAACGCCCGGCAGGCCTCGATGAAAGTCATGGCCTGGCCCTTGTCGTCGCACGCACCGCGCGCAATGACGATTTGCCGGCCTTTATCAAGCGTCTCGAGACGCGGCTCGAATGGCGGGGTCTTCCACAGATCGAGCGGATCGACCGGCTGCACATCGTAATGGCCGTAGAACAGGACCCGCGGTCCAGGCCCGTCGGCGTGGCCGTTGCCGCTTTTGCCGACGACCACCGGGTGGCCTTCGGTCGGGCGCACGCTCGTCTCGAAACCGAGGCTCCGCAAATCAGCGGCAACATGTTCGGCGGCGGTAACGCAGTAAGGCGCGAAGGCCGGATCGGTCGATATGGATTGGATGCGCAGGAGCGCAAACAAGCGCTCGAGGCTGGCATCAAGATCGCGGTCGATGCGATCGAGCACCGCCGGAAGAACTTCCGTCGTGGATGCAACCATGGCCTTCACCTTTTCATGACGCCGCCGAGCGCGCCGCGCACCACGGCCTTGCCGAGATTGCCGGCGGCCTTGCTGCCGGTCGATTTCGTCAGTTCGGTCGCAAGTTCGCTCGCGACGCCAACCGCGACCGCGCGCGCCACATTGCGCGCCACCTGCTGTGACGTGGTCAAGGCCGTGCCGTGGCGACGGCCGATGCCGAAGATGTTGCGGAATCCCTCTCCCATCCGATGCAAGACGCCGCCGCGATCAGGCGATTGCGGCCCCGGAGCGCCCGGCGCTTCGCTAGCCGCGCCGGCACCACCCGGCGGTGGTAGCGCTCCGCCCGACGCCAGCCGGCTTTGCAATATCGCGCACGCGGATTTTGGCGTAGCCGCCGTGTCGTATTTGCCTTGGAATGGGCTCTTGGCCATCACCGCTTTGCGTTCTTCAGGCGTGATCGGCCCGATCCGGGCCGCTGGCGGCCGCACGAGCGTGCGATCGACCATCGCCGGTGTGCCATTACCTTCGAGGAACGATACCAGCGCTTCGCCCTTGCCAAGTTGCATGATGACCTGCGCGGTGTTGAGCTTGGGATTTGGCCGGAACGTTTCGGCCGCCGCGGCAACCGCTCTCTGATCCCGCGGCGTGAACGCGCGCAGCGCGTGCTGCATGCGGTTGCTCAACTGGTCCAGCACTTTATCGGGCACGTCGAGCGGGTTTTGGGTGACGAAATAAACACCGACTCCCTTGGAGCGGATCAGCCGCACCACCTGCTCAATCTTTTCGAGCAACTCCTTCGGCGCCTCGTTGAACAACAGATGCGCCTCGTCGAAAAAGAAAACGAGCTTCGGCTTCGGGGGATCGCCGACCTCGGGCAACTTCTCGAACAGCTCTGACAGCAACCACAGCAGGAAGGTCGCGTAGAGCCGCGGGTTCGCCATCAGCTTATCGGCGGCAAGCACGTTGACAACGCCGCGCCCGCTTTGGGTCTGCATCAGATCGGCGACCGTCAGCGCCGGCTCGCCGAAAAATTTCGAGCCGCCTTGATTTTCGAGCACGAGCAATTGGCGCTGCACGGCGCCCACCGCGGTCACCGCGACGTTGCCATAACGGGCGGCGATCTCCTTTGCGTTCTTCGACAAATAGGATAACAGCTCGCGCAGATCGTTGAGACCGACGAGCCCCTCGGCATCGTCGCAGGATTTCAATTCCGGATCATCGTCGGCGTAGCGGAAGGCGACGTTGATGACGCCTTCCTCTACTTCGTTAAGTTCAAGCATGCGCGAGACCAGGAGCGGGCCCATTTCGAACACCGTTGCCCGCACGGGATGGCCTTGCTCGCCGAACAAATCCCAAAAAACGACGGGAAATTCCTCGGGCTCGTAATCGAAGCCTAATTCCTTCGCCCGCTTGATGAATTCCGGTTTGGCCTCGCCGCGTGCCGCAACCCCGGAGAGATCGCCCTTGATATCCGCGGCGAATACCGCGACGCCGGCGCGCGAAAAACCTTCGGCGAGCACTTGCAGCGACACCGTCTTGCCGGTGCCGGTGGCGCCGGCGACGAGGCCATGACGGTTGGCGAGAGCGAGCGCGAGAAACTGGTCGCCCGTCGTCTCGCCCTTGCCGGCGAAAATCTTTCCATCCCGATCCGGATTCGCCATCGCTCGCTTCCTTCGCCCGCCGCGCTGCGGAACGGATCACTGTGGCGCGCCCGCGCTCGCTGAATTTTAGTGCGCGGGGTAATTCATTTCCACTGTGGCAAACCGATCGCACGATTTACGGCGTGGTGTCTTGTCATGCCGCGCTCGAATGTACATTATGGCGGACATTGCCGTGACGTTTGGGGCTGGCGAGGGCAGCATGGATGAGTTGATTGCGCGTCTCGTCGCGGATGTTGGCATCGACCGCGCGACAGCTGAAACCGCCGTCGGCATCGTTCTCGACTTTCTCGCCAAAGAAGGCCCCGCCGACAAAGTCCAACTCCTTTTGACAAAGCTGCCCGGCGCCGAAGCGCTGATGCAAAAAGCGGCCGCCCAAGACGGCGGCGGCATGGGCGGCGTTATGGGCGCCGGCATGCGGATGATGAGTGCGGGACTAAGCATGGGTCAGGTGCAGAGCCTCACCCGGCAATTCATCGCCTTTGCCCGCGAGAAAGTCGGCGAGGACGAGGTGGGTGAAATGGTTGGCGCAATTCCGGGCCTCTCGCAGTTTGTTTGAGTAACCCAGTACCACGACGTTATTGCTCGACTAGAGGGGGCAAGCGATGGGTTACCCCATTACCGATATTCGAGGCATCGGACCGGACGCCGCGTTGATGCTGAAATCGGAGGGCATTCGCACCACGGTAGGCTTGCTGCGATTGGCCAAGACGCCAAAGCAGCGGCTCAAGATCGCCGAAAGGCTCGGAACCAAAGATAAGAACGTGCTTGACTGGGTCACGGCCGCCGATCGCATGCGTGTGAAAGGGGTCGGCTGGGAATATTCCGAACTGTTACGTGAGGTTGACGTCAAGACCGTCAAAGAGCTCAAATTTCGCAACCCGCAGAAGCTAATCGAGCAGATGGCGGAGGCGAATTCCCGGCGCAAACTGGTCCGCTTCCTGCCATCGGTGAGCATGGTCCAGCGCTGGATCGAGAGCGCGAAGAAGCTACCGTCTGTTATCCGCTATTGATCGCCTATTGAATGCATGTTCCATGCCCGGCCGCCGGATTGCGTCAGTGCGTCCGCAATGACACCATCCGGCGATGACAGCAGCGACGCGCATGGCGAACACGATAGGCGGCGCTTCCCCCGGTCAGGCGTCCGGCGAAAACGTGCTGGCCCGGCTTTTGGCCAAGGCGCGACCGCTGGTCATGGGCGTACTCAACGTGACGCCGGACTCGTTTTCCGACGGCGGCCGCTTTCTCGACGCACAGGCGGCAATCGCGCATGCGCGCAGCCTTGCCGCCGAGGGCGCCGACATCATCGATGTCGGCGCGGAATCGACGCGGCCATACGGCGGTCCGGTTGCGGTCTCCCCCGACGAGGAGGAGGCGCGGCTTAAGCCGGTCTTATCGGAGGTGCTCGGGCTCGGCGTTCCGGTTTCGATCGACACGATGAAATCCGCCGTTGCGGCCTGGGCGCTCGATCTCGGCATCGCGATCGTCAACGATGTCTGGGGCTTGCAAGGCGATCCCGACATGGCGCGCATCGTCGCCCAGCGCAAGGTCCCGGTGATCGTGATGCACAATCGCGAAAGCGCGGACCCGGCGATCGACATCGTCGCCGAAGTAACAGCGTTCTTCGAGCGCTCGCTTGATATCGCGGCGCGAGCCGGCATTGCGAACGAACGCATCGTGCTCGATCCTGGAATAGGCTTCGGCAAGACCCCGGCGCAGAGCATCACCTGCATCGCCCGGCTCGAGACCTGGCGCGGCTTCGGTATCCCGCTTCTGGTCGGCGCTTCACGCAAGCGCTTCATCAATTCGATTTCGCCGTCCGATCCGATGGCGCGGCTCGGCGGATCGTTGGCCGCGCATTTGTGGGCGGCGGAGAACGGAGCCGCGATCGTGCGTGCCCATGATGTAGCCCCGACGGTGCAGGCGCTTGCCGTCGCCGCGGCGATCAGGCGCGCGCGATGAGTGATGCAATTTTCGTCAACGGCCTCGTCCTTCACGCGTATCATGGCGTAATGCCACACGAGGCCAAGGTCGGACAGCCGTTCAGGCTCGATCTCGTGCTCGACATCGATCTGGGCGAGGCCTCGCGCAGCGACACCCTCAAAGCGACGGTGTCGTACGAGGCGCTGGTCAAGACCGCGAGCGAGGCGTTCTCCGCGCGACGATATCGGCTGGTCGAGGCAGCGGCCGGCGCGGTCGCGAGCGCTGTGCTCGACCGCTACCCGCGGGTGCGCGGTATCAAGGTCACGGTGCGCAAGCCGCATGCCCCGATCGCGGCGACCTTCGACGACGTCGGTGTGACCCTGGTGCGAACGCGTGAGCGCCGCCGTGGCTGAAGCCCTTATCGCGCTTGGCGGCAACGTCGGCGACGTGCGCGCGACTTTCGAGCGCGCCGTCGCGATCTTATGCGAGGGTCCGGAAATCCGTCTGATCGCACGCTCGTCGGATTACCGGACCGTGCCATGGGGCGTCACCGATCAGCTGCCCTTTATCAACGCCGTAATCGAGGTCGCCACCTCGCTGCCGCCGCACGACTTGCTGACACGCGCCGAAGACACGGAGCGCAAGCTCGGACGCAATCGCGCACGCGAACGCCGCTGGGGACCGCGGCCCATCGACATCGACCTGCTCGCCTATGACGACTTGGTGGTCATCGATCGGGATCTCATCCTGCCGCATCCGCATTTGCTCGAGCGCGCCTTCGCCTTGGTGCCGCTCGCTGAGATCGCGCCCGAGCGTGTCATCGCCGGCGTCAAGGTTTCCGACGCGCTGGCGCGGCTCGACCTCGGTGGCGTCCAAAGGCTGCCGCCAAGCTAGATCCCGGCACGCTGCTTGCACCGCCTTATGGGTTGGCCCCCAAGGCCGAGCCGTGGCATTTTGCGACCAATGACCGAGCCCGAAAGCCTCCCGCTCGCCGCGGAGTTTCCGCCTGCGAGCTATGACGACTGGCGCAAGCTCGTCGATGCGGTCCTCAAGGGCGCGCCGTTCGAGCGGCTCAAAAGCACGACTTATGACGGACTTGCCATCGAGGCGCTCGCGGCCCGCCGCTCTGATACCCGGCCGATCGCATCGCGAGCGGGCGGCACTGCGTGGCAAATCCTGTCGCGGATCGAACATCCCGACCCGGTGCGCGCTAATGAGATTGCGCTACGCGAGCTCAATAACGGCGCCAGCGGCCTCGCACTGGTATTTTCCGGCTCGCTTGGCGCTCACGGCTTTGGGCTGTCGCCGACCGAAACTGCACTGGCAACCGCGCTCGACGGCGTGAAGCTCGACGCCGGCATCGTCCTCGATATCGATCTTCCGCCCTTTGCACGGGAGTTGCCGCAGCACATCGCGGACCTCGTCAAGCGCGGCTTCGATCCTGCCGCGGTGCAGATCCGCTTCGGCTACGATCCCTTCACCGCCATCGCCGTGAGCGGGAAAATTCCGCTGCCCTGGGCGGAATCCGGACCGCTGATGGCGCGATTGATCGGAGCGCTTGCCGCCGCGGGGTTCAAAGGTCCATTCGCCGCCGCCGACGGGCGAGCGGTGCACAATGCCGGCGGCTCGGAAGCGCAGGAGCTTGCATTTGCACTCGGCAGCGCAGTCGCTTACTTACGGGCGCTGGAAACGAGCGGCATGGCGCTCGAAACCGCACGAGATGCTATTTATTTCCGGCTAGCGGCGGACGCCGAGCAGTTTTTGACCTTGGCCAAGTTCCGCGCGCTGCGAAAGCTGTGGGCGCGCATCGAGACCGCGTGCCGCCTTGCGCCGAAGCCCGCTTTTGTCAGCGCCGAAACAGCTTGGCGGATGATGGCGCGGCGCGATCCGCAGGTGAACATCCTACGTGCGACCGTTGCGGTATTTGCGGCGGCCCTCGGCGGCGCCGACGCGATCACCGTCGTGCCGTTTACCGCGGCATGTGGCCTTCCCGACCGCTTCGCCCGCCGCCTCGCGCGCAACACGCAACTTATCCTCGACGAAGAGGTCCATCTGGAAAAAGTGCGCGATCCGGCGGCCGGATCTGGCGCAATCGAGGATTTAACCGACAAGCTCTGCCAAACCGCCTGGACGCTGTTTCAAGACATCGAGGCTGCCGGCGGCGTTGCCGTAGCGCTCGAAAACGGCGCCATCCAGGAAAAGGTCGCGGCGACGCACGCAATGCGCGCCGCTGCTGTTGCGCGCCGCCGCGACGCCCTCACCGGCGTCAGCATCTTCCCAAATCTGCGCGAAGCGGATGCTACCGTTGACGCGCCACCACCGACGCGAAAAGAGACCGACGCCGGCGCCATCCGGGGCAAAGCGATCGCGCCGCTTGTGCCGATCCGTCTTGCGGAGCCTTTCGAAGCATTACGCGAAGCATCGGATCGCGTGCTGGCCGCGGCCGGCGCGCGGCCGAAAGTTTTTCTCGCCACGCTCGGCACGCAGGCGGAGTTCACGCCACGCGCTACGTTTGCCCGGAATTTTTTCGAGGCTGGCGGCATCGAAGCCGTAAGCGGCGATAGCGGAAAGAACCCTACCCTCCAAGACGCCTTCCGGGCGGCTGGCGCCACGCTCGTCTGCCTCTGCTCGACCGATAAGGTCTATGAAACCGAGGCTGTCACTGCCGCGGCGGCGCTCAGAGCCGCAGGCGCCGGGCACATTTACCTTGCGGGCCGGCCCGGCGAACACGAGACCGCTTGGCGCCAAGCCGGCATGCAAGCCTTCGTTTACGAGGGCTGCGACGCGCTAGCGACACTGCGGGCCGCCTACGATATTCTGGGTATCGCGATCGGATGAATGATCGATGAGCCGCATCCCGAATTTCGGAGAGCTTGATTTCGCCGATACACCCGCCGCTGCGGCGGCGCCGGCGAATGCAGCGGCGTGGCTCACGCCTGAAGCCATTGCAGTCAAGAGCGCCTACGGTGTCGGCGATCTTGCCGGGCTCGATTGCCTCGACAGCTACCCGGGTATCGCGCCCTATCTGCGCGGCCCCTACCCGACCATGTACGTCACCCAGCCGTGGACCATCCGGCAATATGCCGGCTTCTCTACTGCCGAGGACTCCAATGCCTTCTACCGGCGCAATCTCGCCGCCGGGCAGAAGGGCCTGTCGATCGCTTTCGATCTCGCCACCCATCGCGGCTACAACTCCGACCACGTGCGCGTGTCCGGCGACGTCGGCATGGCCGGCGTCGCGATCGACTCGATCTACGACATGCGCACGTTGTTTGCCGGCATCCCGCTTGATCAAATGTCGGTGTCGATGACCATGAACGGCGCGGTGCTGCCGGTGCTCGCGCTTTACATCGTCGCCGCCGAGGAACAGGGCGTGCCGCCGGCCAAGCTCGCCGGCACGATCCAGAACGACATCCTCAAAGAATTCATGGTGCGCAACACCTACATCTATCCGCCGAAGCCTTCGCTGCGCATCATCTCCGATATCTTTTCTTATACCTCGGCGCATATGCCGAAATTCAATTCGATCTCGATCTCCGGCTATCATATGCAGGAGGCGGGAGCGACTGCCGACCTTGAGCTTGCCTACACGCTTGCGGACGGAGTCGAATACGTGCGCGCGGGACTTGCCGCTTCACTTGACGTCGACCGTTTTGCGCCGCGACTGTCCTTCTTTTTCGGCATCGGCACGAACTTCTTTATGGAAGTCGCGAAGCTGCGCGCCGCCCGCGCGCTGTGGGCGAAGCTGATGAAGGAGTTCAACCCGCAGGATCGGCGATCGCTGTCGCTGCGCACACATTGCCAAACCTCCGGATGGTCGCTCGCTGCGCAGGACGTGTTCAACAATGTCGTGCGCACTGCGATCGAGGCGATGGCGGCGACGCAAGGCGGCACGCAGTCGCTGCACACCAACGCGCTCGACGAGGCACTGGCGCTCCCCACCGACTTCTCCGCCCGCATCGCGCGCAACACTCAGATCGTCCTGCAGCGCGAAGCCGGCACGACCGACATGATCGACCCGTGGGGCGGCTCTTTCTATGTCGAACGGCTCACGCACGATCTGGCGACCCGGGCCTGGGCGCATATCCGCGAGGTCGAGGAACTCGGCGGCATGACGCGGGCGATCGAGGCGTCGCTGCCAAAATTGCGCATCGAGGAGGCCGCCGCGCGCACCCAGGCGCGCATCGATACCGGCGCGCAGACAGTTGTTGGCGTCAATAAATACCGGCCGCATGACGAGGCGCCGATCGAAATCCTCAAGGTCGACAACGGCGCGGTCCGGCAATTGCAGATCGACAAGCTGACGCGGCTAAAACGCGAGCGTGACCCGCAGGCCGTCGCCGAAGCGCTCGCGGCGCTGACCCGCAACGCGGCCGGCGGCAACGGCAATCTGCTTGCGCTTGCGATCGACGCGGCGCGGGCCAAGGCCACGGTCGGCGAGATATCGTTGGCGCTGGAGCAGGTTTTCGGCCGTCATCGCGCGGAGATCAAGGCGATCTCCGGAGTCTACAGACGGGAGATCGGCATGTCGGACGCCGTCGAACGGGTGCAAAAGCGCGTCGCCGAATTCGAGGAAAACGAAGGCCGCCGCCCGCGCATTTTGGTCGCCAAGATCGGCCAGGACGGCCACGACCGCGGCCAAAAGGTCATCGCTTCGGCTTTTGCCGATCTCGGTTTCGACGTCGACATCGGCCCGTTGTTCGCAACGCCGGCGGAAGCCGCACGTCAGGCGGTGGAGAACGACGTGCACATCCTCGGCATCTCGTCGCTCGCCGGCGCGCATCTGACTCTGGTGCCAGAGCTTAGGGCCGAGCTTGAGAGGAACGGACGGGCCGATATCATGATCGTGGTCGGCGGTGTCGTGCCGCCGCAGGATTACGAGGCGCTCAAAGCAGCGGGCGCCGAGGCTATCTTCCCTCCCGGCACGGTGATCGCCGAGGCAGCTGAGGGGCTTTTGGACGCGCTCAATCGCCGGCTCGGGCACACCAAGGCGGCGGCGGAGTAGAGCCGCCTCGCCCTTACTGTACCGCTGCTACCGTGCCGCCGCTTCGTGCGGGCTCGCGGCGGAACCTGCGACCGGTCTGCTGCGGCCGTTGCCGCGTCCGAGCAATTCGAGAAATGAGCGGAAGACGTTACTGCCCCGCACGGCGTCCTGCCCGGCGGAAATCACCATATCAACTTGATCGGGGGGCAGCTTGAATGAGGTCTGAACGGAATTGAGCGCCGCAGCGCGTTGCGCACCCAGTTGATCGAAAGCAACGCGGCCGACGAAGATCTTGACGTCGCGGCAGTTCCATCCGGGCGGCGCGCCGAAACGGCGGCGGTCGGCCGCTGAAAGCTTGCAACGCCAGTCGACCAGTGCGTCCTGCCAATCCGACATCGAACTTTGGAACGCCGAATAACTACCGACGGCGCCAGATTCGGTCGCGGTATCGGACGCCGCAGTGATCAGGGCGACGCCAGAAGGACCTTTCACCGTCTGCGACCAATCGCCGGACGGCGCCCGGCCGGCGTCCGCGACCAAAAACAACAGTCGCCGCAATTTGACAGCCTCTTCCGGCTCGAGCGGGCCGTAGGGCGTGCTGGAAGCAAGTCGCGCAATGGTGAAGCCGGCGAGCCCGTAATTGTCAACGATACCGCCATCGAGCAGCTTGACGTAACGGACTTCTCCCGAATGGTAGCGCTCCATGGCGTTGGCAAAGAGCTTAAGGAGCGGCGGCGCATCGGCTTCGCGGCGGATGCGCTCTACCCAATCGGGCAACGGTACCTTGCAAGCGCCCGGAAAGCCTTGAATGACGACCGGAGCAAACACCACCGGGACCGCGGCGGATGCCGCGACCGCGAGCGAGATCGGGTAGTTGGAGAGATCGCTGCACAGGGCGCCGAAAATCACCCGGCCGAAAACAAACGGGGTCCGGTCGTAGATGTCGGACGCATTGATCCAAATGTATGGCCGGCGCTGGTACAAGAGGCTCTTGAACGTGGCGTGATCGTAGAGATTGTCGTCGAGCCACTTCGGAAACAAGGTCGGGTCGTTGACGCCGCCTTGCAGCCCCTTGGCGATGCTGAGCAGGGTGATGTTGGTCTGCAGAGATTCTTCGGCGTTGCGAAGCAGGAAGCGTTGCTTGAAATCGGCGAGCGCTCTGCGCTTCTTGAGCCCATAATAAGCCGCCAAGACAGACCCGCCGGATACGCCGGTGACGAAATCGACCCGGTCGAGCAGCGTGGTCGAGCGGTTGGGGAGCTGGTATTGGTCGAGCGCGGTAAGCACGCCGTAGGAGAAAGCGGCCGCCCGCGTGCCGCCTCCGGAAAACGACAACGCGACGACGGTGTCGTCGAAATAGGTGTCGACGTCATGGCCGAGCTCCGCCGAGGGCGACACACCCGGCACGAGCGGCTGATTGATCGGATCGTTTTGGATTTGGGTACAGGCGACCACCAGGGCCGAACACGCAACGATGCGCCCTGCGCGGACTAAACGCTGCAACTCACCCCACACCATTAACCACGCTTATCGGCGTATCGCTCCGGCGCCGTCAAGCGAACGCCGGCCACGGAAAAGCACGGTTTTATGTTCGAGGTTAACGGCCGCTTAAGCATGCCGCCATGCTGCCGCAGTTTGCCGGGGGCGCGGGCGGCGGCAGTTTTTTCGCTTTTTTGCGCACGCCAATCGCCAATCGCAAGGATGCGCGTTGGAATTGAGGATTCTGCCGCCAATTCAATGCGCTAGCGCGAGCCTCCGGAGCATCAAACAACGGAAGCGCCGATTTTTCGGCACGTTTCACTCAGAATCAGCGGGAAATGCGCGTCATAGCGTGACGGAAGTGTGACCAGATCGAAGTCGCGAAATCTTCGAGCACCGGGACTCCCGGGCCGGTAGTGGCCTGCGGCGGGCGAACCAGCGCCGCCGGGCAACCGTAAAGCGGGGAAAAAATCTGGCGCGGTCCAACGGTCGCTTTCGAATCGGGACGGAATCTCCGATACTTGCGCGATCCCCTCCCGATTCGTCCCCGTAATCCCCACATTTAGTGGGTTGTCAACGATTTGATACTAAGTCTTGACGGGCGCGATCGGCTTGGCCTAGCCTTCCCAACGTTCGGCGCGCGGGTAACGAAGTTCCGCCGGGCTCTCCGAAAAGGGTTGCGGGAGTGCTTCGTGCCGCCGTGGCGCGAGCATGGATTTTTGCGCCCGAAACGAAGAGCTGCCGGAGGGCGAAAATACTAGCCCGGCGCCAAGCCGGGTCGGGTGGGCGGCAGGCGAGAGACAGGGGCGTGTTCGGCGTGGTGGGAGGCCACTCACGTCGCGGGGAAGTTGTCGGCGGCTTATATTGAGCGGGTTATCCGCTTGATGCGCCGGCGAAGAGAAACGCAAAGACTTTTTAAAGGGGCAGAGAAAATGCGGATTGAGCGGCGCTACACCAAAGAAGGTCAATCGCCTTACGCGGACATCGCCTTCCGGCTTACCGTGAGCGAAATCCGCAATCCGGATGGATCCGTCGTGTTCCATGCCGACGGCGTCGAAGTGCCGGAGCGGTGGTCGCAGGTCGCTTCCGACGTATTGGCGCAGAAGTATTTCCGCAAAGCCGGCGTACCGGCGCGCTCGAAGAAGGTCGAGGAGGAGACCGTCCCCTCTTGGCTATGGCGCAGTGTCGCCGATGAGACCGCGCTTGCCGAATTGCCGGAGAAGGAACGCTTCCTCGGCGAGACCTCTTGCAAGCAGGTGTTCGACCGGCTTGCCGGGACCTGGACCTATTGGGGCTGGAAGGGCGGTTATTTTTCGTCCGAGGCCGACGCGCAAGCCTTCTTCGATGAGCACCGCTACATGCTGGCGATGCAGATGGTGGCGCCGAACTCACCGCAATGGTTCAACACCGGTCTGCATTGGGCCTACGGCATTGACGGTCCTAGCCAGGGCCACTTCTACGTCGATTTCAAAACCGGCGAGCTCAAGCAGTCGGCGACCGCTTACGAGCACCCGCAGCCGCACGCCTGCTTCATCCAGTCGATCAACGACGACCTCGTCAACGAAGGCGGGATCATGGATCTGTGGGTGCGCGAAGCGCGCCTGTTCAAATACGGCTCCGGCACCGGCACGAACTTCTCCAGGCTGCGCGGCGAAGGCGAGAAGCTGTCCGGCGGCGGCAAGTCGTCGGGGCTGATGAGTTTCCTCAAGATCGGCGACCGGGCCGCGGGCGCGATCAAGTCCGGCGGCACCACCCGCCGCGCCGCCAAGATGGTGATCCTCGATGCCGACCATCCCGATGTCGAGCAGTTCGTCGACTGGAAGGTGAAGGAGGAGCAGAAGGTCGCCAACCTCGTCACCGGCTCGAAAATCAACCAGCGCCATCTGCGCGCGATCCTCAAGGCCTGCGTGAATTGCGAGGGCTCCGGCGACGATTGCTTCGATCCGGAGAAGAATCCCGTGCTCCGCCGCGAAATCAAGGCGGCGCGCAGAAACCACGTGCCGGACAATTACATCCGCCGCGTGATCCAGTTCGCCAAGCAGGGCTACAAGGACATCGAATTTCCGATCTACGACACCGATTGGGATTCGGAGGCGTACCTGACGGTCTCCGGCCAGAATTCCAACAATACGGTGCGCGTAACCGACGAGTTCCTTAAAGCAGTCGAAGCCGACCGCGACTGGGATCTGTTTTGGCGCACCAAGCCCGGCAAGATCGCCAAGACCATCAAGGCACGCGACTTGTGGGAAAAGATCGGCCATGCCGCCTGGGCTAGCGCCGATCCCGGCCTGCAATTCCACACCACCATCAACGATTGGCACACTTGCGCGAATTCGGGGCCGATCATCGCCTCCAATCCGTGCTCGGAATACATGTTCCTCGACGACACGGCGTGCAATCTGGCCTCGCTCAATCTGCTCTCGTTCCACACCCCCACCGTTCCCTCCGCCGCAAGCGGTGAAGGGCTAGCCAGCGGGCAATACGACATCGAGGGCTACGAGCATGCCGTGCGGCTGTGGACCATCGTGCTCGAAATCTCGGTGCTGATGGCGCAGTTTCCGTCACGCGAGATCGCGCAGCGCTCTTACGACTTCCGCACGCTCGGCCTGGGCTACGCCAATGTCGGCGGCCTCCTGATGTCGTCGGGCATCCCCTATGATTCCGATTCCGGCCGCGCGATCTGCGCCGCGCTCTCGGCGATCATGACCGGCGTCTGCTATGCCACCTCGGCCGAGATGGCGGCCGAACTCGGCCCCTTCCCGCGCTTTGCCGAAAACCGCGAGGTGATGCTGCGTGTCATGCGCAACCATCGCCGCGCCGCTTATGGCGACCGCTCGGGGTATGAGCAGCTGGCGACGCCGCCGGTGCCGCTCGATCACAAGGCCCTGCCCGACCAGAATCTCGTCGGGCACGCCAAGCGCGCCTGGGATCGCGCGGTCGCGCTCGGTGAAACGCACGGCTACCGCAACGCGCAGGCGAGCGTGGTGGCGCCGACCGGCACCATCGGCCTGGTCATGGATTGCGATACCACCGGCATCGAGCCCGATTTCGCCCTGGTGAAGTTCAAGAAGCTCGCCGGCGGCGGCTACTTCAAGATCATCAACCGCGCGGTGCCGGAAGCGTTGCGCGTGCTCGGCTATGGCGAGAACGAGATCGCCGAGATCGTCGCCTACGCCGTTGGGCACGGTTCGCTCAAGGACGCGCCGGCGATCAATTACGCCACGCTCAAGGCCAAGGGCTTCACGCTGGAGGCGATCGAGAAGCTGGAAAAGGCTTTGCCGACCGCCTTCGACGTCAAATTCGCTTTCAACAAATGGACGCTCGGCGCCGACTTCCTGCGCGATGAACTCGGCGTTGATGCCGAAGACCTCGTGCTGCCGAACTTTGACCTTCTCGCGCATCTTGGCTTCACCAAGCGCGAGATCGAGGCGGCCAACATCCATGTCTGCGGCGCCATGACGGTCGAAGGCGCGCCGCATCTCAAGCCCGAGCATTACGCCGTGTTCGACTGCGCCAATCCGTGCGGCCGCACCGGCAAGCGCTATCTCTCGGTCGAGAGCCACATCCGCATGCTGGCGGCGGCGCAGCCGTTCATTTCCGGCGCCATCTCCAAGACCATCAACATGCCGAACGAGGCGGCGGTGGAGGACTGCAAGGAAGCCTACAAGCTGTCCTGGCGGCTTGGCCTCAAAGCCAACGCGCTCTACCGCGACGGCTCGAAGCTCTCGCAGCCGCTGCAAAGCCAGCTGATCTCCGACGACGAGGACGAGGAGGACATTATCGAGGCTTTCATCGAGAAGCCCGCCGCCTCGCGCGCCGCCGCGTTATCGGAGAAGATCGTCGAGAAGGTCGTCGAGCGTATCGTGGTGATGCGCGAGCGCGAGCGCATGCCCGACCGGCGCAAGGGCTACACCCAGAAAGCGGTGGTCGGCGGACATAAAGTTTATCTGCGCACCGGCGAATATGACGACGGCCGGCTCGGCGAGATCTTCATCGACATGCACAAGGAAGGCGCGGCGCTGCGCTCGCTGCTAAACAACTTCGCCATCGCGGTATCGCTCGGCCTGCAATACGGCGTGCCGCTCGACGAATATGTCGATGCGTTCACCTTCACCCGCTTCGAGCCGTCCGGTCCGGTGCAGGGCAACGACACCATCAAATATGCCACCTCGATCCTCGATTACGTGTTCCGGGAACTCGCAGTGAGCTACATGGAGCGTTTCGATCTCGCCCATGTCGATCCGTCTGGCGAAGGTTTTGACGCGCTCGGCAAAGGCGTCGAGGAAGGCAAGCCGACAGAGACACGCTATGTGTCGAAGGGGCTGACCCGCTCGCGCACCGACCGGCTCAAAGTGATGCAGGGCGGCGTCGAACGCACATCGTCTCCCTCTCCCCAGGGGGGAGAGGGTCGGGGTGAGGGGGTAACGGCCTCGAACGTCACTGCGTTCTCCTCATCGTCGCCGCGCGCGGAGAGTGCTGGTTCGGCAGCGCTCAAGAGCGAGCCGGAGCAGAAACTCTCGCCGACGCAGGCGCTTGAGCAACTGAACTGGACCGACGCGCGCACCCACGCCAAGCAAGCCGCCGCCGAAAAGCGCGCCGAAGCCCGCGCCAAAGGCTATGAAGGCGAGGCTTGCGGCGAGTGCGGGAATTTTACGCTCGTGCGCAACGGCACGTGCATGAAGTGCGACACGTGCGGATCGACGACGGGGTGCAGCTGAAAAGCTGTGGGCAGCCGTAAGGCTGCCCTTTACTTTGGAGAACAAATCAAGTACGAACAAATCATTTTTTCGGAGAAGCGAAATGGCAAAGCAGCCTGGATTAGATGGGCGTCATCGGGACAAGGATGGCGAAATCCATCACAAAATGGGGAACACAACCGTCGGCACCCTTCGCGACACTTATGGCGACGATTTTGCCCAAGGTCGCCGTAGCGATATGAAACTTGAAAACTTGCTCAAGGACACCGGCGCCAAGTCCCTCACGGACTTTCGCAAGAATTACGACAAGTAAGTTTGGCGCGCAGTTGCGGCATAAATTGCTCGGGTGGCCTCAGCTTCCACCCCGTAGGATGGGTTAAGCAACTTGCGAAACCCATCACGCAGCCTCTCGGATCGACGATGCGTTTCGCTGCGCTCAACCCATCCGGCATCGCGCTCAGCACTCCAGCACCGCCACATGTCCCTGCGCGCCGTAAGCGAGCAACGCGCGGTCACGCGTGACGAGCGTCGCGCCGAGTTCGCGCGCGGTCGCCACGAGGATGCGGTCGGTCGGATCTTTCGGCGGCCTGCCGGGCAGAAAAGACGACGCGATCAACAGGTCCGGCGATAGATCGGCGAGCCGCACGCCGGGCGCCTCGAACAAATTGACGAACCAGCGCTCCGGCCTGATCAGCAATTGCAGGCGCCCGCGTGAGGTCAGCATGCCGATTTCCCAGGCGCTGATCGGCGAGATGTAGGTTATGCCGCCACCCTCATTTACCGCTCGAAGCGTTTCGACCGCCGCCGCCGGCAAGCGCGCTTTCTCGTTCAGGAAGATGAGCGTGCAGGTATCCAGAAGGAGCGACTGCACCTACTTTTCCCGCTTCTCCGGGCCGTATTCCGCGTCGAGCCGGTCCGCCCATTCCGGATCGGCGGGTTGCGTGAGGTCCGTGCCGGGCATGATGCGAATGAGACCCTGCATCATTCCGTAAAGTGGATGAAACAGCTTCTCGCCGCCGGATTGCGCATTGTCCGCCGCCTTCGGCCCGCGGACCCGGCGGAAGATCAATTTTTGTTTTTCCATATCCACCTGCTCGCTTTTGAAGCCGGCTTCGATCCACACCTTGGTAAGCACGCTGTTGAAATCGTTGTTGCTCCACCACGCGCGATATCGGGAAGAAGCCGGCAACTTTGTGCCGGTGATCTTCTCGATTTTTGCGAATGTCATCGGGACGGCATCGCTCGTCTGACGCTTGAGGTATTCGCCAAGGGCGCCGTATTTCGACATCGAATAAACCTACCTATTGGATGGATAGGTACTACCTTTTTGCAGTTCCGTCAACGAACCCGCCGGGCATCCGCCTCATTGCGGGCGATAGCGAAGCAGGCCCGGATTTCGCTGGCGCTTCATCCGAGCCACTGGTTGTATGTACGGGGGGTGACGAGAAAGGTCTTCAATGTTGCGGGATTTGTTCGTACTCGTCGCCGTCGCGCTTTCGCTGTCGCTGATCTCGGGGGCTTCGGCCGCGCCCGCGTTGACGACGCCGGTGCACAAGAAACAGCACGTCTCGCGCCATTGGCACGGCTATGGCTTCCTGCCCGGCTATCGCCCGCCCGAGGTTCTCGAGCGGGAGCGTGCAGAGCACTACTACGAGGTTTACGGGCCGCAATATTACGGCCCCGCCTGGCCGCGCTTTTATAATAACCGCTGGAACGGCGGTGGCTTCGGCCCCTGCTATACGCAGACGCCGATCGGACCGATCTGGAATTGCGGGCGATAGCAAACGTCAGAGCAAGCGTAGGACGGCCCAGGACGCGGAACGCGCCGAACCCGGACCTTTAAGAGCGAAGACGCGCAGCGCGCTTTAGTCCGGCCATGACGGCATTGGGGAGAATCGCGCCGGATTCCGTAAACAAGATATGAATCCGGCAAAAAACAAACTTTGGGACTCACGACCCGAGTCTCGTTCATGCTTTGCGGGCGATTCTTCAGGCGATTGCTGGAGCCGCCGATGAACGTGATCCTGGTCGTCGCCCTTATGACCGCTTGCATGGTCAACGTGGCTTGCCTGTTGGGCCACCTCTGCGGCGTAGCCGGATAAGTCTGTACTTCGTCATCGCAAGCATAGCGAAGCGATCCGGTCCCGACGAATCGATCGAATTGCTTCGTCGCGGAGCTTGCCACCGGACTTGATCGGCTGGCTCCTCGCAAACCACCGCGCCGGCTGGACATCCGGCGCCGAGCGATTACCTTTGCGCCATGTCGGCTGACAAATCCCCTCGCCTCACCGATCGCGAATTCGCCCGCATCGCGCGCGCGCTGGCGGAGCCGCGGCGTTATCAGATGCTCAAAGAGATCGGCGGCAGTGACGCTCCGATGCCGTGCACGGCGCTGCAGAAACTGCATCCCGTCAGCCCGGCCACCCTCTCCCACCATCTCAAGGAACTTGAGACCGCGGGCCTCATCGACATGATTCGCGACGGCAAGTTCGCCAATCTCGTACTCCGCCGCGGCGTGCTGCGCGCCTATCTCGACCGCCTGGCAAAAATCTAGCAACGCCCCCTTGCGCATCGCGGCTCGCCCTATAGTTAGATGATTGTCTAACTATCAAATTGTCGCAAGCCAAATCAGCGAACGGGAGAAGCCGATGAGCGTTCTGAAGGGGAAAGTGGCGGTCGTCACCGGAGCGTCGAAGGGCATCGGCGCGGGCATCGCCAAAAGCCTCGGCGCCGCAGGTGCCGCAGTCGTGGTCAACTATTCATCCGCCAAAGACGGCGCCGACCGCGTGGTCGCGGAAATTATCGCCAAAGGCGGCAAAGCCATCGCGGTCAAGGGCGACGTCGCCAAAGCTGCCGAAGTCGAGCGCCTGTTCGCGGAAACCAAGAAGGCCTTCGGCACATTGGACGTGCTGGTGAACAATGCCGGCGTCTATCAATTCGCGCCGATCGAACAGGTTACGGAGGAAGAGTTTCATCGCGAGTTCAACACCAACGTGCTCGGCACGATCCTCGCGATCAAGGAAGCGGTCAAACATTTCGGGCCGAACGGCGGCAGCGTGATCAATCTAAGCTCGATCGCCAGCGTCAAGGGAATGCCGGGTGCGACGATCTATTCCGCGAGCAAGAGCGCGGTCGACGCCATCACGCGTGCGCTTTCCGTCGAACTCGGACCGCGGAAGATCCGGGTCAACGCCATCGCACCGGGCGGCGTCGAGACCGAAGGTACGCAAACGGGCGGTATCGTCGGCAGCGATTTCGAAAAGGCGATGGTGGCCGCGACGCCGCTCGGCCGCTTCGGGCAGCCTGACGACATCGCGCGTGTCGCGCTCTTCCTCGCCTCCGATGACTCGGCGTGGCTGACCGGCGAGCGGCTCACCGCATCGGGCGGTTATCACTAAGGAGGCCTGGGTGGGTTTCACGCCATAACGCGCCAAGTAAGCACGCGGCGGCGGGCTCGCGGGGCTTTCAAACTCCCGCCAGCGTCAACACGACAACGGCCGAGAGCACCAGCCACCCAAAATGGCGGCCGCGGGTGGCAACGGCGTTACCGATCGCAGCCGAGCCGTAAGTCGCGGCCAGCACGAACACGATCCAATACCGGGCGCTCTGCGAGGCGAATGACGGCGCCGCGATCAAAAGCGCGCCGCCGCCGATCCAGGCAACGGCACTGCATTGCCAAACCGCGCGGATCAAACGCTTGACCCAAGCCGGCTCGATCTGGGCACGCGGAAAAACCTTGGTTTCACCAAGCACACCGTGGACCACGCCGGCCAGGATCGCCAACACGCCGGCAATTTGGAGCGCCAGATCACGCATCCTGTCCTTCTCCATACACTTATGTATGCTGACGGAAACTATCGTCGAGATATTGCCGACCGTCAATACATAGGTGTATGGTGAGGGCACATTGCGTTCACGGTTTCGTTGAAACCTTTAGGGCGCGATCCGACAAAAACGCGCCCGGTCTCGGCCTATCCAACATGCTTGGGAAGTTATCGCGCGATGATTGGATCAAAGCCGGCCTGAAGGCGCTTGCGCGCGACGGTTTTACGGCGCTGAAAGCCGACCGGATGGCCAAGCGGCTCGCGGTATCGCGCGGCAGTTTCTATTGGCACTTTGTCGACGTTGCTGCGTTCCAAAAAGCGGTCATGGAGCGCTGGCGCGATGTTGCGGCAGAGGCCGTCATTCGCGACCTCGAAAATCTCAAACCAGCGAGCGAGCGTCTGCGTTACCTGTCGCGGTTGGCTTTCGGCGCCGATCCGGCGCTGGAGATTGCCATGCGCGCCTGGGCGGCATCGGATTCGGCCACGCGCGCTATCGTTCATTCCGTCGACAAGCGGCGCATCGCCTACCTGGAACGCATTTTACGCGACGGCGGGGTCGGCGCCTATCGCGTACAGGCGCGCGCCTTGATCATCTATTGGACGTATCTCGGCTTCGCACTTTCGGCAAAGCCGGTCAGAGGCGTTGCGCGCGAACGACTGGCCGAGCAACTCGCGGAGCTTGGCCGCGACGGGCCTTCGCCGAATGCTCCATCCCGGCCGTAGGCGGGCAATCAATACAACTGGCTATCGCCGGCGATCGACGCGGGATCAGATAAGCGGGAAATAAATTACGCCCGCGCCTTCCGCCAGATGAGTGCATCGAGGCTCAACGGGCCGCCGCCGGCGAAGATCAGATAAAAAAAGACAAAACAGTAGAGCACCGCGAGTTCGCCGTGATTGACGTAGGGGTAAAAGCTTCCAGGCGCGTGGATCATGAAATAGCCGATCGCCATCTCGCCCGACATGATGAGCGCCGCGACGCAGGTGAACAGGCCGAGCGTCACCACTACGCCGCCGACCAGCTCGATAGCCGCGGCAAAGAACTCCAAATCGAAGCCGTGGGGGTGTGGCGCCGTCGCCAAAGGAAAGCCGAAGAATTTAGACAAGCCATGCTCGAGAAAGAGCAGCGCGGCGACGATACGCAGGATGCTCAAAACATACGGCGCCGCACGATCAAGCGCCGACGCCAAAGAATTGGCCGCAGGCCTCGTCGTCCGCGGAGCAATCTGGTCCATTGCGATTCCCTCACAGCCGTTCCGTAACCCGGCTTCGCGCTTGGCTACATATCACAAATCCCTGATTTGCCGGCGCGCATGGCTGATGCGCCAACCGCGCCCGGTCACACCCGCGTAACCGACCGCCCCATAACCCCGATCGCACAGCAAACGCCACCGGGTCCGGCTAAAACCTAGCCGGCCCGATGACGGGGTTCGACGATATAGCGGTCGTTTCTGGCCGTTACGACTTGCTGGCGTTAAAGCGGCCGGCATATTTAAACTGAGGCGCGGCCTTCAGCTGATCGGCGGTGGCGTTCATCGTGGCGTGCCACTTCTTGTCGGACTCGTTGTAACTGACTTTGACCTCCGATGGCCTGACCGCGACGTAGCGGGTACCGACGCCGAGAAAACCGCCGACCGACAGAATGTAAGCGCGGACGCGGCCGTGGTCATTCAACGCGATGTCCTTGATCTGCCCGATGTCCTGATTGGCGTTGTTGTAGACGTCGAGGCCGGTCAGATTGGAACTCAATTCCTCGCTGTCCGAGATCGAGACGAATTCGGAACCCGACATGGCGCCGGGCGAATTCGCCGTTTCGTCGTTACCTGACGGCGTGCCGACCTCGGCGATTTCGGTCATCGAATCGGGGGCGACATTCATGACGACGGGATTGCTGTCCTTATCCTTGGCGCGGATGATGAACGAGCTTGGCATGACATGGATGTCGGTGAAGCCTTGGCTCTTCAGCATGTCGCGAACTTGCGCACGCAGAGAACCGTGGACGTTCGCGGCCTGTGTTCCCTGTTGGCCGTTGGCCGACGGCGTCGCGTTCGGCTGGCTCGCCGGCGTGTTGGTTTGAGCCATTGCCGCCGGTGAGCACAGCAGTAAGGCCGTGCTGGCGGCGAGAATCGAAAGTCGCATTGTTGTTCTCCTTTGGGGTCCACCCCCCGCGGTTATGTTTTCAACAAGCGCACCGACGGGCCGTTCCGTGAAATTTTGAATATGTTGACGAAGCTGGCAGTTCACGAAACTTGGACGAAACGAGACGAACACCGTCCAGGCGGCTGGAACAGTGAAGGGTCTTGCGGGTTTGTCAGGACGGAGTTTGGTGAAATGGATAATCGCGACCAGGAACTATTGGCCAAGCAGGTGGGACGGATCAACGGCCCCGTATTGAACGAGACTGCAATTCTGCTTGTGCTGGTCGCGGTGTTCTTCGCCGGCATGACGACGGGCGGCTATTTATTTGCTGATAAAGGCGCGCCAGTCGTAATTGCGTCAAGCGACTCCCCGGCAGCGTCGTCTCACGCGGTTGCACTGCCCATTGCGCGCTGACGCCGGCCGAAGGGCTTTCTTTATTCCTCGGGCTCTGTCGTGAAGAAGAGCGGATAGCCTTTCTGCTTGCCGAGTTCGGTCGCCTCTTTCGCCTTGGTCTCGGCCACGTCCCTGACGTAGACGGCGATGACGCAAGCGCCCTTTCGATGGGCCGTCATCATCACCCGATAAGCTTGATCTTCGTTCATGCGAAACACCGCCTTAAGCACGAGAACGACGAACTCGCGCGGCGTGTAGTCGTCGTTGAGCAGAATCACCTTGTAGAGCGGCGGCCGTTGCGTCTTGGTCGCCACCTTGGTGCGCGGCTTCACGAGGGTCTTGGTCATTGCTCAGCGCTCCGCACCCGGATTTAATGAGCCTGGCGATTATAATCAGCGGCGCCGCTGCATCCAGCGGGCGTGCCGTTCCTCAACGAGCGGCGTCCCGTTAGGGAACGACGCTTTCCAGTTGGCGCTGATCGCCGCAGCGCACGAAAGGACGCCAATGCATATTCTCTGGATCATCATCATCGGCTTCGTGGCTGGCATCATCGCCCGCATCGTGGCTCCGGGACCCAACAATCCCGCGGGCTTTATTCTGACCACGCTGCTCGGAATAGCCGGAGCCTTCGTCGCCACTTTTATCGGGCAAGCTGTCGGCTGGTATGGCCACAATCAGGGCGCAGGGCTGATCGGGGCCGTGGTCGGGGCGATCGTCGTGCTGTTTGTCTGGCACCGGCTGGTGGCCAACCGGGTCATTCCGGATCCGGGTCGCCGGTGGTTGTAACCGTGCCGAACGAGCCACGTGATCGGGCAGACCCGCTCCGCTAGCGTCCGGCCAAACGGCGCTGAACCACCAATGAAGCGCGAACGTTGCGCCGTTCCACCACCACGGCGCGCGGCGCACCGACACGGCCGGTCACGGTCACCCGGTTGATCTCCTTACGTTGACCCATACGCAGAACGACCCCTCGGGCCTCGTCGACGGGGACTTCCATTAGCGACGCTACGATCTCAACCTGTTCCTTGAAGTCCTCGGTCAACCCTTGGGCCGCAACTACGGCTTCTTCGACGGTCGGCGGGTCGCGTCGCACCCGCCGGCGGCCGTCCTTGGTGTCCCAAACGTCGGTCATGTTCGAACCTTTTGTTTTTCCTTCTGGGGCTCTATTATCGGACTTATGCCGCATTGCAGCAAGGAAATTGTGCATTGCACCACCGGCAATTCACAGCCCGGTTGGCAGATTTCCAGCGCAACCGGCGGGACTGTGAGCGGTCTCGCCGCGCCGCGCTTAGCGCGGGGGCATATCGCTAAAGAGGACGCCGCCCTTGCCCTTCGCCGTCCGCGCCGTCTCGACCAGCGAAACGGTAACCGCTTCCGGCGGTGCACCGATATTCTTCACGACCGCGGCAGTGAGGTCTTTCACGAGCGCACGCTTGTCTTCGATGGTGCGGCCTTCGAGCAGATACACAATGACTTCGGGCATCAAATCCTCCATTCGCTGTTGAGCGGCTTCACGGCCCATTTTTCGGCGTGCAAAGCCGGGGTCGCTTGCCTCAGCATCGGGTTCCGTCTATCGGATTTTGGTGGGTCGGTACAAGGGAGCTGAGCAATGAAGCCAGTTGCATTGGTCATTAGCCTATTGGCACTTGGTTTCGCCGCCTCTACTGCGGCGCGCGCTGATTATGCGGTCGTCATGTTCAAGAAGGACGGGTCCTGCAAGCCGTGGCTGGAGAGCAGCTACAAACCGCTAGAACCCGGCTGGAAGTATCACTGGGTTGGTCTCAAGAGCTGGGACGCTGCCGTCGGCAAAAAGCACTACGCGATGACGCATCACTGGTGCAAAGCCTTCGGGACTTCGCAGTTTTAACGACGTCGCCCGCCGACGGCGGGCAATTACGGTTCACATGGGGGAGACAAGATGACACGATTAGTTTTGGCATTAGGAGTGCTGACAATCGGTTTTGCGGCCGCGACGCCGGCAAGCGCCGATTTTGCTGTGGTGAAGTTCAAAGATACGGGCTCATGCCGGGCTTGGCTCGACCATACCGCCAAGCCTTCGGGAAAGTATCAAGTGCTCTGGGCAAAGACCCCAACCTGGGAGGTTTCCCAGGCCAAGGGCGACTACGCGATGAAGCACAAATGGTGCAAATCCTGGGAAAAGTAATTTCGCTTTGAAGCGAATTGCTCACCGCCCGCCCGTTTAGGCGGGCGGTTTGCTTTTCGGCGCCGGAACCATCGCAACGGGCCGAATGTTATCGAGGTCACATGGCAAAGGGAGTTCGTCATGAAACAATTGGCGTGTGCTTGTGCAATCGGCTTGCTGGCGATTGGGTTTAGCGCCTCGACACCCGCCCATGCGGATTATGCGCTGGTCCAATTCGGCGACGGATACTGCCGGATTTGGTGGGACAGCCTCGATAACCCGTGGGGTGCGAGCTGGAGCAAGATCGTTGTGGGCCTGCCGGACCATTTCGCGGCTCAAGCGGCGCTCGATACGGCGCTGTCACAGGGCGTTTGCCACTAACACGCACCGGCCTTTCCCAAGGTCGGCTCTCCCCTAATCTTCCTCACGCGGCCAATTCGTATCCCGCGACCAGTTCGCGCCGAGATACGTGGGCGCGCGGGCAGACGGCCGTAGCGCAAGCGGCCCTCGGGCAGCCTGTTCGCGTCCACGTCCGTCGCGCCACCAGCCATAATAGTGATGCTTCTTGATTGCCCTGATCGAGGCTTCGCGTGGGCCCACGGCCGCTTCACGAATCCGCGCCGACGCCCCTTCGGCGAGGCGCGGCGATTCCGCCAACGCCGCGATGCCAGCCGGATGTTGCGTCGTCGTCGCCGGGCTTGATTCCGCCGTTGCGGGAGCGGACACCACCGGCGTGCCGAGTGGCCCGGCGCCGGCCTCCGCCGGCCGCACCAGCGTGCGCGCAGCCACCGATTCGTCGGTTGCGGACCGACCCACCAGAGAAAATACCGTCGCGGCACCCGCGATCGCGCCTACCGTCACTGCAACCAACACGATGCGTAAGGTGCGCATGAAACCGGGTGCGGGCGCCAGATAGCCCCACTCCGGATTGAAATTTCCGGCCGACCGCATCGTAACCTCCGAGGTAAGCTGAAAGCTCCCCCGCACCCTCCAGATCCGCAGCCGACTGAGAACGCCTCGGCTATGGCAGGGTTCCTAGGTCACACATGGCGCTCCTCCGGTCCGCTCACAAGCGGGACCGACACCACTTTAGGATGCGCTAACCAAGTCGGCTGGCGGCCGCGGGCTCGCATCCTGACCGCCAATGTGATCGCCAATCGACCCGATCCATGACGGGATGCCGCCGATCGCCGAAACCACTTGATGCGTGACGGCGACGACGTGATCCTTCAAGCCGATCGTTCGAGCGAGAAGCGAATCGGCGCCGCGGGGTGCCGGGCTGTTGACTTCTTGCCCGGGCAGTTGCGCCTGGGCGATGACAAGAGGCGGCAAAACGACGGCAACCGGAGTCGCAGCGCTCGAGATCGCGGCACTGGAAATCCTGGCGCGCGGCGGCGCGGATTTTGCCGTGGCCATGGCGACCGCCGCACGCGGCGCGGCGGCCCCCGCTACCGGCTCGGCCGCGTCAGCCGTCTGGGTCCGGCCCGCCTCGGCGCCGGCGAACTGCGCCTTTTCCTTGGCGATCTCAGCTTTGAGGAAGTCCGCCATTAAGCCGTGCTCGTCGCGTAGGAGCTGTATCATCGCGGCCGGAGCAGGCCTCCCCGCGGCCGGCTCGGATGCGTGACCCCAGGGAATAGCCACGTGGATATGGGCAAAGAGCAAGCCACCGATCACGCTCGCGAGCGCCGCCGGCAGGATATCGTGGACGAGCTTTGTAGCAAACCGCCGCAGCAACGGCATTTGGTAGCGCATGTCCCCTCTCTCATCGACCCGGCGCTTTTCAAACGGCTGATTGAATTTCAAACACTTGTTCTTGGCGGTCAATAGCCCGGAAAAAGGAATTTTTGGGGCAATCGGGGATTTTCCCCCGAACGAGGTCATTCAAGCTGCTTGGGATAGCCCCGCGACCGCCCACTGGCTCACCAACGATGCGAGCTTGTCGATCCCGGCCTCGTCGAGGGAAAGCGATATCGGCGGACCGGCCAGTTGCTCCCGGTTGCGCACGAACACGCTGCATTGTCCTATCAGCCACACCGCTGCGAAGGTAAGAGTCCGCTGGTCCGCCTGGGGCATGAAGCGCCGGACCAGATCGGTGGCCAACCCAAAGAACGGCACCGCCTCCTCGCTTACCAGCTTACGGAACACCGGCGTCGGCCGCACCGTTTCCCAGCTGAAAAGCCGGATGTGGCGGCTGATGTCATCGCGCGCCAACAACGGCCGAAGCTGCTGGCGGATGAATTCGGCGACCGCCCTTTCGCGCGACATCGCTTTGGTTTCCTCGACATGATCGAGTTGATGCGCCGTGAGCGCCCGAAACGCGGTGCGCAGCACCTCGCGATAAAGCCCGTCCTTGCCAGCGAAGTGGTAGTTGATGGCGGCCTGGTTCACGTGCGCCTTGGCGACGATGGCGCGGATGCTCGTGGCATCGTAACCGCGATCGGCGAACAACCGCTCGGCCGCTTTGAAGATGCGCTCGCGGGTGATTTTAGAAGGTCGCGTCATGGCAGGCTCGTTTTCAAACCTTTGTTCGAAATCCCAAATAGACGTTCGCCCGGATCATTGCAAACTCGGCCCGCGGCGCTGCCGGACCCGCGAGTTCCATCAATGACTCGGTGCGGCCGCGCCGCTATCGTCTTCAGCTATGATCGGGACCCGCCGCATCGAAGGCTACGCCATCGTCTCCGCCGACGACATGATCGCCAACTCCGACGGCATCATGCCGAAAACCATACGCAACGACGCGGATCAACGCTTCCTGCAGACCGAGCTCGATCGGGCCGCCGTTGTGGTGCATGGGCGCCACTCCCACGAAGGCGGACCGCACGCGGCGGCTCGCAAACGGCTTATCGTGACCCGGGCGGTCGCCGCGACAGCGGCCGACACATCGCGTCCCAACGCGCTGTTGTGGAACCCGGGCGGTGCGTCTCTGGAAGCGGCTTTGGCCACGCTTAGCGCCGGCGACGGCGACATAGCGGTGATCGGGGGCACTGACGTTTTCGGCTTGTTTTTGCCGCTCTACGACGCCCTCCACCTCACCCGCGCCGCCCGTGCCGCAATTCCCGGTGGCCGCCCGCTGTTTCCGCATGTCGGCCCGGGGGCCACGGCGGAAGACCTGCTTATGCGGCAAGGCTTGCGCGCCGGCCCACGACGCGACATCGACGCAGCAGCTGGTATTACGCTGACGACCTGGGAGCGTAACCGAGACTAGGAGAATTCACGCGCCGTGGGATGCGCGATATCTTACCGGCATGACGCTGCGCCTGCCTCGATCCTACGTTCGCAAGCCGCGCGACAACGTGCTCGATTACGAGATTGTGCAGGAGCAAGCGGCAGCGCTCGGCCGCCTCGGCCGGGCGCTCGAAGCGGCGCTGGCCGCGTTATCCCGGCATGATCGCGCCTGCGCCGAGGAAGCCGGCCCGGTGACGGCACTTGCGGCATTGGCGGAGGCCCGAGAGAAGCTTTTGCAGCATGCGTGCTATGCGTTGTGGTGCTTCGTTGTTCAACGTGAAGCCTGCGGTTTGCGCGACCAGCGCTTGATCATCCGCGACTTTGGCGTTCCTCTTGACGTGCAAAACCGCATGGGGGTGTTCGGCGGGCGCGAAAATGGCAGCCGCAAACCCTCGGCTTGAACGATTTTCATAGTTCCTTAAGGCGCTTAGCGACCCCGGCCGTGGGCGCTGCAAGCCTTTGTTCACGTTATCACTGCATTGTTATCGGCAACCGAAAAGGCCGGCGCCGGTACATGCTGCGAACTCTTCCTCTGATCGACGAGCTTGAGGCGGCGTTGACGTCCGGCACCGATGCGCGCCGGATCGAGATGCTTACGCGCATTACCGACCTGTTCGTCGGCGGCGCATCGCGGTATTCCGACGAGCAAATCGGCATCTTTGACGACGTCATTGTTCGTCTGGTGAGCACGATCGAGGCCAAGGCGCGCGCCAAGCTGGCGCACCGCCTGTCGCCGATCCGCAACGCGCCGCCGGGCGTGATTCATTTGCTGGCGTTCGACGACGACATCGACGTCGCGCAGCCCGTTCTGAAGGAATCGGAGCGACTGGAAGAACCGGCGTTGCTCGCCAACGCCACCACTAAAAGTCAGCGGCACCTGTTCGCCATTTCGCAGCGCCGCTCTTTGAGCGAAGCCGTGACCGACGTGCTGGTCGAGCGCGGCGACCGCGAAGTCGTTCACTCGGTCGTCAATAATATCGGCGCTCGGTTTTCCGATGCGGGCTTTCGCATGCTGGTCAACCGCTCGGTCGGCGACGACGACCTGGCGACCATCGTCGGTAAGCGCAGCGACATACCGCGTCCGCATTTCCTCGTTCTGCTGGAGAAAGCCTCGAGCGCGGTGCGCACGCGCCTCGCAGCCGAGAACCCGCAAGCCAGCACCGCGATTGAGGGCGTCGTGGCGGAAGTAGTCGACGGCATCCGTGACGATGCCCGCAATTCCTCGCCGGATTTTGCGGCGGCACAGGCCGCCGTGGAACGGCAGAACCGTATTCGTCGCATCGGCGAAGCCGAGATTTACCAATACGCCCGCGATCGCAAGTTCGAAGAGACGGCCATAGCGCTCTCGCTGTTGTGCGACACACCGATCGATGTGGTCGAGCGGGCGCTGCTCGATCCGGGCGCCGAGATCGTACTCATCCTCGCCAAGGTCGCCGGCTTCTCGGCCACGACGACGAAGGCCATCCTGCTGCTGCGGGCGGCGGACCGCGGCATGTCGGCGAAGGACCTCGATCAGGCGTTGGCAAGCTTCAACCGCTTGCAGCCCGACACCGCCCGGCGTGTGCTTGGCTTCTTCCGCACCCGGGTGAAAAAACCGGCGGACCCGATAGTGCCGGCCGCGGTCGCCATCAACGGCTAACTGCTCGTACGGCAGAAGGCCGGACGCCGGGTGACATAACGCGCCCCTCAACTGGAAATGATTTGCTCGTGTCCAACGGAATGCGGCATCGACTGCAAGTCGCGAAGATCGTCTCGCGGCCGTGTTGACTTGGGGTTTCTCAGAATCAGCTTGACTCTCAGGGGTTTGCATTTATGTGGGGACCTTGCCGCTCTTGATGAGTTCGCACCGACGCGATCGAGCGGCTTTCGTTTTGCGGAACGCCAGCCGGCCGGCATTCCGGATTCTCACTCTCTCGTCGGGGAGGACGGCATGACCACTCAAAACGCCCTCTTGCGATCCCGGAAGGCGTTGGCAATTCCCGCCGCCGGCAGCGTACCGAAGAAAGCCAAGCTCGAAGTAGCGGCACCGGCGCAGCACGCCCAGAATCATTTCGCAATCCGCAAAGGCGTTCGCTGCGCGGGCGTGCATCTGATCGTCGACCTGCATGACGCCCAACGGCTCGATGATCTGGATCATATCGAGACAACGCTGCGGCGCTGCGTCGAGGCCGCTCGCGCGACGCTGTTGCACATCCACCTGCACCATTTTCAACCCAACGGCGTCTCCGGCGTGGCGGTGCTGGCCGAAAGCCACATCTCCATCCATACTTGGCCCGACGCGGGCTACGCCGCGCTCGATGTATTCATGTGCGGTACCGCGGATCCCGACGCGTGCATCCCGGTGCTACGCCAGGCTTTTGCCGCCAAACGCGTCGGCGTGAACGAGATTTTGCGCGGGCAAACCTGAAAGCCGGCGCTCGCTCGCGATTGAACGGCCGGCGGATACCGGCCGTTTTTCTTTGATCCGCCATCGCGGGGGGCGTCATGGCCAAAAAACGCTGGATCGCCGAGACCTTGTTCGACGAACTCGGCCTTCGCATCAGCTATCGGGCCGATAAAGTGATCCGCGAAACGCGGACCGGCCATCAGCACCTGGTGCTCTTCGAGCAGCCATTCTTCGGCAAGATGCTGATGCTCGACGGCGCCGTTCAGATCACCGCGCGCGATGCGTTCATCTACCAGGAGATGATGGCGCACGTACCACTGTTCGCACATGGCCGCGCGCGCGACGTGCTGATCATCGGCGGCGGCGATTGCGCCATCGCTGCAGAAGTTCTCAAGCACAAATCAGTGAAGCGACTGACGCAGGTGGAGATCGACCCGGCGGTCGTCGAATTCGCCAAACAGCATCTTCCGGAATTCGCCAAGCCGGTTTTCGCCGACGATCGCTTTGAGGGCGTGATCGGCGACGGCTTGCGATACGTTGCGCGGACCAAGCGGCGCTTCGACGTCATCATCGTCAACTCGACCGACCCGCAGGGCCCGGGAAAAGTGCTGTTCAGCCAAAGCTTCTACGCCGGCTGCAAACGCTGCCTTAAGGCAGGGGGTGTGTTGGTGACGCAAAATGGCGTGCCGATGTTCCAGCCGGGCGAACTCAAATCCAGCATCGCCAAATTCCGTCGGCTGTTCGCCGACAGCGCTTGCTATGTTGCCGCGATCCCCACCTATATCGGCGGCCACATGGCTATGGGCTGGGCCAGCGACAACCGGCGCTTGCGGCGGACGCCAGTGAGAACGATCGCAGCGCGCTATCGTCGCGCCGGCAGCTTTTCGACCCAATACTGGACCGCGGAGGTGCATGTCGCCGCATTCGCGCTACCGCGCTTCATCGCCGCGGCGGTCGCCGAAACCAAACCGTGATGGGCGAGCCGCCGCCCATTGCATTCCCCCGCATCATCTATTTGTGATGGGCGACGTCCCGGATTTTATCGCCGCCGAAGATGCTCTATAAGCCTGCGTACAGAAGTCAGTTTTGGGAGGATAGCCATGAAGCTTTATATGCATCCGGTGTCGATGACGAGCCGCCCGGTGCGACTGTTCATTATCGAGAACAAGATTCCGGTCGAAGAAGTCACAGTCGATCTCTTCACCGGCGAGCACATGAAACAGCCCTACTCCGATCTTAATCCGAACTGCATGGTGCCGTTGCTTGAGGACGGCGATTTGCGCCTGACCGAAAGCTCCACCATCCTGAAATATCTCGCCGACAAGATCGGATCGCCGACCTATCCCAAGGATTTGAAGGCGCGCGCCAAGGTCAATGAAGTCATGGACTGGATCAACACCCAGTTCTATCGCGACTGGGCCTATAACATGATTTATCCGCAGATATTCCCCAACAACAAGCGTCGTAGTGACGAGGCGCAGGCCGCCACTGTCGAGCTTGGTCAGAACAACGCCAAGAAGTGGCTGAAGGTTCTCAACGACCACTTCATCGGCCCGAACAACGAGTATCTGACCGGCAACCAGATCACCATCGCCGACTATTTCGGCGCCGCGTTAGTGACGCTCGGCGAGACTGTCCGGGTCGATTTCTCGAAATATCCGAACGTGCAACGCTGGCTCAACAACATGAAGAAGCTGCCGAACTGGGGCAAGATCAACGAGGTCTTCTACGGCTTCGTCGAGTCGGTGAAGGAGCAGCCGTTCCACGCGATCTGAAAGCGGACCACAGAGGACAATGACAGACGGCGGACGCGTGGAGAGGCGGAGTTGTCGCTTCATCTTCCGTCGTCTGCCGGCTGTCATCCGGTAAGCCCATGAGCTTCTTTCCCGGCAAGGACCCTGCCCCCGGCGACGCCCGGGCAAGCGACGCAATCGAGCAGGTGATCGTGCCGCGCTCGATCGATCTTGGCGACTTTCGCGTGCATCGCGCACTGCCCTCCGCGCAGCCGCGCATGGTCGGACCGTTCATCCTCTTCGATCACGCCGGGCCGGCCGTGATTCGCGCAGGCAAGGGCGTCGATGTACGGCCGCACCCGCATATTGGGCTTGCCACAGTCACCTATTTATTCGACGGCGAAATCGTGCACCGTGACAGCCTCGGCACCGCAATGCCGATCCGGCCGGGCGCGGTCAACTTGATGACGGCCGGACGCGGCATCGTGCATTCCGAGCGTACCGGCGCGGAGCTGCGCACCGCGAGCAAGGACTTGCACGGCCTGCAATTGTGGGTCGCGTTGCCGCTCGCGCACGAAGAGGGCGAGCCGGCTTTTTCGCACACCGCCGCGGCGGACATTCCGGAGCTTAACGACACCGGCATGGCGTTGCGTGTCGTCGCCGGCACGATGCACGGCCTGCGGTCGCCCGTGCCGACGGCGTGGCAGACCTTGTTCGCAGACGTCCACCTGCAAGCCGGAGCAAAGTTTCCGCTTGATGCCGAGCACGAGGAGCGCGCCATCTACGTCATCGCGGGCGAGATCGAAATAGGCGGCGAGCGGCATGGGCCGGAGCGTCTATTGATATTGCGTCCAGGCGACCGCGTTTTCGTCCAGGCGGTGAGCGACGCCCATATCGCCGTCATCGGCGGTGCGGCCATGGATGGACCGCGGCACATCTGGTGGAATTTCGTCTCTTCACGCAAGGATCGCATCGACGCGGCCAAAGCCGATTGGAAAGCCGGGCGCTTCGACCCGGTGCCCGGTGACACTGCGGAGTTCATTCCGCTGCCGGAATAAAAAGGCCTATAACTCGGACAGGGCAACTCGCGGCAACGACATCAGACTGGGGAATCTGGGGGGTACGCAATGAGAATGAGCCGCGATCATATCCTGACCAGTCAGGCCGGAAGCCTGCCGCGTCCGGACGATTTAATCGAAGCCAATCGCGCCCGCGAAGCCGGCGAAACGTCGGATGAAGCGGCGTTTCAGAAGACGCTTGCCGCCGCTGTGGCCGACGTCGTGCGCCGTCAAAAAGAACTCGGCATCGACGTCCCCGGCGACGGCGAGTTCGGCAAGTCCATGGGCCACAAAGTCAATTACCGGGCGTGGTGGAGTTACTCGTTCAATCGGCTCGGCGGTCTCGATCTGGCGGGGCCCGGCCTCTACAACTCCGCGCCAAAACGGGCTCGCACGGGCGAAGTCACGCTCACGAGCTTTTCCGATCGTCGCGACCGAACGAAGTTCCTGCCGGTCTACAAGGAAGAAGTAACGACCGGCCCGGGTATGGCGAAGTGGCCTGTTTGCGTCGGACCGGTGACCTATAAGGGACATGACGCGATCAAGGCCGACATTGCGCATTTCAAAGCGGCTCTCAAAGCGAGCGGAGTTGAGGAAGGTTTTATGACCTCGGTCGCCCCGGCAAGCGCCGCGCGGTTCGCCAACAGGTACTACAAGTCAGACGAAGAATTCATGTTCGCCATCGCTGAAGCGATGCGCGAGGAATACAAGGCGATCGTCGACGCCGGATTGATCCTTCAGCTCGACGATCCGGCCATCGCCGAGAATTGGGACATGATCAACCCCGAGCCATCGGTCGAAGGCTATCAGAAGTTCTGTGCGGTGCGGGTCGAGGCGCTCAACCACGCCATCCGGGGGTTGCCGGAAGACCGCATCCGATTCCATTTGTGCTGGGGCAGTTGGCATGGCCCGCATACTACCGACATCCCGATGCGCGACATCGTCGGCGTCATGCTGTCGGTCAAATGCCAAGCTTATTCGTTCGAGGCCGGCAATGTCCGACACGAGCACGAATGGACCGTCTGGGAAAACGTCAAGCTGCCCGACGGCAAGATCATTTTGCCCGGCGTGGTCAGCCACGCCACCAATGTGATCGAACATCCCGATCTCGTTGCCCAGCGCATCCTGCGCTTCACCAAAAGTGTCGGTCGCGAGCGCGTCATCGCTGCAACCGATTGCGGACTCGGTGGCCGGGTTCATCCCATGATCGCGTGGGCGAAGCTCGAAGCGCTGGCCCAAGGCGCGGCCCTGGCGAGCCGCCAGCTTTGGGGCTGAGCGTCCGGCGCCGCGGGCGCTGAGGCTTCACTAACGGAGGCGACCAATGCCATCTGCCGCCCGCTCACGTGTTGCGCCGTTTTTGATCGCCGCGCTTTGCCTGACCGCTGCGCCCACCCCGCCCGCGAAAGCCGATTCCGATTTGGCCTGCGCTTATCGCGTCATCGCGTCGAAAAAGTTCGTCGACCTCACTCACAGTTTTGGACCCGAGACCCCGGTCTGGTCCGAGACCGGTCCAGACCTGGTCCGGACCGGCCGTTGGTAGTCAGGCGGCGTAACGCTGTGTTTTCATCCACGCGTCGATCTCGCGCTCCGCTTCGGCCCGGGCAAAGCCGTAACGTGCCTGCAAGCGCTTGGCCAATTCCTCGCGGCGGCCGCCGACACGAGTGAGATCTTCATCGGTCAGCTTGACCCAATTGGTGCGCACGTTGCTCTTGAATTGCATCCAATCGTGCTGAATCTGATCCCAATTCATCGGGTGCCTCCTTGTTGCTAAAGGGACAGGTACTGTCGCCCCGCTTGGAACCGGCGAATGTCAGCCCGCGGATGCGGCTGCAATTCGACAAGATCGCGGTCATTCGGCGAAGAATCCTGGCCCGTATGGGGCGCGGCTAGCAAAACGTAAATGGACACGCATACAAGTTGGCTTGACGGAATGCGCCTGCTCGCCGAAGAGACAGCACCATGATCCCGCCTGCTTCATCGGCCGATGTCGACCGCCTCGCCCATGACATCCGCGCCGGCGATCGCAGCGTGCTGTCGCGCGCCATCACCCTGGTCGAAAGCAAGCGCGCCGATCACCGCCGTGCCGCCGCGGCGCTCACCCAGGCGATCTTGGACGCAACCGGAAAGGCGGTACGCGTCGGCATCACCGGCGCTCCCGGCGTCGGCAAGTCCACTACTATCGATGCGTTGGGCAGCATGCTGACGAAAGAAGGGCGCAAAGTCGCGGTGCTGGCAGTCGACCCTTCGTCGCGGCGTACCGGCGGATCGATCCTCGCCGACAAGACGCGCATGGCGCAGCTTGCCAACAACTCAAACGCCTTCATCCGCCCCTCGCCGGCCTCGGGCACGCTCGGCGGCGTCGCTGCCAAGACCCGCGAGACCATGCTGTTATGCGAAGCTGCGGGTTACGATACCGTGCTCGTCGAGACGGTCGGCGTCGGCCAGTCGGAAATCGCCGTCGCCGATATGACCGACTTTTTCCTCGTACTGATGCTGCCGGGCGCCGGCGACGAACTGCAAGGCCTGAAAAAAGGCATCGTCGAACTTGCCGACATGATCGCCGTCAACAAAGCGGACGGCGACAATCTCGCGCGCGCCAAAGCGGCGGCGGCCGAGTATCGCGCCGCGCTGCATATCCTATCGCCGCGGTCGCCGAATTGGTCGCCGCCCGTTGTCACCTATTCGGCACTGACCGGCGACGGCATCGCCGCGCTCTGGGCCAAAGTGCTCGAGCATCGCGAGAAGCTCGCGGCATCGGGCGAACTTGCCGCGCGTCGCGGCGGGCAGCAGGTGAAATGGATGTGGGAGATGCTCGAGGAGCGGCTGTTCGCGCCGTTGCGCTCCGATCGCGCGCTCAAGGCCGCGCTCCCGCGGCTTGAGGCCGAGGTCGCGGCCGGACGTCTCGCGCCCAATGCCGCGGTCGAGCAGATCGTGGATATGGTGGGGCGCTGACGCTCGCATGCTTATCGGGGAAGCCCAACTTGACTTCAATCCAGTGATGATCAAGCGTGCCGCGTCGGATGAAATTTCGAGGAAAGAGGGAGGGCGGCAATGTTAAGATTTGTTCATGCCATAAAATTCGCTGTGATTGTTGGTGCGGCACTGACGCTGGTTGGCTTTTCAACGGAGTCTCGCGCGCAGACCGGAATAGTCCACCTCAAGGTCGTCAAGGTAGGGTTCATTGTCGGCGTCGGCGGTGGCCACGGCACGTTGTTTTACGAGGGCCACAGATATCGGTTGGGCGTTGGCGGCGTCGGGATTGGCAGCCTCGGCATAGCGGGAGCCGATCTGCGCGGCACCGCTTATAATTTGCACCACGTGTCGGATATCGCCGGCACTTACGGGGTGGCCGGCGCCGGGGGCACTTTTGTCGGTGGGGCAAGTGTGGCACGGCTGCAGAACGAAAAGGGCGTGGTGCTTGAATTGCGTGGAGCGCAGGCGGGCTTCCAGGTGACGCTCGGTCTGGGCGGGCTGACCATCTCGTTGCGATGAAGTTCGGCTAATTTGACTATTGATTGCTCGCCCGCTATTCGGCGCCGCCCAAATTATGCAGTAATTGGCTTTGCGTTTTTTGCGCGCTACGGGCGGCGTCAGAACGGCAGCGGCCTTGGCCGGGGTGGCTTCTGGCCGAGGGCTTACGCCGTCTCACGTAGCGACCGGCTGACTTTGGATAGATTGCCGTGCACGAACCTGAAACATATGTTGCTTCGTCACAACGGCAAACGAAAGTATCCGGCAGAATATCATGCACGAGTTGCGCGTTCTTCTTGTCGGGTTCGGCCCGTTCCCCGGCGCGCCGTTCAATCCCAGCGCCCTGTTGGTCAGGGCACTTGCCCGCCGGCGGCGGCCAGCCTTCGCCAACCTCAACCTGACGACGCATGTCTTTGCCACGACCTATGATGCGGTCGATGTCGACTTGCCTAAGCTCTTCGCCGACCGGCCTGACATCGTCCTGATGTTCGGCCTTGCTGGGCGCAGGCGCGCGCTCTGCATCGAGACACGGGCGCGCAACGCCGCGTCGTTGTTGTTCCCGGATGCCGGCGGATTTACCCCCAGGCGCGGCGATATCTTGCCCGGCGGGCCACCGGCATTGCGCGGCCCGGCGCCGTTCGCCGACCTACTCGGCGCAGTGCGTAGTGTGCCGATGCCCATGCGCCTGTCCCGCGATGCCGGACGTTATTTGTGCAATTATGCCTATTGGCACGCACTAAGACGCGTCCGCGACCGTCGGCCGCTGGTCCAGTTCGTTCACATCCCCCCGGTCGTGTTCGCGCCCCGGCAACGGCGGCGCGGAAACCGCCTGGCTTCATTTCGCTTAGTTGTCGCCGCCGCTGAAAGGCTCCTCGTCGCGCTTGTCGCCGCAAGCCGCCGTTAACCGTGCGGTGGAATAGTGGCCGGGATTATCCCTGTGCCGCGGCATATGGACGTGATGCGTGCCGTGGCAAGCGGACGCGATGCAAGCTTTAGTGCTGCATGGGAGTGCCTCGATGCGCCTCGATCGCCGCCGCCTCTTTGCTGTGCTCGCCGGGAGCGGCGCCGTCGCCGGTGCGACTGGAGCCGGCGCGGCGCAAATCGCGCCGACGCGCGAATTCGGCGCGCGGGCCGAGATTGATGCTACCTCGCTCGGCCTGCGGCCGAACGCGGCCGAAGACCAAACACAAATTTTGCAGCGCGCGATCGACCGAGCCGCGGCCGGGCGCGCCGTGCTGAGCCTGCCGGGCGGCACCATCCGCGCCGGCGCCCTGCAACTGCCGCCCTATACGGCGATATCTGGCGTCGCCGGCGCGACACGCATCGTCATGGCAGGTGGGCCGTCGATGATGGCGGCCACCGGCAGCGACCGCATCGACATCCGCGGCCTCGTCCTCGACGGTGGCGGCATTCCGTTGCCGGATCGGCGCGGGCTTCTGCACTTCGCCCAAGCGCGCGGCTTGCGCATCGCCGATTGCAACATCGTCAATGCCGGCCGCAACGGTATCGTGCTCGAAGCGACCGAGGGCGAGGTGACCGGCAACACCATCAGCGCCGCCGACGCCGCGATTTTGTCGATCGATGCGAGCGGGCTCAAGATCGCCGGCAACACCGTCCGCGGCGCCGGCAACGGCGGCATCCTGGTCTGGCGAAATCAACGCGGGGACGACGGCACGCTGGTCGTCGACAACCGCATCGAAAGCATCATGAACAATGCCGGCGGCTCCGGCCAATACGGCAACGCCATCAATGTATTCTGCGCCGACAACGTCATCGTGCGCGGCAATCGGATCCGCAACGCCGCCTTTTCGGCGGTGCGCGGCAACGCCGCATCGAACCTGCAAATCGTCGGCAACACCTGCACCGGCCTCGGCGAAGTCGCGCTCTATGCCGAATTCGGTTTTGAAGGCGCGCTCATCGCCAACAACATTGTCGACGGTGCCGCGATCGGCGTATCGGTTACCAACTTCAACCAGGGCGGCCGGCTCGCCGTGGTGCAAGGCAACCTGATCCGCAATCTGGTCGACAGGCGCCCGGCGGGAACCGATCCGAATGACTCGGCGGGCATCGGCATCGGCGTCGAAGCCGATACCGCGGTAACCGGCAACGTCGTGGAAAATGCGGCGACCGCCGGAATTGCCGCCGGCTGGGGAACCTATCTGCGCGATGTCGCCATCACCTCGAACGTGATCCGCCGCGCCGGATTCGGCATCACCGTATCGGTCGCTCCGGGTGCGGGCGCGGCGGTGATTGCCGATAATCTGATTTCGGAAGTGCGCAGCGCGGCAATCGTCGGCATGGAATGGAAGAAGCCGGTCACCGGTGACCTCGCCAAAGACGGCGCCGCGCGCTACGCGCAATTGTCCATCGGCGGCAATCGGGTGCGCTGAGCCGAAACTGGCACGCGACACGATCCGCGTCATCGCGAAGCGATCGCGGCGGCGACTCCTTCCAGGAGCGAATCCAATCTGTGTCTGAACGCGGCTTCGGCGGGATCGTCCTGATCGAACTGGCCGCCGAGGACCAGCATTGCAAATCCGTGGACACTCGCCCAGGCAAGATCCGCGAGGGCCCGCTTCGCAGCGGGCGAGCCTTGCGGCATGACCCTCTCGACACCGTCGGTCAGCCGCAAATAGGCAGCCTTAGCCGCGGCCGCCAATCGTTCGTTTTGTTGCGGCTGAACATCGCCGTTGAACATCAGTTGGAACACCTCTTTGTTCGCCAGCGCAAAGCGGACATAGCCGTATCCGAGCGCCGCGAGCCGTTCCGCGGGATCGCGGTTGTCGGCGACTTCGGCTGGTGATGCGTCCATTGTCGCGGAAAGCTCGTCGAAGCCCCGAGCGGCGATCTCCGCAAGCAAGCCGCCCGCGGAACGAAAGTGGTGAGCCGGCGCCGCATGGGAAACCCTTGCCCGCCGAGCACATTCACGCAACGTAAAGCCACGCCGGCCACGCTGCTCGAGAAGGCTCCGCCCGGCGGCGATCAGCGCTTCCCGCAGCTGCCCGTGGTGATATTGACGGCGTTTTCGTTTCACGCCTGCCACGCTGAAAAGTCCTTGAGTTTCATGCCTTTTTCGGAAGCGGCGCTATTTTTCACACAATCTTGACGATGACAAGATTGACGGTCGTCTCGCGTCGCGACTATAGTTTCTCATCTTGACATCGACAAGATTGAATACGCGTTACCGCCGGAAGGCTTCAATGCACCGCTTGCCGCACAGCTTCAGTGACGTCGTCGCTCGAACGCAAAGCGTTGCGTTCGAACCAAGCAGCAGCCTCGATCCGCCGCGCGCGCAATCCGACAAATACGCAAGGTCTGGCCATGTCATATGACGCATTCAAGGTCGTTCATCTGTTCGGTGTGATCGTATTCTTGGGCAACATCATCGTCACGGGGGTCTGGAAGGTGATGGCGGACCGCACCGACGATCCGCAAATCATCGCCTTTGCCCAGCGCCTCGTCACACTGACCGACTGGATATTCACCGCCGGCGGCGTTGCTTTGATATTGGTGGGCGCCTACGGCATGGCCTTAGTCGGCCATCTCGACCTGCGAGCTACGACCTGGCTGTTTTGGGGCCAGACGATCTTTGTGGCGTCAGGGGTGATTTGGATCGCCGTTCTGATCCCGACCCAAATTCTGCAAGCGCGCCAGGCGCGGGCCTTCGCAAGCGGAGGCAAAATTCCGGATAGCTATTGGCGGCACGGCCGGCGTTGGGCGATTTGGGGAGCGATCGCAACTGTCATCCCCTTGGCAAATCTTTATTTCATGGTCTTCAAGCCATGAAAGTCTCCGAGCCGTGATTTTCGCGGCGGTGCCTTCATCGGCGAGCACGGCTCCTGGAATCGCCGTCCTTTCGCAAGTTATTAAAGTCACATGCGTTCCGTTTCCTGACGGAAAGCTATACGCCGAGCCGAAGGATTTTCTGACCGGATTTATGCCGTCGGACCGTCCCGGCATTGCGTACGGCCGCCCGGGCGTACCAGTGGACTTAAGCGGGGCATTGCTCGTCGCCGATGACGTCGGCAACACGATTTGGCGCGTCACCGTCGATCCGCCGCACTGATGGTCGTGTGTTTAGACCGCGCCGGTCACGTGCAAGGCGCCGACTTCGATGCCATTCCAGTTGCGCAAAATCGGCTGCGCGAAGCGCGCCAACGCCGCCCGCTCCCGATCGTCCAGAGAAAGGAAACGCCCGATAGAGGCCGCCATGATCGCTTCCGCGGCGCGCCCGGCGCCATCATCGCATTTGATCGCGATGCCGAGTCCGAGCTCGGGAAGCGCGCCGCAAAACACTCCTTCAGCGCCGGTCTTTACCAGCACGCGCGAAGCAAATAGCTGCATGATCTCGGTGCAGAAGCGGCCGGTACCGGCGACATACCAGGGCTTTTGCGCGCAGGCGGTCCGCAGCCGAGCGGCGGCCTGCCCGCGCAAATGCGCGAGGCCGCGACCGCTGCCGAATTTGGCGAAAGCATGCGCCAGGTTTTGCAGCGGCACCGCCCAGGTCGGCACCGAGCAGCCGTCGACCGCGCGGCGGCCGTGCGACAAGACCGCGCCGGTCAAATCTTCCAGCACCGCGTGTATCTCGCGCTGCACCGGATGCTCAGGCCGCCAATAGCCGACGTGGTCGAGCGCCCTCGCCGAAGCGACGCACAGAAAGGCGGCATGCTTGCCGGAGCAATTATTATGCAGCGCCGACGGGCTGCCGGTTCGCGCCAGGGCGAAAGCCGCATCATGCGAGCTCGGCCAGTGTGTCCCGCAAGCCAACGCGGACACGTCCAGACCCGCTTTCGCCAACATCCGCGCCACGCCCGCGACGTGGGCCGGCTCGCCGCCATGTGAAGCGCAAGCGAGCGCGAGCTCTTCGTCGGTCAGTTCGTAACGGTCGGCGGCACCCAATTCCACGAGCGGTAGCGCCTGCAGCGGCTTGACCGCCGAACGCGGAAACACCGGCGCCACGACATCGCCGACGGCAAACACCGTGGCGCCATCGGCATCGACAACCGAAACGGCACCGCGATGGCGACTTTCTACCAGACCGCCGCGCAACACTTCGACAAGAACCGGATCGTCCATGATCAGGCGCGCAATGCCGCCCCCGGCCAGAGCGCCGGGCCAGCGCGCAGATATTGCGGCGGGCGCGTAACGTCGCTGCCGAGCGTTTGTGCGGCATGCCACGCCCAATGCGGATCGTCGAGGAAAGCGCGCGCGAGCGCCACCATGTCCGCCTTGCCGGTGGCGACGATCTCCTCGGCCTGCATCGCACCGGCGATCATCCCGACCACGCGCACCGGTATGCCAATCTCGCGCCGCACGCGCTCGGCAACCGGCACATTGAAACCGGGCTCGCTCGGCCATCGGCTGTCGGGCGTGATGACGCCCGACGAAATGTCGACGTAATCGAGCCCAGCCGCTTCCAGCGCCTTGGCCGTTGCCACGGCATCGTCAGGCGTCAGACCGCCGGCGAGATAGTCCGTCGCCGTGATGCGCGCGCCGAGCGGCGTGCCGCGCGGGACCACATCGCGCACCGCGCGGGCGACTTCGAGCGGAAAACGCAGGCGGCCGTCGAGCGAACCGCCCCAAGCGTCGTTGCGCACGTTCGAGAGCGGCGAGATGAAGCTGTGCATCAGATAGCCGTGGGCAAAGTGCAGCTCAACTGCGTCGAAGCCGATACGCACGGCGCGGTTTGCGGCCTCGACAAAGCCGGCGCGCACACGCGCCATATCTTCCTCCGTCATGGCACGCGGAGTGTGCCAGCCCGGGCCAAAGGCAATAGCGGAAGGAGCAATTGTCGGCCAGGGATCCTCCGACGGCGGCAGCGCCTTGGCTCCCTCCCAGGGCCGCTGTGCCGAAGCCTTGCGGCCGGCATGCGAAAGCTGGACGGCGAGCTTGGCGCTACCGATACGCCGGCAATGGGCGACGACCCGCGCCAGGCCGTCTTCACAGGCGTCGGAATAGAGTCCGACACAACCGTGGGTGATCCGGCCGAAACGCTCTACATGGGTCAATTCGACGACCAACAAGCCGGCGCCGGAATTTGCCAGCATGCCGAGATGGGTCATGTGCCAGTCGTTAACGACACCGTCATCGGCGCTGTATTGGCACATCGGCGAAACGACGATGCGGTTTGCGAGATTGAGATTGCCGAGCCGGAACGGAGAAAACAGAGCACTCGTCATGACGATCACATCGTGAGGCGGGATGGATTTAGATAGGAAGCGGAAGCGGCGCCAAAAGGCGATTTAAGCCGACGCGCCGCCATTTTCCAGGCCAGCCAATCTCGCCCACTCGTCACGGCTGGCGATGGCCTCGCGCAATGCCTCGAGAAATTCTTCCGGCGTGTAATAGTGTCGCCAGCGCCCGGTTTCACGCAGCTCGACGATATGCGCCCGGCGACGCTCCGCCAATGCGAGCCATTTGCGCGACACGTCGTCGTACGGGCTGGGTTGCCGTGCCGGCATGCAAAACCGGGAGCGCCCGTCCGGCGGGCTTTCGAGTTCAATGAACAATGCGTGCGCGCAAACCCACACGCTCGCACGGGCACACAATTCACATCGGAGCTACAATTAAGCGGGGACCAGAACTGACTTCGGCAACAAAACGACCGAACGCACCGCTAGCCTCAAACTCACGCGGAACCGGCGGCGAGGCAACAAAAATGCACCAAACGGCACGTTCGAGTTGTGCACTGTTTCGCCATGGATAATCTGATTCTGTTGATAAGTCTGTGGAAAAATGCGGTCAAAGCGGCACGCGCAACAGCCGCGCGATCTCGCCGACAATACCGCGCCGGAAAGCAAGCACGCAGGCGATGAAAATCGCGCCCTGAATAACCAGCACCCACTGGCCGAACGGCGCCAAATAGTTCTGCATCGCAATGACCAGAAACGCGCCGACTACCGGACCGAAAACCGTACCAAGACCGCCGAGCAACGTCATCAGTACGACGTCGCCCGACATCGTCCAGTGCACGTCGGTGAGCGAAGCAAGCTGAAACACCAGCGCGTTGAGGGATCCGGCCAGCCCCGCCAGCGTCGCCGACAGCACGAAAGCGACTAGCTTGTAGCGCTCGGTCTTATAGCCGAGCGAGACGGCCCGCTGCTCATTTTCGCGTATCGCCTTGAGCACCTCGCCGAACGGCGAATTGATGATCCGGTAAATGAACAAAAAGCCTGCAAGCACGACGATGAGAATGAACACATACATCGTCATCTCGTTGGACAGGTCGAAAACACCGAACAGGCGGCCGCGTGGCACGCCCTGGATGCCGTCCTCGCCGCCGGTGAATTTCGCCTGCAAGGCGAAAAAATATGTCATCTGCGCCAGCGCCAACGTGATCATCGCGAAGTAGATGCCCTGCCGGCGGATGGCGAGATAACCGGTGACGATGCCGAGCCCCGCGGCCGTCGCCGTGCCGATGAGGATTGCCGGTTCCGGCGACAAGCCCCAACCCTTGGCGGCATAAGCGGTGAGATAGCTCGCCCAGCCGAAAAACATGGCGTGACCGAACGAGAGGAGCCCGACATATCCGATCAAGAGATTGAAGGCACAGGCGAACAAGGCAAAGCACAACGCCTTCATCAGAAAGACCGGATAAAGCACGAACGGCCCGATCGCCAGCAACACCACCATCGCCGCGAACGCGACGCCAAGGCTCCAATCCTTAGCGCGGCGCGGCAAGCGAACCGACGGATCGATGACGCGCTCCATCATGCGCTGCGCCCGAACAGCCCGGCGGGACGAATGAGCAGCACGATCGCCATGACGACAAAGACAACGGTGTTCGAGGCCTCCGGATAAAATACCTTCGTCAGGCCTTCGACGATGCCGAGCGCAAACCCGGTGACGATCGCGCCCATGATCGACCCCATGCCGCCAATCACGACGACAGCGAACACCACGATGATCAGGTCGGAGCCCATCTGCGGCGAGACGTTGTAGATCGGCGCCGCCATAACGCCGCCGAGCGCCGCGAGGCCGACGCCGAAACCGTAGGTCAAGGTCACCATGCGCGGCACGTTGATGCCGAAAGCCCGGACCAGCACCGGATTTTCAGTGGCAGCACGCAGGTAGGAACCGAGCCGCGTTCGTTCGATGGCGAACCAGGTTGCAAGACACACCGCCAACGACAGCACGATCACCCAGGCGCGATAGTTCGGCAGAAACATAAAGCCGAGATTGCGACCGCCACTTAGCGCGGCCGGCACCTCGTAGGGCAATCCCGACGAACCGAAGCCGTTGCGGAACAGGCCCTCGATGACCAACGCCAGACCGAAGGTAACGAGAAGCCCGTAGAGCGGATCGAGCTTGCGCAGATGCTGCAGGAACAGCCGTTCGACGAGCACGCCCGTGGCGCCGACTCCGATCGGGGCGATCACCAGCGCCGCCCAATAGTTGATGCCGAGGTAATGCAGCAGCAGATACGCGGCAAACGCGCCCATCATGTACTGCGCGCCGTGGGCGAAGTTGATGATGTTGAGCATGCCGAAGATGACGGCGAGCCCAAGACTTAGCAGCGCATAAAACGAGCCGTTGATCAGGCCGAGCAGCAATTGCCCGAACAACGCCTGTGAGGGAATGCCGAAAATCTCAAACATGCCTCGGCCGCTAGCCGCTCCTCCAAAAGTCCCCGCCGCCGGACTTGACCCGGCAGTCCACACGGCCGCGTTGAAACGACCTCCCGGATTTCACCTGTCGCACAGCCCGACGGACCGCCGCCGGGTCCGCCGTGGCGTGACGATCACCCCTCGGTCTAGCCACTCACCAGCGGGCAACCACCGTCTTTGAGCGGCCGGAACGCTTCGGCGGCCGGGATGGTCGCGCGCAGCTTGTAGTCGTCGCCCGGATATTTCAACTCTTCCGGCTTCTTCACTTCAAACAAATAGGCGTCGTGAATTTTGCGCCCATCGGCCCGGATCGTGCCCTTGCCGAACAAGGGATCGTCGGTCGGCATTTCCTTCATCTTGGCAACTACCGCCTTGCCGTCGGACGCGTCTTTGAGCGCTGCGACGGCTTTCAAATAGTGGATGATCGAAGAATAGACGCCCGCCTGCACCATCGTGGGAAACTTCCCGGGTTGCGAGACTTGCCAGCGCTTGGTGAAGGCGCGGTTGGCGTCGGTCATGTCCCAGTACCATGTACCGGTCAGAATGAGCCCCTGCGCGGTCTTGAGTCCGAGCGCATTGACGTCGCTGATAAAGACCAATAGGCCGGCGAAGTGCTGACCGCCGGCGACAATGCCGAATTCAGCGCCCTGCTTGATCGCGTTGATCGTGTCGCCTCCGGCATTGGCGAGCCCGATGATCTTCGCTTTCGAGGCTTGCGCCTGAAGCAGGAACGAAGAGAAGTCGCTGGTATTGAGCGGATGCAACACATGGCCGAGAACCTTGCCGCCATTGGCTCGAACAACCGCCGCGGTGTCGCGTTCGAGCGCGTGGCCAAAGGCGTAGTCTGAGGTCAGAAAGAACCAGGTGTCGCCACCGGTCTTGACCAACGCCTTGCCGGTGCCGTTAGCCAGCATCCAGGTGTCATAAGTCCAGTGGACCGTGTTTGGCGAGCATTTCGGCCCGGTCAGGTCGGAACTCGCGGGACCTGAGGGCAGGAACACTTTGTTTTTTTCGCGTGTGACCTCGTTCACCGCGAGCGCCACACCGGAATTAGGTACATCGACCACGACGTCGACGTGATCGACGTCAAACCACTGGCGGACGATATTGGCGCCGATGTCCGGCTTGTTTTGATGATCGGCGCTGACAATGTCGACCTTCATGCCGTGAGCGGCGGGATTGAAATCCTGCACCGCCAACTTGGCGGCTGCAACCGAACCCGGCCCTCCGACATCGGAGTAAAGGCTCGACATATCGCTGAGCACGCCGATCTTGACGGCAATGTCCTGGGCCTGGGCCCCGGCAACCGTTCCCATCAACGCGGCGATTGCAAACGCCAACTTACCGGTAAGCGCCATTACAAACCTCCCTGTGCGCACGGCTGCGCTTTTACAAGCACGGCACAACGGCCGCTTTACCCTTGATATCAAACTCCGAGATAGTCGTGTAGCTTTTCGGTGTTGGCGTCGAGTTGAGCGGCCGAGAAGTGATCGACGATGCGGCCGTGCTCCATGACGTAGTAGCGATCGGCAAGAGTCGCGGCGAACGTAAAGTTCTGTTCGACCAGAAGAATGGTGAAGCCCTGCGCCTTGAGCATTCCGATGGTGCGGCCGATCTGCTGAATGATGACGGGCGCTAACCCTTCGGTCGGCTCGTCGAGCAGCAACAGCCGGGCGCCGGTTCGCAGAATGCGCGCAATCGCCAGCATTTGCTGCTCGCCACCGGACAATTTTGTGCCCTGGCTGGACAGCCGTTCGCGCAGGTTCGGGAATAGTTCGAAGATGCGATCAAGATCGAGGCCGCCCGAGCGCACCTGCGGCGGCAGCAGCAAATTCTCCTTGACGTCGAGGCTCGCGAAGATACCGCGCTCCTCGGGACAGAAGGCGATGCCGGCGCGGGCGATCAAGTCCGATGGGGCGTCGATCAGTTCGCGGCCTTCGAAGCGCACCGAGCCGGCGCGGCTTTCGATCATGCCCATGATGGCTTTGAGCGTCGTCGTCTTGCCGACGCCGTTACGGCCAAGCAGCGTCACCACCTCGCCCGAGCGCACATCGAAGGTGACGCCGTGCAGCACGTGCAATTCACCGTACCATGCTTCCAGTTCCTTCACCGCAAGGAGCGCTTGAGTCTCCGGCATCGTCTCAGGCATGGCCGGTTCCCAGGTAGGCTTCACGCACGCCCGGATCTGCCGACACGGTTTTGTAGTCGCCCTCGGCCAGCACGCGCCCGCGCGTTAGCACGGTGATGCGGTCGCACAGGTCGGCGACGACGCCGAGGTTATGCTCCACCATCAGCACGGTGCGCTCGACAGCAACCGCTTTGATCAACGCGCTGATGCGGGCAATGTCCTCCCGACCCATGCCAGCCATCGGCTCGTCGAGCAGCAATATTTTAGGCTCAAGTGCAAGCGTGGTCGCGATTTCCAGCGCACGCTTGCGGCCGTAGGGCAGTTCCGCCGCCGGCGTGTCAACGGCGGCGGCTAGCCCGACTTCGGCAATAATCGCGTTGGCCCGTTCGTCCAGCACCCGCAGGGCTCGTTTCGAGCGCCAGAAATCGAAGGAATCGCCGCGGCGACGTTGCAGCGCGATGCGCACGTTTTCCAGCACGGTCAGGTGCGGAAACACCGCGGAAATCTGGAACGAACGGCCCACGCCGAGCCGTGCCACATCCGCGGGCTTAAGCGCCGTGATGTCGCGGCCATCGAACACAATGCGGCCGCGTGTCGGAGCGTGGAATTTGGTGAGCAGGTTGAAGCACGTGGTCTTGCCGGCGCCGTTCGGTCCGATCAAGGCATGAATGCTGCCACGCGCCACACGCAGATTCACGCCGCGCAACGCAACGAACCCGGCGAACTCCTTGCTCAGTTCGTCCGTCTCAAGGATCGGATCTTCAGGCACGGCCCCCCCAAAGGAGGCCATTGTCAACGTGTTGCGCCGGCACGTAAAGGGTTGGCGGTGCCGCAGCGCGCGCCGCCTCCCGCGCCGCATCAATGCTTTATCGTGTTGGCGACCTTATAGCTCGCTTCGGTCTTGGCCTTGACGGCGTCGAGCGTCACGTCCGGCGCAAGCTCGATCAGGGTCATTCCGCCGCCCTTGCGGTCGATGGTGAATACGCCGAGATCGGTGATCACCATGTCGACCACGCCGGCGCCGGTGAGCGGCAGCGAGCAATGGTGCAAAAGCTTCGGCTCGTTCTTGGCCGAATGCTCCATGACGACGACGACTTTTTTCACTCCGCCGACCAGGTCCATGGCCCCGCCCATGCCCTTGACCATCTTGCCCGGGATCATCCAGTTGGCGAGGTCGCCGTTCTCCGCCACCTGCATCGCACCGAGGATGGCAAGATCGATATGTCCGCCGCGGATCATGGCGAAGGAATCGGCCGAGTTAAAATAGCTGGTTGTCGGCAGCTCTGTGACGGTTTGCTTGCCGGCATTGATGAGATCGGCGTCCTCATCGCCCTCCAGCGGGAACGGGCCGGTGCCGAGCATGCCGTTCTCGGATTGCAACTGCACGCTCATACCGTCAGGAATGTAGTTCGATACCAGCGTCGGTATGCCGATGCCAAGATTGACGTAGAATCCGTCCTTGAGTTCCTTGGCGGCGCGTGCCGCCATCTGATCGCGGGTCCAGGGCATTAGATTTCCACTCCTGCTCCGGCCGGTGCGTCGGCCTTTTCACGCTTGCGGACTGTGCGTTGCTCGATGTGCTTGACCGGGTCGGGCACATGGACGATGCGCTGCACGTAAACGCCCGGCGTCACGATGTGATCGGGGTCGATGTCGCCGGGCTGCACGAGTTGCTCGACCTCAGCCACCGTCACCTTGGCGGCCGTCGCCATGATTGGATTAAAATTGCGGGCGGTCTTGCGATAAGCCAGGTTGCCTTCGGTATCGCCGACGTAGGCGTGAATGAGCGAAACATCGGCGATCAGGCCGCGCTCCATCACATAACGTTCGCCCTCGAATTCGCGCACGTCCTTGCCCTCGGCAATCAGGGTTCCGACTCCGGTCTTGGTGAAGAAGGCGGGGACGCCCGCACCGCCGGCGCGGATGCGTTCGGCCAACGTGCCCTGCGGGTTGAATTCGATCTCGAGTTCGCCGGCGAGATATTGTTGGGCGAAGGTCTTATTCTCCCCGACATAGGACGCGATCATTTTTTTGATCTGCCTGGTGTCGAGCAGCACGCCCAGGCCGAGCCCGTCGACGCCGCAATTGTTCGACACGATAGTGAGGTTCTTGACCCCGAAATCGCGGACGGCATGGATCAAGGTCTCAGGAATGCCGCATAAGCCGAACCCGCCGGCCATGATCAACATGCCGTCCTTGAGCAAACCGGCCAACGCGGAACGTGCATCCGCATAGACCTTGTTCATGACCGCTCCATTTCCCCCGGAAGATTTCACTTACGAATAGCGGGACCGGCATAAACCTTCAACTGGTGTCCCAATTCCGAAGTTCGCACACCCGGCCCACTCTCAGGCGAACTGCGGAATCTTAGGGCGCCTGGCAAATTTGTGATTCCAGTGCGGTTTTTGCGGACTTGCGGTTGAGGTGCGAGTTCGCGGCACGGCGGCAGAATTTCCAATCCGTCGCGCTAGCCGGAGGCGCCGTCCGGCCCAATCGTCTTGATGATCGGCAGCCCGAAGCTGTGCGGATAGTAGTTCCAGGCCACGAAGCCTGCAGCAAACAGCACTCCGGCGATGATGGCGCCGACGAAGCGGTTGCGAAATGCGATAAGGCCCCCGAGCAAGGCGGCGATGAACGCCAACACGCCCATCAATGCAACGAAAAGCCACGGGACGGTCGATAAGTCGATCGGCATTTTTGGGTGCTCCTGGCGGCGGGGTTGAATAACCGATTAAACGCAATGTGACTGGAACGCAGTGTAGCCGAGCTCGCCGCCATGCGCGACGGCTTGGCCTCCTTGGCCACAACACGTTATATCCGCTCAGCCGCGACTTAACAGGGGCGCCGCCAATGGGAGGCCAGCCGGATATGAACCAGCTTTCGGAACGTTTACAGACGCCGATCTCGACGGCCGAACTCGAACGCCGCTGGGCGGCGGTGCGCGCCGCCATGGAGCACGACAAGGTCGACGTGCTGCTGATGCAGAACAACAACGACTACATGGGCGGCTACGTCAAATATTTCACCGATTGCCAGCGACCAACGGCTATCCGCTGACCGTCGTTTTCCCGCGGGACGATCTGATGACGTTCGTCAGTCAGGGCCCGTTCGGCGGCGTCGACGAGCCGACCGCAAACGGCGATGGCGTCGCCCGCGGCGTCAAGCAATGGCTCACCACGCCGAGCTACGCCTCGTGCTACTACACCGCCGATTACGATCCGGAATTGGCGGCGAAAGCGCTCGCGCCTTATGCCGGCGGCACGATCGGGCTCCTCGGCACCTACTCGATGTCGCTGGCGCTAGCCGATTACCTTCGCAAAGGCCGCTTCTCCAATACGCGCTTTGTCGACGCTTCCGACCTCGTCGACCGTATCAAGGTGATCAAGAGCGCCGAGGAGCGCGAATTGGTGCGGCGCGCCGCTTTGATGCAGGACGGCGCCATGCGGGCCGCCTTCGCCGCGGTCGAGCCCGGCCTGCGCGAACGCGACATCGCCGCCATCGCGCAATGCTACAGCCAACGGCACGGCAGTGAGAACGGCATCTACCTGTGCGCTTCCATGCCGCCCGATCGGCCGGAAAAGTTCAGCCAGCGCCATTATCAGAACCGTATCATCAAGGAGGGCGATACCGTCGCGCTCTTGGTCGAGGATTCCGGGCCGGGCGGAATGTATACCGAGCTCGGCCGCTGCTGCGTCGTCGGCAAGGCATCGGCCGAACTCAAGGAGGAGTTCGCCTTCGCGCTCGAAGCGCGCAAATTCACGCTCGATCTGCTCAAGCCCGGCGCGCCATGCAAAGACGTCTTCATCGCCTACAACGATTTCATGCGTAAGAACGGCCGGCCGGAGGAGCAGCGTCTATACGGCCACGGCCAAGGCTATGACCTCGTCGAGCGCCCGCTCATCCGCCAAGACGAGCCGATGAATGTCGAGAAGGACATGAATATCGTCGTGCACCCGACATTCGTGCGCGGCCATGTACTCGGCTGGGTCTGCGACAATTATCTGATCGAGGCGAACGGACCGTCCGAGCGGCTGCACCGTTTCCCTGAAATCATCACCGAGCTAGGTTGATGGCTTCTTGAGCGTGCGCTCGACATAATCTCGGATATAGCCGAGCGTTTCCGGCGCCGCCCAGATGTCGGCGACGATCTTGTCCGTCGCCGGGGCATCGCGCATCAGGCGCCCGCTGATCTCTTGGCGCAGTTGCTGCTTGGTCTGAGCGAAAGCGCGCGGCGATAGCCGCGCCAGTTCTTGCGCGGCCCTTATCGCGCGCCGCATGAGCGTGTCCGGTTCCACCACTTCATCGACCCAGCCGCGCTGCAAGGCGGCGTCGCTGTCGTAGGTCGAGGCACCGAACAGGAACTCGGGCAAATAGCGCGCCGGCACGGTAAAACGAACGATTTCGAACGCCAGCGCCGGAAACGGCACGCCGACCGTAAGTTCGGTGATGCCAACGCGTCCGCGGCCGCGCGCCATGATCCGCCGGTCCGTGGCGCAGGCCAGCACGCAGCCGCCGGCGATGGCATGGCCATTGATCGCCGCCACCACCGGTTTCGGATGGAAGAACACCGCATGGTAAAGCCGATCTAGGGCGGGCAGGAATTTCCGCACATAATCGGGTCCACCCGCGCTCAGGCGCACCAAATCAACGCCGGCCGAAAACATTCGGCCCTCCCCGGTCACAACCACGGCACGCTCCGCTCGCTCGCGCAGGTCCTCGAAGCACTTCGCCAGACCCTCGCAGAGCTCGAGGTCAAGCGCGTTGGCCTTACCGTGATTGACGGCGACGATGGCAATGCCGTCATGGGATTTCAGGTCGATCATGCCACGCCCATTGCGCCGCGAAACCGGCCTGAACGTATCAGGGACCGCCGCCGTTAAGAAGGATGGTTAAGGGCGGCCGATTTTAGTCCGAGCTTTGTGCGAAAAAATCCGCAATTGGGTCACCTTCAGGTCACTCCGGTCTGACCGGAATGCACCTGTATGGTGCAGTAACGGAGGCATACAATGCAGCGTATTCGCATTGTCACCGCGGGCGCGTTTTTGTCGGCCATGTTGTTTGTGTCGGGCCTGGCCGGCGGCAGCGCTTTAGCGCAGACCGCGGCGGCCGGCAAACCGCTCGAGTTGTTGAAAATCGAACATTCGGCACCGGCAGGAAGGCTTCACGCCAGATCGGCCGTGAAGTCGGCCGCTAGATCCTCTCACAAGACCAGGCTCGCCGCCAAAACGCGCACCAAACAGCATCACTTCGCCGCGCGGACGAAACGACCGCACGCACCGGTCCTGACAGCAGAGACGACCGCACCCGCCGACATCCCGCAACCGGTAAATCCGGGACCGCAGGCCGAGACCGCGGCCGCCGTGCCAACGCCGCTACCCGCTTCTACTCTGACTGCTCAAACACCAAGCGAAGTCGTCGTCGCCGGCCAAACGGTGCAAGTGACGTCGCCGAACGAAGTTAACTCCATGGATCTCGCCGCGAGCGACCATGCCGCCAATGACCATGCCGGCGACGATCATGTTGCGCAGACCACCGATGCAGCGCCGAGCATCGCCTCCGCTGCACCACCGCCCCCGGAGGCCGCCGACGCGCAGTCGAAAGCGGGTTCTCTGACGGCGGCAGCCGCGGAGCCGCATCAGAGCAAGGTAGGCAGCACCTCATGGCTCTTGCAGGTAATGGCGGCACTCGGCGGTGCGGTCACCGCGGGTTCGCTCGCCTGGTTTCTTATCGGCTCGACGCCGCAGCGGACGTATGGCTGAACCGTTATTTGCGAGGAGCAAAGCGACGATAATGCAGGTCAGCCTTTTGCCTTAAGCGCGCTGAACAGCTCGTAAGCCTCTGTGGGTTTGGCATCTTTATGCACGACGGCGTTGATCGCAGCGATCATCGCCTGCGGCGCTTCCGACTGAAAAATGTTGCGGCCCATGTCAACACCGGCGGCGCCCTGCTGCACGGCATTATACGCCATGGTGAGCGCATCGAGTTCGGGCAGCTTCTTGCCACCCGCCATCACGATCGGCACCGGGCAGGAGGCGGTGACGGTCTCGAAACCGTCCTCGACGTAATAGGTCTTGACGTATTGCGCGCCGAGCTCGGCAATGATGCGGCAAGCGAGCCGGAAATATTTGGCGTCGCGCACCATATTTTTGCCGACCGCGGTAATGCCCATGACCGGAATGCCGGCGCGCAGGCCGGCATCGACCAGCCTCGTCATGTTGTGAACGGAGCGGGTCTCATGCTCGCCGCCGATGAAGACCTGGATGCCCACGCCGGCGGCGTTCAAGCGCACCGCGTCGTCCATTTCCATGGCGATCTGCTCGTCGGACAATTCCTCACGCAGGATGCTCGGCCCGCCGCTTGCCCGCAGCACCATCGGCTTGGTCGAGTCTGCCGGAATGATCGAGCGCAAGATCCCGCGCGTGCAAAACAGTGCGTCGCAAGACGGAATGAGCGGTACGATGGAGAGGTCGATGCGCTCGAGCCCCGTGGTAGGACCCTGAAAATAGCCGTGGTCGATCGCCAGCATCACGGTGCGCCCGGTTGACGGCGCAAAAACCCGGGCGAGGCGGTTCTTCATTCCCCAATCGAGCTGGTGGGAGCCCTTGAGATAAAAGCCGGGCGTCTGCTGCGGCCGCTCGGCTGCGTAGCGGACCCCTTCCTTGTCGACTTCCGGCATGACACTCCTCGTTCCCGCGCTCGGTGCAGGACGTATGCGCCATCGCTCGCGGCCCAGGCAAGACACGCGTCCTGAAAGCGATTTTTCTCAACATTTTGCCCGAATTGGATGGGCCCCCTTGGCATTGTTCCTGTTTTGTTCTATAGTCTGAGCCCTGAACAGAACGTCGCCAATAGAACTTCGCTATGAGCGGCCATGACCCAGCCGAGCGCCTCTTCAGTCCTACGTAACCGCGCTGCCGTGGCGGAGGAATTGCGCCGCTTGTTGCCAAGAATGGAGGGTTTTGAGGGTACCAGAACCATTCCCTTCGGCGTCGCCGCCATCGACCGTTGCTTGCCGCAAGGCGGCCTCGCCGGCGGCGGTTTGCATGAATTTGTGCCCGAGACAGGCGCCACCCCCGCCGCCCTCGGCTTCATGGTTGCGCTCCTGGCTCGGGTTGCTTCCCCTCCCCCTCCTCGGGAGAAATTTTACGCGCACGGCGACGATCATGCGCGGCCTCGCGACCATTCTGCCCGCCCTCCTTCACGAGGGGGGAAGGGAAAGATCATCTTCGTCCTCCCCACTTACGGGCTGCGCGATTACGGCCGCCTGCACGGTCATGGCGTGCGCGCGCTGGGCCTCGATCCGGCTCGTCTCATTGTCGTCGAGACGGCGCACCGGAATGAAATCTTGTGGGCTTTGGAAGAAGCGTTGCATTCGGGCGTGCCGGCGGCGATCGCGGGCGTGATCGACAGGCTCAATCTGAAATCGAGCCAGCGGCTGCAGCTTGCCGCCAAGGATGCGGGCTTGCCGCTCTTCTTGCTGCGGCCGGCGCAAATCCTGGAAGCGAGCGCGGCAGCGACACGCTGGCGCGTCGGTGCCGTGCCGGCGGCGCGCGATCGCTTCGGCCTGTTCGCGCGCGCGCGATGGCATCTCATGCTGGAACGCTGCCGTAACGGACGCGCAGGTGAATGGGTAGTGGAGTACGATCATGTCGCGCATCGTTTCAGTCTGGCTGCCGCGCTGGCCGATCCTGCGCAGCCTCACGGCGCAAGCGAAACATATTTCCGGCAAATCGGTTGATCCCGATCAGCCATTCGTCCTTGCGGTTGCCGCCACCGGCGGGCCGCGCATCTTCGCCTTGAACGAGGCGGCCGAAGCCGCAGGGATTCTGCGTGGCGAGCCTTTGGCCGATGCACGCGCCAAAACGAATGTCTTGCAGGTGCGTGACGTCGACACGGCCGCCGATGACGCGGCGTTGCGGCGTCTCGCGCTCTGGGCGACACGCTATACGCCGACCGCCTCGCCATTATGCAGGGATATTTGGAACGCGGAAAATGGCGCCGACGGGTTTTTCCTCGACATCGAAGGCGCCGCGCATCTGTTCGGCGGCGAGGAGAAGCTCACCGCCGATCTTGCTTCACGGCTGCAAAATTTCGGGCTGTCGGCCCGGCTTGCCGTCGCCGATACGCCGGGCGCGGCATGGGCAGTCTCGCGTTTCAACGCCGGACCCTGCATCGTGCTGCCGTCGGGACAGGAAGCCGGGGCGTTGGCGCCGCTGCCTATCGAAGCGCTGCGGCTTTCCGCGACAACCTCCACGACTTTGCGCCGGCTCGGCTTCAAAACCGTCGGCGCGCTTATGGACAAACCGCGGGCGCCGTTTGCCGCACGTTTTCCGGCCGAGCTGCTTCGCCGTCTCGACCAGGCGCTCGGTCGCATCGACGAGCCGCTCGTCCCCATCGTTCCGCCGCCGGTTTATCACGCGTTGCGTTATCTGGTCGAACCGCTGATCACCCAGGAAGCCGTCGTTTTGCTCGCCAAGCGCCTTATGCAGACGCTCACGCATGTGCTGATCCGCGATGACGTCGGTGCACGCGGATTGCGACTTTCGCTTTACCGCGTCGACGGCGCGATGGAGACGGTCGATATCGCGCTGACGTTGCCGACGCGCAACGTCGACCATGTCGCGCGCCTTCTCGATCTCAAGCTCGAAGCACTGGCGGCAATGCAGGAGGCTGGCTTCGGCTTCGAAGCGGTTGGCCTTGCCGTCACTTGCGCAGAACCCATTGCCGCGCGGCAGGCCGAATTTTCGTCCATTGCCGATTGGGGCAACGCCGACCGAACGGAGCGCTGCGCAGCTCTGATCGATACGTTGCGTCAGCGCCTTGGCCCGCGCAGCGTGCGGCGGTTCGAGCCGGTGGCCAGCCACGTTCCCGAGCGCGCCGAAGTGCTGGCGCCGGCCGCCGACGAAATTTCCGCATCCTGGCCAGAACAGGAACAGAAAACACGCCCGCTCCTCCTGTTGCCCCGTGCCGAGCCGACCGAGGTCACCGCACTCGTTCCCGATGGTCCGCCGCGGCGTTTTTCATGGCACGGCGTGATCCATGAGGTCGCTAGAGCACAGGGCCCGGAACGCATCGCAGCCGAGTGGTGGCGCGGGCAAAACGGCCATCGCTTACCGGCACCGACCCGCGATTACTACCTCGTCGAAGACGCCGCCGGTCACCGTTTTTGGCTTTTCCGCGAAGGTCTCTTTGGGCGCGAGACGACTGTGGCGCGCTGGTTCGTGCACGGGCTATTTGCGTGAGTTTTTTCGCGTGAGACAACAGATGCGGTCGTATGCCGAACTCGCCGTCACTACTAATTTTTCCTTCCTGCGCGGCGCTTCGCATCCGCAGGAGATGGTCGCGACCGCCGATGCGCTTCGGCTCGCCGCCATCGGCATCGCCGACCGCAACTCCTTTGCCGGCGTGGTGCGCGCCTATGACGAAGCCAAAAACAGAAACATGAAGTTTCTTGCCGGGGTGCGTCTGGCGACGATGGATGGTTTCGAGGTGCTCGCCTATCCGACCGACCGCGCCGCTTACGGCCGGCTTTGCCGGCTCCTTACAGCGGGCAATTTCAAAGCCAAAAAGGGCGAATGTCATCTCACCTTCGAGGAGATTCTTACCGCAAGCGAAGGCCAGATTTTCATTGCGGTACCGCCGCTGACGCTGTTTTCCAATTCCGCTTATTCCCGCGAAGACGATTGTGAAGAAGTTGCCCCCGGAACAATCACTTCCGCTCCAAAGGGGGCCGTCGTCGCGACTGGCACCCCCCGGCCGCTTCGCGCAATAACCGAAGTAAAGCACTTTACCTCGAGGCTTTCGGTCCTCGCTGGCGCGGCGCCGGGCCGCACTTTTCTCGCCGGAGTGCACTACCATCGCGGCGACGAGCCGTGCCGGCTCGGGCTATTGGCCGAACTCGGCGAGCGCGCCGGTGCACCCCTCGTCGCGGTCAACGACGTTTCCTATCATGTGCCGGAGCGCCGTCCGCTCCTCGATGTGCTCACCTGCGTCCGCGAGAAGTGCACCATCAGGGGCGCGGGTTTACGGCTTGCCGTCAATGCCGAGCGCCATCTGAAAGCGCCCGCAGAAATGGCGCGGCTGTTCAAAGATTTCCCCGATGCGATCGCCCGCACGATCGACATCGCCAAGGTCTGCAGCTTCTCGCTCGGCGACCTCCATTACGAATATCCCGACGAGCCGGTGCCTCCCGGCAAGACCGCCCAGGAGCATCTCGAAGACCTCACCTGGGCAGGCGCGCAAAAGCGCTACCCGAAGGAAAAAAATCCGGACGGGATTCCAGAGGATGTCGAAAAACAGCTGCGGGACGAACTGGCGCTGATCGCCACGCTCAATTATGCCCGCTACTTTCTCACCGTCCACGACATCGTCGCTCACGCCCGTAAAGAATTACAGATTCTTTGTCAGGGCCGCGGCTCAGCGGCAAACAGTGCCGTTTGCTATTGCCTTGGCATCACTGAGGTAAACCCGGAAACAACGCAGCTACTCTTTGCCCGTTTCATTTCCGCAAACCGCAACGAACCGCCCGATATCGACGTCGATTTCGAACATGAGCGACGCGAGGAGGTGATCCAATACATTTACCGACGTTATGGCCGTCATCGGGCCGCGATCTGCGCCACTGTCGTCCATTACCGTTCGCGACGCGCCATCCGCGAAGTCGGCAAGGTCTTGGGATTAACCGAAGACGTGACCGCCGCACTGGCCAGAACGGTCTGGGGCTACGGTGACGATTTACCGGATGGCCACGTTCGCCAAGCCGGTCTCGACCCCGACAATCCCATCATCAAGCAGGCCATTGAGCTTGCAAACGAGCTGATTGGATTTCCCCGTCACCTCTCGCAGCATGTCGGCGGCTTCGTGCTGACCCGCGGGCCGCTCGACGAAACAGTCCCGATCGCCAATGCCGCCATGGACGACCGCACCTTCATCGAGTGGGACAAGGACGACATCGACGTCCTTAAACTAATGAAGGTCGACGTCTTGGCGCTCGGCATGCTGAGTTGCCTGCGCCGTGGGCTCGATCTTCTGAAAGCGCATTACGGCAGGAACTTAACGTTGGCGGCCATCCTCCAAGACGGAACGGACGATGGCAGGAAAGTCTATGAGATGCTGTCACGCGCGGATTCCATCGGCGTATTCCAGGTCGAAAGCCGCGCCCAGATGTCGATGCTGCCGCGCCTGAAGCCGGCGTGTTTCTACGATCTCGTCATCGAAGTCGCGATCGTGCGCCCGGGGCCGATCCAGGGTGACATGGTGCATCCTTATCTGCGGCGGCGCGAGAACCTCAAGGCCGGCAAGGAACCTGATTATCCATCGCCGCACCCCTTAGAAGGCGACCGAGACGAGCTGAAAGACGTTCTCAAGCGAACGCTCGGCGTACCGCTGTTCCAGGAGCAGGCGATGCAGATCGCCATCACAGCGGCGAAATTCACGCCTGACGAGGCAGATGGATTGCGCCGCGCCATGGCGACCTTCCGTCACAACGGCAACGTTTATCTGTTCCGCGACAAGTTCATCAACGGCATGACGACCCGCGGCTATGACAAGAGTTTTGCCGAAAATTGTTTCGGCCAGATCGAAGGCTTCGGCGAGTACGGCTTTCCCGAAAGTCATGCGGCGAGCTTTGCGCTTCTGGTCTACGCTTCGTCGTGGATCAAGTGCCTCTATCCCGACGTGTTCTGCGCCGCGATCCTCAACAGCCAGCCGATGGGCTTTTATCAGCCGGCCCAGCTTGTCCGCGATGCCCGAGCGCACGACGTCGAAGTCCGCGCCGCCGATGTCAATTTCAGCAATTGGGATTGCACGCTGGAACCGGGCGCGGACTGCAAGCATGCCGTGCGCCTCGGCTTTCGCCTCGTTCACGGCCTCAACGAAGACGAACTGGAAAAGCTCACCGCGGCGCGCGGCAACGGCTTCTCAAGCATCGAGCGGCTCGCGGCTGTCGCTGGCATTTCCGGTTTCACCATCGAGCGGCTGGCCGAGGCGGATGCATTCCGTTCGTTAGGGCTTGATCGACGTGCCGCATTGTGGGCGGCGCGGCGTCTCGACATGATCGGAGCGCAACCGCCGCGGCGGCCGGATTCCGCGGCTAGAGAGAAATCGCTGCCGCTCCTCATGCCGCACTTGAGCGACGAGCTTTTCCCCGAACCGCCCGTCGCGCTTCCGATCATGCCGCCTTCCGAACACGTCGTTGAGGATTACGTGGCGACCGGGCTATCGCTGAAAGAGCATCCCGTGCGCTTCTTCCGCGAGCGCCTCACCGCGCTTGGCGCCATGAGCAACGCGGAGCTTCGCAGCGAGGACGTGGGTCAGGATTCGTTTGTCACCGTTGCCGGCCTCGTCCTGGTGCGACAGAGGCCGGGCACCGCCAAAGGCGTGATCTTCATGACACTGGAAGACGAAACCGATATCGCCAACATCATCGTCTGGCCGAAGGCTTTCGAAAAAAATCGGCGCGTAGTGATGACCTCGCGCTTTCTCGCCGTGCGCGGGCGTCTGCAACGCGCCGGCCTCGTGATCCATGTGGTGGCGGAAAAATTTATCGATCTTTCCGCCCACTTGCCTTGGCTGCGCGAAGGCGGCGATCTGTTTTCACCGAAATTTTCCGGCGGACCGCTGCCGCAGGAAACCGCGCCTCTCCTCAAGAGCCGCGATTTTCATTGACCAATCCCGCCCGCGAAGCGGCGATAATCACGCCGCCCCCTGCCCCACGCACCTGCCGAGCACACGCGCCAGCCGCCCGGAAAACAATTTTGCATCCGGCGGGCGGTCGCCTTCAAGCACGCGGGCCTCGTCAAGCAGCAAATGCGCCGCATCTTCCTTGAGCGTCCGTTCGTCGTCGCCGAGCGCGGCAAGCGCCACGACAAGCGGATGCCGCGGATTGATCTCGAGGATCGGCTTCGATGCGCTGGTAAGCCGTCCCGCGCCCGCCAACAGCTTCTCCAGCGCCCGATCGGGCCCGGAATCCCCGGCAACCAGGCAGACCGCGCTGTCGGTCAGCCGCTCCGAGGCACGCACCTGCGCCACGGCGTCGCCGAGCGCGGTTTGCACGAAAACGAGAAAATTCTTGACCGAATCCTGCAGTTCCGGCGGCGGCGCGGCCTGTGCATCGAGAAGCGGAATGGTCTCCAAATCCGCCCCGCCTTGCGTCACCGATTTGAACGGCTTGCCGTCGAAAGATACTCCCGACGTGACCCAAAAGCTGTCGATCGGATCGGGCAACAGCAACACCTCGATGCCGCGGGCCCGGAAGCCTTCAAGATGCGGCGACGATGCAAGCCGCTCCATCTCGCCGCCGGCGATGTAATAGATCGCCGTTTGATTGGTCTTGAGCGCGGCAACGTAGTCTTTAAGGCTGCGCCAACCGTCGGCCGATCCCGTGGTCTTAAAGCGCGCGAGCTTGAGCAACACGTCGCGGCGCTCGAAATCCTCGTAAACGCCCTCCTTGAGGACGGCGCCGAAGACGTCCCATATCTTGGCGAAAGCGTCCGGCTCCTTGTCGGCGAGCCGTTCAAATTCGCCAAGTACGCGGCTGGTCACACCCTTTCTGATCGCGGCAAGGAGTGGGCTTTCCTGGATCTTCTCCCGCGAAACGTTGAGCGGCAGATCGGCGCTGTCAACGAGCCCGCGAACAAAGCGCAGATAGCGCGGCAGGATTTCGGCGTCGTCGGTGATGAATACGCGCTTGACGTAGAGCTTGATGCGGCCTTTGCGGTCGGGATCGAATAAATCGAACGGGCGCGAGCCGGGCACGAACAATAGCGTCGAATAATCATGCCGCCCTTCGGCGTGGAAATGAACCGTCAACGCCGGCTCGTCGAACTGCCCGCCGATGCTGCGATAGAAGTCGGTGTAGTCGGAGGTCGCAATTTCCGATTTCGGCTTGGCCCACAAGGCGGCGCCGTCGGTGATTTCGGCCGGCGCGGCGCCGGGCTTTTCGATGATCGAAATCGGCACCGGCACATGGCCGGACTGGCCCTTGATCAGCCGCTCAATGGTGAAACGCTCGGTATATTCTTTGGCGTCTTCCATCAGATGCAGGACGACGCGGGTTCCTCGCCGCGGCACTTCGGCCGCCGCTGGATCGACCGGCGCTACGGAAAAGCTTCCTTTGCCATCGGAGGCCCAGACGAAAGCGGCTTCGGCGCCGGCGCGCCGCGAAATGACCTCAACGCGGTCGGCCACCATGAAGGCCGAGTAGAAGCCTACGCCGAACTGGCCGATGAGCGCGGTGTCTTCCTGGTCGCTTTTCGTGTCGCCGCCGGTGGTGTCGCCGCCTTTCGCCACGCCGATCCGGTCGAGAAACGCTTTAGTGCCAGAGCGCGCGATGGTGCCGAGCGCTTCGACCATATCGTCGCGGCTCATGCCGATGCCGTTGTCCTCGACGACGAGTTGCCGCTTGTCCGGATCAACCGCGATGGTGATACGCGGCTTGGGGTCGTCATCGCCAAGGAGTTTGGGATCGGCGATCGCTTCGTACCGCAGTCGCTCGCAGGCATCCGCGGCGTTGGCAATCAGTTCGCGCAGGAAGACCGATTTCTCGGAATAGACCGAGTGCACCATCAGCTGCAAAAGCTTGGCGACATCGGCCTGGAAAGGTTGGGCCTCCGGCGGTCGGCTTTCCGCCGCGCTATCTCCAGTCAAGGTCATGGCGGTATCCCAACAGAATCATCGGACCCCAAATGGAGAGAAAGCGCCGCCACTTCAAGACCATGCCCGCCCTTGTCCGACCGCGCTACGAGGCGGCGAGAACGTCGGGGGTATGGATATGCTCGGGGCGTATCCCGACGGCCAGCAGGCGGCCCGGTATCCGTCGCAGCACCGGAATAAGATTGAGCAGTTTGAAGACCAATGGCGGCTTCAGCGGTCGGGTGCCGGACAGCGCCGGACTGATGATCCGATTTTGCATGATGAGCTGAAGCGCTTGGGTGAAACGGACCGGCAACATCCGCCGCGCTTGGATAGCGCGCAGGTCGTCGTCCTTGACCGTTCCGGCCTTGAGCGGCGCAGCAAGGCGATTGGCGGCGGCGACCGCGTCCTGGATCGCGAGATTTACCCCGACGCCGCCGATGGGCGACATCGCATGCGCCGCGTCGCCAATGCAAATCAGGCCCGGCCGCCACCATTGCCGCAGCCGATCGACGGCGACGCTCAAGAGCTTGATGTCGTCCCACGTCTTGAGTTCACCGACCCGGTCGGCGAGATATGGCGACATCATCACAACGCGGTTGCGGAACGCATCGAGTCCTGCCGCCTTGACGCGATCGATGCCGCCCTTCGGAATGATAAAGGCGCATTGCCAATAATCGCCGCGGTCGAGCATGATCATCATTGCGCCGGCTTCTATGTGGCCGAACGTTGCGGTCTGGTCGCTTTGCTTGCGCGTCAGACGAAACCACAGCACGTCCATCGGCGCCCCAAAGTCGTCGCTGATGAAACCGGCGCGTTCGCGCACCGTGGAATGGCGCCCGTCGGCGCCGACCACGAGATCGGCGCGGATGACGAGGTCGCCATCGGGGGTTCGCGCTTTGACTCCGACGACGCGAGAGCCTTCTTCGATCAGATCGGTGGCATCGGCCTGCATGCGTAGATCGAAAGTCTTGTAACGCTTGCCGTGCTCAGCAACGAAGTTGAGAAAGTCCCACTGCGGCATCAACGCGATGTATTTGCAGTGCGTCGGCAGATGCGTCAGGTCGATCATTTGCAGGCGCTCGCTGCCGACTTGAGCGGTCAGCCGTTCGAGCTTCGAATGCGGCAGCTTAAGGAATGCATCGAGCATTCCCAGTTCGTACATCAAATCAAGCGTAGACGGATGGATGGTGTCGCCGCGGAAGTCGCGGAAAAAATCGGCGTGCTTCTCCAGAACGACAACGTCGACGCCGGCCCGCGCCAAAAGAAAGCCGAGCATGATGCCGGCGGGACCGCCACCGGCGATGCAGCACTTGGTCGTGATCGGCGCGTTGGGCATCCGAGTGCTCGCTTGCGCCCTTTGCCAAAAATTACGCGGCTATTCAGGCCGGTTGCTTCGCCGACGGCGCTTTCTCCGGCGCCTTTTCCGGCCCAACGCCGAGCTTCTTCTGCAGGCTGGTCGAGGACGTGGTGTATTGGAACACCAGCCGCTTTTCCGGGTAGACGTAGTGATATGCCTTCTGCGCCATCAGCGCACCCTCGTGGAATCCGGAAAGGATGAGTTTTAGCTTGCCGGGGTACCAATTGATGTCGCCGATGGCGAAGATGCCGGGCACGCTGGTTTCGAACGCCGCCGTCTCGACCGGAATCAATTCGTTGTTCCTGAGCTCGAAGCCCCAATTGGCGACCGGGCCGAGCTTCATGGTCAGACCGAAGAACGGCAGTAGAACGTCGCAGGCGATTTCGTAAACCGACCCTTCGTTGGTCTTGACCATTGCCTTGCCGATTTGCCCGTCCTCGCCTTGCAGCGAGGTGACCTGGCCAAGCACAAAATCGATCTTACCCTCGCCGACGAGCGCCATCATCTTGTTGACGCTGTCCGGCGCGGCGCGAAATTCGCTGCGACGGTGCAGAAGCGTCAGGTGCTCGGCAATCGGCGCCAGGTTGAGCGTCCAGTCCAGCGCGCTGTCGCCGCCGCCGACGATAAGCACGCGCTTGCCGCGAAACGCTTCCATCTTGCGCACGGCGTAAAGGATAGACTTGCCCTCGTAGGGCTCGACGCCGGGGATCGGCGGCCGCTTCGGCTGAAAGGAGCCGCCGCCGGCGGCGATAACGACGATCTTGCTCTCAAACACCTTGCCCTGGTCGGTCGTCACCCGGAACAGCGGATCGCCGATCTTTTCGACCTTCTCCACCATCTCGCTGAGATGAAATTGCGGATTGAACGGCTTGATTTGCTGCAAGAGCCCATCAACCAGGCCGTGCGCGCTGGTGACGGGAATGCCCGGAATGTCGTAGATCGGCTTCTCCGGATAAAGCTCCGCGCACTGGCCGCCGATCTTGTCGAGAATGTCGATCACGTGCGCCTTCATGTCGAGCAAGCCGAGCTCGAACACCGCAAACAGGCCGATTGGCCCGGCACCGATGATGACAACGTCAGTCTTGATAGGCTCGTCCATGGCTTGTCCGCACTCGTCTCAGTGAAGTGTCAACTAGCTGGTTCAGTCGGGATGGCGCAGTGTCTAGCGCGCTCGTCGCGTCAGGGGAAGCCCAGGCCTGCCCTGCCGTATGACCACAACGCGCCGGCCGGATTGTTCCCCAGGGCCCGGCTGATTCCGGCCCAGGCATGATCCGGAAAGATCGCGCCCGGCGAGGGTGTTAGATGCCTAGGCCTGCCGTTCAGGCGTTCGCACGACAAGGCCCTCGAATTCCTCACTGACCTTGATCTGGCACGACAGCCGAGAATTCGGTTGCACGCCATAGGCGAAGTCAAGCATGTCGGTCTCCATCGGCGATGGCTCGCCGACCTTCTCACGCCAGGATTCGTCGATATAGACGTGGCAGGTCGAGCAGGCGCAGGCGCCTCCGCATTCCGCCTCGATCCCCGGCACGCCGTGCTTGATAGCGGTCTCCATGACCGTCGAGCCGACCTCGCCCTCGATAGAGCGTGCGGTGCCCTCGGCATCGATGAAAGTGATTTTGACCATGGCGGGATAAAGCCGAACGCTGCTACCGGCCAAGGCGCGATAAATTACTCCGCGTCGCCCGGCGGCCGTCTTCTATCGGCTCGCGCCGCGCTGCGCCAGTGGAGAAAGGGGATGGCGGGATTTAATGATCGCGCGATCCGGGAGCGAAGATATCAGCCGCAGATCCGCCCTCGCGATTGCCCAGCCGCTCCGTGATTTCCGCGCGCGCTTCATGGCTCGCGGCTTCAAGCTCCGCAAAGGCAGCGTCGATTGCATGATCGTCGGCGGCGAGAGCCACCTGCTCAAGCCGTTCGGCAGCGCGCGCCACACCCCAAGCCCCGACCCCGCGTGCGGAACCTTTGAGAGTATGGGCGGCGGCGGCCGCGGACGCCGGTTTTGCTCCCACCACGCGCTTGAGCGTCAGCAGGACTTGGCGCGAGAAAATCTCCAAAACCTCGCGCTCCAAGCTGCGGTCGCCAAGCGTCATACGGCCGAGGTGATCCTCATCGATGATTGTGCGCTTTGGTTCGCTTACGGTCAAAATACTCAACTCGCTCATGACGCCCTCCCCGACGCTCTCGCCGTTGCCGGAGCGATCATGCCGGCCGCCGACAAAGGCGGGGTAAATCTCTCTTCCACGGAGAGATTTTGCCGCCCCCTTTCCGGGCGTTCGGTAAGCAAGGCGTTACCCAAGCCGGATCGTCCGACCGCATCCCCGCTTTGAGCAGAGCCGCCGCATTTGGTCCCCAGGCGGCCCCAGACCGGCCGTATTTCCGGCAGCAAAATGGCGGCAGTCACCCGTGGCGGTTGAGGTGTTGGGATTATGGTGACCAAACCGTTAACGATGATTAAAAAGCCGTTAGCGAACCCGGTTTCTTTCGATCCGCCAGACCGATAGGATGCCCTAGCGGTATGACGTGAGGGCTGGGGACGCCCTTTGTGCCGAGTAATTTGGACGATCACGCGCTCGTGGCGCGGCCCCGAGTTCACAGGGCCGCCCTAGTCCGGCGTAACAGGCGAGGCGACGACCGACATGGCTAATAACCCGAAGAAGATCGTCGATCCGACCGAAGCGGCGCTGTCGGCGATCCAAGAGGCGCTGAGAATCCGAGATGACGAGGCGCAACCGGGCCTGGAGCCGGAGGAGAGCGCCGACCTGTTCGAAGCGCCCGCCGCCGAAGACTGGAGCGATACGCTGCCGGCGAGCCCGGCCGTCGCGGTCGATTCCGGCCCGATCGGCGCGCGCGCCAGCAATCCGCGGGGTTTTGCCGCCAACGATGATCAGCAATCGATCGGACAGGTCCTGCATGCGTTGCAGAACCGTCCCTCGCGCACCTCGTATTTCGTGGCTGCGGTGTTTTCCGGCGTCTGGATCGTCGCCTGCCTCGCTTTGTCCTGGGCCTATCTCGCCGACATCAACGCCGCGCTCGGTCCGGGGCACTCTCCCGCGGGCATTATGATCGGATTAGGCACCGCCGCTTTGCTGCCGATCGTCTTCTTCTTCGGTGTAGCGCACATGGCGTGGCGCGCGCAGGAATTGCGGCTGGTCGCGCAATCGATGGCGAAAGTCGCGATGCGGCTCGCCGAGCCGGAAGACGTGGCGCGCGATTCCATCGTCACCGTCGGCCAGGCGATCCGCCGCGAAGTCGCGGCCATGGGCGATGGCGTCGAGCGTGCGCTGGCGCGGGCCAGCGAACTCGAGGGACTGGTCCGCAATGAGGTCGCGGCGCTGGAGCGCACCTATGGCGACAACGAAATCCGTATCCGCGGGCTGCTGCAAGAGCTCACCAATCAGCGCGACACGCTGGTCGGACAGGCCGAGCAGGTTCGATCCGCCATCAACAACGTCCATATCGATCTGACCCAGGACCTTTCGACGATCAGCGATATCGTCGGTCAACAAGTCAACGATGCCGCCGAACGGATCACCAATTCGCTGGCCGAAAAGGGCGAGCACATTACCGTCGCGCTGGGCCAGATCGGCGACAGCATGATCCAGCAATTGAGCGTGCGCGGCGAAGACCTCATCGTCCGGTTGGAAACAGCCAGCGAAGAGACCTCACGCGCTCTCGCAACCGCGAGCGACCAGCTCACCGCCAGTCTCAATTTCAAGACCGATCACATCAGCGAGGAATTTTCCGAAATCGCACGTGGTCTCGAAAGCATGATGGCGACGCGGCTCGACGGCGTCACCGACGGCTTCTCGGAGAAATCGCTGGCGATCGTGGACATGATGGTGGGACGCACGCAAGAGCTCACCGACATCATGGTAGGACATTCGCAGGAACTTACCGACACCATGGTTGGCCGCTCGCAAGAGCTGACCGACACGATCTTCAATACCTCGAGCCAGCTGGCCGAGACGATCGCGACCCGCGCCGAGGAGGTCAACTCCACGCTGAAAGCGTCCGGCGAGTCGATCATTCTCGACCTCAATTTGCGCGGCGGCGACGTGGCAAAGAAGTTCGAGGCTGCTGGCAATCGGGTGACCGAGGCGCTGCTTTCGCGCACCGGTAATATGACGGAAGCGATGCAGGAGAGCGCCGACCAGGTCGCCGAAATCGTCAGCAAGCGCGGCGAGGAGATTAGGACGACGCTGGCGACGCGGCTGGCCGCGTTCGAGGAGACCTTCAATCAGTCGGGCGCACAGCTCGGCGAAAAGATCTCGCGCGATTCCTCGACGCTCGGCAACCTCATTACCCGGCATCTGGCCGAGTTCGACCGCACCGTTAAGACCTACGGCTCGGAGCTGGTCGAGCGGCTCGGCGCGCGGACCCAGGATGTTTCCGAGTCGATGCGAAGCTACATCGACAACTTCGATAGCCGGGTCAGTGCCAAGGCCGCCGAGGTTACCGGCGGTCTCGATGAGCGCCTCGGGCAGTTCCAGCAGACGCTCGATGGCCGCTCGCAGACGCTGACCGAGGCGCTCTCGGCCCGGGTCATGGATATCGCCAAGACCCTGACCGAGGGCGGCAGAGAAGTCGTCACCGCGATGGACAAGCGCATCGGCGACGTCAACAACGCAATCGACGGCCGCATTGGCCAGATGGAAACACTGCTGGTCGGGCGCGCCGAAGCCGTCACCCAGCAGATCGATGTGCGCAGCCGCGCCGCCGCCAATCTGCTCACCGCCAGGATCGAAGAGCTTTCCGAGGCGATCAGGACAAATTCAGAAGCCGCCGAGCAGTCGCTCGGCCACCTGACCACGCGGGCAGTCGATTCGCTCGGCAAAACCACGACCGCAAGCACTGCGGCGGTGGAGGCCTTGAATCGCAGCGCCGTCGAGGGGACCGCGTTGCTGAATCGCACCGCCGCGGAAGCCACCGCTTCGCTTAACCGCAGCGCTGGAGCACTAAGCAACACGATCGCCAAAACGACCGAGGGCGCCACCAGCCTCATGACTCAAAGCGCCGGAGCGCTCAGCAACACGATCACCAAAACGACCGAGAGTGCCACCAGTCTCATGGCGCAAAGCGCCAACTCGCTCAGCAAGACGATCGCCAAAACGACCGAGGGCGCCACCAGCCTCATGGCGCGAAGCGCCAACTCGCTCAGCGAAACGATCACCAAAACGACCGAGGGAGCTACCAGCCGCATGGCGCAAAGCGCCAACTCGCTCAGCGAAACGGTCACCAAAACGACAGAAGGCGCCACCAGCCGCATGGCGCAGAGCGCCGGCGCGCTGAGCAGCACGATCGCCAAAACGACCGAGGGCGCCGCCAGCCTTATGGCGCAGAGCGCTGGCGCGTGGAGCAACGCCATCGCCCAGACCAGCGAGAGCGCCACCAGCCTCATCGCCCAAAGCGCTGCAACGACCACCGAAGCGATCGGCCGCAGCGCCAGCGAAGCCGAGCGGACGCTGATCACGACTAGCGCCGAGGTTGCCCGCAACGTTTCCGGCCGGGCCGACGAGATCACCGCAGCCGTCACGCAGCGCGTCGGCGAAATGACCCGCTTGCTCGACGAAAAGTCGAACGCACTCCTGGCCGCGCTTTCCGGCAAGGGTCAGGAATTCGGCGGCGAGGTCAGCCGCATCACCGACCAAGCCGTCAAGTCGATCGAGGCAAAGAGCTTCGTGTTTACCCAGACCATGATGGACAACAGCGAGGAGATCGCGCGCCTCATCAACGACGCGAGCCAGACCGCAACCGTCGCCATGACGCGAACGCTCGGGCAATTGCAGGAAGGCGCACAGAGCGCCACCGAGACCGCCAAGCAGACGCTGGCACGCACGCTTGAGGACTTGCACGGCGCCACCAGATCCGCGATTGAGGAATCGAAGCAGACGGCGTCGGCGACCGTCGCAGATATGCTGGAGACGCACGGCATGCTGCGCTCCGACACCACCGCGATGTTCGAGCGCCTGCGCGAGGCCAACATCCTGCTGCAGGAAGTGCTGAGCGGTGCTCACGAGAATATGAGTTCGCTCGAGCGCACGATGGTGACGCGGGTTTCCGAATTTGTCGCCGCGATGAACGATCTGAGCGTCAAGAGCGACGCTACCGCCGGCGTGGTCGAACGGCACCTTGGCGCCTTCAACAATACGACCGGCAACACGCTGCGCGAACTCGGCGACATCGCGTCACAGTTCACCTCGCAAGGCCGCGCGCTCGCCGAAGCGGTCGACCTTCTGGAGAAAAGCAATCGCCGCACCGAAGAAACGATGGGCAGCAGGCGCGCCGACATCGAGGCGCTGGTAGCGGCGCTCGACCTGCGGTCGGAAGACTTCGGCGAGCGGTTGCAGCGCTTCTCAGGCCTGCTCGACGAATCGCTTGAGGCCGCGACGGCGCGAGCCCGCGAGATCGCCGGCGTCGTCGCAGCGACCAGCAACGAAAGCGTGCGCACCATCGAGCAGCAGTTCGAACTCGTCCGCGCGACGTCGGAGGAAGAGCGCAAGCGGACCGGCGAAACCATGAACGCGGTTTACGACGAGGCGACGACGCAGGTCCACACCATGCTGCAGCAGTCCGCTGAGCGTTTCGCCGAGGTCATGCAAGGCATGAAGCAAATGGCTGCGGATATGCAGCAGGAATTGGAGACGACCCGCGCCGAATTGCGTCGCGGCATCTTCGATCTGCCGCAGGAAACCGCGGAAAGCGCCGCGCAGATGCGGCGCGTCATTGTCGATCAGATCGAGGCGCTTGCCGAACTCAATCGCATCGTCGCTCGCCATGGCCGCCCGCTCGACACCGCCGAGCCCGCGCGGCGCGAATCCGAACCGCTTCGGCGCGAAGCCGAGCCGGCCAACGGAGCGAACGGCGGTCGCGTCCAGGCCCGGCCGGCGCGCGGCGACATCACTGCGACGACACACCCGACGCGCGGCGACATCACCGGTGCGCCGCCACGGCGGCCCGAACCGCCGGCGCACGCCGCGCCGCAGAACAGCGGCGGCAGTGGCTGGCTCAGCGACCTGTTGACGCGCGCGTCGCGCGAAGAGAGCCCGCCGATCGCGCCCGCGCCGCGCGAAAGCGCCCGTGGCGGAGAACGCGCGGCGCGCGACAACCTCGACGCTCTTGATTCGCTTGCGGTCGACGTCGCACGCATGATCGACAACGACGCGGCGGCCGAAGTTTGGGAACGCTATAAACGCGGCGAACACGGCGTGTTCACCCGGCGGCTGTATACCGCGCAGGGTCAGAAGGCATTCGACGAGATTCGGCGCAAATATCACACCGATCCCGAGTTCCGCCAGACCGTCGAGCAGTACATTCACGAATTCGAGCGATTGCTCGAGGAGGTCTCGCGCGGCGACCGTGGAGCGGCTGTGGCGCGCAATTACCTGACCTCGGACACCGGCAAGGTCTATACGTTGCTCGCGCATGCCGGGGGGCGGTTCGACCAATAACGGCATAGCCCCCACGACGGCCTTGCTTGGCGAGCGATAGCGGCGCTACCGTTCGTCCATGGAAGCTCCGGTTTCCTTGCCCACCGCCGCGGACGTCGAGGCGGCCGCTCGTCGGCTCGCCGGCGTCGCGTTGCATACGCCGCTTCTTACATCGGCGGCGCTCGACGCCATGACGGGCGGGCGCGTCTTCCTCAAGGCCGAGACTCTGCAACATACCGGCTCGTTCAAGTTCCGCGGCGCCTACAACAAGCTTGCCTCGATCCCGCCCGGGCAACGAAGCGGCGGCGTCGTGGCCTACTCATCCGGCAACCACGCACAGGGTGTCGCGGCGGCAGCGCGGCTTCTCGGCATGCCTTGCGTGATTGTGATGCCGCATGACGCGCCGCGCGCCAAGCACGCGCGCACTGCCGCGTTGGGAGCCGAAATCGTGCTGTACGATCGCGCGCGCGACGATCGCGAGGCGATCTCGAGCGATATTGCGGCGCGGCGCGGCGCCGTTTTGGTGCCGCCCTATGACGACGCGCTGATTATCGCCGGTCAGGGCACCGCCGGACTGGAAATCGTCGAAGATTTGGCCGCGCTCGGACTTGTACCCGACGTCGTCGTGGTGACCGCCTCCGGCGGCGGGCTCACCGCCGGCATCGCACTGGCCGTGCGGTCGCGGGCGCCTAATACGGCGCTCTATACCGCCGAGCCGCAGGGCTTCGACGATCATGCGCGCTCCTTCCGCAGCGGCCGGCGCGAACAAAATGCCGCCGTTAGCGGAACGATCTGCGATGCGCTGATGGCGCGCACGCCGGGTGAACTCACCTTCGCCATCAACCAATCGCTGGTCGGAAACGGCGTGGTAGCAAGCGACGCCGAAGTCGCGGCAGCGGTCGCGTTCGCGTTTTCCGAATTGAAGCTCGTCGTAGAACCTGGCGGTGCCGTCGCGCTTGCCGCCCTGATGACAGGCAAGGTGAACGTCAACGGCAAAATCGCGGTCGCCGTCCTCTCCGGCGGGAACGTTGACCCGGATTTGTTCTCGCGGCTGGTCGCCTAGAGCAGGGTCGCCCCTCGCCGCGCCTGGACGAAGGTTCATCCGGATCCACGCATCACACTATCGGCGTCCCCGCGCCTGCGGGAGCGCGTCAAGTAAAAATTGCTACGCGCCCGCGCCTGGCAGGAAGCAGCGGATTTGCGTCGCTCCTTCCGCGTCCATGTAGGGCCAAACCACCGCGGGGCCGAAACGATTCGGCTCCGTCACCAGTGCCGAGTCCGGTACTGTAATCCATTCGCCACGCAGGCGGACCCGATAGCGGCCGTCCAGCGTGTCCCAGTCGACATCCTCGACTTTGACACCGTCGGCAAAGGAGCAGCACAAGCCCTTGCCACTGGCGAGTTGATCGAACCAGGCATGAAGTGGCTCGTTGGTGTAGCGGCCGTCGTCACGTGCTGACACGTTGCTCGAAGCGAAAGCAATCATGCACAACGCTACAGCCGCCAACAAAGAAACGGTGAGTCTGTGCATCGTGGCCTCCAGAAAATCGTGTTATGCGAAACAGCAACACGAAATCCGGCGACGCCAACTAAGTATTCCGCCGATGAACTATACGCCTTCGCGCTGTTGATCCGCAGCAACTCATGGAAAGCAACTTCTGTGCCGTTTACCGAATCACGTTCAACGGGAGAAGGTTCTCTCATTAACAGAGAATGAACATCCGCGCGACAGATTTGCGAATTGTGGCAGCCGGCGAAGCCGCGTCTTGTCGCCGCCGTTTGCGCCAAACAGGCCTTTCCGCGCTCGCGGCCGTTACTAACTGAACAGCGCGATCAACTCGTCTTCGCTGATCGCGTGCAGCGCCGAAACCGAATCATACAAAGCTGCGCGCGAATTTGTGATCGTGTCCGCGCCCGGCGCCCGCGGTGTTGACGGCGGATTATCTTGTTGCTCGCCGTCCAGCGGACTGGGAATCGGCAACGACAACGGCTCGCTCACATTGTTTGCGTATTCGTCAAGCCACGCTCGTGCACGAATTTCAGGCAGCGCTTGCAGCACGCGGGCGTCTGATCGGTCGCCATCGCCGCCTGCCGGCGGAGCTTCGGCGAACCCTGACGCACGATCTTGTCCGGTATTATCAAACCGCAGATCGGCCGGCGCGGCCTGGGCTGCGTCGGCGGGCCTCTCTACGGGATCGTTCAATGACTGAGTAGACGAATGTGGCGACGGCGCTTGAGCTAAGCGGTCAACGCCCGGCGCTGGCGCCCCGACGCGGGCGATCACGTCGCTGGCCCGCAGCGCCAAATCCTGTAGCACCGCAATTGCGCTCGAGACGCGACCAGTCGCCGCGTCGTGACGCACGATGGCATCGCCGATCTCGCCTGCCGCGGCCTCCAACATATCGCACAACGCCGCATCAACATCGCGGCGGCGCAGCGCGCCTGCGACATCCTGAATGCGCTCGACCGCGAAGTGAGTATCGGACACCGGATTGTGACCCGCCGCGAGAACACTCTCGATTTGCGCGACCGCGGCAGCAAAGTCGGCGAGGCCGTCCGCGAATGTTGCGGATATTTGGACCGGGCCGTCGTGAAACGCCGCGTCGAGGCGCGCGACGTCGGCGGCGAGCCGTTGCGCATCGGAGCGACGGCAGCGGCTTGCATATTCCACGAGGAACCTGCGCCCGCGTTCGGTCGCCGCGACTTCCATGTAAAAGGCTTCATAGCCCGAATCGCCGCGCGGCACGGCCGAATCATCCGGCGACGGTACTGGATCGCTGGACATTGTTGCTCCCGATGGCGCTCATGCAAACAGCACAACGACCGCCGCCTCGCAATCGGGTTTCGTGCGTATTCCCACAAGTTCGCTGCGCTCACCCCCACAAAACAGATTGAGGAGGGTAAAGACGGCTTCCCTCGTAATGAAGGCCTTCGGCGCGATCCCGCGCGAGCAGTAGCGGGCCGTCGAGATCGACTAGGTGCGCGCGCTGCGCAACAAGCACAGCGGGCGCGACCGCGAGCGACGTGGCGACCATGGAACCGACCATGACCGAAAATCCTCGCTGTTCGGCCGCGGCGGCAAGCTCGAGAGCTTCTGTCAGGCCGCCGGCCTTGTCGAGTTTGACGTTGATAGCGTCATATTTGCCGGCCAGCCGGTCAAGCGAAGCGCGGTCGTGCACGCTTTCATCGGCGCAGACGGGGATCGGACGCTTCATATGGGTTAGCGCTTCGTCGCGGCCTTCGTGCAAAGGCTGCTCGACAAGGGTTACGCCGGCATCCGCGCAGGCGGCCAGATTTCGCTGCAAATTGTCGGCGTCCCAGCCCTCATTGGCGTCGACGATGATTTCCGACCGGGGCGCGGCGCGGCGCACCGCCGTAATCCGCTTGCCGTCGTCCTCGCCGCCGCCGAGCTTGATCTTGAGCAAGGGCCGCCACGCCGCCGCTTCCGTGGCCGCCGCCATCTCGGCTGTGCTCCCGAGCGAAATCGTGTAGGCGGTGGTCACCGGCTTGGGCTCGCTTAGCCCTGCCAGATCAAATGCCCGGCAGCCGGTCCGTTTGGCGTTAACGTCCCAGTAAGCACAATCGAGTGCATTACGGGCAGCGCCCGGCGTCATCGCGCGCTGGAGGGCCACCCGGTCGAGGCCAACCTGGAGCGCCGGCCGCATGGCTTCGATGGCTGCCACAATACCGTCCGGAGTTTCGCCGTAGCGTGCGTAGGGGACGGACTCCCCGCGACCGCGGTGGGTCCCATCGCTGAGTTCAGCCACAATCACGACGGCTTCGGTCTTGCTGCCGCGGCTGATCGTGAACGCGCCGGCCAACGGCCAGCGCTCGATTCTGACGGAGAGCTCCATGCAAGGAGCACTATGATCGTGGATTCCAGGCCGGCTCAAGGGTTGCGCGGCACGCCCGGTAAGCTGCCGAGCGCCGCACGGTGAGCACGGTTTTGCTCACCGCCACGGCCGAAGGCCAACGCCTGGCGCTCGCCGCAACCGGCGCCTGGACCGCGGAGCGTGCGCCCGAACTGGAACGAATCATCGACGAGACGGTGCGCCGCTATCCGAGCGCGCGCGTTGTCGACATCGATCTTGCCCGGCTCGAACGGCTCGACACATTCGGCGCGTGGCTGATCGAACGCCTCAAGCGCGCTTTCGCGCTGCACGGCTCGACCGCCCGCGTCATCGGGCTCTCCGACGCCGACCGCGCGTTGATGGAAGAGTTGGCGCTGGTTAATCAGAGCCCGGCGCGACGGCGAACGCCACCGAATAGCATCCTGCTTGCGCTCGACTCGGTTGGACGCGCCGTCGCTGAAATAGGCTGGTCGCTCGTCCTTATCGCGCAACTGCTCGGCGCGCTGGTTATGGCAACGTTGCGCACAATCGGCCATCCAGCGCGGCTGCGGCTGACGTCGATCGTGCATCATCTGGAACGGGTCGGCTGGCGGGCGGTGCCGATCATCGTGATGAGCACGTTCCTGATCGGCGCTATCCTCGCCCAGCAGGGCATCTTCCGCTTCCGGTCGCTGGGCATGGAAATCTATGTCGTCGACATGGTCAGCGTCCTGGTGCTGCGCGAAGTCGGCGTACTCATCGTCTGCGTGATGGTCGCAGGCCGCTCCGGCAGCGCCTACACCGCCGAGATCGGCGCCATGAAGATGCGCGAGGAAATCGACGCACTGCGCACGATGGGTCTCGATCCGATCGAGGTACTGGTGCTGCCGCGCATCGTGGCGCTGGTCATCGCCGTGCCGCTGCTTACGTTCCTCGGTTCGATGGCGGCGCTCTACGGCGCGGGCCTCGTCTGCTGGCTCTATGGTGGCATGGCGCCTGACATTTTCATCGAACGGCTGCGTGAAGCGATTTGGCTGCCAACCTTCGAGGTCGGCATGATCAAGGCACCGTTCATGGCCCTCGTGATCGGATTGGTTGCCTGCGTCGAGGGCTTCGAGGTCGAAGGCAGCACCGCCTCGCTCGGCCTCAAGACCACCGCCTCAGTAGTCAAATCGATTTTTCTCGTCATCGCGCTGGACGGCATGTTCGCCATGTTCTTCGCCGGGATCGGAATGTAGACGATGAGCAGCAACGCCGCCGTGATCAGCGTGCGCGATCTCGTCGTCGGTTTTGGCGATGTAACGGTGCTCGATCACGCCGCGCTCGACGTGTTCGAGGGCGAAATCCTTGGCTTTGTCGGCGGCTCCGGCGCGGGCAAGTCGGTGCTGATGCGCACCATCATCGGACTATTGCCGAAGCGCCACGGCACCATCGAAGTGTTCGGCGCCGATCTGGCTTCGCTCGGCGACCGCGAACTTCGCCGCATCGAGCAACGTTGGGGCATATTGTTTCAGCAAGGGGCGTTGTTCTCCTCGCTAACCGCCCTGCAAAACGTGCAATTCCCGATGCGCGAATATCTCGATTTATCGCCGCGGCTGATGGAGGAGATCGCGCTCGCCAAGCTCGAAATGGTCGGTCTCGGCGCCGACGTGCGCGGCAAATTCCCGGCGGAGCTCTCCGGCGGCATGATCAAGCGGGTGGCGCTGGCGCGCGCGCTTGCGCTCGACCCGGATATCGTTTTCCTCGACGAGCCGACCTCCGGCCTCGATCCGATCGGCGCCGCCGAATTCGACCAGCTGATCCGGACCTTGCAGCGCACACTCGGCTTGAGCGTGTTTATGGTCACCCACGACCTCGACAGCCTGCATGCGGTGTGCGACCGCATCGCCGTGCTCTCGGAGGGGCGCGTGATCGCCACCGGCTCGATCGACACCATGCTGGCGTCCGAGCATCCCTGGCTCAAGTCGTATTTCCGCGGCAACCGCGGCCGTCAAATCCATCGTCCGATCCATCACTGAGACCGCGCAAGCGAGGCCATTCATGGAGACCAAGGCCAACTACATCGTGACCGGCGCCTTCACGCTCGCCGTCATCTTCGGCGTGTTCGGATTCATTTATTGGTTCCAGAACACCGGCGACGGCCGCGAACATTCCGTTTATCGGGTGGTGTTTATCGGCTCGGTGTCGGGGCTGCGCCCAGGCGCCGCGGTCTTGTTCGACGGCATGCGGGTCGGCGAGGTGACGAAGCTTGCGCTCGACGCGCACGATCCGCGCAAGATCGACGCGCTGATCGCAGTCGACCGCGGCATGCCGGTGCGCGCCGACACCAAGGTGACCCTCACCTTTCAAGGGCTGACCGGCCTGGCTCAGGTTTCGCTGACCGGCGGATCGGCAAACGCGCCGCTCGTAGCCGACAACGCCGGCGGACCGCCGACCATTTATGCCGATGCGCACGCCGGCGAAGACGTGACCCAGGCGGCGCGCGATGTGCTGTCCCGTATCGACAGCCTAGTCGCCGAGAACGAAACCGCGATGCGCACGTCATTGCGCAACATCGAGACTGTGACAAGCTCGCTGGCGCAGAATTCGCAGCGCCTCGACAAAGTCATGGCCGGCCTCGAAAATCTCACCGGCACCGCCGACAATCACGGCGAGATCGCCGAAGCCGCGGAAGCGATTCGCCGGCTCGCCGACAATCTCGACAAGCGCACCGACGAGATTTCCACGGGCCTCACTCACTTTTCAAATTCGGGGCTCAAGGAATACGAAGCGTTCGCCGTCGACGGCCGCCGCACGCTCGCCGAATTGCAGAAGGTGCTCAAGAATATCGATGATCACCCGTCGCGGCTGATCTTCGGACACTAAGCTGGGCCTCACAAGCCGGCTCGGTTATTAGTAGTCGCCATTGCCGCGCACTTTGCATCGTATGGCGGCCCCAAGATATCGCACACAATTTGCATTGCGACTTGGCGAACAAGGTCTGTCCAGACCGAATTCTTCCGGCTAGAAGAACGCTACCTAAATCCATCTCCAACAATACGTTTCCATGAAAAAGATCGGCTTCCTGTCGTTTGGCCATTGGACACCTTCGCCGCAGTCGCAGACTCGATCGGCTTCCGATGCGCTGTTGCAATCGATCGACTTGGCCGTCGCTGCCGAGCAACTCGGCGCGGACGGAGCTTACTTCCGCGTGCATCACTTCGCTCGTCAACTCGGCTCCCCCTTCCCTCTGCTGGCTGCCGTGGGTGCGAGGACCAAGCGGATCGAGATCGGCACCGCGGTCATCGATATGCGCTATGAGAACCCTCTCTACATGGCGGAGGACGCCGGTGCCGCCGACATCATCGCCGGTGGACGCCTGCAATTGGGCATCAGCCGCGGTTCGCCGGAGCAGGTCATCGATGGATGGCGCTACTTTGGCTACGCCCTGCCCGAGGGGATGACCGATGCCGACATGGCCAGACACCACACGGAGGTTTTGCTCGACGTGCTGCGCGGCGAAGGCTTCGCGCGCCCAAACCCACAGCCGATGTTCCCGAACCCTCCCGGCCTTCTGCGCGTCGAGCCCTATTCGGAGGGTCTGCGCGATCGGATCTGGTGGGGCGCCGCTACGAATGCCACGGGAGAGTGGGCGGCGAAGCTCGGAATGAATCTCCAGAGTTCGACACTGAAGATTGACGAGAGTGGGCGGCCTTTCCACGTCCAGCAGGCGGAGCAGATCCGGATATTCCGTGAGGCGTGGAAAGCGGCCGGTCATGCGCGCGAGCCGCGGGTTTCGGTCAGCCGCAGCATCTTCGCGCTCGTGGACGACCGCGACCGGGCCTATTTCGGGCGCGGCAACGAGAACGACGACACTATCGGCTTCCTCGGCGACAACACTCGAGCCATTTTTGGCCGTAGCTACGCCGCCGAGCCGGACGTGCTCGTCGAGCAACTCGCGAAGGATGAAGCCGTCGCGGAGGCTGACACGCTGCTATTGACCGTGCCTAATCAACTCGGTGTCGATTACAACGCCCACGTCATCGAGGCCATCCTTAAAGAGGTAGCCCCCAAACTCGGCTGGCGCTGATGCCTTATGCGTTTTTGGGTGTGAAAGCGCTGCGGATCAAATTGTCGTCGAACTCGACCGGCGGCTTGCCGAATACGGCGTAGTAATAGACCGCCGCGGCATAGACCGCAGACAGCGCAGCGGCAAGCACCACCACCAGCAACAGCGCCGTGACCGCCGCGGAGAACAGCGCAACGGCAAGCACGCAATAGCCGCGCTGGAAGAGCATCATGCCCCCGCCAAAGCCGATCAATGAGACGACTCCCGAGATCGTTGACATCACCACCGAGATGCCGGCATTGCCGATTAAATTCTCGCCCCAGGTCTTGCGCAGCAGCGCGACGCTGCGTTCGATCGCCTGCCAGGGTCCAACCCCTTCGGCGGCGAGAATCGGAACGACGAGGAAGGTGCTCGCCGTCCAAGCGAGCCCAAGCGCACCTTCGATCAAGCGCCCAATCAAGCCAAGGCGCTGGGTAAGAACGTGCAGGAATACGCCAACAGTCGCCGCGATGACGGCATAGCCGAGAATAGCGCCGACTCGGCTAAGCGCGAGCTTGAGCGCGGCGCCCAGCGTCGGCCGGCGGCCATCGAGCACGGCGATTGCCGCGCCGACCAGGGCGGTATTGAAGAAGATCACGACGAAATACTGCACGAGATACCAACCAAAGAGCCAAGCGTAGAATGGCACGGAGGCGCCGAGCGGCCCGTTTCCATGCGGCACGCTGAAGGTCCCGCTCGACACCGCCAGACCAATGAATCCCGCGGCAAGCACGCTTGTTGCGAGGCCCGACAATACAGGAAGGATCAAGAGCGCATTATCTGCGCTCAGCACTTCACGGCTCGCCTGGATCAATTGCCAGCTGCGCGAGAAGCGAGAAAGAAAATCAGGCATTGCGGCAAAATCCCTGCGCTCGACGGCCACGCCGAAGCAAAGCGGCGACCGGTCAGTATCCGCGCTTGCGTTGGAAAAAGCGTTAAGGCTTTGGCTGAACGAAGCGTAAAGCCGCTACGTCGCGCCGCCCTCGTCCAGGTGCCCGAGTTCATTGGCCGGACCGCTTCGCGGAGCTTGCCGTCGGGCAGGCTACTTCCGTCCCGCGCAAAGCCTCCATGCAGCTAGGCTGCGATCTCGCGTCTTCGTCTTCGTCTTCGTCTTCGTCCTCGTCTTCGTCGACTAGGCGCAGGTCGGGAAGCGACTGTGACATATCGCTTTCGGTCCAGGTGACGATTTCGAAACGCCCGTCCATATGCTCAACGAGCGCCGAGCAGCTCTCGACCCAATCGCCGCAGTTCATGTAGCGGATACCGAAGTTGTCGTGGATCACGGCGTGGTGGATGTGGCCGCAGATTACGCCGTCGACCTGAACGCGCTGCGCCTCGTCGGCAAGCGTCTGCTCGAAGGCGCCGATATAGTTCACCGCGTTCTTGACCTTATGCTTGGCCCATTGCGACAGCGACCAATAAGAAAACCCGAGCTTGCGGCGAATCGCGTTGAAATAGCGGTTCACCAAAATGGCCAAGTCGTAGGCGGTATCGCCCAACAGCGCGAGCCAGCGCGCATGCTTGACGACAAGATCGAACACGTCCCCGTGGACGACCAGATAACGGCGGCCGTCGGCGGCCTCGTGGATGGCAGTTTCCACCACTTCGATGCCGCCGAAATGGGTGCCGTAATAATCGCGCAGGAATTCGTCGTGATTACCCGGCAGATAAATCAGCCGCGAGCCCTTGCGGGCTTTGCGAAGCAGCTTTTGCACCACATCATTGTGCGGCTGGGGCCAATACCAGCCCGACTTTAACTGCCAGCCATCGACAATATCGCCGACCAGGTAGATCGTTTCGGCATCGTGATAACGCAAAAAATCGAGGAGACGGTCGGCCTGGCAGCCGCGCGCGCCGAGGTGAACATCAGAGATGAACAGAGTACGGAACAGTCGCGTGCCACGCTCAAGTGTCACGATGTTTGATCTCTGATGCGTTCGACATGGTGAGGCTTGTAAGTGGATTTGGTGAAAGCGACATGACAACAAAAGTTAACGAGGTCTTTAACGTCTTTGGCCGGAGTCACAGCCCTGTCACGGCGCCAAGCTAAATGTCGCGGCGATGACAGCGCCGATTCTCGCCGCCGCGACCTTCTGCATCGCCGCGACCGCCATCCACATAGCGAGCATCGGGATCGCCGCGGTCCGGCTGCGGCGATCCACGCCCGATGACCGTCCGCCTCGTCAAGATTTTCCTCCCGTCAGCCTGGTGCGCCCGCTATGCGGGATAGACAATCATGCCGCCGACACGCTCGCTTCGACGTTCGCGCTCGATTATCCGCGTTGCGAACTCCTGTTCTGCGTCGCGGCCGCAAGGGATCCCGTTGTCCCCATCATCAAAGCCATGATGGCTGCGCATCCGGGGGCCGGCGCCAGATTGCTGATCGGCGACGACCGAGTGAGCCTCAATCCAAAGCTCAATAATGTGCTCAAGGGCTGGCGCGCAGCGAGTCATGACTGGATCGTGCTTGCCGACTCGAACGTGCTGATGCCCGCTGACTATATCGAGCGCCTGTTTGCCAGTTGGCGGAGCGATACGGGGCTCGTCGCCTCGCCGCCGATCGGCTCGCAGCCGGAGGGCATCTGGGCCGAGCTCGAATGCGCGTTCCTCAACACCTATCAGGCGCGCTGGCAGTATATCGCCGACGCGTTCGGTTGCGGCTTCGCTCAGGGCAAGACCATGCTGTGGCGGCGAGCCGACCTGGAGCGCGCCGGCGGCATCGAAGCGCTCGCCAAGGAAGTGGCGGAGGACGCCGCGTCGACCAAAATCGTACGCGGCGCCGGCTTGAAGGTCCGCCTCGTTGACCGGCCGTTCGCCCAGCCGCTCGGCCGTCGCGGCGCCGTCGAGGTCTGGCAGCGGCAATTGCGCTGGGCGCGACTGCGCCGCGCTAGCTTTTTTCTTTATTTCCTCCCGGAAGCGCTTTCCGGAGGCGTACTGCCGATGATTGCGCTTGGCTTTGCCGCAGCCGCTCACGAACTGCCGGTGGTACCGACCGTGGCCGCGTTCGGCTTGCTCTGGTATGGCGCGGAAACCCTGCTCGCCGCGGCCGCCGGCTGGCATCTGTCGGCACGCTACCCGGTCTCTTGTCTGGCCCGCGACCTGCTCCTGCCGGCGCTTTTCATTGCTGCACTCCACGGCGACGACTTCGTTTGGCGCGGCAACGAAATGCAAGTCGAGCGCTTCCGGCCGCGCCGTGTGATGGCGTCCGTCCGCCCGCGGTTTGCCGAGTTCGCTCCCGTGGCGCGCAGGCGCTTGCGCTTGCTGCGCGAGCGGATGTCGTAATTTATTCCTGGCCGGGATCAACGGCTCCGGCGGGCAGAGCCGCACTTAAAGCTTGCGGCCCCAGAACATCTCGATTCCCTTCCAGACGAAATCGCCCGGATCGATGACCAAGTCCTTGAAGGCGTCAGCGAGGTTCTGCGGGCTGTAATATGGAAATTCTTCGAACTTCCAACCAACCTTGGAGAGCAATTTGTCGAAAACGTATTCAATGTGCATGTCGAGCCCGATCTTCATGCGCGTCTCCGGGCTGTAGGCGATTTCGGCCAACACGATATTACGGCCGCGCTTCATGACCCGCAGCATTTCCGCACCGGTTTCGCGCCAATCGTCGGCATGCTGCACTCCCTGCAGGCAGGTGGCGCAATCGAAGGTGCCGTCCGGAATGTCCCGGGTGTAACTCCAGGCCCAGGTGGCAAGCTGACCGCCGCGGCCGCGCTCCTTGGCGATGTACTTGTCGCGCGCCTCGTCGGTGATGTCGAACACCTTAATGTCACCGCCCGGTCCGATCCGCTTGCGAATGTCGTCCGTGAAGCCGCAAGATTCTATACATTCACCGATGACTAACACCTTGTCGCCTTCACGCAGCTCAAGCCGGTCGTAGATCTGGTTGCGTGCGACCTCGGCCTTGCGCCACATGAAAGGCAGACCGCCGAGCAGCACTGCGCGGCACCAGCGCTCTTGTTCCTTCGCATCCATGATGACCTCGCCGAAGCGGCGAACGTCGTAGGGCTGCATCCAGGCCCAGGGGTCTTCCTTATCCATGCTGCTCATGGCGCGACCTTTCGTTTTGCAATCACGGCGACAGATCCCGTTTGCTGGCGGACGTTAGAGCGGCACGGTTTCTTGCGCGGCACGATCGGCAATCGCATCCAGCGACAGGCGGTCTGCCGGGAAATCGGCCGCGATCCATGCCAACTCCGCGGCACGAAGAACCGCTCCCAGCAAAGGCCCGGCGGCGATCCCGCGACGGGTGAAATCCGCCGCCTTGAGCGGAAACACGGGCACAGTCCAGCGTTGCGGCAATGTCGCGAGCGCACGCCAGGCCGCATCCGCCGCACCGGCCTCGGACCGCGACCAGGAGGTCAGCACACGATCCGTGAATGATTGCGGCCCAAGGCCATAAAGCAGCGCACGCCCGGCCGCCTCGCCGGTCGGCGCTACACGCCACCAGGGTTCGAGCGCCAGCAGCCGCTCCGCCTCGGCGTTGGAAAGCCGCAGCCGCTGCGTCAACCGCTCGGCGTCTTCGGCGACCCACACACCCAGCGCGCCGAGCCGGCGGATAGCGTCGGGCTCCATGCCGAGCGCGACTTCGATCTTGATCATGTTTTCGAAGCTCGCAAGAAAAGCGACGCCGCCAAGCACCATGCCGAGGACCCCGCTCTCGGTCATGACTGCGAGCGTCGGCGTCGCCCGCGCGGCGACAATTAGCTTCAACAATTCGATGCGCATGCGTTCGCGCGACAGCGTCTCGATTCCATCGCGCGCGCGTATACACGCTTGGAGCCCGGCGGAATCGGGCGCGCCTTCGCCGAAACGGGCATGGAAACGGAAAAACCGCAAAATGCGCAGATAGTCCTCTTCGACACGCCGCCGCGGCTCGCCGATGAATCGGACGTGACGCACGGCAATGTCGGCAAGGCCGCCGACATAATCATGGACCATCCCGTCGGCAGTTGCTGAGAGTCCGTTGATGGTGAAGTCGCGCCGCATGGCGTCTGCGCGCCAATCGCGCCCGAAGACAACGCGCGCCTTGCGACCGAACGTCTCGACGTCCTCGCGCAGCGTTGTGACCTCGATTGGCCGATGATCGATCACAACGGTGACGGTGCCATGCTCGATGCCGGTCGGGATCGTCTTGCCGCCGGCTGCGGCGACGCGACGCATCACTTCCTCTGGCAAAGCCGTCGTTGCCATGTCGATTTCGCCGATCGGCAGATGCAGAAGCGCGTCGCGTACCGCGCCGCCGACAACGCGGGCTTCCTCGCCGTCGCAATCGAGCAATGCCAGGAGGCGGGCAACCTCGCCGTCCCTAAGCCAAGCGGCATCGCCAAGATTCCGCGAAAGTTGCGGCGGCCTCGTCACCTCGTCGTCCCCGGAATGAATTTGCCGTGCTCAACGTGCGCGGGGACGTAGGTCGAGCCCGGCGGCGAGCCGCCGAATTGCGCCAGGACAAGAAAGCTTCCCGCCATCAAGGCAAGCGACACAATGACCAGGCCGGCGATGCGGCGCGCGGTCCAAGACTTCGGCTGCATCAGACCGGTGCGCGTCGCAATCAGAAACGCCGCGTAAAGGACAAACGGGGCAAGGAACAGCCCGATCTCCGTGGCGACTGGCCTGATCATGCATAGACCCGGTCGTAGAGGTTACGCACAATACCCGCGGTAATGCCCCAAATGTACCGATCGCCGAACGGTATCGCATAATATTCGCGATTGATGCCCTTCCATTCGCGGCTGCGACGCTGGAGATTGGCCGGCGTCATCAGAAAGGCGAGCGGCACCTCGAACGTCTCGGTGACCTCCCAGGGATTGAGAGTAAGCGTGAACTCCGGTTTGACGCGGGCCACTGTCGGCAAAATGCGAAAGCCGGAGAAAGTGAGATAGAGATCGAGATAGCCGAGCGGCTCGATCAGCGGCGGCGGAAGCCCGATCTCCTCCTTGGCTTCGCGCAGGGCGGCGGCAACCGGACTCTCGTCGTCGGGATCGATCTTGCCGCCGGGGAAGGCAACCTGCCCGGCATGGCTTGCAAGTCCTTGGGTGCGGAGCGTGAACAACACCGTCGGCTCATCGCGTTCGATGACGGGAATGAGAACCGCGGCCGGCTTGGTCGCGGCAACACCGGCGCGATCCCACATCGACGGATTGAGATCGAGATCGCCACGCGCGCCTTGCGCCAGCGGGTCGGTCAGCGCCGCCGGTACCTCGAACGTCAATTGCGCGCGGGCGCGATCAAAAAAGTCCTGCGTCGCGGGGCGCCTCAACGGCACACGCTGGTCGTTCACTTAGAGGTCCCTCGCCTGATCGGCCGGCGCCATGGGAAAGAATGCGCCCATCGAAGTCACCCCGAACATCGCCTCGCCCCCAACCTCGCGCTCTTCACCGAGCTCGACAAGATCGAAGAACAGGGCGCGCGTCACCTTCGCCCACAAGTCGCGGCGGACGTGAAGATAAGGTTTCAGGCCACCGGTTGCTGGCTGCGGCTCGAAACGCAGCGCATGCGACGGTCCGCATTGCACCCAATCGTCGACATTGGTGCGGAAGTTGAGGACGCGCCCTAGGGGCGAATCTTCGACAGTCATCTCGACCGCCAGAAATGGCGCGTCGTCAACCTGGATGCCGCACTTCTCCACCGGGGTAACAAGAAAATATTTATCATCCTCGCGCTTGAGCACCGAGGCGAACAACTTGACCAGCGCCGGCCGACCGATCGGCGTTTTGAGGTAGAACCACGTGCCATCGGCGGCAATGCGCATGTCGAGGTCGCCGCAGAAAGGCGGGTTCCAACGCTCGACCGGCGGCGGCCCTTTGCTTTGGCCGGCAACGCTGCCGAGCGCGCCCGTAATGGCTTCCAACCCGGATTGCCCTTCCTTCGCCATGGTTTGCCTTGAAGTTGGTGTTTCGGACCTTAAGTCCGGGGCGGCATCGCTCGCGCGATCGTGATCGCTGAATGCAATCAGCTCGGCGCCGAAGCTAAGTTGTGATCCCCATGGATGAAAGAATTGCCGCAAGTCTTGTTGTTGCGAATCTCGTTGCCTGATGCTGGCGCGTATATTGCATTGCGCGAAATCGGTGCAAAGCCGCCCGCTTTGATTCGTCGCGCTAGCACGAATTTGATTCGATGCGGAATGCGCTGCAAGACAAGGAGTTGAGCTATGTCCGTTGTCGGCGGTGAGGGTTTAGAAAAGCTCGAAGACATGATCGTCCGCGCGGCCAAATCAAGCGCGGACCACGTGCGCACGGCCAAAGCCGCCATCGGAACCGTCATCTTCGGCCAGGACAAGGTCATCGAGCAGGCGCTTGTCACCATCCTCTCCGGTGGCCACGCGCTGCTGCTCGGAGTACCCGGCCTTGCCAAAACCAAGCTCGTGGAAACGTTGGGCACCGTGCTCGGGCTCGACGCCAAGCGGGTGCAGTTCACGCCCGACCTTATGCCGTCGGATATCCTCGGCACCGAAGTTCTCGAGGAGGGCCAGGCCGGCAAGCGCAGCTTTCGCTTCCTCACCGGACCGATCTTCGCGCAGCTCTTGATGGCCGACGAAATCAACCGCGCCAGTCCCCGCACGCAATCGGCCCTGCTGCAAGCGATGCAGGAACAGCACGTCACTGTCGCGGGCGCGCGCCACGATCTGCCGCGTCCGTTTCATGTGCTCGCGACGCAAAACCCGATCGAGCAGGAAGGCACCTATCCGCTCCCGGAAGCCCAACTCGACCGCTTTCTGATGGAAATCAACGTGGACTATCCCGACCGCGCCGCCGAGCGGAAGATCTTGTTCGAGACGACAGGCGCCGACGAGACGCGGGCCAAGCCAGCCATGAGCGCCGAAGACTTGATGGCCGCACAACGTCTGGTGCGCCGTTTGCCGGTCGGCGAATCCGTGGTCGAGGCGATCCTCGGGCTGGTCCGTTCGGCGCGGCCAGGACCGGAAGGCGGCGATGCCGCCAAGCTAATTGCCTGGGGGCCGTCGCCACGCGCCAGTCAGGCGCTGATGCTCGCAGTGCGGGCCCGCGCGCTGCTCGACCGGCGGCTCGCGCCTTCGATCGACGACGTGCTCGATCTCGCCGAGCCGGTGCTCAAGCATCGCATGGCGCTGACCTTCACGGCGCGCGCGGAAGGCGAAAGCGTCGAGGCCGTGATCGGCCGTCTAAAAGCGCGGATCGGATAAACGGATGCCGCCGGACGGAAGGCGCAAATCCGCTCACGATCGTCCCGCAGTACAACGTGCGGTCGGCGAAAGTCGCACGCTCGCGGCGACGATGCCGCGGCTGATCCTGGAAGCGCGGCGGGTCGCGGCGACCGTGATCCATGGCTTGCACGGACGCCGCCGTGCCGGCCCCGGCGAGAATTTTTGGCAGTATCGCCGTTTCATCTCGGGCGAGCCGGCCGCGCGAGTCGATTGGCGGCGCTCGGCCCGCGACGACCACCTCTATGTACGCGAGCTAGAATGGGAGGCGGCGCATACGGTCTGGATCTGGCCCGACCGTTCGCCGTCGATGGTGTTCGCCTCACCGCTCGTTCGTGACACCAAGCTTTATCGCGCGCTGGTCATCGCACTGGCGCTCGCCGAGATTCTGGTCGAGGGCGGCGAGCGGGTGGGAATCCCAGGCCTGATGCGCCCCACCGGCAGCCGCAACGTCATCGAGCGCATGGCGCAGACGATCATGCATGACCGCGCCGACCGCGCGAGCCTGCCCGCGGACTTCGCGCCCTCCTCGCTCGCCGAGATCGTACTTCTTTCCGACCTGTGGAGCCCCATCGGTGACGTGAGGCACACACTCACGCAACTCTCCGGCACCGGCGCGCGCGGCCACGTCGTGCAGATCGTCGACCCCGCCGAGGAGACGTTTCCGTATTGGGGCCGTGTCGAGTTCGTCGAGCCGGAGGGCGGTGCCCGAGTTACCGCGGGTCGAGCGCAGACCTGGCGCGCCGATTACATCGCGCGCGTCGCGCGCCACCGTGCCGAGATCCGCAGCGAAACCGATCGGTTGTTTTGGAGTTTTACCATCCACCGCACCGACCGTCCGGCGAGCGAACTGCTGCTCGCGCTGCACGCACGCATCGGCGGCCTCGTTAACGGCGGCAGCGGGCGGCCGTCCGCGATGGCCGCGGCAAGGATGACGGCATGATTGCCGGATTGCCGCTCGGCTTTGCCGAACCGCCCGTGCTGATCGGATTGCTGACACTGCCGGCGCTGTGGTGGCTGTTGCGTCTGATCCCGCCGCGGCCCCTGCGCATCGATTTTCCGCCGACCCGGCTTTTGCTTGAAATCGCGCCCAAAGAGGAAACCCCTGCCCGCACGCCGTGGTGGCTGACCTTGTTACGGCTCCTTCTCGCGGCGCTGGTGATTGTCGCCGCAGCGGGGCCGCTGTGGAATCCGCCGCTGACGGCCATGAAAACGCGGGCCCCGCTTGCCATCCTGATCGACGACGGCTGGGCGGCGGCGGCGGCGTGGGACGCCCGATTGCGCACCGCTGACGACGTCATCGCGCGGGCGGACAATGATCGGCGCGCCGTCGCGCTCATTCCACTCTCCGAAGGCACCCGCGACATCTCATTTGCGACCGCGGCGTCGGCCCGCGTACGGCTGCATCAACTGCGGCCGCAGCCGCAAACTGTCGATCGCATCGAAGCGCTGCCGGCCATTACGCGGTTCTTGGCTCAACAGGACGACGTTGAACTCGTTTGGCTGTCTGACGGCGTCGATCTCGGCCACGGCGCCGACTTCGTCAAAGGACTCGGACCGCTCGTCGACAACCGCGCGATGACCATCGTATCCGGCGGCATTGCCGACGCGCGCGCTTTGACCGCGGCCGACAACGCCGCCGGCGCGCTGAGCGTGAAAGTGCTGCGCGCGTCCTCCGGCGCAGCCAATTCCGGCACCGTGCGCGCGCTCGACCTTAAAGGCCTGCCGCTCGGCGAAGCGCCGTTTGCGTTCAAACCGGGAGAGCGGGAAGCCGAAGCGCAATTCGACCTGCCGGTCGAAATCCGCAACGACATTGCCCGCATCGAGATCGCCGGCGAGCGTTCGGCCGGCGCGGTGCAATTGCTGGACAAGCGTTGGCGGCGCCGTACCGTCGGTATCGTGTCCGGCGCCAGCGCCGATACTGCGCAGCCGCTGTTGTCGTCGAGCTACTACATTACCCGCGCACTCGCGCCTTTCGCCGACATCAGGGTCGCGCAGGGCGAGTCGCCGGCCGAGGCCGTGACGCATTTCCTCGATCAGCGCCTGCCGATGCTTATTCTCGCCGATGTGGGCACTGTCGCCGGCGACGCGCATGACCGCTTGGCGCACTGGGTCGAGGAAGGCGGCGTGCTCGTGCGTTTCGCCGGGCCGCGGCTCGCCGCGTCCGACGACGATCTCGTTCCGGTTCGGCTGCGCCGTGGCGACCGCGTCCTCGGCGGCAGCCTAAGCTGGGACAAGCCGCAGCCGCTCGCCGCGTTCTCCCACGACGGCCCCTTCAACGGCATGCCGGTGCCGACCGATGTGACGGTGAGCCGCCAAGTGCTGGCCGAACCCGACGCCGCGCTCAGCGAAAACACCTGGGCGACATTGGCCGACGGCACGCCGCTCGTCACTGCCGCGCGCCGCGGCAAAGGCTTGATCGTGCTGTTCCACGTCACGGGCGATACGCGCTGGTCGGACCTACCGCTGTCCGTCACCTTTGTGGATATGCTCAAGCGCGTTGTCGCACTTGCCGGAACGACCACGGTCGCCAAGGACGTGAGCGAGAAAGCCAAGACGCTGCACGAGACGGCAGCGCCGAACCGCGTGCTGGATGGTTTCGGCGGCTTCATCGCGCCGCCTTCAAGCGCACGGCCCGTTCCAACGGATTATTTGACCAGCGCGACGGCCGATCACCCGCCCGGTTTTTACGGTCCGCCGGAGGGACTTTTGGCCGTGAACACCTTGTCCGCCGCCGATCGCCTGCAGCCGCTCGATTTCTCGGCTCTGCCGCACGCCACGCACGAAATCTATCGCAAGAGCGAGCCGCAGGATCTGCGCGGACCGATCCTTGAGGCGGCGCTTGCGCTCTTGCTGATCGACACGCTGATCGTGCTGTATCTCGGCGGCGCGGTCACCCGGCTTATTCCACGGTTTTCACGCGCCGGCACGGCGGCGGTGATTGTCGTTGCGGTCATGGCGCTGATGCTGCCGCGCTCCAGTGCGCAGGATTTGCCGAGCGCGGACGTGCCGCGCTCGGCGCTCGAAACCAAGCTTGCCTATGTTGTCACCGGCGACCACGACGTCAACTCCATCAGCCAGGCCGGACTTGCCGGGTTGACGCTTTTTCTCGCGCAACGCACCGCCCTCGAGGCGGGCGATCCGATTGGACTCGACATCGCCCACGACGAGCTCGCTTTCTATCCGCTGATCTATTGGCCCATCGTGCCGGGGGTGCCACGCCCCTCGGAAGACGCGCTCAAGCGCATCGACACCTACATGAAGCAGGGCGGCACCGTCCTGTTCGATACCCGCGACGCCGTCGTGGCGCCGCCTGGGGCGGGCGGCGAGACGCGCAGCCCCGGCATGCTCGAATTGCGCAAGATTCTTTCCTCACTCGACATTCCGGAGCTCGAGCCGGTTCCGCACGATCACGTCCTGACCAAGACATTCTATCTGCTGCGCGACTTTCCCGGCCGCTTCAATACCGGCCAGCTCTGGGTCGAGGCGTTGCCGGCAGTCAACGACGAGGACCGGGCATCGCGACGACCGGCGCGCGGCGGCGACGGTGTGTCCTCGATCATCATCACCTCGAACGATTTCGCCGGCGCCTGGGCGATACAACCCGACGGCCAACCGATGCTGCCGATGGTCGAAGGCGAGCCGCGCCAGCGTGAGCTCGCATTCCGCGCCGGCGTCAACCTCGTGATGTACACCCTGACCGGCAATTACAAAGCCGACCAGGTGCACGTGCCGGCGTTGCTCGAGCAACTCGGGCAGTAGGAGAACGAACTTGAACTTCGGCATCGCGTTTGCCCCGTTCGTCGACGTGCAGGTTCTGTGGGCGGCCGTCGCCGGCGCCTGCGTGCTCGCGATGCTGCTGTTCGTGTCAAGGAGCCGCGGCGCCGCGATCCGAGCGATGGCGCTCGCGCTTCTCGTGCTTGCGCTCGCCAATCCCTCGCTCACACGCGAGGATCGTGATCCGCTCAGCTCGGTGGCCGTCGTCGTGGTCGACAAGAGCCCGAGCCAGAACTTCGGCGACCGCGCCCGGCAGACCGCCGAAGCGCGTGCGGCCGTCATCGCGCGGCTCGGCCGCATTCCCGGACTCGACGTGCGCGTGGTCGAAGCCGGCCAGTCGGACGGCGAAACCGACGGCACGCGATTGTTCAGCGCGCTCGGCTCGACGCTCGCCGACGTACCCGCCGACCGGATCGCCGGCGCCATTATGATTACCGACGGACGCGTGCACGACGTGCCGGCCGAAGCCAGCGCGCTCGGTTTTGCCGCGCCGGTTCACGCGCTGATCACCGGCAACAAGAACGAGCGCGACCGCCGCGTCGCGCTGATCGCTGCGCCGCGCTTCGGCATCGTCGGGCAGTCGCAGACGATCACCTACCAGGTCGAGGATCAGGGCGCGCACGAACGAAGCGCCGTGGTCACGGTGCGACGCGACGGCGACCTTGTGGAGACGCGCACCGTTCCGGTTGGCGTGCCGCAGCGCGCCGACATTCCGATTCCGCACGGCGGGGCGAACATTGTCGAGATCGAGGCTTCGCCGCTCCCAGGCGAGCTGACGCCGGTAAACAACCGCGCTGTGGTCTCGATTGACGGCGTGCGGGATAAACTGCGCGTGCTGCTGGTGTCGGGCGAGCCGAATGCCGGCGAACGAACCTGGCGCAACCTCTTGAAATCGGACGCTTCCGTCGACCTGGTTCATTTCACCATTTTGCGCCCGCCGGAGAAGCAGGACGGCACGCCCATCAACGAATTATCGCTGATCGCCTTTCCGACCCGCGAGCTGTTCCAGCAAAAGATCGGCGAGTTTCAGCTCATCATCTTCGACCGCTATGCCCGCCAGGGCGTGCTGCCGATGATCTATTTCGACAACATCACCCGCTATGTGCGCGACGGCGGTGCCGTGCTGGTTGCCGCCGGCCCCGATTACGCGAGCCCGACCAGCATCTGGCGCACGCCGCTCGATTCCATCCTACCGGCCGAACCGAGCGGCAACGTCACCGAGCGCGGTTTCCGCGCCCGGCTCACCGACCTCGGCAAACGTCATCCGGTCACCCGCAATTTGGCGGGATCCGACAGCGATCCTCCGCATTGGAGCCAATGGTTCCGTCTGGTCGACACCAGGAACACTACCGGCACGGCCGTGATGGCGGGACCAGACAACAAGCCGCTTCTTGTGCTCTCGCGGGAGGGCGAAGGGCGTGTAGCGCTGTTGTTATCAGACCAGCTCTGGCTGTGGGCTCGCGGTTTCGAGGGCGGCGGCCCGCATCTCGACCTGCTGCGCCGGCTCTCCCATTGGCTGATGAAAGAGCCCGAGCTTGAGGAGGAAGCGCTCCGCCTCACCGTCACCGGACGTCAGCTTTTGGTGCAGCGGCAAACCATGGCCGATGACGTTTCCGACGTGATACTGACCTCGCCTTCGGGCGCAACGCGCACCCTAAAGCTTTCCCCGACCGAACCGGGCGTCTGGGAGACAAATGTGCCCGCAAACGAACTCGGACTTTGGCGCGCCACCGACGGCAAGCTCAACGCGCTGGTCAATATCGGGCCGGCCAATCCGCGCGAATTCGCGGAAGTAACCTCGACGACCGACGTGCTCGCGCCGATCACTGCGGCAACCGGCGGCGATTCGCGGCGGCTCGATCGAGGCGGCGGCATAGACGTGCCGCGTATCCTCGCCGTCCGCGCCGGCGATACCTACCAGGGCGACGATTGGATTGGCCTGAAAATGCGCGACGCCAGCGTCGTGCGCGGTATCGGCGTGCTCCCGGTGTTTGCCGGTCTGCTTGGACTTTTGCTCCTCGTCGGCAGCCTTGCCGGCACCTGGGCGCGCGAGGGGCGGTGAAATGGGCGTCCGAGACTCCTGATAATCGAGACTCTTCGAGACTCCTGATAATGAAGCCGCCAAGCGCGGTTGCGCTCAAGGCGCCGAAAATCCACGCTTTCGCCTCGGCTGCGATTTGCGCAACAACTCGTCGGCTTCGGCTTCGGCCATGCGAAGCATGTACGCGAGCGTATCGGCGCCGTTTGTCTCCGCCAGCTTCGCGACCTCGCGCACCATCTCGCGAATGTATTGAATCTTCAAATTGTTCATTGTGCACTCCCGCCCCTTTGCCTGCGCCCCTCATGAGGCTAGTGGCTGGCGGGGTTGGCGGGTGGCGCAAATATTACGTAACCGTGCGCCATCGCAAGGCGGGACGATTCCGGCTCAAGAACCCCCACGGGCGGCGATCTAACTTCGGCGGCAAGTCAGGCGGCCATCGCACGGCGTCAGAGCGCCGGCGAGCGGCCTTCGCGGATTGCCGCCGCTATATCAGGGCGTGGAGGACTCCGTTTCCCACAAATTCGGGTCCATTTCGGGCAACTCTTCGGCAGCCAGGCGCTCGGCTACGGCAATCAGCCTGGCGCGCTGCGCGCCATGCTTGATTTGCCGAAACGCCTCTATCAACCTGCGGCCCTCGTCAGCCGACGGCTCATCAAAACGAACACTCATGATCTGCATTCCAATGCGTATTGCCAGGATGGTTTCACTATGTGGTGTGGGGATCGCCGCCCAACTGACGCTAACGAAGGGGCGGACTCTGTTGCACGCGACGCGACTTCAATGACGGCTTCTTCGGCGGAAGCTTTTTGGGCGAGAGCTTTTTCTGGGGAAGCTTTTTCGCTGGCAGCTTTCGAGCGGCCAGCTGTCGTAACAATAGATTGGATTCAGCTTCCGCAACGCGGAGGATATAGGCAAGCGTTGCTGTCTTCTCTGATTCCGCCAATTCTGCCAGCTCGGAAACGATCTCATGGATGTATTCGAGTTGCATCCTGTTCATTGCGAATTCTCGCCGCCCAGCATCCAGCAGTACCTACACATATTTTTACAACCTGGAAAGGCGTTGGCGAACAATTCAACCTGCCGCGTTCGGGCGGCTGCCGGCGTCGCTCCGGCGACGCTCGTTTCCTAGATTTTGTTGTGTTTTTAGTCGTTGGGACAACCGCATCTCGCGTCACACGCGAACCTGGGTGCGCGTCTGTGGCTGCCGTATCCCTACACGCGGAAGATCGTCAGCCCCAAGACCAACAAGACCAGGAAAATCACCAAAAATATGAAAAACAGGACGCGGGCAACATCGGCCGTCGCAGCCGATATGCCGGTAAACCCGAACAGAGCCGCGACCAACGAAATGACCAAGAAAATCAGCGCCCACTTTAGCAACGACATGACCGGCTCCTCTGCCAGTCTGCAACCGAGGGGAGCGTACTTTGGTTCCGCGACCGCACCGGAGCGGCGGGGGCACCGTCCCTGAATGCGTTATGGATCCCACTGCGGACGGATCGGGCCCGAAACGCCGTCGAAAGCGGCGTCGGCCAGTTCAGCAACGAGGAGCCGCCCCGGATCGACCGGGCCGGGCATGATGGCGCGACCAGGCGGAATGCGCTTGAAGCCGCACTTGCCGTAATACGGTTCGTCGCCGACCAGGATCACAAGGCGGTGTCCTTGCGTGCGCGCCACGTCGAGGGCGCGCTCGATCAACGCTTGACCAACGCCGCGGTCGCGGAAGGTCGGCTCAACGGTCAGTGGACCGAGCAATAATGCCTTGGTTTCACCGATCCGCACCGGCGACAGCCGCACCGAGCCGACCAACAGCGTCCCGATCCGCGCGGTGAACGACAAATCGGGGCGATGCGGCACCTGCTCGCGGAGCCGATAGGCGGTCTTGGCGTAGCGGCCGGGACCGAATGTGCGCTCGTGCAGGTGTTCGATTGCCTGCGCATCGTCCCGCGTTTCTGGCGAAATGGTCAGCGAAATATCGGTCATGGGCCGCCGCCTAGCATCTGTGCCAGGCGCGGTCCAGCATCGATATGCAACGGCTGCCCTGTCGCGGGCGGCCGGAATGATTAAGTACGTGCTCCGATCGTGGGTGAAGTAAGCGGAGGCAACGAATGGGACTGCTCGTCGATGGCACCTGGCAGGACGTAGATATGCGCGCCCAGGAGGGCCGCTTCGTCCGCAAGCCCACGGCATTCCACAATTATGTCACCGTCGACGGCAGTGCCGGCCCGACCGGCGAGGGCGGTTTCCCGGCGGAAGCGGGCCGCTATCATCTCTACGTATCGCTCGCCTGTCCGTGGGCCCACCGTACCCTCATCTTCCGCAAGCTCAAGAAGCTGGAAGACGTGATCTCGGTCTCTGTAACAGTGCCGCTGTTCGGCAAAAAAGGTTGGGAGTTCGGCACCGAGCCCGGAGCGACGCTCGACACCGTCAACGGCAAAACCGCGCTGGCCGACATCTATCTGATCGCCGACCCGCGTTATAGCGGCCGTTCGAGCGTGCCGGTGTTTTGGGACAAGAAACGCCGCACCGTCGTCAACAACGAGTTATCCGAAATCATCCGTATGCTCAATTCAGCTTTCGATGCATACACCGACATACGCACCGATTATTACCCGGCTGAACTACGCACCGAGATCGACCGTCTCAACGACGTAATCTATGACACCGTCAATAACGGCGTCTATCGCGCCGGCTTCGCCACGACACAGGCGGCCTACGAGGACGCAGCGCGGGCGGTGTTTGCAACACTCGATCAGCTTGAACATCGGCTGTCAAAGCAGCGCTATCTGGTCGGGCGACAGATCACAGAAGCTGACTGGCGGCTATTCACGACACTTATTCGTTTCGATGCGGTCTACTACAGCCACTTCAAATGCAACGTGCGGCGTATCATCGACTATCCGAGTTTGTCGAATTATCTGCGCGACCTTTACCAGGTGCCGGGAGTGGCCGAAACCGTCAGCCTCGATCACATCAAGCGGCACTATTACGGCAGCCACCGCAACGTCAATCCGACCGGCATCGTGCCAATCGGGCCCCAGCTCGATTTCATGCTGCCACACGATCGCGGTAGATTCAGCTGAACGTCAAAGCGCCGCGGACAACCGACGCGGCGCTTTGATTTTCCACCGAGCCGCTTACCAGCCGTAATAATATCCCGGAGCGCCGCAGTAGCCGTAGTTGTAGTAATAATCCGGGTACCCACAATAGCCGCTCGGGCCGCCATACGCATAAAGGCCGCCCAAGGCTAGACCGCCGAGCGCGAGGCCGGGGCCCCAACCGCCGCCGCGCCAACCACCGCCGCGCCAATTCCCGCCAGCGAAATGACCGCCGCCGCCAAAATGACCGCCGCCGCCAAAATGTCCGCCGCCGCCAAAATGCCCGCCTCCGTGGGGGGCCGCGACAGCGCCGGTTGAAATGCTCGCCGTGCCGAGCGCCAAGGCGGCGGCGAGTGCAAGAATAGTCGTCCTCATTACCGTTTCTCCTTCTGTCCTCACCATGCCACGCATGCCCGCCAACGCCGGCAGTGCGCGATGGTTGCCGGCGTTTTGCGGCTTTACGACCAAATAACGCGGTGTTGATTATGCGCCGACAATAGCGGCGCCGTTCACCACAGTTCCGTCACGCTCCGGCCGCCGAGCACCTCGGCGATGCGTTCACGCGTCGCGCGTGCGGTATCCTGCGGCAACGAATCCGGCGCGAAGAAGCCGTGAGCAACGATTTCATTGTTCGGCTCCGGCGCGGCGGTCTGGTGGAACGAGCGCACGACGTACAGCGCGACATGATCGCGCCGCGAAGATCGCCGGTTGAAATAGACAGCGAAGAACAGCGGCGCGTCGCGCAGTTCGATATTGCCCTCCTCGCGTAGTTCGCGGGCGAGCGCCGTGCTCAAGGTTTCGCCCGGCTCCACGCCACCACCCGGCAAATGCCAGCCGGCGATGTAGCTGTGCTTGACCAGGAAGACGCGTCCCGTGCCGTCGATCACCAGTGCGCGCACGCCGAGTGTGAGGCCGCGGGCGAAGCGCCAATAGAAATGCATGATGCGCTGCATTGCCGGCTCGAACGGGCGGCGGAACGATTCAAATTCCATGTTGACGAAACCTGATCGCTCGAATGTTTCGGCCCATCATTTCCGAACCAGCGTCCGGAACCTGCGCGCGGGAAGCGGCCGGTCAAGATACTTCGTGCCAAGCGCTAGATAAAACCCCTGGGGCCCTAGCGCCCTACTTTAGAAATGTTCTAATATTTGCATCTTGAGGTAACAACCTTGAGATTATTGAGCGCCACTGTGAAAAGCTTTTCCGATCTGAGCGAGCGTGAAATTCTGGCGCTCGCAATTTCCAACGAAGACGAAGACAACCGCATCTACCGGTCGTTCGCCGACGCGTTGCGTGGTTCTTATCCGGACACTGCGGGCATCTACGACAAGATGGCCGAGGAAGAAATCGGCCATCACGACATGCTGCTCGATCTTTACCGGACGAAATTCGGCGACTTTCTGCCGCTGATCCGCCGGCAGGATGTGAAGGGCTTCGTCAGGCGGCGGCCGATCTGGCTCAACCGGCCGCTCGGAATCGAAGCCGTGCGCAAATTTGCCGAGGAAATGGAATTCGAGACCGCGCGGTTTTACCGGCGCGCGGCTCAATCGGCGCACGATGACGCCACCCGCGATTTGCTCAGCGCGCTCGCCGCCGCCGAGGACAAACATGAAAAGCTCGCGCAAGCGTTGGGTGACAACATCACGCCAGGCGCGCGCGCCGCCGAAGACGAAACCGCACGGCGCATGTTCGTGCTGCAATACGTGCAGCCGGGGCTCGCTGGCCTCATGGACGGCTCGGTTTCGACGCTGGCACCGCTGTTCGCAGCAGCATTCGCCACGCACGATACATGGGCGACGTTTCTGGTCGGGCTTGCAGCCGCGGTCGGCGCAGGCATCTCGATGGGCTTTGCGGAGGCGTTATCCGACGACGGCTCGCTGACCGGCCGTGGCGCCCCGCTGGCGCGCGGCGCGGTCTGCGGCGTTATGACCGCGATCGGCGGGCTCGGCCATACCCTACCCTATCTCATCCCGCATTTTTTTGCGGCGACTGCGCTCGCCTTCGCTGTCGTCGTGCTCGAGCTCGCGGTGATCTCGTGGATCCGCACCCGCTATATGGACACCCCGTTCCTGCACGCTGCTTTCCAGGTCATGGTTGGCGGCGCGCTGGTCTTCGCCGCAGGCATCCTCATCGGCAGCTCGTGACCGCCGGCTACGGCCGGAAAGCAAAAAGCCATTGTAAAAAGCCATTGTTAAGTACAATTCGCGTAACATTAGGCCGGCATGTTCGCACTTGCCCATATTTCCGATTTGCATCTGGCGGTAAGGCCGGGGCTCGATCAGCTTGCTGGCAAGCGCGGCCTCGGCTTTATAAATTGGCATCGCCGGCGCAAATACATCCACCGCGTCGAAGCCCTCAACGCTATTACCCGCGACTTGCAGAACACGCCCGTCGACCACATCGCGGTCACCGGCGACCTGGTGAATTTTTCGGTGGAGGCCGAATACGCATGGGCGCGACGATGGCTTGATTCGCTCGGCGCCTTTCGCGACATCACCGTCGTCCCCGGCAATCACGACCTTTACGTTCCGCAGGCGCAGCAAGGTCCCGCCGACTTTTGGGGCGAATATATGCGCGGCGACAACGGCGGGCGGAGCGGCACGTTTCCGTTCGTGCGGCGCCGCGGCGACGTCGCACTGATCGCACTGTCGACCGCGCTGCCGACTGGACCGTTCCTGGCGACCGGACAACTCGGTGCGGATCAGTTGGCCCGCTTTGCCGCAGCGCTCGACGAAACGCGCGGAATGTTCCGCGTCGTGCTAATCCATCATCCGCCGGTGAGCCCGCCGAACCGCTATTTACGGCGCCTGACCGACGCGGCGGAATTCCGCGGCGTCCTTGCCAAGCACGGCGCCGATCTCGTCATTCACGGCCACGATCACTCGCTGTCGCTGGTGTGGCTGGACGGTCCGGCCAAACCCATTCCCGCGATCGGCGCGCCGTCGGCGTCGGCCCAGGTCCCGCACGGCCACGAAGACGCGTCGGGCTACAATCTTTTCCACATCGACGGCACGGCCGACGCGTGGCGCTGTGAGATGGTGACACGACAACTGCGCGCGGACGGCAGCATCGGCGAGGTCGCGCGCCGGACGCTGTTCTAATATCGGCTGGCAACCAGCAAAATGACGAGCAGTAGCGTGACCACGCCTAGCACAAAACCGATCGCGAACGCCCCCCATCGACGCCCGCGCCGACGAGGTCGAAGCCGCGCGGTTTCCGTTCCGCCGACGCGAGTCATGAAGTCCGGATCGGTGTCCAGTGCGCGTTCACGCTCGACAAGGCGGCGCGCCACGTACTCGGTGACGGATTTGGCGATATCGGCGATGTCGTGCAACTCCGCGAGCACGCGGCGGCCGAAACGGCTATCCAGCAGGAAACGATAAATTCGCTTATCGCGGCCCATGGCGATGTGCGCAACCGCATCGATCCAAAGACGCGGCGTGTCGCCTCGGCTCAAGCCGCGGTCGAATAGATCAACCCCGGCCGGAATCCCGGCGAAAAGCGGATCGAGCGCCTCATTGAGGAGTTCGAGGCGGGCGACCTCGGCGTCGCGCAGGTCGACGACGACGCTGGTGCGCTCCGCGGCCTCGACGCGAGCCTCGTGCATCGCCTGTTTCAGCGGCGAGGCTGGCTCGCTCTCGCTCGCTAAGGCGGGTTTGCTTTTTCGACCCCACATGTCCGCGTACGTCCCTAAATTCAACGATACACCAATGGCCGGCGTTTCAGAAGCAGCGCCGGCCGGGCGATCGAACCTAGAACCGCGACCGATTCGCGGCGATCCTTAGCGTTAGGCGCGAGGCACGACCCCGTATGCCTTAGCCCAGCCGAGCCCGTCCTCGGTGCGACCGCGCGGCCGGTATTCGCAGCCGACGAAGCCGGAATACCCAAGGCGATCAAGCGCGTCGAGGATACCCGGATAATTGACTTCCCCTTCGTCGGGCTCCTGGCGCGACGGCACTCCGGCGATCTGCACATGACCGATCAGCGGCAGATGCGCTTCGAAACGGCGGATGAGATCGCCGCCGACAATTTGGGCGTGATAAAAATCGAACTGGATGCGTAAATTCGCATGGCCGACCTTGCCGACAATGTCGGCGGCGTGCTCGACGCGGTTGAGAAAATAATCCGGGCGATCGCGCGGATTAATCGGCTCGATCAAAAGCCCGATGCCGGCTTGCGCCGCCTGTTCGGCGGCGCGCGAAAGATTCCGGATCATGACCGTTTCCGCCGCCGGCCGCTGCTCCGGCCCGACGCAGCCGGCAAGGCAGTGGATCGAGCGGGCACCGATCGCGACGGCATAGCCGAGCGCACGTTCAAACGCGGCCTGCCAATCCCGCTCGCGTCCGGGCAACGCGGCGAGACCGGATTCTCCTTCACGGCCGGGCGGCGAGTTGACCCCCAGCTGAGTGAGGCCATGACGCGCCAATTCGGCCTTAACCGCGGACGCGGCAACCTCATAGGGAAACAAGAGCTCGACCGCGCCGAACCCGGCCGCGGCCGCCGCAGCAAAACGGTCGAGCAAGGAGCGCTCAGCGAACAGATAGCCGAGGTTAGCGGCCAGTCGCGGCATCGCGGGCATATTTCGATGTGTAAAAGCTCCACGGCGACGAAAGGGTTGGCCTCGCGCTCCGGAACATTGGCTGCTGGATCATGGGTTGGTGCCCATTATATTGCCCACTACGATGATGGGTCATTTTGTGGTTGACCCTGCCCCCATCCATTGGTTCGTTCACCGAACGAAAAGCCGTGTGCGACCAGAACGCCGGCCCAACGACAAACCATAGGTCGAGGAAGACGCTTTTAGGGAGCGGCATAGTGCCATGAACGCCCAACAATTGCTCCAGGAAATCTCCGACTACTGTCGGCAGACCGGTCTTGCCGAATCGACTTTCGGCCGGCGCGCTGTCAACGACGGCAAACTCACGGCACGGCTGCGCAACGGCGGCCGCATCACCACCGACACACTCGACCGCATCCACGGCTTCATGACATCTCACCCACCGCAAGGGCCGCGTCCGATCGTGATTGAACGGTCCCGCGAAGCACGGCCTGCCGGCGCACCGCCCTCGCCGCCGTCTTTGCCGGCCGCGGTAAAGCCTGTAGATCCGCAACGCAACTTCCGCTTTTTCGACAATCGGCAAAAATACCTGCTGTTCGTCAACACGTGCAGCGAAAAGTGGGAAGTCGCGCACCGCGTCTCCGAAGAGCTTGCTCACCTCCATCCACGGCCGCCTGCCGTCCGCCTGTTCGACGCCGGAGTTGGCGACGGCTCGGTGCTGGTCCGCGTCATGCGCGCCATGCACGACCGCTTCGCACACATGCCCTTCTACGTGGTCGGCAAGGAGATCAGCCTGGAGGATGTACGGCTGACCCTGCAAAAGATGTCAGACCGCTTTTTCGAGCATCCGGCAACGGTTCTGGTGCTGACGAACCTGGCTTATGCCGACGCCCCGTGGCTGCACGTGAAATCGCTCAACGCAGCATCGAGCCTGGTGTGGAACGAAATGCCGTTGACCGGCAATTCCGCCCACCGTTTCGAACAGCAGATCATGGATCTCGAGCCTTTCCTGGCGCAGAACTGGAAGGCTGGTGTCAGCGCCCGCACCGGCAATCCGATTTATGAGCGTCCGGTCGTACTCGTCATCTATCGCGAAGATCACCGCTTTCTACTCGACCCGATCATTCCGAAAGCCGGCGGCACCAACGCCAATTACGACCTGGTCATCGCCTCGCAGCCGTATCGCGCGCGCGCTACGCTCGAATTCAAGGCTCAGCGCGTCATCGCTCCCCTTGCCCGTGCGGTCGGCCCCGGTGGCCGGCTTATCGCCATTCACTCACACGGCCACGATCCCGGTATGGAGATCATCCAGAAAGTTTGGCCGGATGATAATCCTTTCATCCATGACCGGCATCAAATCCTGAAGGCGGTCAAACACGAGCTTGGACCGGCGAGCCGCGACCTGAACTTCAACGCCTACGCCGACAACCGCTCGCTGTTCCGCTACGTCATGCACACGTTGCCGTCGGAAATTTCCGAGTCGATCGGTACTTCGACGCTGTTTGCGGCTTGGAATGCGGCGATTTACGTGGCGCAAGTCGAGGATCACCGCGTCGCCGAGGCCGCCGCCGACGGCCGCTACATCGATGCAACTCGCGAGGTTCTGCGCGAGCGTGGCGGCCTGTGGTTCTTCGACGAGTCGTTCGTCATTTCGCGCCGGCGGGCCTGATTTTTTCTGTCCTCGGGGCGGAGAAATGAACTGAGGGCGGTGAGCGCACATGAGCGCACTTCCGACTCCCCTGCCGCAGGCCCCTGCCGATCCCGTGGCGGGTGTCGTCGCGTTCATGACCGGGCTTTCCGTCGAGGTGACGCGGCCCTCGGGTGCTGATATCGCGTCACTTGCTGTGCTTTCGCGCGGCACGCGGATTTATGTGAGCGCGGTCCCAAATCGGCCGACGGATGAGACCGTCGCCGCCGCCGTGCAAATTCGCGACGCCGGCCTGCAGCCGGTTCCGCATATCGCGGTGCGCAATTTCGCCAGCGTCCAGGCGCTTGATGATTTTCTCGCAAAGCTCAACGGCGAGGCGGGAGTGGACACAGTCCTCGTCATTGCCGGCGACCGCAGCGAATCCGGACCGTACCGCAACGCGCTCGATGCCATCAACTCCGGCCTGTTGCCACGACGCGGTATCAGTACAATTGGTATTGCCGGATATCCTGAGGGCCATCCGCGCATCGGCGACGATGAACTCCACCGCGCGCTGACCGACAAAATCGCGGCTGCCGAAGCGATCGGGCTCACGGTCGAGATCGTCACTCAGTTCTGCTTCGAGGCCCGCGCGATACTCGGCTTCATCACACGCTTGCGTGCCTTCGGTTTCGACCATCGCCTGCGCGTTGGGCTTGCCGGTCCGACCAGCCTAACCTCGTTGATGCGATACGCGAGTCGTTGCGGCGTGCGTGCGTCCGCCCAGGCGTTGACGCAGCGCTCCGGCCTGATGCGGCAGATGTTCACCACTACCGCCCCCGACGACCTGATCATGGCGCTCGCCGAGGCGGCGCCCGCGGGGATCGTGCCGCATTTCTTTTCATTCGGGGGCATTCCGGCAACCGCACGCTGGGTGAGCGCGGTCGCAGACGGGCGCATCGCGATCAAACCGGGAGATGGTTTTCGGGTCGAACCGCCGCCGGCCAAGCCTTAGCGCAAGCGATCGGCCCCTTCGCAAAAGCCACCGATTTGTCAGTCTGGTACTTGGATAGTACATCTTACGGACGTGCCCTCGGGTGACGAACGGCAAAGATAGGCCGCGGCCAAGAAAAAATTCTGGGACCTAAATGTCTGAGCACGAACGATGGGAGACGCGATTTCGCCCACCCGGTTACATTTTTGGCAAGGAGCCCAACGCATTCCTCAAATCGCAGGCACGCCGCCTGCATCCTGGAGCAACCGCGCTCTCGGTTGCCGACGGCGAAGGCCGAAACGGCGTCTGGCTCGCCGGACAGGGCCTTGACGTGCTCGCGATCGATTTTTCCGCGGCAGCTCTCGAAAAAGCGCGTGCGCTCGCGCAGGAACGCGGCGTGCGTATCAGCACGGAAATCGCCGACGTAATCACTTGGCCCTGGCCAAAAGCCGCCTTCGACGTCATTGCGGCTATTTTCGTTCAGGTCGTCTTCGCCGCCGAGCAGCCCGCGTTTTTCGCCAACCTTAAGCAGGCGCTCAAACCTGGCGGGCTTCTGCTCATGCAAGGTTATCGCCCCGAGCAACTGAGCTACCGCACCGGCGGGCCGCCGGAGGTAGAGCGCTTATACACACGCGCGATGCTGCACAGCGCCTTCGGCGACATGTCGGAAATAGAGATTCGCGAACACGACAGCGTGCTCAATGAGGGCACCACCCACGTCGGCATGTCCGCTCTAATCGATCTCATCGCTACGAAATAATTTCACGCCCAACTCGACGCTCAGCTACGCCCAGATCCAGGTACGGAGGATGCCATGCCGAAACCGCCGTCGCGCCGCTCACGCTCCAAGCAAACGGTCAAGCCGCCCTCCCCGCGCTTACCGGTGATCGATATGACGAGCCTTGGCGCCGAGCAACAGGCGCTGGTCGAAGCCATCAAGTCCGGCCCGCGCGGCGCGTTCAGCAACGACGGACCATTTGCCGTTTATCTCCATGCGCCCGGTTTCGGCCAGCTGGCGCAACAGCTCGGCGCACATATGCGCTTTGGCACCAGTCTGCCGCCGCGCTTGTCCGAGCTCGCCATCCTGTTCACCGCGCAACATTGGAAGGCGCAATACGAATGGGCGGCGCACGCGGTGATCGCCGCGAAGCAAGGTGTCAAGCAAGCGACCATCCGCGATCTGCAAGCCGGGCGCGCGCCAAAATCGGCGCCTCGCGATGAAATGGCGATCTACACTTTCGCCAAGGAATTGTATGCGACGCGCAGGGTGAGCGACGCCACCTATGCCCGCGTTCACAAACTGCTCGGTGACGCCGGCATGGTCGAGCTGGTTGGCATTCTTGGCTACTACGTCACGGTTTCGATGGCGCTCAACGTCTTTCGGATGCCGGTGCCGGAAGACACCCCCCAGCCGTTCCGTGAGCGCGCGGTGAAATAGCGGCACCGCGTCGTGGCCGGCAACGCTTAGCCGGGGCGATCAATGCCAGGGCGTTGTGGGATCTATGCTGGCCGGGTCAATGCTTGTTCATCTGCATCATGCCCCCATGGCCGCTGTCCATCATCATGGTTCCGCCCGTGGAAGCGCTTCCCGGCGCCGCGGCACCGATCGCCACCACCGGGAACTCCACATTGACGGTGCCGGCCTTCTCTAATTTCAGGGTAGCCTCGACAGTCTTGCCCGGTTCGAACGGCTGCTTGAGGTCGACGAACATCACGTGGAAGCTGCCCGGCCTGAGCGTCACGGCCTCTCCCGGCTTGATTTCAAGGCCGCCTTCCACGGGCCGCATTTTCATCACGCCGTCTTCCATGGTCATGGAGTGGATTTGACACTTGCCGGCGGCGGCGCTCGACATACAGCTCAACCGGTCCGGCGACGTGCCGTTGTTGGTGACCGTCAAATAGCCGGCGCCGGTGCTCGCCCCCTTCGGGGTGGCGCGCGCCCAGGTCTGGGTAATGTGGATCGAGCCGACGTCATAATCGGCCGCTCCGGCCTGGGTCGCGGTAAGCTGCGTCGCCGCCAATGCGCAGATGGCGGCCAGGCCGTGGCCGAAGAATTTGCGCGCGAGATGAAGCATGGATGGCTCCCGGGATGCCGCCTTTTACGCCCCGCCAAGGAATTTAAGACAGATCGGAACCGGGCGGAATGTGGCAAGGAGGCCGCAACGGGTCCGCGGCAAGGCGGCGGCGTTGAACTTGGCGGCATCCTTCGCTATACGAGCAGGCACGACCGGAGGGGCCCGCAGCATGTCTGCCACGTTTGATAAAGTTGCTGATATCATTGCGGAAACCTGCGATATTCCGCGCGAGAACATCAAGCCGGAAAGTCACGCGATCAACGATCTCGAGATCGACAGCCTCGACTTTCTGGATATCGCTTTCGCCATCGACAAGACCTTCGGGATCAAACTGCCGCTCGAGCAGTGGACCCAGGAAGTCAACGACGGCAAGGCGACGACGGATCAGTACTTCGTGCTGAATAACCTAAGCGAGCAGATCGACAAGCTGATCGCCGCCAAGGGCGCCTGAGCGCGCCGATGCGTTTTGAATATTTCCAGATGATCGACCGCGTCGTGGCGCTCGACGTTGATGCGCGCACGGTTCGGTCAATCTGCAAGGTGCCGCTGCAAAGCACCATCTTTGAAGGGCACTTTCCGAATTACCCGCTGATGCCGGGAGCGCTACTGCTCGAATGCATGGCACAAACCACCGGCTGGCTGGTCATGGCGATGGCGAGCTTTACCGCGATGCCGTTCCTGATGGGCGTCAAGGAGGCGAAATTCCGCACCGCCGTGTATCCGGGCGACGAGCTCGAATTCGAAGGGCACATCGTGCATGAGGGCTCCGGTTTCACGGTCGCGCACTGCAAGGGAGCGCGGCAGGGAAAAGCCGTCTGCGAGGCGCAGATCACTTATCGCGTGATGTCTTTTCCGAACCCGGAATTCCGCCAAGCGATCACGCAGTGGGCGGAAAGTATCGACGTTCCCGTCAAGGAGCTCACCAAGTGAGCGGACGCCGTGAGGTGTGGATCACCGGCGTCGGTCTGCTTACCTGCCTTGGCGAAGGGCTTGAGGCGAATTGGAGCCATTTGCAGCAGGGCGATCCCCCGCCATGTGACGATAAAAGCTTTTCGCCCTACATCGTGCACCCGCTTGCACCGATCAACTTCGACAAGCAGATTCCAAAGAAAAGCGATCAGCGCCAAATGGAGTTGTGGCAGCGCATCGGCGTTTACGCCGCCGGATTGGCGTTGCAAGACGCCGGCGTTGCCGGCAAGCCTGAATTGCTCGACGAAACCGACATGATCGTTGCCGCGGCCGGCGGCGAGCGCGATACCGCCGCCGATGGTGCGATCCTCACCGGCATGCGCAAGGTCACCGAGCGCGGTCCGTATCTCAACGAACGGCTGATGAGCGATCTGCGGCCGACCTTGTTCCTGGCGCAGCTACCGAACCTGCTTGCCGGCAATATCGCGATCGTGCACGGCGTCGTCGGATCGTCACGAACGTTCCTCGGTGAGGAGGCGGCCGGCGTCGACGCCGTGCGCATCGCGCAAGCGCGCGTCGCCGCCGGGCAAAGCGAATTGACCCTGGTCGGTGGCGCCTATCACGCCACACGATGGGACTTGCTGCTTGTGTTCGAACAATCGGGCCTGGCGCTGAAAGGCCCGTTCGCCCCGGTGTGGGATCGCGGTCCTCAAGGCGCGCTGGCGGTCGGCGACATGGGAGCCTTTCTCGTGCTCGAAAGCGCGGACCACGCGCGAGCCCGGGGGGCGCGCCCGCGGGCGCGGATTTCGCCGGTAGCTTCCGACCGCAACCGCCGCGAAACGGGCGAGATCGAGGCTACGCTTCACCGCCAATGGCAAACGATCGCCGGTCAAGTCGATCCCGCCCACTGCGGCGTCATCTCCGGCGCCAGCGGGGCCGAACCGGCGACCTCCGCTGAGCGCACCGCATTGCAGGAAATTGCCCTTCCCGTACGCAATACCGGGACGTATATCGGTCATGGTCTGGAGGCTCAATTCGCGGCAAATCTGGGCATCGCCTGCGGCGTGATCGAGCACGGCAAGCTGTTTGCGGCGGTTGGAAGCGGAGACGTTGGGCAAAGTCCGCCCGATGTCACCCAAGTCGTCGTTACCAGCGTCGGCAATTGGCGCGGTGAAGGACTGGCGCTGGTCGAACGGGTCGTTTGAGAGGGAGCATCATGGCAACCGCAACGCGCGATAAACGCGACCGCCCCGTTGTCGCGGTGACTGGCATAGGCATCGTCACCTCGCTCGGCGTTGGCAAGTCCGACAATTGGGCGAAATTGACCGGCGGTATTTCCGGCATAAAACGGATTTCGCGTTTTCCGATCGACGGTCTGCGTACTACGATCGCCGGCACCGTTGACGACGTATACCGGGATCAAATGTCGCCGATGGAGCTGTCGGAGCGCGTCGCGCTCCTGGCCGCCGAGGAAGCGATTGCGGAGGCCGGCATCGGGAGCAAGGGCCGTTTTCCCGGCCCGCTTTATCTTGCGCCGCCGCCGCTCGAAGTAGAGTGGTCCGAGCGGATGACGATGGCGGAAATGGCGGCGTCCAATGCCGACACCAGCTACCCCGACCTCATGCGAGTCGCCCGCGAATTCGCTTCGACGCACCGGCCATTCAAATTCGCTATCATCGGCGAGCGCCTCGCCGACCATTTTGGCACCGAAGGCTCGCCGGTTTCGCTCAACACCGCTTGCGCCTCCGGCGCCACCGCAATCCAGCTCGGCATGGACGCGATCCGGCGCGGCGACTGCCAAGCCGCGCTCGCGATCGGCGCGGATGCGTCGCTTACGCCGGAATCGCTGGTGCGCTTCTCGCTGCTCTCCGCGCTCTCGACGCAGAACGAGCCGCCGCAGCGGGCCTCGAAACCGTTCTCCAAGAACCGCGACGGCTTTGTGCTGGCTGAGGGCGCCGCCGCGCTCGTGCTCGAGGATATCGATCACGCCCGCGCGCGCGGCGCGCGCATTCTCGGTATCCTCGAAGGCTATGGCGAGAAATCGGATTCGTTTCACCGCACCCGCTCGAGCCCGGACGGCAAGCCGATAATCGCTTCGTTGCGCAACGCTCTTGCCGACGCCGGCGTCGCTCCCGAGGATGTCGATTATATCAACGCCCACGGCACCTCGACGCCGGAAAACGACAAGATGGAATATCTGGGCGTTTCGACCGTGTTCGGCGAACGCATGAGCGATATTCCGATTTCGTCCAACAAATCGATGATCGGCCATACCTTGACCGCGGCCGGGGCGGTCGAGGCGGTGTTCACGCTGCTTACGCTACAAAACCAGCGCCTGCCACCGACCATCAATCATGCCGTTCCCGATCCGGCGATTGCGCTTGACGTCGTGCCGAACGTGGCGCGCGACGCGAAGGTCAAGCATGCGATGTCCAATTCGTTCGGCTTCGGCGGCCAGAACGTTTGCCTGGTCCTGGCGCTGGAGCCGGCGTGAGCGACGCTGCGGCAACGATCATCGACGGTGAGCGCCGGGCCGTCGAGAAACCGGCCCAGACCATGCGCGCATTGACACTCCTCGGCGATCGCAAGATCGAGTTGCTTGACGTAGCCGCGCCGCCTGCGCCGGCGGCGGGCGAAGTGCAGATCGCCATCAAGGCGGTTGGACTTAATCATCTCGATGTCTGGGGCTGGCGCGGCATGGCGTTTGCCAAGCGCAAGCTGCCGCTGGTCGTCGGCGTGGAGGCTTCCGGCGAAATCCGCTCGATTGGTCCCGGCGTGACCGGATTTACCGTGGGTGACCGCGTCGTCGCCTATGGCGGGCTGACGTGCGGCATCTGCAAAGCCTGCCGCGAGGGTCGCGACAATCTGTGCGAGAATGTCGCCGGCGTCATGGGCTTTCATGTCGACGGCTTCGCCCGCGATTTGCTCAACATGCCGGCGCGGCTGGTCATCCCGGTGCCGGCCGGCGTTAGCTTCCGCGACGCCGCCTGCGCGCCGGTCGCGTTCGCAACCGTGCAGCACATGCTGTTCGACAACGCCAAACTCGAGCCCGGCGAGATCATCCTGGTTCAGGCCGGTGGTTCTGGCATCGGCACCGCCGCGATCAAGATGGCGAAGGCGATCGGATGTACGGTCATCACCACGGTCGGCGACGATGAGAAGGCGGCGAAGGCAAGAGCGATCGGCGCCGACCACGTCATCAATTATCGCACCGAGCGGTTCGAAGGCGTGGTACGCAAGCTCACCGCCAAAAAAGGCGTCGACGTCGCCTTCGAGCATGTCGGACCCGATACCTTCAATGGCTCGCTCCTCTGCCTCAAGCGCGGCGGACGGCTCGTCACCTGCGGATCGACATCGGGGCAGTCGACCACGATCAATCTGTTTCAGCTTTACTTGCAGCAATACCGCATCTTCGGATCATTCGGCGCCTCCATGCGCAACATTCGCGAAAGCCTCGCCAAGATGGCGTCGGGGCTCCTGCCGGTGATCGACACCGAAGTCGCGCTGGCCGACTTCGAGCGCGGGCTGGCGCGGCTCGAGGGCCGCCAGGTGTTCGGCAAGATCATCGTCACGTTCTAGGCGCGTTGCGTTCCATTTTTTCCGGTGCGGCATGATCTATTCGGAAAACCGGCTTCCACTTTTCCGGATCGTGCCCTGATGGAACCGCGTTCCTCGGTGCTGGATGCGACCATCGGCACACTCGCTGCCGGGCTATTGAGCGCAATCAAACGGCTGGATCGCAAGCGCACGGCGAATTTCGCCGGCGCGCTGATGCGCAAGGCCGGGCCGTTGTGGCCGGAACACCGTGTCGGCCGCGATAATCTGCGCGCCGCATTTCCGGAAAAATCCGACGCCGAGATCGAGGAGATCCTCGCCGGCGTGTGGGACAATCTTGGCCGCATCGCCGTCGAGTTTGCCCACCTCGACGATTTCTGCGTCGAGGGCGTCGGCCCGCCTGCGCCGAACGTCATCAGCTACGCGCCGGAAACATCGGAACGCTGGCAGCACATCGTGAACAGCGAAAAGCCGATGCTCGGCTTTGCCGCCCATCTGGCGAATTGGGAACTGCCCGGGGTGATCGGCCACCTGCTTGGTGCTCATAGCGCCGTGCTCTATCGGCGGCCGAATATCCGCGCCATCAGCGACCTCATCGTCAAGCTACGCACCCCGCTGATGGGCGAACTCATACCGACCGGCCTCGCCGCGCCGTTGCAACTGGCGCGGCTTCTGCAAGCCGGCACGTATGTTGGCATGCTCGCCGATCAGCATTTGACTAAAGGCGTCGAGGTGATCTTTTTCGGTCGGCGCTGCTTCGCCAATCCGCTCATCGCGCTGTTGGCCCGGCAGACCGAATGTCCGATTTACGGCCTGCGCGTCGTGCGAAAGCCCGACGGCAACAGCTTCTGGGCTGAGATCAGCAAACCGGTCGAGCCGGCGCGCGACGCTGAAGGCCGGGTCGACATCGCGGGCACGATGCAGGCGATCACTTCGGTTATCGAGGGCTGGGTGCGGGAGAATCCCGCGCAATGGCTATGGCTGCACCGGCGCTGGCGGTAAGCGCGGCCTACCTAGCTGCCTTGCAGGTCCGTTAAATTGAATTCTTTCTCTGTTTCTTACAAGAATGGATCAAACTTGCGCGCGGGATGAAAACAGCCATGGCGGCCAAGCGGCTGCGTATCGCGATCGTCGGAGGAGGCATAGGCGGCCTTGCGGCCGCGAACGCCCTGCTGCGCCGCGGGCTAGACGTTACCGTCTTTGAGCAGGCGGAAGTGCTGGGCGAGGTCGGAGCCGGCGTTTTCATCTATCCGAACGGCCTGCGGCAATTGGAACGGATGGGATTGGGCGAGTCGCTGGCGGCGGTCGGCGCCAAGGTCGGCGAAGGCTCGGAATATTACCGCATGGACGGCACCGTCGTCGGACGCATCCTTACCACCGACTCCTCCGGCTGGAACGGCATCTACGGAATGCACCGGGCCGATCTGCTCCGCGTGCTCGCCAACGCCCTCTCCCCCAGCGCGGTGCGCACGGGTCATCGTTGTGTCGGCTTTGAGCAGGACGGCGGTGCGGCACGGCTGCAATTCGCCAACGGCAATTCCGCCGAGGCGGACGTGGTCATTGCCGCCGACGGCATCCAATCGGTCCTTCAGAAGTATGTCGTCGCGCCGTTGAAGCCCGAATATTCCGGCTCCCGGGCCTATCGCGGCTTGGTCCCGAGCGCAAAACTTCCCGCCTGGCGAAAGGCCGCCCATCAAATCTGGATGGGTGACGGCAAGCACTTCATGGTGTTTCCGGTACGCGGCGGCCAATTGCTCAATTACGTCGGCTTTGTGCCGACCGCGAGCGAAACAGTGGAATCGTGGTCCGCCGTCGGCGACCGCGACGAGCTTGCGGCAGCGTTCGCCGGGTGGGACGGCCGCGTCGTCGAGTTGCTTACCGCGGTTGAAACGTGTTTTTGGTGGGGCCTGTACGATCGCCGCCCGCTTGCTTGCTGGACGAAAGGACGTCTGGCGCTGTTAGGCGACGCCGCTCACGCGATGCTGCCGCATCTCGGCCAAGGCGCCAATCAAGCGATCGAAGACGGAGTTGCTCTAGCGGTTCTGCTCGAAGGATGCGATGCCGCCGCGGCGCAGCAAGCGCTGCGGCAATATGAATCTTTCCGGCGCGCGCGCACCGATGTGGTTCAGGCCGAAGCCCGCAAGAACGGCCTTCGCTACGATTCACGCTACGAAAACCTGGAGCAGCGCGATCGCGAAATTGCCGCGTCGGCCGATTTCCGAAAGCGGCTTTACGATTACGACGTCGAGCGGGCGGCGATCGCCTATTCGAGCGAACACGCAATGCCGCGCCCGGCGGAGGGCGAACTCACAACGCCGCGGCTGCCTCTTTGAGCCGCTTGCTGATCTCGTTGCGCGCCGTAAGGGCCGTCGTCCACCCTCGCGTCACCGAATCCATGCCGCCATCGACCACGATTTCCTGACCATTGACGAAGCTCGACGCGTCGCTAGCGAGATAGACCGCCGCGCGGGCGATGTCTTCCGGCAGGCCGGCGCGCTGGATCGGTTGCAGCGTGGCAAAAGCGACCTTGAGCGTGTCGGTGACCTTGTCGGCCTTCGACCCCTCGATGCCTGCATTTTTCGCAAAGATGCCGGTCACGATCGCGCCGGGGACCAGCGTATTGACCCGAATTCCCTTCTCTCCGAGCTCGGCGCCTGCGGATCGCGAGAGTGCATGCACGGCACCCTTGGTCGCGCTGTAGATATGCCCCGATACCCCGCCGCGCAGGCCGGCGATGCTGCCGACATTGATAATGCTCCCGGCCTTTTGCTCCAACATCGCCGGCACCACGTGCTTGATCCCGAGAAGTACACTGCGGACGTTGATCGCCAGAAGCTGATCGATGGTCGCGACGTCGATTTCGGTGATGCTGACCATCGGCGAGGGAACGCCGGCGTTGTTGACTAGGCAATCGACCCGGCCAAATGATTTGACCGCGTGATCGACCATCGCTTTGACGTCGGGCTCGTTCGACACATCGGTGCGGATAAAGCGGACACCGAGCCGCTTTTCCAGCTTCCGACCCTCTTCCTCGCGACGCGCGGCGACAACGACGTTGGCGCCTTCCGCGACGAACAGCTCGACCATCCGCTCGCCGATACCGCTCGTGCCACCGGTAACGATGGCGGTCTTTCCATCCAACGCGCCCATTTATGCCTCTTACACCTGATCGAGCCTGTCAATATCCGGTCTTGATCCGCGTCCACAGCCGATTGATCAGCCGCTGCGTCTTTTGGCCGTGCGCGGTAATCGTGTAGAGCTTAGCCATGGTAGCCGCGTCGGGATAGATGCCGCGGTCGTCGAGAATTGATCGGTCGATGAATTTCTGGCTCGCCAAATTTCCGTTGGCGTAGGAAATAAAATTGCTGTTTTTCGCCGCCACCTCGGGTCGCAGCAAATAATTAATGAGCGCGTGCGCTTCAGTAACGTCGGGCGCATCCTTGGGAATGGCAAGGTTGTCGAACCACAATTGGGCGCCCTCGCGCGGGATGGCGTAGCCGACGGAGATGCCGCCCTTGGCCTCGGCCGCGCGCTTTTGCGCTTGTTTGATGTCCCCGGAAAATCCGACGACGAGGCAGATTTCGCCGGTCGCGAGCGCATTGAGATATTCCGCCGAATGAAACTTGCGCACATACGGTCTGATCTTGGCGAGCAGATCGGCGGCCTTCTGCAGGTCGGTGGGTTCGCTCGAATTCGGGTCAAGACCCAAATAGTGCAGCGCCGCCGGCATGATATCGTCGGAGGAATCGAGTAAATGGACGCCGCAGTCTTTGAACTTGGCGATCTTTTCCGGCTCGAACACATCGCTCCAGGAATCGATTGCCCCATTGGCGCCGAGGATTTCGCGCGCTGATTTGGCGTTGTAGCCGATGCCGGTCGTACCCCACATGTAATTGACCGCGTACTGATTGCCTGGGTCGTAGACCGCCTGCCGCTCGGCGATTTCCGGCCAAACATTGACCAGGTTCGGCAGCTTCGCTTTGTCGAGTTTTTGGAAAATGCCGGCCGCTATCTGCCGGGCGAGAAAATATCCGGTCGGCACCACGACGTCGTAGCCGGATTTCCCCGCCAACAGCTTCGCCTCCAGTGTATCGTTGGAGTCAAAGGTGTCGTAGCGGACCTTGATGCCGGTCTCTTTGCTGAACGCATCGAGGACGGTCGGCTCGATGTAATCCGACCAGTTGTAGAAGTTGACGACACGCTTTGGCTCGCCGACCGCCGGCCACGATGCGCCGGCGAACGTGACGAACACCATTGCCGCCATAGCTACCGAAGGCTGCAAAAATCGCTTCACGTCTCAGTCGGCAGGCCGGCGGCCTTCCACGCCAAAATCCCGCCGGCAAGGTGCGCATCATAGGCGAACCCTTGTTCCTGGGCGGCGAGCGAGGCCACCGCCGAGCGGCGTCCGGAGCGGCAAGCGAACACCACTTCGCTGCCGGGCGGCGCCGGTATGGTGGCCGGATCGAACGCCGAGAGCGGCACCAGCACTGCCGCGGGAAAGCGCTCAAGCTCCGTTTCGTTCGGCTCGCGGACGTCGACCAGCACGATGCGGCCTTCCTTCAGACCTTGCGCCACTTCTTGAGGCGTCAGATCGCGCACTCCGTGGTCGCCTTCTGGTTGGTCAGCCATAGTGCCCTCCTCATCAACTTCGGCCTAGCGTCCCGACTCCAAAGTTCGCAAGCGCTTTTGCCCCTGACGCGAACCTCGGAATCAAAGGGACACTAGCAAATCTATCACTCTGGTGCGGCTCATGGATTTGAAGTTCCTATTCGAGTGTGCCGGACGATTTTAGGAACTTCAAATCCACTGCACCGGAACCGACAACATGCGTGTGTTGCACGCAGAATCAAGCGGCTTTCGCCGAAGCGATCGTGACGCGGCTTAAATAGTCACCTGGGTGCCGACCTCGACGACCCGGTCGGTCGGTATCTGGAAGTAATCCGTCGCATCGTTGGCCGAACGCGCCAGCGTGATGAACAGCCGATCCTGCCAGCGGGGCATGCCTGAACGCGGCGCCGGCCTCAGTGCGCGGCGCGACAGAAAGAAGGACGTCGACATAATGTCGAATTGCAGCCCGAGCTTGCGCGCTGCGCCGAGCGCTCGCGGAATATTCGGTGTCTCCATATAGCCGAAGCGCAGCATCACACGCTGGAACGTCGCACCGACCGGTTCGATGCGCACGCGCTTGCCGATTTCGGCACGGGGTGTGTGCGTAGTTTCGACCGAAAGAATGATGTTTTGCTCGTGCAGCACGCGATAATGCTTGAGACTGTGCAGCAGCGCCGTCGGCGCGCTCTTGGGATCGCTGGTGAGGAACACGGCCGTCCCGGGAACGCGCTGCGGCGGCTTTCTCTCCAGCATGCGCACCAAATCGTCGAGCGGAGTTTCGAGCCGCCGGGTTTTCTCGAACAAGAGTCTGGAGCCGCGCCGCCAAGTGTACATGATCAGCATCACGATGCCGCCAAGTGCCAGAGGCACCCACCCGCCCTCGATCACCTTGAGCATGTTGGCGGAGAGAAACGTCAGGTCGATCAGGATGAATGGCAACATCAACGCCGCGGCGGCAATCGGCGACCAGCGCCACATCCGCCAGATCACCACAAAAGCCATCATCCCGGTGACGACCATGGTGCCGGATACCGCAATACCATAGGCCGAGGCCAAAGCGCTCGACGAGCGGAACAGACCGACCAGCAGAAGCACGCCGAGCAGCAAGAGAGCGTTGACCCGCGGCATGTAGATTTGGCCGGCCTGCTGCTCCGAGGTGTGCTTGACCTCAAAACGCGGCAACAGCCCGAGTTGGATCGCCTGGCTGGTGAGCGAATAAGCGCCGGTGATCACGGCCTGGCTCGCGATTACGGTCGCCGCCGTCGCCAGCACAATCATCGGCAGGCGAGCCCAGTCAGGGTAAAGGAGAAAAAACGGATTGGCGACCGCTTCCGGGTGCGCGTAAACCAGCGCTGCCTGCCCCAGATAGTTGATCGCCAGCGAGGGCAGAACGAGGCCCAGCCAGGCGACCTGGATCGGCCGCCGGCCGAAATGGCCGAGGTCGGCATAGAGCGCCTCGGCCCCGGTAACGGCGAGAAAAACCGCGCCGAGGGTGTAAAAGCCGATGATACCGTGGTGCAGAAGAAAGGCGACGCCATGCACCGGATTAAGCGCCCAGAGCACGCCGGGGTCCGAAAAAATCGCGCCCAGACCAGGAATGGCAATCGCGACAAACCATACGACGGTCACCGGACCGAACAGCGCCGCCACCTTTGCCGTGCCGCGCGATTGGAACGCAAACAGCATGATCAGGATAACGACCGTTGCCGGCACGACAAAGTCATGAAACGCGGGGACGGCGACATCGAGACCTTCTACGGCGGACAATACGGACAAGGCGGGCGTGATGACAGCATCGCCGTAAAACAGCGCGGCGCTGATGATGCCGAGCAGCGCCACAACCCCCGCAGCCTTGCCGGCACGTCCGACCGCGCGCGAAGCGAGCGCCATGAGAGTAAGCGTGCCGCCCTCGCCGTTATTGTCGGCGCGCAGGAGGATAAGCACGTATTTCATCGTAACGACGACAATCAAGGCCCACAGGATTAGCGACACCACGCCGAGGACCGTGCCCCGCGTAAGCTCTTCACGGCCGGGGCCAGATGCGGCGACCATGGCCTCACGCAATGCGTAGAGCGGACTGGTGCCGATGTCGCCATAGACAACGCCGATGCTGCCGAGCGCGAGACCCCAGAACTCCAAGCCCCGCCCGCGCGTGGGCGCTGCCGTCGATCGGCATTTCGCTCCGCACCGGAGCGCTAACGCTATCTGTCATAAACGCTGAAACAGGACCGCGCCCCGCTCCTAATCCTGCACCGGGGGAAGCAAGGATGCAGGGCCGCGCCTATACACCCTCCTCGCCGGGGAGTCATGGTCCGCATTACCACGGCGGCGGCATTGCGGCGTAAGGCGGTAAAAAGGCCCAACGGGGCGGTTCGGTCGCCCCACAACCGCCGGGTGCCCAAGAGCCGGTCCTCAAGAGCCGGTCCTCAAGAGCCGGTCCTCAAGAGCCGGTCCTCAAGAGCCGGTCCTCAAGAGCCGGTCCTCAAGAGCCGGTCCTCAAGAGCCGGTACTCAAGGGCCGGGTCGGCGGACCGACCGGCAGGCAATTTACGGCTGCAAATCCGGTGGAACCGGCGGCGCTTCGCGCATCAGCGTGATGGTCACACGCCGATTGGCGGCAATGTAGGGGTCTTCCGGGAACAGCGGGTCGGTGTCGGCCTTACCGGCGACCTCGTAGATATCGTTCGACGGCAGCCCTTGCTCTTCGAGGATCTGGCGCACCGCGTTGGCGCGATCCACGGACAGGTTCCACGGGCCGTAATCCGGTTGCGGCGATGTCTTCGAGGCGGAGGTATGACCGGTGATCGAAATCCGGTAAGGCGTCGCTTTGAGTGGCCCCGCGAGTTTTTCGATGATATTGCGGGTGCGCTCATAGGGCTCCTTCGAGCCCTCCGGAAACATCGAGCGCCCCTCCTGATCGACGATTTCGATGTTGAGACCCTCGTCGGTCTCTTCCAGCATGATGTGCTTCGACGCCTCCACCAATTCCGGCATGTCCTGGAGGGCCTGGCGCAGCGAGGTCGCGGCAAGGGCGAACGCCTGATCGTTTTTGAGCCTGGCGCCGTGCGTGCGCTTGTGATCCTGCTCGTCCGACGTCGGCGTCGCAGATGCGTCCTCGGGGTCGATGTGGGCCGCGTTCTTGAGTTTCGGCCGCGTCGGCAGGCCGTCGACTTCGATGACGCCGGAATAGCGCACGTTGGTCTGTACCCCGAACGCGTCGCGCATTGAGCCGGCGACGATCTGCAGCTTCTTCTGGTCCTGATTGGAGAAAGCGACCAGCATAACGAAGAAGCTCACGAGCAGGCCCATGAGGTCGGCAAAAGTGACGAACCAGCCGTGGCCGCCGCCGTGCGCTTCCTTACGCCGTGCCATTGTTCAAATCCTCAAACCGCGCCGTTTAGCCCGGCACCGGCTCCGCTGCCGGCTCTTCGTCGCGGTGCTTCTCAGGCAGGTAGGCGATCAACATTTCGCGCACGAGCGTCGGGCTCTTCAACTCGCGGATCATGAGAATGCCGTCGATGATGAGCGTGCGATTGATCTCCTCGTCGACGAGCTTCAAATGCAACTTGTCCGCGATCGGCAAACAGACGATGTTCGCCACCACCGCGCCGTAGAGCGTCGCCAGCAGTGCGGTTGCCATGAACGGCCCAAGCTTCGACGGATCTGTCATGCTGGCGAACATCTGGACCATGCCGACCAGCGTGCCGATCATGCCGAAGGCGGGCGCGCAATCGCCGATCCCGCGATATATTTTCTGGCCCTCGTCGAGGTGGGTAAGAAAGTTGTCGCGGTCCCGCTCGAGATTGTCTCGGATGAAGGCAGTGTCATAGCCGTCGGCGACGAAGCGAATTCCCTTCGCCAGAAACGGGTCTTCGATCTCGACTTTTTCCAGCCCGATCGGGCCCTGCTTGCGGGCGACCTCGGCCAGGCTGGCGATCTCGTCGACCAGCTCGCGCTGTGTCATGCGCCGCATGGTGAAGGCAAATTTGGCGCCCAGCGGCGCGCCGTGAAAGATCGATGACAGAGGGAAGCGGATCAAAGTGGCGGCGAACGATCCACCGAAGATGATGATGACAGCGTGATCGCTGACGAACATCCTGAGATCGCCGCCCATCAGCATCAACGTGCCGACGACGACCACCCCCGCCAGCAGGCCGAGGCCGGTTGAAATGTCCATAACCTACTCCACCCCGGCGCTAACGCGCCTTTCGGACCGCGCGCCACCGTACCGCCACGGCGCTTAAGGGAGGGTTACCCCTGTGGCGGCGGACGCTCGGGCGGCTGCGCCGTCTCGCCGCGCCGAACCGCGTGACCCTCGCGGAAAAAGGCGGCACAATGGCCCTGAGAGAGCGTCGGGACGGCGCCCAGCGTCTGAGGAGAAATTCATGCGTGAGATCGGCCACTTCGTCGGCGGCAAAGAGGTGAAGGGCGCATCGGGGCGGTCCGGCGACGTGTTCAATCCAAATACCGGTGAGGTTCAGGCCAAGGTAGCCTTCGCCAAACGCTCCGAGGTCGAGCACGCCATCGCCGTCGCCGAAACGGCGCAGCGAGCCTGGGCCGGCACCAATCCGCAGCGGCGCGCCCGCGTCATGATGAAATTTCTGGATCTGGCGCAGAAGGAGTTCGACAGCCTCGCGCGGCTATTGTCCTCCGAACACGGCAAGACATTTGCCGACGCCAAGGGCGACGTCCAGCGTGGGCTCGAAGTCGTCGAGTTCGCTTGCGGCATTCCGCATCTGCTCAAAGGCGAATACACCGAGAGCGCCGGCCCCGGCATCGATCTCTACTCCATGCGCCAGCCGCTCGGCGTTGTCGCCGGGATCACGCCCTTCAACTTCCCGGCCATGATCCCGATGTGGAAATTCGCGCCCGCGCTCGCTTGCGGCAATAGCTTCATTCTCAAACCGTCGGAGCGCGACCCCTCGGTGCCGATGCGGCTCGCCGAGCTCCTGGTTGAAGCCGGACTGCCCGCAGGCGTGCTCAACGTCGTCAACGGCGACAAGGAAGCGGTGGACACGCTGCTGACCGATCCGCGGGTGAAAGCCATCGGTTTCGTCGGCTCGTCTGCCATCGCCGAATATGTTTATGCGACCGCATCCGCCCACAATAAACGCGCGCAGTGTTTCGGCGGCGCCAAAAACCATATGATCGTGATGCCCGATGCCGACATGGATCAGGCGGTCGACGCGTTGATCGGTGCCGGCTACGGCTCGGCCGGCGAGCGCTGCATGGCGGTCTCCGTCGCGGTGCCTGTCGGCCAAAAGACGGCGGACATCCTGCTGGAAAAACTCGTGCCGCGGGTCGAAAGCCTGAAAATCGGTCCGTCGACCGACACTCAGGCCGACTACGGCCCGATGATCACCAAAGCGCATCTAGACAAGGTCAAAGGCTACGTCGATCTCGGCGTCAAGGAAGGCGCCAAGCTTGTCGTCGACGGCCGCGGCTTCAAGCTCCAAGGCTATGAGAATGGCAACTTCATGGGCGGCTGCCTGTTCGACCACGTGACGCCCGAGATGCGCATCTACAAAGAAGAGATCTTCGGCCCGGTGCTTTCTGTGGTGCGCGCCAAGGATTATGAGGAGGCGGTTCGGCTGCCGTCCGAGCATGAATACGGCAACGGCGTCGCCATCTTCACCCGCGACGGCGACGCGGCGCGCGACTTCGTCAACCGTGTCGAGGTGGGAATGGTGGGAGTGAACTTTGCAATCCCGGTGCCGCTCGCTTATTACACATTCGGCGGCTGGAAGCGCTCGGGATTCGGCGACCTCAATCAGCACGGGCCCGATTCGGTGCGCTTTTATACCAAGACAAAGACGGTTACGGCACGTTGGCCTTCGGGCGTAAAGGAAGGCGCCGAATTCGTCATTCCGACGATGAAGTGACCATGATGCGGGGGCAGAGCCAATCTCCATCCGGCCGTCACGGCTTTGATCTAACCTGCGGATGACCGGCTTGATTGACATGAGCAAGTGGAGCGGGCGCGCGGCCAAAGTCGCCGCAGCGTTGTTGGTGTTTGCAGCGCTCGCCGGCTGCGCCGCAAGCCCTCCGCCGCAACCGGAGGTCGCCGCCGGTCCGCCGGCGCCACCTCCTCCCCCGCCGCCCCCGCCCGTCGATCTTGCTGGCCGTTGGCGGCTCATGGCCGTCGGCGCGGGCGCGTGCTTTATGAAATTCGGCGGCGACCCGGGTGCGATCGAGGGCACAATTGCACCAGAAGGCGGCTGCCCGGCTAAGTTCTTCACCAGCCGCAAATGGACATTTGAGCACAACCAATTGATCATCCGCGATCACAAGGGCGAGCCGCTGGCGCAACTCTCGTTCACGGACGGACGGTTCGAAGGCCACAATTTCAACGTCGCTTTGTCATTGACGCGATAAGGGCCCACGGCCGAACCAGCGAGTGACGCTACATCGGAATATCGAGTTCTTTCGGCGGTGCGCGCGTCAACGTTGGCGCGGCAGGCGTCTCGACTTTCGGCGCGGCAATCTCGGCCTTGGCTTGCGGCAGCCGCTGCTGCTGAGGGGGCTGCGAGGGTTCGGTCACGATTTTCTGTTCGGACGGCTGCGACGGCGGTTGCGGCACCGCCGGCTCCGGCTCGTTTTGGTATTTTGCCAACAGCGCATACGCTTGCGCGATCAATTTGCCGCCGTCGATCTTGCGCTCTTTCATTTGCCTGAGCCAGGTCCCGATCACCGGCTCGGTCATCTTGCGCCACTGCGCGACCTCTTGCGCCGTGAGCATCGTGACATCGTCGCCGCGCCCGCGTACACGTTCCGCCACGGCGCGGGCCTCGAGGTCCCACATCGCGCCGGCTAAGCCCGCGGTATCCGATCCCGCGTTAGCGTCGATGACTTTCTTCAAGTCGCGCGGCAACCGGTCGTAAGTCGCCTTGTTCATCGCCAGAACGAACACCGAGTTGCTCAAGGACGACTTGGCGAAATCGGTATGGAATTTGAGAATATCGCCAAGCCGCGAGCTTGGCAGCAGGTCCCACGGATCGAGGCAGCCGTCGATCGCGTCAGTCGAGACCGCCAAGAATAGCTGCGGAATTGGCACGGCCACGCCCTGCGCACCGAGCGCCTGCACCGACTCGCCAGCGAGCCGGTTCGGTACATGCAATCGCAAGCCCTTGAGATCGGCGACCGAGCGGACGGCCCGGCTTGCATGTACAACGCCGTGATCGCGGCAGGAAAAGCAGATCGGATGAACTTCGCGGAATTCGTCCTGCAAATTGACCGCAGCAAAACTCTCTACCGCCTTGGAATTGACCAGCGCCCGGTGCGAGGCAAGAAACGGCAGTTCGAATGTCTCGGCCTTGGCGAAGCGCCCGGGCGTATTGCCCGGCACCGCCCAGACGATATCGGCAACCCCATCGCGGGCCTGGTCGAACAGTTGCGCCGGCGCTCCGCCAAGCTGCATCGAGGGAAAAATATCGATGCGGATGCTGTGCCCCAACTCCGCCTCGATCTTGCGCGCCCAAGGCACGAGGAATTTCTCGTGTCCACTCGACACCGCGGAAAAGAAGTGATGCAGTTTGAGCGTCACCTGCGGCCCGTCGGCACGCGCCAAGCGGAGCACGGCCGGAGCGGCCGCCGACGCCAGCGCCGAAGCCAAAAGAGCGCGACGGGCAAGCCGCATCGTTCCTCCCTGGCGCTGTAGAAAGTCGGCGGTGCGGCTCAATTGAGGCGCGACGGGCGCTCTTCCGTTCCGGAAGGGCTGACAATGCGCGCGGCGACCGGCGCCGCCGGGGCGGGAGAAGCCGCGGGCGCCTCCGCCTTTGCTGCCCGCGAGCGGCGCTCATAAGCGCGATACGACAACAGCCCGAACGGCAGGCTGACCAGATAAGCGAGCGTCCCGGACGTAAGGATGGCCCAGGGATAGGCAACGAGCAGTGCGACAAACAGCACCACGACGATGACAACCGGCCCGACCATGTCCGGCGGCACACGCGTGCCGACGCGCTTACCGGAAAACACCGGCAGACGCGACACCATGAGGCTCGCAACCAGAAGCGTGTAGACCAGTGTTGTCCAGGTCACGAACTGCGAGCGTGGCAGACCAAGAAATGCGCCGTAGATCGGTAGCAGCACGATGATGGCGCCGGCCGGCGCCGGCACGCCGACAAAGAAATTATTGGCCCAGGCCGGCCGGTCCGGGTCTTCGATCATGACGTTGAAGCGCGCGAGCCGCAGCGCGGCGCAAATGGCAAACGCCATCGCTGCGATCCAGCCGGCCGACTTCAGGTCGTGCAGGCCCCAAAAATAAAGGATCAACGCCGGCGCAACGCCGAAATTGACGAAATCGGACAGACTGTCGAGCTCCGCCCCGAAACGCGACGCACCCTTGAGAAGGCGCGCCAGGCGGCCGTCAATGCCGTCGAGAATGGCGGCAAACACGATCGCCGCGAGCGCAAGTCCGTAGCGGTTCTCGAACGCCATGCGGATGCCGGTCAGGCCGGCGCAGAGCGCCAGCAATGTGACAAGGTTGGGCGCCAGCGTGCGCACCGGAATACGCCGAAAACGCCGGCGGCGGCGCCTGCCCTCGACCGGTGACGGATGCATAGCCATAGCGGCAATATAGCCTTTTCAAACCCTACCCGCCACGCGGACGACTTTGCCGCGTTAACGCTGTCAGGCGGGAATTCTAAGCTCCGCCAGCGCGGTTTCGCCGGCAATCGCGGTCTGGCCTTCGGCCACCAGCGGCCGCGTGCCGACGGGCAGATAGACGTCGACGCGCGAGCCGAAGCGGATCATGCCGATCCGCTGTCCGGCTTCGATCGTGTCACCTTCGTGCACGAACGGCACGATGCGCCGCGCGACCAAGCCGGCGATCTGAATCACGGCGATGCGGACGCCGCCGGCAACCGCAATGACGAACGCGTTGCGCTCATTGCTCTCGCTCGCCTTGTCGAGGTCGGCGCTGATGAAAGTACCGGCGCGATAGACGACGCGCTCAACGCGGCCCGCGATGGGACTGCGATTGATGTGACAATCGAACACGCTCATGAAGATCGAGATGCGAACGAGCGGCCGCTCGCCCAGCCCAAGCTCCTTAGGCGGCGGCGCGTTTACAATGCTGCTGACGCGCCCATCCGCAGGCGCGACCACAATACCGTCGCGTCGCGGCGTCACCCGCTCCGGGTCGCGAAAAAAATATGCGCACCACAGCGTCGCCACCGTGCCAAACCAGCCGAGCGGGGGCCAAAGCCAAAACAGCACGATAGCCCCGGCCGCAAAGCCACCGATGAATGGATAGCCTTGTGGATGGATCGGCGCGAGTTGCGAGCGGATTGAGTTGATGACGGACATATGAATTGTTACTCGTCATTGCGAGGAGCGAAGCGACAAAGCAATCCAGTACTGTGTATCCAGTGCGGTGTATTATTGACTACATTAGTTGGCTTGGTTCGCAATTACGTTCCTTCTGCGCACGCTCTCATTCTGCGGCATCCACGGCGGGGACCAGCTCCTCATCCTCGACGCTGGGAATCTCCGGCGGATTGCGGTTGGGCGCGGCCGGTTCATCCCCCACCTCGGCAAGGATTTCGCGGGCCATCTGGGCCTCGCGCTGACGGTTCCACATGCTGGCATAGAGGCCGCCATGCTCGAGCAGCTGGCGGTGGGTGCCGCGCTCAACGATCGCGCCATGATCAAGCACCAAAATCTCGTCGGCACCGACGATAGTCGAGAGCCGGTGGGCGATGACAAGCGTGGTGCGGTTTTTCGACACGCGGTCAAGCGCATCCTGGATGTCGTGCTCGGTGTGGCTGTCGAGAGCCGAGGTTGCTTCGTCGAGTAAGAGGATCGGCGGAGCCTTGAGAATGGTGCGAGCAATGGCAACGCGCTGTTTCTCGCCGCCGGATAGCTTCAGCCCCCGTTCGCCAACCTCGGTCTCGTAACCCTTGGGCGCCAACTTGATAAAGCGATCGATCTGGGCAAGCCGAGCCGCCTCCTCGACCTCGGCATCGGTCGCATCCCAACGGCCGTAGCGGATGTTGTAGCGGATGGTATCGTTGAACAGCACCGTGTCCTGCGGAACCATGCCGATCGCCGCGCGCAGCGACTTCTGCGTCACGTCGCGGATATCTTCGCCGTCGATCAGAATGCGGCCGCCGGTAACGTCGTAGAAGCGAAACAACAGCCGCGAAATGGTCGATTTGCCGGCTCCGGTCGGACCGACAATCGCGACCGTGTGCCCGGCCGCGACTTCGAAGCTGACGTTCTTGAGGATCTGCCGCTCCGGATCATAGGCAAACGATACATTGTCGAAGCGAATGACGCCGGCACGCACCTTAAGCGGGGGCGCCGCCGGCTTATCCACGATCTCCGGCTTACGTTGCAGGATCGAAAACATCATTTCGATGTCGATCACCGCCTGTTTGATCTCGCGGTAGACCAGACCCATGAAGTTCAACGGCTGATAAAGCTGGATCATCATGGCGTTGATCATGACGAAATCGCCGACGGTATTTGTGCCACGCTCGATGCCGACAGCGCAGAGCACCATCGCCGCCGCGAGACCGACGGTGAAAACGATCGCCTGTCCGGCGTTGAGCACCGCGAGCGAGGTATAGGCCTTGACGCTCGCGTCCTCGTAACGGGCCATCGAGCGGTCGTAGCGCTCGGCCTCGCGCCGCTCGGCGGAAAAATATTTGACCGTTTCGTAGTTGAGTAGCGAATCGATCGCCTTGGCATTGGCGTCGGTGTCGCTCTCGTTCATCTTGCGGCGGATGCCGATGCGCCACTCGGTGGCATAGAAGGTGAAGCCGACATAGAGCGCGACCGTCAGCAAGATGATAATCAGATAGCGCCAGTCGAAGTGAAATAGCAGCACCCACGCGACGAGGAAAACCTCGACGATGGTCGGCAACAGCTGCAACAGCAGCATGCGCACGATGGTCTCGATGGCGTTGCGGCCGCGTTCGAGGACGCGGGTAAGCCCGCCGGTCTTGCGATCGAGATGAAAGCGCAGCGACAACAGATGCATATGCTCGAAGGTGAGCATGGCGAGCCGCCGCACCGCGTTCATCGCCACCTTGGCGAAAATGCCGTCGCGCCATTGGGTCAGCACGCCCATCAGGACGCGCATGCCGCCGTAGGCCAGCGTTATCATGACCGGCGTCGCCAGCGCCCAGGCGAGCCAGTGGTTCGCCCAGACCGGCGCGGTGCCGTGGCCGGCGAGCGCATCGGTCGCCCATTTGAAGGTGAATGGCACCGCCACGGTCGCGAGCTTGGCGGCGAAGATCAGCACGGTCGCGAATGCGACGCGCGCCTTGAGGTCCGGCCGGTTGGCCGGCCAGATATACGGCCACAGATGGAACAGCATCGAAAATAACGAGCCGCCGTCGGCCTTTACTTCTGGGCTCCCCGGGCCGGGAGCTGTCGCGAGCGCTCTCATTGCAAGATTTGACCTATGCGGACCGCAGCCGGCCGCCATGTCGCTGTCATATAGAGATTCTTCGCCTTTCCCGCACGCCTACGGCGCTTGCCGCATTCGGCTTAAATAGCTTGCAGTTCAACCAAATCGCCGCCACATCTATCCCTTCATGAGTGAGAGTCTATGAGCAAAATCAACGCGATCTGTGTGTATTGCGGGTCGAGCCCCGGGCTTGACCCGGCATTCGTCGAAACCGCGCGCGACTTCGGCAAGATCCTCGCCGAAAACGGCGTCCGGCTGGTCTATGGCGGCGGCTCAATTGGCCTGATGGGCGCGCTGGCCGGTTCGGTGATAGAGCACGGCGGCGCCGCCACCGGCATTATCCCTGAGTTCCTGACCGCAAAGGAGCGACCGCGGCGGCTCGCGCAAGAGCAGATCGTGACCCGCGATATGCACGAGCGCAAGCGCACCATGTTCGAGCGCGCCGACGCTTTCGTCGCGTTGCCGGGCGGGCTCGGCACCCTTGAGGAGCTTGTCGAACAGATGACCTGGGCGCAGCTCGGCCGTCACAAAAAGCCGATCCTGATCGCCAACATCAACGGTTTCTGGGATCGGCTGTTAGGCCTGATCGTGCATATGCGCGCGCTCGAACTCGTGCCGCCGCCGGCGCGCGGCGTCGACTTGCTCGTCGTCGATCGTGTCGAAGACATCCTGCCGAAACTGCGCGAGGCGGCGTACGCGGTCAGCGAGAACGAAAAGCAAATGGCAGTGCCCGCCGAGCGGCTTTAGTCGTCCGTCAAAAACGTCACCGCTTCGATGCGATTGCCGTCGGGATCGCGAATGAAGGCCGCGTAGTATTTGGCGTAATATCTCGGACGCAGTCCCGGAGCGCCGTCGGAGATGCCGCCGGATTTCAGTGCGGCGGCATGAAAGGCATCGACCACCGCGGCGTCTGGAGCGCGCAAGCAGATATGCACGCCACTGTCATCGGCGACCCGATCCATCGCTACGCGCGTGTTGATCCAGAACTCGGGATATTTCTTGCCGAAGCCGATTGCCGCATCCGGCCATTCGCGCAGTTTGGACAACCCGAGCGGAGCCAAAGCGGCGACGTAAAACGCTTCGGCTTTTTTGAGGTCACGAACCGCGATGGAGATGTGGTCGATCATCGCCGCCTCTTTAAGCCGGTGCGCTGGACTTGATGAGCTTGTAAACGATCGAGTCCATCAGCGCCTGGAACGATGCGTCGATGATATTGGAGGAGACCCCGACGGTAGTCCAATGGTCGCCGCTTTCGTCGGCGCTTTCGATCAAGACGCGCGTGACCGCTTCGGTGCCGGCATTGAGGATACGCACACGATAATCGGTGAGCTCCAGCCCGGTGATGTAGCTCTGATATTTGCCAAGGTCCTTGCGCAGGGCGAGATCGAGCGCATTGACCGGACCGTTGCCCTCCGCTGCGGAAATCAGCAATTCGTCGCCGACTTTCACCTTGACCACGGCCTGGCTCACGCTAATCCGCTTACCTTGTGCGTTGAGGCGCTGCTCGACGTTGACGTCGAATTTTTCCACCTCGAAATAGCGACGGCACCTTGCCGAGGAGCCGCCGGGCGAGCAATTCGAATGACGCATCCGCCGATTCGTATGCGTAACCGCTCGAACTCGCGCTCCTTGACCTCGTCAAGAAGCCGCAGCTAGCCGCGGGTCGTCCTTGTCGACGGCAAATCCGATGCGGTCGAGTTCGGCCACGAGATTAGAGCGGCCGGCTTGATCTGAGATGAGAAGCTTTCGCTTGTTGCCCACGGTTTCCGGCGCGATATGCTCGTAGGTCCGCGGCTCTTTCAGTATGGCAGAGGCGTGAATGCCGGCCTTGGTGGCAAACGCGCTTTCGCCGACGTAGGGCGCATGGCGATCGGGCGCGCGGTTGAGGATGTCGTCCAGCGCATGCGAGACGCGGGCGATGCGGCCGAGAGCTTCGTCCGATATGCCGATGTCGAAGCGCTCGGCGTACTCGCCTTTCAGCTTCAGCGTCGGGATGATGGAGACGAGATTGGCGTTGCCGCAGCGCTCGCCGAGGCCGTTGAGCGTGCCCTGAATCTGTCGCGCGCCGGCGCGCACCGCCGCGAACGAATTCGCCACCGCCTGCTCGGTGTCGTTGTGGGCGTGAATGCCGACGTGATCGCCCGGAATTTTGGCGCAGACTTCGCCGACGATGTTCTCGATTTCATCCGGCAGCGTCCCGCCGTTGGTGTCGCACAACACGACCCAGCGCGCGCCCTCGTCGTAGGCTGCCTTGGCGCAGGCCAGCGCATAGGCCGGGTTCGCTTTGTAACCGTCGAAGAAATGCTCGCAGTCGAGTAAAACTTCGCGGCCTTTGGCCTTGGCGGCGCGCACGCTGTCGCGGATCGAGGCAAGGTTTTCCTCTTCGGTCGTCTCGAGCGCGACGCGGACCTGAAAATCCCAAGATTTGGCGACGAAGCAGATGGCGTCGGCCTCGGCGGCGAGAACCGCGGCGAGGCCAGGATCGTTCGAGGCCGAGCGGCCCGGCCGGCGCGTCATGCCGAAGGCGGTTATCTTCGCGCGCGCGGGCCGGCGCTCACGGAAGAAGGCGGTGTCGGTCGGATTAGCGCCAGGATAGCCGGCTTCGACATAATCGACGCCAAGTTCGTCGAGCATCCGCGCCACGGCGAGCTTGTCGGCGAGCGTGAAATCGACGCCGTTCGTCTGCGCGCCGTCGCGTAGCGTGGTGTCGAACAGATAAAGCCGCTCGCGGGACATGACCGAAGCCTCACCAAAGATAATAATTCGATGCCAGCGCTACCGCGATGACGATGGCGATGACCGCAATCACCAGATGATGCGCCCGCAGGCCGAAAAATGTCTGGTGCGGCATGTGTTTCAACCTCGATAAAGCCGATAAACAGTGTAAAGACTGACGGCGACGGCGACGACGATCACCGCGTATTTGAGCACCAAATAATAGAGCCAGTGCCGCTGAAACGGGATGTCTCGGCGCCTCATTGCAGGCCTCGCTGTTCCGGGGCGACAAGCGGTTTCACCATGGTGGTGTTGGCGAGCCATTCGTCGCCGCGCATGGCCGTATTGCGGGTTTTGGCGATGAAGCCGCGGCGCTCGAAAAAGCCGCGCGCGGAGTCGCTGGCATCGACCGAGAGTTCCTTGGCGCCGCGGGCGGCCGCAAGCTTTTCCAGCGCGTCGCAAAGCATGGCGCCGCCGCCCTGCCCAGCCGCGGCCGGGTGCATATAAAGCATGTCGATCTTCGTATTGTCGGCAAGCGAGCCAAACCCAACCGCCGCGCCACCAAGCGTGGCGACCAGCGTCAAATCGCCCGCAAGCCGCACGCCGAATTCCTCTTCGTCGTCCGCCGCCGATGCCCAGGCTTCCTGCTGCGCCTCGCTGTAATCGTCGGCGCAAAGTTCCTCGATCGCCGCGCGGAAAATCTCCGCAAGCAGTGGCACGTCGGTCGGCAATAGCGGCCGCATCGCGAGCTTTGGAAGCGCTTGGGCCATCATGATACGCGAGCACGACGTGGATCGCCGGGACAGGCCCGGCCATGACGGTCGGAAATCATCGCGCGATCTCCCATGTGGTGCCGTCTTTGGTGTCTTTGAGCACGACGCCCATTTTGACGAGCTCGTCGCGGATGCGATCGGATTCTTTGAAGTTTTTGACTTGTCGCGCGACATTGCGCGCCTTTATCAATCCGGCGACTTTTGTTTCGTCGACTACGACTGACGCCGGGCGGAAAGCGTCCCACTCAGCAACAGCGTTTTGCAGAAGCCCGATCAATTGCCCGCTTGCCTTGAGGCATGCAGCGGCCGGCTTGACGCCCCTGACCGCTTCGCCGCGCAATTCATGCAAGGCGCCGAGCGCTTTCGGCGTATTGAGATCATCCCCGAGCGCGTCCAGTGCATCCGCGCATAACAACCCAGGCGCCACATCGGCGGTCAGGGCGTACCAATGATCCAGCGTCTTTTGTGCCTCACGCAACCCGCTGACAGTCCAGTTGATCGGCTGCCGATAGTGCGTTTGCAGCATCGTCAGCCGCACGACCTCACCGGGCCAATCCTTCAGCAACTCGTAAATCGTCACGAAATTGCCGGCGGACTTTGCCATCTTCTCGCCTTCGACCTGGAGAAAGCCGTTGTGCATCCAGTAATTCGCCATCGCCGGCGTGTGGAAAGCGCAACGTGTTTGGGCGATCTCGTTCTCGTGGTGTGGAAAGACGAGATCGATGCCGCCGCCATGGATATCGAAAATCTCGCCGAGGTAGCGCCACGCCATCGCCGAGCATTCGATGTGCCAGCCGGGACGGCCGGGCGTATTTATGCCGGCCGGAGACGGCCACGCCGGCTCGCCCGGCTTCGACGGTTTCCATAAAATAAAATCCGTCGGCTCGCGCTTATAGGGCGCGACCTCGATGCGGGCGCCGGCAATCATCTCGTCGAGCGGCCGCTTCGACAGTTCGCCGTAATCGGGATCCGAGGCGACGCTGAACAGGACATTGTCCTCGGCGACGTAGGCGTTGCCTGAAGCGACCAGCCGCCCGATCAGGGCCCGCATCTCGTTGATATGCTCGGTGGCGCGCGGCTCGAATGTCGGCGGCAAACAACCGAGCGCCGCGACGTCGTCGTGGAATTGCTTGTCGGTTTTCTCAGTGACCTTGCGGATCGCTTCATTCAACGGCAAGCCGGGATATTCCTCGGCGGCCCGCGCGTTGATCTTGTCGTCGACGTCGGTGATGTTGCGCACGTAAGTAACGTGATCATCGCCATAAAGATGGCGAAGCAGGCGAAACAGCACGTCGAACACGATCACCGGACGCGCATTGCCGATATGGGCGAAGTCGTACACCGTCGGCCCGCACACATACATGCGCACGTTCGACGGATCGAGCGGGCGGAACACCCGCTTCTCGCGCGTCAGCGTATCGTAAAGTTTCAGGTCCATCGTCGACTCAAACATACACCCAGGGCCTGCTGGCCGGGCGTGTCCAAAATCTCGACGGTGAGAAAAGACGGCCGCAGCCAGCGTTTGGCGCTAGCGAATAATCTCCCGGCAAATGCCGCCGCTGAGGATTTGGCCGTTCATGGCGCGGACAATGGTCGAGCAGGCGCATGGCGTCAAGTACTTGTTCGGAGACGGCAAATCGCCCTTGTCGCGGCGGCTAAATCCGCTTCGGATCGCCGGGGTTAACGCAGCCTTAACCGCGTCGTCGCATTCTTAGTCCTAATTGCAACTCGGTTTCGGCGCTTTGCAGCGCCCGGTGGGGGGTCCATGCGTTCCATCCTCGCGGCAGCGGCTGTTGCCGTCGTGCTGCTCGGCGCTGCCACCGCCCGGGCGGAAAAGCGTATCTTCATCATCCCCGGCGGCAGTGACGGCTACGGTGTCGATCATTGCCTTGCATCGGGCGCCAGGTGTGGCGCGGCGGCGGCGAATGCCTATTGTCATTCGCACGAATATGGCCAGGCGCTGTCGTACCGTAAGGTCGATCGCGATGACATCACGGGCGCGATCCCCTCGAGCGGCCCCGGCTCCTGCCGCGGCGCTAACTGCGACGAATTCGTCGCCATCACATGCTCGCGCTAACAGGGTCGGGCGACGCGCCGATTTGAGATTCGTCATACCCGGCCGGTTGCCGGGTGTGACGATGTGGGACCAGCGGGATTGCGCGTGAGCCGGTCCCGCTTTTTTCGCCCTTTTTGGAACCGTTCGAGTAAGCCCGCTATGGCGTTGCGCGACAACGCAACTTCGGCCATCCTTCGTGCGTCGCGCCGCGCCGTTTTGGCTCGTCGGCGCTGGGCGCGCGCAAACGCCGTTGCTTGGAAGATGCCATGGCCGCTCAGCGCGCGATCGAAAGTAAGGCCGCGGATACCCTCTCGGCAGGCGGTGAAATTGCTGCCGACAGGGCGCCGCTCAAGCTCGAACATTTCCTGCCCTACCAGCTCAACGTCGTTTCAAGCCTCGTTTCCGAGGCGCTGTCGAGCGTCTATGCGCGCCGCTTTGGAATCGGCGTGCCGGAATGGCGCGTCCTGGTTACGCTCGGCCAGTACGGCGTGATGACCGCGAAAACGGTCGGCGCCCACACCCATATGCACAAGACAAAAGTGTCACGCGCGGTTGCTCTTATGGAGAAGCGCCGCCTCGTCGCCCGCCGCGCCAACCGCGACGACATGCGCGAAGCGTTCCTTTCGCTCACCGCCGCGGGACGAACAATGTACGAGGAAGTGGCGCCCCACGCCCTCGACTTTGCGCGGCGGTTGACCGAAATTCTCACGCCCGACGACCGCGACGCGTTCGACCGCGCTTTACACCAGTTGACCACGCGCTCGGCGCAACTCGTCGCCGAGGTCGGGGTCGAGGGTGAGGACGACTGAACGCGGCGCGCAGGAGGATCCTTGAAGCTCTATTCGTATTATCGCTCGTCGGCCGCTTACCGCGTGCGCATAGCGCTCAATCTGAAGAATGTCGCCTACGAGATGGTTGCCGTTCACCTCACCAGGGACGGCGGCCATCACCGGCGGCCGGAATTCCGCGCGGTCAATCCGCAGATGCGCCTGCCGGCGCTGGTGGCGCCTTCGGGCGACATACTGGTCCAATCGCTTGCCATCATGGAATACCTCGACGAAACACATCCCGACCCGCCGCTATTGCCGAAGGATCCGGTCGCGCGGGCTAAGGTGCGGGCGCTTGCGGACATCGTCGCCTGCGACATTCATCCCCTCAACAATCTCGTGGCGCTGCGTTACCTGAAAAACGAATTGCATCAGGAGCAGAGCGCGATCGACGCTTGGTACCATCATTGGGTGATCGAAGGATTCGAGGCCTTCGAAGCGCTGACACGGCCCGGACCCTATGCCTGCGGCAGTGCGGTGACGATGGCCGATCTCTGCCTTGTGCCCCAAGTCTTCAATGCGCGGCGACTGAAAGTGCCGCTGGAGAAATTCCCCAAGATCACCGCTATCGACCAAGCCTGCCTTAAGCTCGCAGCCTTCGACCGCGCCCGGCCGGAAAACCAGCCGGATGCCGAGTGAATGCCGCATCCACACTTTGGTCACCATTGCATCGCTTGATCGCGGCGCATCGTGGGCCGTTGCGCGCCGAGGACTAGCATGATCAAATACTTGCGCGGTTTCGCTCTTGCGATGGTTGTCGTCATGCTTGGCGCCGGCGGCTTTGCCGCCCCACTTGCCGCACAGGCCAACCCGCCGGTGCCGCCTGCTCTGATTCCGAACGTCCCCGTTGCCGCGCCGAGCCAACCCTCCCCGGCGCAGGACCAGACCGCGGCAACAAGCACTGCGGTGTGCGTACGGCTCGAAGCCCAACTCGCAATTCTCAATCGCGGGGCCTCCGATCCGGCGCGCGCCGACCAGATCAAACGCGACGAAGAGGCCGCCGGCAAACAACAGGTCGAACTCGACCGCACCCTGGCGCAGTCGAAGAGGCAAGGCTGCGAAGGCGGCGGATTTTTCGCACTATTTACCGGACGGTCGCCGGCGTGCCAGCCGTTGAACGCGCAGATTCAGCAGATGCGCGACAACCTCGACCGCCTGATGAGCGATCTCGAGCACCTCAAGAGCGGTAACTCCGATCAGGAAGGACCGCGCCGGGCGCTGATCGGACAATTGGCGCAAAACAATTGCGGGCCGCAATATCGCGCCGCCGCGGCCGCGCAAGGGCCCGGCGGCTTCCTCGACGCGTTGTTCGGCGGCACCATCCTCAATCCGGCGGGCGATGGCGCGCCATCCGGTACTTACCGCACAGTCTGCGTGCGCACCTGCGACGGTTATTATTTCCCGATCTCCTATTCGACGGTTCCGGGACGGTTCGCGGAGGACCAACGCTCCTGTCAGCGCGAATGTCCCGCCACCGAGGCCGCGCTCTACACATATCGCAATCCCGGCGAAGACATCGGCCAGGCGCTGTCGATCAACGGTGCGCCCTATACCGAGCTGCCAAATGCGTTCCGCTACCGCAAGGAATTCAACCCCGCCTGCTCGTGCCGGCGGCCGGGTCAAAGCTGGGCCGACGCGCTCAAAGGCGCCGACAATTCGACGACGCTCGAAAGCGGCGACATCGTCGTGACCGATCAGAATGCCAAAGCGCTCTCGCAGCCCGTGCAGCCGAGGGGCACAAGGACGGTCAAGGTCGGCGCCAGGCCGCAGGACGCAAACGCCGTTCTTCCCGCTCCCGGTACCGCGCCAGCAGACGCAAGCGCTGCCGCAGCGGCCAGCAATTCCAATCCATCGAAGCACACGGTGCGCAACGTCGGCCCGCCTTTCGTCACCGGCCACTGACCGGTACGGCGGAGACCGTCAGAACTCGGCGGCGCCGGCCTTGGCTTTTGCCGGGCTCTTCACCCCGGCGGACGCGGGCGGCGGCAATTCGCCGGTGAAATCGCGAAACCAATTGACGATCGGATAGCGCCGGTCGCGGCCGAAATTCTTCAGCGTCACCTTGACCCCGGGCGCGGCTTGCCGGCGCTTATATTCGGCGAGGCTGAGCATGCGTTCGACCTTGACCACCATATCGCGATCAAAGCCGGCAGCGACGATGACGGCAAGCAACTCCTCGCGCTCGACCAGCCGCGCGAGAATCTGATCGAGCAACTCGTAGGGCGGCAGCGTGTCCTGATCGGTCTGGTTTTCGCGCAGCTCCGCGGTGGGGGCCCGCGTCAGGACGTTTTCCATGATGACCGGACCGGCCGGCCCGAGCGCACCCGCCGGCTTCCAGCGGTTGCGCAGCCGCGCCAGGCGGAACACTTCGGTTTTGTAGAGATCCTTGATCGGATTGAACCCGCCGTTCATGTCGCCGTAGAGCGTCGCGTAACCGACCGACATTTCCGACTTGTTGCCGGTCGTCACCACCATCAAGCCGAACTCGTTTGAGATCGCCATCAGGATTGTGCCCCGGGCGCGCGACTGCAGATTTTCCTCGGTAACGCCCGAAGGCGTGCCGGCAAAGATACCGGCGAGCGCGGCTTCGAGCCCACGCACTGCGCTTTCGATCGGAATGATGTCGTAGTGCACGCCCAACGCGCGGGCGATTGCGGCCGCGTCGTCGAGCGAGTCCTGCGAGGTGTAACGGTAGGGCAACATCACGCAGCGCACGCGCTCGGCGCCGAGCGCATCGACCGCAAGCGCCGCGCACAGCGCCGAATCGATGCCGCCGGACAGGCCGAGCACGACGCCGCCAAAGCGGTTCTTGTCGACGTAGTCCCGCAAACCGAGCATGCAGGCGTTGTAATCGGCTTGGTCGAACTCTTCCGCCGCTGCTATTGGTCCGGGCGCACAGCGCCAGCCCGCTTGCGTTCGCGACCAATGCGTCGTCACGCACGCTTCCTGGAAAGCCGGGAGCTGGAACGCGATCGAATGATCGGTGTTGAGCGCAAACGATGCGCCGTCAAATACGAGCTCATCCTGGCCGCCGACCTGGTTGACGTAGAGAAGCGGCAAACCTGACTCGATGACGCGCGCCACCGATACGTTGAGGCGGACCTCGGCCTTGTCGCGCCAGTACGGCGAGCCATTCGGCACGACGAGCAGCTCGGCGCCGGTTTCGGCCAGCGTCTCGACCACGTTCTCGTAGTCGCCCCAGTCGGTCCAGGTGTCCTCGCAGATCGGCAGGCCGAGCCGAACCCCGCGGAAACTTACCGGGCCGGGCACCGGCCCCGGCGCGAATACGCGCTTTTCATCGAATACGCCGTAGTTCGGCAGGTTGACCTTGAACCGCATCGCCTCGATCCGTCCGCCGCAAAGAAGCGCATAGGCGTTGTGAAGCTTTCCGTCCTCGACCCACGGCGTGCCAACGAGCACGGCAGGTCCACCATCGGCGGTATCGTGCGCGAGGGTCTCGATGGCGGCGCGGCAGGCAGCTTGGAATGCCGGCCGCAGCACCAAATCCTCCGGCGGATAGCCGGCGATGAAAAGCTCGGAGAAGGCCACGATGTCGGCGCCATTGCGGGCAGCGTGTGTGCGCGCGCGCCTGGCGCGTTCCAGATTGCCACCGACGTCACCGACAATCGGGTTGAGTTGCGCCACGGCAATGGCCAGACGGTCGGGAGGGCGCTCGTTCATGGCGTTGATGTAGCGTTTTCGCCCCGTTATTGCGAGGAGCAAAGAGATAACGCAATCCCAACAACATACTGGATTGCTTCGGCATCTGCGCCTATTGGCGCTTCGTACCTCGCAACGGCGGCTCCGTTACAGCGCCGCCACAGCCGGGACCGGCTTCGCCCTGCCTTGACGCTGCGCCTTGAGGAGATCGGCGACAAGGAAAGCGAGATCGAGGGACTGCTCGGCGTTAAGCCGCGGATCGCACACCGTGTGGTAGCGGTCGTTGAGATCCTCGTCGCTGATGGCGCGCGCGCCGCCGGTGCATTCGGTGACGTTCTGGCCGGTCATTTCCAGATGTACGCCGCCGGCGTAAGTGCCTTCGGCGGCGTGCGCTTGAAAAAACGCACGGACTTCCTTGAGGATCTGATCGAACGGCCTCGTCTTGTAACCGGTCATCGAGGTGATCGTGTTGCCGTGCATCGGATCGCACGACCAGACGACGTTGCGGCCCTCGCGCTTTACCGCGCGCAACAGCCGCGGCAAATGCTCCGCGGCTTTTTCGGCGCCCATACGGCAGATCACGGTGAGGCGACCGGGCTCGTTGTCAGGGTCGAGGATGTCGATGAGCTTCAACAACTCATCTGGCTTCTGCGTCGGCCCGGTCTTCAAGCCGAGCGGATTCTTGATGCCGCGGCAGAACTCGATGTGCGCATGGTCCGCCTGCCGGGTGCGATCGCCGACCCACAGCATATGGCCGGAGGTGCAATACCAGTCGCCGGTCGTCGAATCGACGCGCGTGAAAGCCTGTTCGTAGCCGAGCAGCAGCGCCTCGTGGCTGGTGAAGAAATCGGTCGTCCGCATCTCCGGATGAATCTGCGGATCGATGCCGCAAGCGCGCATGAAATTGAGCGCTTCGGTCAGATGCGAGGCAAGCTCGGAATAGCGCTTCGACTGCGGCGAGTCCGTGACGAAGGACAGCATCCATTGATGCGCGTTCGACAGATTGGCGTAGCCGCCAGTGGCGAACGCGCGCAACAGGTTGAGCGTCGCCGCTGATTGCCGGTAAGCCTCCAATTGCCGGCGCGGATCCGGCGTACGTGCCCCGAGTTTGAACTCGGTGGCGTTGATGATGTCGCCGCGATAAGCGGGTAGCTCGATACCGTCGCGCTTCTCCGTCGGCGACGAACGCGGCTTGGCAAACTGCCCGGCGACGCGGCCGACCTTCACCACCGGTGACGCCGCGGCGTAGGTCAGCACCACCGCCATTTGCAGAAACAGACGGAAGAAGTCGCGGATGTTATTGGCGCCGTGCTCGGCGAAGCTCTCGGCGCAATCGCCGCCCTGAAGCAAAAATGCGTCGCCGGAGGCGACCTGGGCCAAAGCGCGCTTGAGATTGCGCGCTTCACCGGCGAAAACCAGCGGCGGAAAGCTTGCGAGCTGCGTCTCGACATCCGCCAGCGCTTGGGCGTCCGGATACTCCGGTACCTGCACGATCGGCTTGTCGCGCCAGGAATCCGGGCGCCATTTCGTCGCATTCGTCGGCTTCGACATATCGTCTCCAAGCGTCATTCCGGAGCGCGGGGTTTAGCCCCGCGAGCCCGGAATTCATAATCACTGCCGGCGGTTATGGATTCCAGCCCCACCGCTATATCGGCCCGGCCGAAATGACGCCGTGTTATACACAACGGCGGCGGCCCGCGACAGGGCCGGAAAAACCGCTATTCGGCCGCTTCCTGGGCGTAGCTCGCCCGCTTATTGCGCATCGTCACCAATTCCTCGGCGGTGGTCGGGTGCAGTGCCATGGCGGCATCGAAATCGGCCTTGGTTGCTCCCATTCGCACCGCGATCGTCGCGACTTGGATCATTTCGGCGGCGCCCTCGCCGACGATATGGCAACCCACCACGCGATCAGTCCGACCGTCGACAACGAGCTTGATGAGCACGGTGGTATCGCGGCCCGATAGCGTCGCCTTGAGCGGCCGAAACATCTCCCGATAGATGTCGGTTTGGGCCAGTTGCGCCCGCGCCTGGGATTCGGTCAGCCCGACCGCGCCCACTTCGGGATCGGAGAACACCGCGGTCGGCACGTTGAGGTGATCGACCTTGGTCGGCTTGCCGCCGAACATCGTGTCGGCGAAGGCGTGCCCTTCGCGAATGGCGACCGGCGTCAGGTTGATACGGTTGGTCACATCGCCGACGGCATAGATGCTGTCGACGCTTGAGCGCGAATATTCGTCGACAGCGACGCCGCCATTCTTGGCGAACTCGACGCCGGCTTCCTTGAGCCCCATGTCGCTTACGTTTGGGGCGCGGCCGGTGGCAAACATCACACAATCGGCGCTGACCTGATTACCGCCTGAAAGGCGAACGACAAAATGCGACTGAGGCCGTTCTATAGCCGTCACCTTGCAGCCCGTGATGACCTTGATGCCGTGCTTCTCCATATCCCTGCGCACATGGGCGCGCACGTCATCGTCGAAGCCGCGCAAGATATTCTCGCCGCGATAGACCAGCGTCACGTGCGACCCGAGGCCAGCGAAAATGCCGGCGAACTCGACCGCGATATAGCCGCCGCCCTGAATGACGACGTGCTTCGGCAGCTCCGGCAGATGAAACGCCTCGTTCGACGAAATGGCGTGTTCGATGCCGGGGATGGCGTCGCCGCAAGTCGGAACGCCGCCGGTTGCGATCAGGATCTGACCCGCACGCACCCGCCTGCCGTCGCCGAGTTGCACCATTTGCGGGGCGGCGACAACGGCGCGGCCTTGGACGATGGCGACACCGGCCTTTTCTAAAGTCGCGATGTAGGCTGCTTCAAGCCGCGCGATCTCTTTGTCCTTGTTGGCGATCAGCGTCGGCCAATCAAAGCTGGAACGGCCAACCTGCCAGCCGAAACCCGCGGCATCCTCGAATTCGGCGCGGAAGCGCGAGGCATAGACCAGAAGCTTCTTCGGCACGCAGCCGCGAATAACGCAGGTGCCGCCGACGCGATACTCCTCAGCAAGCATCACCCGGGCGCCGTGTTGGGCCGCAACCCGTGCGGCGCGAACGCCGCCGGAGCCACCACCGATGACAAAGAGATCGACATCGTAATCGGACATCCTGACGATCCGCTCCTTAAAATTCAGATCAGGGCCGCTCGACCACGCGCACCCCGCCCGGGCTTGCAAGGATAGCAGTCCGCGCCATGCCGATGAACAGCCCGTGCTCCATCACACCCGGCACCGCGCACAGCCGCGCCGCAAGTTGGCGTGGATCACCGATCCGCTGCAAATGTGCATCCAAAATCCAATGTCCACCGTCGGTCACAAATACCTCACCGTCCTTTGCTTTGCGCAAAACCGCGGCGCCCGGACAACCGGCGCCGGCGGCGGCCGCTTCGACCGCCCGGTGCGTAGCCGCAGCGCCGAACGGCGCGATTTCCACCGGCAGCGGAAAGCGGCCCAACACTGGGACGAGCTTCGATTCATCGGCGATCACCACCATGCGCGCCGACGCCGCCGCCACGATTTTCTCGCGCAACAGCGCGCCGCCGCCGCCTTTGATCAATGTCAGATCGGGACCGATCTCGTCGGCGCCATCGACCGTCAAGTCGAGTTCGGGGGTCTCGTCAAGCGTAGTGAGCGCGATGCCGAGCCGCATGGCCTGCGCCCGTGTCACCTCGGAAGTCGGCACGGCGACGACATCGAGACCCGCTGCGACGCGCTCGCCAAGCAATTCGACGAAGTGCTTGGCGGTCGACCCCGTGCCGAGCCCAATGCGCATTCCAGACCGCACCGAATCCAGCGCACGGGCCGCGGCGGCGCGTTTTTGAGCCTCGACGTCCATGGCGGCTGTCTAGCCGCCTTCCAGAGTCGATCCTAGGGAAAAGAGCGTCATTCCAAGCGCTGCAAAGCGGTCAAGCGAAACGCCGAATTGCTTCCTCGCCTCGCTCCTCGCAACGACCCCCCATGACCCCGGCTCTTGCGCCTTCTGCCTCCGGCAGCTAACCGAACAGTGCCATGCTCACCATTGTTTTCGATCTCGACGGCACTTTGATTGACACCGCGCCCGATCTCATCGCGACACTGAATTTCATTTTGACCACGCATGGCCTACCTGCCGTGCCTTACGACGCCGCCCGGCCGCTGATCGGGGGCGGGGCGAGGGGCATGATCGAGCGGGCACTGATCATCGATGGGCGCAGCGCCGCGGTTGCGGACGTCGACAATCTTTACACCCCCTTTATCGCCCACTATGCCGAGCACATCGCCGACCGCTCGAGCCCATTCCCGGAGCTCGAGCCGGCACTCGATCGGCTCGCCGCGGCGGGTCATCGGCTCGCGGTTTGCACCAATAAGCTCGAATGGCTGTCGAAGCGGCTCCTCGACATGCTGGGCCTGAGCGCGCGTTTCGCCGCGATCTGCGGCCAGGACACGTTCGGCGTGCAAAAGCCCAACCCACAAATGTTTTGGCAGACTGTCAGTCGTGCCGGCGGCGAGCCGAGCCGCGCCATCATGGTCGGCAACTCCATCACCGACATCCGCACCGCCCGCGCCGCCAAGGCGCCGATCATTGCGGTGGATTTTGGCTATACCGACGTGCCGGTCGGCAGCCTGGACCCGGACCGGGTGATCAGCTCGTTTGGCGAATTGCCCGCCGCCATAGACGCTCTCCAATATGTGAAAAACAGTGTGGACGATCAGGGCTTTATCGGGCAGAAACGTTGATTACGTAGTGTGAAAGTGCGACGCGGCCCCCATGAATGGTTCGTGTGGAACCGGGGTCCAAAGGGAAAGCATGCCGATGGGCGCGCTGTTGGAACACGCCAAGACGTTCGAAAAGACGTTCGATTTTGATGCGGCACCGGGCCAGCCGGCTCTGGTCGATCCGTTCGGCCGTGACATCAGCTATTTGCGGGTCTCGGTCACTGACCGCTGCGATTTCCGGTGCGTCTATTGCATGAGCGAGCACATGGCCTTCCTGCCGAAGGCCGAATTGCTCACGCTCGAAGAGCTTGATCGCCTGTGTTCGGCCTTCGTCGCGCGGGGCGTGCGCAAGCTCCGGTTGACCGGCGGCGAGCCGCTCGTCCGCCGTGGCATTATGACGTTGTTCTCGACGCTCTCGCGCCATCTCGCCTCGGGCAAGCTCGATGAGCTGACCTTGACGACGAACGGCTCGCAACTTGCCAAATACGCGCACGAGCTCGCCGGCCATGGCGTACGCCGCATCAACGTCTCGCTCGATACACTCGACGCCGACAAGTTCCGCGCCATCACCCGCTGGGGCCTACTGCCGCAAGTGCTCGCCGGCATCGACGCCGCGCAGTCGGCCGGGCTCAAGGTCAAGATCAACACGGTCGCCCTGAAAGGCGTCAACGACGACGAGTTTCCGCAATTGATGGAATGGGCGCACGGCCGCGGCATGGACTTGACGCTGATCGAAGTAATGCCGCTCGGCGAGATCGGCCGGCTCGATCAGTATTTGCCGCTGTCGATGGTCCGCGCGCGCCTCAACGAGCGCTATTCGCTCGAAGAAACCGACCACCGCACCGGCGGGCCGGCGCGTTACGTGCGGGTCGCCGAAACCGGCGGTCGGCTCGGCTTCATCACGCCGCTCACCCACAACTTCTGCAAATCCTGCAATCGCGTGCGCGTCACCTGCACAGGCACGCTCTATATGTGTCTCGGCCAAGAGGACGCCGCCGATCTGCGCAAGCCATTGCGCGCCTCCGAAGGCAACGATTTGCTGCACGCCGCCATCGACGAGGCGATTTCGCGCAAGCCCAAAGGCCATGATTTCATCATCGACCGTCGGCATCAGCGGCCGGCGCTCGCCCGCCACATGAACGTCACCGGCGGCTGATCCCACGGTTCCGCTAAACGACCGCTGGCGCCGCCGGCTCCCGGTCCCACGCGCTGACCGCGTCATAACCCCAGATCCACGCCATCGCATCGACCGCGTCGACTTTGGCATGCGCGGCGTTCTTCGCTTGCGGAACGTAATCATGCTTGGTGCGGACAATATTGGACGAATATCGCTGAACGCTGTGGACGCGCCGGATGCGGATGCGGCGGAAGTTCTCCAGCGCCGCCGCCGGATTGCCTGGCATTGCCCCGAGCCAGCGCCCGAGAATGTAGGCATCTTCGAAAGCTTGGGCGGCGCCCTGGCCGGCATTGGGCAGCATCGCGTGTGCGGCGTCGCCGATAAGCTGGATGCGGTCACGGCCCCAATTCTCCGTCGGGGGACGTAGGAACAGACCCCATTTCGAGCATTGCGTCACGGCATTCAACACCGCCGCGAACCCCGGCTCGGGATTGGGAAAGCTTCGGCGCATTTCGTCCGGATCGCCAGGCGTAGACCAGCCCTCCCCGACCCATTGGTCGGTGTCTTCCTGAGTGACGATGTTCACCACGTCGCGGCCGCGCAGGTAATAGGCAAAGAAATGCCGGCCGGAACCCAGCCATTGGACATGGCCCGAAGGCTCGAACACTTCGGCGGGCACGTCAGCGCCCGGCAACAGCGCGCGCCAGACCATCTGCCCGGTGTAGGTCGGATTGTCGCCGCCGTAGAGCGCGCGGCGGACCAACGAGTGGATGCCGTCAGCCGCGATCACGAGTTCGGCGCCGTGCCGCACGCCATTGGCAAAGCTCAACTCGACGTTTGAGCGCTGCTCTGTCAGCCCGATCAGGCGATGATCGAGATGAAGGCGGCTGCGATCGATCCCCTGCGCCAGCGCTTCGAGAAGATCGGCGCGGTGGAACGTGCACAGCGGAGCGCCGAACCGCGCCGCTACCGCCGTCTGGTCGCGATAATCAAGCGGTGCGCCGGAGTACATGTCGCGGGTAAGAACGCCGGGCGCGACGTTGGCCGCGGGCATGATCCGGTCGTCGAGCCCGATCGCGCGTAACAACCGGATCGCCTGCGGACTGACATTGATGCCGGCCCCGATCTCGCCGAGGCTCGGCGCGCTCTCGAAAATCTCGGCTTCCAAGCCGAAGTGGGTGAGCGCGGCCGCCGCCGCCAAACCGGCAAGACCGCCGCCGACAATGGCGACGCTCGGAGCTTTCATAGGCGACGATTCCCAGCCGCTATCCTTAACCGAACACTACAACAATCGCAGCACCGTCGCTGCGGCCTGCAGCTCGGCGAAACGGAAGGCGCGGCGTTGCAACGCAAGCTCATCGCGACCCCATTGCTCCATGTTCCAATCCTCGTCAACGTGCGCCGCTTGCCAGACTTCGTCGGGCGTCAGTCGATCGCGCAGCAATGCAAGCGCAAGAAGCGCCGAACCGGTCAGTGTCGTCACCGAATTCACCGCACCCAGCCGCCACGGGTCCTTTGGAATGACGGCGCGCGCGCCGGCAAGCGCCGCCTCCGGCTGCGTCACATGAATGACGCCATCGCCCAGCGCGAAGCGCGCGCCGAGTTCATCGCGCGCCCATGCCAGGATCGGATCCCAATGTTGACGCTGGCGCTCGACCAGGCCACGCGGTGACTCTGGCCGATAGAAAACCATATCGGAGCCGAGATATTTTTCTACTTCCGCCGCGACCGGATCGGCACGATCGCTCACGCCGTCGATAATGGCGTTGGCAAGCCGCGTCAGCGGCATGGTCGCCGGATCGATGGTCTCCTTTTGTGCGTTCCATTCCGCAGCAATCGCTTGCGCCAGAGCAAGCGTTGGCGCGGCGAGCACGCGGCCCGCAGGAGTGTGAACCGGCTTGCCGTCGAGCCGCACCGCGTGGCCTTCGGCAACTTCCACCGTCGAGGCCCTTTCGTAGAAACGGTGGCGCAAGCTACGCCGCACGGCGCGCCGTGCTGCTTCCGTGGCGTGCTCGGGCGAAGTGCTCTCAAAAAGCTCGCGCATAAGATGGCCTTAGACCTCGGACCATAGCTATGCCCAATAGCGCGCCGCACAACCAGCGCCGCCGCATTGCTAGGCTGACATGAAATCGCCAACGTATTCAATAGTTTGCATTAACTCGTCGCGGTCGAGGGGGAGCGTGGGCAGCAATGCGTTTTATGCAACTGCGGTCGCGATTTTGTTAAGGACGGCGAACCACAAAAGCTTGTTATAACAAGCAGAAGCGGTAGAAATCGACGCCCCGTCCCACTAGTATCGGGGCCGGATTCGGCAGCGGATTCGAAGCCGCGGGGGAGAGGCCGGTCCGCGCAGCAGCGTTAGGAAAACCGCCGAGTCTGAGCGGGTGCTGCGTGCAAGAGGATTGGAATGAAACCTACTGACATTTCGGCCCCGGATTACTTCCACAAGGTGGTGGATTGCCAATGGGCTTGCCCCGCGCACACGCCGGTCCCTGAATATATCCGCTTGATTGCCGCGGGCCGGTACACCGACGCCTACATGATCAATTGGGAATCCAATGTGTTTCCCGGCGTGCTTGGACGCACTTGCGATCGCCCCTGCGAGCCGGCCTGCCGGCGCGGCCGCGTCGAGAAAGAACCGGTCGCGATTTGCCGGCTAAAGCGCGTCGCCGCGGATTTCAAGAACGACATTGGCTCGCGCCTGCCGAAGCCGGCAGCTAAGAACGGCAAACGGATCGCACTCATCGGCGGTGGCCCCGCTTCGCTGACGGTGGCGCGCGATCTTGCGCCGCTGGGCTACGAATGCGTTGTGTTCGATCAAGATCCCCTGTCCGGCGGCATGATGCGGACGCAGATTCCGAAATTCCGCCTGCCGGAAAACGTTCTCGACGAGGAATGCCGTTACGTCCTCGATCTCGGAGTCGAATTTATCGGAGGGCGGCGCATCGACAGCATGAAGGCGCTGCTTGCCGAGAATTTTGACGCGATCTTCGTCGGCTGCGGCGCGCCGCGTGGCCGCGACCTCGATATTCCCGGCCGCGCCGAAGCGGCGAAGAACGTTCACATCGGCATCGACTGGCTCTCCAGCGTTTCATTCGGCCACATCGACAAGATCGGCAAGCGCGTCATCGTCCTTGGCGGCGGCAACACCGCGATGGATTGCTGCCGCTCCTCGCGCAGGCTTGGCGGCGAAGACGTCAAAGTCGTCGTGCGCTCCGGCTTCGAGGAGATGAAGGCGTCCCCTTGGGAGAAGGAGGACGCCATGCACGAGGACATTCCGATCTTTAATTATCTGGTGCCGAAGGAATTCATCCACGACGGCGGCAAGCTCACCGGCGTGGCCTTCGCGAAGGTCAAAGCGGTGCGGGATGCCAAGGGCCGCCGCGATCTGGTCGCGAGCGGCGAGCCGGACGAGCACTTCCCGTGCGACGACGTTCTGGTCGCCGTCGGCCAGGAGAATGCCTTTCCCTGGATCGAGCGCGACTGCGGCATCGAATTCGACAAGTGGAACATGCCGAAGGTCGACGCGAAGACCATGGCGTCGACGCATCCCAAAATCTTCTTCGGCGGCGACGCCGCGTTCGGCCCAAAAAACATCATCTGGGCGGTGGCGCACGGCCACGAGGCGGCGATTTCGATCGACAAATTCTGCCGCGGCGAGGATGTCGACGTCAGGCCCGCACCGCAAGTCCGCATCACCAGCCAGAAGATGGGCATCCACGAATGGTCTTACGACAACGAGATCGCGCCCGATAAGCGCTACCGCGTGCCGCATCGCGACAAGGTAATGGCGCTGCGCGATATCAAGGCGGAGGTCGAGCTCGGCTACGACGTCGATCTGGCGCTCAAGGAAGCCGAGCGCTGCCTCAACTGCGACGTGCAGACCGTCTTCACCGGGCAATTGTGCATCGAATGCGACGCCTGCGTGGACATCTGCCCGATGGACTGCATCACGTTCACGGCAAACGGCGACGAGGCCGACCTGCGTTCACACCTCGAGGCGCCGGCCAGCAACCTTACGCAAGACCTTTATATCGGCAACAGCCTCAAGACCGGCCGCGTCATGGTCAAGGACGAGGATGTGTGCCTGCATTGCGGCTTGTGCGCCGAGCGTTGTCCCACCGGCGCGTGGGACATGCAGAAATACCTCATCGACATGACTCACGCAGACCAGGCATGCCACTCGAGAGCGTAAATAACTTCGTCGTCCGTTTTGCCAACGTCAACGGCTCGGGCTCGGCCAGCGCCAACGAACTGTTCGCCCGCGCTATACTGCGCATGGGCATACCGGTGGCGCCACGCAACATTTTCCCCTCCAACATCCAGGGCCTGCCGACCTGGTATGAGGTGCGCATCTCGGAAGCCGGCCACCTCGGCGCGCGCGGCGGCACTGATCTGCTGGTGGCGATGAACCCGCAGACCTGGGACAAAGACGTCGCCGGCATCGAACCCGGGGGGTACCTCCTCTATGATTCAACCAAGCCGATGCCGAAGTCGAAATTCCGCGATGACATCGCCGTGCTCGGCGTGCCGCTTACCGCCATCTGCAATCGCGAATATTCCGATCCACGCCAGCGCCAATTGTTCAAGAATATCGTCTATATCGGCGCGCTGTCGGCGCTGCTCGATATGGATGTCGCCGAGGTAGAAAAGCTGATCGGCGAGCAATACGCCGGCAAGGATAAGCTGTTCGACGCCAACCGGCATGCGCTGCATCTCGGCCGCGACTGGGTGACGATGAACCTCGATCACCCGATCGGGATCCGTCTGCAGCGCGCGGACGTGGTCGGCGACCGCATCTTCATCGAAGGCAATTCGGCGGCAGCGCTTGGCGCCGTCTATGGCGGCGCCACGGTCTGCGCCTGGTATCCGATCACGCCGTCGTCTTCGCTCGCGGATGCGTTCACGCGGCACTGCAACCGGCTGCGGGTCGATCCGCAGACCAAGAAGCACAAATACGCCGTCGTCCAGGCCGAGGACGAGCTCGCCTCGATCGGCATCGTCATCGGCGCCGCCTGGAACGGCGCGCGGGCCTTCACCGCCACGTCGGGGCCGGGAATTTCGCTGATGCAGGAATTTCTCGGTCTTGCCTATTTCGCCGAGATCCCGGCGGTCATCTTCGACGTGCAGCGGTCCGGGCCGTCGACCGGCATGCCGACGCGTACCCAGCAGACCGATATTATCTCTTGCGCCTACGCGTCACATGGTGACACCAAGCACGTGCTGTTGTTTCCCGAGGATCCGGCGGAGGCGTTCGACTTCGCCGCCGAAGCCTTCGATCTCGCCGACCGGCTGCAAACGCCGATTTTCGTCATGCTCGATCTCGACATCGGCATGAACCACTGGCTCTGCCGTCCGCTGTCGTGGGACGACGCCCGCAAATACGACCGCGGCAAGATCATGACCGCGACGGCGCTGGAAGCCGGCGCCGATTTCGGCCGCTATCTCGACGTCGACGGCGACGGCATCCCCTATCGGACGTTGCCCGGCACGCATCCGTCGAAAGGCTCGTACTTCACCCGCGGCACCTCGCGCGACCGCTATGCCCGCTACACCGAGGAGGGCCCGGCCTACGCCGACAACATGCAGCGGCTGTTGCGCAAGTTCGAGACGGCAAAGGATTTGGTGCCGCGTCCGTTGCAGGCCGACGCCGACGAGCCGACGAAGTACGGCGTGATCTATTTCGGCTCGACTTCGCCAGCGATGGACGAAGCAATCGAATTTCTCAAAGCGGACGGCCACGTCCTCGACCGGCTCCGCGTGCGCGCCTTCCCTTTCCATTCCAGCGTAACGAGCTTCATCGCCGAGCACGATTTCGTTTTCGTCGTCGAGCAGAACCGCGACGCGCAATTGCGTTCGCTGATCGTCAACGAGTGCAGCATCGATCCGGTGCGGCTCGTTCCGATCCTGCATTACGACGGCACGCCGATCACCGCGCGCTTGATCGCCCGATCCATCGCCGACCGCCTTGACGCGCTCAAGGTGACGCCACTACGCCGGGGCAAGGTTGTGTCATGACCTACGTCGCCAAACCGAAATTCCAGCATCCCGATCTGCCAAAGAACGAGCTTGGCTTCACCCATCGCGACTATGAGGGCGCGGTGTCGACATTGTGCGCCGGCTGCGGCCACGATTCGATCTCGTCGTCGATCATCGAGGCGTGCTTCGAATTGTCGATCGCGCCGCACCGCGTCGCCAAGTTGTCTGGGATCGGCTGCTCATCGAAGACGCCGACCTATTTCCTCGGTTCGTCGCACGGCTTTAATTCCGTTCATGGCCGCATGCCCTCGGTACTCACCGGCGCTAACCTCGCCAACCGCGACTTGATCTATCTCGGCGTCTCGGGCGACGGCGATTCCGCCTCTATCGGCTTCGGCCAGTTCGCGCACGCCATCCGCCGCGGCGTCGATATGACTTACATCGTCGAGAACAACGGCGTGTACGGGCTGACCAAGGGCCAGTTCTCGGCTACCGCCGATCCCGGCTCGAAATCGAAGCGCGGGCTGATCAACACCGACAATGCCATCGATCTCGTCGCCATTGCGCTGCAAGTTGGTGCCACCTTCGTCGCCCGCTCGTTCTCGGGCGACAAGACGCAATTGACCCCGCTGATCAAGGCCGCGATCGAGCATCGCGGCGCAGCGTTTATCGACGTGATCTCGCCCTGCGTCGCCTTCAACAACCACCCCGGCTCAACCAAGAGCTTCGATTACGTGCGCGAGCACAATGATGCGGTGAACCGGCTGGACTTCATCTTCGGCCGCGCGCCGATCAAGGTCGACTATGAGCCGGGCAGCGTCGAATTGGTGATGCAGCACGACGGCTCGACGCTGGCGCTGCGTAAGCTCGACGCCGATTACGACGTGCACGACCGGCTCGCCGCCATGAGTTTCTTGGCGCATCACGCCGCCAAGGGGCAGATCGTGACCGGGCTCCTCTACGTCGCGCCCGAGGCCGACGATCTGCACGGCCATCTCAACACGATCGATGCGCCGCTCAATGCGCTTGGCGAGAAGGAACTCTGCCCAGGCTCGGGCGTGCTCGACAAGCTCAACGCCAGTTTGCGTTAGCCGCCTTATTTACCGCGGCGGCCGCGATCCACGGCGGCGCCTCCAACCTCGCGCGGTTTCCAGATGGCTCTTGAGGCTCGACAGCACTGGCAGCCGGCCGTTGCGAATTTCGCGTCGCGGGGCCCGTCCTCCGGCGGCTACAGCGGGCAGGACCCATTGGCGGCACCCCTGAACGACCGAGCCTATTCCTCGGGCGCCTCGACGATCGGATCGTAGCGCGCGGCGTCGAAGCCAAGCAGATTCCACGATTGCTGCATGTGCGGCGGCAGCGGTGCCGTGGCGTCGATGATTCCGCCGTGCGGATGCGGCACCACGATGCGGCGGGCAAGAAGGTGCAGCTTGTTCTGCATACCGCCGGGCAATTGCCAGTTCTCAATCGAGAAGTATTTCGGATCGCCCACGATCGGATGACCGATATGGGCCGTATGCGCGCGCAATTGGTGAGTACGGCCGGTCACCGGCTTGAGCGAGAGCCAGGCGAGCAACGGCCCCGCCGTCTCGACGACCGCGTAATAGGTCACGGCATGGCTTGCGCCCTTCTCGCCATGGCGGGCAACTCGCATGAAGGATTCGTCCTCGCGCTCCTGCTTGACGAGATAGGTCGAGACCCGCCCCTGCGGTACTTTCGGCACGCCGGCGACCAGCGCCCAATAAACCTTGCGCGCCGAGCGCGAGCGGAACGTCTTTGCCAAGGCCGAAGCGGCAAAGCGCGTCTTGGCGACAAGCAGACACCCCGCGGTATCCTTGTCGAGCCGGTGCACCAGGCGCGGCCGCTGGCCGTGGGCGTCGCGCAAGACATCGAGCATGCCGTCGATATGGCGCGTGGTGCCGGAGCCGCCCTGCACCGCCAGCCCCATCGGCTTGTTGAACACCAGCACGTCGTCGTCTTCGTACAGCGTGATCGAGCGCAGCAAGTCCCGGGTCGCGTTGTCGGCCTCGCTGCCCAGCCGCGGCTTCGGCGCATCGAGCCGCAGCGGCGGGATGCGGACCGTCTGGCCGGCTTCGAGCCTCGCCTTCGGTTCGGTGCGCTTGCCGTTGACCCGCACTTGCCCTTTGCGGATCACACGCTGGATGTGGGAGAAGCTCAGCCCAGGAAACCGCGCCTCGAAAAAGCGGTCGACACGCATGCCGGCTTCGTCGGCGGTCACGGCAACGTTCTGGACGGCACTGTTGCTGGCCCTTTCTGTTTGTGAGAGAGGCTGTTCGGTCCGAACCGTGCGAGGAGCGGTCGGATAAGGGATAGCTTTACGGTGGACCTCCTCGGGCTGGCGCTGGGGCCTGCCATCGGGCCGGCCGCTTCGGGCCTGACCCGTCAGGCGCTGGCCACCCTCTTCCACGACGCGGGAGGCTGATCCGCGTTTCTTCCAATGCGCAGAGTGATGCCTCGGTCCAGCGGCCTGGCGGCCGCCGCCCGGCTGACGTGGTCCGTTCCTTGACCCGCGCGAGCCTCTCAAGACCCGCTCCGCTCTTTGCGTAGCTTCGCCCAATATTCGAGGCGCTTCTTGATTTCGCGCTCGAAGCCGCGCTCGGGCGGATCGTAAAAGGTGTGGCGGCCGAGCGCTTCCGGGAAATAGTCCTGGCCGGAGAACGCCTCCGGCGCGTCGTGGTCATATTCGTAGCCTGAACCGTAGCCTTCGGTCTTCATCAGCTTGGTCGGTGCATTGAGGACGTGCTTAGGCGGCAAGAGCGAGCCCGCCTCCTTGGCGACGCGCATGGCGGCTCCGAACGCCGTATAGGTCGCGTTCGATTTCGGCGCGGTGGCGACATAGAGCACGGCTTCGGCGATGGCGAGCTCGCCCTCCGGGGAGCCGAGAAAATCGTAGGCTTCCTTGGCTGCATTGGCGACGACGAGCGCTTGTGGGTCGGCAAGGCCGATATCCTCCACCGCCATGCGCACGATGCGGCGCGCCAAGTACAAGGGATCCTCGCCAGCGTCGAGCATGCGGGCCAGATAATAGAGGGCGGCATCAGCATCGGAGCCGCGCACGGACTTGTGCAGCGCGCTGATGAGATTGTAATGGCCGTCCTGCTTCTTGTCGTAGATCGGGGCGCGGCGCTGAACCACGCCTTGCAATGCCGCAGCGTCAAAGGTCTCGGCGGCCCGAGCGGCTCGCCAGACTTCCTCGGCAAGGGTAAGAGCGGCGCGGCCGTCGCCGTCTGCCATACGCAAAAGCGAAGCGCGAGCGTCTTCGTCAAGCGGCAGCTTTTTGGCTTCGATCGCTTCGGCACGCTCCAAAAGCTTTTCCAAAGCGGCGGCGTCGAGCGGCTGAAACACCAGCACGCGTGCTCGCGACAGAAGCGGCGCGATCAACTCGAACGACGGATTCTCCGTGGTGGCCCCGACTAGCACGATGGTGCCGTCCTCGACCACCGGCAGAAACGAATCCTGCTGCGCCCGGTTGAAGCGGTGAATTTCGTCGACAAACAACAGCGTCCCCTGCCCTGTCTCGCGGCGGGCGCGGGCGGCATCAAAAACTTTCTTCAGATCGGCGACACCCGAGAAGATCGCCGAAATCTGCTCGAAGTGCAGATCGGTCGCGCGGGCAAGGAGCCGCGCCACGGTGGTCTTGCCGGTCCCCGGCGGACCCCAGAAAATCAGCGAGCCCAGCGAGCGCGTCTCCAGCATCCGCGTCAGCGTGCCGTCTGGGCCGAGCAGATGACCCTGCCCGACCACTTCGGCAAGCACTTCGGGACGCAATTTGTCGGCGAGCGGCCGCGGCGCGTCGCGCTCGAGACCGGCGGCCGCGAACAAAGTCGGCGAACTCTTCTTCGGGCGCTGGCTCATTCATCCACTGAACGTGACCGATATCTGGCGGCCACCGCGATCGATGGTAATCCGCCAGCTTCGACCGCCGGCGCGAGTGACGCGATCGAGATCGGCCGATCTTTCCATTTTTTGATTGTTGACCGAAAGCACGATGTCGCCCTTTTGGAAGCCGATTGACTGCGCCGCCGAGCCGTCGGCAACGCCGACGATCACCACGCCGTGGGCCTGCACGTCGAGCCGCAGGTCGTCGGCAAGCGCCGGAGAAAGATTAGCCACCGTAGCGCCCGCAAAGGGCGAGCGGCCGTCGATCTCGATCTCGTCGCGCGGGGCGTCGGGCGCGGTCTGCAGGCTTACCGCGGCCACGACTTCGCGCCCATCACGTACAAGGCCGATCTGCGCGGTGCCGCCAAGCGGCTTGGTGACAAAGCGATAATCGAAGGAGTGGGGATCGTCGACGGCCATGCCGTCGATGCCGACGATCAGGTCGCCGGTCTTGATGCCGGCGCGGGCCGCCGGACTGCCGGGGACAACGCTCGCGACCAGCGCGCCGCTCGGCCGCTTCAGGCCGAGGCTTTCGGCGATCTCCGGCGTCACCTCTTGCAGCTTGGCGCCGAGCCACGGCCGCTTGACGTCTTTGCCTCCGCTCTCCGCGGAAGCGACTATGACACGCACCAGGTTCGCCGGGATGGCGAAACCGATGCCTTCCGATCCGCCCGACGACGAGGCAATGGCGCTGTTGATGCCGACCAGCCGGCCGTTCATGTCTACGAGCGCGCCGCCGGAATTGCCGGGATTGATGGCCGCGTCGGTCTGGATGAAGAACTGATAATCGGATGTGCCGACCTGCGTGCGCGCCAGCGCCGAGACGATGCCGTGCGTCACCGTCTGGCCGACGCCGAACGGATCGCCGATCGCCAGCACGACGTCGCCGACCTGGAGTTTGTCGGAATCGTCGAAATCGATCGTGGGGAAGTTCTCGTGCGCGTCCTTGATGCGCAATACCGCGAGATCGCTGCGCGGATCCTTGAGCACGACCTCGGCATCGAACTCGCGCTTGTCGGAGAGCGCGACTTTCACCTGGCTGGCGCCGCGGATGACGTGGAAGTTGGTGACGACGAGGCCAATGGGATCGACGATCACGCCGGAGCCGAGCGACCGCTCGACCTGCCGCCCCGGCATGCCGCCGAAGAACTGGCGGAACAACGGATCGGCCATGAACGGATTCTGGTTTTCGACGATATGCTGCGCGTAGACGTTGACCACCGCCGGGGCCACGCGGTGCACGATCGGGGCGTACGATAGCTGCAATTCGGCTGGTGAAGACGGCACGCGCCGGTCCTGCGCGGCGGCAGCGGCCGGCAACGCCGAAAGCGCAACCGCAACGGCGGCAAAGAGGATAGCAAAGACGCGCGGACGATGCATGACGACACCCCAGCTTCGACGCCGCCGATATAGGCGTGCGCTTGGGGCTTTAGAAGGGCGCGGCTTGTCGCTTACGCGGCGGCCGGAGCCAACTCCTCGGCACGCGCCCGAACCGGACCGGAATCCTTGCCTTTGGCCTCGACGTCACGGTCGACAAACTCGATCACCGCGACCGGCGCCGAATCGCCGTAACGGAAGCCGGCCTTCATGACGCGGAGATAGCCACCTTCGCGATCTTTATAGCGCGGCCCGATCACCTCGAAGAGCTTCTTGACCATGGCAAGGTCGCGCAATTGCGCGATCGCCTGCCGGCGGGCGTGCAGATCGCCGCGCTTGCCCAACGTGACCAGCTTTTCGACGACCGGACGCAAATCCTTCGCCTTCGGCAGCGTGGTGGTGATCTGCTCATGTTTGATCAGCGACGCCGCCAGATTCGCCAGCATCGAGCGGCGATGATCCGAGCGGCGGCCGAATTTGCGGTGGGTCTTGGCGTGACGCATTCAGATATCAGTGTTCAGCAATCAGTAATCAGAGGCCTTTCCGATTACTGATATCTGATTACTGTCCCCTGGTCAGTAGTGATCCTCGAAGCGCTTGGCCAGTTCTTCGATGTTCTCGGGCGGCCATCCGGGCACTTCCATGCCCAGATGCAGACCCATCTGCACCAGCACTTCCTTGATCTCGTTGAGCGACTTTCGTCCGAAATTCGGCGTGCGCAGCATCTCGGCTTCGGTCTTCTGCACCAGGTCGCCGATATAGACGATGTTGTCGTTCTTCAAGCAGTTCGCCGAACGCACCGAAAGCTCGAGCTCGTCCACCTTCTTGAGGAAGGCCGGATTGAAGGCGAGGTCGGGAATGGCTTCCTGCGCCGTTTCGCGCTTCGGTTCTTCGAAGTTCACGAACACGTTGAGCTGGTCTTGCAGGATGCGCGCGGCGTAGGCGAGCGAGTCCTCGGGGCTCACGGCGCCGTTGGTCTCGATCGACAGCGTGAGCTTGTCGTAATCGAGGATCTGGCCCTCGCGCGTATTCTCGACCTTGTAGGATACCTTGCGCACCGGCGAATAGAGGCTGTCGACCGGGATCAATCCGATCGGGGCATCCTCGGGACGGTTGCGCTCGGCCGGGACGTAGCCTTTGCCGGTATTGACGGTGAATTCCATGCGGATCTCGGCGCCCTCATCGAGCGTGCACAGAACAAGGTCCGGATTGAGCACGACAATGTCGCCCACGGTCTGAATATCGCTAGCCGTGACGGTGCCGGGGCCCTGCTTCTTCACCACCATGCGCTTGGGCCCGTCGCCCTGCATCTTGATGGCGATGTCCTTGATGTTGAGCACGATGTCCGTGACATCCTCGCGCACGCCGGCGATCGACGAGAATTCGTGCAGCACGCCGTCGATATGCACCGACTGCACCGCGGCGCCCTGCAACGAGGACAGCAGAATACGCCTCAGCGCATTGCCGAGCGTCACGCCAAAGCCGCGCTCGAGCGGTTCGGCGACCACCGTCGCCACCCGCCGGGCATCGGTTCCGGCACTGACCTGGAGTTTGCCGGGCCTGATCAGTTCCTGCCAGTTTTTCTGGATCGTCACGTTATCACCCATCGCATTGCGCGGCGCGAGCGCCTCGCGCGCTCCACTCCGCTCCGTGGGGCCAAAATCGGTGCCATGTTCGAGCGGCGGCAAATGTTCAATGTCTTCCATCAAGCGAATGTCCTATACCCGCCGCCGCTTGCGCGGACGGCATCCATTGTGCGGGATCGGCGTTACGTCGCGGATCGAGGTGATGGTAAAGCCAGCCGCCTGCAGCGAGCGCAGCGCCAACTCGCGGCCCGAACCCGGGCCGGCCACCTCAACCTCGAGCGTGCGCATGCCGTGTTCCTGTGCCTTCTTGGCGGCGTCCTCGGCCGCGACCTGCGCCGCATAGGGCGTCGATTTGCGCGAGCCTTTGAACCCCATCGTGCCCGCCGACGACCAAGCGATGGTGTTGCCCTGGACGTCGGTGATCGTGATCATCGTGTTGTTGAAGGTCGCGTTCACGTGCGCGACGCCCGAGGCGATGTTCTTGCGCTCGCGGCGCCGGACGCGCGTGGCTTCCTTACCCATTCTCAGCCCTTTCGGAACAGAACCGGCCGTACCGGCTCCGCAAAAATCGTTATCAGTTGACGCGCTATTTCTTCTTGCCGGCAATCGGCTTGGCCGGGCCCTTGCGGGTGCGTGCGTTCGTGTGAGTGCGCTGGCCGCGGACCGGCAGCCCACGGCGATGACGCAGCCCGCGATAGCAGCCAAGATCCATCAACCGCTTGATGTTCATGGCGACTTCCCGCCGCAGATCGCCCTCGACGACATAGTCGCGGTCGATCACTTCGCGCAGTTGCAGCACTTCTTGGTCGGTCAATTGCGATACCCGTCGCGCATCCGGTATCGAGACCTTCTGCATGATTTCCTTAGCCTTGGCCTCGCCAATGCCGTGGATGTATTGCAGCGCCACCACGACGCGCTTGTTGGTTGGAATATTGACGCCAGCAATACGGGCCACGTCAGTTGCTCCTTATGCGGGCTGGCCCTGGATGTCCCGGTGCCGCCCGGCTGCTACCTGTAGATTCGAATGTCACCTGAGGCCACAAACGTAAAAAAGCCGCCTGCCTGCCGCCGCGGCCTGGCATCGCTGCTTATCTCCGAACGGATATTTGAGGCTTATTAATGGACTCCCCGCACCTTCGTCAACCCAGCTAGCGATTTCGTGTACAACTTCGTTTAGCGCCGACGTTTTCCGTGCCCAGCCTTGGCCTTGGGTCTGGTTTTCTTGGTTTTGGCCTTGGTTTTGGCCTTGGTTTTGGCCTTGGTTTTGGCCTTGGTTTTGGCCTTGGTTTTAGGCTTGGATTTAGACTTAGTTTTCGGCCCGGTTTTGAGCTTGGTCTTAACCGCGGCCGCGGCCCCGAATTTAGGCTTGGGCTTGAGTTTGCCCTTGGCTTTGGCTCTCGTTTTGCCGGTTTTGAGCGCCGGTCCGGACGTCGCACGCACCGGCTTGCGCGTCGCGGCAGCGCGAGCTTCGGACTTTTTTCCTATAGTAGCGGGTTCGACCGCCGGCGTCTTTGCCGCCTCGCGGAGCACGGTTTCGATATGCCGGGCCACTTCCTCCACCGGCGCCATGCCGTCGACCGTATGCAGCACGCCATGACGGCGATAATAGGCAATCAGCGGCGCGGTCTGTTCGCGATACGCCACCAGCCGCCGGTGCAGCACATCGGGGTTGTCATCCGGGCGGAGCGCCTCACCGCGCGCCGTCATTTCCGCGATCCGGCTTTCGATGCGCCGGATCAGAGCGTCTTCGTTAACGCGGAGTTCGATAACGGCGTCGAGCGCAATACCGTGCCTCGCTAGCATGCGGTCGAGCGCCTCGGCCTGTGCCACCGTTCGCGGGAAGCCGTCGAGGATAAATCCCTTCTTCGCGTCGGGTTGCGCGATGCGGTCCTCGACAATGGAAACGACCACATCGTCGGGGCAAAGCGCGCCACTCGCCATAATGTGTTCGACCTGGAGCCCGATCTGGGTGCCGGCCTTGACGGCCGCGCGCAACATGTCGCCCGTAGAGAGCTGAACCAGTCCGTATTGGGAGACAAGGTGCTGGGCCTGCGTTCCTTTGCCCGCCCCCGGCGGGCCCAGCAGAATGAGTCTCATCTGCGCCGCCCCCTCAGTTTCGATCGCTTGATCAAGCCTTCATATTGGTGAGCCAACAGATAGCCCTGCACCTGAGCGACCGTGTCCATGGTCACGCTAACCACGATCAGGAGCGACGTACCGCCGAAATAGAACGGCACCGCCGCATACGAAATCAGCATCTCGGGGAACAGGCATACCACCGCAAGATAGCCGGCGCCGATCACGGTGATGCGCGTCAGCACGTAGTCGATGTATTCGGCGGTGCGCTCGCCGGGTCGGATGCCGGGAATGAAGCCGCCGTGCTTTTTCAGGTTATCGGCCGTCTCGGTCGGATTGAATACGATCGCCGTATAGAAGAAGGCAAAGAACACAATGAGCCCGACATAGAGCGCAAGAAACAACGGCCGGCCATGCGACAGTTGCGTGGTGATGATCGTGAGCCAGCCGGGCCCCTGCCCGGCGGTGAAATTGGCGACCGTGGTCGGCAACAACAATAGCGACGAGGCGAAGATCGGCGGAATGACGCCGGAAGTGTTGAGCTTAAGCGGCAGATGCGAGGACTGGCCTTCGAACATGCGGTTGCCGACCTGACGCTTCGGATATTGGATCAGCAGCCGGCGCTGCGCGCGCTCCATGAATACGATAAACGCGATGACGGCGACCGCCATCACCAGCACGACAAGGATGAGCCCGGTCGAAAGCGCGCCCTGGCGGCCGAGTTCGAGCGTGCCAGCAACTGCCGAAGGCAGCTGCGCGACGATCCCCGCCATGATGATCAGCGAGGTGCCGTTGCCGATGCCTCGCTGCGTGATCTGCTCGCCGAGCCACATCAAAAACATCGTGCCGCCGGTCAGCGTGAGCACCGTGGAAATACGGAAGAACAGTCCCGGATCCATGACCACGTTGCTGGCGCCTTCCAGCCCGACGGAAATGCCGTAGGCCTGGAACGCGGCGAGCACCACGGTCAGATAGCGCGTGTATTGATTGATCATCTTGCGGCCCGACTCACCCTCCTTCTTGAGCGCCTCGAGGGTGGGCGACACGGTCGTCATCAGCTGAATGATGATCGATGCCGAGATATAAGGCATGATGTTGAGCGCGAAAATCGCCATGCGGTGGATGCCGCCGCCGGCGAACATGTTGAACATGCCGAGAATGCCGCCGGACTGCTGGTTGAAAATCTGATTCCAGGCGTTGGGATCGATCCCGGGCAGCGGGATGTAAGTGCCGAGCCGATAGACGAGCAGTGCGCCCAGCGTGAACCAGATGCGCTTTTTAAGCTCTTCGGCCTTGGCCAGCGCGCCGAAGTTGAGATTGGCTGCAAGTTGTTCTGCTGCCGAGGCCATCGCCGCTCCTGTCCCCCGTCAAGTCCCCGTTCTCTCGCCGTGACCGGCGTTTAATCCCGCCGTTCGCGTCTTCACCCACAAGTAGAAGCCACGGCTGTCCGGCACAAGGCCGGACATGACGCACCGTCAGGCCGCCTGTTCGGGCGCCTCATTCTTGGGAGCGAGGATTTCCACCGAACCACCGGCCTTTTCGACCGCTGCAACCGCCGACTTCGACGCACCGAAGACAGACAGCGCGATCTTCGCCTTGAGCTCGCCGCCGCCAAGAAGCCGTACCCCGTCCTTGGCCCGGCGCAACAGCCCGGCTTTGATCAGGACCGCAGCGTCGATCTTGCCGGCGATGTCGATTTTGCCGAGGTCGATGGCCTGTTGGATGCGGCCCAAATTCACCTCGTTGAGCTTGAGCGCGAATTTCGTGTTCTTGAAGCCGCGCTTGGGCAAGCGGCGGTGCAGCGGCATCTGCCCGCCCTCGAATCCCTTGATGCGCACGCCGGAGCGCGCCGTCTGGCCCTTGCCGCCGCGGCCGCCGGTCTTGCCGGTGCCCGAGCCGATGCCACGGCCTATGCGCTTGCGGGCCTTGCGCGCGCCTGTCCGGCCGGCGAGTTCGTGAAGCTTCATGGTTACTTCTCCACCACGCGCACCAGATGCGCGACCTTGGCGATCATGCCGCGCGTCGCCGGCGTATCGACGAGCTCGGCGACGCGGCCGATCTTGTTGAGCTTTAAGCCCACCAGCGTTTCGCGCTGGGTATGATGCCGGCGCATCGGGCTGCCGATCTGCTTGATCTTGATGGTTTTGCCGGTGCTCATCGCTTGCTCCAAAAATCCTTAGTCGGCGGTCTGATCGACCTCGACGTCGCGGCGCCGCGCCTGCAGCGCCGACACCTTGACGTTGCGTCGCGCCGCCACCGCGCGCGGCGAATCCTGGTGCTTGAGCGCATCGAAGGTCGCCCGCACCACATTGTACGGGTTCGAGGTGCCGAGCGATTTCGCCACGACGTCCTGCATGCCGAGCGTCTCGAACACCGCGCGCATCGGACCGCCGGCGATGATGCCGGTGCCGGGCGGCGCGGCGCGCAAGAACACCTTGCCGGCGCCGTGACGGCCGTGCACGTCGTGATGCAGCGTGCGGCCTTCGCGCAGCGGCACCCGGGTGAGGCTGCGTTTGGCGGCTTCGGTCGCCTTGCGGATCGCCTCCGGCACTTCGCGCGCCTTGCCGTGGCCGAAGCCGACCCGGCCCTTCTGATCGCCGACCACGACCAGCGCCGCGAAGCCGAAGCGCCGGCCGCCCTTGACCACCTTGGCGACGCGGTTGATGTGGACGAGCTTGTCGATGAATTCGCCGTCGCGATCATCGTCCCGTCGCCGCTCGCGTGGTTCACGTGCCATGTTTCATCCGTCCTTTAAAAATTCAGCCCGCCTTCGCGCGCGGCTTCGGCCAGCGCCTTGACCCGGCCGTGATAAAGATAGCCGCCGCGGTCGAAGATCACGTCCTTGACGCCCTTCTCCTGCGCGCGCTGCGCAATCAACTTGCCGACCGCCTTGGCCGCATCGACGCCGGCGCCGGTCTTCAAGCCCTCCAGCGCCGCCGTCTCCAGCGACGAGGCAGCCGCGAGCGTGGCGCCGCGATCGTCGTCGATCACTTGCGCATAGATGTGCTTGGAGGAGCGGAACACGGAGAGCCGCTTGCGCTCGCCGGCGGCAAGCCGCAGCGCGCCGCGCACGCGCCCCTGGCGCCGCTCCATCCTGTCGTTGAATTTGCTCATCGGCGGCCTCGTTACTTCTTCTTGCCTTCCTTACGGAAGACTCGTTCGTCGGCGTATTTGATGCCCTTGCCCTTATACGGCTCGGGCGGCCGGTATTCGCGGATTTCGGCGGCGACTTGGCCGACCTTCTGACGATCCATCCCAGCGACGACGATCTCGACCGGACGCGGCGTCGCGATGGTGATGCCCTCCGGGATCGGATAGTTGATCTCGTGGCTGTAGCCAAGCGCGAGCTGCAGGTTCTTGCCCTGCACCGCGGCGCGGTAGCCGACGCCGTTGATCTCGAGCCGCTGCTCAAAGCCCTTGGTGACGCCGGTGATCAAGTTGGCGACCAACGTGCGCGAGGTGCCCCATTGCGACCGCGCGCGCTTGGTGTCGTTGCGCGGATCGACTTTGATCTGCCCGGCCTCGAGCTTGACCGCCACGTCGTCCGGCAGCACCGCCGACAACATGCCCTTCGGGCCCTTGACCTTCACGGTCTGGCCTTCGACGTTGGCGGTGATGCCGCTTGGCACCGCGACCGCTTTCTTACCGATGCGAGACATCAGAACACCGTAAACAGAACTTCGCCGCCGACATTGGCGTCGCGGGCGTCGTGATCGGCCATGACGCCCTTCGGCGTCGAGACGATGGCCACGCCCAGCCCGTTGTTGATGCGCGGCAGGTTGCGGACCGAGGTATAGACCCTGCGTCCGGGCTTCGATATCCGCTCAATCTCGCGGATTACCGGCTCGCCTTCGAAGTATTTCAGCTCGATCTCGATCTCGGAACGGCCTTCATGCTCGACCACCGCATAGCCGCGGATATAGCCTTCGGCCTTGAGCACTTCGAGCACGCTTTCGCGCAGCTTCGAGCTGGGACTGGATACTTTGCTCTTGTTGCGCATCTGCGCGTTGCGGATGCGTGCGAGGAGATCGCCGAGCGGATCGTTCATCGGCATCGTGCGCTCTCCCTCACCAACTCGACTTCAGCAGGCCAGGAATGAGGCCCTTCGAGCCGAGATCCCGCAACGCGATGCGCGACAGCTTGTGCTTGCGGTAAAATCCGCGCGGCCGGCCGGTCATCTCGCAGCGGTTGCGGATGCGGGTAGCGGACGAATTGCGCGGCATTTCGGCGAGCTTGAGCGTCGCGGCGAAACGTTCCTCGACTGGCTTGGTCTTATCGCGCGCGATCGCCTTGAGCCGCTCACGCCGGCCGGAAAATCTCTTGGCCATCCGCCGCCGCCGGTTGTTCTTCTCGATCGAACTCTTCTTCGCCATCTAGTGCTCCTCGCTGTCCCGCGTCTGAGGCTTTCGCCGCCTCACTGCCGGAACGGAAAATTGAATGCCGCCAACAACGCGCGCGCCTCGTCATCGTTGGGCGCGGTGGTGCAGACGGTGATGTCCATGCCCCAGACCTCGGCGGTCTTGTCGTAGTCGATCTCCGGGAACACGATGTGCTCCTTGATGCCGAGGGTGTAATTGCCGCGGCCGTCGAAGCTCTTCGGATTGAGCCCGCGGAAGTCGCGCACGCGCGGCAACGCGATATTGATCAGCCGGTCGAGAAATTCGTACATCTTCGCTTTGCGCAAGGTCACCTTGCAGCCGATCGCCTGGCCGGCGCGAAGCTTGTAGGTCGCGATCGATTTACGCGCCTTGGTGACCACGGCTTTCTGCCCGGAGATAAGCGCGAGATCGGCGGCGGCGGCGTCGACCTTCTTGCGGTCCGCGACGCCTTCGCCAATGCCCATGTTGATCACGATCTTGTCGATCGTCGGAATCTGGAAGCGATTCTTGTAACTAAACTGCTCGGCAAGCCGATTGCGGATCGGCCCGTCGAATTCGACCTTCAGCCGCGCCGGCACCCTCGGCTCGGCTTCGCGCGAGGCCGCGGGCTTCTTACCCTCGGCGGCGACCTTGTCCGCCTTTGCCTGCCTGGCCGCCTTCTTCTCTTCCTTGCCGGCCTTGGCGAGTTGTTCGGCGCTTTGCGGCCGCTCGGACTTTTCCGGCTTTTGCGTTTTCTGTTCTTCTTTTTTGTCAGCCATTGATCTCAACTCCCGAACGCTTGGCGATGCGCACCTTCTTGCGGTTCTCGCCCTTGCCGACGAAGGAGAAGCCGACGCGGGTCGGCTTCTTGTCCTTTGGATCGGCGAGCGCGATGTTCGACAGGTGGATCGTCGCTTCCTTAGAGATGATGCCGCCTTCCGCCGTCGCGCTCTGCTTCTGGTGCCGCTTGACCATGTTGACGCCGCGCACCAGCGCCCGCCCGTCGTCGCGTCGCACCTCGATGACCTCGCCGGTGCGGCCCTTGTCGCGGCCCGCGATCACGATCACGGTGTCGCCCTTTTTGATCTTGGCCGCCATCACAGCACCTCCGGCGCCAACGAAATGATCTTCATATGGTTCTTCGCCCGCAATTCGCGCGGCACCGGCCCGAAGATGCGGGTGCCGACCGGCTCCATTTGCGGGGTGATCAACACTGCGGCGTTGCGGTCGAAGCGAATGACCGAGCCGTCGGGCCGCTTGATGTCCTTGGCGATGCGCACGATCACCGCCTTCATGACGTCGCCCTTCTTCACCCGGCCGCGCGGGATCGCCTCCTTCACCGAGACGACGATGACGTCGCCGATGGTGGCGTATTTGCGCTTACTGCCGCCCAGCACCTTGATGCACATGACGCGGCGCGCGCCGGAATTGTCCGCCACGTCGAGATTGGTTTGCATCTGAATCATGGGCTACCCCAATTCACTTTCATTCCGGCGCGTCGCATTCACGACGCATGTTTCTTTTCGCCACGCACCACGGCCCAGCGCTTGAGCTTGGAGATCGGCCGGTGCTCCTCGATCCACACGATGTCGCCGACCTTGAACTCGTTGTTCTCGTCGTGCGCGTAGTACTTCTTCGAGCGCCGAATCGTTTTCTTGAAGATCGGATGCGTGAAGCGGCGCTCGACGCGGACCACCAGCGTCTTGCTCTGTTTGTCACTCACCACGACGCCTTGCAGGCTGCGCTTGGGCATTTCTGTTCCTCTTAACTCTTTGCCGCCGCTTTGGGCGCGCGCTTCTGCTGCGCAATGGTCTTGAGCCGCGCGATATCGCGCCGCACCTCGCGCACGCGCGCGGTGTTCTCCAACTGGCCGGTGGCGCGCTGGAAGCGCAGGTTGAACTGCTCCTTCTTCAGCTTGAGCACCTCGTCGTCGATCTGGTCGACCGTCATCGTTTTGATGTCGATTGCTTTCATGACGCCTACTCGCTGATGCGCTCGACGAAGCGGGTCCTGACCGGCAGCTTGGCGGCGGCCAGCGCCAGCGACTGCTTGGCGACTTCGAGGCTCACGCCGTCGAGTTCGAACAAGATGCGGCCCGGCTTGACCCGCGCCACCCACAATTCGGGCGTGCCCTTGCCGGATCCCATCCGCACTTCGAGCGGCTTTTTCGATACCGGCACGTCCGGAAAAACCCGGATCCAGACCCGCCCCGAGCGCTTCATGTGTCGCGTCAGCGCACGCCGCGCCGCCTCGATCTGCCGCGCCGTAATCCGCTCCGGCTCAAGCGCTTTGAGCCCATACTGTCCGAAGGCCAGCGTCGCGGCGCTGGTCGCAACGCCGTGGATGCGGCCCTTGTGGGCCTTGCGGAACTTGGTTCGCATCGGTTGCAGCATGGCGGAAGCCTTTTCTTCAGTTCTTTATTTCGCTTACGCCGCGTCGCGACGCGGCCGGCCGGCCTCGCCTTCGGCGATGCGTTTGTCCTGCGCCATCGGGTCGTGCTCCATGATCTCGCCCTTGAAGATCCAGACCTTGACGCCACAGGTGCCGTAGGTGGTGAATGCGGTAGCGACGCCGTAATCGACGTCGGCGCGCAGCGTGTGCAGCGGCACGCGGCCCTCGCGATACCATTCCATGCGCGCGATTTCCGCGCCGCCGAGACGGCCCGAGCAATTGATGCGGATACCGCCGGCGCCGAGCCGCATGGCCGATTGCACGGCGCGTTTCATGGCGCGGCGGAAGGCGACGCGGCGCTCAAGCTGCTGCGCGATCAATTCGGCGACCAGTTGGGCGTCGAGCTCGGGCTTGCGGATTTCCACGATGTTGATGACCACGTCGCTGTCGGTCAGCGCGGCGACCTTGCGGCGCAGCTTCTCGATGTCGGCGCCCTTCTTGCCGATAACCACGCCCGGCCGAGCCGAATGAATGGTGACGCGGCATTTCTTGTGCGGGCGCTCGATCACGATCTTCGACACCGCGGCCTGCTTGAGCTCCTTCAGCAATGCCTCGCGTATCTTCATGTCTTCGTGCAGCAGCGAGCCGTAACTCGCCTTGCCGGCATACCAACGCGAATCCCAGGTGCGATTGATGCCGAGCCGCAGCCCGATCGGATTGACCTTTTGACCCATCGTTATCTCCTCGCCACCATCCGCATCCGCTACGACGCCACAGCCTCGACCTCACGCACCACGATGGTGAGGTTCGAGAACGGCTTCAAAATAGGCCCAGCACGGCCGCGCGCCCGCGGCGTGAATCGCTTGATCACCAGCGCCTTGCCGACATGGGCCTCGACAACGACGAGATCGTCGACGTCAAGGTCGTGATTGTTCTCCGCATTGGCGATCGCCAATTCCAGGCACTTGCGAACATCGCGGGCGATGCGCTTGCGCGAGAATTCAAGATCGGCCAGCGCAGTCGCGACCTTCTTGCCGCGGATGAGCTGCGCCAGAAGGTTCAGCTTCTGCGGACTCACCCGCAGCATGCGCGCGACAGCCTTGGCTTCGTTGTCGGACAGCACGCGCTCGCGCTTTTTCTTGCTCATCGAAAGTCTTCCCGCCTCACGAGTTGCCGCCCGCCGGGGCCGCCGCGCCTTCGCCGCCGCCGCCACCGCCACTGCTGCTGCGCTTCGCTTTGCGGTCCGACGAATGCCCGTAGAACGAACGCGTCGGCGCGAATTCACCGAATTTGTGGCCGACCATTTCCTCGGTGACGATCACCGGGACATGCTTCTGCCCGTTATAGACGCCGAAGGTCAGACCCACGAATTGCGGCAGGACCGTCGAGCGTCGCGACCAGATACGGATCATATCGTGGCGTCCGGACGAACGCGCGGCATCCGCCTTTTTCAGCAGATAACCGTCGACAAACGGACCCTTCCAGACCGAACGCGTCATGAATGCTCCTGCCTACTTCTTCTTTTTCCGCGCGTGGCGACTGACCATGATGAATTTACTGGTCGCCTTGTTCTTGCGGGTCTTGGCGCCCCTGGTCGGCTTGCCCCACGGCGTGACCGGGTGGCGGCCACCGCGGGTGCGTCCGCCGAGCGGATGGTCGACCGGATTCATGGTCTCGCCGCGGACGTGACCGCGCCAGCCCATCCAGCGGTTGCGACCGGCTTTGCCGATCGAGATGTTCATGTTGTCAGGATTGGACACCGCGCCGACGGTCGCGAGACAACGGCCGTGGACCAGGCGCTGCTCGCCGGAATTGAGCCGTAGGATCACATAAGCGCCGTCGCGGCCGACGAGCTGAGCGTAAGTGCCGGCCGAGCGCGCTATCTGGCCGCCCTTGCCGATCTTGAGTTCGATATTGTGCACGATGGTGCCGACCGGAATATTGGCAAGCGGCATCGCGTTGCCCGGCTTGACGTCGACATATTCGCCGGAGACCACGGTATCGCCGACCGCCAGCCGCTGCGGCGCCAGGATGTAGGCAAGCTCGCCGTCCGCGTATTTGATCAGCGCAATGAAGCCGGTGCGGTTCGGATCGTATTCGAGCCGCTCGACCTTGGCGGGCGCGTCGAAGCGGCGGCGCTTAAAGTCGATCTGACGATAGGACCGTTTGTGGCCGCCGCCGCGGTACCGGCTGGTGATGGAGCCGGAATTGTTGCGGCCGCCGCTCGAGTTCTTACCCTCGGTAAGCGCCTTGACCGGCACGCCGGTGTGCAGACCGGAGCGGTCGACCAGCACCAGTTGGCGCTGGCCGGGGGTGACAGGATTGTATGACTTAAGTGCCATCGCCCGCTCCCTACAGCCCCGTCGTCACATCAATCGTCTGGCCCTCTTCGAGGGTCACGACGGCGCGCTTGGTGGTCGATTGCTGGCCCAAGCGGCCCTTGAACGTCCTCCACTTGCCCTTCCGGCGCAGCGTGTTGACGCTCTTGACCTTGACGTCGAACAGCCGTTCGACGGCTTCCTTGATCTGCGGCTTGGTCGCGGTCAGCGCCACCTTGAAGATGACCTTGGAGTGCTCCGAAGCGCTGGTCGCCTTCTCGGTGATGACTGGCGCTACGATCACGTCGTAATGGCGTGGATCAATGGTGCTCATTTGAAGCGCGCCTCCAACGCATCGACCGCGGCGCGAGTCAAAACGAGCTTTTGCCGCCGCAGGATGTCGTAAACATTGATGCCGACCACCGGGAGCACGTCGATATTCGGAATATTGCGCGCCGCGGTGCGCAGATCGGACGCAACCTCGGCGCCGTCCACGATCAGCGCGTTGGACAGCCCGAGCTTCTCGAAATGTGTGCGTAGCGCCTTGGTCTTGCCGTCCTTCAGGCTCAACGCCTCGATGACGACGATGCCGTCGTCCTTGGCTTTGGCCGACAGCGCATGCTTGAGCGCCAACGCCCGCACTTTCTTCGGCAGGCCGATTTCATGGCTGCGCGGCTGCGGTCCGAACGAGCGGCCGCCGCCGCGGAACAGATTGACACGCGCGGAGCCATGACGCGCCGAACCGGTGCCCTTCTGCCGGTACATCTTCTTGCCGGTGCGATGGATGTCGGCGCGGTTCTTCACCGCATGCGTGCCGGCCTGACGCTTGGCCAATTGCCAAATGACGCAGCGATGAATGATGTCGGTGCGCGGCTCGAGCCCGAAGATGGCGTCGGATACGGTAACCGAGCCGGACGTCTTGCCGTCAAGCGTGGTGACTTTGAGTTCCATCTCAGGCGCCCCCCTGCTGCTCGGGAGCGGCCGGTTGCTCTTTTTGCTCCTGGGCCCCGGCAGCCGCGGCGTCGGCGAGCTTGAATTTCCCGGGCTTCGGCACGCCGGCCGGCAGCTTCTTCTTCACCGCATCGCGTACCGTGATCCAACCGCCCTTGACGCCGGGCACCGCGCCTTCGACCAGGATGAGGCCGCGCGCGACATCAGTCTGCACCACTTTGAGATTGAGCGTGGTCACTCGATCGACGCCCAGGTGACCGGGCATCTTTTTATTCTTGAACGTCTTGCCGGGATCCTGCCGGCCGCCGGTCGAGCCGATCGAACGGTGCGAGACGGAAACACCGTGGCTCGCGCGCAATCCGCCGAAATTCCAGCGCTTCATACCGCCAGCCCAGCCCTTGCCGGTAGAAGTGCCGGTAACGTCGACATATTGCCCGACGAGGAAGTGATCCGCCGTGATCTCGGCCCCGACCGGAATGAGCGCGTCGTCATCAACGCGGAATTCGGCAAGCTTGCGCTTGGGCTCGACCTTAGCCACGGCGAAGTGACCGCGCACAGCCTTGGTCGTGCGCTGCACCTTGCGCAGCCCCGCCCCGAGTTGGAGCGCGACATAGCCGTTCTTTTCCTTGGTGCGGTGGCCCACGACCTGGCAATTGCCTAGCCGCAGCACCGTGACCGGCACATGTTCGCCAGCCTCTGTGAAGAGGCGGGTCATTCCGATCTTCTGCGCAAGTACCCCGGAACGCATTTTCCTAAATCCCTTTGCGCCTTAGAGCTTGATCTCGACATCGACACCGGCGGCGAGGTCGAGCTTCATCAGCGCATCGACTGTCTGCGGCGTCGGATCGACGATATCGAGCAAGCGCTTGTGCGTGCGCATCTCGAACTGTTCGCGGCTCTTCTTGTCGACGTGCGGCGAGCGGTTGACGGTGAACTTCTCGATACGCGTCGGCAGCGGAATGGGTCCGCGTACCTGTGCACCGGTGCGCTTGGCCGTATTGACGATCTCGCGCGTCGACGCATCGAGGATGCGATGATCGAACGCCTTGAGCCTGATCCGGATATTCTGGCCGTTCATCGTGTCGTTCTTTCTGTCCCGTCATGGCCGGGCTTGACCCGGCCATCCACGTCTTTCCCTGATCCTTAAGTCGCGGATGCCCGGCACCGCAGATACGCCGGGCATGACGACACGATTGCCTACTCCACGATGCTCGCCACCACTCCGGCGCCCACGGTGCGGCCGCCTTCGCGGATGGCGAAGCGCAGCTTCTCTTCCATGGCGATCGGCACGATCAGCGTGACTTCCATGGCGATGTTGTCGCCCGGCATCACCATCTCGGTGCCCTCCGGCAGCGTCACAACGCCGGTCACGTCGGTGGTGCGGAAATAGAATTGCGGCCGGTAGTTGGTGAAAAACGGCGTGTGGCGTCCGCCTTCTTCTTTCGTGAGAATGTAGGCCTCGGCCTTGAACTTGGTGTGCGGCTTGACCGTACCCGGCTTGCACAGCACTTGACCGCGCTCCACCTCTTCGCGCTTGGTGCCGCGCAGCAGGCAACCGACGTTATCGCCTGCCTCGCCCTGATCGAGCAACTTGCGGAACATCTCGACGCCGGTGACGACGGTCTTCTGCGTCGGCTTGATGCCGACAATTTCGACTTCCTCGCCGACCTTGATGACGCCGCGCTCGATGCGGCCGGTACAAACCGTGCCGCGGCCGGAAATCGAGAACACGTCTTCGACCGGCATCAGGAACGGCTGATCCTTCGGCCGCTCCGGTTGCGGAATGTTCTCGTCCACCGCCTTCATCAGCTCGAAGATGGCTTCCTTGCCGAGCTTCGCATCCTTGTCCTCAAGCGCCATCAGCGCCGAGCCCTTGATCACCGGAATCTTGTCACCGGGGAAATTGTACTTGGAAAGAAGCTCTCGCACTTCGAGCTCGACCAATTCGAGCAGTTCCGGATCGTCGACCATATCGACCTTATTAAGGAACACGACCAGCGCCGGCACGCCGACCTGGCGGGCAAGCAGGATGTGCTCGCGCGTCTGTGGCATCGGACCGTCGGCGGCGCTGACCACCAGGATCGCGCCGTCCATCTGCGCGGCGCCGGTGATCATGTTCTTGACGTAGTCGGCGTGGCCGGGACAATCGACATGCGCGTAGTGGCGCTTATCAGTCTCGTATTCGACGTGCGCGGTGGCGATGGTGATGCCACGCGCTTTCTCCTCCGGCGCCTTATCGATCTGATCGTAGGCGGTGTATTGCGCCTGGCCCTTTTCGGCCAACACCTTGGTGATAGCGGCCGTCAACGACGTCTTGCCGTGGTCGACGTGGCCGATCGTGCCGATATTGCAATGCGGCTTGTTGCGGTTGAATTTTTCCTTGGCCATGGGGACTCTCCGTTCCGGCTCGTTCCTTCGTTAATGGGTCGTCAGGCGAATTTCGCCTGCACTTCTTCGGCGATAGCTTTCGGCACTTCTGCGTAGTGGTCGAACTGCATCGTGAATGTCGCGCGCCCCTGACTCATGGAGCGCAGGTTGTTGACGTACGAGAACATGTTGGCGAGCGGCACCATCGCCGTGATGACGTTGGCGTTGCCGCGCATGTCCTGGCCCTGGATCTGGCCGCGCCGCGAATTGAGATCGCCGATGACCGAGCCGGTATAATCCTCCGGCGACACGACTTCGACTTTCATCACCGGCTCGAGCAGCACCGGACCGCCCTTTTGCAGCGCTTCGCGCATGGCGGTGCGGGCGCAGATTTCAAACGCCATCGCCGACAAATCGACGTCGTGGTAGGCGCCATCGACGAGGCTGACCTTGATGTCGACCACCGGGAAGCCGGCGAGCACGCCGGAGCCCATCACGCCTTCGAGGCCCTTCTCGACAGCCGGGATGAATTCCTTCGGCACGGCACCGCCGACGATCTCGTTCTCGAATTCAAAGCCCACACCGGGCGCCGCCGGCTCGGCGACGATTTTGACGCGCGCATACTGCCCGTGACCGCCGGTCTGCTTCTTGTGCGTATAGTCGACCGTGGCCGGGCGGGTGATCTTCTCGCGATAGGCCACCTGCGGCGCGCCGATGTTGGCGTCGATCTTGTAGGTGCGCTTGAGGATATCGACCTTGATGTCGAGGTGCAGTTCGCCCATGCCCTTGATGATGGTCTGGCCGGATTCCTGATCCGTGGTGACTCGGAACGAGGGATCCTCGGCCACGAGCTTGGCCAACGCCACGCCGAGCTTTTCCTGGTCTGCCTTCGACTTCGGCTCGATCGCGATCTCGATGACCGGATCGGGGAATTCCATCTTTTCCAGGATCACCGCCTTCTGCGGGTCGCACAAAGTGTCGCCGGTGCGCACATCCTTCAGGCCCGCGAGCGCCACGATGTCGCCGGCAAAGGCTTCTTTGATGTCTTCGCGGTTGTTGGCATGCATCAACAGCATGCGGCCGACGCGTTCCTTGCGCTCTTTGGTCGAATTGAGCACGCCGGTGCCGCTCTCGAGCGTTCCCGAGTAGATGCGACAAAACGTGATGGTGCCGACGAACGGATCGTCCATGATCTTGAACGCCAGCACAGCGAGCGGCTCGGTATCGGAAGGCACGCGCACGATCTCATTGCCTTTCGGATCGATACCCTTGATCGGCGGCACGTCGAGCGGCGACGGCAGATAATCGACCACGGCGTCGAGGAGCGGCTGCACGCCCTTGTTCTTGAACGCCGAGCCGCACAGCACCGGAAAGAACGTGCTTGCAATCGTGGCTTTGCGGATCAGCCGCTTGAGCGTCGCCTCGTCGGGCTCGTTGCCCTCGAGATACGCGGTCATCGCGTCGTCATCGAGTTCGACCGCGGCCTCGATCAGCTTCTCGCGATATTCCTTGGCTTGATCGACAAGCTCGGCCGGAATTTCCACGTCTTGATATTTCGCGCCAAGGGTCTCCTCGTCCCACACCACGGCAACCATGCGAACCAAGTCGATAATGCCCTTGAACTGGTTCTCGGATCCAATCGGCAACTGGATCGCGACCGGCTTGGCGCCGAGACGATCAACGATATCCTTGAGGCACTGGAAATAGTCCGCGCCGATCTTGTCCATCTTGTTGCAGAACACGATGCGCGGCACGTGATAGCGGTCGCCCTGCCGCCAGACAGTCTCGGTCTGCGGCTCAACGCCCTGATTGGAATCGAGCACGCACACCGCGCCGTCGAGGACGCGCAGCGAGCGTTCCACCTCGATGGTGAAATCGACGTGGCCAGGCGTGTCGATGATGTTGAGGCGCTTGCCGTTCCACTGCGCGGTGGTCGCGGCCGACGTGATCGTGATGCCGCGCTCCTGCTCCTGTTCCATCCAGTCCATAGTCGCGGCGCCGTCGTGGACTTCGCCGATCTTATGGCTTTTGCCGGTGTAATAGAGGATGCGCTCGGTCGTCGTCGTCTTGCCGGCATCGATGTGAGCCATGATGCCGAAATTACGATAGTCCTCGATGGGATTTGTGCGGGGCATGGGATCAATCCTTCGCGGTCAGCGCTCTACCAGCGATAGTGCGAGAAGGCGCGGTTGGCTTCCGCCATCCGGTGCGTGTCCTCGCGCTTCTTGACTGCGTTCCCCCTGTTGTTCGACGCGTCAAGCAGCTCCGCCGAGAGCCGCTCCGTCATTGTCTTTTCGTTGCGCTCGCGGGCCGCCGAGATGATCCAGCGGATGCCGAGCGCCTGACGCCGTGACGTACGCACTTCGACCGGCACCTGATAGGTGGCGCCGCCGACGCGGCGTGAGCGCACTTCGATCGATGGCATAACGTTGTCGAGGGCCTGCACGAACACCGTAATCGGGCTCTGCCGGGTCTTGCCCTCGATCATGTCCAGCGCGCCATACACGATGCCCTCGGCCACCGACTTCTTGCCGGCGTGCATCACCGAGTTCATGAATTTCGTGACCACGATGTTGCCGAACTTCGGGTCCGGCAGGATCTCGCGCTTATCTGCCTTATGACGGCGGGACATCTCTCTTCCTCGTCTTCCGTTCCTTTGAACACAAAGAGGCCGACTATTTCGGCCTCTTTGCTCCGTATTTCGATCGCCGCTGCTTGCGGTTTTTCACGCCCTGAGTATCGAGCACGCCACGCAGGATGTGATAGCGCACACCCGGCAAATCCTTGACGCGGCCGCCGCGGATCATCACCACCGAGTGCTCCTGCAGATTGTGGCCCTCGCCAGGAATGTAGCCGATGACTTCGAAGCCGTTGGTCAAGCGGACCTTGGCGACCTTGCGCAACGCCGAATTCGGCTTTTTCGGCGTCGTCGTATAGACGCGCGTGCAGACGCCACGCTTCTGCGGGCTCTGCTGCAGCGCCGGCACTTTCTTTTTCGCGCGCTGCGTCACCCGCGGCTTGCGAATAAGCTGATTGACCGTCGGCATCCGCTGTTTCGCTCCAAGTCGGGGCTCGCGCCCCTTGCAGTCTCAAATCTCTTCGGGCCCGCGCCCATTTAGGTCCGGGCTCACGCCCGGTTTGCGCCATACGTCCGCGCAAACGAAAAGCGCGCCGTCCGCTTCCTTTAGGCGGAAGGGCGCTTGAACTTCGCAGAGGACCGCGATCGCCCGCGGTCATGCGCTTGGTTAGTCTGACTTTCCGTTAGTCAGAGGCAGCGTTTGAGCCTGCTTGTGTCGAGGCGTCGTGCCGAATCTCGCCAACCCCGCGAGGGGAGCTAAGAAAGCAAAAACTTTCAACAGCTTAGCGAAAACCCGGACATGCCGTTCCGACGAGCGAAGCTCACCGCCTGCCGAGAAGTGGGCGATACGTATCGGCGGCACCGCCCGAAGTCAAGCAGATATGGTCATGAAACCGCGATGGCGCAAGCACATCTGCCCTATCCGGCCGTCGTCGTTCCGATCTCGAACGCGCCCTCTCACACCGGCTCCATGCCCTTGGCGCGGATGATATGCACTGCCTCCGGCGAAGCAAGAAACGTCACGAAAGCCCGCGCCACCGCGTAATCCGCGGCGCCCGCGGCAAAACCCGCGGCATAGGCGATGAAGTTGCCGAGCTCGGCGGGCAGCGGACCGACCAGGTGCGCGCCCTTGACCGGCTGATTTTCAATGATCTGCTGCATGCCGATCTCGGCCTCGCCATTCGCCACCAACTCGCCGACCGGCCTGCCGATGGCGAACACGGTCTTGTTGGCCATCTCGGCTGCTAGCCCGAGGCGTTGCAGCAGGCCGGCGACATATTCGCCACTCGGGCCTTTGCTGTAGGAGATCGATTTCGCCTGCCGCAGCAGCGCCTTGAAAGCATCCACCGTCCCGATGTCGGGAACGGGCGCCCCGGTCCGGACCATGAAGCCGACCAACGACCGCACCACATCGGTCGGCGTGCCGGCCGCCACCTTGCCCGACTGCACAAGCTGATCGATCGCCGGACGGGGCAGCAAAGCGATGTCGAACGGCGCGCCCGCTTCGATTTCGGCCTTCATCTCCCGCGTCAGCGCGAACCGGATCGAAATTTTGCGGGCGACCTCACGCTCGAACAAGGGGATGACTTCGAGCATGAAGCGGCGCATGGCGCCGCCGCTGAGCACGATGATCTCCGCGTCCTCGTCCATGACAGCCCTAATTATTTCTCGTCGGATGTGCGCAGCAGATAGGTGTCCATGAGCCAGCCCTTCTCGGCTCGCGCGCGCGCGCGGAGCGCCTCGATTTCACCGGCGACGTCGGCAAGCCGGCCCGACACAAGAATTTCGTCCGTCGTTCCGACGTAAGCGCCCCAGAATATATCGAGGCCGCTATTTTTGATCTTATTGAAGGACTGCTCGCCATCGAGCATGACGACTACGCTTTCGTCGCCGGCCGGAGGATTTTCCGCCAAATTGCGTCCGGTCGTAATGCGAACCGGCGCACCGATGCGGTTGAGCGCGATCTTGTGGCTCGCCGCCAGGGCCTGAACACTGGTTATGCCGGGAATGACTTGATGATCGAACGCGACGATGCCGCGGGCCACGATCGCATCGATGATGCGGAGCGTGCTGTCGTACAACGAGGGGTCGCCCCATACCAGGAAAGCGCCGCACTCATTATCGCCGAGCTCTTGCGCTATCGTCTTCTCGTAAGCGGTTAATCTTTGCGCGTGCCACGCTTGCACGGCCGCCTGATAATCCGGGGCGGCGCGATCGCGCGCAGGGTCGGCAATTTCGACTGTCCGGTACGATCGATCCTTGATGTGATGCGCGCAAATTTCCTTGCGCAAACGGACCAGCTCGTCCTTCTCGCTGCCCTTGTCGACGACAAAAAATACATCGACTTCGTTTAGCGCCTTGATCGCCTGCACGGTGACGTAATCCGGATTGCCGGCGCCGATGCCGATAACAAGAATCCGCCTCATGTTTCCACCCGATCGCGCGTCGCCCACGAGCTATAGCACTCGCCTATCTGCGCGTCATGGCGAAGCCCTGCCGAAAAGAAAAAGGGCCGCCAACGGCGGCCCTTTGCTGTCGCGATACTCCGCGGCGTAGCGCCGGGAAGATTACTCCGCCGCGGGCAGCGCCGCCGGCTCCGCGGCCGCCTTGGCGGCAGCTTCCTTCTCGCGTTCGGCAAGAATGAGCGCGTCGCGCTTAACGGCGACCTCGCGCAGCCGATTCATCATGGCGCCGGTGCCGGCCGGAATGAGCCGGCCGACGATGACGTTCTCCTTGAGGCCGTCGAGCGTGTCGGCCTTGCCCGAGACCGCGGCCTCGGTGAGAACGCGCGTCGTCTCCTGGAACGACGCCGCCGAGATGAAGGAGCGGGTCTGTAGCGACGCCTTGGTGATGCCGAGCAGAACCGGATGCGCCGTTGCCGGCTTCTTGTCTTCCGACGCCGCCCGGGCATTGACCTCGTCGAACTCGACCTTGTCGACCTGCTCGCCTTGGATCAGGTCGGTCTCGCCCGAGTCTTCGATCTCCACCTTCTGCAACATCTGCCGCACGATCACTTCGATGTGCTTGTCGTTGATGGCCACGCCCTGGAGCCGATAGACGTCCTGGATCTCGTTGACGAGGTAGCCCGCAAGCTCCTCCACGCCTTTGATCGCCAGGATGTCGTGAGGCGCCGGATTGCCTTCGACGATGAAGTCGCCCTTTTCGATCACGTCGCCGTCCTGCAAGTGGATGTGCTTGCCCTTGGCGACGAGATACTCTCTCGGCTCCTCGTTCGTGTCGGACGGCTCGATGGTGATCCTTCGCTTGTTCTTGTAGTCGCGGCCGAAGCGCACCGTGCCGGAGATTTCCGCAATGACCGCGGATTCTTTCGGCCGCCTTGCCTCGAACAACTCGGCGACGCGCGGCAGACCGCCGGTAATGTCGCGCGTCTTGGCGCTTTCGGTGGGAATGCGGGCGATGACGTCGCCGGCACCTACCTTGCCGCCCGGATCAATCGAGATGACGGCGTCGACCGCAAGCAGGTAACGGGCATCGCCACCACGGCTCAGCTTGAGAATCTTGCCGTCCTTGCCCTTGATCACGAGAGCCGGCCGCAGATCCTGCTGGCCGCGGGCGGAACCGGAACGCCAATCGATTACGACGCGCTTGGCGATGCCGGTCGATTCGTCGAGCGATTCGGTCATCGATTGACCTTCGACCAGATCCTCATAGCCGACCGTACCCTCGACCTCGGTCATGATCGGCCGGGTATAGGGATCCCACTCGGCAATGCGCTGACCGCGCTTGATGTGCTCGCCGTCGTCGACCTTGAGCCGCGCACCATACTGGATGCGATGCACGGCACGCTCGGTGCCGTCGGGATCGGTGACGGCAACGATCAGGTTGCGGCTCATCACGATCTGATCGCCGTCCGAATTACGGGCGACGTTCTTGTTCTTGATCTTGATGGAGCCCTCGAAGTTCGATTCGACGAACGACTGCTCCGAGATCTGCGCCGCACCGCCGATATGGAAGGTGCGCATGGTCAGCTGGGTGCCGGGCTCGCCGATCGATTGCGCTGCGATCACGCCGACCGCCTCGCCCATGTTGACCGGCGTGCCGCGGGCGAGATCGCGCCCGTAGCACGCACCGCAGCAGCCGCTCGTGGTTTCACAGGTGAGTACCGAGCGGATCTTGATCTCCTGCACGCCGCTATTGACGAGGCGCTCGACATGCGCCTCCTCCAAGAGCGTGCCGTTCGCGACGAGCAGTTCGTTGCTCGACGGATCGCGCACGTCCTCCGCCGTGGTGCGGCCGAGGATGCGGCTTGCCAGTGAAGCAACGACTGTACCGGCGTCGATGATGGCGCGGACCTTGATGCCCCGCGTGGTGCCGCAGTCGTACTCCGTGATGATGCAGTCCTGTGCCACGTCGACCAGACGCCGCGTCAGATAGCCGGAGTTGGCCGTCTTGAGCGCCGTATCGGCGAGGCCCTTACGGGCGCCGTGCGTCGAGTTGAAATACTCGAGCACCGAGAGACCTTCCTTGAAGTTGGAGATGATCGGGCTCTCGATGATTTCGCCTGACGGCTTCGCCATCAGCCCGCGCATACCGGCGAGCTGACGCATCTGCGCGGGCGAACCGCGCGCACCGGAATGGGCCATCATATAGATCGAATTGACCTGCGCCTCGGCGCCCTTTTCGGCCGGCCGGGTCGCCGAAATTTCGCGCATCATCTCATCGGCGATCTTCTCGGTGCACTTCGACCAGGCGTCGACGACCTTGTTGTACTTCTCGCCCTGGGTGATCAAGCCGTCGTTGTATTGCTGTTCGAATTCCTTGACCTGCTCGCGCGTATCTTCGACGATCTTCCGCTTCGAGTGCGGCACGACCATGTCGTCCTTGCCGAAGGAGATGCCCGCCTTGAACGCATGATGGAAGCCGAGCGCCATCACGCGATCGCAGAAGATCACCGTCTCCTTCTGGCCGCAGTGGCGATAGACGGTGTCGATCATGCTGGAGATTTCGCGCTTCGTCATCAACTTGTTGACGAGATCGAACGGGATCTTCGGCAGCTTCGGCAGAACTTCGCCGAGCATGGCGCGGCCCGGCGTGGTTTCGAACCACTTACGAACCGGCTTGCCCTCGTCGTCTACGCCTTCCCATCGATATTTGATCCGGGTGTGCAGGCCGACGACTTTCTCATGCAGCGCGTGCTCGACCTCGCTGAGGTTGCGATAGAAGCCCTGCACGACGTTCTTCTTCTTGGAATCGCGCTCGATCTCGCTCTCGGCATGCAGTTCGAGCTTCCATTGCCCCGGGCCGCCGTCGCTCATCAGCGACAGGTAGTAGAGGCCCAGCACGATGTCCTGCGACGGCACGATGATCGGCGAGCCGTTGGCCGGATGCAGGATGTTGTTGGTCGACATCATCAGCACGCGGGCCTCGAGCTGTGCCTCAAGCGACAACGGCACGTGAACGGCCATCTGGTCGCCGTCGAAGTCGGCGTTGAACGCGGCGCAGACCAGCGGATGCAATTGGATCGCTTTGCCTTCGATCAGGACCGGCTCGAACGCCTGGATGCCGAGCCGATGCAACGTCGGCGCGCGGTTGAGCAATATCGGATGCTCGCGGATCACCTCGTCGAGGATGTCCCAGACTTCCGGCTTCTCCTTCTCGACGAGCTTCTTGGCCTGCTTCACCGTCGTGGACAGGCCCTTGGCGTCGAGCCGCGAATAGATGAACGGCTTGAACAGTTCGAGCGCCATCTTCTTCGGGAGTCCGCACTGATGCAGCTTGAGCTCGGGACCGACCACGATGACCGAGCGGCCGGAATAATCGACCCGTTTGCCGAGCAAGTTCTGCCGGAACCGGCCCTGCTTGCCCTTGAGCATATCGGCGAGCGACTTCAACGGGCGCTTGTTGGCGCCGGTAATGACGCGGCCGCGGCGACCGTTGTCGAACAGCGCATCGACCGCTTCCTGCAGCATCCGCTTTTCGTTGCGGATGATGATGTCGGGCGCGCGCAGCTCGATCAGCCGCTTGAGCCGGTTGTTGCGGTTGATGACGCGACGATAGAGGTCGTTGAGGTCGGAGGTCGCGAAACGGCCGCCATCGAGCGGCACCAGCGGCCGCAGATCCGGCGGAATCACCGGCACATGCGTCAAGATCATCCATTCCGGCTTGTTGCCGGATTGGACGAACGCCTCGATGAGCTTCAATCGCTTGGCGAGCTTCTTCGGCTTCAATTCAGACGTCGATTCCAGGATTTCCTGGCGCAGCTCCACGGCCATCTTCTCGAGGTCGAGGGCCTTGAGCATCTCCCGGATCGCCTCGGCGCCGATCATGGCGGTGAAGCTGTCGGCGCCCAATTCATCTTGCGCCTTGGTATAGTCCTCCTCGCTCAAGAGCTGACGGTCCTTGAGCGGCGTGAGCCCCGGCTCGAGCACGACGTAATATTCGAAATAAAGAATGCGCTCGAGGTCCTTGAGCGTCATGTCGAGCAGAAGTCCGATGCGCGACGGCAGCGACTTGAGGAACCAGATGTGAGCCACCGGCGCCGCCAGCTCGATATGGCCCATGCGCTCGCGCCGCACGCGGCTCAGCGTCACCTCAACCGAGCACTTCTCACAGATGATGCCCTTGTACTTCATCCGCTTGTACTTGCCGCACAAGCACTCGTAGTCCTTGATCGGCCCGAAGATGCGCGCGCAGAACAAGCCGTCGCGCTCGGGCTTGAACGTGCGGTAATTGATGGTCTCCGGCTTCTTGATCTCGCCGTATGACCAGGACAGAATCTTTTCCGGGCTCGCGATCGAAATCCGGATCTGGTCGAAGACCTGAGCCGGCGCCTGCGGGCTGAAAAGATTCATGATCTCTTGATTCATCGTCTTCTCCGCTTGCCGACCGTGTCGGCCGCTGTCGCTAATCTGAGGATGCGCGGGCCGATAGCCCGCGCATAACGTCTCGTATTATTCCGCTGCCTCGGCGACGCCGCCGTCGCCGCCGCGTTGCTGCTTGGAATTGTGCAGGTCGACGTTGAGGCCGAGCGAGCGCATTTCCTTGACCAGCACGTTGAACAATTCCGGAATGCCGGCCTCGAACGTGTCATCGCCACGCACGATCGCCTCGTACACCTTGGTGCGGCCGGCGACGTCGTCCGACTTCACCGTCAGCATTTCCTGCAAGGTGTACGCCGCACCGTAAGCTTCGAGCGCCCACACCTCCATTTCGCCGAAGCGCTGGCCGCCGAACTGGGCCTTGCCGCCCAGCGGCTGCTGAGTGACGAGACTGTAGGGACCGATCGACCGGGCATGGATCTTGTCGTCAACGAGGTGATGCAGCTTGAGCATATAGATGTGGCCGACCGTGACCTTGCGGTCGAAGGTGTCGCCGGTGCGCCCGTCGAAGAGCGCCACCTGACCGGAGTGGTCGAGACCCGCGAGATCGAGCATGTGCTCGATGTCAGCCTCCTTGGCTCCGTCGAAGACCGGCGTCGAAATCGGCACGCCGTGGCGCAAATTGGCGCCAAGCTCGATCAGACCCTTCTCGTCGAGCGACTTGATGGTCTCCTCGTCGCCGTAGACCTTCTTCAGCAATTCCTTAAGCGGCTTGGAATCCTTCTTGCTGTTGTAGAGGTCGACCGCGTTGCCGATCTTGAGTCCCAGGCCGGCGCAGGCCCAACCAAGATGGGTTTCAAGGATCTGGCCGACATTCATCCGGCTCGGCACGCCGAGCGGATTGAGCACGATGTCGACCGCCGTGCCGTCGGCGAGGAAAGGCATGTCCTCGAGTGGCACGATCTTCGACACCACGCCCTTGTTGCCGTGGCGTCCAGCCATCTTGTCGCCGGGCTGGATTTTGCGCTTCACCGCGACGAAGACCTTGACCATCTTCATCACACCGGGCGGCAGTTCGTCGCCGCGCTGCAGCTTCTCGACCTTGTCGAGGAAGCGCTGCTCCAGCCGCTTCTTCAATTCGTCGTACTGCTTACGGATAGCTTCGATCTCGGCCATCACCTTGTCGTTTGGCGACGCGAACAACCACCATTGCGAGCGCGGATACTCGTCGAGCACCGTACGCGTGATCTTGGTGTCTTTCTTGAAGCCCTTCGGGCCGGCGATGCCCTGGCGGCCCTCGAGCAACTCGGCTAGACGGCCGTAGACGTTGCGGTCGAGGATCGCCTGCTCGTCATCGCGGTCCTTGGCGAGCCGCTCGATCTCTTCACGCTCGATGGCGAGCGCGCGCTCGTCCTTCTCGACGCCGTGACGGTTGAACACCCGCACTTCGACGACTGTACCCTGCACGCCGGGCGGGACACGCAGCGAGGTGTCGCGCACGTCGGAGGCCTTCTCGCCGAAGATGGCGCGGAGAAGCTTTTCCTCCGGCGTCATCGGGCTTTCGCCCTTGGGCGTGATCTTGCCGCACAAGATGTCGCCGGCGCGCACTTCGGCGCCGATGTAGACGATGCCCGCCTCATCGAGATTCTTCAGCGTCTCTTCCGAAACGTTGGGAATGTCGCGGGTGATCTCCTCGGGGCCGAGCTTGGTGTCGCGCGCCATCACCTCGAATTCCTCGATGTGGATCGAAGTGAAGACGTCGTCCTTGACGATACGCTCGGAGAGCAGGATCAAGTCCTCGAAGTTGTAGCCGTTCCACGGCATGAAGGCGACGAGGACGTTGCGCCCGAGCGCCAGCTCGCCGAGATCGGTCGAGGGACCGTCGGCGATGATGTCGCCCTTGTTCACCTGATCGCCAACCTTCACCAACGGCCTTTGATTGATGCAGGTGTTCTGATTGGAGCGCTGGAACTTCATCAGCCGATAGATGTCGACCCCCGGCTTGGTCGGATCCGCCTCGTCGGTGGCGCGGATGACGATGCGGGTGGCGTCGACCTGGTCGACCATGCCGGTGCGGCGCGCGGCGATAGCGGCGCCGAAGTCGCGGGCGACCACGCCTTCCATGCCGGTGCCGACGAACGGCGCTTCGGCATGGACAAGCGGCACCGCCTGGCGCTGCATGTTGGAGCCCATGAGCGCGCGGTTGGCGTCGTCGTTCTCAAGGAACGGAATGAGCGCCGCCGCCACCGAAACAAGCTGCTTCGGCGACACGTCCATGAAGTCCACTTTATCCGGCGGGATAAGTTGCACGTCGCCGGAGTGCCGCACCACGACGAGATCGTCGGTGAAGCGTCCGCGCGTGTCGATGGCGGAGTTCGCTTGCGCCACCGTGTAGCGGCCCTCCTCCATCGCCGAGAGATAGATCACCTCGTCGGTGACGCGGCCGTCCTTGACCTTGCGATAAGGCGTCTCGACGAAGCCGTATTTGTTCACCCGCGCGTAAGTCGCCAGCGAATTGATCAGGCCGATATTCGGCCCTTCCGGCGTCTCAATCGGACAGATGCGGCCGTAATGCGTCGGATGCACGTCGCGCACCTCGAAGCCGGCGCGCTCGCGAGTCAATCCGCCGGGACCGAGCGCCGAAAGACGACGCTTGTGGGTGATCTCCGACAGCGGGTTGGTCTGATCCATGAATTGCGAGAGCTGCGAGGAGCCGAAGAACTCGCGCACCGCCGCTGCCGCCGGCTTGGCGTTGATCAAATCCTGCGGCATCACCGTGTCGATATCGACCGATGACATCCGCTCCTTGATCGCGCGCTCCATGCGCAACAGGCCGATGCGGTACTGGTTCTCCATCAGTTCGCCGACCGAGCGCACCCGGCGGTTGCCGAGATGGTCGATGTCGTCGATCTCGCCCTTGCCGTCGCGCAAATCGACCAGCGTGCGGATCACAGCGATGATGTCTTCCTTGCGCAGGATGCGCACGGTGTCCTCGGCGTCGAGATCGAGCCGCATGTTCATCTTCACGCGGCCGACCGCGGACAGGTCGTAGCGCTCGCTGTCGAAGAACAGCGAGTTGAACATGTTCTGCGCCGTGTCGATCGTCGGCGGCTCGCCGGGCCGCATGACACGGTAAATGTCGAACAGCGCGTCCTCGCGCGTCATGTTCTTGTCCATGGCGAGCGTGTTGCGGATATAAGCGCCGACGTTGACGTGATCGATGTTCAGAAGCGGCAATTCCTTGTAGCCGGCGTCGTTGAGCGTCTTGAGGGTCTTCTCGGTAATCTCTTCGCCGGCTTCGGCGTAAATTTCGCCGGTCTTCGGATTGACGAGGTCCTCGGCGATGTAGTGACCGATCAGCTCCTCCTCGGTGAGCCGCAACGCTTTGAGGCCCTTCTCGGCGAGTTGGCGCGCCTGACGAACAGTGAGCTTTTTGCCGGCTTCGAGCACGACCTTGCCGGTGTCGGCGTCGACCAGATCGTTGACCGCCTTGTAGCCGCGCAGCCGATTGGCATCGAACGGCACGCGCCAGCCTTCCTTGGCGCGCTTGTAGAGCACCTGCTTGTAGAAGGTGTTGAGGGTCTCCTCGCCCGACATGCCGAGCGCGTAGAGCAGCGACGTGACCGGAATTTTGCGCCGGCGGTCGACACGCGCGTAAACGATGTCCTTGGCGTCGAACTCGATATCGAGCCACGAGCCGCGATATGGAATGATACGCGCCGCGAAAAGAAGCTTGCCCGAAGAATGGGTCTTGCCCTTGTCGTGATCGAAGAACACGCCGGGCGAGCGGTGCATCTGCGAAACAATAACGCGCTCGGTACCGTTGACGATGAAGGTGCCGTTGTTGGTCATGAGCGGAATGTCGCCCATGTAGACATCCTGCTCCTTGATGTCCTTGACCGACTTGGCGCCGGTTTCCTCGTCGATATCGAATACGATCAGGCGCAGCGTCACCTTGAGCGGCGCAGCGTAGGTCATGCCGCGCTGGCGGCATTCGTCGACGTCGTATTTCGGCCCTTCGAATTCATACTTGACGAATTCGAGCATCGAAGTGTTGGAGAAATCGGAAATCGGGAATACCGACTTGAACACGGCTTGCAGGCCCTCGTTGGGCCGCCCGCCTTGCGGTTCCACCACCAGGAGGAATTGGTCGTAGGACGCCTTCTGAACCTCAATGAGGTTCGGCATCTCAGCGACTTCCTCGATTTTTCCGAAAAACTTACGAACGCGCTTCCGACCGATAAACGTCTGCGCCATCATGTCCTCTCGCTCAATCGATCCAGTCAGGCCTGAACGCATACGCTCAAGCCATCGCGCCCCAAGCCTTTCGGTTCGGGGGCATCGAGGCGATCAAGACAACTCTCCAGAAGACCGCAATCCATCGCGACCGTCGGGACAGGCGTCGAACCACCCTATTTTCCGCGATTCGGCAACGAAGTCCGAATCATCTCCTACGCCCGCCGGCCGCGGCATTGTTGGCAATTCCGCAGCTTCCGCACCGAAATCACCGATTTCCACCGTTTCTGCCGGAGCAACCGCATCTCCCGGTGTGGCCGAACCTGCGCGCCGGCCATCTACCGCTCAAGCTTCATCGACCTCTTGGAATTCCCGGGCCTCAACTCCGCCGGCGCCGGGAACTACCCTCAAGTAAGCACTCCTTACGTAAGCTCAACCTTGGCGCCTACTTTTTCGAGCTGAGCCTTGATCTTGGCGGCTTCGTCCTTGTTGACGCCTTCCTTCACCGGCTTGGGAGCACCCTCGACTAAGTCCTTGGCTTCCTTCAACCCGAGCCCGGTGACGGCGCGCACTTCCTTGATCACCTCGATCTTCTTGTCGCCGACGGCGGCAAGAACGACCGTGAATTCGGTCTTCTCTTCGGCGGGCGCAGCAGCCGACGCGGCGGGACCAGCCGCTACGGCCACGGCGGCCGCGGCGGAAACGCCCCACTTCTCTTCGAGCATTTTCGCGAGGTCCGCCGCCTCCAACACGGTGAGGCCGGAGAGATCGTCTACGATTTTTTGCAGATCAGCCATGATATTTGTCCTTCGGTTCAAACCTTGTTGGGTCGGGACGGCGCGTTAGGCGGCCGCGCCCTCCCCGCTCTTTGCAGCATAGGCGGCAACCACACGAGCGACCTTGGCGGCAGGGGCATTGACCACCTGCGCAATCTTGGTCGCAGGCGCCACGATCAAGCCGACGATCTTGGCCCGTAGCTCGTCGAGCGACGGCAAGGCGGCAAGCGCCTTGACCGCGTTCGGGTCCAGCGTGGTTTTACCCATCGCCCCGCCAAGAATGACGAATTGCTCGTGCGTCTTGGCGAAGTCCACGGCGGCCTTGGGCGCCGCAATTGGATCGCCGGAATAGGCGATCAACGTCGGCCCTTTCAGTAAAGGCGCAATGGAAGCGACATCGCTGCCTTCGAGCGCGATCTTGGCGAGGCGGTTTTTGGCGACCTGCACGCTTGCGCCAGCCTGCTTCATCTGCCGACGCAGAGTCTGCATCTGAGCGACCGTCAGGCCGGAATAATGAGCAACGACGACGACCTTGGTGGCCTTGAACAGCTCACCCAGGGTGCCCACGAGCTCGGACTTTTCCGCGCGATCCAAGAGAGCTCTCTCCGGTTAGCGGCCTCTTTGGGAGAAGCCGTCGGGTTGATGCCGCAACACCGCCTCCCTTCCTCTCCCCCGCGAGGGCGCGAGGATTAAGGAGCGGGCGACGCTTAAACACCCTGCCCCCCAGAGCCGCTTTGGCTCCGGGCCGTCGAGGTCAGAACCGAAGGGCAATCGCCCTTAAGTCTTCACCCGTCTATGCAGGCTTGAGTATTAAGCCACCTTCGGCGCCTGCAGTCTCGGACAGGACGCGTACCTTTTCTCGCTAAGCCCTTCTTCCTCTTAGGAAATCCGTAAAGGATCGACGCTAAGAGAGGTCTTGCTTCGCAAGTTTTGAGGAACGCACAAAGGCGTACCGACAAACCGGGCCGGCACGCCCTTCGCCTTTATTAGCGCCTCACGACATCTTTGCCAAGAGTTTCTTAGTGGGCGCCAACAGTTTCTTAGCGGGTGCCTAAGTTTCTTAGCTGGTCGTCTTGGTGGCTCGCTTAGCCCGCCGACGGCGGAGCGGCCACCGCAACATCGCCGCGATCCTCGACCGAAAACGCCTGGCCAAGGATCGCGACCAAGTGGAGCGTCCGCCTAGTGCGATTGCTCCGTGGCGCCGAGCACGCTTGCCGGCTCGACCTTTACGCCCGGCCCCATGGTCGAGGAAATCGCCACGCGGTTGATGAAGTGACCCTTGGCACCCTGCGGCCGCGATTTCTGCACCGCGTCCGCGAAAGCCTTGATGTTCTCGATCAGCTTTTCCGCGCTGAACGAGGCTTTGCCGACGCCGGCCTGGACGATGCCGGCTTTCTCGGCACGGAACTCGACCGAGCCGCCTTTAGCGCCCTTGACGGCATTGGTGATGTCCATGGTCACGGTGCCGACTTTCGGGTTCGGCATCAGCCCGCGCGGGCCGAGCACTTTGCCGAGCCGGCCGACAAGCGGCATCATGTCGGGCGTCGCGACCACGCGATCGAAATCGATGGCGCCGCCTTGCACCTTCTCGACCAGATCCTCGGCGCCGACCACGTCGGCGCCTGCGGCCTTGGCCTCATCGGCCTTGGCGCCGCGCGCAAAGACGGCGACCCGTACCGAGCGGCCGGAGCCGTTCGGCAGGTTGACGACGCCGCGCACCGCCTGGTCGGAATGGCGCGGATCGATACCGAGATTCATCGCTACTTCGATGGTCTCGTCGAACTTCGCCTTGGCGCGCTCCTTGACCATCTTCACCGCTTCGTCGAGCGAATAGAGCTTTTCGCGATCGACGCCTTCGCGCACGCTGCGGGTACGTTTGCCGAGCGAATTCATGGTTTCACCTCCAGCCCCATGGAGCGGGCGGAGCCTTCGATCATCCGCATCGCCGCTTCGATGGTGTCGCAGTTCAAATCTTTCATCTTTTGCTCGGCGATCTCGCGGACCTGCTCTTTGGTGACCGAGCCGGCGAAGTCGCGGCCCGGCGCTTTCGAGCCGCTTTCCACCTTGGCCGCCTTCTTGAGAAAGTGCGACACCGGCGGGGTGCGCAGCTCGAAGGAAAACGAGCGGTCGGCATAGACCGTGATGGTGACGGGGATCGGCACGCCCTTCTCAAGCTTCTGGGTCTGCGCATTGAACGCCTTGCAGAACTCCATGATGTTGAGACCGCGCTGGCCGAGCGCAGGCCCGATCGGCGGCGACGGATTGGCCGCGCCGGCCGGCACCTGCAATTTGATATATCCAGTGATTTTCTTCGCCATTCCTTACTCCCGTTAGTGGTTCGGATTTCGACGGCTGGCCACCGCCTCACCTCCCACGTGGTTCGCACTTATTCGTCTCCCGCACCGCGGGAGACGAAGTAAATCAAAGCTTCTCTACCTGCCCAAACTCCAGTTCAACCGGCGTAGCGCGGCCGAAAATCGACACTGCGACTTTGAGCCGCGAGCGGCCTTCATCGACTTCCTCGACGGTGCCGTTGAACGAGGCGAACGGACCGTCAGAGACGCGAACCTGCTCGCCAACTTCGAAAGACACCGAGGGCTTCGGCCGTTCGATGCCTTCCTGTACCTGATGAAGGATGCGTTCGGCCTCGGCGTCCGACAGCGGCATCGGCTTGTTGTCGGAACCAAGGAAGCCGGTGACCTTCGGCGTGTTCTTGATCAGGTGATAGGCTTCGTCGGTCAGTTCCATCTTCACCAGCACATAGCCCGGAAAGAACTTGCGCTCGGCATCGACTTTGCGGCCGCGCCGCACCTCGACGACCTTTTCCTTGGGGACGAGGATTTCCTCGAACTGGCCCGCAAGCCCGCGCTGCTTCGCCTGCTCACGAATCGAATCCGCAACCTTGTTCTCGAAGTTTGAATAGGCGTGGACCGCGTACCACCGGGTGGTCATGTTAAAAAATCCGGGCTCATGAATTTTGGGCGTTAATTAAAGGCGCTCACGAGTTGATGCCGAGCAGGAAGCTGACGCCAAGCCGCATAACCTGATCGGCCAGCAGAAAGAAAATCGACGCAACGAACACCATCACGAACACCATCATGGTCGTGACAGTCGTCTCCTTGCGCGTCGGCCAGGTGACCTTCTGCGCCTCGGCCCGCACTTCTTGCAGGAACTTGAAGGGATCAATCTTCGCCATCGCTCGTCTAATTCGCGTAAATGGTCAGCCCCGCCCGCCTTTGAAGGAGGAGATCGGCACAGCCGTCCTTTTCTGGGGAGATGTTCGTCGCGGAAGTCCGTTTACCGGGCCGCTGACGATGCCGCTTACCTACTGCCGACGGCGTCAACCGTCAAGGGATCAGGGGCCGGTGATCGGCGGTCAGTCGTCGGAAGGGCTGTCGCCGTAGATAACCGCGGCCGATCGCCCATTCCTGACCTGCCCTTGGAACTGGCAGGAGTGGAGGGGCTCGAACCCCCAACCCCCGGTTTTGGAGACCGGTGCTCTAGCCATTGAGCTACACTCCTAATGTCCCGATTCCGAAGTTCGCAGGAAGTGGCGGCATATTCTGTTCGCAGGAAGTGGCGGCATATTCTTATGTGAACTTCGGAATGCAAAGGACACTAGCACATTTAAAATTCTGGTGCGGTTTTGGATTTGAAGTTTCTCTGCGAGATTGCCGCCAAATCGTAGGAACTTCAAATCCCCGCACCGGGCGGCGGTGTCATGCCCTCCCGCGCGCCCGGGCGCAAGGCGCCGAGAACAAAGAGGTTGGAGCGGGTGAAGGGAATCGAACCCTCGTCATAAGCTTGGAAGGCTTCTGCTCTACCATTGAGCTACACCCGCGCGGGCGCACACGCCCCCGATATGGCCAAGATACATTAATAATCCGGGCCGCGTGAAGGAGGCCGGTCCGGCGGGCATAGACCCGTCTCACATCAACAAGCGGCCGACGGCGGAAGTCCAGCCGGCGAGCTTTCGTTGCCGCGTGGCCGCATCCATCTGCGGCGTGAACCGCCGCTCCGATCGCCACATCTGCGCAAAGCGGTCCGGCTCGGGAAAGAAGCCGACATGCAGTCCGGCGAGATAGGCGGCGCCGAGCGCGGTCGTTTCCTTGATGTGCGGCCGGTCGACGACACTGCCGGTCAAGTCGGCCAGCCGTTGCATCGTCCAGTCGGAAGCGGCCATGCCACCGTCGACGCGCAATATCTCCAGCGAATTCCCGGCCCCGGGCCAATCGGCTCTCATCGCGGCAAGAAGGTCCACGGTTTGAAAGCACACGCTCTCCAGCGCCGCCTGCGCCAATTCGCGCGGCCCCGTCGCGCGCGTCAGGCCGAATAGCGCCCCGCGCACATCCGGTCGCCAATAAGGCGCGCCCAAGCCGACAAAAGCCGGGACCAGAATGACGTCCTGGGTGGGGTCCGCCGCGGGGGCGAGTGCGCCGGTCTCCTGGGCGTCTTGCACGACGTGCAATCCGTCGCGCAGCCATTGCACCGCCGCACCGGCGACGAAGATCGAGCCCTCCAGAGCATAACAACGAACGCCGCCGAGCTGGTAGGCGACCGTCGTTAAGAGCCTGTTGGTCGAGACGACCGGCGTGCGGCCGGTATTCAACAAAGCAAAGCAGCCGGTGCCGTATGTCGACTTGACCATTCCGGGCGCGAAGCAAGCCTGTCCGATCAGCGCGGCCTGCTGGTCGCCGGCGACGCCGCAGATCGGGATTTCGCCGCCGAACAAAGCCGGGTCGGTCATGCCAAAGAAGGCGGAAGAATCCAGCACCCGGGGCAGAATGGACTGTGGCACGCCGAGCAACCGCAGCAATTCATTGTCCCAACCGCCGTCGTGGATATCGAACAACAATGTGCGCGACGCGTTGGTCGCATCGGTAGCGTGCACCTTGCCGCCGGTCAGCCGCCACAGCAGATACGTATCGACCGTGCCGAAGGCGAGTTCACCGCGGGCGGCGAGATCGCCGGTGCCGGCGGTTTGCTGCAACAGCCAGGCGAGCTTGCTTCCGGAGAAATACGGATCGAGCAACAGGCCGGTCTTCGCGGCAAACAGCGTTTCGTGACCTTTGGCTTTCAGCTGCGCGCATAATTCCCCGGTTCGCCGGTCCTGCCAGACGATGGCGCGATGCACCGGCCGACCGCTGCCGCGGTGCCACAGCAATGTGGTCTCGCGCTGATTGGCGATGCCGATGGCGGCAATGTCGCGCGCGTCCGCGCCCGCCTGCCGCATGGCGCTGCGGCAGGTTTCGAGCGTCGTCTGCCACAAGTCTTCCGGCTCGTGCTCGACTTCGCCGGCGGCCGGAAAGTGCTGCGGAAATTCCTGCTGGGCCAAGGCGGCGATAGAGCTGTCGGAGCGAACCAGCACCGCCCGCGTCGATGTCGTGCCCTGGTCGACCGCAAGCACGTAGGACGTCACCGGCCCCTCCCTTCAAGACGCCCACCCCTCAATACGCCCACCCCTCAAGACGCCCGCCGTCCGCTCGTCGAAGAGCGCGGCGCAAACGGTTAATGGCGGCTTTTTTGGCGCAAGCGCCGCACCACGACATTCGGCGATCGAAGTAACAATTTCCTAGCAAATTCAGCCTAGAAGCGCACTACTGGAGCGCTTGCGCCATGTCCAAAATCATTCGCGGAATGTGGGCCGCCCGGGCCACGCAGATACGGGCGCGGCTGCGCGATTTCCGTTTCGACAAGCGGGCGAATACCGCGATCATCTTCGCGCTTGCTTCGCTGCCGCTGATCAGCGCCGTGGGTTGCGCCGTCGATTATTCGATGGCGTCCATGGTCAAGACCAAGCTGCAGGCGGCGGCCGACGCCGCGACGCTGGCTACCGTTTCCAACAACTCGCCGGTCGTTACCACCGCCAAGGCCATGAGCGGCAGCGGAACGGTTTCCGGCGGCTCAACCTACGCGCAGAATTTCTTCAACACGGAAACCGCCAGCTTTTCCGGCGTGACCTCAAGCGGCACCGTCACCAAGAGTGGAATGGGAGTGACCGCGAACGTGACGTTTTCAGATCAAGTGCCCACCTTCTTCATGGGGGTCATGGGTTACAAAAACATCACTGTCTCGGGCTCATCCACGGCAAGCTTCACGCTGCCGACCTACATCGATTTCTATCTGATGCTCGATGTCTCGGGATCAATGAGCTTTCCTTCGACGACAAGCGAACAGGAAAGGCTTATAGCCGTCAATCCCGACAATCTCGGCGAATATCCGGGCGGCTGCCAGTTCGCTTGTCATTTCACCGCACAAGGTGGCTGCAGCCAGTCGGATCAAGGATCGACTCCGGCCACAGGTCACAGTTACGCGGGCTATATACCGAACCCATCTCCGGGTGGCTATTGCCAAGGCTTTACCATTTCGCGCTTGGGCACGACGCCGGCGTCAATTACGAGCGGCACGAATACGACCAACGGCAAGTATGTAAATTGGACCAACACGCCGGTTTCGACCTGCTCGACCGCTGGGACAACGTCATGCATCCAATTGCGCGCCGATGCCGTCGGTTATGCAGTCACCGCGCTGCTGGCCCAAGCCAACACCACCGAAACCAACGATGGGGTATCGAATCAATTCCAAGTAGGACTGTATCCATTCATTCAAAATCTCTGCACCGCCAGCGCCAACAGCAGCAATTCGTGTTCCATCGGCCTGACGACGAGTCTCACTGGAAGCACGATCACCACCTTTGCTCAGCAACTCGCCAACCTATTGGATACCGGGCAGAACGCGACCCTTGGATCCGGCGGCACGCATTTCGAAAATGCGTTTAACAGCATGAATAATCTGATTACGTCGGTCGGCACCGGCACGAGCACATCCAACGCACTGCCTTATGTATTCATTGTCACCGACGGTTCGCAGGACTATCAAACGCAATCAGGCGGAAACTGGGGTTCGCAAAATTGGACGTCGAACGCGACCGTTCCGTATCAAAATTCCGCAACGGTGCCGCCGCCAAACACCGAAAGTACCGATAACTACTGCCAGACGATGAAAAATCGCGGCATAACCGTTGCAGTTCTCTACATTCCCTATGGCACCATCGTCGATCCGAATTCGAGCTTCGCCAATAACGAAGACGGCTACGCCAACAATAACATCGCCAATATTCCAACCGCTCTGACCAATTGCGCTTCGACGGGCTTTTTCTATACCGCAAGCACGCCGACCGACATTCAGAACGCGCTGGTGACGATGTTCGAGCAGGCCGTGAGCACGGCTCATATCTCGCAATAGAGCTTTTCATGTAATCGTCGGCCGGAAGATTACGGCCGCGAGATGCCATCAGACATTCGTAAGCCCGCGACGACCAGCCTGCAGCCCGCTGCTGGAGTTTGTTCGGATCGACAGGCGTAATCCCGGAGCAGCGTCCGCTTCGCGCGGATCATGCCAAGCCGGAGAGTCTCTCGGCTAGCAGCTGGCGGGGATGGAGTTGTACTGCACGCAAGTGCTGACGCGCGGCGTGGCGTACAGGCTGTCCGAGAGAACGACGGGTCCGGTCATGAAGGCGCCGAACGCCGGCGTATACGTGTAGCTCACCTGCGCGTAGATCATATAACAGGGGTACGTGCCACCGCAGGAATTCAAGGCGAAGTTGGTTGGCAGGGTGAACGTCGCGCCTTGCGTGAGGGCGCTGCCCGTGGTCGGCGAGTAACTCCAGCTCACCGTCGCCTTCGTGCTGGAGGTTGCCTTTATTTGCGAGATGACAACGACAGTCGGCGTGCCCGAATAAGGCGCCAGGACCGCGCTTGTCGCGCCGGTTATGGCGCTCATGGTTGTCGTCGAGATGGCGCTATTGCCGGTACCATATTGGTTGGTAATGGCCGCCAGCGAGTAGGTGGCAGCCCGCACTTTCACATAGACGGCAATCCCGGTTGCTGCATCAAATGATCCAAGGAACAGGATCAGCAGCACCGGCATGATCATTGCGAACTCGATCGCGGCAACGCCGCGTGTCGAGGCGCCAAAGCGCCGGCAGATTGCGGTAAGCGCTGGCATTGTTAATAGGGCTCCACCCGGAAGGCGCTCACGCCCATCAACTCGGCGGCGTTGCCGGTCAGATTGGCAAGGTTGAACCCGAAAGGAGCGGCCACAACCGGCCACGCATAAACCAGCTGGACCACCATCACCTCGCCGGGCGTACCAGGATCGTATGTGTAACTGGATTGGGTAAGCGCCGTGCCGCCGCTGTACATGGCCGGCGCCGAGGTGCTGGCGGACGCAAAGGACGAGTAGTTCTGCACAGCGATGAACAGATTGCTGCAAGTGAACAGCACCGACGGGCAGACCTTGTTTACGACCGTGCTGGCCGTCCAATTGCCATTCTGGGCCTGCCCGGTCATGAAGTAGCGGGCCGCTTGCACAGCCGCATTTTGCAAAGCCATCTGGGCGAACAGAAAAATGCAAGTTTGCAGGAGCGCGACCAGCGTGGCGATAAAAACCGGCGCGATCAGCGCGAACTCGACCGCGGTCGTGCCGCGCTCGGCGCCGCAAAAACGCGAAGCAGCTTTCGCGCGATGCCGCAAACGTCTTGTCAGTTTTCCGATCATTGCGCGCGTGCCTGCGTTTCCGAGCGTGAGATATTTCGGCGGAGAACGGCCGCAATTCCGCACTCGTTACCAATAAATAAAAGGCATTGATTTTTCGTTGCGCAGATCGCGGAGCCGCGAGGTCCAACAGCGTTAACGACCGTTGAATGGGCCGTGAAAATCCGAGCGGCGCAGGCCTCTTTACTGCTCGAGAACGAGCTTGCCGTCGCTATATTCGAAGCGCCGCAGCCGGGACAGAAACGACAGGCCGAGCAGGTTGTCACTCAAGGCTTGATCGGGCAGGACCAGTGCGGCGACGTCGCGGACCACGAGATCGCCGACTTCAACCCGTCCGAGTTGGACCGGAGCCGCGCGTGCCGTACCGTTCGCGGTCTTGACCTCCGCGACGAACTCGCGCTGCGCCGGGTGAATGCCGAGCCGGGCGGCGTCGCTCGCCGTCAAAGCGATTACGGTGGCGCCGGTGTCGACCATGAAGCTGACCGGGCGGCCTTCGACACGGCCGTCGACCTCGAAGTGCCCGCGTCCATCGCGCGGCACGACAACCGAGCGCGAATTTACCGGCGGCAACGCGCCGGCGGCCGGCTGGTCTGCCGTCAATGCGACCGGCCGCGGCGCCGCCGCGATATGCGAGGCGTAACGCGGCACGAGGATCGCGGCGGCAACCGCTAACGCTGCGAACGTGAAGGCCGAGCGCATGAGACAAGCCAACGTTGGACTTCGGCATCTCACCATGCGGCAGCCTACAGCAAGCTAATACTGCCGCCGGCTCGCGCAGCTTTTGACGTCGCAGGGTCACCCAGGCTTTAAGCGATTGTCTCGCATTTGAACGATCGATTATTCCGCGATGATCGGTAGCAGCAGATGCGAGGGCCGCCGCGCATCATGATAGATCTTATGCAGCGTCGTTTTGCTGCTGACGATATGCGGCGCGACGTATTCCGCGTTGGTCGCGCCGGCGACGCCGGTCGGCATGTCGGCGCAGGCGATTTCCAGACAGATGCGGTGGCCGCGTCGGAACATATTCGCCGTGGCCATGATCTCGATATTGTATTCCGTGATCTCGCCAGGAACGATCTTCATCTGCGCCTTCCTGGTCAGGGGATGCCACGGCCGCCACGGCTTCGACCGCGTCGGATCGATGGCGCGGTGCGAGGCTTTGAGCCAACCGCGCGTCAACTCGCGCTCCCGCAGATCATTGGGCAGTTCGCGTTCGCCTTCGCGGACCGTGCGCACTGAAACGTCCGGTCCGACGTCCTTGAGCGTAATCACCCAGTTGGTATCGTCCTGATCGATGGCGGCAAACAGATTGAGCAAAGACGGCCCGGCGATGACGACGTCGTGCGGCAGCGGATCGGTAAGGTAGCGGAGAGCGGCCACCTTATTGGTCTGGATCGGCGGCATTTGCACAAATGCGTCCGGCGGCAACTCGTCTTCGACGCTTGACGGCGTGAAGGGCGTCACCTGAAGGCGCTCCCAGCTATTGAGATAGAATTTGGTCCACTGCGTTTCCGGCAACGGCCAGTCGGCACCGCTGCGCCATTCATTGGCGCCCATCAGCCAATAGCGCACTGGTGGTTCGTTCATGATTCCGGTGTCGATGCCTTTAAGCCAATGGTCGTACCAGCGCAGGATCTCGGCATGCATGGTGTGAAACGGCCGCTCGAGATGCGCCGGACCGGTGAACAGAAGCTTCTTCGGCCCGCGGATGTTTTCGAAATAGCTCTGAGCGCCGTTGAGGTGGGTCTTGTACGTATAGCCATACCAGCCCGCGCCGGTATAAGCCGGAATCTTGATTTGCTCGAACGACTGTTCGGCGGCGCGCACGACCTCCTCCTTGTCATACGGATCGATCAGCATCTCGAAAATGGGTGGCATGTGCTGACCCTTTTGCGCCACCAGATTGAAAATGTGCGGATACATCCGATAATCGGGATTGTTCATCGCCTCGCGCCAAAGCGCTTCCTTCTCGGGCGGCAGCGTACCGGGCTTGCCCTTGTTCTGATGAATGGCCGAGAAGTGCATGACCAGATAGCGGAACAGATGCAGCACCGCGCCGGGATATTCCTCGCGGAAGCTGCCAAGCGTGCCGTAGGCGCCGCGCGGATCGTAGGGGAAGATCGCCTTCAGATGCGGTGGATTCTGCCGCGCGACATGAAATTGTTCGGCGCCGAAGCCGGAAATGCCGACCATGCCGACGTTGCCGTCGCACCAGGGCTGCGCGGCGATCCATTCGATCAGATCGTAGCTGTCCCACAGACGGCTGCCGCCGCCGTCGGATTTGCCGACGCCGCGCGGCGAGCCGATGACGTGGACGTAGCCACGAGAGGTCAGAAACTTCGTATCGCCGGCTTCGATTGGGCCCATCCACAGCGACGACCACGCCGGCTGCGGAGGCACCGCAGCGGCAACGTCCGGCCCCTGGAAGTCTTTATTGTAGATTGCAAAGGCGAGCAGCGCCGGAAATCGTCCCTCGCCGTCCGGCCGGTAAACGTCGACCGACAAGTTGATGCCGTCGCGCATCGGCACGGCGGTATCCCGCTCGCTGATCATTCGCGGATAAGCCGGCTCGCGGTCGTAAGTGACCGGAGGATAATCGCTGGCCGTCGGCAAGCCGGCGGCAACATGCACGCTGTCGTCCTTCACTACTTCCTCCCAACCGTTGTTTGGCCATTGCGAAACGCAAAGAGACGAAGCAAGCCGGCGAAAAAGGACTAGGGTGCTTCGCTCTCTACTCGCAGTGACTCTTCGTTGTGCTCGCGGATTTGCTACGGGTGACAGCGCAGCAAGCCGTTCCAGTCGCAATAGCCGAAGCCGATACGGCAGCAGCCGAAGGATTGGCGCGAGCAATAGTAGGCTTGGTATTGGTATCCGCAATGATCCGAACAGTACATGCGGCCGCTGAGTCGATCGTAAGCGCAGTGATTGCGCAGCAACCGTGGCAGCGACTGCGGACCCTGCCAGTCGACGCCAGTGAGCGGGGCGATTGCCGGCAAATGAGCTACTGGAGTTGCGCGGCAGGCAGATCCCGCCGCCAGGCAGATGATCAACGCGAGGGCGAAAGCCTTCATGAAATACTCTCCGAGCCGGCGCTTATCGATGGTGCGTCGGCGACTGTGCCAAGTTCATTATCAAGTTCTTTGTTCGGCGCCATGCCAAGCTTCGCGCCGATCGACGGCCCCTCGACCGACGACGACGCGCGCTTGATCGGCAAGCGCACGACAAAGCGGGTGCCTTCACCCTCCCGACTTTTGACTTCGATGGTCCCGCCGTGCAGGTCGATGGCCGTTTTGACCAGATAAAGACCGACGCCGGTGCCGACGATTCCGGAAACGTTGCTGCCGCGATGATAACGCTTGAACAGCCGGTCGAGGTCGCCAGCAGGAATGCCAATGCCGTGGTCCACGACGGTGACGATGGTTTCGTCCCCGACCAGCGCCGCCTCGACCCCAACCGTGCCGCCACCGGGCGAATACTTCACGGCGTTGGACAAAAGATTGCTGAAGGCCTGAAACAATAGCTTACCGTCTGCGGCCAAGGGTATTGCAACGGCATCGTAGCGCTCGGTTATCTCCGCGCTCACCACCATCTCGCGGTGCAATTGGCAGACTTCCCGCAGCAAGGTCGTCAAATCCAGTTCCGTCGGATGGAAATAGAGCTCGGCACCGCCGTCGATCAAGCGCGCCGAATTGAGCAGGTTGTCGATCATGTGCGTGAGGCGAAGTACCGCGGCGCGTATTTTCGCCGCGCGTTCTTCGATTTCCGCCGGCGCCGCTGCGGCTTTCGCTTTCGCCAGCCGGCGGGCGTGACCGTCGATCACGGTCAAAGGCGTGCGGAACTCATGCGACGCCATGGAAACGAAATTGCGCTGCGCCAACGCCAAGCGCTGTTCCTGCGCCAACTGTTCCTCAAGCATGGCGGCCTGGCGGGCGAGCATGCGCTGGCTGCGCGTCAGCTCGATCGCATTATTGCGGAATACGACGGTGGCCTGCGCCATTTCGCCGATCTCGTCACGCCGGTCGGTTTCAGGAATGTCGATGTCGGTGTTGTTGGCCGCAAGCCGACGCATGCGATCGGCGAGATCGCGGAGCGGGGCCGAAATCGAGCGGCTGATATGAAGGAGCGCCGCTACGACCATCACGCCGGCGATAACCATGCTGAGCAGGATGAGCCAAAGCGCTTGCCGGTAGGCGACGCCGAGACGGTGGCTTGCCGCTTGCGCGTTGGCGACCGATTGGTCGGTGAGTCGACCGAGCGTATCGCTCGCCGCGTCGTAAGCGGCGCGCGACGTGCTGGCGTAGATCGCCAGCGCCTCCGGTTTGCGGTTGGCCCGCGACAGGGCCACCATCCGATTGACGATTTTCCGATAATCGTTCCAGCGCTCCTTGAACCGGGCGTATAAGCCGGCCTCGGCGACGTCATGCTTGATCCGTTCGAAACCACGCTCGGCGTCCGCGATCGACCGGTCGAGGTCGGCCATTTGACTTTCGGTCGATGCGATCTCGGCCGGCGTCGACGACAGCAGATTGCTGCCCTCGATGGCGCGGAAGTCCGACGTAAAATTATTGAGGTCGCCGAGCACGCGGGTATTGGGCAGCCACAACTCGGCAACATCGGCCGATAACCCGTTGAAATTGCTTAGCCGCCAGATGCTGAACAGACCCAGCACCACGACCAGCAAAAAGAACATCAGAAACACCGCGGTGAGATGAAACCGGATCGAGTGCGGCTGTCGCATCGGAACCTGACCACCAATAAGGCAGCGCCGCCCGACACCGAGTTTAGCGCCATTATAGTAGCTATGTCGCAGGGCAAGCGCCTACAGAAGGCTCAGAGCGGTAAATTGCTTGCCCGTGAACACCTTAGCGGGCCGAATTTACACACTATTTGAGCTAGCGTCCAAGCTTGCCGGTATGCCCATGCCCGAACCGAGAAAGACCATACTTTGCATCGAGGACGATCGCGAGACGGGGGCGCTGATCGCCGAGGAACTCGTCGACCGTGGCTACCAAGTGGTCCTCGCCCATGACGGCCGCGAAGGATTAGCCGCCATCCTCAAAACCATGCCGGACTTGGTGCTCTCGGATATCAGCATGCCGCTTATGTCGGGATTTGAGTTGCTCGAACGCCTGGTGGGATTGGCGCCGAAATTCGCGAAGATGCCGTTTGTCTTTCTCACGGCGTTGACCGATCGCGACAATGAGCTCAAAGGCCGGCAATTGGGCGCCGACGATTACGTCACCAAGCCGATCGATTTCGACGTGCTGGCGACCATCGTCGCGGCCCGGCTCGCCGGCGTCGCGCGCACGGGGCTGTGGCCAAAACTCGCCGATCTCAACGATCGCGAAGTCGAGGTACTGACCTGGGTGGCGCGCGGCAAGACCTCTGTCGAGATCGCGCAGATCGTCGGGCTGACCAAGCGCACCATCGACTTTCACATCGACAACGCGCGCGCCAAGCTTGGCGCGACCACCCGCACCGAAGCTGTCATCAAGGCCACGACCGGGCGCCTGATCGAGCCATAGTGTCTGTCTCGCGAACGTCCGACGAAATTACCCCTCGGTCGTCTGGGATTTCAACCGAGCCTTGATCGAGCCGATAGCCGACACCCAACTCGCTGACGATCACAACCGGCCGCGCCGCATCGACTTCGACTTTCCGACGCAGCTTGCGCACCAGGATGCGAAGATACTGAACGTTGCCGGTGTGGCCGCCCCATATTTCCCTGATCAGCTGCTGATGCGTCACCACGAGGCCGACGTGGACGGCAAGCCCGTGAAGCAGCGCGTATTCCTTGCGCGTTAGTTGCACGCGCTTTCCGTTCAACGTTACCGCCCGCGACATCAGGTCGATCGAAAGCGGGCCGGCTCGTACGACCGGCCGGCGGTTAGTGCTGCGCAAATACCGGCGCAGCGCCGCGTCGGCTCTGGCCAACAATTCGGAAATTCCGAATGGCTTTACCACGTAGTCGTCGGCCCCGAGCTTGAAGATCCGGACCTTTTCATGCTCGCCGGCGTGAATCGAAAGTACGATGACCGGAACGTTCGACCACGAACGGATGCGCTCGAGTACCTCGGAACCCGGCAAGTCCGTCAAATCGACGTCGAGGACGATCAAATCGGCCTGGCTCATAGCCGCGGCTTTCAGCCCGGCCGCGGCATCTTGCGCGTCAACGACGCTAAATCCGGCAAGCTCGAAATGGACGCGCAGCAAATTCCGGGTCTGCGCTTCGTGCGCAACCACCAGTACCTTGATCATTCAATCCCTGCACGTGCGGCTTACCGGACATGGTCGCCCGCGCGCCTATAGGAAATCGAGACGTCGCCGCGCCGGAAAAAATAAGCGTCGTATAAAGGAGACGACCGACCCGCTCAGAAGTGAACGATCACGTCGCTCGCCGCGATTAGCGCCCAGTTCTTGTCCGGGGCGATGCCCAGGGCGGGATTGCCGTTGAAGGCCGGATTATTGATCGATCGATAATAGGCAATCTCGGGACGAAACTCGATCTGCGGCGAAAGCCAGTGCTGCCAGCTCAACGCAGCGTCGGCATAGGCCGTCGCAACGCCCGTCCGCTGCCCATTGGGGTCGTTGAAGTATTCCGTGCGCAGCGAGAAGTTGTTCAGTTTGTCAGGCGAATAGTTCACATAGACCAGAAACGTTTGCGTGTCGGAGGTGCAGGTCAACGGCGCGCCCGCGACCGCCGTATTGCCGAACTGGCTGGGACCCGAGCACCACGCGGCGTTCGGCCCATTGAACGGAATAAACTGGGGGCTGAACGGCGTGCCGCCGCCGGCAAAAATCGCGTTGGCCGTCGCATTGTTGAGGTTCGGGACATTGTTTTCGTGAATGTTCCAAGTCTCGAACGCGATGTGCCAATAGTCATTGAGCTTATGATAATAAGTCAGGCCGACCCACTGCAGGTTGTTGTAGCCCCATTGGCCGCCGTTCCAGGCGTCCATGACGACGTTTAGATTGTCCCTGCCGTCGTCGCTGGTCCAGCGGACACCTAATGTTCCCGACGGCACTGCGCCGGGGTCCTTGAGAAACGTCGCGCCCGGATAAAGCGCGTTGCCCGGCATGAGGTTTGGCAGAGTCGCATTGAGATTCCACGGCATGGTATCGCTGCCGACCGATAAGCCGAGCTGGAGGATCCAGTTTTTGGTAATCGCGGTCGTCACCTCAACGCCGGTGTTGGTGTAGTTGTCGAACGTGTAAGTCAGCGAGTGCACATAGGTATAGTTGTTGGGCGCGAGTTGCGCTTCGATATCGGGAATTGAAATGAACCGGCCGACCCGCACATCCATCCCCTGGAGCACCGGAAAGTACAAATCCACATACGCCATGGGAAAATCGTAGCCGTAGGTCAGGTTGTGGTTGAGAAGCTGATAGCTGGCGAGGCCGTAAGCGGTGGTGTAGCGATAATCGGTGCCATAGAGCGCCGCGAAGCGAAAGCCCCAGTCGAAGTGATCGTTCTGCGTGGTGTCAGCGAGACGTTCGACATAGACCACGGCCTGATCGAGTTGAATGCCGTTCGGCGTGTAGTCATAGGCAGCCGGAGCGTTGCCAGCGGGCTTAACGTTGTTGCTGCTGATGTTGGCGCCCGGCGCGGCCCAGCCGTACACTTGGATGTGAGCATCGTTCATCGCGTGGCCGAGTTGTGTATTGGCGAGCGCGACCATGAGCGGCGAGTCGATCGAATTCGGCCGCGTCACGCCGATATTCTGCGTGCCGCCATAAGGCCATTCCGTGAACGGCATCGGCGGACTGGATTCGGGAGTCGGTGGCCACGCCGTGTCGGAACGGCGCGACGGTGGAGCAGCCGGATCGGACGGCGCTCCAGCCTTCCCCCATTCGAGCTGGTAGTAGCGGACGAAGCGCGTCAGAAAATCGTTGCCGAGATACGGATCGAGGCACTTGTAATCGAGGTAGGGGTCGCAATTGCCGCCACGCTCCATCGCCTTGACCGTCATCGGCGTCGTTTTTGGCGGCGCACAATTGTAATCGACCCACGGATCGCATGCCGAGCCTCCGACCCAACCGGCGGGGAGACCATCCTTGAAGGCGTCGTAAGCGTCCGCGGCCATCGAATTGCTTGATTGCGTTACCGCCAACGGCAAAATGCTAGCCGCAAGAAGCAACCGTTTCATCACCCCACTCCGTTATTCTCAGCGCAAGGACGAGATCGAACGCAAAGCTTGCCCGGCACTGGCCGAACACCTACGATTTTTCGCAGGTGCCCCCGAACAGAGTCGATACTGTGAGGACCGAATTATAATAGCTAAAAAATAGCCGGGCGATATGCCGGTGCCGCGCCGCCAATTCCAAAGTCTATGGACCGGCCGACCATGACGCCGGCCAGTCCAATCGGAACGTCGCGGCTTTCAGCGAACTCCCCAAACTCCGAGCGTGCAGATCACCGCGAATGGCACCGCGGCGAGGCCAAGATAAATCCAAGTCTTATAGGCCTGAGCGTCCTTGGGCGTCCTGAAGAGCTGTATTGCGATCCACGTGCATACAGTCAGGCCAAGAACCATGCGGACCAAATCAGCCGGGGTCTCGTAGGCAGTCCAAATGGTTTCGCTTTGCGGCATGCTGACACGCACCGTGACTGCCAGCAGGCAGACGATGAACACGATGCGCAGCATTGCGCCTATGATGTGCAGCCACAGCGGAATTGGGCGCGACGGTCGCTCAGCCGAAGAAACCAGACGGGCCCACTCGAACGGCACCCGGATCATTCGTTCCTCCAACGCTCTCCTGTCGAACGCTTCCCCGAACGCTTGTTAGAATGAATATAAGCTCGTTCAGCCTGAAAATATAGAATTTGTATGGATGCAATGCGCAAAACATAAACAAAGCATTAAGCATCCCTTGTGCTCCTCCGATCCGTCCGCCGGGTATGCTGTTCAAACAAGCGTTTGCAGAGGATTTGCCGATTAGCGCGGCACAGCCGTAAACTCTGGAGCGCGCCACGGATTTCGCACTGCAACACGATTCATTGAGTGGGATGAGAGTGGCGCTTAGCGCTTTCGCCAAATCGCGGTCCCGTTGAGGCCGATGGTCGTCCTTGCCGGTCCACCGATGCCGGACAGAGCAGAGCCGTGACGAATTGCGTTACTTCCATTGATCGTCGCGCGGTTTAGCGCGGTAACGTTGTTAAGCGGAGCCGGGTGAGGCACCAAGCGATCAATATGTATTTCGGCTTTCGGTTTGGAGGCGCCGGCGGCAAGACCCCCTGCCCCCGGAATGGGATGCGCAACCGGCAAGACGGCCGGATGCTCGACGCCGTGTCGCACGACGGCTTCGCGCTCTGGCACAGCAACACCAATTGCGTTACGCATCACGTGGTATTGCCGCGGCGCAAATGCCCGCCGGCGTAGATTGCCGAGGCTTGGCGACACAATCTTCGCCTTCGGCCGCGCGGCGTCTTGCGGTCTCGCGCCATTCCCGTGCGGCTGGACGCTGATGCGCGTGTCGATATCGTCAAGAGTCTTGCCCGCAGCGGGTGCGCCTGTGCCTTTGACGGCCGCATCTGTCGCCGTAGATGGCGCGGCGGTCGAATTCGCCGCTTTGCCGTCGCTCCGCTCCTTCGGAGCATCTTCGGCGAACCCGGCGCGCAGCGTCGCCCCGCCGAGCAGCGCGACGGCCGCGAGGCAAAAGCCGATTCGCAAATATTTCTTAGCCGCCATGGCGTACTCACTCGGCCGGTTGCGGCGCCTCCGGCTGGCCCGACGGCGCGGATCCGGGCCGCCCGCGGCGCAGGAACAAGGTCTGCAACGCCGGCACGATCACCAGCAACATGATCGGCCCGATGAGCATGCCGCCGACGATCACTGTGGCAAGCGGACGTTGGACCTGGCTGCCGATGCCGGTGGATAACGCGGCCGGCAGCAAACCGATGCAGGCCGACAGGGTCATCATCAAGATCGGCCGCATTTGTTCCTGAACCGAATGGAACATCGCCTCGATCGTATCCATGTCGCTTTGCGCGACGGTCCGATAATAGCCGTTGAGAATGAGGATACCGCTCATCACCGAGACGCCGAACAGCGAGATGAATCCGATCGCCGCCGAGATGCTGAAATCCAGGCCGAAAACGTACAGCCCGACCAGGCCGCCGGATACCGCGAATGGCAATCCGAGCAGCGCCAACAAGCTGTCGCGCCAGGAGTTGAACAATCCGTACAGCAGCACCAGGATCAAGAGGAAGGTGACCGGCAGGATCACCAGCAGGCGCTTCTTGGCTTGTTGCAGCCACTCGAACTCACCGGCAAAGACGATGCGGTATCCGGTCGGCAGTTTGACGTTTTGATTGATCAGTTCCTGCGCTTCGGAGACCGCGCTGCCAAGGTCACGGCCGCGCACGCTGAACTTGATCGGGACAAAGCGCTGATTGCGCTCACGAAAGATGTAGGACGCCCCGGTGTCGAGCGTGATGGAAGCGAGTTCGCTCAATGGAATATAGGCGGTGCCGTTTGTGGTCTGCACGCCGACCTTGAGATTGCGGACGTCGTCGATGTTGTTGCGGAATTGCGATGCCAGCCGTACGACGACGCCGAATTGGCGGTCGCCTTCGAGCAACGTCGTCGCCGTGGTTCCCCCGAGCGCCGCCTGCACCACGCTGTTGACGTCGTTGACGCTCAATCCGTAGCGCGCGGCTTTGGCCCGATCGACCTTGATGTTCAAATTGGGCTGCCCAAGCACCCAGAATGCGCCGAGATCGGTGATACCGCGCACTTTCGCCATTTGCCGCATGGCTTCGCGTGCGATCCGTTCCAGCGTCACCAGGTCGGGGCCGATGATCTTGATCGAATTGGCGCCTTTTACGCCGGACAGACCCTCTTCGACATTATCCTGGATGTATTGCGAGAAGTTGAAATCGATGCCGACGAATTCCTTGGCAAATTGCCGCTGCAGTTGCTCGATAAGCTTCTCCTTGGTCATGCCGGCGGGCCACTCGTCGAACGGCTTCAACGGCACGAAGAATTCGGCGTTGAAGAATCCGGCGGCATCGCTCCCATCGTCCGGGCGGCCGTGCTGCGAAGTCACCGTAATGACCTCGGGATGGTTGAGAAGCATCTCGCGGATACGGGTGACGATCGGCATGCCGGCTTCCAGCGATATGGTCGGCGGCATGGTCGCGCGTATCCACAAATTGCCTTCCTCGAGCGTGGGCAGAAATTCGCTGCCGAGGCGCGATCCGAGGAACAAGCTGAACAGCAGGAAAACCACTCCGATGATGATGGTGTTTCGTCTGTTGTACAGCGACCAGCGCAGCACCGGGGTATAAACGCGCCGGAGGGAGCGCACGACGATGGTTTCAACCTCGCTGACGTGCTCCGGCAGCAACAGCGAAGCAAGACACGGCGTTACTGTAAACGTTGCCAGCAACGCTCCCACCAGGGCATAGGCATACGTGCGCGCCATCGGGCTGAAGATCTGGCCCTCGACGCCTTGCATGGTGAAAAGCGGAATAAACGCCGCAACGATGATCGCGGTGGAGAAAAAAATCGCCCTGTCGACCTGCAGCGCACTGATCAAGATGAGCCGCAACCGATCGGTCCATATGGGGCCGCCGGGTGAAGGACCGGCATTGGTCGGATCGGTGCCCCACGTTCCTTCAGCCAGACGCTGGAAAAGCGCCTCCTTCTCCTGCGGCCGCGATTGAAAATTCCGGTAAACGTTCTCAACAAGAATAACCGCGGCATCGACGATGATGCCGAAATCGACGGCACCGACCGAGAGCAGATTGGCGTCCTCGCCGCGCAGCACCAGGATTATGATACTGAAAAACAGCGCAAACGGGATATTGGCGCCGACGATGATGGCGCTGCGCAGGTCGCCGAGGAACACCCATTGAATGAGAAAGATCAGCAGGCAGCCGAAGATGAGGTTGTGCATGACGGTGCTGGTCGTCACCGCCACCAGCGTGGTGCGATCGTAGTAAGGGACGAGTTTCACACCCGGCGGGAGCGTTCCGTCGCTGTTGATTTTCTTGATCTCGGCACGGACCCGCGCCACCACGTCGTTGGTGTGCAACGTGCGGTTCATGATAACGATAGCGGCGACGATATCGTCCTCGTGGTCGCGACCGGCCTTGCCGAGACGCGGCGCGTTGCCGACGGACACTTTGGCCACGTCCTTTACGAAGATCGGCACGCCATTCAACTCACCGAGCGGAACGTTCTCGATGTCCTGGACCTTGTAGCCTTGAGTCAGATCTTTGGAACCGCCGCTGTCCATCAGGCCGACACCGCGAATGTTCACGGACTGCTGACCCATGTTGATGGTGCGGCCGCCGACATTGATGTTGGCGTTGCCGAGGGCGGTGATCACTTGCGGTAGCGTGACGCTGTAAGCGTCGAGCTTATGCAGATCGACGTCAACGTCGTACTGCTTCGTCGTTCCGCCCCAAGTATTGAGTTGCACGACGCCCGGAACGGTGAGCAATCGGCGCTGGACAATCCAATCCTGCACGGTGCGCAGATTGGCCAGACCGAAATGGGGTGGCCCGGTAACCTGATAGCGATAAATTTCGCCGACCAGGCTGGTGGCCTGGATTTGCGGCGTGACGTTGTTGGGCAGGCTGACGTTCTGCTGCAGGTTGATGGCGGTCTGCGTCAGAGCAAAATAGTAATCGATGCCGTAATAGAATGTCACCCGGACGAACGAGAGGCCGTAGAATGAAGTCGAACGGATAACGTCAACTCCGGGCGTAGCGGCGAGTCCAACCTCGATCGGGATCGTATAGTAGCGCTCCATCTCCTCGGCCGAGAGGCCGGGCGCTTGAGCGGTGATTTCCAGGATAACCGGCGCCGGATTGGGATAGGCCTCGATATTCAACTTCGAAAACGCGAACAGGCCGGCGCCCAAAAACACCAACAGGCCCAGCAAAACCAGCGGGCGGCGCGTCAAACCGAATGTCAGCAATCCCTTCAGCACGGTTCGTCGCTCATTCCGACCTCACGCGCGTCTTGTGCGCCGGAGAATTTCACTGCGCGATGGCGAGCGCGTTGCTCAGGAATATGGCGCCTTCGGTGGCCACCAATTCGCCAACCTGTACGCCCTCGAGAATCTGCCTGTAGCCGTCATACTGCAGACCGATCTTCACAGTTCGCTTGGTGAAGCGGCGGCGGTCGGCGGTGATCCAGACCGACATCGTGCCGTCGCCCTCGCGCACTACGCCGTCGAGCGGAATACCCGGCGAGCGCATCGGCGCGGCGACGCTGATGGTGAAATTCCCGAACATGCCGGAGCGCAACTCGTGCCGCGGATCCTTGATCTCGGAGCGGACCAGAACGCGCCGGGTATTCGGATCGACGCTGGCGCCAATGGTAGTGATCCGGCCCTCGAATTCGCGGCCTGGAAATGCGCTGAGCCGGACCCTTACCTGTTGGCCGACGCGGAACGCAGGACTGTCGGTTTCGGGCACGTTCGCCAACATCCACATCATATTGATGTCGGCAACGACAAAGGGCGGCGGCGGGCTGGCCGGCTGCACGAACAGCCCCGGCGCGGCATTGCGCGCCGTGATCCGGCCGCTAATCGGGCTCGGCACGACCAGCGTCGGGTCCGCCGTCCGCTCGGCGACGATGCGATCGATTTCGGCGTCGGTCTTGCCGAAGATGCGCACGGCGTCGCGCGCCGCGCGCAGATTACCCTCCGCGGTCTGCTGATCCGATACCGCTTGCTCGAGATCCTTCTGCGAAATGGCAAGCGTCTTATAAAGTTCGCGCAACCTGGCCAGATTGCGGGTCGTGAAATCGAGCACCCCGGCCGCGGCGATCAGCGTCGATTCCGCCTGTAACAGATCGGGACTGTCGATGGTGAACAGCGTCTGCCCCTTCTTCACGTCGTCGCCGAGCGAGGCATAGAGCGCAATGATGCGGCCCTGGTAAGGTGTGAACACCTGCACCGACATGTCCTCGTCGAAGTCGATGCTGCCGACGGCTTCCTTCTCGACCGGAAACGCGCGCTCCTCGACCGGCGCGACCTTGACGGAAGCGAGCTGAGTGTCCGACAGCTCGATGCTGTTGGGATCGTGAGCCGGAGCGTCGCTGCCTTTATTCTGCTCGGCGTTGGCAGGCGTCGTTGCGTCCAGGTCCGCCGTCGGACTCTTGCTCGAACGCCACGCGCCATAGGCAACGATTGCGAGCGCGACGAGTACGACGGCGAGCCCCGCTCTCGCCCGGCGGACGGTTATGCGGGAGAATATGGACAAAACCGCATCCAAAGTCGTTAGGATCGTTGCGAAATGTTCACCACCCGCCACCGGCGTCTACTGTCATTAATCACAGAGCCGGGACCGATTAGATTTAGAGGTATTAGAATTTAACTGCGATTCGCGCGAGGTTTATCACGCGGATACTCATTCGCTGTTTTTCGTGGACGCCTTTCGACTGAATTGCCGGGCTCGTCGCGGACGTGGTCCGCCACCGGCAGTTTCAGCCATGACTGCGAAATCTCGAAGACACTGTGAAAGATAGCAGTGCAAATCTACCCCAAATCATCGACACTGTGGCAGGGGAAGCACAGCCAACAAGCGGTAATTCGTAAATAATGGCGGCGGCGATCGAGCGAAGCCGCGATCAGTCGTGGTTTCTTGCATCCGAATTGTGCCTCAGTTGCATATGGTCGATCCCTCACTCAGGACGTGGAATGCGTGGGCCGGCGTGGTGGCGGCGACGATACTTTTAACGAGCTGCGCGGTCGGCCCGGATTTCCTGCATCCCGCGCCACCCGATGTCGGCAGGTACACCAAGGAGCCGCTCAAGCCGCAAACCTCCGCCACCGATGCGCCGACCGGGCAGGCCCAACACTTCGTGCAGGGTCGCGACATTTCCCAGGAGTGGTGGCGGCTGTTCAGGTCGCCAGAGCTCAACGCCTTGATCAAGAGCGCGCTGGACAACAATCCGACGCTGCAATCGGCGCTAGCCAGTTTGCGCGCGGCCAACCAAGCCGTCTATGCGCAAGAGGGCAAGTTCTTTCCGCTCGTCGAGGCCAACTTCAATCCGAGCTACAACCGGACCTCAAACGCGCTGACTCCGGTGCCGTCAAGCAACGCCACCATCTACCAGCTCCATACGGCGCAGTTGCAGGTTTCGTACACTTTGGACATCTGGGGCCTCAACCGCCGTACCGTTGAAGCGCTGCGGGCGCAGGCCGACAGCCAACGCTTCCAGGTCGAGGCGGCCTATCTGACGCTGGTCTCGAACATCGCGGTCGCGGCGATCACCGAAGCCTCGCTGCGCGGCCAGATCGAGGCCACCAACCAACTCATCGCGATCAACACCAAAATGCTCGGCATCATGCGCCGACAGCTCGATACCGGCTATGCCAACCGCAACGACGTCGCCCTGCAGGAAGCATCGCTGGCCCAAATCGAGGCAACGCTGCCGCCCCTGCGCAAGGCGCTGCAGCAGAACAGCGATTTGATCGCGGCGTTGGCCGGCGCCTATCCGAGCCGGGGGCCGCGCGAGAAGTTCACGCTCGCCGATCTGCAATTACCGACTGACCTTCCGGTCAGCCTGCCTTCGCAACTCATCGAACAACGGCCGGACGTGCGCATGGCGGAAGAGCAATTGCATTCGGCAAGCGCCCAGATCGGCGTCGCTACCGCCAACATACTTCCGAACTTCACCATCAACGGCAACGTGGGCTACATCAACACCGCGCTCGCCGGACTGCTGTCGCCGCAAAATTTGTTCTGGGGCATCGCCGGCGATGCCACGCAGACGGTGTTCGATGCCGGCACGCTGTTCCATCAGTTGCAGGAAGCCAAGGATAACTACAACGCCGTGGCGTGGGGCTATCGCGGCACGGTGATCGGTGCGGTGCAGAATGTCGCCGACTCGCTGCGCGCGCTGCAAAACGATGCCGATTCGGTGAAAGCGGCCCGCGATTTCGAACGCGCGGCCAAGATCAGCTTCGATCTGTCGCGCCAGCAAATGGAGACCGGCTACGCCAATGTGCTGATCCTGCTCACTGCCCAGCAGACATATTTACAGGCAGTCATCCAGTTGGTGCAGGCGCGCGCGGCCAGGCTCTCCGACACCGCAGCGCTCTACCAGGCGCTCGGCGGCGGATGGTGGAATCGCCCGGTGCCGCCGACGGAGAAGGTGCTCAACGTCGGAACGGGCCAAGCCGAAACCGTCAGCGGAGAAGACAAGCACGAAGGGTTTCTGCGCGGCTTGTTCTTTCTACCGCATCAGCCCGATTGATCGCCCAGCCTTCGTCCAAGCGACGGATGGTCGCTCGCGAAAATTCTCCGCCCGATCCGGATGGCGGACGGATGATCCGGGATGAGACTACTGACCTTGCGCAGGACCGCGTCGAGGCACATCACCGGCGCATGGCCGTGGTTCGCGACGTCCAGCTCGAGCCGCTGCACAAGAACCATGATTGCGCACCCGGTCGCCGCGCTGCGCCGTTCGGCGAAACGCACGGCGGACCGCTTGAACATGAAAATACCGCCGCTGCGACCTTCGGCCTCGCGCGCCACCCAAAGTCCGCTTTTGTTGCGTGCAATGAAAAATAGCGGAATGGATTCATTCAGAACGCGGCGATCCGGCCGCCGCGGGAATTTCATGCCGCACGGCGGCGGATCGGCTTTATTCCGCAGAGCTTGCCTGATCATTGCTTTAACGCGTCAGCGATATGCGCCGCGACCGTGTGCAACCGGGCGCCGGTGCATTAGCCTGCGGCAACGTGCGATCTCGTGCTTGGACCGGCGCAACGTGGTTTCCGGCAACGCTCGCTTTGTGCGATTGACGAAATACGCATCGAGTGCCCCGGCCAAACGCCGCCAGAAGCCCGAAGGCCGCGGCTCATCGACCGAAATAACGCTCATCGCAATTGCTCCGAATTGTTCGTTTGCGTGAGCGCTTATCTGCTCCCGATCGCATATGAATTCGAGACGGAACGGGGCGCGTCATCATAAAGCGGGCATAGTGAGCAAAACGCACGGCCTGCGCTGCCTATTTTTGTCCGACGCGATGCCGCGATGAGAGCCCGCAGTTCACCCGGTCGTGCAGTCAAATCCGACGCTTAGGCAGCGTCGCCGTCCCGGATCGAGCCACCCCCCACACCTGAATTTTTATACGTTCTTTATACGCCCGCCGGCCGTCGCATCTCGCATTCCTATGCGAACAATGACACTTAATCACCGGCCCGAAAGGCTGCACATTAGCGACGTAAAGGGCTCGGCGACTTTCACGAGGATATCCGCGGGCTTTTAAGTCCGCCGGCTTTCAGATCCTTGGAGCATGACCATGATGGATGTCCTCATGCTGGCGATCGGGGCCGCCTTCTTCGCGCTGTCGATCGCTTACGTCTACGCCTGCGACCTGCTTTGAAGGCCACGCCATGATCTTCGATTACTCGCTCGCCGGTGCCGTCACCCTGGGACTGCTGGGTTACCTCGTTTACGCCCTTCTCAAGCCCGAGCTGTTCTGAAAGCGCGAAATCATGACAGTCGTCGGCTGGCTTCAGATCCTGCTTTACTGCGCGATCGTCGTCGCCATTACGCCGGTGCTCGGCGGATACATGACTCGGGTGTTCGCCGGCGAGCGGACGTTTCTTTCACCGATCTTGCGGCCGGTCGAACGCGCGATCTACAGGATCGCGGGCGTCGACGAGAGGCATGAGCAGCACGCCGTTTCCTACACGATCGGCATGCTGATCTTCCATGTCGGCGGTTTTCTCATTCTCTACGTGCTGATGCGTGTGCAAGCGGCGCTGCCATTCAACCCGCAAGCGCAGTCGGCCGTCGCTCCCGACCTGTCTCTCAATACCGCAGTCAGCTTCATCACCAACACCAACTGGCAGAACTATGGCGGCGAAAGCACGATGTCCTACCTCGTGCAGATGCTCGGCCTTACTCATCAGAACTATCTGTCTGCCGCCACCGGCATCGTGCTAGCGATTGCCCTGATCCGCGGCTTTGCCCGGCATTCGGCGTGGACCGTCGGCAACTTTTGGGTCGATGTGACGCGCTGCACACTCTACATCCTCTTGCCGATCTGCGTGGTGTTCACGCTGTTCCTGGTATGGCAGGGCATCCCGCAGACGCTTGGCCCGTATGTAGACGCGACCACGCTCGAAGGCGCCAAGCAGACCATCGCTGTCGGCCCGGTGGCCTCTCAAGTCGCGATCAAGATGCTAGGCACCAACGGCGGCGGCTTCTTCAATGCCAACGCCGCGCATCCGTTCGAGAACCCGACGGCGCTTTCCAATTTCGTCCAGATGATCGCCATCTTTGCCCTGGGTGGCGCGCTGACCAACGTCTTCGGCCGCATGGTCGGCAACCAGCGCCAGGGCTGGGCGGTGCTTGCGGTCATGGGTGTGCTGTTCACCGCCGGCGTGATTGCCTGTTACGCCGCCGAAGCACATGGCAACGACGCGCTGAACGCGCTTGGGCTGACCGGCGGCAATATGGAAGGCAAGGAAGTCCGCTTCGGCATCGTCGGCTCCGCGCTGTTTGCCGTCGTCACCACGGCCGCCTCGTGCGGCGCGGTCAACGCCATGTTCGACTCGTTCACCGCGCTCGGCGGCATGATCCCGCTCATTAACATCCAACTTGGCGAGGTCATCGTAGGCGGCGTCGGCTCCGGCATGTACGGCATGCTGCTGTTTGTCATCATTTCGATCTTCGTCGCCGGCCTGATGGTCGGCCGCACGCCCGAATATGTCGGCAAGAAGATCGAAGCGAAGGAGGTGAAGATGGCGATGCTTGCCATTCTCATCCTGCCGCTGATGTATCTCGGCGGGACCGCGGTGGCGATGCTGGTGCCGACGGCCGTCGCGGCCACGGGCAACCCTGGGCCGCACGGCTTCACCGAAATCCTTTATGCCTACACGTCGCAAACCGGCAACAACGGATCGGCATTCGCGGGGCTGAGCGGCAACACCTCGTTCTACAACCTCACCGGCGCGGTTGCGATGTTTGTCGGCCGTTTCTGGATGATCATTCCGACCATGGCCATCGCCGGCTCGCTCGCCGCGAAGAAGGTCGTGCCTGCTTCCACCGGCACCTTTCCGACCACCGGCGGCCTGTTCGTCGGGCTTGTGGTCGGCGTGATCCTCATCGTCGGCGGGCTGACCTTCTTTCCCGCGCTGGCGCTCGGGCCTTTGGCCGAGCAGGTCTCGGTCAACGCCGGCACGTTGTTCTCGGCGAATTAATCGGAGCGGCCGCGATGGAATCTTCGACACTGCGCAAAAATACGCCGGCATCGGCGCTGTTCGAACCCAAGATCGTCGTCCCGGCCGTCGGTTCCGCCTTCATCAAGCTTAATCCGCGCAAGCTGATGAAGAACCCAGTGATGTTCGTGCTTGAAGTCGTCACCGCGCTGACCACGGTGATCCTGATCCGCAATCTCGCCACCGGCACCGGCCATATCGGCTTCGAGCTCCAGATCATTCTGTGGCTGTGGTTCACGATCCTGTTCGCAAATTTTGCCGAAGCCATCGCTGAAGGCCGCGGTAAGGCGCAGGCGGAGACGTTGCGCCGCCAACGCACGCAAACCCAGGCTAAGCTCGTCAGCGACAGCGGCGACACCCAAAGCTACCGGGTTATTCCGTCCACCGAGCTCAAGGTCGGCAATGTCGTGCTGGTGGAGGCCGGCGACATTATTCCGTCGGACGGCGAAGTGATCGTCGGCATGGCTTCGGTCAATGAAGCAGCAATCACCGGGGAATCCGCCCCGGTGATCCGCGAATCCGGCGGCGACCGCTCGGCCGTCACCGGCGGCACCCAAGTCTTGTCCGACTGGATTCGGGTGCGCATCACCGCGGCGCCCGGCTCCACCTTTCTCGATCGCATGATCGGGCTGGTCGAGGGCGCCGAGCGTCAGAAAACGCCGAACGAGATCGCGCTGAACATTCTGCTTATCGGGCTGACGATCATTTTCGTGTTCGCCACCGCGACGATCCCGAGCTACGTGGCTTATGCCGGCGGCACCATCTCGGTCGTGATTTTGGTTGCGCTGTTCGTGACGCTGATCCCGACTACGATCGGGGCGCTTCTGTCGGCGATCGGCATCGCCGGCATGGATCGTCTGGTGCGCTTTAACGTGCTGGCGACGTCTGGACGCGCCGTCGAGGCGGCCGGCGACGTCGACACGCTCCTTCTCGACAAGACCGGCACCATCACGCTCGGCAACCGGCAGGCGACAGAATTCAAGCCGCTGCGCGGCGTGACCGAAGAGGAACTCGCCGACGCGGCGCAATTGGCTTCGCTTGCCGACGAGACGCCTGAAGGCCGGTCCATCGTCGTGCTCGCGAAAGAGCAATACGGCATCCGCGGCCGCGAGCTCGCCGAGCTTCACGCCAATTTCATTCCGTTCAGCGCCCAGACCCGCATGAGCGGCGTCGAAGTCGGCACATCTTGGGTGCGCAAGGGCGCGGTCGAGGCGATCCTGAATTACCTCGACCGGTCGCCGGCCGTTGTCGGCTCCGGCGGAGCGGTACAGGTGCTGCGTCCGAATTTGAGTGCTGAAACCGTCCGCGAGGTTAATACGATCGCCGACGCGATCGCCAAGTCCGGCGGCACGCCGCTCGCGGTGGCCAAGGACAATCGCCTCCTCGGCGTCATCCAGCTCAAGGATATTGTCAAAGGCGGCATCCGCGAACGCTTTGCCGAGTTGCGCCGCATGGGCATTCGCACCGTTATGATCACCGGAGATAATCCGATGACCGCGGCTGCGATTGCCGCGGAAGCCGGCGTCGATGACTTTCTGGCGCAGGCCACGCCTGAGGATAAGCTCAAGCTTATTCGCGACGAGCAGGCTAGGGGCAAACTCGTCGCCATGTGCGGTGACGGCACCAACGACGCGCCGGCGCTGGCGCAGGCCGATGTCGGCGTCGCCATGAATACCGGGACGCAGGCCGCCCGCGAGGCCGGCAACATGGTCGACCTCGACTCCAATCCAACCAAGCTGATCGAGATCGTCGAGATCGGCAAGCAACTCCTGATGACGCGCGGCGCGCTGACGACGTTTTCGATCGCCAACGACGTGGCGAAATATTTCGCCATCATCCCGGCGATGTTCGTCGCCTTCTATCCGCAGTTGCAGACGCTCAACATTATGAAATTGGCGACGCCGCAGAGCGCCATCCTGTCGGCGATCATCTTCAATGCACTCATCATCGTCGCGCTGATTCCACTGTCGCTCAAAGGCGTCCGTTATCGGCCGATCGGCGCCGCCCCGCTGCTGCGGCGCAATCTGCTGATTTACGGCTTGGGCGGCGTGATCATTCCATTCGTCGGCATCAAGGCGATCGACCTCGTGGTCACGGCCTTGCATCTTGCCTAGAGGAGAAGACGGACATGCTGCGCGAAATCCGCCCGGCGCTCGTGGTTCTTGTCGCACTCACGCTCATCACCGGGCTGGTTTATCCGCTGGCGATGACTGGAATTTCCCGCGTGGCGTTTCCCTATCAGTCGCGGGGCAGCCTGATCGAACATGACGGCAAGGTTGTCGGCTCGGCGCTGATCGGCCAGGAATTCACCAGCGACAGATATTTCCATGGACGCCTGTCGGCGACCACAGCGCCCGATCCGAAGGATCCGGCCAAGACCGTTACGGCTCCCTACAATGCCGCCAATTCCGGCGGCGCAAATCTCGGCCCCTCGAACAGGGCGCTGATCGAGCGCGTCCGAGGCGACATCGACAAGCTTCGCAAGGAGAATCCGCCGATCCCGGTTCCGGCCGACCTTGTGACCACGTCGGCCAGCGGGCTCGATCCGGAGATTTCGCCGGAAGCCGCCTACTTCCAGGTTCCCCGTGTTGCCAAGGCCCGTAACTTGGCGGAAAATCGCGTTTGGGCGCTCGTCGGCGATCACATCGAGGACCGGCTTTTGGGCTTTTTGGGCGAGCCGCGCGTGAACGTCCTGCTGCTCAATCTGGCCCTCGACCGATTATCCGCAGGCTAGAGCGCAGACGTTGAACGTCGGAACATCTGGTCATTGATGGCGGATCAGCGGCGCAACTCCGAACATCGGCCCTCACCGGAAGCGCTGCTCGCAGCGGCCAGCCGCGAAGAAGGCCGCATCGGCAAGCTTCGGATCTTCGTCGGCGCCGCGCCGGGCGTCGGCAAGACCTACGAAATGCTGCTGCAAGCGCGAGCCCGCAAGAAAGACGGCTACGACGTCGTCGTCGGCGTCGCCGAGACCCACGGCCGCAAGGACACCGAGGCATTGTTGGAAGGCCTGGAAATCGTCCCGCGCCGCGGGCTCGAATACAAAGGTCAGTGGCTCGAGGAAATGGACCTCGACGCCATCATCGCCCGTCACCCCCACATCGTCCTGGTCGACGAGCTTGCCCACACCAACGTCGACGGCAGCCGCCACCCCAAGCGCTACCTCGACGTCGAGGAGTTGATGCACTACGGCATCGACGTCTACACCACGGTCAATATTCAGCATATCGAAAGCCTCAATGACGTAATCGCGCAGATCACCCATGTGCGCGTGCGCGAGACGGTACCGGATGCGGTATTCGATCGGGCCGACGCGGTCGAACTGGTCGACCTGACACCCGATGATCTCATCCAACGGCTCAAAGACGGCAAGGTCTACGTTCCGAGGCAGGCGGAGCGCGCGCTGGAGCATTTCTTCTCGCCGGCAAATCTCACAGCTCTGCGCGAGCTCGCTTTGCGCCGCACCGCGGAGCGTGTCGACGACCAACTGCTGACTGAAATGCAGGCACGTGCCATCCAGGGCCCATGGGCCGCGGGCGAGCGCATTCTGGTTTGCATCAGCGAAGATCCGCGCAGCGCCGGCCTAGTTCGCTACACCAAGCGGCTCGCCGACCGTCTGCATGGACCGTGGATTGCGCTCTATGTCGAAGGCCGGCGCAGCTCGCAGCTTTCGGAGGAAGAACGCGACCGCGTCGCCGACACGCTGCGGCTCGCCGAGGCCCTAGGCGGCGAGGCCGTCACCCTCCCCGCCGCCGATCACCGGATCGCCAGCGACCTGATCGGCTACGCGCAAGCGAACAACGTGACGCAAATCGTCATCGGCAAATCGGAACGGACGCGCTGGTTCGAGATCCTGCATGGGTCGGTCGTGCACGACCTTGTCCGCCGCTCCGGCAACATCAGCGTCGACGTCATCGCCGGTGACAGCATTGCCGGAGAGCCAATCCCGAAAAAGACCGTGCGCGCCGCCGAACGACGCGAGGAATTCCATCCGCTGCCTTATGTTTTTGCGCTTCTGGCGGTGGCAGTGGCGCTGGTCTGCGGACTGGCGATAAGGCCGCTGCTAGGCGTGGGAAACGTCGATCTGGTCTTTTTGATCGCCGTCGTCGGCATCGCGGTTCGGCTTGGACTGTGGCCCTCGCTGCTGGCAAGCGTTGCGTCCTCGCTCTGTTATAATTTCTTCTTCCTGCACCCGTTTTACACATTCACGATCGCGAATCCCACCGACGTCGTCGCCTACGTTTTCTTCACCGTGGCGGCCATCATCGTCTCCACGCTCAGCGGCCGGGGCCGTACCGAAACGGTAGCCGCGACCGAGCGCGCCCGTGCCACCGAATCACTTTACTTGTTCAGCCGCAAGCTCGCTGGCGCCGGCAGTCTCGACGATGTGCTTTGGGCCACGGCCTATCAGACCGCGCTGATGCTTAAAGTCCGCGTCGTGCTGCTATTACCCGAGAACGGCTCGATCGCGGTGAAGACAGGCTATCCGCCCGAAGACATCCTCGACGAAGCCGATCTCGCCGCGGCGGATTGGGCGTGGCAACACGATCGCGCCGCCGGCCGCGGTTCCGATACGCTTCCCGGCGCGAAACGGCTATTCCTGCCGATGCATACCGGGCGCGGCGCCGTCGGCGTTATGGGGATAGACAGCGACAAGCCGGGCCCCCTGCTGACGCCGGATCAGCGCCGGCTGTTCGACGCGCTGCGCGATCAGGGCGCGCTCGCCATCGAGCGCGTGAGGCTGGTCGAAGATATGGATCGGGTGGAGCGCACGGCGGAGACCGAGCGGCTGCGATCTGCGCTGCTGACATCGATCTCGCATGATCTGAAGACCCCGCTTGCCGCCGTGCTGGGCGCCGCCGGAGCGTTGCGCGACCTCGGCGCCAGGCTCGCCGATGACGAGAAGGCGGATTTGCTGGCGACCATCATCGATGAATCGGAGCGGCTGAACCGTTTTATCGCCAACCTGCTCGACATGACCAAGCTCGAATCCGGCGCAATCTCGCCGAACGCGACGCTGCACGACATCGGCGAGATTGTCGGCAGTACTCTGCGGCGCGCCGGCCGCATCCTCTCGCATCACAGCATCGATCTTGAACTGGCATCGGATCTGCCGATGCTCGAACTTGATGCGGTTCTGTTCGAACAAGTCCTGTTCAATATCCTCGACAACGCGGCGAAATATGCCCCGCCAAAGACGACCATCCGCGTCCAGAGCTGGCGCGATGCCGACACGGTATGCCTGCGCGTACTCGACGAGGGCAGCGGAATTCCGGCGGCCGACCTTGATCATATCTTCGACAAGTTCTACCGCGCGCAAAAGATGGATCAGGTCCGCGCCGGGACCGGGCTCGGGCTTGCGATCTCGCGCGGCTTCGTCGAAGCCATGCACGGCACTATCGTCGCCGCCAACCGCACCGATCGCAGCGGCGCGGCATTCACCATCAGCCTGCCGATCCCGCGCCGGCGGCAAGACTTGGACGCCGCCGCATGAATGCCGCTCCGCTCCGCGTGCTGGTGGTCGACGACGAGCCGCCGATCCGCAAGCTTCTGCGCATGGGCCTTACCGCCCAGGGCTATCAGACGCTGGAGGCGCCGAATGCCAAGACCGCCCTGGAACTCTTGGCCGCCGCCCCCGACCTGATCATTCTCGACTTGGGGCTGCCCGATGCGCACGGTCACGATCTTCTCAAAATGATCCGCGCGCGCAACGAGAGCGTTCCTATCGTGGTCTTATCGAGCCGCGGCGACGAAGCCGGCAAGGTGGAAGCCCTCGACCTCGGCGCGGACGATTATGTCACCAAACCGTTCGGCATGGACGAACTTCTCGCCCGGATGCGGGCGGCGCTGCGCCATCAGCTGCAAATCCAGGGCGAACGGCCGATCTTCCGCGTCGGCGATCTCTCGGTGGATCTGGTGCGCCGTGTGGTCAAGGTCGGCGGGCGCGAGGCCAAGCTGTCTCCCAAGGAGTACGACCTGCTGCGCGTGCTGGTTCAGCACGCCGGCAAGGTCCTGACGCATAAATTCCTGCTCGGCGAATTGTGGGACGATCTGACCGATGCCCAATACCTTCGTGTCTACGTGCGACAGTTGCGGCAAAAGATCGAAGCCGATCCGGAACGGCCGCAATATATTCTCACCGAGACCGGCGTCGGCTATCGGCTGCGTGCGCCAGATTGAGGCGCAAACACCGAAGGTGCGAATTTTCCGGTGGCGTCACAGAAATGTGCGAATTTTTTCGCTATTCGCTAATACACGTTCAAAAAATGGGGAGTGAGCTCTATGGCCGACGAACTCGTGCTTTACACCAATCCGCAGTCGCGCGGCCGGGTCGCCCGGTGGATGCTTGAGGAAATAGGCCAGCCGTACAAGACCGAAGTGCTCGATTACGCGTCGTCTATGAAGGCGCCTGCTTACCTCGCTATCAATCCGATGGGAAAGGTACCTGCGCTGCGCCACGGCAACGCCGTCGTGACCGAAAACGCCGCGATCTGCGCCTATCTTGCCGATGCCTTTCCACAAGCGCGCCTTGCGCCGTCACCCGGCGACCGGTTGCGTGCGCCATATTATCGCTGGCTGTTTTTCACCGCCGGACCGATCGAATATGCCGTGACCAACAAGGCGCTGGGATTCGTGGTGCCACCGGAGCGAGAGCGCATGATGGGATACGGCAGCGCGACGCAGGCTCTCGATACGCTCGAGGCGGCCGTATCGCAAAGCCCCTACCTCGCCGGCGACACGTTCACCGCCGCCGATCTCTATGTCGGCTCGCACATCGGCTTCGGCATGATGTTCGGCACCATCGATAAACGCCCGGCGTTCGAGCAGTACTGGCAACGGATCAGCAGCCGGCCAGCCTGCATACGCGCAAAAGAGCTCGATGACGCCGGCGTTGCGGCGATGAAAAAGGCCGGCTGACACCGCCGCGCTTAAGGTAGCCGCATCAGCGGCTCGCCGACCCGAATGACGGCGCCATCGCGTACGCCATCGGCGAGCCTGAAGCCCTCCGGTGCGAAGACGATGATGGTCGAGCCGTGCTCGAACCAACCGAGCTCGTCGCCTTTGCGGAACTGCGCATCGCAGGGGATGACGTTGCGGCCGCGGTATTTCCAGTTCAATGGAGTATCGAGACAGTTCAGCCGGATGCTCGCGACCAGAATGGCGGCAACCGCTACCAATGTCACCGGCTGGCCGTTCGACAAAGTCGTTTGCACCACGGCGCGCTCGTTTTTGCAGAATAGTCGTTCGATCCGCTTGAGCGCAATCGGATTGACGTTCCAGGTATCGCCGGAAATGTAGACGACTCGCCGGACGTGGCAGTCGTAAGGCGCATGGAAGCGGTGATACATGCTCGACTTGAGCCGCAGCGTCGCATAGCAGCCGTTGCGGTGCGCCTCGACGACGTCGCGATCGCCGAAAAGGTCATCCGCCGAATAGGGAAAGCCCTTGGCCTGGTAGACTTCGGTGCCCGCGACGGCGCCGCAGGCACCGACGATCGCATCACAAGGGCTCGCCAAAACGTCGGCGCGGCGGTCGATCGGCCGCGCGCCCTCTTTTAGCTCGCGCGTGAAACAATCGTGCATGCTGCGGAATTGCGTGGTGTTGGCCTCCGCAAGGTCGAGGTCGGAGAACATGCGCCACACTCCGATCGACAGGTCGCGAATGAGCGGCTGTTCGATCCGGCTGAACCAGCCGATGAACTGTGTCGCCAGCCGGCGCGGAATCCGGTTGGTGACGAGAAAATTGATGTCCTCCTGGGCAAACACGCGGGCGAGCTGCGAGCGGACCGTCATGGGACTGTCAACTCCACCGGGTACACCGCGATTCGATGGGATTCGCAACGACTTGGGCTACCTCGGGGATGGCGCTTTACGGCGCGGGCGGTGCTGCCGTCGCAACCTCGTTTTTGAAACTGCGCCGGCGCTTCCAACTGTCCCAGGCCAAGCACCGGTCGCTCACCGGGCACGCCCGGATCGCGCGCCGGCTTGCGGCTTTTGTACCGTTTTACGAATACGACGAAACCCGCTTCTTCTGTTCCGACGGCGCGCCGGTGGATGTCACGGCGAGCCGCCGCGCCGGCTTTGAACGGCTGTCGGCGCTTTACCGGACGCGTTTCGCCGAAACGATACGGCGTACCGCCGAAGCCGCCGGCAGCATTTCCGATTTGCAATTCACCGACGCCTACCGGGTGCCGTTTCAATACAGCCGCTATGTGCGCAGCCACCTTCCCTCCTCCGCCTTCGTACAGAAAAGCGCCGGCGTCACGGTGACCGATCTCGACGGCAATGTGTTCTACGACGTCAGCGGCTCCTACGGCGTGAACCTGCTCGGCTACGACTTCTACAGGGGCGCCATCGAGCGCGGCGCCGCGCGCGTACGCGAACTTGGGCCGGTGCTCGGTCCCTATCACCCGCTGATCGCCGAAAACGTCGAGCGTCTGAAGGATATATCCGGCCTCGACGAAGTCTCGTTCCACATGTCGGGCACCGAAGCAGTAATGCAGGCCGTGCGGCTCGCGCGCTACCATACGCGGCGTTCGCATTTGGTGCGCTTTTGCGGCGCCTATCATGGCTGGTGGGGCGACGTGCAGCCGGGCGTCGGCAACCCGGTTCCGGCCCACGAGACTTACACGCTCCGCGACATGGCGGAGGATACCTTGCGCGTCATCGCCACGCGGCGTGACATCGCCTGCGTCCTGGTCAACCCGTTGCAGGCCCTTCACCCCAATGCCGGCGCGCCAAGCGACACGGCGCTCGTCGACAGCGCACGGCAGGGACATTTCGACAAGGCCGCCTACGCGGACTGGCTGCGGCGCCTGCGTTCCGTATGCACCGAGCGCGGCATCGTCTTGATCTTTGACGAGGTCTTCGTCGGTTTCCGCCTCGCCCAAGGCGGCGCTCAGGAATATTTCGGCGTGCAAGCCGATCTCGTGACCTACGGCAAGACCCTCGGCGGCGGCCTGCCGATCGGCGTGGTGTGCGGGCGCGCCGACTTGATGAAGCGTTTCCGCGACGACCGCCCGGCCGATATCTGCTTTGCCCGCGGCACGTTCAACTCGCATCCTTACGTGATCGCGGCGATGAGCGAATTTCTGCGTTACCTGCAAACGCCAGAAGGCCGTTCGATCTACCGCGATCTCGATTCGATCTGGAACGAGCGCGCACAGCGGCTCAACGCGCAGCTTCAGGCCGAAGACATCCCGGTGGAAATCGCCAACATGTCCTCGATCTGGACGGTCTCGTACCGCACGCCCTCGCGCTACAATTGGATGCTGCAATATTACCTTCGCGCCGAGGGCCTGATGTTGAGCTGGATCGGAACCGGACGGCTTATCTTCAGCCTCGATTATACCGACGCCGATTTCGCGGTGGTCGCGGAGCGCTTTGTCGCCGCCGCCCGTGCCATGAAGGCGGACGGCTGGTGGTGGAGCGATCCAACGCTGACCAACCGGTCGATCAAGCGGACCATTCTCAAGGAAATGATCCGCCGCCGCTTGTTTGGAATGTCCGACCGGAAACCGCAGTAAGCGCCGCGGGTCCACGCGGAAACGGGGACCCGGTTTTGTTTTGCTGATGCCGGCCGGATTAGCGTTCGCGCATGAATGAGCGCAGATGGGCGTCACGTCAGGTGCGGCGCTTCTTCGGCTTCCCCGTCGTCCCACTCCGCCACCTCGTGCCCGATGCCCGGATCGATCAATTCGCCGCGCAACAGCGCCAGCGGCGCCTTGTGGTAGAGCTTGATGTCGTGAAACGGATCGGTGAGGATTTTGGTCGCCCAAACCAGTCCGGTTTGCACATCCTTGATCACGAACAACTGCACCGTGCGGAACAAGACGCCGCCGACGCCGATGGCGAGCCAAATCTCGGCGACCTGGCGGATAAACTCGGTCTTGCTTGCCGCCGGGGTAAAGATACCGAAAAAGCTCCGATCGAAATAAAGCGGCAGCGGCGACAGCGCCCAGATCGAAAGCAACACTACCTTGCGGCGCAGATTATAGCCGACCTTGATCTCTTCTTTATATTCATGGCTGGCGTGATTGATCGTGTCGTAGTCCTTCGGCTCGAAGAAGAAATGTCCCGTCTGCCTGGTGGTCATTGCCACCAGCCAGCCGGCCAGCGCAGAGATCGCAGGATCCTTGAAGATCATCACGTAGGCGAACAGAAAACTCAGAGCGCTGACGAGATGCAGCGATTGATTGATCCGGCTGTGATGATAGTAGCGATGATCGTCCCAGCGTTGGGTCCGAAGCGCTGCAAGAAAGCCTTCCATGTGTCTTCCCCCGTCCTGACGGCGTCCGATCTGGGTATGGCGATTCCATGAATCCGCTATGACAGCAGAGCGAACGCCACGTTAGGATTTAGCGAAATCGGTAATGGTCAGTGCGCGGCACGCGCCGGCGGATAGGGCTCGGCCGCTGCGTTCGCGTGGGCACCCGCCGATTCGCCGTCTTTGGTAAAACGGATGAGGGAAAAATGTCCGAGCGGCGGCATGGCGCGCCGCTCGATCAGGCGGACACCGTCGGTCCGCGCCGCCCAGCCGGCGTAACGTTCGAAAGAAAATTCCGTACGCCAGCCGAGCCTGCGCGCCGCCGGCGCGAACCAATGTTCAAGCGATCGCCGCAACCCCGCTTCGGCGCCAACCCGGCTGACCAGCACGATTTCGCCACCCGGCTTGAGCACGCGGGCGAATTCGTCGAGCGTCGCCTCCGGATTGGGAGCCGTCGTAACGACGTACTGCGCCACGACCACGTCGAAGGAATCATCGGGGAACGACAGATGCTCTGCATCCATGACCCACAATCCCTCGACGTTAGTCAGGCCGTGCTCGGTGACTCGCTCCTGCGCCTTGCGCAGCATCATCTCGGAAATGTCGATGCCGCACAGGCTGCAATCGCGCGAATAATGCGGCAGCGAGATGCCGGTGCCCACTCCGACTTCGAGGATGCGGCCGCCGACGCGCTCGGCTGCGGCAATGGCGGCCTCGCGGCCGCGCTCAAACACCGCGCCAAACACCAGATCATAGACCGGCGCCCAGCGATCATACGCCTTGGTCACCGTCTGCTTGTCGAGATCTACCAGTGAAAGACTAGCCATGTGGGCTTCCTTTGCTTCGTTCTTTGATCGTTTCAGCCGACGGCGGTTTCCGTGACGGTCATCGCAGGTTCCAGTTCGCGGTTGCCGCCGGCCACCTTGCGCATGTGACCGAGGAATTGCCGCGCGCTGTTTTCCCAGGAGTAGTCGAGCGCGAATGCGCGGCAGGCATCGCGGGAAAGCCGCAGCGCCTCGATGCAGGCGCTGCGTAGATCTTCGTCCAGCACGCCGATTGGATGATTGCCGATGACATCTTTCGGGCCGGTGACGGGGAACGCTGCGACCGGAACGCCGCTCGCCAGCGCCTCGAGCTGCACGATGCCGAAGGTGTCGGTGCGGCTTGGAAAAACGAAGACGTCGGCGGCGGCAAGATGTGCCGCGAGCGTACCGTTCTCCAGCGGGCCCAAAAATATGGCGTCGGGAAATTCACTCTTAAGCTTTGCTGCCGCCGGGCCGGACCCGATAACGACCTTGCTGCCGGGCAGATCGAGCGAAAGAAACGCCTCTAGATTCTTTTCGACGGCGACCCGCCCGACCGTCATGAAGATCGGGCGCGGCAAGCTGAGCTCGACGGCGCGGTCGGGCCGGAACAGATCGACGTCGACCCCACGCGTCCACATGCCGAGATGAGCAAAGCCACGCTGCGTCAGCTCACTGGTCAGCGACGGCGTCGCCACCATGGTCACCGTCGCCGCGGCGTGGAACCAGCGCAAGATGCCGTAGATCCATCCTTCGGGGATTGGCAGTCGCGCCGAGATGTATTCGGGAAACCGCGTTGTATAGCTGGTAGTGAACGGCCGGCCGTTGCGTCGGCAGTAGGCGCGCACGGCAAAACCGATCGGTCCTTCGGTCGCTATATGGATAGCGTCGGGATTAGCGGCTTCGATTCGCCTGGCGATGCCGCGCCGGCTCGGGACGGCGAGCCGCAATCCTGGATAGGTAGGCAACTGGAACGTGGAAAACCCGTCGGGCGAGAGAAACTCGATCGTCGCTCCAAGCTTGCCCGCCGCGCGCGCAAGCGAGCCCAACGTGCGTACCACGCCGTTGACCTGCGGATGCCAAGCGTCAGTGGCAACAAGAACCTTCATCAGCCCACGGTTAAAAACCGCCCCCTCGCAGTTTGTCGAATCAGTGCGACAACAATTGCCATTTCATGTCTCATCCGTATGACGGCACGCCGGCGAGTGTGACGGCGCTTGCCCAAATTTGGTCAGCTTCGTAACATTGTTGTTACAGTTAAATGAGAGTTTGCGCCGCGAATCGCGTGAGGACGTTGCCGTCTTGAGTTCTTCGCCGCACGCTGCACAGGACGTGACGACCAGCATCGCGCAAACGATCATCGCCAGGCTCGGCCGCAGCACGATCGGCGCAGCGATCAGTCTGTTGATCCTGGCCGCGACTGCTTTCACGCTCTATGAACTGCTGCGCGAAATCGACTTCGGCAAAGTCGTCGCCGCGCTCGAGGCGGAGCGGGCCGGAAAAATCGCCTTCGCCGGTGTGTTCGTTATTGGCAGCTACGTCACGCTCACTTTTTATGACGTTTTCGCGCTGCGGACGATCGGCTGGCACAAAGTGCCGTACCCGATCGCGGCCCTCGCAAGCTTCACCAGTTCGACCATAGGCCATAGCCTCGGCGCCGCCGTTATTACCGGCGGCCTCATCCGGCTGCGGATCTATTCGGTCTGGGGTCTAACGGTACTTGATATCGCCAAGATCGCCTTGGTCACCGGGATGACTTTTTGGCTGGGCAACGCCGTGCTGCTCGGCGGCGCCACCGCCTACGCCCCGGAGGCGGCAGCAGCAGTCGACCACATGCCTGCATGGCTCAACCGCACGATCGGGCTCTCGGCATTATTCGCGGTGGCGTGTTACTTGATCTGGCTCGTGCCGCGGCGGCGTACGGTGGGGCGTTCCGGCTGGCGCATCGTGCTGCCCAATTCACGCTTTACGCTGGTGCAGATCGGCATCGGCGCGCTCGATCTGATCTTGGTGACATGCGCCATGTACACGCTGTTGCCGCGGGGCACGCCGGTTGATTTTGCGAGCGTGCTGATCGTTTTCCTTGCAGCCACGATCCTCGGTACTGTCAGCCATGCGCCCGGCGGGCTTGGCGTCATCGAAGCAACGATGCTGCTTGGGCTGCCACAATTTCAGCATGAGGCACTCCTCGCCGCGTTGCTGACATTTCGCGCACTCTACTTTGTCCTGCCGCTGCTTCTCGCCACGCTGTCGCTGGGTTTTCGCGAATTGCGGCTGATCGCGAATGCGCAGTCCGCTCGCCGCGATCACGGTGCGTAACGCCGCGCCAAACCTTGTAAGGCCGATACCCCCAAGTTAAGGTTTCGCCACGCAAATTGGGGCTGGTTGTGAGGCGTGGTGTGATCGTTCCCGGGGCTCGAAAACGCCCGCAATCGCCGCCGGTCGTACCGGCTCGGCGCGCGCTGGCGATTACGATCGCCGCGCTCGCTACCGTCATTGTCGCAAGACCGGGCGCAGCCGGCGCGGAAACGATGGAATCGGCGCTGGCGCGAGCCTATCGGGGCAATCCGCAAATCAACGCACAACGTGCGATCGTGCGCCAGAACGATGAAGGCGTGGCGCAAGCGCTGTCCGGCTATCGGCCAACGCTCTCCGCGAACGCTTCTGTCGGGCGCGAATATACCAATACGACGGAGACTTTTCCGTCAATTACCGGCGCGCCGGGCGCGTTCGCCAATGGCTTTTCGTTCACCGTCAAAGGTTACACCAATCCCTGGACCGCCGGATTCACCGGCCAGCAGACGCTGTTCAACGGCGGGCGGACGGCGAATCAAGTCCGCAAGGCCGAGAGCCAAGTCTCCGCGGCGCGCGAGACGTTGCGGATGATGGAGGAGTCGCTGCTGCTCGCGGCGGCAAGGGTCTACATGGATGTGTCGCGCGACACAGCGAACCTCGAAGTGCAGCAGACCAATATCCGCGTCTTGGAGCGGACGCTGCGCGATACCCAGAACCGCTACGACGCCGGTCAGGTGACGCCGACCGACGTTGCGCAGGCCGAGGCGCAATTGGCGGCCGGCGAAGCGAGCCTGCACGCCGCTGAATCAACGCTGATGACGACGCGGGCCAATTATCGGCGCATCATCGGCGTTGACCCGGCCAATCTCGCCCCGGCCTCGCCGGTGGATCGCTTGTCGCCCAACAACTTGAACGCCGCGATCGCGGTCGGCACCGCGGAGAATCCGTCGGTTGGGGCAGCGCTGTACGGCGTCGATGTGGCGCAACTGCAAGTGAAAATCGCCGAAGGCGGCTTGTTGCCGACTCTGGCGCTGCAAGGCAGCGTCCAGCAGCAGAACTATCCCAACATCCTGGCGCCGAACCTGTTCGTCGGTTCGGCCATGGTCAACCTCTCGGTCCCGATTTATCAAGGCGGCGCGGAATATTCGGCGATCCGGCTGGACAAGGAGACAGTGGGCCAGCAGCGCCTGAACGTCGATCAAGTGCGCGACCAGACGCGGGCCGACGTGGTTGAGGCCTGGGGGCAATTGGTGGCAGCCAAGGCGGAAGTCGAAGCCGCGATACGACAGAACGCAGCTTCGGAGCGGGCGCTTAACGGCGTGCGCAACGAGGCGCAGGCCGGGCAACGCACAACGCTCGACGTGCTCAACGCCGAGCAGGCGCTGGTCAATGCCCGCGTTTCGTTGATCGTCGCGCAGCACGACCGCATCGTCGCCTCCTACAGCCTGCTGTCAGCCGTGGGCCGGCTGTCAGCGCAAGAGCTTCACTTGCCGGTCGCGATCTACGATCCGACGGTCCATTACCAGCAGATCCGCGACGCCTGGTTCGGGTTGCGCACGCCCGACGGAAGGTGACGCCGAAACCACGACTGGCGCCGCGCAACCGGAGGCAGTTCGGTAGAAGGACGTGGTTCGCCGTCCAGATCGAAGGGTTCCGCCGTCAGCGGCCGAAAAGCGATTGTTCGATTGCTTCAATATGAAGACGCATGGCCTGCTCGGCGCGCTCCGCGTCGCGGTTTGTCAGCGCGGCAACGACATCGGCATGATGAGCGCAATAATCGCGCCACCGGTTTTCCGAGAATGCCTTCCGCTTTAGTTCGATCCAGGCGTTGCGGCTTCGGATCACCTGCAGGATGGCGTGGATGCTGGCGAGCAACTCGTTGCGCGTCGCGGCAAATATCCGGTGATGAAACTGCGTATCCCAGTGCTCGAAGTCGTCGGTCTGGTGCGCTTCGCTGGCGCGATGATGCGCCTCGGCAATCGCCGAGAGGTCTGACGAACTGGCATTTTTCGCGGCGATGGCCGCCGCTTGCGGCTCGATGATCAACCGCGCCGCCATCAGATCGGCCGGCGAAACGCCGGTGACACGCTGCACAATGTCGGCAAGTTCGCTCACTTCACCGTTGACGAAGGTGCCGCGGCCAATATGCCGTTCGATTGTGCCGTCGTTTGCGATGGCCTCGACCGCGCGGCGCACGGTGTTGCGCGCCACGCCATATTCCGTAGCCAGATCGCGCTCGGCAGGAAGCCGGCCGGTCGCCGACCATTCGCCTGCCGCAATTCGTTTGCGCAAAGAACCTTCGACTGCGCTGGCGACTACCCGAGGCAATGGCTTATCCTATGGTGAACCGGTAATGGACCAATTATAGCCGGTCGTATGCCTGTGCCAACGCGATATTTTCGCTGATGGTTCTGGCTTGAATTGCTCGGCAAAAGACCGATAATCGCCGGCAACAATAAAATTGGTTCAGATTGGGGAGCGAATGAAAGTCGCGACGGTGTCCATTGCCGGCGAGCGGCGCGTCGGACGGGTGATCGAGGATGGAAAATCGATTGCGCCGTTCGATCTTTCCGTTTCCGAGGCGGAGGACGGCGTCCTCGCGCTGATCCGACTGAACGGTCGCGGCCTGCCGCCCACCCTTTCGCCCATCCCGTTCTCGCAAGTTACGCTCGAGGCGCCGATCCCCGTCCCGCGCCGGAACATCTTCTGCGTCGGCAAGAATTACCACGAGCACGCACACGAATTCGCTCGCAGCGGGTTCGACACCGCCGCGCGCAACGGTGCCGTGCCCGGCGACCCGATCGTGTTCTCCAAAGTACCGGAATCGGTCCTTCCGTGCGGCAGTTCCGTCATCATCGATCCCAAGGTTTCGCAAGCGATCGACTACGAAGCGGAGCTCGCAGTCATCATCGGTAAAAGCGGCCGCGGCATCGCGAAGAAAGACGCCCTGGATCACGTCTGGGGTTACACCATTATCAACGACGTGACCGCGCGCGACTTGCAAGCGCGCTACAGCCAATGGCTGATCGGCAAGTCGCAGGACACATTCTGCCCAATGGGTCCCTTTGCGGTCACGCGCGATGCGGTGGACATCAGCAACACGGCGATCAGCTGCTACGTCAACGGCGAGTTGCGGCAAAACTCCAACACCGGCCTGTTGATCTTCGATATTCCCACGATCATCGCGACACTCTCCGCGGGCCTGACGTTGCAGCCCGGCGATGTGATCGCTACCGGAACGCCGGCCGGAGTTGGAATAGGCTTCGACCCGCCGAAATATTTGAAAGGCGGCGATGTCGTGCGCATCGAGATTAGCGGCATCGGCGTGCTTGAGAACGACGTCGTGGAGCGCTCGTCATGACGCGCATCGCTAAAACGCCTTCAGGCGCGGCGGCGGCCACCCGATCGGCGCGATACATCACACTTTCGTCGGAATTCTTGCTGGAGTTTGCAATCCGACGGTCATCCGCACGGCAATCTGACGGGCGCGAAAGGAGAGACTGATATGGCCTATGACACGAACGGCTGGAGCGGCGCCAGCAACGGACCCATTCTTTTCACCAACGTGCGCATCCTCGATGCAACCGGCGAGTATCCTTATACGGGGGAAGTCCTGATCCAGGGCAACCGTATCAAACAGGTATCGCGCGGCTCCTCGCGCATCAGCGGCGGCGCCCCGATCCAAGGCGGCGCCACCACGATCGACGGCAGCGGCGCGACCGTGATGCCGGGCATGATCGATGCACACTTGCATTTGTCGTGGAACAACGCTCCGGGCATCGACCCAATTCAGATGATGGAATTGGAAGAGCACATGCTTGTCACCATGGAGATGGCGAAGCTTGTGCTCGATGCCGGCTTCACTGCCGGACGCGGCGCTGCGGCGGCAAAGCCGCGGCTCGACGTCGTCGCCAAAAAGTTCATCAACGAAGGCCGGTTCCCCGGTCCGCGTTATTTGGCGGCCGGCCCTGAAATCACCACCGTCGGCGGGCTTGGCAATTCGGCGCCTTCGCACATTCCGCACGAGGGACTCAATCTCGGCATCGTCGTGTCGGGACCGGAAGAAGTGCGTCGCACCGTCCGCCAGCTGATCAAATACGGCGTCGACTCTATCAAGCTCAACCTCTCCGGCGAAGAAATCACCGGCATGGGCGCCGAAGAAACGCCGATGTCGGAAGAGGAAGTGGCAATGGCCGCGAAAGAGGCGAGGTGCCGCAACAAGGTACTTGCCGCGCATGCGCGTTCGTCCGGCTCGGTCAAGCAGTGCGTCCGTCATGGCATCCAGAATATCTATCACGCCTCATTCGCCGACGAAGAAGCGCTCGACATGCTGGAGGCCAACAAGGACAAGCACTTCGTCGCGCCAGGCATCGCTTGGCTAATCAACACTGCGCGCCATGCCGAGCCGTGGGGCATCAAGCCCGGCTCGAAAGTGGCGATGCTCTATGAGCGCGAGCTGGAAATGTGCATCGAGACCATGAAGAAAATGCACCGGCGCGGCATTCGAGTCTGCATCGGCGGCGACTACGGCTTTGCCTGGACGCCGCAAGGCACCAACGCCAAGGACATACAGACTTTCGTCGAGATGCTCGGTTTCTCTCCGATGGAAGCAATTCAGGCTGCGACTAAATATGGCGGCGAGATCATGGGCATGGGCAGCGAGCTCGGCTTGGTGCGCGAAGGCTATCTGGCGGACCTTTTGTTGGTTGATGGCGATCCGATCGCGGACGTTCGTATCCTTCAGGACAAAACGCGCATCCTCGCGATCATGAAAGACGGCAAGTTCCACAAGGCGCCGCGGATGAACCAGCAGCGCTTGCGGCTGACGGCATGAGCCTCGTCGAGCAGGCGGCGCCGAGACTGACGTGGCGGCAAGCACGGGTTCTGGTCTGGGAACTCGTGGCTGCCGTCGTCGTCTGGATGTTTGTGTCCATCTGGCCCGCCTGGCTCGACGCGGTGCTGATCTCGAAAAAAGCGTTCATCAATTCAATTTTCAACGGCGTGACGCTTGCCGGCCTTTATTTCCTGGTCGCCAGCGGTTTCACGCTGGTGTTTGGGCTCATGCGTAATGTCAACCTCGCGCACGGCTCGCTTTTCCTGCTCGGTGCCTACATCGGGTACGAAGTCTCGCAGCGAACGGGCATCTGGCTTCTCGGCGTCGGCGCGGGTTTTATGGCGCTCGCCGTCGTCGGAATGCTCATGCAGGTCTTCATTTTTCGCCGGCTCGAAGGCGACGAGCTGCGCCAGACCCTGGTGACGCTCGGCATCTCGATCGTCGCCGCCGATGTGATGCTCGCGATCTGGACGGGGATCACCTACCAGATCGGCGTGCCGGCCTGGCTCGATGGCGCAATCAAGCTGCCCATCATCACTGCGGTGCGCTCGAACGGCACCGCAGTGATGATGACTTATCCGTTCTATCGCCTGATCGTGCTTGCCGTCGCCATCGTTATCGGCGTCGGCTTGTGGTTGATGATCAACCGCACGCGAATCGGGATGATGATACGCGCGGGCGTCGATGATCGTGCGATGCTGTCGGCATCAGGAATCAACGTCCACGTCGTCTTCGCCGTCGTATTTGCGATTGGGGCCGGCCTGGCCGGCTTCGCCGGCGTCGTTGGCGGATCCGCCCTTTCGCTCGCTCCCGGCGAAGACGTCCGCTACCTGCTTGCTTCGCTCGTCGTCGTCATCGTGGGCGGCATGGGCTCGATTACCGGCGCCGCCATCGGCGCGTTGCTGGTCGGCTTGGCCGAGCAACTCGGATTGGTCTATCTGCCGACTTACGGCATCGTGCTGACCTTCGTCATCATGGTGGTTGCCTTGGCGTGGCGCCCGCAGGGCATCATGGGCACGACGCGCGTGTCGGCCGCGCCGGTTCTCGCTCTCGATCAGCCCAATCGTGCGGTTGTCGCGTCCGCGGGCTTCGGCCCCGCCCAAATCGTGCTGGCGGTCGCGCTCATTCTCTATCCGCTTGTGGCCTCGGAGTTCTTCATCGCACAGATCGGCGCTTACTCACTGATATGGGGACTGCTCGCGCTGTCGATGATGCTGCTCGCCGGTTACGGCGGCATGGTCAGCCTGGCGCAAATCACCACGGCGGGCATCGCCGCCTACACGGTTGCGATCTTCGGCACCAACAACATGAACATTTACGGCTTCGGCTGGCCGTGGTGGGTGCTAGTGCCTTTTGCGGTGCTGCTGGCGGGTTGCGTCTCTGCGCTCATCGGCGTGATCTCAGTGCGCACGCAAGGCATCTACACAATCATGATTACGCTCGCGATCGCCGCGGCGTTCTTTTACTTCGCGCAGCAGAATTATTCGTTGTTGAACGGCCATTCCGGCTACGCCGGCATTCCCACGCCGCGCTTTTGGGGCGTCAACTGGCGCGATCCGGTGCCGTTCTACTATCTCTGTCTTTTTGTCGCGGCGGCTTGTTACGCTGCCGTGGTCTATTGCTCGCGTTCAACCTTCGGGCTGGCGTTGCAGGCGATCCGCGATAACGAGCGTCGTATGCGCGCGGTTGGCTTCGACGTCACGGCGCATAAGGTCGTGGCCTATTTCTACGCCGGCATCATCGCCGGTCTCGGCGGCGTGTTGCTGGTCTGGTTCAACGGCCGGGTGTCACCGGGCACCGTCAACGTCAGTCAGGCGATTGAGGTGCTCGTCATCGCTGTCATCGGCGGCTTACGCCATCCGATCGGTCCGTTCCTTGGCGCCGTGTTCGTCATTCTGATTCAGACCTTCGCGATCGATATCGTCGGCGCCGAACGTTACAACACACTGATCGGTCTTGTCTTTCTGACAATCGTCTTTGTTTCGCCAGATGGCCTTCTGGGCTTGTGGGGGAGGATCAAGCCTCTATTCGCGCAGGAGTCTGTGCTGTCCCGCCTGCGGGAGAGCTCACTTCGAACTGAAACAGAATCTAACCAAGGGAGGATCGGATGACATTACATCGACGCGGGCTTCTCGGCCTCGCTCTGGCCGCGGGATTGACAATCCCGTCGGCCGCAATGGCGCAGGACACCATCAAAATCGGCGTACTGGCCACATTCGAGGGCGCCTTCGCCATACTCGGCGACGACAGTATGCGAGGCGCGGTCATGGCCGTCGACGATTTCGGCGGCAAGATCGGCAACAAGAAAATCGAGATCATCAAAGGCTCGTCCGACGGCACGCCGGACAGCGCGGTCCGTGCGGTGCGCAAGCTGGTCGAGCAGGACGGCGTGAAGCTTATCGTCGGCCCCTTGTCCGGTGACGAAGGCCTAGCGGTCAAAGACTATGCCAAGACCAAGCCGGATGTCACCATCGTCAACGGTACATCGGCCGCGCAGGACACGACTTTGCGCGATCCGGCGCCCAACTTCTTCCGCTTTTCCACCGACGGCGCGCAGTGGATGGCGGGCCTCGGCGACTATTCCTACAACGTCAAGCACTACCACCGCGTGGCGACGCTCGCGGAGGATTACTCCTTTCCGTATACGCAGGTGTTCGGCTTCATGGCGCCATTTTGCAAGGCTGGCGGCCATGTCGTGAAGAAATTCTGGGTTCCGATCGGCACCAAGGATTTCTCGTCCGTCATTGCAGCGATGCCGGACAACATTGACGCCATCTATGTCGTCCTCGGCGGCTCCGACTCGGTCAACTTTTTGACGCAGTACAAGCAGGCCGGCGGCCAGGCGCCGCTGATCGGCGGTTCGGTTACCGTCGACCAGACCATTCTCGGCTCCAAGGGCAAGATCCACGATGTCGTCATCGGCACGCCTTCCGCGGGTCCGATCGCCGACGACGACAAGGCGCCGGCGTGGCAGAAGTTCGTCGCGGAATACAAGAAACTGCCGAATGCGTTCCCGTCGCCGTCGCTATTTGCCCACGGCTATTATGTGAATGCGGTGGCACTCTTCACCGGACTGCAAAAGGTCAACGGCGACGTGTCGGACGGCGGCGCCAAGCTGCGGGCGACGCTGTCGAGCCTCGTGCTTGAAACGCCGACCGGCAAAGTCTCGCTTGACAAGAACCGCAATGCCATCGCCGACGAGTTCCTCACGGAAGTAACGGCGAAGCCCGACGGCACGCTCTACAACAAGCTGATCAAGGTCATCCCGCAGGTCAATCAGACGCTCGGAATGCCGGAAGCCGAGTTCCTCAAGCTCGGCAAAGTCGGCCGCGACAACCCGAGCTGCCCATAACGAACCCGGGAACGTAGCGGAGGCCATCAGTGACCGAAGTGTCCGTCGCCGAGCGTTTGCAAGAGTTGGGAGCGCATGCGCTCGAACTTGACAACGTGGCACGGCACTTCGGCGCGCTGGTGGCGCTTTCCGACGTCAGCATGAAGATCGCCGCCAGCGAACGGCGCGCGGTCATCGGCTCAAATGGAGCCGGCAAGACCACCCTGTTCAACGCCATCACCGGCGACTTCATGCCATCGTCGGGCCGTATCCGTTTTTTCAACGAAGATATTACGACACTCCCGGTGCATGAGCGCGTCCGACGCGGGCTGCGCCGCACCTATCAGATATCCCAACTGTTCGGCGGGCTGAGCGTCCGCGATTTGATCTATCTCGCCTGTCGCGGTGTTTCGCGCGGGCGCTTTGCCTTGACGCGGCCACGCGGCGACGACCGTACCATGATGCAGGCGCAATCGATCCTGCACGCCGTTCACCTCGAGGACATTCGCGACAAGCTGGTGGCGACTTTGAGCCACGGCCAGCAGCGGCAGCTCGAAATCGCATTTGCGCTGGCGGGCGCGCCGCGCTTTATTTTGTTTGATGAGCCGGCAGCCGGCTTGTCGCCGAGCGAACGGCGCGATCTCGTCGCCATCCTCAACGCACTGCCGAAGCATATCGGTTACATCATCATCGAGCATGATCTCGACGTGGCTTTGCGCGTCACCGATTACGTCTCAATGATGCACAATGGCCGGCTCTTCAAGGAAGGCACGCCACAGGAGATCGAAGACGATCCCGACGTGCAGAGGGTCTATCTTGGAGGGCGAAATGGCTGAACGCGGCGGACCTGCCGCCCTCAAGATCAGCGACCTTCACGTCTATTATGGCGAAAGTCACGCCATCCAGGGGGTCTCGATGGACCTCCAGAACGGCGCGCTGGCCGTCGTCGGCCGCAACGGCATGGGCAAGAGTACGCTCTGCAACACCATTGCCGGTCTCAAGCCCGCGCGGTCTGGCAGCATCCAGATCTTCGGCCGCGAGACATCTCGCCTCGAGCCGCACGTGATTCACCGGCACGGCGTCGGCTACGTGCCGCAGGGACGCCGCGTGTGGCCGAGCCTTTCGGTCGACGAACATCTGCGCCTGGTTGCTACCGGCGGCTCCGATGCAGCGTGGACCGTCGATCGTGTTTATCAGACGTTTCCGCGGCTGCATGAGCGCAGGACCAGCGGCGGTTCGCAACTATCCGGCGGCGAGCAGCAGATGCTGGCCATCGGCCGCGCTCTCCTTGGTAATCCACGGTTGCTGGTCATGGACGAGCCCACCGAGGGCTTAGCACCGATCATCGTCGATCAAGTCGAAAAAATGCTGATACAGCTCGCCGCCGACGGCGACATGGCCGTGCTCGTCATCGAGCAAAACATTGGCGTCGCCACGGCCGTGTCCGATCATGTTGCGATCATGGTCAACGGCAGGATCAATCGGGTGATGCAAGCGTCGGCGCTGGCGGTCGATCGCGAACTGCAGCAGCGGTTACTTGGCGTCGGCAAACAGGACGAAGACGCATTACCGCCGGCCCAGCAACCGCCGCCGGCCGAGAGCGCCGAAGAGCTGATGGCGCAAGTTTACCGGGTCGAGCGGGCCGAAGCCGCCGCTCCGGCGCAGCGGACCGCGGCAGGAGCGCTTCAACCTGTCGCCACTCTTTCCGATCGCTGGAACTTGCCGGCATCAAGCCTGCGGCAAGCCGACGTCGACGCATCTCACCCCGCTTCCGACGGCGCGCGCGTTTTCGCCATACCGTTCGCCGAACGGATCGGACGCACCGCAATCGTTGCCGGCACGTTTGACACCAAAGGACGCGAGCTTCGGTTCATCCGCGACCGCCTCAAAGCGCTCGGCATTGCAACGCGCACCGTCGATCTGTCGACGTCACGCAAGCCGTCCACCGCGGATGTAACGCCGCTCCAGGTCGCAAGCATGCACCCGCGCGGCAGCCTGGAAGTCTTCTCCGATGACCGCGGTCGATCGGTCACCGCAATGGCCGAGGCGTTCGCGCGGTGGATCGCCCGAGAATTGCGGGTCGGAGGAATTATCTCCGCCGGCGGATCGGGTGGCACAACGCTCGCGACCGCCGGCATGCGCGCTCTGCCTATCGGTGTGCCGAAGGTCATGGTCTCCACCGTCGCCTCCGGCGACGTGCGAGCTTATGTCGGCGCAAGCGATATCGTCATGTTTCATTCGGTCGCCGATGTTCAAGGCCTCAACTCGATCATGGAGCGGGTGCTGTCGAACGCCGCGCACGCGCTAGCCGGCATGATCGCACAAATGCCGACGCGCGAAGCTTACGAGGCCAAGCGCAAGACGGCCCGGCCCGCGCTCGGCGTTACCATGTTCGGCGTCACCACGCCCTGCGTGCAAGCCGTTACGAAGCGGCTCGAAGCCGATTACGATTGTCTCGTTTTTCATGCCACCGGAACCGGAGGGCGCGCGATGGAAGCGCTCGGCGATTCCGGGCTGCTAGCCGGATTCCTTGATCTCACCACGACTGAAGTCGCCGATATGCTTGTCGGTGGCGTCTTGCCGGCCGATCAGGACCGGTTTGGCGCTCCGATCCGGACCGGCTTGCCTTTCGTCGGCTCGACCGGGGCTCTCGACATGGTGAATTTCGGGGCCCGCGACACCGTCCCGGTGAACTTCAACAGCCGGAAATTCGTGATCCATAACGCCAACGTCACGCTCATGCGCACGACGCGCGATGAAAACCGCGCGGCCGGCGAATGGATTGGGCAGCGGCTGAACCTCATGGAGGGTCCGGTGCGGTTTCTGCTCCCTGAAGGGGGCGTCTCCGCGCTCGACAGACCGGGCGCGCCGTTCCATGATCCGGAAGCGGACGAGGCTCTGTTCGAGGCGATCGAGAAAACGGTTCGCCCGACAGGACAGCGCCATGTGGAACGGATACGGGCGAACATAAACGACGCGACTTTTGTTGATGCGGCGGTCGAGGCATTTCAGGCTATCTCGCCCGCGCTCGGCAAAAGGGCTTAAAGCAGGCGGACCGCAGGAAAATTAAGCATTAAATCTTCCAAGCGGCCGTGGCGGGAGGAGTGAGATGAGCGCGAATACGTTTGGGACGGTACTGCTCTGGCTGATCGGGCTGGCCGCCGTCATCGTCATCCTCGTCTACATCATGCGCTGGCTTTACCGGCGATCGACCAAAGAAACGGCTTTTGTGCGAACGGGCTTCCTTGGCGAAAAAGTCGTCGTCAACGGCGGCGCTTTCGTCATCCCGGTGCTGCACGAGATCGCACCGGTCAACATGAACGTCATGCGTATCGAGGTAGCACGCCGGGAGAACGGCGCGCTGATCACGCGCAACCGCATGCGCGTAGACATCATTGCCGAATTCTTCGTGCGTGTTGGTGCCTCCAAGGCGGCGGTGGCCGCGGCGGCGCAGACGTTGGGTCGCCGGACGCTGCAAGAGGACGGCATCCGCAGTTTGCTGGAAGGCAAGTTTGCCTCCTCCATGCGCATGGTCGCCGCGCAGATGACATTGGAGGACATGCACGAGCGGCGGCGCGACTATGCCAGCCAGGTCCGCGATCTCGCCTCGGAGGCGTTAGCCGCCAATGGCCTCGAACTCGAAGGCGTCGCCATTGTCGACCTCGATCAGACCAGCCTCGAATACTTCGATCCGTCGAATGCATTCGACGCGGAAGGCCTCACCCAGCTGACCGAATCCATCGAAACGCGCCGCAAGATGCGCAACGAGATCGAGCAGCGGACGCTGGTTGACATCCGCAACCAGAATCTCGAGGCGCAGAAAAAGGTTTTCGAGATTGACCGTGAGACCGAGTATGCGCGGCTCCAACAAGAGCGCGAGGTCGAAGTAAGGCGTGCCGTCCAGCGAGCCGAACTCAGCAAGCAACGCGCCCTGAGCGAGCAGGAAGCCGAGGAGGCCCAGCTCTCGTCACGCGAGGCAGTGGAAAAGGCGCGGCTCGCGCAACAACGTGCCATAACCGAGGAACGCATTCGGAGCGAAGAAGATACGCAGCGGCGCGAAATCGCACGCCGCCGGTCCCTGGACGAAGCCGAGCTCAAGACTCGCGAGCAGACGGCGCGCGAACAAATCAACCTCGAACTGCAAATTGAAACCGCACGCATCGGGCGCGAGCGCGAGCAACGTGAGCTGGAAATCGCCCGACAGAAGGCCCTCGAGATCCTCGAACTCGACCGCCAGATCGCGCTATCCGAAAAAACGCTGGCGGTGATCAAAGCCGAAGCGGAGAAACGCCGCACCGAGATCGTCGAAAACCAGCGCACCGAAGCTGAGCGGATCGCGCAGGACCGCGCGCTCGATCAGATCCGGCTCGAGCGCGAACGCCATTTGGAAGGACTGCAAATTGCGAAGCGACAGGCCTTTGAGGAGGCCGAGATCGCAGCGGCCGAAGAAGTCGAGCGCGCGCGGATCGCCACCGAGCGTGGCATCGAGGAAGCACGCATTGCCAAGGACCGCGATACGCGGACGCTCTCGATCGAGCGCGATCAGGCGGTGGAAATGGCCGAGATCGCCAAGACCGTCGAACTCGCAAAGAAAGCATCCGAGCGCTCCGCGGCGCTCGCCGCCGCCGAGGCGGTACGCGTCAAAGTGATCGAGGCGGAAGAGCATGCGATAACGACGCGCGAACGCGAGATTGCGGAACGGCGCAAGCTCACGGATGTCATTGCCGCCCGGCGCGAAGCGGAGCGTCAGAAAATAACGGCGGAAGCGGCGGCGGAAGCGGAAAAAATCCGCGCGCTCGCCGCCGCCGAGCGCTACGAAGTCGATGCGGTTGGCGCCCGGCAGATCAACGAAGCGGAAAACGTGCTGAGCCAGGACGCTCGCGCCGGCCGGCTGCGGGAAAAATTGCTGGAACGCATTGAAGGGATTGTCCGCGAAAGCGTTCGCCCGCTGGAAAAGATCGAAGGCATAAAGATTCTTCACGTCGACGGCGTCAATGGCGCCGACGGCTTGAAGCGCAACGTGACGGATGAGGTGATCAACTCGGCACTGCGTTATCGTGTGCAGGCGCCGATGATCGACAGTTTAATGAAGGAAATCGGCATCGAGGGTGGCAGCCTCGGTCGCATGACCGATGTGCTGCGCGATGCAAAGGATATTTCTTCGCTTGCGCGCGACGGCAAGACGCCGGCCAAGGAGAAACCGGCCAAGAAACGCGAAGATGATCGGGATCGTTAAAAGGCCTGGCGAGCGACGAACGATACCGAGGCTAATCCAGGCTTGAGCACCCCTCAGACTAGGCAGTTAAAATAGCGGCTGCGGCGTGTCCACATTCCTGTCCTCATCTTGGCGGCTAGATGCGCCGGCTTCCCGCTCCAAGTCGAACGGCCAATGCGCAAGACCGACGGCGGCGAGTGCGCCGCCAAGTTGAGCGACGATGAACGCGAGCACGCCCGCAGGCGCGATGCCCGCATAGGTATCTGAAAGAGCGCGAGCGATGGCCACGGCCGGATTGGCGAACGACGTTGACGCGGTGAACCAATAGGCGGCCATGATGTAGGGGCCAACGGCGTAGGGATGGCCGCAAGTGTCCGCGCCGCGTATAGATTTCGAATTCATGGCGTTATTTAATGGCGTGTGATGGTGGAAACCGTCGACCCCGCAAAGGCCGACCGGTCCTTGCCTAAAGCGGCGACTGGCCGGCGGCCACTTGGCTCACCTCTCGAAGTCTTACGCGTCTTCCTCAAGCTCGGGGTTAGTTCGTTCGGCGGCCCGATCGCGCATGTTGGCTATTTCCGCGAGGAGTTTGTCGTTCGCCGGCGATGGCTCGACGAGCAAGCCTTCGTCGACCTGGTCGCGCTCTGCCAATTTCTCCCAGGTCCGGCGAGCAGTCAGGTCGGGTTCTCGATCGGGCTGATGCGTGCCGGCTATCGTGGCGCGCTCGCCGCCTGGACCGGCTTCACGCTGCCGTCGGCGATTGTGCTCGTCGCCTTCGCTTACGGCGCCGGCGCTCTGACCGGCCCAGTCGGCGCTGGGCTGCTGCATGGCCTTAAGCTCGTCGCCGTCGCCATCGTGGCGCAAGCGGTTTGGGGCATGGCGCGGACTCTGTGTCCGGACCGCGCGCGAGCGTCCATCGCTCTCGTGGCGGCACTGATTATTTTGTTCAGCGCCTCATCGATCGCACAGATCGCTGCGATCGCTTTCGGCGCCGGCGCCGGCTTGTGGTCCTGCCGCGGCGCGTCGCCGGCGGGCGATGATCACATGACCATCCCGGTGTCTCGCACAGTGGGCCTGGCGGCTCTGGCGGCGTTTGTCGTCTTGCTGACCGGGCTGCCGATCGTGCAAAGCCTGCAAAACACCCAAGCAATTGCGCTGTTCGATGCCTTCTATCGCTCCGGTGCACTGGTGTTCGGCGGCGGTCACGTCGTGCTGCCGCTGTTGCGCGAGGCGTTCGTCATCCCCGGCTGGGTCAGCGACAATACGTTTCTCGCCGGCTATGGCGCGGCGCAAGCGATCCCCGGGCCACTGTTCACTTTTGCCGCCTATCTCGGCGCCGTGGTCATGCCTTCCCCTCACGGCATTGCCGGGGCGGCGCTGGGGCTGTTCGGCATTTTCCTTCCCGGCATTCTTGTTCTTCTCGGAACGTTGCCGTTCTGGCACAGCTTGCGCAAACGCGCCAATGCACGGGCGATGATGCACGGCGTCAATGCCGCGGTGGTGGGCCTTCTCGGCGCCGCGCTTTACAATCCGGTGTGGACGAGTTCCGTCAAGACGCCGGGAGATTTCGGGGTCGCATTAGTTGGCTTCGTTCTTCTCATGGCCTGGCGCGCGCCGCCACTGCTCGTTGTCATTGTCGGCGCGCTCGGGGGTATTGCGCTGGCACTAGCGGGATAAAGCGCGCTTCGATACGTCGAAATGCACAACGTAATTCTCTGCGGTGTGGTAGATTTTGGCTAAGCCCGATTAGGACATCGCGATGTCTGGCAATTGGTGGATAGCGGTGTGCTTGGCTGCCGCGCCTTTTTTTGCGTGCAGTACCGGCTTGTCGGCCGTGCTAGTCGGAAGTGAAGACAACAATAGTGTCGGCCCACCAGCCTCGCTGGCGCCGGGCCAGGCGCCGCCGCTGCCGAAAGCGGGATCGTTGGCGCAACCGCGCTCGAAAAATCAGGTGGGCTTCCCGGCGGCCCTTACAAAATTCGTCATTCCTCCCACCATGCCGCTGACGCCAGCCGTCGTCTCGCTGGGGGAGAGGCTCTTCTTCGAGAGCCGGCTGTCGGGCGACGGCACGGTTGCTTGCGCCACGTGCCATGATCCTTCGCGCGCCTTCACGGACGGCAGGTCGGTTTCGATTGGCATTGACGGGAAGGTTGGTCAGCGCAACGCGCCGACCGTATTGAACGCGCTCTACAACAAGACGCAGTTCTGGGATGGCCGCGTCAATACGCTGGAACAGCAAGCGGCGTTGCCGATCACAAATGACTTCGAGATGGGCTCGGCCAGCATCGGCGATGCTGTCTCCAAGATCGCCGGCGACGGGGAATACCAGAGGCAATTCATGCAAGCCTTCGGTCGCGGCGTTAACGGGCAGGACATGCTAAGCGCCATCGCCACTTACGAACGGACGCTCGTTTCGTTTGACTCTCCCTTCGATCGTTTCATAGCTGGAGATAAAAATGTGATCAGCCAGTCAGCCCAACGCGGCTGGGAGCTGTTCAACACCAAAGCCCGCTGCAATTTGTGCCACGCGTTGAACGACAATCAACGCGACGTCACGGTCTTCACCGACAACGATTTTCATAACATCGGTATCGGAATTCTCCATCATCGCGCCGTCCCCTTGGCGCAGCAAGCAGAGCACGATTTGGCGCAGGGACATCTGCAAGAAATCGACAGCGCCGCGATCTCGACTGAGATGTCGGTACTAGGACGCTTTCTCATCACACATAAGGAGAGTGACATCGCGGCATACAGAACGCCCGACCTGAGAAACGTCCTGGTGACCGCGCCTTACTTCCACGATGGATCGCAGGAAACGCTGTGGACCGTCATGGATCACTACAATAAGGGCGACGGCATAGCTGACCCGTGGCTCGATGAGGACATTCAGCCGCTGGCGCTCACAGAGCCTGAGATCGATGACTTGGTGGCGTTTCTCGCGTCGCTGACGAGCCCGCAATACAAGGAACTCGCTGACAAGGAGTATGCACGACAACTCGCTCTATCCAAAGTGAGCCGCCCGCAGCGTGACACGGCGCGAGCGTTCAGCCCGAAGCCGCCGCGGCCGAAGCCGCCTCCATTCTGATCGCTGGTTTTGAAGTATCTTAATCTCGGGTTGGGGGAAAATAATGAATGCGCGGGTCAACGTACTCAATCGCGTAACCATGATTGCCGCCGTCGCGCTCCTAGTGTCGACGCCGGATCAATCAATTGCCGGACCGCCTTTCATCACCGATGATCCCGAGCCGGTGCCTTATCAACATTTCGAGTTCTACAATTTTTCCCTTGGGACCGCGGTCCGCGGCGATACCCAGGGCGAAGCCCCAGCCTGGGAGTACAATTACGGCATCGTCCCCAATGGGCAAGTTCATATCATCGCGCCTCTTACGTTCGATACACAAACCGGCTCCTACGGTTACGGCGACACCGAACTCGGCTTCAAATATCGCGTCATCGACGAAGACAAGGACGGCGCGCGGCCAATGATAGGCGTGTATCCATTGATCGAGCTACCGACCGGCGACGAGAGCCGCGCGCTCGGCGCCGGCTATGTGCGGGCCTATTTTCCGCTGTGGATACAGAAAAGCTTCGGCGACTGGACGACCTACGGCGGCGGCGGCTACTGGCTCAATCAGGGAGCCGACACCGTCAACCGCAATTACGGGTTCTTCGGCTGGCTGCTGCAAAAGCAGATGACCAAGCAACTAGCCATCGGCGGTGAGATATACCACCAGACCTCAACCGTCGCCTTTGGCGCCACCGACCCGATTTACACGCGACCCACCACGGGCTTCAACATAGGGGCCATCTACGACTTCGACGACAATCATCACCTGTTGGCATCCATCGGCACCGGACTACAAAACGCATCGACGACGAACGTGTTCTCTTGGTATCTCGCCTACCAGATCACCGGGGCAGCTGCTTTCATGGGCGGCAACGGACCGGGATTTTTACCTCCGCACTACTAACGACGTTGCCTGCCCCCGCATAGCTACTATTGTGATGATTTCTTGAACTAGGAGGAAATTCATGCCTCGCGTTTCTGCCGCTTTCTTCACCGTGGGCGTTGTCTGCGTTCTGATCGGCATGGTGCTTGGAATGCGCATGGGCGCAACCGAGAATTTCGTTCTGGCACCTGCACATGCGCATATTGGCCTTGTCGGCTGGGCGACGCTGGCACTCTATGGCGGCTTCTATGCGCTCGCACCACACGCCTCAATGCGCCTCGCGTGGATGAATTTCATTGTTTCGACCATTGGCGTGCTTGTGATGCTTCCGTCGCAAGTGATGTTCCTAAATGGTGGCAACGATCCAAAATGGATCGCGCCGATGGCTACCGGCGAGGGCATTACTGCGCTGGGCGCTCTAATTTTCGCGATTTCCGTTTTCCGCGAACTGTTCCGAAGTCGCGCCTAAACGGATGTCGCGTAGTTTGTCTGGTGTGCGAGCACGCAAACAAAAACCCCGGCCGCCACCTCGCCGCTGTTCGTGACGACGAGCGACTGTCAGTCGCCGCCGTAGATGGTGGTGTCGGGGAGGTCGCAGGACGGCGAAACATTGCTACCCGTATCATCGCAGTGGATACCACCACGGCCAAATTTGGCGCTGTACGGTGTGTAGATGACGCCGCCTCTCTTTACGCCGTGGACTTTGACATAAGCGTTCCATTGCTGTTGCAGTTGGTAGCCCGTAACAACAGCTATGGGACGCCCATTCCCGTCAACGAGCACGGGCTGGCCGGCAAAGGCGGGGGTTGCTACCAGGACACTACCCGCCAACAATCCGTAGAGTGCCCGCTTCATTCAACACATTCTTTCTTTGGGCTCCGACTATACGTCCGCGCGGTCATGACCGGGATCAATCCGGGGCGGCTTTTTGGCATGTCGCTCCGACCATTGCCACAAAGGATGCTAACGTCACATCGCGTTAGTTGGCAGCAACCCACCGTTTCGGTCGCCCCTGATCACATCTGCCAGCGCACATTTTGGCTATCGGCCATTAGGCTCACGGATCTTGGGTGGCGCGACTTCCGGTTCTGGCACATCGCGTCGTATGGTGGGAGCGCAACGCTTTTGCCGCGCTTGGAGCAATCAGGACATCGAGCGCGATGGGGATTGGCACAATCCACCGCAGGCGTGTGTTTAGCCGCACGAGTTCTTTCGTTACCTGTTTCGGACCTATGCGCGCTGTGTTCGCCGAAATGATCTGTGACAATTCATGGCGCGGGAACTCGCCGCGGATTTCGGCTCTGTAGGCCTCATCGGATTCGCCGCGGAGCCCATGGGCGTCACCGCGCTGACGCATTTGCGCGAACGGATCAGCCCGAACGTTGTGCAGATTTACGGCTCGACCGATACCGGTGCAGCCTCTACCCGCACGACGGCCGAAGAAATGGTCGGCCACCGGCTCGTTAGCATCGGTCGTCCGCTGCTCAATATCGGCGCGACCGCTAACTCTGGTGCGCGACCCATGTCCATAAATCCGTAGGTGGCGGACGGAGCGTCGCCCACGCCATTTAATGACTCCGGAAATCGCAATCCGGTCGTATCACCCACAACGGTACCCACGAACGGGCACGCCCGCGTCGCGTCCGCTTTACTCTCGATTGTGTTGCAAAAGTCCAAAGTTGCAAGACCGTGAATTTTTCGCGAAAATACGAGACGGGAAGCAATCGCCGATTCGAATAGACGCAATCGCGTTGTCGAATTCGCCCGTGAGATTAACGTTAGGCGATGAGGTTCCTCATATCTTTACACGAAAGCCACAGCTGCGGCCTTTAGAATTTTGGATCATCAGTGCAAAACGACTTTTGCGCCACGATCTTCTCGACAGTCGCATTCGCCGGTGAAGTCGGGATGTCCGAAAAAGTGCCTATAGACGACATTAACCCCTGCGCGAAAAGTCACAGCAACCAAGAATGATCACGCCTGCAACCCACGTTGGCGCGAACGCGCGTGGACAGAGGACCGCGATTATGGCGGCCAGAGCCGTACGGCCCGATTTGTCACGTCGCGAATGAGAAAATAGGAGGGCAGAGCGAGAGTTGCGGCGACGATCAATGCCTGACCCGGATAAATCCAGCGAAGCTCGATGATTTGGTAGATAAAATCCACAACGACCGCGGCTGTGAAAAGCTTCCACACGTCGTTCCAGCCCTCGCGTATCAAGTCGCACCGCCGCTCAGCGTCGGTTGTTAGGGCCCTGCCATAAGCCGGACGGCCTGCCCGTGCGTCACGCAATCCGGCACGAATTGCGAGGGAGGCAGCCACCGCCGGCTGGACCACAATCCGAAACGCCAACGGGCCGTCCCAGCGGCCGATCAGCATATCCAAGTGCGCCGGCAGACTCTCCATCGCCCTTACGGTCGCTCAGCCTTCGCCCCTTGATCGATCCTCCGATACCCGCAAGAAGTCGCAACGGACTCTTAGAATTCCTTGTTTCTCAGAAGCCAGACTTCTCGGGCGTACGATGCCAGCGCAAAGAACAAAAATATAAAGGCGATCAAGAAAATATTGAGCGCTAGCTTCTCAAAATGCAGCGAGAGAATGGTCATCACAAATACAACCATAACATACAACACAACGAACATCGCGCAGGAAACCAGGGCTAAGACGCACCGGCTCACCGCTCTTGCATGGATTCGTAGGTAGTTAATGCCCAGAAGCTCGTCTTTGCGGGCACTTTCGTTAGCCTGCGACAGGGCGCGTATACGGTCCTGAATTCGAAACAAGCGCGTCGTCATAGTGGCGATCAAGGCAGCTACCGCGGCTAGAATGAATGCGGGTGCCATCGCGTCTGAGATTGCCTGGGAGATATCGCTTAGAGCTGGTTGATCGATCAACATGGTTCCCCGCAAGCGTCTGGGAGCTACGTCATCAAACTGATTGCGAAATCGAACGTTTAGCCAAACGTGATATTCCCGTTGGCCGACGGCGTATCTATACGCGTAACGGTAGGTCGGCGTATTCAACTCGTCTCGTTGAAAACGTCGGGTGTTCCTGCAAAATGCATGATCATCTTGCCGACGCCCGTTAACTCGGAGGAGGCGTTCGATACTATGCAGTATTCAATGCTTTCATACTTTGACCCTCGAAGGCCGGCCCCGTCTTGCACATGAGTTCGGTAATGACGGTTAGCGCCTCGCCAGCATTGCGACGTCTGAATGACGGCAGCCGCATCAACTCGCGCCCTCCCTTGCGATGTGCGATAAGTCGCAAGCTGAGGGGGGCGCCCTCATGTTGCAAGATACGCGAAAGCCGGTCGAACGCCAGTTGTTCGCCTTCGCTGAACCGTTGCGGCGGCGGGTTGGCGCATTTGGGCTCGCTATCCTGGTGGGCGTCGCCTATTTCCTAGCGGCCAGGCTGAGCCTTGCCCTGATTACCGAACCTGATGGCGTCGCCGTGTTCTGGCCCGCTGCAGGTATCTCGTCCGGAGCGCTGATCGCTCTTGGTTCCGGCGCGCGATTGCCCGTGGCGGCCGGCGCAATGGGCGCAACCATTCTGGCCCATCTCTTGGCCGGCGACCCACACATTTGGGGCGCCATCGTCTTCGCCCTATGCAACGCTGGCGAAGCCTTGCTCGTGGGCGGTCTGATCGAGCACTACTTCGGTTCGCCGTTCAGCCTCGGCAAGCTGCGCCATGTGCTGGGACTTCTCGCGGCGGCGATCGTCGGGACCGCGGTCTCGGGGATTGGCGGGACGGTGGGCTACGTGTTGTTCCAGAGTTCTACTGCATCGATCCCAACCATTTGGCATCACTGGTTCACATCCGACGCACTCGGCATTATCACGGTTGCGCCGCTGTTGATCGGGCTGGCCTCTGCGGCGCGTGACCCGCCGCCGCGAAGCGAAGTCATCGAAGGCGTTGCGGCTCTTGCGGCGCTAGCCGCCTTGAGCGGGTTTATTATTTTTCTACCGCGGGAGATTTGGACAACCGTTGTGCCTTTAGCCCTACTGTTCCCGCTGCTGCTGTGGCCTGCGGCCCGCTGCAGGCCGGTTTTCGCCGCAGCGGCTGTGTTCATCGTTGCTCTTACAATCGTCTGGACGGCGACATTCGGTGTTGGAATTTTCGGCGATGCAAACTTTCCGGTTGTCGAACGCATTCTGACGGCTCAAGCCGGCATCCTGGCTGCGTCGCTTTGTGCACTCGTCCTTGCAGCGCTGTTTGCCGAGCGTAGGGCGAGCGAGGTGCGCCTCGTTCGCACAAACATGGCGCTGCAACGCGAGCGCGATATTAAGCTTCTGACTTTGGAGGCGATGACGGCTTCGATTGCACATGAAGTCAAACAGCCGCTGATGGCAATCGCGATGAGCGGCGGTGCGGCACTTCGATTTCTTGGACATGCGCCCCCCGATCTCGAAGAGGTGCGGTCGGCTCTGGACAGGATGGTCGCCGCTAGCCATCACGCGAGTGAAGTGTTCGACAACATTCGTGCCTTATTCGGGAGTGCCGATCACGTACAAGAGCCAATTGATGTGAACCAGATGGTTCTTGGGTCACTACGCGCTCTGCTTGGGGAGTTGAACGATCACGGTGTCACGTCTCACACCGACCTGGCGTCCGAACTGTCGCTTGTCCAGGGCCACAGGGGTCAATTGCAGGAGGTTCTTCTCAATCTGATCCGCAATGCGATCGAAGCAATGGACGCCATCGAGAAAGGAGGCCGTGTGCTGCGAGTGAGGTCGCGGGCCAGTGAAGGCGATACTGTTACCGTGACCGTGGAAGACACCGGACCGGGAATTGATCAAGAAAAACTGGACATCATATTTGATGCGTTCGTTACGACAAAGCCGCAAGGAACAGGATTGGGACTAGCCATTTGCAGGATGATCGTTGAACGTCATGGTGGTCAACTTACTGCGTCGTCGGACCGCAAGCGTGGGGCATTGTTTCAATTCACTTTGCCGATCAAATCGGCAGCGGGCATCGTCGTCGGCATGTCGGTTGGCGGCCAGTAGCCGAAATCACCGGCCCCCTGTGACGTCATTCGTAACATCAAGCATCACGTCAACGACGCCCGCACGGTGTTTGACCTCGAGACCCAGGCCGCTCTTTTGGAACACTTTCAGCATCGCGATGTTTTGCGACAGGACTTCCGCAATCAGTTTCTTGATCCCAGCGTTGCGGGCGAGCAGCGTAAGATGGCGCATCAGAGCCGCGCCGATACCCTGTTCTTGATAGTCATCAATCACCACGAACGCGACCTCGGCCGTTTCGGGCCGCACGACCACGTAACGTCCGCCACCAACGATGAAGCGCCGGTCGGCGTCTTCCGCAACGGCGACCAGAGCCACGTGGTTGACGAAATCGACGTCGAGGAAAAACGCCTTCTCACGCTCTGAAAAATGCCGCTTAGCACCGAAAAACCGACGATATAAGGATTGCGCGCTAGCGCGCTCCAGCGCCGCGAGCATATCTTTCTCGTCGGCCGGCTTTAGGGCACGAATTTCGATCTGGAGGCCGTCGCGTAGCCGCTCCATCACCGAGTATTTTGCCGCTTCAGTCATGACCGAACTCCAGCGTCGAACGGCCGATCTACGTGCCTGAGTTGTCCACGAACAGCGCCAGTATTTCCGCTAAGCGGTCAGCATTCTGGCCGATAGTTGGCGGTGCTCACCGGCCGGGGTCCTTTGGAAATCGACAGTGGATTACTCACGCCCGGTTCGCCACCCTTCGATCAGGTAGCGATCGGTCAGCCCGAATTCGATCTTCAAAGTTGTTGCCAACAATCTTAGCAATTTCTTCTGTTGCGCTTCAGAATGCGGTTGATTGGTGAGTTTGGCATCAACTGCGCCTTGAAAAGCGGAAATCGCCAGCGAATAAAATTCCGCGCTGCCGATGAAGTGACGGCCGGCTATTTGTCGTACGCGCGGACCGAGTTGGTCCCTGGGCAGATCACCACAGAAATAGTCGTTGAACAGGTCCATCAGCAGCGATCGTTTGGTACGAAGCCGGCGTCTCCAGTAGGCCAGCGAGACCGATATGAGGATTCCGAGCAGAAAGACTCCCCATACGAAGTACATGATGGTGTCGCCGTCCATGGGACTAGCTCAGCGGATCGCCACGTTGCGGTCTACAGTCAGTGCCGATTTTGCGCCGCGGTAAGAATTTGCGCTCCTGCTCTGATCCAGTGACTATAGCTCTCGACCTTCAGACCCAGCTTGTCGTAATAGACGCGCAGATAACCGTCGGAGCCGCGCACAACAGCCTCCGGCATAACCCGCTGCACTTCCTGTGCCATTACCCCGACATAGGCCTTGCGGCTGCCGTTGTAACTGAAGCGATAAAAACCAGGACCGTTGTCGAGATAGCCAAGCAGCGCGATGTCGTGCTTGAGCCTGACGTCCGAGCGCCGTCCGCCACCGCGGCCACCGCCGCGCATCCCGCCGCCATGATGACCCCGGCCGGCTCGCACATGTCCACCGTGACCGCCACCAGTGTGCATTCGGCCGCCACCACCGGCACGGACATGTCCACCGTGACCGCGACCAGCGTGCGTCCGGCCGCCACCACCGGCACGCACTCGGCCACCGTGGCCGCCGCCGGCCCGTGCATGGCCACTACGGCCACCGCCGCGGTTCGTGTGCGCGGTGTGGTGGCTAGCGCGTGATGGCTTATTGCCTGCAGACGGGCGATTGGCCGGACGGTGTCGTTCGCCCACGTTGGTGCGACCACCACCGCCGGGCTTAAGCACTTGCTTACCGCCGCTGCCGCGGAAGTTCATTTGTTGTCTACCACCGCCCCCATTGCCGGCTCTCTGACGATGTTCCACACGGGGCTGCCATTTGTTGCCGATGCTGTTGCCGCCGATTGGCCGATTGACGACGAGGTTGTTTCCGCCCCAGTTGACTCCACCGCCCCAATAGCGCCCGCCCGTCGCCCAACGCCCAAGTGCATAGGCAGCGCCGAAGGCAATCCCGGTCGCGAGCACTCCTGCCGCAATGTGCTAACGGTCCGCGGGTCGAGCCCAAACCGCCGTGCCGCCGCCCGCTCGCTCAGGCCCTCAATCTGGACCGCATAGCGAACCCGTCCATATAGCTCCACGTTCTTCATCCCCGCCCTTCGCCGATTCGAGGCAAAGGGCCATCCGCTGCCGGATTTTTACTCCGGCGCAACCGGAATACCCGGCCGCTTCAGTGAGGGATTATTGCTCCGGCGTTCTCAAACGTCGCATGCGGACACATCGAGGCAGCTAAGGCGTCGGCTTTGGGCGCCGACTGCTCGGTTCAGTTGTCGCCGTACGTTCTAGGCCTCGAACACCCTACGGCCGCTATCTGCCTTTCGAGACATTGCGCTGCCGCTCTGTAATTTTGGTCGCTTTCGGAGCGGAGCGGACATGAGCCGGCAGGCAGATCAAATTACATCGGTCGCGACTGACCCAACTCGGACATCGCGGACCCACATCTGCCCACGATCACCAAGACAGAATTCAGGCTCGCTCCTTAAGGTCGTTGTCCTCCAGTTTTTTCTGCACCGCCGTTACGATGCGATGGACTGTTTCTATGTCCTTGGCCGAAAGGCCGTCGGAAAGTCTGTTCACCCAAGGTGCCTGTAAGGTCATGGCGGCTTCAAAGGCCCGCTTTCCTTTCTCAGTCAGGACCGCGAGTTGCGCCCGCCGATGGTGCGGGTTCGCCTCGAATGCAACGAGTCCCTCTTTGTGCAGATCATTGACGATCCGCTGAACGTTTTGGCGATGCGCACCCAGGTCGCGAGCGAGCCACGCGACAGGCTGCGGCCGGTCCGCCTCGGTAATGGCGCCGAGGACCTGCCAGCGTGCGCTCGTCAAACCTAGCCCGGCCACGAGCTTGTCTCCCGCCGTGAGCATTCTGCTGTTGAGCCTGAACAGGTCGATAATGAGATAGGTCAAGGCGGTTCCGGCAGGCGTCCTTTTTGTCTTGGTCATTTGTCCTCATAAGTCTATGTTGACATCATAATGTCAATACCATATGTTTATACTAGTTTGACATCATGTCACCAATAAGGAGGTTTGTCATGCCGCAACTGCGCCCTTTAGACCCCTCTTTCCCGATCGAACGTCAAATCGCTATCGACGCCAGCCCGGTCGTGCTGGTGAACCTATTTACGCTCGGAAAAGCCGACGAGGAGACGTTTCTCAAAGCTTGGCAGGACGATGCCGTCTTCATGAAGCGGCAGCCGGGCTTCATCTCCACCCAGCTTCATCGCGCAATCGGCGAAAGCCCAACTTACCTCAACTACGCGGTCTGGGAGTTGAACGCCGACTTCCGGGCAGCCCTCGCGCATCCAGAGTTCACGGCACTCTCGGCTTACCCGTCTTCGGCCGTTGCCTCCCCGCATCTGTTTCAGAAGGTTGCGGTCCACGGCATCTGCGTCGCGTAGCCGCTTGGAACGGGAGCAAAAGCCATGAGCAAAATCATCCATCCAATGGCAGGCGTGCTCGCGATCCTTACGATTGCGACCTTCTGGTTCTCGACCGCATTCGCAGAGTTATTTGGCTCTCAGGCGGCCGTCACGACTGTAAAAGCGGCCATACCGTGGGGCTTCCTGCTGCTGATCCCGGCACTGGCGGCGGCAGGCGGTTCGGGCTTTGCCTTGGCAAAGGGCCGGCGGACTGGGCTTGTAGGCACGAAAATCAAGCGCATGCCGTGGATAGCCGCTAACGGCGTTCTTATTCTCATTCCCTCTGCACTTTTCCTCGCGTCAAAGGCGAGAGCCGTCGAGTTCGATACCGCGTTCTACGCGGTGCAGGCACTGGAACTCGCAGCGGGTGCGGCGAATATCACGCTACTCGGGCTCACCATGCGCGACGGCGTCAGGATGACAGGCCGCTTCCGCCGCCAGCCATGAATGTCCGGGTATGGCCCTTTTCGTTCGTTGCCCTCACGCAGCAATTCGGTAGCGTCGGAGCAATAGCGGACATGCCGTCGAGATAGCCGCGACGCAGATGACACGGAGCCGACTTTTGTCGCCTCGATAGACAGGTGGGGCGGTCGACCATAGAATCTCGGCATAGACCCGGCAGGCAGGAGCGCTCGACATGGCCGAACAGCGCGTGGAGAGGCGGCTTGCTGCGGTTCTCGCGGCGGATGTCGCTGGCTATAGTCGGCTGATGGGCGCGGACGAGGAAGGGACCCTCGCTCGGCTCAATGCTCACCGCCGGGAATTCTTGGAGCCGACGGTCGCCGAGCACAACGGGCGCATCGTCAAACGCACCGGCGACGGAATTTTGACCGAATTTGGCAGCGCCGTTGATGCCACCCGTTGTGCGATCCAGACCCAGCATGGAATGGCGCAACGTAACAAGGATGTCCCGGCGGAGCGGCGTATTGAAATCCGTATCGGCATTCACGTCGGCGATATCATCATCGAGGAAGGTGATATTTTCGGCGACGGCGTCAACATTGCCGCGCGACTGGAAGGCATCGCCGAGCCTGGCGGCATTTGCATATCGGACGACACTTTCAGGCAAGTGCGTGGCAAAATTGACGTAGCGTTCGAAGACGCGGGCGACCAGCAGCTCAAAAATATCGAGCGGCCGGTGAGGGTTTACCGGATCCAGCTAGGCGGGACTACAGCCAAGGGCTGGAAGACGTTGGCATATTCCGACAGGCCGTCAATCGCTGTCCTGCCGTTCCAAAACATGAGCGGTGATAGCGGGCAAGAATATTTTGTCGATGGTATCGTTGAAGACATCATCACCGGGTTGTCGCGGACGAAATGGCTTTTTGTGCTCGCCCGCAATTCGAGCTTTACCCTTAAGGGCCGCGCGGTCGACGTAAAGCAGGCTGGCCGAGAGCTTGGTGTCCGGTATGTGCTCGAAGGCAGTCTGCGCAAGGTCGGCGATCGCGTCCGCATCACTTGCCAGCTCATTGAAACGGCGAGCGGTACTCACGTCTGGGCTGAGCGCTATGATCGGCCGCTCGGTGACATCTTCGCACTTCAGGACGAGATCACGTTGAGCGTCGTCGGCGCTATCGAGCCAAGCCTGCGCCAAGCCGAGATTGAGCGCGCCAAGCGTAAGCGGCCGGAAAATCTGGACGCTTACGATTTATATCTGCGCGCGTTGCCGCACGCGCAGGTCGCCATGCCGGGCGATAGCGAGAAAGCGCTCGAATGGCTTCACGCATCGCTCGCGCTTGAGCCGGATTATGCCGCAGCGCATGCGTTAGCAGCCTGGTGCTATGAGCAACGCTATCTGCGCGGCGGCATGCATGAGGCCGACAAAATCGCGGGACTAAGCCACGCGCGGGCAGCACTCGGGGCTGGCGCAGATGACCCGACAACACTTGCCACCGCCGGTTTTGTGATCGGACTCGTTGAGCACGACTACCAAACCGCGATGAACGCCATCGATAACGCGCTGGCATTGAATGGTTCATCGACATTAGCGCTCGGCCTTGGCGCGACGATCCTGGCCCACGACGGGCAGACTGCCCGGGCAATAGAATACGGCGAGCGCGCTCTCCAGCTAAGTCCTCGCGATCCGACGGCCTATCTACAACTCACCGCGCTTGGCATCGCCCACCTTGCCGCGGGCCGGTTCGAAGAGGCCGCCGCCTTGTGCAACAAAGCGTGCCAATCAAACCCACGCTTTAGCTTTCCGATGGTCCTACAAACCACCGCCTTATCTCGGCTCGGCCGGGCCAATGAGGCTAAGGCTACGGCACGCCGCGTACCTGAGCTCGAGCCCCGCTTTAGCGCCGCTGAATTTGTTCGGGCGCATACCGGTCGGGCCGAGATCTGGGACCCAATTGGCGACACCCTACGGCACGTCGGACTACCAGAGTGAATGGTGTTCCCATGTCGCATGGATGGCCCTTTCGTCATTGGCGACTTGTCAGCGATTTGGTCGCTTGCGGAAGCAGACATTAATACGCACCGGCGCCGAACGGCTCGGTAGTGTTTGACCCGAATGCGACATGTCACGCCCGGGAAAAGTCGCGCAAATGGCACCGCAAAACCCAGACCGCATGTGCCATGACGGGGGCGTGAGTGCGTATCAGAGCCTCAGAGCCGATCCGGGAAGTTTAAATTCATGACGAGGCGTTTGCAGCAAGTCGCCTGAGCATGCGGATCATGGCGAGGCGAATGAAGGCAACGACGGCTGTTGCGTAGCGCTCGAAGTCACGTGCTAAGCGGCGATTGCGGCTGATCCAGGCGAAGGTCCTCTCAACGATCCATCGTTTCGGCAGCACTTCAAAGCCGGCGGCGTCCGATCGTTTGACGATCTGCAGCCTCCAGGCACCGGTACGCCATACGGTCAACGCCATCTTGCGTCCCGCGTAGCCGCCATCAGCAAAGATGCGCTCGATAAACGGGAACAGTCGTCGCGCCCGCCGCAGCAAGTGGAAAGTACCATCCCGGTCCTGGACGTCGGCGGGATGAACGACAACGTTCAACAACAGGCCCAGCGCGTCGACCAGGATATGCCGCTTGCGACCCTTGATCTTCTTGCCCGCGTCGTAGCCCGAAGGATCGAGCCAAGCCCCCCTTTTTGCGCGCCCTTCGCAGTTTGCGAGTCGATAATGGCTGCCGTCGGGCTGGCTTCTCGGCCTTCCTGCTCGCGCACCGCGACATACAGTTCGTGATGGATACGCTCCAACGTGCCATCCCAATTCCAGAGTTCAAGATAGTCGTGCACCGTGCTTTTGGGCGGCAAGTCCTTGGGCAAAGCCTTCCATTGGCAGCCAGTCCACAGGACGTAGAAGATCCCGTTCAGCACCTCGCGCACATTCACCGAGCGTCGCCGGCCGCCATGTCTCGCAGGCGGGATCATCGGTTCGACGATGCACCACTCGGCATCGGTCAGATCGCTTGGATAACGAAGACAGCTTCGATCCGCCGCACGGCGGTGTTCCGGCTTCCACATCGGCGGCTCCCCAGAGAATCAGTCCCCCAATAAGGAATCACATCCAATTCATTCGATTCAACAAGTTTCCGGATCGGCTCTTAAGAACGCAGGGCAGTTGTGTGTAGAGGTCCGGAAGCCCGCAAGTGGCCACGGCCAATGCTTCGGACTAGCGGGTGTGGAATTGCGCAAACAGAGCGTAGCAGGCTACCAAAGTAACACAACCGAACGCTGTGCTGGCTGCGTTGCCGGGCAGCGGCAAACGTTGCCCGGCCTTCAACCCTTGCCGACGAAAATCTGGCGCGATAGGATTTCAATGGCGCTTGCGGCACCAATCTCAACAGGCATCCGGGAGCTATCTGGGAGAGATGATCCGTTGCTGCTAGGATTGCTCCTTCTAAATGTCGTCAGCGTCAGTATGATCGCCGTGTGGGGTTCGTTCCGATCTTTTGCCGCGGGGCAACCGTCGGACCTACCGGCTTGGCTGCGTACCCAACGTGGGCGAAGGCGAAGGTCAAATCGCACAAGTGGTCCTAGAACGGGCGCGCGCTTTAGCTGCAAGAAGTGAGGGAAGGCGCGGATCCCTGCTATTTCGCCATGGACGCTATGCGCCCCAACGGTTTGGGCGATGGCAAATTGGGGCGCCGGTTTTACCTTATCCGCGAAGCCGACCAGTCGTTTCGTGCGATTTCGGCGAGTCACGGCGGCGGTCGGGATTTGAAGGGTATCGCTGATTTCGCAACGGAAAGAGGTGCGCGAAGAGCTTCGGCAATGCGAATGCTGAGGTTAGTGAAAACGGAGGCACAGACCATGAATGCCGAAATGAAAAAAGCCGAGACCGCCTTTGGCCGGTTCGACGTCAAAAAGGTCGCGGAGTCATTTCCACCAAAGGCGGATACTCTTTTGCTCGACACCTACCTCACGAACGAACCGGCTGCCAGTTCAAGAGTGTTTCGGGTCTATCGGCCAACGCCAGCGCATTACCACGCGACCTGTGACGAATATCTTTATGTTCTCTCGGGCAAGGGCAGTTTCTGGCTCGAAAGTCCACACAACATCGGCGCGTTTGAACCAGGCCAGCTTCTTTTTTTCAAGAAAGGTGTGGTCCACGCGTTGCCGGATATGCATGAAGAGCCGATCATCTTTCTATCGGTCGATACACCGCGACGCGATCCAAAGGACATCATTTTCGTCAATCCCGAAGACGGAACGCCGGAGACCTTTATCAAAGGTTTGTGACTCGCTATTGGCCTGACTTCTACTCGTTGCCCTTAGCCGACATGAAGTGAAGCCCTCGTTTTAGGGACTGAGGGGCGCAAGCGCGTTGCGTAGTGGCTCGCTGGAAAGCTTCATCAGACCGGTGAATGGGTGACCTAGCTCAAGGATCAGAAAGATTGCAGCAGATGCCGAAAGCGCAAAAATGCCAAGGGCGACAATGGTGGTTGCGTTGTTGTCAGCGAAAAGATTGAAGCTTGTAAATATGATGGCAAGCCAGAAAATTAGTACGACGAGAAAAGGCGTGGGGATTGCCGGTCCCGCCTCGGCGAACAAGAGTAGGCGAGTCCTGCTGATCTCCTGCAGAGTACCTATTGCCCTCGCTTGGAGAGAGCGTTGTCTCTCGTTTTGCGGTGACAGTTTCAGTATCTCATCGAATAATGATAAAGCTGAGGCGCTTGCCTCGAACGGCGCCACATCCCCCGAAGGTGAAGCGTTCTCGCGCCAAATCCGATCAGCCATCGAGGGGACCACGCCACGCATCAGCTTGCGGACTGAATCCGCTTCCGGGCCGTACTGCGCTAGAATTTGATCGAGTACATTAATATTGGCGGTCATCTGCTGGACTTGGCTGCTCTGAGTTTGAAAAGTGCTGTTTGCCGAAGCGATCAGCAATCCAAGCACAAGACCAGTGATCGTACCAATTAGGCCCGTGCCCAGCTTAACGACATCCTTCGTAGCATCGCTCAGATGATGCGCTGGCAACGCGTTGCGAAGAAACATGCCGAAAAACGCTCCGCCCCAAATGCATGCGAATGCTATCACCGACATCAGTAGGGGGCCCACAGCTCGTTCCTCCGATGTTGCACAATATCAAGTGTGCATTATGGATAGTACATCGTTAGCGATATTCTGGGTGAAGACCATACATTGCCTGAACATCTGGAAACGGGGCGAACTGAGGATTACAAACATGCGACGCGAGAAGGCAGCAGCGATCGTATCTGCCTTCTCGGATCTGGGTGGCGTCCAACGACTTGGTGCAAGCGGGCATTCCTCGGCATCGTCTCGGCCCACGCTATGGGCTAGGAAGAGACTCATGCACAGCAACATGATCGGCGAGGCGCTCGCTATTTGCTCGCTGCTTTCTCGTTATCCCAAGCGCGGCCAGAAAGGCGGCAGCGGTCTCTCCGAAAGTCCACCAACCTTTTGTGTGTCATAATTGAGTTAGAACGGCTTCAGCAATTGCGGACGACACGCTGACTGGATCGGCCGCAGAGCCCCAACCCGCTCGCTGCGCCATCATGCGTACTATGATCGCCGGCGCGACTCGGCTCTCAGTCAGAGCAGCTTTTTAGTCCATTCTTTGCGCGGAATTTTGAAATTGCCGCCGCAGCATCTGCAGCCCGCGCTGTGCGCTGCGGTCGCCGAGAATTGCGACGGATTGGCGCGCGTAGCCGCAGCATGCGTTGAGAGCGCTGGAAAGCATAATACGGCCCGCGGCAATTCGGCCCCGCAATCGGGACAGGGCACCGGCAAGTCATATTCCGCTAGCGGCCGAAATTCGGAAAATGAACCGCAGCGTGAGCAGTCGTACTCGTATTTCGGCATGTCATTCCTCGCCCTATGCGCCGACGCAAAGACCACACCCTCTGGATGCCTGCGGATGGAAGGGGCGTTTGGGCTAACCCACGCGCCCCCTTCCGTCTTCCAGATTAGCTGCCGACGCCGGCGAAGATATGCTTTCGGATGCTGGCGTGGACACCCCAGTTACCGTCAACGACTTGCGTGACGCCGAAATCGACGCCGACCGACATCAGCGAAATGGCTTCGTCTTCGCTGAGGTTCTGCGTGTTCATCAAGAACTCTCTCATCTTGCGAAACGCATCGCGCATGGCGTGATCAACTGAGGATTTCTTGAAAATTTCGCTTTGCGCGTTGGCACCTAGATCGGTCAGATAGTTCGGATAGCTAAATCCGTGCACTACCCATTCCTCCTTGGTCTCGAGCAACGGCCAATTGAGCCTCGACAACAAGGTGCCGGCCGCAATGTCGCTTTGCTTGTGCAGGATGAACTGGAACACGCCGGTCCATGATGATTCGATTGCAGTACCGGAAACCTCGCCATCCCCCATTGCGGCATGGGTATCGCCAACCGAGAAGAAGGCCCCGTCGATGGAGACGGGATAGTACAACGTTGCTCCTTTGCCGAAGCGCCAGTCGTCCACATTGCCGCCGATATAGTCGGGGGGAATGGAATTGACGATATCGGCCTCCTTCTGCGTGAGGCCGAGACAGCCGAAATGCGGCCGCAGCGGTACGCGCACGCCTTTGAGCACGCCGGTTTTTGGATTCCACTTTTGCGGGTCGACGACCAGACCAGGATAATCGTAGACCTTATGTTCGACTCCGTTCGGGTCGATAAATGGTCCCCAGCGATAACTGTGGACTGCTCTTGCCCAGTCGTTGCCGCCGTCGGACTCCAGCTCGTAGATGGTCACGATTTCGCGCGGCTTTTCGCCACCGACCCAATCGTTGTATTGATAGCCCCACCACGCCGCAATATTGGTGCCGAAGGTCTTGCCTTTGAATTGCGGATTGGCGCAGGGACGCGGATACATGTCGAGGACGCGGACTTCGAGGACGTCACCCTCTTTCGCCCCGCGGATCGCGATCGGCCCGGTCATGATGTGAACGCCATAGCCGGCACCGGCACCGTTGGGAGCGTCCATCGGGCCGGCGCCACGCCGGTCCACGTTCTTCTTGCCCTTAGTCCAATAATAGACGCTTTCCGCTCCCGGATCGCCTTGAATCATACGTTCCGGATCGTCGCCGGCCTGATGCGTCAAGCATTCGATCGTCGCGTAGTCGCCGGAATCGATCTCGATCAAGGGTGTCAGCTTCTTGCTGAAATATCCCCAATGGACGGTTTTGTCCGAGGCCGGTACGTACCAGTGGTTCGCCTTTCCCGGCATCGTCGCCATGCCCGTCAGGGGCATTTGCCGCGGCGTCAATTCCTGCGCTTGCGCGCGCGAGACCATTGGCGAAGCGACTGTCCCGAGTGCTGCTGCGCCCCCGGCGATCGTCGCGGTTTTCAGGAATTCGCGTCGGCTCTCATCGGTGCCGTTTGAGTGTGACTTGTCTTCACGTCGCGTGCTCATGCTTATGCTCCCTCTGAAGCGGCCCCGGTGTTGCGACTGTCGTGCGGCTTTACTGTCGGTCGAGCTTTGAAGGCTAAAGCACTGTATTCCAGGCTGTCAATCAACGTGCGGCTTTCGAACGGGGAGCGGACCTGCGGCATAAAAGGGTGGCAAGTTTCCAGCATTTTTCAGGGACTACCAGGCGGCGACGAAAACTCTGGCGCTACGCAGTACGCGCAGCCTCAATTGCATCACTGGGTCATCCGCTGCATCTGTCTGGTACGCATTCGATTTTTGATCTGCTGGTACAGCCGGCGCTGCGGTGGCGAAGGACGCCCCGATGCCAGCCTGCTGCCTCCGTGCAAGGTGGATCGCAAGACGAGGCGACGCTTCGGCGCCGCAATCAAACGGAGAGATTTTAATGACCCGCTTGACCAAAAAAAAGCACGCTTACGGCGGCCATCACCACTCTCATTCACATGCTGCTGCGCCGTTTCGTGAAATGAATTTGACTGGCTACGAAATCGTCCTTCGGCGCGTCCTGTACGACCGGGACATATGGCTCAAGACGCCGCAGCAAATTGCGCGCTGGCTTAGACATTGTCATGCTAATGCGCGCACCCGTTTCATGTGCATCGAGGATGAGGATGACATATGAAAATCTATCTCGCCTGGACTATGCGTGAATAAGAGCGCTTTAATTTCCCGGGTTTTGGCCGAGCTGCCGCAAAGCTGCGGCTGGAAGGCCACCACAGTGTTCTCTCCCGCCGAGCGGGATCGCGCAGCTTATGGTGACGGGATCGAGTTTTGTCGCAGCGTGGCGTCCATTACCCTTGCATCGTCAGCCGTCGTGGTAGTTTATTGCAGTCCAGATAATCGGGGGATGCACCGGTGGCCCTCTTCACGACAACAGCATATCCGCTAGTCGCGCTTATTGAGGATGTTAGCCTCGGAAAAATCGGTTTGCCCGAAATTCAACGGCCCTTCGTGTGGCCGAACGTAAATGTTAGAAATCTTTTTGACAGCCTCTATAGGGGTTACCCGGCTGGATATCTCCTGTTCTGGGAAACCGGGGCCGACCCCGACATGCGAAGGATCGGCGAACACCATGAACACAAGGCACCCTCGTTGGCGATCGTCGATGGGCAGCAACGCCTAACTTCCCTCTATGCGGTAATCAAAGGCAAGGAAGTCATCCACTCGAATTTCATCAAGGATCGGATTTGGATCGCGTTCAATCCCCTTCAATCACGGTTCGATGTCGCAGACGCATCGATAGTCAAAGACAAGGCTTATATTCCGGACATTTCCGTCCTATGGAAGGCCGAAACGAACGTTTTCGAGTTCGCAAACCAGTTCATCGCCGAGCTCAAAACTGTGCGTGAATTGTCTGCGGAAGAAATCAGCAAAACACAATCATCGATCGGCAAACTGCATGGTCTCCTGCAGTACAGCTTCACGGCGCTGACGCTGAATTCATCGGTTGACATAGAAACTGTTGCTGAGGTTTTTGTCCGCATCAATGGTCAGGGTAAGAAGCTCAACCA
>CAWGWO010000008.1:0-45400 GCA_963826295.1 uncultured Alphaproteobacteria bacterium
GGATTGTCGCCACGGTTTTGACCTCAAAGCCGCCCTCGGGTCTCTAGACACTCGCTGTAAATAGAAATCTTGAATTGGAAAGTGATTGTTGCCGTACCGGTAAGGTCCGCGGACGGAGGCGTAATCAGCCTTTTCAGCGCCGCGCGGATACCTCCTTGTCGGCTAGATCGCTTTTGACTGCAACGACGCCGCTGTTGATCAAATTTGCCGCATCGTATGCCTGCGCGGCATAAAAAACGGCACGTAACAGACATGGCGCGACGCCCAAATTGAGTCCGCAATTAGCGGAACTAGAGACGTCGACATGCGGGGGCTGTGACGGAATGGCCACACTCAAATGGAATCGCGTCGCTGATCGGGGCTGGTTTCAATCTGGCCACGGTTCAGCCCCTATTACTCGTTCGGATTTAGCCCGGCGGGGGGTTGCAATATGTCTTCCATCGGCTGTACCGGAAATTTGTACCTCGATCACGACGCTGGCGGTATTCTTTTTGATGCGCGGTCGCTCTTGTCCGCCGGTTTTCAAAACGTTGTTCGGCTGCTTACTGTGTCTCTAGTGGCTGCAACGCTTGCCGCCTGCGCTCAGTCCTCTGTCGTCACCAACAAAACTGTATTGCGTGGTGCCAATCGGCAGTCCTCGCTAGTAGCGGTTAACACCAAAAAACAACTGTCATTCGGTGCAGACAGGCATAGGGCCGGGACGCAGACGGCGTCGTACGGGCTTGCTAGCTTCTACACAGAGGGATCGCGCACCGCGAGCGGCGAAAAATTTGATCCCAACGAATTGACTGCTGCTCATCCTACGTTGCCATTTGGCACCCGGCTGCGCGTGACAAACGTCGCTACGGGGCGTTCGGTGACGGTTCGGATCAATGACCGCGGTCCGTTCATTGCGGGACGAGTTGTTGACGTCTCGTATTCTGCCGCCGCGAGGTTAGGAATTACTGGACAGGGCATTGCGAAAGTCAAACTTGATGTCGTTCAATAGTCACGGCGGAGACGAACGGGCAGTCCCACGAGGATACGGCAGGCGGCGCTTCCACCCTGAAAAGGCACTCTACGCTCGCGCCTAATGTGGCCTATTGACTCTCAAAGACGTTGCGGCCGCAGTGGCGAATGTCCTTTGTTGGGTTTGACCACTCGCCAGAGGATGGGGTAGCCGCAGCATTACCTCGGCGCTGGAGTGGCCGGTCCGGAAGGTCACGCCTATTCGCGCCGCGCGTGGACAGCTTTTGCTGCTCAGACCTCAACGAAAAAGGCAAGCCGGCAGTCAAATCGCGGCGCGGCGACGCTTCATCTCGCGAAAGGAGATGAGAGGGCGCTGATCGTCGTTTGCCGCGAAGCTCGGGGTGGTCGCGAAGCACGCCGGCGCCGGAGACCATGGTCGAATCCAAGGTGGTGCCGCAGCCGCAACAGGAGAAGCCGCACGAGGACGTAAAGGCCGAGCAACGGCTCACCCACCCGCCATTATAAGTCAGAATAAGTCAGTTCCAAATTAGTTGACTGGTCACTCACTCTCTTATATCGTCAGGAGTTGTGGCGAGACCGAAAAGTAAAGAGAAGCGCAACGCGATCATGGACGCGGCCACCCGCGTCATCGTTGCCCAAGGATTGAGTGCGCCGATCGCGGCTATCGCTCAGGAGGCGGGCGTATCGAATGGCCTTCTGTTCGTTTACTTCCAAACCAAAGCGGATCTGTTCAATCAGCTTTATCTCGATCTGAAATCTGAGATGGCGACTGCGGCCTTAAAAGACTTGCCAAACGAAGGCGCTCTCCGAAAGAAAATGTCCCACGCCTGGTTAAATTGGACGGGCTGGGCCGTATCCCATCCGAACAAACGACGGGCGCTGACGCACTTGCAGGGCTATCTGGAACTTACCTCGGACACCCGGACGGCCGCTCACAAGGCCATGACCGGCGTCGGTGACTTACTGCGGCAAATGCAGTCAGGTGGCTCCTTACGCAATGTTTCCGTGGAGTTCACCGTCGCGATCGTGAATTCGCTGACCGAAACAACAATGGATTTCATGATCAACGATCCGGCCAATGCAAGAAAGCACTGTGAAAGCGGATTCGAGGTGCTTTGGCGAGCATTAGGTTGACGCCTCAATCCTCAAACAGCTGTGAGGCACCAAAACAATGGCACAGAAAGAAACGGTTCTCGTAACGGGTGGAAGCGGTTTTGTCGGCCTACACGCCATTGCCCAACTCTTGAGCAAAAATTATCAGGTAAAGGCGACCGTTCGCAATGCTGTGAAAAAAGACGAAGTAACGGAAACTTTAAAGGCGACAGGCTTAGTCTCGCTTGAGGATTTGTCCTTTGTGCAGGCGGATCTGTCCAGCGACACCAATTGGACCGAGGCGGTGAAAGACTGCCGATATGTGCTGCACGTCGCATCGCCGATATCGACACAAAATCCGGCCGACGAAAACGAAATGATTCGTCCCGCCGTCGAGGGCGCGCTTCGTGTGTTGAAAGCCTCCAGCAATGCCGGGGTGAAGCGTGTGGTGCTTCTCTCGAGCTATGGCGCTGTGGGCTATACCAATAAAGGTACCGGTATCGTCACCGAGAGCGACTGGACGAATCCGGAAGACAAGCATCTGCCGGCCTACCCAAAGTCGAAGACGCTCGCGGAGCGTGCTGCCTGGGAATTCATGAAAGGCGGGGAAACCGGCCTGGAACTGAGCGTCGTTATCCAGTCGGATTGCACCAAGCCTGGTCGTCCGCATCGCCGGATTGTTCAATGCCCGGGCGCGGGTGGCCGCCTCCATGCTGGGCATGAACCGGAATGTCAGCATCGCAAAGGCGATCCGTCTTTTGGGCTGGACACCTGCCGTGTCTACGGAGCAGGCGATCCTCGCCTCGGTGCAGAGTATGGTCGAGCACGGAATTATCAAATAGCCAGGCATCTAACGGCGCGGCAGGCACATGCTGGTTGGCTAGGGCGCGCAAGCGGCTCGGCCTCGTTGCCCTAAGGGCTTCGAGAAATATTATCCGGCCAGCTCTCCGGGGCATGCGCCAACGCGTCAATCTTGCCCGCGCGCTCGCCGACGATCCCGGACTGCTGTTGATGGATGAGCCTTTTTCCGCGATCGGCGCGCAGACTGAACTCTCCCAGCTTCAAATCAATCAATGCCTCGGACATTGATCCGGGACATCTTGAGCCTCAAGACCGATCGACCCAGCGGTTTACACGCTGACAGACCCGCTACTCGGCGGCCAGCCGTTCTCCAAAGCCCTTGGCGATACGGTCGCCGACAGCTAGGTCGATGTTCCGCCAATACTCGAATGCACGCACCAGTACGGGCTCGGTCACTCCGTCCTTGAGGTGGCCGACGACGTTGGAGACCAACCGGTCGCGTTGGGCGTCGTCCATGACCTTGCGCACCAGGGTGCCGGCCTGACCGAAATCATCATCGTCCTTTCGCTTTGTATAAGCGGCGTGGATGAACTCTCCGCTAGCCGCCCATACCTCGACCTGAGGATATTGGATGGGATCTGCCTTTGGTCCGCCCTTGGAGTTCGGCGCGTACACCGGGTCGGACACATTCTGGACTCGCATCAATCCGTCCTTGCTGTAGCTATGCACCGGCACCTTGGGTCGATTGACCGGGATCTGTTTGTAGTTCACGCCCATACGAGCGCGGTGCGCATCGGCATAGGAGAAAAGTCGAGCCAGCAACATCTTATCCGGGCTGGGACCGATGCCTGGCACAAGGTTATTGGGCTCGAAGGCCGCCTGCTCGATCTCGGTGTGGTAGTCAGTAGGATTGCGATCCAGCGTCATCCGGCCAACCTCGATCAACGGATAGTCTCCGTGCGGCCAAACCTTGGTCAGGTCGAACGGGTTGAAGCGATAGGTCTTGGCCTCGTCGAACGGCATGACCTGCATATGCAGGGTCCAGTTTGGGTGGTTTCTGCGCTCGATCGCTTCGAAAAGATCGCGCATGTGGTAGTCGCCGTCGACACCAGCCAAGCGGTCTGCCTCAGCCTGTGTCAGGAAGTCGATCCCCTGGTCGGTCTTGAAGTGGTATTTCACCCAAAACTTATGGCCCTTGGCGTTGACCCGCATGTAGGTGTGGCTGGAATAGCCATTCATATGGCGCCAAGATTTCGGAATGCCGCGATCACCCATCAACACGGTCACCTGGTGGGCAAACTCTGGAGATAGCGTCCAGAAGTCCCATTGCATGTCATGGTCGCGCAGGTTGGTGTCGGCACGGCGCTTCTGCGAGCGGATGAAATGCTGGAATTTCATCGGATCGCGCACAAAGAACACCGGCGTGTTGTTCCCGACCATGTCGTAGTTGCCTTGACCGGTGTAGAACTTCAACGCGAAGCCCCGCGGATCACGCCATGTGTCAGGGCTGCCGCGCTCACCGGCGACGGTTGAAAAGCGTACCAGCATGTCCGTCTTGATGCCCGGCTGGAACACCGCAGCCTTGGTATATTTGCTGACGTCTTTGGTCACCTCGAAATGCCCGAACGCGCCGCCTCCCTTGGCATGCGGCTGACGTTCGGGAATCCGCTCCCGGTTGAAGTTCGCCATCTGCTCGATGAGATAATGATCCTGCAACAAAATAGGCCCGTCAGGCCCAACGGTGAGCGAGAACTCGTCGCTGGGAACCGGAATCCCGGCATCGGTTGTTGTGGGTTTGTTGCCGTCGTTCTTCATGACAGAGCCTCCGTTGTGTCGCGTGCGTGCGTTGTGTCACGTGCCAGGTTGCACAGTGCACAGCATAGAAAGCGCGCAGAGCCGCGATAATTTCGCTAATTAGACCCGGCTTACCGGCACGCGTTGCCAATTCCTGGCGCGGAGTAAGGAACGCAGTTTCGCTCAGTTCCATCTGAGCGCTTTCTTCTTGAAGCATAAATAAACCCGATCATGGGCGGCGCAAGGAACGGTGGAGGATGTAAGGCGCAGGCAATGTTGTGTTGAAGGGATCGTCAACGAGCCAACGCGGTATACGACGCCGCAGCTCTGGTGCCCGGAATTGCGCGGGAACGCCTGCAACTCAGGCCTAAGAGCCGATCCAAGAAGTTGAGATTCATGAGCAAAGGCTTGGTCTGGTCAAGCGTCTGAGCATGATGCGGATCATGGCGAGACGAACGAAGGCAGCGACGGTTCTGGCGTAACGCTCGAAATCGCGTGCCAAACGACGGTTTCGGCTGATCCATGCGAGCGTGCGCTCGACAACCCATCGCTTGGGCAAGACGACGAAATGGTGTGCATCGCTGCGCTTGACGATCTGCAATGTCCAGCGACCGGTATCGGCGACGACCTTCTCCATCTTCGGCCCCTGGTACCCTGCATCCGCAAAGATGCGTTCGATGAAGGGAAACAAACGGCGCGCCGTGCGCAGCACTTGGCGGGCACCATCGCGATCCTGCACATCAGCCGGGTGGACGACCACGCTCAACATTAGGCCGAGCGTATCGACGAGGATGTGACGTTTGCGTCCTGTGACCTTCTTGCCTGCATCGAAGCCCTGTGGGTCGAGCGCAGAGCCCCTTTTTGAGCCGCCTTGGCGCTCTGACTGTCGATGATCGCCGCACTCGGGCTCGCTTCGCGTCCGGCCTGCTCGCGCGCCGCGACATAGAGCGCATGGTGGATGCGGGCCAGCGTGCCGTCCCAGTCCCACAGCATGAGGTAATAGTGCGCAGTGCTCTTCGGCGGCAGGTCCTTCGGCAAGGCCTGCCACTGGCAGCCGGTCGACAGCACGTAGCAAATGGCGTTCAGAACCTCGCGGACATTCACGTCCCGCGGCCGGCCGCCGTGCTTGGCTGGTGGTATCATCGGCTCAACCAGCGCCCACTCGGCGTCGGTGAGGTCACTCGGATAACGAAGGCCGTGCCGCTCCGCCGCGTGGCGGTGTTCAGGCTTCCACATCAGGCGCTCCTGTGCGAATCAAGCGCCCACCAAGGAATCACAACCAATTCATCAAACTCAACATCTTCTTGGATCGGCTCTAAGCGTTCCCGAATGGTCAATGCGGGCGCCTTCGGAGTGGTGCTGGTCGGAGCGCCGAGATTTGAACTCGGGGCCTCAGTCTCACAGCACGTCTGAGGTTCTTCCGATCGCCGCCGATGTCGGAGCCGGCGGTTGGTCTTCGCTGCTCGTCCGCTGATGGCTGCTCGCCAGCGGATGGGTTTCGCGCCACAGCGCGCGGGCGGTCAGGGTTGGATCGATCTTGGCGTTGCTCCACCACGCCGCTTCATCACCGCAGCGGTGCACCTCGCGATGGTGGCCGCGACACAGCGGGACGGTAAATTCGTCGCTGACCTTGCGGCCGAGGGCGCGGCTTTGCGCAAAGCGCAGGTGGTGGGCATCCGCGGGCCGCCGGCCACAAACGAGGCAGGGATGTTGGGCAACGGATTTGACGTGCCCGCGATCGCGGACGCGCCGCGGCTCGGGAAACGCGAGCGCAGCCTTATCGATTCCATCAGGCCGGCTGGCGATTCTCGCGCTTTGCGGCCTTTCCAGTGCGCGATGATCGCGCCTTCCTGGGTTTCTGGGGCTCTTTGAGGAGATTGGCGCCGGCGGCAAAGCCCATCAGCCGTGTTTGGAAGGATTCCTCGACGCGCCGAGCATCAGCGGCAGTGAGGCTGTTCTTTTCGGGCAAGGACCGATGCGCCCATAGCGCGGCGTCATCGCCGGTGGCGAGGTCATTGAGCTCGACAATAAGCCGATCGCGCAATGCCGCGGATGCCTCATGGCCGAGAACCGGTGCGGTAGGTTTCGGTTGGACTTTGCCATCGCGACGAAGCTTGGCGCGTTGAGGCGGATGTTGAGGCAGATGATGTTGACCGCCGGATCCGCCATTGAGCGAACCGTTGCCGCCCGCTGTGCCCTTGGTACTTGGCGTCCGGGGACCTGATGTCTGGCTGGTCGGTGTCGCGAGGTCCGGCGCATCGAGGTCGTCCTCGCCGGCAATGCCGACAAGGGTAAAGAGCGCATAGCGGCGAGCATAGGTCAGCGCCGCGCCCATGCGACGCGGCGTTGCCGTGTCGCTGATCGGGCAAACCGGCCAGTCCGAGGCAATCCACTCGCCGGAAGCATGCGCCAGCACCGTGGTCAGATTGACGATGCCGGCGGCCTGGTCGATGGAAGTGGTCTGCACCGTTGCTATTTCATGATCACCGAGCGTCTTGCGTACGATGTCGAGCCCGCTGGAGAGTGGCGCATAGCGGAAGGTCTGTTCGGCTCCGCGAGAATTGTCAGCGCCAATGGTGGCGACCAGCGATTTCTCCGGATTGGTCAGCTGCAGCTGCGCTTTGGCCGGGACTGTCAGGAATCTTGTGTGTGAGGCCATGATGATGAGAACAGAGGGAGCATCATATGGCGATCGAGAAGGAACTGCTTGACCAGCTACTGGCCGGCCGCGATCCGAAGGACGTATTCAACAAGGATGGACTGGTCGACGAGCTGAAGAAGGCGCTGTCTGAACGGATTTTGAATACCGAGCTCGACGAGCACCTGGATGGCAACGGCGCTGAGGGCAAGTCGAATCACCGCAATGGCTATTCGAAGAAGTCGGTCCTGACCGGCACCTCGAAGATGACCCTCGCGGTGCCGCGGGATCGTGCCGGCACCTTCGACCCCAAGCTGATTGCCAAATACCAGCGCCGGTTTCCGGATTTCGACAACAAGATCATCTCGATGTACGCGCGCGGGATGACTGTTCGGGAGATCCGCGGCCATCTCGAGGAACTCTATGGCATTGAGGTGTCGCCGGACCTGATCTCGGCGGTCACTGACGCGGTGCTGGAGGAGGTTGCGGAATGGCAGAACCGCCCGCTCGACCTGTGCTACCCGTTGGTGTTCTTCGATGCCATTCGGGTCAAGGTCCGCGACGAAGGCTTTGTGCGCAACAAGGCGATCTACATCGCGCTTGGCGTGCTGCCGGACGGCACCAAGGAGATTCTCGGCATCTGGATCGAACAGACCGAGGGAGCCAAATTCTGGCTGCGCGTCGTCAACGAGCTCAAGACCCGCGGAGCCCAGGACATTCTGATCGCCGTCGTCGATGGCCTGAAGGGTTTTCCCGAGGCCATCAACGCGGTTTTCCCGCAGACTGTCGTGCAAACCTGCATCGTCCACCTGATCCGCCATTCGATGGATTTTGCCTCCTGGAAGGATCGCAAAAGTGTGGCGCAGGCGTTGCGGACGGTCTATCGCGCCGCAGATGCAGCCGCCGGCCAGGCCGCCCTCGAGGCCTTCGCACAAGGATCGTGGGGCATAAAGTATCCAGCGATCGCGCAGAGCTGGCGCCGCAACTGGGAGCTCGTGATTCCATTCTTCGCGTTCCCGGAAGGCGTACGGCGCATCATCTACACCACGAATGCCATCGAGGCGTTGAACTCGAAGCTGCGCCGCGCTGTCCGAACCAGAGGACATTTTCCATCTGATGACGCGGCCACAAAACTGCTATATCTGGTCTTGAACCACGCCGCTGCGGAATGGAAACGGCCGCCGCGCGAGTGGGCCGAGGCGAAGACCCAATTCGCCGTCATGTTCAACGAGCGCTTCGTTAACTCATGATGGCTAACCGGCCTCACACAGAAATTCTGACAGTCCCCTTTGGCCAGCGCCGCGGCTAGCGTGCCGATGGACTCACTGGTTCGCTGCATGGCCTGCCTCGGCTGACTTCGGCATTGAGAAGGTCAAAGCTGATGGCGCCGGACTCGAGCGCTTGGCTCTGACGCCGTGTCCTATGGCCTGCTGGGCATCCTCCGGCACCAAGCCCTTGAGCTCGGTCTTGGCCTGTTCGTGCTCCAGATGCGCTGAGCGGGTCTGGGCAAAGACCGCGGCAAACTCCGCCCAGGCATTCGAGGAACTCATATCGACAATGCGCACTGCGGCAATCCGCGGCTTCGGGAGGCTCGACCCCGAACAGGGTAGGGGGCTCGCCGTTTTCGACACAGCGCCAGAACTTCCGTTCCGCGGTGACGATCAGATGCTGGTAGAGCGGGTCGGCCTGGGTCTTGATCTCGATCCACTTGCCGCCGCCGGTGATCACGGAAAGCACGGCTCCCCTGGCCGCCACCACCCACATGTTGTGCTGCAATTGCGGGCAGTATTTCGCGGCGGCGGCCTCCTCCGAGAAGTACCAGGGCAGCATGAATTTGGCTTCGAACACCGCCCCGCTGGCTTCGACTTGGCCATCCAAGGTCGCCGCCATCCAGTGCAATCCGGGATGCCGGATATGCTTCTGAACATCGGTAATGAGGTCGCCGGTATTGGCCTCGTACCAGCGCCGGTTCAGGTCCTCGGTGACGTTTCCCAACTGCACGATGAGATTGCCGGAAAGGTCCTCCGGCTCGGCCTCACCGCGCTTCTCCCGCCACAGCCGCAACAAAGCTCTTTCGTCTTCTCCCATGATGATGCGGGCGTCAGAGCCGCCTATAAAGCTGCGGCGAGAAGCTGAATTAGGCTAGTAACCTTTGATCCTGGGCTATGGTTCGTTCCAGCAGTTGTTACGATTTCGATACAAGGATACGATAAAGCGAGAATCATCTATGTCAACCGAAATCGATACAGTGTTATGATTCTGAGGCCTGTGCAATGCCGCATGGCTCGGTCCGCGCTGGGGATGGGGGTCAGAGACCTTGCTGCTGCGGCCAAGGTTTCGGCCGATACCGTGGCGAGGTTTGAACGCGGCGACGATTAAAGGAGCGGACGGTCGAGGCACTTCAGCATGCTGGAAGCTGCGGGCGTCGAATTCATCGACGAGAACGGCGGCGGAGCAGGAGTTAGGATGCGCAAGCGGCAAAAGAAATAAAAAGGGAACTTGCGCTATCCTAAGTGAGCACCGGATTTCGGTTGCCATCGCCGGGTCGGCGCTGAACTGCGCCATCGCGGCATTAGTCGTCAGTTCCAAGAAGATTAGACGTCTTACGCGGTGTGCTATCTCCCCCAGCCGCCGATCGAATTTCAAATTTTTGCTCTGACGAATAGGTGATAATCTTCATGCGCGCTCCACTATTACAAAGCGACGTTGGTCGCGTGGCTCCCGTTCAGTGGTTTCGCGCCTCGGGAGCGGCTAACCCCTTGGATTATAATGAAATCTAACGCGCGTATTTTTACCATAACAACCTGGAAAGAAAGGCGAATTTTGACTTTTGCTAGAAAGAACATATCGTGTACGAATATCAGTTATATGAGGTTACTAAATGAGCGAGCACAAACCCGCGAAAACTCTCCCGCTGGCAGTTTCAGATGCGGCATTGCCCCAGGGCAGCTTACAGTATCTTAGCGGATTGCCTCTGCTGACGGCGGAAGACAAAGATAAGTACAGCCGATTGCATCGCGACATTTTCCAGGCAGTCGAGCCGAGTGATTTTTTCGAGCAGCTCTGGGTTCGCGATATTCTGCAACACGTATGGGAAGCAGAGCGTTATCGCGGATTTCTTGTCGCTCTGATAAAGGGATCAGAATTTCGCGCGCTCGAAATGTTCTGCGGCCTCTTGTCGACTCTTTCAGTGAAATCGGTTTGGAACCTCTGGGCCGGTGAAGATCTGAAACTTTGGCGAGACAATATTTTGCGGCTGATCGAAATGCCGTAAACGAGGTCACCAAAGTTTTGAAATCATGCGGGATCGGTTGGGAAATCATCAACGCGGACGCAGCCGCACTCCGCATCAATGAAATGGAACGACTTAACCGCATGGTTATTTCAGCCGAAGCTCGGCGCAATGCGACGTTGCGCGAGATCGAACGGCGCCGGAAAGCGTTTGGCCAAAATCTGCGTCGCGTTGTTAACGCGGTTGAAGACGCTGAATACGTTGTTGTTGACAACAAAGCCGCCTAAGCAAGGAACGCAACGTGATCTCGCCGCAAAAATTGCGCGCAAATAGGGAGAACGCGCTTCGTAGCACCGGACCAGAACTTTCGAAGGCAAGGCACGTTCGGCCCGTAACGCCCGGCGCCATGGGCTGGCTGTTTCGGCTAGCTCTGATCACTCCCTGACGGCCGAGATGGAGGCTTTGGTGCGCGAAATTGTCGGCCCCGCCGGCAACGATGAGATAATCGCGGCGGCGCGCCGAATCGCCGAGCTCAAGCGGATCTACGGCGGGTGCGCCAGGTCGCTTGCGATCTAATTGCGCCCGAGCTTCAGGAAAGTTTTGTTTTTGGCCTAGCGGATCTCTGTCGGCAGCTTGGTGCAGTCGATCGCTACGAGCGACGGGCTTTGTCGAGACGCAAGTTCGCATTCGCGATTTTGACGCCGCTGCGAAACGGGTATCCGTCCCAACGATGATCAACAAAAATCTAAAGACCTGATACAGCAGCGCGTTTCGGTTCCATCAGCTATCACGCCGGATTGAGCCTATAGCGATTGCTAGAAACGGGCCCTGGAAACCAGATCGCGCCGAACGATTTACTGCAAGTGGCAGCCGGCCTCAAGGCGAGTGAACAACTGTTCACGTGCCGACTGCAAAGTTCCCACTTTTGTTCAGGTCCTTGTTCGAGGGTATGGCGGACCCGAAAGCCAGTGTTGGAATCGGCGGATCCAGCCGGAACAACCCGACTACTATTTTGGCAGAACGAAGCCAAAAAGCGGAAAAATACATTTTGGCAGAACGAACCCACGGTGACGGCATCGATGCCGGCGCGAGGTGCGACAGATCAACTGATAGGCTAATGGCTGTCGCCCGAATTGAGGATGACGCGACACCGGTGTCGCCCAGATCAAGGGTGACCTGACACACGTGCGCTGGGGGCCGAGGTGACGTGACAGCCCTGTCGCCCGGATGCGGATGACGCGACACCGGTGTCGCCCAGATCAAGGGTGACCTGTATCGCTGGAGGCTGAGGTGACGTAACAGCGCTGTCGCCCGGGTTGAGAGGAGCGACATGTATGTCGACGGACCAAATACCAAGCGCAACGCGGTCCCAATTGTTAGCATAAGGCGCGCTTGATCCGCAGTCAGGGGTGCGAGCCTAAGCACCGGGGGGGAGGAGAAGCCAACGCGAAGCGGCTGGGCTCGCGGGTTGGCAGAACGAACCCAACGCGGGGGTGGAAAATTTGGGGTGAGAGGAGTGAGGAAAAAGAGGGAGTGACCACGGTCACGTTGTTTACGCAAGTAGCCAGGCCCCATTGGCGTTGAATTCATCGACGAAAGCGGCGGCGGGTCCTGAAGTAGGCCTGCGGAAGCGGCAGCAGAAGAGGGGCTAGGCGCGCCATCGTCATTGGCTCGCCGCCGGGCATTCGCCGTCATCGTGGAAATTTCGAGCAGCCAGCAGTCTAGCCGTCGACGCGGCGTGCGCGACGTCAGCGCTGGGCCGGCTGCTGGCAGTGGGGGACTTATCGGTTGAGGCTGTGCGTCCGGGGGGCGGAACGTCTCGAGCGAAAACGCTTGCCGTGCATAAACCTCAGCGCCGGTTTTTGTCACGGAAGCGATCCATCAGCGGCTTGTCCTGACCACCGTCGATCTCGATCATGGTGCCGTTGACCATTTCCATCAACGGCGAGGCCAACATCACTACCAGATTGGCGACCTCATCCACCTCGGCGATCCGGCCCATCGGAATCGAGGCTGGCGCCAGCGTGTCGGCTTCTTGGTATGGAATCTTCATGTCGCGTGACATGGCCTGGACCAGGCCGCTCCAGCGCTCGGTGCGCACAGGGCCCGGATTGACCGCGACGAAGCTAATGCCGTCCTTACCGTACTGGCCGGCGAGCGAGATGGTGAGGTTTTGGCCGGCTGCGTTTGCAGCACCGGGGCAGATTTCCCAATACGACGGCTTGACGCCGTCGTTGCCTATCAGATTGACGACACGACCGCCGCCCTGCTTTACCATTATCGGCAGCACGTAGCGCAGGCAGCGCACATAGCCCATAAACTTGAGCTGCAGACCCTTTTCCCAGTCGTCCTCGGTCAGATGCTCGATGACGCCGCCCGCCGCCGATCCGGCATTGTTGACCATGATGTCGACGCGGCCGAGCGCCTTGTGCGCTTGCTCGATGAACGTCCTGGCGTCGGCGTCTTTGCGCAGGTCGGCGGGGAGCGGAACGATCTTGCGGTTTGTCGCCCGCGAAATTTCCTTGGCGGCGGCTTCCAGCGGCTCCTGGCGGCGCGCGCAAATGGCGATGTCCACGCCTTCCTTCGCCAGCGCCAGCGCGATGCCCTTACCGATGCCCTCGCTGCCGCCGGTCACCAGCGCAGTCTTGCCTTGAAGCTTGAGGTCCATACTTGCTTCTCCTCATAAACCTACAGATCGACCCGCCGATCGGTCGCTCATTGATTATCGGGACCTGTTCGAGCGGTCCAGCAACTCGGATTTCTCCGAGGGATTTTGATCCTTGGCCGCCCGCTTTATCAGCCGACGGAGCCGCTGTGGCGTGATCGGCAGCTCGGTGACAGCATTTTTCGTGCCAAGCGCGTCATCGATCGCGGCGGCGATTGCCGCTCCCACCGCATTCGCGCCACCTTCTCCCGCGCCTTTCAGGCCCAGCGGATTGAGCGGGCTAGGCGCGTCTTCGCAAATCATGACCTCGACGGGCGGCATCTCGCGCACGGTCGGCATAAGATAGTCGGCAAGCGTTACCGACAATGGCTCGCCACGCGTATCGTACAGAAACTCCTCGAACAACGTGCCGCCGATCCCTTGCGCGCAGCCGCCGACGATCTGTCCTTCAATCAGCATCGGGTTGACCGCCTTGCCGACATCGTAGGCGACAAGATAGCGCTCGATGGCGACGGCGCCGCTGTCCCGATCCAGGCACGTCACCGCGATATGCACGCCATAGGGGTAGTTCATATGGTTGGTGTGGAACGAACCCTCCGCCCACAGCCCAGGCTCCTGACCAGGACGCAGATGCGAGCTGGGCGTCAACGCGCGGGCAATCGCACCGAGGCCGATGGAGGGTCCTGCCGCGTCGGTGCGAACGACTTCGCCGTCCACGACATCGAGGACGGCGACGGGCGTCTGCAGCAATTCGGACGCCGCTTCGATGGCCTTGGCTCTGAGCGCGGACGCCGCGACGCGGGTCGCCTCACCGGTCATGACCGTTACCCGCGACGCGAATGCGCCCATTCCGCGCTCGATGCGATCGGTACGACCGTGAATGACGCGGACTCTGCGGTAATCGACGCCAAGGGCATCGGCGCAGATTTGCGCGATCGCGGTTTCCATGCCCTGCCCGACCGAGGCGGAGCCGCTGACGATCTCGACCGTGCCGTCGGCGTCGATACCGATCCTCACTTGATCGAACGGTCCCAGTCCGCTTTTTTCCACGAACAGGGCGATACCCGCACCGACGAGTTCGCCCGCGGCGCGGCGCGCAGCCAGCTTTTCGCGCAACCGCGACCATTCGATTGCGGCGAGAGCCTTGTCTAGCAGTCCCTCATAATCGCCGGAATCGAGCACGATCTCGGTGCCGAGCACATCAAGCGACCGCGCATACGGCATTTCGTGCGCGCTGATCAGATTGCGCCGGCGTATCTCCACGCGATCCAAATCCAACCTGGCGGCGATCGCATCGAGCAGCCGCTCGCGCACGAACGTGCTCTCGAACCGGCCGGGAGCGCGATAGGTTCCGCACGGTGTCTTGTTGGTCAGCCGGATGTGCACCGCGGCCCGATAGGCAGGAATGCGATAGGGGCCGGGCAACATCGCCGCGGCGAGATCCGGGACAGTCGCCCCGTGGGTGCGGATGTAGGCGCCCTGATCGTAAAATATTTCATCCTCGAGCCCGAGGATGCGTCCGTCGCGATCGACGGCGGCGCGAACGCGATGCTGCTGCTGGCGCGAATGATTGGCCGCGATCAGATGTTCGCGGCGGTCCTCGATCCACTTGACCGGCCGCCGCATGCGCAGCGTCGCGGCGCACACCAGCACGTCTTCCGGATATAGTTCGCCGCGAACGCCGAAGCCGCCGCCGACGTGACCTTCATAGAGGTGAACGGAGGATGCCGGGCGTCCAAGCATGCGGGCAATCTGGTCCCGGTTCCAATGCGGCACCTTGGCGGCGCCATGCAGCTCCAGCACGTCGCGCGCCGCATCGTAGCGCGCAATCGCGCCGCGCGTTTCAAGCGGAACGCCGGAGTGCCGTCCGATCGATAGCGTCGTGGCAACCACGGCGTGAGCGGAACGGAAGGCTGCATCGACGTCGCCGTAACCCTTGCGGATGATCGCTGGTTCGGTCCGCAGGCCCAGTTCGAACTCGCCCGGCTCCTCGTCGGCAGCCAAAATTGTCGGCAACTCTTCGACGTCCAGTATGACCAGTTCGGCCGCATCCTCGGCGAGATACGGATCTTCCGCGAACACGGCGGCGACCGGCTCGCCGACGTAACGCACCCGGTCGGTCGCAAAGAGCCTTTGGCGGTAGGGTTCGAGCCCCTCGATCCGGCTGAGACGAAAATCGATGGGCGGAATGTCGGCGACGTCGGCCGCCGTCCACACCGCGTGGACGCCTTGTTTCGCAAGCGCCGCGCTGGCGTCGATTGAACGCAGCCGGCCATGGGCGAAATTCGAGCGCACGACGCGCATGTGCAATTGCTGCCCAAACGACACATCCGCAGCGAAGCAACCTTTGCCCATCAGCAGTGGCCGGTCCTCCAGGCGCGGCAGCGACCGGCCGACAAATTTTACCTTCGGCTTTATGTTTGGCACGGCCATCGGTCGGCTTATCCGATCCTACTTTGCGCCTGTCAGCGCTGCCGCAGTTCGGCTGCGGCCGAACGCACGGCCCTGACGATGTTCTGGTAGCCTGTGCAGCGACAGAGATTCGACGACAGCACATCGACGAGTTCTTCGTCGCTGATGTCGGGATCGCGCTCCAGCACACCGGTGACCAGCATCAGGAATCCCGGCGTACAGAAACCGCACTGCAAGCCGTGATGCTCCATGAATGCGCACTGCAGCGGATTGAGCTCGTCGCCGTTCGCCAGCCCTTCGACGGTGCGGATTTTTTTGCCATGCGCCTGCACCGCGAACATCAGGCACGAACGCACTGGGTCGCCGTCGACGAGCACCGTGCATGCACCGCACACGCCATGCTCGCAGCCGATATGGGTGCCGGTTTGTCCGCAATCCTCGCGAATCGCGTCGACCAGCGTGCGGCGCGACTCGACGCCAATGACGTGGACCTGGCCGTTGATCGTCAGCGTGATCTCGCTTCGCTTGCTCATGCGTGTTTCTTTCCCGCTTGACGCAATGCCGCGCGGATGCGCTGCGGTGTCGCCGGCATTTCGTTGATCGTCACGCCGAGGGGCGAAAGCGCATCGTTGATTGCATTGAGAATCGCCGCCGGCGCTCCGATCGCGCCCCCTTCGCCCAAGCCTTTGGCCTGGGTGACTGTCGCCCCATTCAGCGTTTCCAGATGCAGCAGCTCGATCGGCGGGACCTCACGGCTCGTCGGCGGTAGAAAGTCCGCTAGCGTTGCCGTCAGGATGTTGCCCGTTTCGTCGTACGCGATTTCCTCCAACAACGCATTGCCGATGCCTTGCGCGACGCCGCCGACAATCTGGCCATCGACGATCATCGGATTGACGATGCGGCCGGCATCCTCGGCCACGACGAACTTTTCGATTGTTACCTGCCCGGTCTCCGGATCGACCTCGACAATGCCGGCGTGACAAGCATTCGAGAATGTCCCGGGCGGATCATAGGTCGCGCGCTCGGAAATCCCCGGATCGATTTCGCCCTTGAAAAGATGAGTCTGATGATAGGCGGCGCGCGCCAAGGTTTCGATCGGTATCGCGCGGTCGGTTCCGGCGACCCGCGCGGCGCCGTCCTCCAACACGATGTCGTCTGCGGCGGCTTCGAGGAGGCAACTCGCCATCTTCACAAGCTTCGCATGCATCTTGCGGGCCGCCAGCACGCCGGCGCCACCGCTGATGACCAGCGATCGACTAGCGAACGTGCCCCAGCCATACGGCGTGCGGTCGGTGTCGCCGTGCACGACCTTGATCCGGTCGGGAGCAAGGCCGAGCTCATCGGCGACGAGTTGGGCGAGCGTCGTGCGCAGGCCTTGGCCGTGCGGGCTGGCACCGATCCGCACCTCGACGAAGCCGGAAGGGTCCATCGTCAGCTCGACGGTCTCCCATCCCGGAGTGACGCCCATGCCGCGCGCGGCGAAGGCCGGCGTGCCATAGCCGGTCCGCTCGGAAAACGTCGCGAAGCCGATGCCGAAGTAACGTCCATCCGACTTCGCGCGCTGCTGGCGCTGCCGAAACCCCGACAGGTCAAGCGCCTCGACCGCCATATCCAGCGTCTGCCGATACGTCCCTTCGTCAAAGATGAGTCCCGTGGCCGAGGTATAGGGAAATTTTTCGATCAGGTTGCGCCGGCGTATCTCGACGGTATCCACGCCCAATTGCGCCGCTGCGAGATCCATCAGCCGCTCCAAGGCCATGGTGATCGCCGGGCGCGATACGCCGCGATAGGGCGCCATCGGACAGCTATTGGTGAGCACGCCGCGGGCGACGCAGCTATAGGCGCGAAAATCATACGGACCGGGCAGTTCCGCCATTGCCATCAGCGGCTCGACTGCGCAGGTGGTCGGATAACACGAATAGGCGCCGACATTGGCAATGACCTCGGCGGACAGCGCGACCAGTTTTGCGTTGGCATCGAAGCTGCCTTGTAGGCGGATGTATTGGTCCCGGCTGTGAAATGACGCAATCAGATTCTCGCGGCGATCTTCGGTCCAGGCGACCGAACTGCGCAGCTGGCGCGCCAACCAGACCAGGACGACGTATTCGGGAGCGAGCGACATTTTTTGACCGAAACCGCCGCCGACATCCGGCGCGATGACGCGCAGTTCGCTTTCCGGCATGCCGATCAAGTCCGCGATTGCGGTGCGCATCAGGTGCGGCATCTGCGTGGCGCAGGTCAGCGTGACGCGTCCGGTCGCCGGGTCGAAAGCGGCATGGCCCGCGCGCGCCTCGAGTGGCGTCGCGTTCTGCCGCCGCGAGCGAGCTTCGAGCGTGACCTGGCAATGCGCCGCGCTTTGCGCGGCGGCAAATCCGAGCGTCTCGATCTTGCCTTCGACGATGAGATTGCGCGCCACGTGCTCATGAACCAGCGGCGCGCCATCGGCGAGCGCCGTGCGCGCGTCGACCACGGGGGCGGTTTCGGCGATGTCGACCGAAACGCCATCCGCGATATCTTCCGCTTCGGCTTCGCTTCGCGCAACGACCGCGGCAAGCGGCTCGCCGACAAATCTCACGACATCCGCCGCCAACACAGGCTGGGCCACCGGCACATAGTCGAACTTATGCAACTCCGGAATGATTGGTTTGACGGCCTTGAGATCGGCCGCGGTAACAACCGTCGCGCCATGCGGTATTGTGATTTTTTCGATGCGACCGGCGGCGACCACGCTGCGTACAAATTTGAGTCGGTAGGCTGCCGGCAGGTCGGCGGTAAACCGGCCGCAGCCGATGAGCAGGGCCGGATCCTCCAGCCGGCGAATGGAGCGGCCGACCCATCCTGAATTCGCGCTCCTAGGCGGAACGTTCATGCAAGCGCCCGCTCCAGCGCCCGCCGGGCGACGGCGCGCACCAGATCGAGCCGGAATTCGGCGTCAGCGTGCACATCTTCCAAGGGCTCAATCATTTGCGCGGCCGCTTCGGCCGCGGCCCGGAAAACTTCAGGGCCCGGTTTGCTGCCCGCAAGCACGGCTTCGGCCGCAGAAATTCGCCGTGGAAACGCCTCGGCTCCGCCAATGCCGAGGCGGGGGTCGACGATGATTCCATCCTGCAGCCGGAAGGTCGTCAGTGCCATCGCCAGTGCATAGTCGCCGGCGCGACGGCTGAACTCATAAAAGCCGAAACGCTCATCCGGCGCTAGCAGCGGCACGCGCGCTTCAAGCAACAATTCATCCTCGCCAAGCGCCGTCGTCATGATGCCCTCGAAGTAATCGGCGGCGGCGATGTTGCGGCGGCCACGCTCGCTTGCGGCGACGATGTCCGCGCCGAGCGTCGCTGCGGTCAAGCACCATTCCGACGCCGGGTCGGCATGGGCGAGACTGCCGCAAAACGTGCCGCGCAGGCGGATCGGGTAGTGTGCGATATTCCGCGCGACGGTGGAAAAGAGCGCACCCGTAGGGCCCGGCGCAACCGGCCGATGAAATGCCGCGTGGCGCACGCAGGCCGCAATTGAAAGCACATCGGCCTCGACTACGAGCCGGTCGAGCCCGGCAACCGAATTGATGTCGATGAGATGCGCCGGTCGCGCCATGCGAAACGCCATCATCGGCACCAGGCTTTGCCCGCCGGCGAGAATACGCCCGTCGCGCGGGCCGAGCTCGGCAAGCTTTGCTACCGCATCATCGACGGTGGTCGGCGCGTGATAAGCAAACAGCGCTGGCTTCACCGGGCCAACCCTCTACGATAGAAGCGCATAAGCGCTCGTATCCTAAACAATCATAATCCTCTCAAGTCAACGCGACGTTGTCGGCGCGAACTACTTGGTCGAACGCGCGGCGCTTGAGCATTCTTGGCGCTCCAACACAGAACCGCCGCCGAGCTTGGCAGTGCGTAGCGACGTTACAGACGACCGAAGAGCTTCTTGAGCCAAGTCCTGGTAGCTGCGATCAATAGCAACACGACGTTTACTTGTCTTGGTCGGGGCGGCGTGCGATCGTCGGCTGCATCGGCCGTCGACATCCGTATTTCGAGGCTTTGCGCGAAATCGCCGACAAGCACGTTGGCAACCTCGGTTACTAGACCCGTCCGACCGAACTGAGCAATCGGCCCCGACAGCGTGAGGTCGACGTCGATATCGACTCGCGTCGCTTGGTTGAGGTCGCTTAGTTTGTAATCGAGCAGCATCCGCGAATGACTGCCGCCGCGCTTGTCGATGCCACGGCCGTCGAGGTGACCGGACCGGGTCGTGGGGTCCGCTGTAATTTTGGCTTCGCCTTCGAACGTAGCCTTGAAGGGGCCGAGCTTGACGCCGACCTTGCCTCTGTGAACGCCGTCAGCTCCAGCTTCAAGAAGTTCAGCGCCAGGCAGACACGCCGCGACCGCCGGCACGTCCTGAAAGAACTCCCAAACCGCGTCCACTGGACGCGCCACGGTAAACGATTGCCCGATTTTCACGCCACACTTCTCTCACCAGATTAGCTGTCGGCGATCAACTTGCGCCGATCGGAGGCATGTGGCAACCGTCGCCGCTCGGGACGCCGTCAATTAATGAGCGAGGAAGCGAATATGGAACGCCGAATGTCAAGCATGACGCAGATGGAGATCGCCAAGATCATCGCCGCGCGCAAGCCCGTAATTCTTCCGACCGGCGCGACCGAGGCGCACGGCCCGCATATGCCGACCGACACCGACACGCATCAGGCTGAACACATTGCGCTCGAGCTGGCCGAGCGGATCGACGCCGTGATCGCGCCGCCGGTCGCCTATGGCATTTCCAAGACCTTCGAATTCTTTCCAGGCACCATCTCGTTGTCGATTCCCACGTACCAGACAATGGTGTTCGAAATCGGCGCGGCGCTGATCCGGCAGGGATTTCGCCAGTTGATCATCCTCAACGGCAATCGCCCCAACGGCACCTCTAACGATGCCGTTGCGCGACTTTTGATCGACGAGCTGGACCCGGATTTCGAGTTTGTCGTTTCGGCCGTGAGCTACTGGGAGCCGGGAGCGGAGCGAATCCACGCCATGCGCAAGTCGGTGCCGGGCGGAATGGGTCATGGCGGCGAGCTGGAGACGTCGTTCCAGCTCGCGACGCGGCCGCAGCTGGTGAAAATCGCCGAGCTCGCGGGCGCAAAATATGGGCCGGTGGCATGGGATCTCGTCGCGCCTTCCAACCCGACGCGAACCTACATGCGCCGTCCCCGCCCCGAAGTCGGTCACGCCGCCATTTTTGGCGATCCCACCAAGGCCAGCGCAGATGCTGGCGCGGCATTCATTGCCGCCGCGGTGGACGCGTTGGTCGAGACGTTCAAGAACCTGCAAGGCTCCTATCAGGAGCGCCGCTGACGCCGGACCCAGTGGCCGTATTCATACCGAATCCGGCCGCCAGCCGAGATCGATCGATGCCGAATGCGCGGCGTGCTGGAGATGCTCAAGCAGCTCCTCGCGGCGTTGCTTGTTCTGAATGAGCGCTTTGCGGCCGAGAAAGCAGACCGCTGCGGCGACGTTGCCCGAAGCGTCGCGGACCGGCGCCGCGATCGAACCGGTGAAAGGCTGTACGTCCGCCACCGTTACCGAGTAGCCGCGGCGTCGGACATCGCCGAGCTCCTGGCGTAGCACGGCGGGGTCAGTGACGCTGAAGTCAGTCAACTTCTCCAGCGGTCGGTTGAGATATTTCTCTATGAATTCCGGCTCCGCAAAAGCCAACAGCACCTTGCCCTTCGAACCGCAATGCAGCGGGAAGTGATAACCGTATTGCGCCTTTGAAATGTCGGTCGCGTAGGGCTGCGCCGAGTAGAGATTGACTGCCTGATAGCCGATGCGTTCGGTGAGTTGCACGGCGATACCGTGAATTTGCTCGGCCTTGTAAAGATACGGCATCGCGGCGCGAAGCACGCGATGGTTCGCGACATAAGCCGTGCCCGCATGCCAGAGCGCCGGACCGATTTCGTAGCGGTTGGTTTCCGGATCGCGGCGCAAAAAATTCGCCTTGGCCAATTGAGTGATGGTGCGATGCACCGTCGCCCAAGGCAGTCCGAGCTCGTTGGTAACGTCGATGATCCGGCCGGGCCGCGCCGCCAAATGCTCGATGATGGTGAACACGCGCGGTATGCCGCGCAGCTTTGCCGCGTTGCCATCCTCCGATGTAACGGATTTCTTGGCGAGGCGCGGTATCGCCTTGGCTGCCGCCGGCAGCATGGCCGGCTTCATGAGCGTCCTCCGCACGGTTATTCTCCTTGCACACGCATGTTGCTGCCTCGTTGCGCGCAAGCAGACAATGAAATGATTGACAGGCTTTTTGTTTCGCCTCTATCCTATCGTTAGACATCGTATCCACATTGCGGATATTAGCAAGCCGCCGGAGTTGGCCGCAATGAAGCCGCCGGTCTTTGAATATCGGGCACCGCAGACCGTCGGCGACGCGATTGCGGCGCTCGCCGGGGACGAGGATGCGATGTTGCTCGCGGGGGGTCAGAGCCTCGTTCCGGCGATGAATTTTCGCCTCTCGCATCCCGCGCTCCTGGTCGACATCCAGCACGTCGCTGGCCTCAAGGGCGTCGTCATTGAGGGTGGCCGGATCGTCGTCAAGGCGATGACCCGGCATCGCGAACTCGAACTAAACGAGGCGGTGCAACGTGCCAATCCGTTGATCGCTGAAGCCCTGGCGCATGTCGCGCACATTCCGATCCGAAATCGCGGCACTACCGTTGGTAGCCTGTGCCATGCGGATGCCGCGGCCGAGATGCCGATGGTTCTCGTTTTGCTCGGCGGCAGCGTGGTGGCGCAAGGTCCCGCCGGCCAACGCGAGATTGCCGCCGACGACTTCTTCCAATTCCATCTCACCACCAGCCGGCGCCGCGATGAGATGATCGTCGAAGCCCGCTTTCCCGTGCTGCCGCCGGGCGCCGGTTTTGCCTTCGACGAATTCGCCCGCCGCCATGGCGACTACGCGATCGCCGCCGTCGGCACGACGCTCCGTTTTGGCGCCGATGGCAAGGTCGGTGAGATTCGCCTAGCCGCCTGCGGCATCGCGGCGCGGCCGCTGCGCCTTACCGCCGCCGAGAAGCGGCTGCAGGGTACGCGGCTCAACGAGGCAGATCTTGCGGCCGCCGGGGAAGCGGCCGCGAGCGCCGTCACCGCGGCGGACGATATGCACGCGACCACGGCCTATCGCCGGCGGGTGGTCGCGACCTTGACCCGCCGTCTGGTGCCGAAAGCGGCCGCGCGTGCCCGCGAGAGGATGGGCAAATAAGTCGCGGCAGGATAAAGCCGGCGCTGCCCGATAAATCCAACGATCCTCAGATCGCCGTGTCGCTCACCGTTAACGGTGAGCCGGTCGAGCGGACAGTGAGCGTGCGGATGCTGCTGTCGGATTTCCTCCGCCATGAGCTTGGCCTCACCGGGACCCATGTCGGTTGCGAGCACGGCGTGTGCGGCTGCTGCACGGTTCATATCGACGGCAAGGCCGGCCGGTCCTGCCTGACGCTGGTGGCGCAGGCGAACGGCGCGAACGTCCGTACCATCGAATCGGTGGCGGCCGAAGACGGCACGCTGCACCCGCTGCAGAAGGCCTTTCAGGAATGCCACGCGCTGCAATGCGGCTTCTGCACGCCCGGGATGGTGATGAACATCCTGAGCCGCTTCAACGAGCCTACACCGCTTGATCTTTCCGACGACGGCATCCGCTATCTGTTGTCCGGCAATCTCTGTCGCTGTACCGGCTACATCAACATCATCGCCGCCGTTCGCCGGGCGGCAGAGCTGCTCGGGAAGAGCTGAGAGCGGAGGGACCGGCGATGTCGACACGGACGTTCGGCGCACGTATCGAGCGCAATATCGACCCGAAACTGCTGCGCGGCGCAGGCGCGTTCGTCGACGACATCCCGCTGGGCAAGCCGCTGCACGTCGCGTTCGTCCGCAGCCCGTTCGCTCGCGCTCGCATCCGTTCGATCGACATCAGCGCCGCGCAAAAACACCCGAGCGTCGCGGCGGTCTACACCTGCGACAACATCGGCGCTCTCGACATTGAATTGCCGCTGCTTATTCCGCATGCGTCGATGGCGCATCCGCATACCCAGCGTCCGCTGGCGCGCGGCGACGTTTATTACGTCGGCCAATGCGTCGCGATGGTGGTGGCCGTCGATCGCTACGTTGCCGAAGACGCCGCGGGTCTTGTCGAAGTAGATTACGATCCGCTCGATGTTGAAATCGACCTTGAGAAGGCGGTGCAGGACGACGCGCCGCTGGTCCATGCCGATGCGCCGAACAACGTCGCGGCGCATTTTGTGCAAGTCTGCGGCGATCCGGACCAGGCATTCGCCAACGCCGAGCACATCACCAAGATTCGCGTCCAGGTCGACCGCTCGACCGCGGCGCCGATGGAGTGCCGGGCGATTGCGGCACGCTGGGATGCGGTGTCGCAAGAGTTGACCGTCTGGGACGGTACCCAGGCGCCGATTTCGCTCCGCGGCGGCTTGGCGTCCATTCTGCATCTGGACGAAGATAAGGTTCGGGTGATCGCGCCTGACGTCGGCGGCGGCTTCGGCCAAAAGGTCATGATGTTCCACCCCGACGAGTTGCTCGTACCGATGGCGGCGATGCAGCTCGGCCGTCCGGTGAAGTACATCGAGGACCGGCGTGAGAATTTCATCGGCTCGTCGCAGGAGCGGACGCAAATCCATTGCATTGAGCTCGCGGCGAAGAAATCAGGCGAGGTGATTGGGCTCAGGGATAGCTTCCTGCACGACACCGGCGCCTTCATTCCATACGGCATCGCGGTCGCTCAGGTGGCATCGACTTCGATCGCCGGCGCGTACCGGATCCCCAATATCTGGGTCGAGTTCAAGGCCGTCTACACCCCGACGGTTCAGGTGACGCCGTACCGCGGCTGCGGACGGCCGCACGCCTGCTTTGCGCTGGAACGCGCCATGGATCAGCTGGCGGAGGAGCTCGGTCTCGACCGCTTCGAGATACGCCGCCGCAATTTCATCGGCGAAAAAGACTTTCCGTATCCGCGCGAAGGCTTGTTGTTTGCCGACGGCTTGAAGGTAACGCTCGACAGCGGTCAGTACGACAAAGCTCTGAATATGATGGCGGATGCGCTTGACGCGGCGAATTTCGCCGCCGCGCAAGAGAAAGCACGCGCCGAAGGCAAACATCTCGGTCTCGGTCTCGCATTTTATGTCGAGGGCACCGGGCTCGGGCCGTATGAGGGCGGACATGTCCGCATCCATCCGATTACCGGCAAGGTGTATGTGAACACCGGGCTTTCGACCCAGGGCCAAAGCCACGACACGGTATTCGCGCAGATCGTCGCCGATCAGCTCGGCGTCAAGCCGCAGGACGTGATCGTGGTCGAAGGCGACACCAAGGCTTACGATTGGGGCGTGGCGACGTTTGCCAGCCGCGCCGCCGTCGTCAGCGGCAACGCCATCCACAAGACGGCGCTGGTGGTGCGCGAGAAGACGTTGAAAGCGGCGGCCAACATGATGGAAGTCGACGTCGAGAACGTCGAGTTGCGCGATGGTGCGGCCTGGATCAAAAACTCCAACCGCTTCGTGCCGCTGGCGGCGGTGGCGACGGCCAGCAATCCGCTACGCTATGCGTTCAACGACGCCGCCAAGGCGGCGACGCAATTCGCCCCGGCGAGCAAGCACGATGGGCCGGCGCTCGCGGATGGCGCGGCGCCCGGTCTCGAAGGTACCGACTATTACAGTCCGCCGCACGCCACCTGGGCCTACGGCGTGCACGGCGCGATCATCGAGGTCGATTCCGGCCTCTGCCGCGTGACCGTCCGCAAATACGTGTGCATCCACGATTGCGGCAACATGATCAATCCGATGATCGTCGAGGGACAGGTTCACGGCGGAATCGCCCAAGGACTAGGCGGAGCGTTGTATGAGCGGCTAGAATACGAGCCCAGCGGCAACCTGGCGAACGCGAATTTCGTGGATTTCCTAATGCCGTATGCCACGGAAATTCCGAATGTGGAGGTGCTGCACTTGGAAACTCCGTCACCGCTCAATCCTTTGGGAGTAAAGGGCGTGGGTGAAGCCGGCTGCATCGCCGTGGGTGCGGTGGTCGCTTCGGCTGTAGAGGACGCGCTCAAGCCGCTCGGTGTCGGCAAGTTTCATCACGTGCCGCTCACGCCGAGCATGATCGAGGCGGCGCTCGCGCAAGCCGGCCGTTAGTGCACGACCGCCGGTCTTGAAGTCGAACTGCAGACTGGGACTGCAGCAGTGCAAGTGTTGCCGCCGGCATCAGCCGTCGGTTGCGGAGCCAGAGGAGACGAGCAAATGTTCAACAAGTTGGTACTCATCGCAGCGGCGACCGTTTTGGCGGCGTCCGGGGCTGCGCGGGCGGACGGGTTCACCCTGAAGGGCCCGCCCAAGATTGCGTTCCTTTATTTCAAGGCGAAGAACGATGGCGGCTGGACCCAGGCCTTTGACGAGGCCAGGCCCAGGATCGAGGCCGCCATGGGTCAAAAGATTCCGTACGTGGAAAATATCGCCGAGGATGCGGCGCAGATCACGCCGCCGGCCGAGAAGTTCATTCAGCGCGGCTACAATATCATCATCGGGACGGCCTTCGGCTATTCCGACACGTTCAAGGAACTGGCGCAGAAGCACCCGGATGTCGCCTTCCTCAACGCCGCCGGCACTACCAACGGGCCGAACTTGCAATCGTTCTACGGCCGGACCTATGAGAGCCAGTATCTGTGCGGCATGGTCGCCGGTGCCATGTCGAAAACCGGCAAGCTCGGGTTCGTCGGTGCCAATCCGTTCGGTATCGTCAACTGGACCGTGAACGCCTACGAACTGGGCGCGCAAAAGATGAATCCGAAAGCGACGGTGACGGCAGTCTTCACCGGCGCATGGAATGATCCGGTCAAGGAACGGGCAGCGGCCGAAGCGCTCGCCGATCAAGGCATCGATGTTATCGGTCAACACGTCGACACTCCGACGGTCCAGATCGTCGCGCAGGAGCGCGGCATCTACGGCACCGGTCATCATCGCGATCTGCGCGAGTTCGCTCCGAAAGCGACGGTCTGCTCGTCGATTTGGGTGTGGGACCGCTATTTGATCCCGGAACTCAAGAAGATCGCGGCCGGCAACTGGAAGACGAGTCCGTACGGCGACTTTATCTCCATCAAGGACGGTGGCACCGATATTGCTTGCTGTGGCCCTGCGGTGCCCAAGGATGTTGTCGACAAGGTGAAGGCCGAGCGGCAGGCGATCATCGACGGCAAGCAGATCTATGCCGGTCCGCTCAAGGATCGCGACGGCAAGGAACGGGTAGCTGCAGGAAAGGTCCTCAGCGACGCGGACTTGTGGAAAATGGACTGGTACGTGCCGGGCGTCATTACCCAGAAGAAGTAGCCGGCATGGCCGCCATGTCCGCAGTCTGTGGAGGTTTGAGCTCAAGATGGTCGCGGCCCTGAAGCTCGCGGGCGTCAGGAAATCATTTGACGGATTTCTGGCACTCAACGATGCAGATTTCGAGGCCAAGGCCGGTGAGGTCCATGCGCTTCTCGGCGAGAACGGCGCCGGCAAGTCATCGCTGATGAACGTGGCAGCCGGCCTCTACGCGCCGGAGGCTGGGCGGATTTTCGTCGACGGTGAGGAGGTCGTGCTCGCGGGTCCGCGAGACGCGACCGCCCACCGCATCGGGATGGTGCACCAGGAGTTCAAGCTGGTCAGGCCATTTACGGTCGCTGAAAACGTGTTGCTCGCCAACTGGCAGGGCCGGTTTGCGGCCGGCGTCAGAGAGGTCGAGCAGCAAATTCGAACCCAGGCGAGTCAGCTGGGATTCGAGATCGATCCCTGGAGCCGTATTGATGAGTTGTCCATCGCGGAGCGTCAGCGGGTGGAGATCATCAAGGTCCTGCTGGCCGGAGCTCGCATTCTGATCCTCGATGAGCCGACGGCGGTCCTCACCGATGAGGAGGCCTTGCGCCTTCTGACTGTTGTCCGTGCGCTCGCCGCACGCGGCGCCGCCGTCATTTTGGTTACGCACAAGCTCGGTGAAGTGAGGGCGTTCACTGACCGCGTTACGGTGATGCGCAATGGACGCTCAGTGGCGGTGCTCGAACTCGCGATCGACCACGGTCGACGAACTCACTCAACTCGCCGTTGGCACAACCATCACGCCGCCGCGCCGCGCTTCGTCAAACGCTGGCGCGCCACGGTTGACGGTCAAGGGATTACAGGCGGCGCGGGCGGATGGGCACGTGACCGTCGTTGATGCGACGTTTCACGTTCGGGCTGGGGAGATCTATGGCATTGCCGGCGTCGGCGGCAACGGCCAGACCGAGCTAGTCGCGGCGCTGACCGGCGTGCGGGCACCACTCGCGGGCTCGGTGCAATTGGACGGGGTGGGGGACGCCACCACGGCGTCCGCAGAGCTTCTGCACGCTCTCGGGATCGCATGTATTCCGGCCGACCGCCATGGCTATGGTCTCGCTGGCGGCCTTTCAGTCGCCGACAATTTCTGCGTCGGCAAGATGCACGACGGGTGCTACGGATCGTGGTTGCGAACCGACGGCGCGGCGATGCGCAAAGCCACGGGACAGGCGGTGAGCGAATTCGATGTCCAGGGCGTTCGTAATTTGCGTCAGAAGGCCGCACTACTCTCCGGTGGCAACGCTCAAAAGCTGATTATCGCCCGCGAGTTCAGCCGCGATCCGAAGGTCATTATCGCGCACAGCCCCAGCCGCGGTCTTGACGTCCGCGCCTGCGCCGCCGTGCACCAACGCCTCCTCAACGCGCGCTTGGGCGGCGCCGCGATCATTCTGATCAGCGATGACCTCGATGAGGTCCTCAATCTGTCAGATCGCGTTGGTGTATTGACGCGCGGCCGTATCGCCGCCGAGTTCGAAACACCGGCCGACCGGCAAGCGGTTGGGCGCGTCATGGTGCATCATGTTTGATGGGACAATGCCGCAGGCCACAAAAGCCGGGCTGGTGCCGCAGCAGAGCGCTGCCCACCGGGGGCGCATCGGTCGCATCAATCTTGAGGTTCGGCAAAGCATTCCAGCTTGGCGCCAGGCTTTGATCATCGGCGGTGCCGTGGTTGTCGGATTGGCGATTTCAGCGGCGCTCTTGATCATGGCCGGGGTGAAGCCCAGCGCTCTACTCGATGAATTCGTGGTCGAAACCCTGACGGATTCCGAGAATTTTCATTCCGTGCTGTTTCAAGCCGCCCCGCTGATTTTCGTCGGCGTGGGCGCGGCTGTGGCCTTTCGCGTCCGGTTCTGGAATCTCGGCATCGAGGGTCAGATGATATGGGGAGGGATCGCTGCGACGTTCGTCGCTATGCACGAAATCGGCCCGCCGATTATGCGTCTGCCGCTTATGGCGGTCTTCGCCATGCTTGCCGGCATGGCGTGGATCATGATTCCGACCTGGCTGAAGCTTCGGCTGCGGGTCAACGAAATCATCACCACGCTGCTGCTCAATTACGTGGCGTTCAATTTTTTGCTGCACCTTCTCTACGGTTCGTGGATCGATCCAAAGGACTCCTTTCCGCACTCGCCGGCGTTCCGTTCGTTCGAGCGGCTGCCGGAGCTTGGCTGGGGCATAAGCAGCGCGCTGGTCATGGCCTTGGTGTGCACGGCACTCACGGCGTGGCTGGTGCTGGTCACCCGGTTCGGCTTCTACACCAAGTTCGTGCACGACAACCCCAAGATGGCGCTCGCGGTCGGCGTGCCGATCAGAGCCGTAACGTTGATCTCGGTGCTGCTGTCGGGTGCTTTGTCCGCGCTAGCCGGCTTCGCGATTGCCACCGCGCAGGAGGGCCGCCTCACCCAATCGTTTTTCGAGGGCTATGGGTTCTCGGGGATTCTGATTGCGTTTCTGGCCCGCAACAATCCGATCGCGGCCATGATTGTCGCCGTGCTTGTGGCCGTGCTGTTCGTCAGCGGCCGCAGCCTGCAGGTTTTCTATCAGATACCATTTTCCATGGTGCAGCTCATTCAGGCGATCATCGTGATCAGTGTCGCTGGCTCCGAGTTCTTAGTGCGGCATCGCGTCCACTGGGTTCGGTGAGGAGGGCAAGGCGTGCTGCAGTTCATCGTCAATTGGCTCGCCAGCACTCCGAGCTTTGCGACGCCATACGCCTTGGCGGCGCTTGGTCTGATTATCGGCGAGCGCGCGGGCGTCCTGTCGCTTGGCGCCGAGGGCTTCATGCTGGTGGGCGCGCTTGCCGGCGTGGCAGCCGAGCTTCAGCTCGGCGGCTATCCGGTTATTGCGCTGCTTTTTGCCATGCTCGCCGCGGCGGTCGTGTCGTTGCTGTTCGCGCTACTTGTAGTGATTCTGCGGGTCAACCAGGTGATCGCCGGGCTTGCCATCGTGTTCTTTTGCCAGGGACTGACCAGTCTGGTTGGGACGCTCGGGGGCTGGACAAACCGCGCCATCACCGGTCTGCACGAGGTGGCGATTTGGCCGCTTTCGCAAATCCCGATCCTGGGCCGCATCCTCTTCACCCAAGACCTCGTGATCTACCTGACTATACCGATCTTCTTTTTGATCCATCACCTCCTGTCGCGTTCGATGCTTGGACTGCGCTTGCGGTCGGTAGGCGAAAATCCGGAAGCCGCGGATGCCGTGGGCGTAAGCGTCTCGCTTTACCGGTTTGGCGCGGTCGTGGCAGGTTCGGCCCTGATGGGGCTTGCCGGGGGCTATCTCTCCGTCGTCGATGTCAAAATCTGGATTCCGAATATGACCGGCGGGCGCGGCTGGATCGCGGTAGCTCTGGTCATCTTCGCCCGGTGGCAGCCATGGCGAGCATTGTTCGGCGCGCTGCTGTTCGGCTGCATCGAGGCCCTCATTCCACGCATCGCCGCTGCCGGAATTCAGGTTCCGCAGTATTTCCTGCTGATGACGCCGTATCTCGCGACGATCGCCGTCATGGTCTGGGTCGGCCTGACGAAATTCGGCTCGAACGAACCGGCTGCGCTGGGTCAGCCGCATGTGCGCGAAGAGCGCCGGTAAGTTGGGCGGCTAAATCCTTGCGGCCGGGTCTCGTTTGAGGGCATTATACGAATACGGATACGATATCCACTATATGGACATTCGACATGGGCCTGCGAGTCGCGATCGATACCGGCGGAACCTTCACAGACGTCGTGGCGATCGACGAGAAGACTGGCACGATCACCGCGACCAAAACGGCTTCGACGCCCGAAGATCCCAGCGTCAGCCTTATTGAGGGAGTGAGGAAGGTGATCACGGCGGCCGGCGCTGATACCGCCGATCTGCGCATGCTGCTGCATGGCTCAACGGTAGCGACCAACGCCTTGCTCGAGCACAAATTTGACGGACTGGGCCTCCTCGTCACCAAAGGCTTCCGCCACATGATCGAGATCGCGCGCCAGTCGGTGCCCGATGGCTACGGCAATTCGCTGTTCTGGGTAAAGCCGCGTCGTCTCGTACCCTTGCATCTGGTCCGCGAGGTGCCCGGCCGGATGCGATTTGACGGCAGCGTGCTCGAGCCGCTCGACGAGGACGCCGTCATCAGCGCCGTCGGCGAACTCGTCGAAGATGGCGTACGCTGCATCGCCGTCTGCCTGCTGCACGCTTACGCCAACGACTCGCACGAGAAGCAGGTCGGCGAGCTCATAGCGCGGCGTTTTCCGGAGATCTACGTTTCGCTGTCTTCGGTCGTGCTGCCGGAATACCGCGAATATGAGCGGGCGATGACGACCCTCGTCGACGTGCTGGTCAAGCCCTACTGCCGAACGTATTTGCGGCAGGCGGCGGCCAAGATCGCGTCGGCGTCCGGCAATATTCCGTTTCTCATCATGCAATCGAATGGTGGGATCGTAAAACATTCCACCGCCGGCGAACGGCCGGTCACGATGTTGCTCTCAGGACCGGCCGCAGGCGTGCTCGGCTCCGTTCACACCGCCCAACTGACCGGATACCGCGATATCCTGACGATCGATGTCGGCGGCACGTCGACCGACGTGTCCATCATCGAGAATCATCAGCCGCGGCACACCTCGACATCGATGATTGAGAGCTACCCGGTCAAGACGCCGATGCTCGACATTGTCACAGTCGGAGCCGGCGGCGGCTCGGTGATATGGACTGATCCGTACGGGCAGCTCAAGGTCGGTCCGCAGAGCGCCGGCGCCGATCCCGGTCCGATCTGTTACGGCAAGGGAGGGACGAGGCCGACCGTCACCGATGCCGCCTTGGTGCTCGGACGCCTGCCGGCCGCATTGGTCGGCGGCGAGATTGCGCTCGATGTCGAGGCGGCGCGGCGGGCATTTTCCGAACTCGCTCGAAAACTCGGCCTCGATCCGAATGAGCTTGCCGCAGGCGCTCTGGAAATCGCGGCGGCCAATCAGGTGTTCGGCATTCGCCAGGTCACGACCGTGCGCGGCCGCGAGCCGGGCGACTATGCGATGGTGGCTTTTGGCGGAGCGGGAGGCTTGTTTGCGACCGATGTCGCCGACTTCCTCGGGATCAACACGGTGATTTCGCCGCCCAACCCGGGAAACCTGTGCGCCTTCGGTCTGCATGTCAGTGACGTCGCGCGCGATTACATCCGCACTCTGGTTCGCCGTCAGAGTTCGGCCGATGCCGGCGAGATCGTTGCGGCGTGGCACGATCTCGAGCGTCTCGGATTTGCCGACATCGAGGCCGAGGGGATCGGCAAGGAGGCAATCGCCGTTCGCTTTATCGCCGACGTTCGTTATTTCGGCGAGGGCCACGAGGTTCAGGTCGAGATCCCGCCCGGTATTTCGGGCCGCGCGGCATTGAACTTTGTATGGGAAGAATTCCACAACGTGCACGACGACATTTTCGGATTTCACTATCGCGGTCAGCAGGACGTCGAGCTCGTTAATCTGCGTGTCCGCGCCATCGGCCGGCAGAATCGTCCGCAGCTCAAACCGGCCGAGAGCGCGGGACCGGCGGCCGCGCCATTTGGTCGGCGCAGAGTTTACTGGCGGTCGACGGGCTGGATGGACGTGCCATTATACCGCCGGGCCGAGCTCGCGCTGGGCCAGCGAATCGCCGGGCCGGCCATCGTCGAAGAGTACGGCTCAACCATAGTGATGCCGCCGGCGTGGTCCCTGCACACCGATGCCTTCGGCAATCTGATCATTTCAAGTGGACGCTGAAAAGGACGCCGCGATGCAACGCTCCGAACCACGCCGGGTGCTGGGTCCGATCGAGCTCGAAGTCATCCACGGCACGATCCGCGCCGCCGAACTCGAAATCGAGGCCGCGGTCGAGCGAACCTCCCGCTCGCCAATGATCCGCGACCAGCACGACTATCGGGTCGCGCTATTCGACGCCAAGGGACGCAAGCTGACCGGCCGCTCCTATTCGGCAATCGTCGAGCCGGTGTTCGAATATTTCGGCGTCGACGATATCCACCCTGCCGACGTGTTCTTTTGGAACGATCCGTACAATTCATGCGGCGGCATCGGCCACGTGCCCGACTTGTGCACTACCGTCCCGATTTTTTTCGGTGATCGGCTGATCGGTTTTAGCCAGGTGTTTGGGCACCATGACGACGTCGGTGGCTCGGTCCCCGGAAGCCTGCCCGTCCACGCCACCGATAGCTGGATGGAGGGCATGCTGATTCCGCCGATCAAGCTCTACGAGAAGGGCAAGCGCAATGAAGCAGCTTTCCGCATCATCGTGCGCAATTCGCGGCTATCCGAGCATCTCAAAGGCGATCTCGACGCCGAGCAAGGCGCGGCCCGCCTTGGCTGTAGGCGGATTACCGCGCTCGCCGAACGCTACGGCGTCGATACGCTGGAGCAGGCGTTCGATCAGATTCTCAAGAACACGGCCGAAGTCTTCCGGCGCGAGATCCTACCGAAGATCCAGGACGGTGTGTATCACTTCGAAGACTATATCGAGGCCGACGGTGTGGAGGAACCGCGCCTTCACACGCTGCGTCTGACCATGACGAAAACGCGGGAAAAGATCCTGCTGGACTTCACCGGAACCGATCCGGAGGCCAAGGGGCCGATCAACTGGTCGATCGACGAGCTCAACGGGCGCTATTTTCGCAAATGGCTCGCGCCGACGCTGCGGGCGCTCGCTGCTACGCCCGAACGCGCTGCCGAGATCGATTCGAACGAAGGGGTGCTCGAAGTCGTCGAGGTGAAATTCCCGCCCAAAGGCACGCTGATCACGCCGCATTTCGGCAGGCCGACGGGCATGCGCTTTTTCATGATGCTGCGCTCGATTGGCGCGTTCGCGGGTTGTCTCTCCAAGGCGACAAGCGGCAAAATGCCGGCCGATCATGAGACAATTCGGATTTGGGGTCTCTCCGGCGGCAACACCCAGGACGATTTCTATCTGTTCCGCGAGGTGCTGGGCGGCGGTGGGCCGGGCCGACCGTGGGCCGACGGTTCCGATGTCGTTCATGTCGTTCCGAATTCGCGCAACCTGCCGGCCGAGTTCGCCGAAACTCGCTATCCGGTGCTGGTCGAGCAATTGGGCCTGAAGCAGGATTCCGGCGGTCCGGGGTTCCGTCGCGGCGGCTTTGGTTACGAGAAGCGCATTCGCGCGCTCAGCGAAGCGCGCCTTATCTCCAATGCCGATCGTTCGACGCTAAGCTGCTATGGCGTCAATGGTGGCAAGGCAGGTCAGCCTTACGCGGTGGCGGTAACGTCACCCGACGGCAAGGCGGCCGATTACCCCGGCATGTGCGATACTGTCATTGTGCCTGCCGGTTCGACGGTCCGCATCGTAACGACCGGAGGCGGCGGTTGGGGCGATCCGCTGCTGCGGGAGATCGACAAAGTGACCTACGACGTCGAATGTGGTCTCGTCTCGCCCGAGAGCGCGAGAGACGATTACGGAGTGATCCTGTTAAGGACCGGCCGCAAATGGCGCGCGGACCCGATAAAGACGGCACAGCGTCGTCGCGAGCTGGCGAAATTGCGCGGAAAGCTGCCAATGTTCGATCGTGGACCGCGGTTCGACGCTGTCAAGAAGCTCGGCCAAGTGAAATATCCGGACGGCTGGGTCGATCCGGACCTCGGATGGTACGCAAATTCGGTGCTTGAGGAGAATGTCGCGTGAGGGACCGCCGGCCTTTGCCGTCGCCTGACGCGTAGCTCCGATGTTCGGATAGTGAGAACGCGCTCAAGGAGTTTCGCTATGGACGCTTTCGTGTACGGCAAAAGACGTTCCTTGCCCCAGGGCTTCGAAGAATTCCTCACCCTCGCAGACACGGCGATCGTATCGATCGATCTGCATCAAGGTCATCTGGACGATTCGCCGGACTGCCCGTGCCCGGCTCCCCGGGCCCGCGAGGTGGTCGAAGGCGTCAACCGCTTTCACGCGGCCGCGCGCGCTTTTGGCATCCCTGTGATTCACGTCAAAAGCGTATTGCGCCGCGACGGCAGCGACGACGTCAACGGAATCAAATCCGCCTGGCGCCTGGTCTTCCCGCTTCACGTTGGGCCAATTCCTAATTCCGACCAGCACGCCGTTCAAGGCAGCCGCTGGACCGAGTTCGTCACTGAAGTCGCGCCGGGAGATCACATCGTCGAAACCAAGAAGCGCTTGTCGGCCTTCTACCCGACCGACCTGGATTTCCTGCTTCGCAACATGGGTGTAAAGCGGCTGGTGCTGAACGGTTGCATGACCGATTGTTGCATCATCAACAGCGCCTTTGACGCCAGCAATATGGGATATCGGGTCACCGTAGCTCAGGACCTCGTTCGCGGCACCAACGCGGACATGGAGGACGCGGCATTGAAAATGATGTCGCTGCATATCGGGCTGGTCGTCGAAAGCCGCGACCTCATCGAGGAATGGCGCACGCAAAACGAGCATCTGCGCGTCCCCGTTGCGCGCGCACGCGAGAAAATGGCAAACGCTTGATTGACGTTGTCTCCGCGCCACGGCGCGTGTGCGCGGCTGGTGACGCCACCCTCTTCCTTCCACTCTTTTTCAATTCACCGGGCGAATAAAATGAAAATCGTCGATCTCTCGCATTTGATGAATGTGCACACGCCGGGCTGGATCGGTTACGCCGGCAACCAGATGTATTACGCGCAAAATTTGCAAACCAAGATGATTGTCGCGCAACGGATCGACACCGCCTTACACGTCGGCACCCATATCGACGGCGCCATGCACGGAACGGACGGGATGGGCGATATGGCGTCCTATCCGCTAGATTTCCTAGTCGGACCCGGCGCGGTGGTCGATGTCTCGGAGCATATGGACGACTGGGCTGTGATCACGCCCGAAATGATCGAGGCGGCGCCCGTCGAGGTCCGGGAGGGGGACATCCTGATCATCCGCACCGGCTGGAACCGCTATTGGGAGGGTCAGCCGCAGCAGGATCTAGTGCGCTATTTCTGCATGCATCCAGGCGGCAAGATCGAGCTGCTCGAGTGGATGCTGAGAAAAAAGATCAAATGGTTCGGCATCGATTGCGGCTCCGCCGATCATTCCATGAATACATCAATCCGCCACATGCGGCCCGACATCGCCAAGCGCTTCGAGCAAAGAGTCGGAAAGAGCTGCGAAGAGTTCTTCGGCGAATTCAATTACGTCCACAAGAAATCAGGCCGCCACGTCACCGAGAACATCTTCCCCTTCCACAGCTACGCGTTTTCGGAAGGCTTGATCCATGCCGAGAACATTGGCGGCGATATAGAGAAAGCGCTGAACCAGCGCTTCGTCATTGGCGCCTTCCCTTGGCGATACGAAGGCCTGGAAGCGTGTCCCTGCCGCATCGTGTGCTTCTTGGATTGCGGCGATTCAGTCGAAGCGATCGGTGACGTCGCCAAGGCGATCTTTTCCCGTCGTTCCTGATCGGCCCGGCGGATGACCGGTACGCGCCAGGTTTTGGCACGTAGCGTCGGAAATGGATTTTAAGATTCGTGTTCGGTATCGGCGAACTGCGGAAGTGCGACGACCGATTACTATGGATCGCGAGGCGCAGCCGTCCCTCGCGACCTTCTCGCTCCAGTCAGCGGCTGATTCACCGAAGGCTTCGACACGCTTGATCTAAAGGATGCTAAGAGGTGCAGATGGAGAAGCAAAGGGAAGATTGCCATGTCCAAGCACCATGTCGGCTCCGTCGCCGCGGTTCCGTATGATACGCCTGCGGCCTGGCGCGAACATTGCAGTGGATACCGCGTCCGACATTTGGTCGGACCGGAGATATCCAGCGCTTGCGTCCTCACCGGCGCTGCGATGGCCGAACTTGACGGCGGCGGTCACTGCGGCCCGATGTTTCATGCCTTCGAGAAGAGCTTCTATATCCTCGAAGGGGAGCTGATCTTCGCCGCCAAAGGTATGGCGCATCGGCTGGGCCCCGGGCATTACGGGCTGATCGCAAAAGCGGAAACCTACAGCCTCTACAATCCGAGCGCCAAGAAGGCCGTGTGGTTCGAGGTTTCGGCACCGCAGCCAAAGCCTGTCGGCCATGACTTCGTTGACACCTATTTTCCGGGGGGAGATTTGCTAACGGCGCCCTGCGGACCCGGCCTGGGAGATCCGCGTGTGAATTCAATCGGATTTTTTGACCACACGTCCATGGGCGCCGGCAGCCAGGGGATCTCCGCAGCAGGTGCCCGGTCGAGCGCGATTAGCGGCATAACGCTTAAGGAGTTGGTCGACGGTATGTTCGGTGCCCAACATCTCGCGCTGTTTCTCGTCCAGTTTCAAGCGGGTGGCGGAGGCTCCTGTCACGATCATCCGCACGAGGAGGTCTATGTTGTACTCTCCGGATCGGCACGGGCGCGTCTTGACGGCCACGACTATGTGATCAGCGCCGGTGAGTATGCGTGGACCGGCGTCGGGTGCTTTCACGAGTTTTACTGCATTGGCGACAAACCTGTGCGATGGATCGAGACGCAGGCGCCGCTGCCTGCCCGCTATGAAGCTTTTCGATTCCGCAGGGACTGGGATCCTATGGCTAAGGTATCGCCTCATTAGGAATAGCCGTCACTGCGGGTAGTATCAACCGAACTTCGGGCTGGTTTGCTGCGGCGCATTAGTCCGTTCCTGGCAAAAAACACGGATTTGTAGTGTCTGCCATCCGGGCGCTATTGGAGTAACAGCGGACATCTATGAATAGGGCCAATGACGTGGATGACCCAACTGCGACCTTGAACGAACGAGCGACGCGCTTGCCCCAGGTACACCCGGAAGGTGATAATTTAGCCTGCACGATGCGCTGTCCTGAACTCGGAGGCAGACAACTCGTCGAGAATCTCGCGATTGAGTACTTCCTCTAATCGCACGAGTGATCGTGCCATGGTCGCACCGTCGAGCACACGGTGGTCGAAGACGCCGGAAACGTCGATACAGCCGCCACCGGAAAAAACACCATATCCGATCAGCGAGGTCACCGGCGCCAAAGGGTGCTTGGTTGAGGCCCCGTCAGCGCCAACCGTCGTAATGCCATATGTGCCGAAAAAATTGGCGCGCGGTCGAGCCAAATTAAAACCGATGGACCAAATTGCGCGCCGCAGCGGCGCCGGTAGACGACTGAGGGTTAGAATGCGCCGGAAATGCTTTATATTTTCGATTGGACCTTGCTTGGCGTCCCGTATCTGCCGGCCGAGCGCGTGAAGTGTTTGATTGGCCGGATCCTTCAACAACAGGGGAACAAGACCCGCTTCACCGTCGAAATCTCGCTCAATCATCAAACCGCCGACGCTGACAGGGTATTCGTAGAGATGCGGTCGAGGGAGCGATAAATAGACCCTGCGAAGCTCTGGCATTTCCCGCGCGACCAGCCCAAAACCCTTGAGAAAAATCGCCGACCATGGAGGATTGTCTTCGATTTCCTTTAGCTTCGACCGTAGAGCGGAGATGTCGATTGAGCGTTCCACCGGAACGGTTGGAATGCGGACCGAAAAATTCAATAAATCGACCACGAACCGCCGAGACAACGAAAGCTTGATCGATCGACCACGCATGCCCGGCGCCCGTTGGGTTATTGGGAGTGGCACGCCTGATCCGTCGTGCCAGCATTAACTTACACGGTTTGAATTGCGGCAACAACGCAGCAACGTCGAGTGAGCAGTCGTCAAAGTTCCTCAGCACCGAGGTCTATGACCTACTTCACCGTAGACCAGGACGCTGAACTGGATGTCAGGAGCTGGCACTTCGCGACGCTTGGAAGGCTGACAGAACTGTCGCTATTGGGAGTACAGCCGACAACACTGATACGGGTGAATGGCCCGATTGACCCAGATACCGCGGTCCGTGTGCCGTCTGTTGATCATCCAGCCGAACCCGGAGTGATCGTTGCCCAGGTCAACATGAAGCGCGCGTCGGCCTTGACGACGGCGTGACCGCGCTTACCTAGCTCGGTCAAGCGCCGTTCCGACGCATGGTAACGCCGGGCGGATTCGCAATGTCCGTCGCGATGACCAATTGTGGCGCTGCCGGCTGGGTTAGCGACCGGACCGCGTACCGATACGACAATGAGCTGAGCACGCGCATGAGCCGTTAGCGACCCTTTTGAAATCGAGATTATCGGCGCGCCTGTCAGGGGATGGTCGCTTCAGGAGGCTCATGTTTCCGGCGGGTTGGTGCTGTCAACCGGAACCAACGGAGACGCCGCAGGCTGACGCGGCAAATCGTAGAGGATCGGAAATTTTGTCGACGAACTAAGCTACCAGACCCAGCGACGACTTGTTCCACTTCCGCATAAGAATTCGGGTCACTACAGGCCCGCAAACTCCGCACTCGAACTTATGCACCGCCAAGTCACCGTCGGCTGAATGCGGTTCGATTGCGAGAAATTTTATTGGCTCGCGGCACTTCGGACAGGTGGCATTCATAAAAAGGGCAATCGACATGATGAGTCCCTTTTTAATTCTTAACTCTCCACTCGTGCCACAACACGTCCGCCGCGCGGTCGTCGTCAATATGAGAAAAACGGAACCTGATGGTAGGGATGCGTTTGGTCACCAATAACCTCGTCGGCGGCCAAAGTATCCGCCGCCGCCGCCAAACAAAAGCACTAACACAACGATGATCAAGATCAATTCCATGAGAAGCCTTCACTGATGATCTTGGCTTCGCGTGCCGCACATCGTGACTGCAACGACAACGCAGCACCACCGCGAAGGTTGCAACCCGAGCGCACACGTTCGCGTATGCCTTATGCCGCGATGCGCTTTATCTTCTCTCGGTTAGGTGACCAACAGACCCAACACTCACAATAATTCTGCGGCTTTTGCACGGATGCGGATATGCATCCGACGGTCTTCTCTCCAGCCCCACAGCAGCACGGGGCACATACCGACGTTAGACGATGCGCGGTTTCCGCCTCGTTTCCGAAAGCAATTTCTGGCGAAGCCCGGAAGATACACACGACTTCCCGAGCTAACGGCCTGCCGTACCGGTCGACAATTTCGTGCTCAAGAAGCCGATGTGATGTCAGTCGGAGGTCAGTGTTGAAAAAGGATCGTGACGAGTTCACGCGGCTGCGGCGTCAATCGAACGGCGTATTACGCGCTGCACTTCCGCATTCGATAGGAACAAATCGTGGTTGATGATGCCCCAGCCCGCATCGGAAGCATCAATCACGCGCACCCCGAGCCGCTCGATGGCGGCTTTCTCGGCGGCGCCGACCCGCGTCATCCCGCCAGCAATTCGCCCCGACATCGCCAACGCGCGATCATTCGTTGAGGTGATGACGGTGATCCTGCCAGCGAGCGGACCAATGTGGCTGACCGCGGATGAGAACACGTCCATGTCGATATCAGGCGCGGCGAACACGACGGCGCCGATCTTGCCCATAACCGTGTCACCATAGCGCGCATAGAGCTGACGCAGGCTTTCGAGCGCCAGCATCGTTCCCATGCTGTGCGCGACGATGTGGACGCGGCCCGCGCCAGGGGCCGACACGATGGAAGAGAGCACGCGTTCGAGGTAGTCGCGCGAAAACATCGCGCTGTCGCGATCATAGACGTAGTCGAACAGCTCCGCCCGGGAGGGCCAGGAGAACACCATCGTCCGGCCGCGGAACTTGATTGCATCAGAGAGATGCGCACCATCGAGCACGGCGGTTTCGAACGTCTGATTGAAGCCGTGCACGTAAATCAGGACGTCGCCTCCGCCGCCAGCCTGAGCGAGAAGATCGCTGACCCCTCCCGACACCGGCTCGACCATATCCAGACGCCAATCGTCGGCAAGTCCGACCGCGGCGAGCGAGAAGCGGCTGTCGTCCGGCGGCACAAGCTTCACCCGAGCAACGGTCATCGTGGAAGCCCGCTCCGGCCCGAACCAGGGCTTCGCGCGCCCGCCGTTCACCGGTTTGCGTGTGGTCGCGACGAGCAACGTAGGATCAAGTGAAAGCGGCGAGGCGTCGAAGCGCGCGCCCGCCGCGTCCAGGCCGGCGCATCCGCCGAGCGCAAGCACGCTGGCGACAGACGCAAATCCGCCAATAAATGCGCGGCGCGACACAGTAGTCTCGTCCTGCAGCAAACACGGAACCTTTGGGAACATTGCCCGCAACCCGCCCCCGCAAGTCTTCGTGAATGATAATGGAGGCGAGAAATGGGCGTGCGGCCTACGCCGGACGTAGCGCGCATTCCATAGTGCCGCACGCCGCTTCGAACATGTCCGAAATTGATGCTGTGCACGGCTCCTCCACCGGCACGCGAGTGCCATAGATGTGGGTGCTGTTGAGGCTCCCACAATTCGGAGGAGCTAGACATGCAAGCGATCACGACAATTGGTCTCGACATCGCCAAGTCGGTTTTTCAAATTCACGGCATTGACGCAGCTCACAATGTACTGGTCAGACGTCAGTTGCAGCGGCGCTATGTGCTCGCGTTGTTCCAGGAGCTTCCGCAGCTTCGCTGCCTGTTGGGTCCTGACCACTCGCCAGCGGATGGGTTTCGCGCCACAGCGTGCGGGCGGGCAGGGTTGGATTGATCTTGGCCTTGCGCCACCAGGCCGCTTCATCGCCACAGCGGTGCACCTCGCGATGATGACCGCGGCATAGCGGAACGGTGAACTCGTCGCTGACCTTGCGTCCGAGGGCGCGGCTTTGCGCAAAGCGCAGGTGATGAGCATCGCAAGGCCGCCGGCCGCAAACGAGACACGGATGCTGCGCGACGGATTTGACATGATCGCGGTCACGGATCCGCCGCGGCTCGGGGAAGGTCAAGACCGCCTTATCGATGCCGTCAGCAAGCTTACGATTCTTCCGCCTGGCGGATTTGGCGGTCTTACCATTAGGCGCTGACCGCTTGGTCTCCTTTGCCTCCTTGCCGGCTTTCGGCAGATCGCCGCCGCCAGCAAAGCCCGCCAGGCGTGCCTGGAAAAATTCCTCGACGCGACGAGCATCAGCGGCAGTGAGGCTGTTCTTTTCGGGCAAGGACCGATGCGCCCATAGCGCGGCGTCATCGCCGGTGGCGAGGTCATTGAGCTCGACGATGAGCCGATCGCGTAATTCCGCGGATGCTTCATGGCCGAGAACCGGTGCGGTAAGTTTCGGTTGGACTTTGCCATCGCGACGAAGCTTGGCGCGTTGAGGCGGATGTTGAGGCAGATGATGTTGACCGCCGTTCCCGCCATTGAGCGAACCGTTGCCGCCCGCTGTGCCCTTGGTACTCGGCGTCCGGGGACCTGATGTCCGGCTGGTCGGTGTCGCGAGGTCCGGCGCATCGAGGTCGTCCTCGCCGGCAATGCCGACGAGGGTAAAGAGCGCATAGCGGCGAGCATAGGTCAGCGCTGCGCCCATGCGACGCGGCGTTGCCGTGTCGCTGATCGGGCAAACCGGCCAATCCGAGGCAATCCACTCGCCGGAAGAATGCGCCAGCACGGTTGTCAGATTGACGATGCCGGCGGCCTGATCGATCGAGGTGGTCTGCACGGTCGCAATCTCATGGTCACCCAGCGTCTTGCGTACGATGTCGAGCCCGCTGGAGAGTGGCGCATAGCGGAAGGTCTGTTCGGCTCCGCGAGAATTGTCAGCGCGAATGGTGGCGACCAGCGATTTCTCCGGATTGGTCAGCTGCAGCTGCGCTTTGGCCAGCGCCGCGGCTAGCGTGCCGATGGACTCACTGGTTCGCTGCATGGCCCGCCTCGGCTAACTCGGCATTGACGACGTCGAAGCTGATGGACCCGGACTTCGAGCGCTTGGCTCTGACCCCGTGTCCGATCGCCTGCTGGGCATCCTCCGGGACCAGGCCCTTGAGCTCGGTCTTGGCCTGTTCATGCTCCAGATGCGCTGAGCGGGTCTGGGCAAAGACCGCGGCGAACTCCGCCCAGGCATTCGAGGAACTCATGTCGACAATGCGCACTGCCGCGATCCGCGGCTTCGGCGGCTCGACCGCGAACAGGGCAGGGGGCTCGCCGTTTTCGACACAGCGCCAGAACTTCCGTTCCGCGGTGACGATCAGGTGCTGGTAGAGCGGATCGGCATGGGTCTTGATCTCGACCCACTTGCCACCGCCGGTGATCACGGAAAGCACGGCTCCTCTGGCCGCCACCACCCACATGTTGTGCTGCAATTGCGGGGCGTATTTCGCGGCGGCGGCCTCCTCCGAGAAGTACCAGGGCAGCATGAATTTGGCTTCGAACACCGCCCCGCTGGCTTCAACTCGGCCATCCAAGGTCGCCGCCATCCAGTGCAATCCGGGATGCCGGATATGCTTCTGAACATCGGTAATGAGCTCGCCGGTATTGGCCTCGTACCAGCGCCGGTTCAGGTCCTCGGTGACGTTTCCCAACTGCACGATGAGATTGCCGGAAAGATCCTCCGGCTCGGCCTCACCGCGCTTCTCCCGCCACAGCTGCAGCAATGCGGCCTCATCATCGCCCATGATCACCCGGGCATCTGATCCACCGATGAAGTATCGGCGATCATTGCGTTTTCTCTGTTTCGCTGATTCTGGCTTCAACGCTCTTCCCTCCCTGTCGTACAATTGGCTACATATTCCATATGGCACTATAAAAATCATATGGGTCTTAATCGACACGCGTCAAGAGAGGCGTCGGGAATGAATCGAGAATTTCTCTGGGGGGCCCAGATTCGGGCGGCGCGGGCGCTTTTGAACTGGACGGCGGCCGACCTCGCCGTCAAAGCCCCCTTAGGTCTCAACACCATCCGGCGCGCCGAAGCGGTTGACGGCAAAACTGCACTCACCGCCGCCAATGAGCTTGCGATCCGGCGCGTCCTGGAGGACGCCGGTGTCGAATTCATCGGCGAGAACGGCGGCGGCCCCGGAGTGCGTCTTCAGAAGCGCGCATCGAAGCGACGCGAATGACGGCGACGCATTCCACGGCCTCAGCGCTCCGGTAGGGCTGAACCTACAGCGATGGCACTTTCAGCAAGTAAGCCAACGCAGGGCCGCGATCAAAGCGTGCATTTCGGTAGAAAAGCTATAAACCCGGCGCGGCAGTAGCCAAGTAATCTCGATCGCCCCGTCGGCCGAGACCTGATGTTTGTCATTGCCCGTGTCGAATGTAATTGACCACAACGGGCGCGGACCGGGCGTCCAAACACCAGGGGGAAACCAGTGTCGCTTGCCGCAAATGATAGCGCCGGCAGCTCAATCAGGCGCAAGACTGGCGAACAGCATTCTCGAACAGGCCTAATAGCGGAAGATTTTCAGATCAGGATGGATCGGGCACCGGCTCGCCGTGGGGACAATTAGGGTCAGTAGAGCGCGGATCGCTCGGATCACCATAGAACACCGGCGCGATATCACCGAATTCGGTGAAGTCGTCGTCGTCTAGTGTCTTGGGCGCAGGCCGCAGTTTCAAATCGGCGGGTACAAATTGCCATCCTCGGCAACGGGCTCGTCTCGGAACGGATGATAAGACGGATCGTCGAGTCCCGCTTCGGGTTCACCGCGTGGTTTGCTCGGCGTATACAGCATCCGCAACAGCCGCAAGTTATTCCGTTCTTGGCGCGATAACGGCCTCCTTGGTCCCTCTTTGAAAAGCCGTACCTTGTTGAAATACCGCTCCTTATCCTTCAAATCTTTCAAGTGTTGACGGGCGGTGGCCTCGGGTCCGCGCGTGAAACTGTCAAAGCGCGCTCTGGTGTGCGCCTCTTCGGCATCTTCCGCCTCGGTCAGAGCGATATCCAAATCGTGTTTGCTTCTGAAATAATCTAGCCGGTCCAGATCCTTCGCGAGCTGCTTTATTCCGTATATCTCGGGGCCGGGACATTGCAATCTCCTCTGAATTGTATCCATGCCGGCCCGCAGCTTGTGTATCGCTTGCGCAACCGCTGGTACGTCGTGGCCCAGACTGTTCACGAGATTTCGTAGTTGCATTTCGGCATCGCGATATTCCTTCGCGATATCCGGGTCGATGGCAAAGCCGTAAATGTCAGGTATCGCGTTGAACCCCCATCTCCTGTTGCTTCCGGTTTTTGGTACGAAATACTTTGCCGCTTCATTCGCCGCCTTGCGCCGCGCCGCCGATGAGGTCGTGGCGTCTTGTGCGATGCCAACCAAGGCACTGAACCCTGCCGCGGTCATCGGCGTGATGGGTTCAGGGCGCGGTGCCTTGTCTGTTGTTGCCGTGCTCGCGATGTGCGCCATGCCGGCCTTAGTGGCGGTAGCCGAGTTAATCCTTTGCGGCTTACCGGCGGACGGCCTTGCCGCGCAACGTCGCCTCGATCGGGACGGGCTGGCGGAAAAGGCTTTCCGTGCGATCGCCATTCGGGTATCTGCTGGCAGAGCTTGGTCCCTGACCAGGACGAGGATGAGCTGACGCGCCGATGCGCTTGGATGCTCGGCCGCGGCAGCCAAATTCGGTCAGTTAAAATCGTTCTGCGGTTCGGAGTGGCGCACTGTCGACCACCACGACGCTCGCCTGGTTTTG
>CAWGWO010000009.1:0-626877 GCA_963826295.1 uncultured Alphaproteobacteria bacterium
GGGTAAGCGGTGGCCGCTCGACCATCTACAAAGACCGGTATGGTACCTCGAGTATGAAAGATCAAAATTCCACCGTAGTTCCAATGGTTCAGAAGCCGCGCATGCGGAAAATGTGTTTGAAGATAAAGAACGTCCTGTTCCGAGAGCATTTGTGGAAGTCCCAGGGCGGGATCTATGTGCATATAAGTCAACGGCAGAGAGCATGCAGCGACGATGCCGGCCGCCAATAACGATCTTTGCACTCTGAAATTATTTGGCTGTTTAGGCAGCAGCCGATCAAGGTGAAGAGCGAATGGAACGGTGGAGAATATAAAAAAGAAGGACATGTACCTAAATTGATAAAGGCCTAAAAACAAAAACAGCCAGGAAAGCAGACGCGCCTCCGTAGGACAAACTCCGCGATGGTAACGCAGCTCAAACGCGACAAATATCAAAATATATACGATGCCAGGAACGCTCCCCGGTATGGCTATATTCCGATAATAAGGCCACCACTCACTGATGTATGCCTGCGAAAAATGGCCTAATACAGTCGCCAAGCCTTCATAGATATGCCAGCCAAGAGGATTAATAAATGTCGCGACAAGGCAACCGATTCCCACAAAACCATATATTTTAAAATTCACCCAGTCGCGTCTAAGCAACGCCACGCCGCCGAAAACACCGACGATAAGCAGGCCAAGTAAAAACCCGCCATGCAGATTAGCCCACAGGACCATAATTGCAGGCAGCAAAAAGCGGCGCCTCGTTCCTTTCAGACATTCTCCGTAGAATATTACGGAAAACAGCATGGTAGAAATGTTTGGCGCAGCCGCGAGATAAATATTTGGATACGCCGCGCCGAAGGCAGGGTAGAGCAAACAACCGGACAAAACGGAAATACAAACTGCTATTGCTGAGGCCCCGGCGCTCAGGCAGATGGACGTTAGATATCCAACTATAACTGCGCCACATGCAACGACAAATAATATTAGACCACCGAACTTCGTATATTGAAATATTACACTGGCAATCACGTCCCAAAGCCAGGAAAGATTGAACCATTGCCTTCCTCCAGCGGTAAATGACCATGGATCCTGGAAAGGAATATGACCTTGGGCTCTGATCAAGTCCCCGGCGGCAAGGTGCCATCCCAAATCCCAGTGGCTAAGCAGGAGCGGCGCGCTTAGCAGGTAAAACACGCATGCGAATGAAATGAGGAAGACATAAATCCCGGACCTCTGAAAGTAAGAGCTGGTCATATTTCGCTCTCAATCAAACTTGGATCCTGGGCGCATGGGACACGGGAGCGGATACGTGACAGAGGCGCTAGAGCGAGCACGACAGACCGAGAGGCCGCTCGAACGTCTGACGGGTTGGGAGCACGTCTATGCCGATGACGTTCGTGGTGGTCCACGAGCGTGATGCCTATGCCAGCACGAAATAGTTGAGTCTTATGCGATACCACTGGCGATATACTGTGCGGCCAATGGGATGCGCCACAAACCGTGCTCGACACGTCGTGCCAGCGGTGCTGCCGATGGCAGCAGCAGGAAATAATGCGATTGAGCATCCTGGAGCCCAGCGTCGGCCATCAGTGCACGCGTCCGACGGGCGTGCAGCAATACTGCATCGCGGTCAAATTCGCAGCGCGCTACCGCGAGCCTGGTCAACGGATTGAGCGGGTTATGTTCAATCAGACAGACCAGGCCGCCGGGGCGGACTACCCGACGCATCTCGCGCATAAAGCTCAGCCACTGCGGTGGTTGCACATGATGCAGCACACAGATCGCTATCGAAAGATCGAAGGCCGCACTATCGTAGGGAAGGGTCTCGCCCGCATAGGCTTCGTACTGGACCTCGGGGTTCCTGATCCGGGCTTGAGCAATACAGGCTTCGGAGACGTCGGCACCGCATATCCGACCGAACATACCCCGCACGAGCGGATGAAGTTCACCGACGCCGCAGCCAACGTCGAGCATGTGCAGATTGTGCTTCCCGTGTAGGCGAGTGGCAATGAGCTCGCGCAGGGCGTCCGCTTTAGCCGCGGTGAAAAAGCTATGCGGAAGGCCGCAGAAGTCAATCGATGATTGGACAACCACGCCAAAGCTCGTGTCGTATTTATCAAATAACTCGCCCATGTGGCTTCTTTAATCCGCCGACGCGCTCAACAGCGCACGCACTTGCTTTGGCTCCTGCTCGAACCCCAATCTTTGCGACACCACATACAACGGCCGCCGCTTCACCTCGGCGTGGATGCGGCCGATATAGAGGCCTGTGATGCCGGTCATGAGCATGTTGATGCCGCAGAGGAACGAAACGACGATGATGGTCGATGACCACCCCTCAACGAGATGGCTGTTCATGAACCAAAGGCTGGCTACATAGAACCCGTAGAAGACCGCGCACGCTGACACACCCAATCCAAACCAAATCGCGAGCCGCAATGGGGCATCGGAAAAGCTGAGCGCACCGTTCACCGCCAGCCGGGCCATCTTCAACAGCGGGTACTTGGTTTCTCCAGCCAGCCGGGGCAACCGATGGAATGTCACTTCAGTTTGCCGAAAGCCCAGCCACGCGATCATGCCCCTTATAAAGCGATCATGCTCCGGCATGCGGCGCAACGCGTCCAAGACCTTGCGGTCGATCAGCCGAAAGTCACCGACATCCGCCGGAATCACGACCGAGGACAGTCGCCCGAGCAGCTTGTAGAATAACTTCGCGGTGGCGCGTTTGAATGCACTCTCACCGGCGCGTGACAAACGGCGGGCGTACACGACCTCGAATCCTTCTTTCCATTTTGCGATCATCTCTCCGACGACCTCCGGAGGATCTTGCAGATCGGCGTCCATGACTACGATCGCCTCTCCGGCGGCCGCGTCCATTCCGGCGGTGATCGCCACCTGATGACCGAAATTGCGGGACAGACCGATATAGCGGTAGCGCGGGTCATCCCGAACAAGGGACTGCAGGACGATGGGGCCGCAATCAGAACTGCCGTCATCGACAAAGATCGTTTCAGCTGGTCCGTCGAGTTGCTCCATCAGCATCCCTACGCGCCGCAATAGAATCGGAAGGACCGCTGCCTCGTTGAAGACTGGCACGACAATGCTGTAGCGAATGGTTTGAAGATTGTTCGCCATGGAAACTTCCGCTCGTGAGTTCCGACGAGCTTAGGCTACTACCTTAGGCTGTGGCCGGTTAACGGGACCTTGCCAATGTTCGAGCGGGACGGTGTCTTTGCGCGCCATGAGAAATTTCTGAGACGGCGTGGAATGAGGACGGTGAATTCAGATTATGGAATTTGGTGAGTGTCTGGCGTTCCCTTTTGGGGAAAGGTAAATTAATTCCACATGCATCGAGCACTTGGCCGTCCTGCCTTGTGCCTTCCGGGTTCATCGTGGAAAGCACGAGTCAGCGACGTTGCAAGGATGGGGTAACTGTTCGCGCCGCAATCGAGTTGCTATGGTTAAACAGCGCAGACCGAACGGTCAGATTTGAAGGCTCAAACTGGTAAACGCCCAATGCACGGTCGTGGCAAAACAGCCTTGTTCAAACTAGACTGATTGCCGTCGAATAACGGCCGGCTTCGGTCTGTTGCACCAAAACTGCGTCAGATCCCCTTGCAGACGCCGATGCGGCGCCCGATTCATGCCGATTGATATATAGTCGCCCGTGAAGAACGCGTAAGCGGCTGATCGGGAGTCGATTTTCCGATTTTGGGCTGGTTTGAGATTGCAAGGTTTCTCCGGATTGGGGCTCGGAACCTTGCGATTTCGATTTGCGATTTGCTTGAGGGACGAACCGTGATTCTGTGGCCGCATCGGAGGGGATTCGATGCGACCGAAGAAGCCCGAGACGACAGGTTCAACAGATCTGTTCCGAGCACGGCTCGATCAGATCATCAACCTCAAACACGAGCTGGCGCAGCTCGCCGGCAAGATCGATTGGGATTGGATCGATGACGAGGTCGCGCCGCTCTACAGCGCCAAGGGCCGGCCTGGGATCGAGACGCGCTTTGCGATCGGGCTGCTGCTGCTCAAACACATCTACGGGCTGTCCGACGAAGGCGTATGCGACCGCTGGGTCCATGGGGACTGTCAGGAATCTTGTGTGTGAGGCCATGATGATGAGAACAGAGGGAGCATCATATGGCGATCGAGAAGGAACTGCTTGACCAGCTACTGGCCGGCCGCGATCCGAAGGACGTATTCAACAAGGATGGACTGGTCGACGAGCTGAAGAAGGCGCTGTCTGAACGGATTTTGAATACCGAGCTCGACGAGCACCTGGATGGCAACGGCGCTGAGGGCAAGTCGAATCACCGCAATGGCTATTCGAAGAAGTCGGTCCTGACCGGCACCTCGAAGATGACCCTCGCGGTGCCGCGGGATCGTGCCGGCACCTTCGACCCCAAGCTGATTGCCAAATACCAGCGCCGGTTTCCGGATTTCGACAACAAGATCATCTCGATGTACGCGCGCGGGATGACTGTTCGGGAGATCCGCGGCCATCTCGAGGAACTCTATGGCATTGAGGTGTCGCCGGACCTGATCTCGGCGGTCACTGACGCGGTGCTGGAGGAGGTTGCGGAATGGCAGAACCGCCCGCTCGACCTGTGCTACCCGTTGGTGTTCTTCGATGCCATTCGGGTCAAGGTCCGCGACGAAGGCTTTGTGCGCAACAAGGCGATCTACATCGCGCTTGGCGTGCTGCCGGACGGCACCAAGGAGATTCTCGGCATCTGGATCGAACAGACCGAGGGAGCCAAATTCTGGCTGCGCGTCGTCAACGAGCTCAAGACCCGCGGAGCCCAGGACATTCTGATCGCCGTCGTCGATGGCCTGAAGGGTTTTCCCGAGGCCATCAACGCGGTTTTCCCGCAGACTGTCGTGCAAACCTGCATCGTCCACCTGATCCGCCATTCGATGGATTTTGCCTCCTGGAAGGATCGCAAAAGTGTGGCGCAGGCGTTGCGGACGGTCTATCGCGCCGCAGATGCAGCCGCCGGCCAGGCCGCCCTCGAGGCCTTCGCACAAGGATCGTGGGGCATAAAGTATCCAGCGATCGCGCAGAGCTGGCGCCGCAACTGGGAGCTCGTGATTCCATTCTTCGCGTTCCCGGAAGGCGTACGGCGCATCATCTACACCACGAATGCCATCGAGGCGTTGAACTCGAAGCTGCGCCGCGCTGTCCGAACCAGAGGACATTTTCCATCTGATGACGCGGCCACAAAACTGCTATATCTGGTCTTGAACCACGCCGCTGCGGAATGGAAACGGCCGCCGCGCGAGTGGGCCGAGGCGAAGACCCAATTCGCCGTCATGTTCAACGAGCGCTTCGTTAACTCATGATGGCTAACCGGCCTCACACAGAAATTCTGACAGTCCCGGTCCATGACCCGTATTTCCAATACTTCACCGGCGAGGAGTTCTTCCAACACGAGTTCCCGCACGAGCGCTCCGACCTGAGCCATTGGAGGAAGCGGCTCGGCGACAAGCTGGAGCTGCTGCTGGCCGAGAGCTTGCGGGTCGCGCACACAAGCGGCGCGTTACGCACGCGCGATTTGGCGCGGGTTACGGTCGACACCACGGTGCAGCCCAAGGCCATCACCTTCCCGACCGACGCCAAATTGTTACACGCCGCGATCAAGGGGCTCAACCGCCTGGCCCGGAAGCACGGGGTGCGGCTGCGACAATCCTACCTGCGCATCGCCAAACGCGCTGCAATGATGGCGGGGCGCTACGCCCACGCCAAGCAGTTCAATCGCCACCATCGAGAACTGCGCCTCTTGCGCACCCGGCTCGGTCGGATCATCCGCGACATCCGGCGCAAGATCGCCGACCAGACCGAGGTCGAGGTCGCATTCGAGTGGCCCTTATCACGCGCCGCGCAGATCCGCTCACAACGGCAACGGCAGCGCGGATGGAAGCTCTATTCCTTCCACGCGCCCGAGGTCGAATGCATCGGCAAAGGCAACGCCAGTGCGCCCTATGAGTTCGGGGTCAAGGCCTCAATCGTTACTACCAATGCCCGCGCGCCCGGCGGTCAGTTCGTGCTGCACACCAAGACACTGCCCGGCAATCCTTACGACGGCCACACCCTGCGCGCCGTCATCGAGGACACCCAAAAGCTTATCGGCCGCGAGATCGAACGCGCCTATGTCGACAAGGGATACCGCGGCCACGATACGACCAACCCACGCCGTGTCTTCATCTCCGGCCAGAAGCGTGGCGTCTACGGCGTCATCAAGCGCGAACTCAAACGCCGCTCCGCCATCGAGGCCGTGATCGGGCACATGAAGGCCGACGGTCATCTCGGCCGCTGCTATCTCAAAGGTCGCCAAGGCGACGCCGCCAACGCAATCCTCACCGCGGTCGGACACAACCTCCGCCTCGTCCTCACCTGGTTGAGGATTATTTTGCGCTCGATTCTGTACCCACCAGCCCGCGCTTGCGTATTCCAAACGCTGCTCAAATCAGCTTCTTAACGGCCGACTATATAGGCAGTCGGCAATCACTCGAAATCTGCACAACAGCACTAAGAGCCGATCCAAGAAGATGTTGAGTCTGATGAATCGGTTGTGATTCCTTGGTGGGCGCTTGATTCGCACAGGAGCGCCTGATGTGGAAGCCTGAACACCGCCACGCGGCGGAGCGGCATGGCCTTCGTTATCCGAGTGACCTCACCGACGCCGAGTGGGCGCTGGTTGAGCCGATGATACCACCAGCCAAGCACGGCGGCCGGCCGCGGGACGTGAATGTCCGCGAGGTTCTGAACGCCATTTGCTACGTGCTGTCGACCGGCTGCCAGTGGCAGGCCTTGCCGAAGGACCTGCCGCCGAAGAGCACTGCGCACTATTACCTCATGCTGTGGGACTGGGACGGCACGCTGGCCCGCATCCACCATGCGCTCTATGTCGCGGCGCGCGAGCAGGCCGGACGCGAAGCGAGCCCGAGTGCGGCGATCATCGACAGTCAGAGCGCCAAGGCGGCTCAAAAAGGGGCTCTGCGCTCGACCCACAGGGCTTCGATGCAGGCAAGAAGGTCACAGGACGCAAACGTCACATCCTCGTCGATACGCTCGGCCTAATGTTGAGCGTGGTCGTCCACCCGGCTGATGTGCAGGATCGCGATGGTGCCCGCCAAGTGCTGCGCACGGCGCGCCGTTTGTTTCCCTTCATCGAACGCATCTTTGCGGATGCAGGGTACCAGGGGTCGAAGATGGAGAAGGTCGTCGCCGATACCGGTCGCTGGACATTGCAGATCGTCAAGCGCAGCGATGCACACCATTTCGTCGTCTTGCCCAAGCGATGGGTTGTCGAGCGCACGCTCGCATGGATCAGCCGAAACCGTCGTTTGGCACGCGATTTCGAGCGTTACGCCAGAACCGTCGCTGCCTTCGTTCGTCTCGCCATGATCCGCATCATGCTCAGACGCTTGACCAGACCAAGCCTTTGCTCATGAATCTCAACTTCTTGGATCGGCTCTAAGAGCCTTTAACCAGCAGTTTTGAACTGCCGATGGTCGCGAAGCCATACACGTCAAATTAACCGCGAGAACCTTCAATCGGCCAGTGATTAGCTCTGGGCGGCGGTTTTCAGGCGCGGTCCCGATCGAAGCGGCGTAACCATGGCGGACGGCGCGAAACGCTTCCGGTTTCTCGACGGTCTGCGCGGCTGGGCCGCATTTTGCGTCCTGATCTATCACATCTTCATCGATGGCCTGCCAGCGAATGCGATCATGGCCGACCGCACGCTGTGGTCGAAGGTATTCTTCCTCAACGGCACGCTGGCTGTGTGCGTCTTTTTCGTCGTCTCCGGCTTCTCGCTGTCAATTCGCTACCTGGAAACCGGCGAGCCGTATGGATTGGCGCGGACCGCGGCCGGGCGATATCTGCGGCTGGCAATTCCGATTTTCGCGATCTGCGCCGTGATCTATGTGCTGATGGTGTCCGGCGTCATCGCGCCGGCGAACCAGCGACCTCCCCCGCTCGACGCCTACCTTCGGTTCACGCCGACAGTGCAATCGCTATTCGGTTTCTCGCTGTTCAAGGTGTTCTTTGCCTATTCCAGCACTGAGACCTACAACCCGCCGCTGTGGACCATGTCGTACGAGCTCTTCGGCTCGTTTACGGTGTTCGCAATTCTCGCGATCATGCGCACGTCACCGTTACGGACAGTAGCCTTCAGCGCATTGTTCGTGGGACTGGCACTTTGGCAGAGCTATTTTGCCTTGTTTGCCGCGGGTATCCTGATCGCAGACTTGTTCACCCGGCTCGACAAGTGGCCCTCCGCTGGTCTCTATGGTGCCACGCTCTGCATCTGCGGAATGATCTGCACCTTATCCTTGGGAACTTGGTTCAATGCGATCTATATTGCCGCCACGGCGTTGCTCGTAAGCGGCATTGCTTTCTGTGCGCCAATCCGCCGGCTGTTCGAGAACAGCCTGGGCGATCTCCTCGGTTGGATGTCTTATCCGCTCTATCTGGTTCAGGCGCCGGTGATTTACGCCTTTTCGGTGAGCGGGTTGCACCGTCTCACAACCTTCGGCGTCGCAGATTCGACGGCCCGATGGATTGTCGGCATCGCGACTGTTCCAGTCGCGATCATCTGCGCAGCCGCGTTCTGTCCGATCAACGACCTGGCAGTAAAGTTGGCTCGCAAATCGGGGGCAGCGTTCATAGGATTGTTCGATGGCCCCATGAAAGTTGCTCCCTCGTCGGCTCGAAAGGAACGCCTGCTGCAATAACCCAAGCACGCGCTAGTGCCTTCGATAGCGGTTTTGAAAGACCCTGAAATGCAAAACTATGCCCGGGATAGGTCTCGAAGCGGAGGCCTTAATTTTTCTCGCGAGTAATGGGGCACGCGGTTAGCTAATGAGCGCGGGCAATTTACAGGTGATCGTGCGTGATCGCGGTGGCCTTAACAGGCTTGTACGCGAGATATGTCCGCAGGTCCGAACGCGCGGATGTACGAGTACTCCATGAACACGAATGCTGCCGGCGCGTGCACCACCCGCTTCCGGGCTACATCGTTTAGTTGCCATGGATCGCCGCGTTCTTGAGTTGACGATCGGCGACGGCGTACCTCTCGTCTTTTTCTAGGCGCTACTTCAACCCGCCAGCTAGGAGCACGCATAGCGCGAACGCGATGCTGCATCGGAATATGTCACCACGAGTCACCCTGACACCGTCCGAACTAGGATGGTCGCCGATAGCACTTAGAATAATCAGTCAGGAACGGGCACTGCGTCCGCCGATTTGCTTAGGCCATGACTGATCGCACGGTGTACTGCCCGTTTAGATGGGCCTTTAAACAACGGCAATGATGGCGATCGATGTGCCCGCCGCGATAAAAGCGTATCCGACGGTGGTTGCGCTCGAAATTTAAATCGGGACAAAGGTGCCTTTAGCGACGGCAATGATGGCGATTGAGATGGCTGCGGCGATCAAGGCATATTCGAAGGCGGTCGCGCCGGTCTCGTCTGTCAGGAAGGCTATGAAAGCTTTGATCATCGCTCGATTGTAGGTGGCCGCGCTAAATCATCCGTAAAGGCGCACACCGGAAATTGGGAGGCCCTGAAATTCAAATTAAACGGAACTAGTGGACTGACTCTAACGTTTGCTTCCCCCTGTTAACAGCGGCGAGGACGCGTTTTGGGTCGGCGGTCCACACGAAGGGTTTGGGGTCGGCGTTTGTGTCTGCGACGAAGCGGTTGATGGCGAATTGCAGATCAACGACAGATCGGAACACGCCGCGCTTTAGGCGCTGGCGCGTGAGCTTGGCGAAGAAGCCTTCAACCGCGTTGAGCCACGATGCTGAGGTCGGGGTGAAGTGGAACGTCCAGCGGGGATGGCGCGCCAGCCATCGGCGCACCTTTGGATGCTTGTGGGTCGCATAATTGTCGACGATGGCATGGATCACTTTCCCCACGGGGACCTGCTCCTCGATCGTGTTGAGGAAGCGGATGAACTCTTGGTGGCGATGATGCTGCATGTTGCGGCCAATGACGGTGCCATCAAGGATGTTGAGGGCCGCAAACAGCGTGGTGGTGCCGTGGCGTTTGTAGTCGTGCGTCATCGTCCCGGCACGGCCTGGCTTCATTGGCAACCCCGGCTGGGTACGGTCGAGTGCCTGGATTTGGCTCTTCTCGTCGACCGAGAGAACGACCGCATGGGCGGGAGGATCGACGTAAAGGCCGACGACGTCCTTGAGCTTCTCAGCGAACTCCGGGTCTGTCGACAGCTTGAACGTGCGGATGCGATGCGGCGCGAGTTGGTGGGCCTCAAGGATACGTTGTACCGAACGCAGGCTCACACCCGCCGCCTTCGCCAGCATCCGGCCGGTCCAGTGGGTTGCTTCTCCCGGCGGCGGTCCGAGGGTCAGGTCGACCACCCTCTGTACGGTGCGCGTCGGCAGCGGTTGTTTGCCGGGCTTGCGTGTCTTGTCGCGCGTCAACCCTTCGACGCCCTCTGCCATGAACCGCGCCTGCCATCTCCATACCACGGGCTTCGATTTGCCCGATCGGCGCATAATCTCGGCGGTGCCGAAGCCATCGGCCGTGGCGAGGATGATGTTGGCGCGCCACACATGCTTCTGTGGTGCACTGCGATCCGCAATGATCGCCTCAAGGCGGCGCCGATCCGCGCGCCTGACGTCAACGACAATTCCTGCTCTCATCATGAGAGCTTGAACCGCTTCGGCCGTTTTGGGAATCGCCTGAATGAATCAAACCACTAGCACAATAGCTCATGGCACAGGGTCGGACAGGGCAGATTGCCGTCCTCTATACTGGCGTATCATCACGGAGCGGCTTTCGCTTCGCTAGATCAACAAGAAGACCAGCACCCCCCGTCAGCGCGATCGCGGCGCCGGCGAAGCGGACGCGACCCCGTTGCTGGTCGACACGCGAATAACAACTCGATGGAGGTAGGATCTGCTTCTATTGAATCCGCCAAATCGCACTTCTTCGATACGAGCAGCTGGGGTAAGTTTTGCGACGTCACCTTGACTTTGAAGCAGGGCCACCGGCCCGACAGCGGCGGCTGGATAAAAATTGCAGACTATTGGTGCAGACAAGCCTTTCGGCACTTCATGAACCTCCTCAATCGGGCGGTGTATGAATTTGCGTTTCGTCGGTACGGCAAACGTCTACGTGTATTACCCGTGCTTGAGAAAGGCGAAGTCCGCGCACGCGCATTGCGTTCTTGGGAGCGTGGCACGTCAGGTCGATGGCATATCCATTGTGCTATTGAATTGCCCCCGCACTTCGATGCTGTTGGCCTTGAAAAACGGATTCGCGACTGCTGAGCGAAGGTCGAGTGGGGTCATGGCAGAATTCTTGTCCGCGACGGTGCGAACGCGGGTTGGATCAGCTACATGTTGAAAGGCCGCCAAAAGTCGGAGTTCGACGACTTTCTCGACTGCATAATTTTAGAGTCCCTGCATAATCCATAGCCGACGCGCAGACGTTCTTTGGATCGGGCTCTTTGTAGAAAAGCTTGAGCGAGGCCGGCTCGTCAGCCGTCGCCTTGTTTTCCTACTATGGCCGCAGCGCCGCCCAGGCGGCTCAACCAGATCGAGCGGGTCAGTGGGGCGCCTCTCGCGCGCGATCCATGATCTATCTCCATTTAGGCGTAATTACGCGTATTCGCACGCGGGGGGTCGGCGCGAGCCAAAAGCAGGCCCTACAGGGCTCCCTTCCTCTTATCTTCGGTTAATTTCAGAAGCGGCGGCGACTTGAACATGTTTCCCGGCTGGACTCTTTCCCACAGGCCACCTTTTCCCTGTTCCCTTCCTAGGCGATCTTCCCGCCCAAGCCACTGTTCAACACTTCTGATTCGATTGGGATGAATTTCATCCAGCAACCCGTAATCCCTCTGAATGACTCCGTATTTCCAGATATTCCAAAAACCGGTGAAGTTATCTCGGAAACTCATGGTGCTTTTGTCATTGGGATCCGCGTTGTATCCGGCGGGTAAGCCAGCGGCCATCTTGAGCGGACCGTTCCAGTACGTATCCAAATCCGTGTCGATGTATTGCGCCGGATGCCCCGTCACTTTTTCGAAGGCCTCAGCAAGCTTCCGATAATCGACATGCTCGATCGCGACTTCGAGATTCATGCCAGTCGCACGCTCCGGATTGTCGAACAGCCAGCGGGCATAATATCCACAATCCTCAAGAGCGACGTGGGGCACGGCTCCATTGCCGAGCGGGACTCTCCAAGTCACAACACCATCTTCCACGGACGGCGTCATGGGTGTCATCGCCGAGATCGCCATCTCCATGTATGGACCGGTGGTAAACACCGCCGCGCCCATCCTGTCTTTGTTCACCTGGTTTTGCGACAAGATCCATTCGCCTATGCGACCTTTGCCGTCATAGTGGCCTGCGCGGAATTTAAAGTCATAGCCGGACTTTTTGAGCGCGTAGTCCAGGTTTCCGTACACGAAGAATTTTATCCCTTCTTCGATGGCGATCTCATAGCTGCGAATGGCCCAATAGATTTCGGTCTTCTCGCCGGTGTTGAACCCGTCGATATTGATGTAAGCCGCGTCGCAACCGCGAAACCCCTCCCGGAGTATGGCTTCGTCGGCGAACGTTCCCTCGATGATGGTCACGTTGCCAAGTGCAAGGAGGGCGTTTGCGCGCCGGGAGGTGGCGTCGCGGCTAAGGGCGCGGACAGAGTATTTCCTGTCGGCGACGAGGGCGCCGATGACGGGTAAGCCCTGGGCGCCGGTGCCGCCGACGACGAAGATTTTGGAAGGAGTGCGGGTGGGCATGATTGTCTCCACAGATGCAAATAAAGGGTGATCGGACGCTCACGGATGAGCTTTCCATCGCGGCCCGATCGGCCGGGCGTTTCCCAGCCAACAAAGCTTCACCCGACGACCGTAATGGTTTCGCGGTCAGCCGAGGCGACGACACCGATCGCCGGAGCGGCAGAGCGACGGCAATGAATTGATTATCAAGTCTGAACGCGGCGCATCGGCGAGCAGCGGCGCGACGACAGCGGCTGGCACCATCTGGTGCATTTCTGCCAGAACAGCCGACCTGCCAAAGACAGGAGTTGCGGGGTCGGGAGTCACGACAGAGCCTCCGGGCTAAGCCGCCGCCCGGTATTCTGTATACTTCTGATTCGCAGCGTGGGCGGACATGATGCTTTTGCTGATAGATACTTGGGTTGTTCGGAACGGTGTACCAACCACTCTGCCCGAATACGAGCAAGCAAGCCGACAGCCGCCTCAGCGAAGATGAATGTTGGGGCGTAGCTGATGATTTCGCGCGCCGCTTGCAGCAACACGGCGGCCCGTGGCGGCAATTGTAACTACGCATTCGCTGCACTCCGCAGAGCGTTCAACGGAATGCCGGCGTAGCGCCCGTCACGCGCGGCGCGCCTCATCGCACATCACGCCACCGGCCGAACCATCTCGAATTCTGTGGTCGGATGGGAAGGCCGCGCGCCTTCGCCGCGATGCGAACCGTGTCAATAAACCTTGACCGAGTATTTTTGCCAGCAATCTGTACCTGCACGCTGTACCCTCAATATTGGATATTTTTGATAAGCCATTGAAATTGAACGGCTCTTTAAAGTGGCTGGGGCGGGAGGATTCGAACCTCCGAATGGCGGAATCAAAATCCGCTGCCTTACCACTTGGCTACGCCCCAACAATACCGTCGGATTGCCCCGGCCCCAGCTACCGGCCACACGCCAAAGGCCAAAGGCGCCCGCAACATAGCGGCGCTCCCGCCACCGATCAATGTTGGCCGGGCCCGAACCCGCTCCCCGGTCTTTAAGCCCTTTCGATCCCCTTTCCGGGATTTCCCCGAACTATTACATGGCTGAGGGTTGGCGACCCCGATAGGCTCCAGGCGTGCGGCGTGCCCGCACAACCCCAGTGGACCATGGCTGCGTCGAAAGTTTTGAACTTCGATACCCGGCTCGATCAGATGTTCCCGGTTTTGGACGCGGCCGACATCGTGCGCGTCCGGCGGTTCGGCACGCTGCGCCGCTACGGCGCGGGCGAGGCATTGGCGCGCGTCGGCCAGGTTGGCGACGGCCTGGCCGTCATCCTGAGCGGCACGATCGAAATCTCGCGTCGCGACAAATCCGGCGTGCCGCAACGCATTCACGACTTCGGCCCCGGCTCGTTCCTGGGCGAGATGGCGCAACTCGCCGGCCGGCCCTCGCTCTACGATGCCGACACCACCGAGCCGGTTGAGGCGTTGATTCTCGCCCCGGAACGAATGCGAGCGTTGCTCATCGCCGAAGCCGATCTCGGCGAGCGGATGATGCGGGCGCTGATCCTGCGCCGCACCAAGTTGTACCTGACCGGCGTTGGCGGTCCCGTGATCATCGGCCACGCCGAAAATGGCGACGTGCTCCGTCTGGAAGGATTCCTTGCCCGCAACGGCCATCCGCATGAAACGCTCAATCCCGACACCGACGCCGACGCGCATGCGCTGATCGAGCGTTTCCACCTCGATCCCGGGCACTTGCCGATCGTCTTGTGCCCGAACGGCCAGCTGTTGCGTAATCCCACCGAGCATGAGCTGGCGCGCTGCCTGGGACTTGTCGGTCCGATCGATCCCTATCGCGTTTTTGACGTAGCAATCGTTGGCGCCGGGCCGGCCGGCCTTGCCACCGCGGTTTATGCAGCATCCGAGGGACTCTCGGTCCTGATGCTGGACAGCCGCTCGTTCGGCGGCCAAGCCGGCGCGTCGGCGCGCATTGAGAATTATCTGGGCTTTCCGACCGGCATCACCGGAATGGCGCTGATGGCGCGCGCTTACCATCAGGCGACCAAGTTCGGCGTTGAAACGGCGATCCCGAACGAAGTGACCGGCTTCGACGCCGTGCAGGATGCCAAGAGCGGGCACTTCGTCTTGAAGGTCGCCAGCGACGAACGCGTCAGCGCTCGCTCGGTCGTCGTTGCCAGCGGCGTCAACTACCGCCGGCTCGGTGTCGAGCATCTCGACGCCTATGAAGGTTCGAGCGTGCATTACTGGGCATCGCCGCTGGAAGGGAAATTGTGCAGCGGCCAGGACGTGGTCCTGGTCGGCGCCGGCAACGCGGCCGGCCAGGGCGTCGTCTATCTGGCGCAGAATGCCAGCAAAGTATGGGTGCTGGTGCGGGGCAACGATCTGGAATCGACCATGTCGCGGTATCTGGTGGACCGCATTCAGGGGCTCAGCAATGTAGAGGTGCTCACCCACACCGAAATCAGCGCGCTCGAAGGCGCCGACGGCGCGCTGTCCGCGGTGCGCTGGCGGCAGGCCGGCGGCGCCGGAGAACTCCGCCGCGCCATTCGTCACCTGTTCCTCTTCATCGGGGCCGATCCAAACACGGCGTGGCTCGCCGGTTCCGGTGTAGCGCTCGACGCCAAGGGCTTCGTGCTGACCGGCGCGCAGGCCGGCGACAATCGCCGCTCGCTGGAGACCAACAGGCCGGGCGTATTCGCCATCGGCGATATCCGTTCCGGCTCGATCAAGCGGGTCGCCGCGGCGGTCGGAGAAGGCGCGCAAGTGGTCGCGGCGCTGCACGCCTTTCTCGGGACGCGCATCGAGCGGCCGCCGCCGCTCGCCGATCATCGCGAAGCGGTCGTCGCCGGGCAGCGTCTGGCCTGATCGCGCGGCGGCGCCGGCGGTACCGGCCGAAATGATCGCGGTGCGTACGATAATCATATAATAAAGTAGTCCAGGGGCCTGCCCGGCGATAACCGCTGGCTTTGAGCGGTACGTCGTGGGGCGATCCCGCGGAAATGGTGCCGCGCGACCACCCGACAAGAAGCGGTGAGCGGCGAAAGGAATAATGGGATGGCAATCGTCTTGGTCGTGGAGGATGAGGAGCAAGTTCTTGTGCTCGCCAAATCGTATTTGGAGGAACAGGGACATGGAACGCTGACCGCGAACACCGCGGAGGGTGCGCTTGCAATTCTCGAAGGCGGCGAGAAGATCGACGTCCTGTTTACCGATATTGGATTGAATGGCGATATTCATGCCGGACTCGAACTGGCGAAACAGGCGGTCGAAAAGCACCCCGAAATCAACGTGCTTTATGCGACCGGCCAAGCCGTGACCGACGGCATGAAGGCGATGCTGGTCGAGCGGTCCGCTTTGCTTCAAAAGCCCTATACCGTCGAACAACTACTAACGAGCCTTTCTGTACACTTCCGGATGAATCCGGCGCGACGATAAGTTGAGCGGCAAAAACTCCCACCGACGCACCGGTCACGTAATAAGCCATATAATAATGTGTGGGATATCCGGCCGCCGTCGCCGGCGCATCAAAAACTGAAAGCGGAGGACGCCCGTGACCTATCGTGCCCCACTCGCCGACATGGGCTTTGCGCTTAAATACGGGGCGGCGCTGGCGCCCGCGCTCGAACAGGGCTTTTTCGGCGACCTCGGCGCCGACGACGTCGAGGCGGTGTTGGCCGAGGCCGGCCGCGTCGCCGGCGACATCATCGCCCCGCTCAATCGCGTCGGCGACATTCACGGCGCGACCTTCAAGGACGGCGCCGTCACCACCGCGCCCGGCTGGAAGGAAGCTTATCAGGCTTGGCGCGAGGGTGGCTGGAGCAGCGTAACCGCAGCCGCCGAATGGGGCGGCCAGGGCCTGCCGCAGGTCCTCAACGCCGCCTGCATCGAGATGTGGAATTCGGCCTGCATGGCATTCGCCGTCGGTCCGCTGGTCGGCATGGCGGCGATCGATGCGTTCTCCGTGCACGGCAGCGAAGCGCTCAAGCGCGCTTATCTGAAAAAGCTCGTGTCCGGCGAATGGATCTCCACCATGCAACTGACCGAGCCGCAGGCCGGCTCCGACGTCGGCGCGCTGCGCACGCGCGCCGAGCGCGTCGCCGACGGCAGCTATCGCATCAAAGGCCAGAAGATCTTCATCACCTACGGCGAGCACGACCTCACCGACAACATCATCCATTTCGTGCTGGCCCGCCTGCCCGACGCACCGCCCGGCACGCGCGGCATTTCGCTGTTCCTGGTGCCGAAATTTCTGCTCAACGCCGACGGCTCGCTCGGCGCGCGCAACGACGTGCGCGCGCATTCGGTGGAGCACAAGCTCGGCATCCACGCCTCGCCGACCTGCACCATGATCTTCGGCGATCAAGGCGGCGCCACCGGCTACATCATCGGCGAAGAGAATTCCGGCATGGCGTGCATGTTCACCATGATGAACCGCGCCCGGCTCGCGTGCGGCCTGCAGGGCGTCGGCATCGCCGAGCGCGCTACGCAGCAGGCGCTCGCTTATGCCCGCGAGCGCCGGCAAGGCCGCACCGCCGGAATGCCGGCGGCCGAATCCGCGCCGATCGTCGCCCACCCCGACGTCAAGCGCATGCTGATGACCATGCGGGCGCTCACGCAGGCAGCACGGACCATCTGCTACGCCACCGCGATGGCGCTCGATCGCGCCGAGCGCGGCGACGACAAAGCCGCGCGGCAGGCGGCTCACGCGCGCGCCTCGCTGCTCACCCCGATCGCCAAGGCATTTTCCAGCGACATCGGCGTCGAGGTCGCATCGCTCGGCGTGCAGGTGCACGGCGGCATGGGCTTTATCGAAGAGACCGGCGCGGCGCAGCTTCTTCGCGATGCACGCATCGTCCCGATCTATGAAGGCACAAACGGCATCCAGGCGATCGATCTGGTGACCCGAAAGCTGCCGCTTGGCGACGGCGCGGTGGTCGAGGCCTACCTCGCCGAATTGCGCCGCATCGTCGAAGCGGTCGACGCGACCAACGATCCGGCGCTGGGCTGGAGCGGCCTGCGGCTTGGCGAGGCACTCGACAGTCTCACGCGCACGACGCACTGGATACTGGCCAAGCTGGACGACGCCACCGCCGAGGCGCTGGCCGGAGCGACGCCTTATCTGCGGCTGTTCGGCATTACCGCCGGCGGCTGCCTCTTGGCTCAGCAGGCGCTCGCCGCGTTGCGGCTTGGCACCGATGCGTCGTCCCGCGCCGCGCTGGCGCGCTTCTTTGCCGAGAATTTCGCCGTACAGGCCGGAGCGCTCGAACGCATCGTCGTCGAAGGCGCCGCGGGCGTCCTCGGCGCCGATGCGGTGCTCGCGCACTAAGCTTATGTGACGTTGATGTCGACGCTTTTCATCACCCACCCGGCGTGTCTCGAACACCTTACCCCGAGCGGCCATCCCGAGCGGCCCGACCGGCTGCGCGTCATCGAGCGCGCCTTCGAGGCGGAAAAATTCCAATCGCTCGCGCGCGTACTGGCGCCGCGGGCGCCGCTTGAGATCGTCGCGTTGTGCCATCCGATGGACTACATCACGCAGCTGCGCGACGCGACGCCGGCGCAAGGCATGGTGCGGCTCGACGCCGACACCTCGATGTCGGCCGGCAGTTTCGAAGCGGCGCTGCGCGCGGTCGGCGGCGGCGTGCTCGCGGTCGACGAGGTGGTGACAAAAAAAGCCGCCAATGCCTTCGTCGCCACCCGACCGCCCGGCCATCACGCCGAGACCGCGCAGCCGATGGGCTTTTGCCTGTTCGACAATGCCGCCATCGCCGCGCGCTACGCGCAGGACCGTCATGGGATCGCCCGCGTGGCCGTCGTCGATTTCGACGTTCACCACGGCAACGGCTCGCAGGAGATTTTCTGGGCCGACAAAACGGTGATGTATTGCTCGACCCATCAGATGCCGCTGTTTCCCGGCACCGGAGCGCTCGGCGAGACCGGCGACTACAACACCGTCGTCAACGCGCCGCTGCGCCCCGGCGACGGCGGCGAGGCGTTTCGCGCCGCCTTCGAGAGCCGCATCCTGCCGCGGTTGCGCGATTTCGCGCCGGAGCTCATCGTCATTTCGGCCGGCTTCGATGCCCATATGCGCGATCCGCTTGCCAACCTCAATTTGACCGAAGCCGATTTCGCCTGGGCGACGCAAAAAATCATGGACGTCGCCGATCGATGTGCCGAAGGACGAATCGTCTCCATGCTGGAAGGCGGCTACGATCTCGAGGCGCTCGCGGCCTCGGCCGCGGCGCATGTCACCGCGCTGATGCGAGGCTGAATGCGGCAGCTGGCCCGGCTTGAGCGGCAACAAAATCCTGGCAGGCTTGCCCCGGATCACGCTTCGTGCGATCCGGGCTACGGTCCGTAGGAGCCTCGGTAATGGCGCAACCAAGCAGTCAGCCAAGCAATCAGAATACCGACGTGGCGCAATTGTCATTCGAGCGCGCGATCGAAGAGCTCGAATCTATCGTCAAGCGGCTCGAAGACGGCAAAGTGCCGCTCGAGGAATCGGTCGCGATCTATGGGCGCGGCGAGGCGCTCAAACGCCGCTGCGAAGATTTGCTGCGGCTGGCCGAGGCGCGCGTCCAAAAAATCACGCTCGATGCCAGCGGCAATCCAACCGGCACCGAACCGCTCGACGTGGAGTAGGCGGTTTCCAGCGGGCATAGACAATCTCATTTCCGTGGCTATAGGCGGCCAACTGGATTGGCTTCGCCGCTGTCGCTCCTTGCAATCACGGCATGGCAAAGCGTTCTCGCGACGCGCTTTTGTTCGCGCCCGAGTTTTGCCAATGACAACGGCGAATTGACCTCCGCTCGTCCCCGCGAAAGCGGGGACCTAGTCTGGATTCCCGCTGGCGCGGGAATGAGCGGCTGATGTTTCGCTATTCACCGTCTACGACGACGAAAAGAAAGGAAAGCGGAACGCCGACAAACGTGTTTGGTAACCTCCGTGCCCCCACCTTCATCCTCCCCCGCTTGCGGGGGAGGACGCGGAGGGGGCACGGCGCGCGTGCGAGCGGCACGCGCTCGCCTGTCGGCGTTCCACCACGGCTCACACCGTCGGGGCTTGCGCCCGTTCGGCGTCAGCTTCAGGCCAGGCTTCCTGGGACGCGGCAGGACGTTCGATCCGGTACGCTCGCTCCAACCGGGGAGCGAAGACCTCGCGCTGTGACGCGGTCGTTAGCCGCGCCCGCCTGTCCCAGTCCAGGGAATGCACCTCCCGGACCGGTCGTAGTGCCGGCCAACATGATGCCCGAAGCTGCCCGGAGGCGGAGTGTATCGTTCCGCGCGCGGGCACCGCTCTCGCTCCACCTTCAGGAGTACCCTCGGCCGAAGGCGTCCTTCACTGAGGGCGATGATCCCCTACTTTACGGATAGACCGGATCATGGCACTCTACCGGAGGATGAGATTCCGCCGGAGGGGCACCCATGTCCGCACCTGAATTGCCTGTCATTTACGAAAATCCTCGGTTCGACGCTGCTACCCCCACGCTTCAGCCGGTTATCAACCGGGCGATCCGGTACGGAGCCGTGCTCATGATCGAATGGGGCACGCTTACGCTTATCGAGGACGCGCCGCGATATTTGAAGATCGCGACCTTAGTAATTGCCGTTCTGGTGTTAGCGGTACACGAATCTTGGCCATGGCTGCGGGCAAGACGACGAAATGGTGTGCATCGCTGCGCTTGACGATCTGCAATGTCCAGCGACCGGTATCGGCGACGACCTTCTCCATCTTCGACCCCTGGTACCCTGCATCCGCAAAGATGCGTTCGATGAAGGGAAACAAACGGCGCGCCGTGCGCAGCACTTGGCGGGCACCATCGCGATCCTGCACATCAGCCGGGTGGACGACCACGCTCAACATTAGGCCGAGCGTATCGACGAGGATGTGACGTTTGCGTCCTGTGACCTTCTTGCCTGCATCGAAGCCCTGTGGGTCGAGCGCAGAGCCCCTTTTTGAGCCGCCTTGGCGCTCTGACTGTCGATGATCGCCGCACTCGGGCTCGCTTCGCGTCCGGCCTGCTCGCGCGCCGCGACATAGAGCGCATGGTGGATGCGGGCCAGCGTGCCGTCCCAGTCCCACAGCATGAGGTAATAGTGCGCAGTGCTCTTCGGCGGCAGGTCCTTCGGCAAGGCCTGCCACTGGCAGCCGGTTCTTAGAGGGAAGTATTGGTATCCAAGCCTAATGGCCGCTCTGCTCGGCATTTACTGTGTCATTTTTGGATATGCGCTGCTGGGAGAACCGAACCATTCAATTGTTCGACCGGCGCAATCTTTACCCGCGCTAGGAGCGCCGCCGCCATCCCCCGCGCGGTACGTCAATCCATTCCACAACGATTTGGTCAAATGGAAAATCGTTGAAGGAATAAGGCTAGCGATCTCGCACAACGGTCTAAGCCAAGAGTGCCATGTAACAATTGTTCGCCTTCAAGAAAGCTATGCTGAAGACTCTTCGGCCGAATTTAAGCGGGTATTGAGTGTGATCGGCTGGAAGTATGATGAACGGTTTGCAACGAGCACTGTAGATAAAGATGTTACAATACACACAATCGACTATCGCCAGTCGGATCGGATTGCACAACCCGCGCCTGGATTAGAGTGTGCGGAAGCCATGGCGGGCCGAATACAAAATGAAGCTAAGACGCCGCGCGGCAGTTCACTTACCGCTGGCCCTTATTGGATTACTTACACAGAAGCGCCGGATTACCTGAAACAATGCGGTCGGCAGTGCTTTGAGGTGGACTTTGGCAATGAGGACACCTCGCGATGACCATTCCATTCAAAATGGAAATTCAAGCTGCTCCGGTTCAGGCTCGCTGGCATCGTTCTCGGTTAGCTGAGACGGATGCCAGTGACCTCGTCTCAGCAGCCTGCTATCGCTTCCGCAAAGATTTCAGGATTATTGCGGTTGTTGTATCGGAACTGAAACTCCGCGACGTACAGCGGCAGATACTTGGCGCTGACTTTGTGGAACGTGCCAACGACGCCGCGCTTGAAGATGCTCCAGAAACCTTCAATCGTGTTGGTGTGTACCGCACCGACAACGTATTCATGGGCGGAGTGACGCACGATGGCGTGCTGCGGATATTCGCGCTTCAACGTATCGTAGGCACGCAAGTCATCGGTCGCGAGCAAGCTAACTTTGTTGGAAACTGCCTCGCGCACGAAGCCGGTCAATGTGTCGCGGTCAAAGCTATCAATGACCCGCGCGACGACGTTGCCCTTGCGCTGGACTGCGCCAATGACGGCGGTTTTACCGGAGCCTGTGCCGCCAGTGCCGCCATCACGCTTATCCCAATGCTTATTGCGGGCCTTGCCGCCAACATAGGTTTCGTCAACCTCGACGATACCCATGAGTTTCTTGAACTCTTTGTCCTGCATTGCAGCACGGATGCGGTGGCACATATACCAAGCCGTCTTATAGGAGCCGAAGCCCATGTAACGGTGGACCTGTCGCGCACTGATGCCTTTCTTGCTGGTCGTCATGAGGTGGATGACCCGGAACCATTGCTGCAGGTCCACATTCGTGTTCTCGAAAATCGTGCCGACGAGGTGCGAGAAACGATAGGCACCGCCCTGCCGACAGTCCGGGCACTCCCAGCGGTATTTCATGGTTTGGAGGGGATAGACGTTCGTGCTGCCACAGCGCGGGCAATACGTTCCGTCCGGCCAGCGATGCGTCACCACGAAGGCGTCGCAAGCTTCCTCATTCGGAAAGGCCGTCTCGAATTGAGAGACCGACATCTGCATGATTTGCCTGGATTGTTTTCGAGCCATGTGACTTCCCCATTTCTCAGCGTAGAGGAATCAATAGCATGTCACAGATATTCCGTCAAGTCAGGGATCATCCCTTCACTGAGCGAGATTCTTTAAATGTAGCGGAATACGGGACAAAAGTCAAGAAAAACGGGACCGCAGTCGATCCGGCTGGCGGCTATTGCGCGGCCACGTTGCGCGGCGGCTGGTACAACACCACCACATTGCGCGAGCCGCAGCGCGGACAGCGCAGCCGGCCATCGAGTCGCGAGAGCGGAAACGCCCTGCCCCGCGTCCAGACCAACGTCTCCATGTCCAATTCTTTGCGGTAATTGCATTCACGGCTCGATAGCGACCGCGGGCCGTCGGAGCGGCTGTAGCTGCACCGGACCGTGACGCGCCAACCGAGCGCGTAGGCATCCCCGATCGTCTCGACAAGCATTTGTTAACGCTCGCGAAATCTGAGTCACCGAAGCTCCTTGACTTCGTGGAACAAAAAGAGAACAATCTGCAGTCCGAGTCAAGGCCTGAGCGTGATCCGGAAAAACCTGCCCGCGGACTCGATCCGGGGGCAGGAACCGGTTTTCCGAAAGATCATGCTCCGCCGAGGAATCCGATTTGGAGGCGATGGTGGAAGCGGACAAGCGAAGCGCATGGCTGCGCAAACTCGACAAGGAATGCCCGTATCAGGTGGTGCTGCCGCGGCGGCAGCTCGCCGACGACAGTGAGATCCTGGATTTCCTGCTCGCTTACGTCGGCAAGTTCGACATGTATGTAGAAGACGACTACGCCGCCTTCGTGCGCTACTGTTTCGAGGACCCGCTGGATGCGGAAATTTTTCGCGCCCGCTTCGAGCCGAAAATCGAGCGCTTCCGGCTCGCCGGCTAGTTCTCGTCATTGCCGGGCTTGACCCGGCAATCCATCTCGAGATTTGGCCGTGAGAAGTTTTTGGATTTACCTCATGGCGAGTCGACCGCGCGGGACTCTCTATGTCGGCGTAACCAGCAATCTCGTCCGTCGCGTCTACGAACATCGCGAAGGCTTGATCGAGGGCTTCACCAAGGACCATCACGTACACACGCTGGTCTATTACGAGGAGCACGCAACAGCGCTCACCGCCATACAGCGCGAGAAAAATATCAAGCACTGGTCGCGCGGGTGGAAGATCGATTTGATTCGATCACTCAATCCAGAATGGAACGATCTTTGGCATGAGATCGTACAATAATCAGTCATTGCCGGGCTTGAGTTGCGCTCTTTGGCGGACTTGCGCCATGCTGAGATTGACGAGCTTCTATGAAGCGGATCGTCAGCATGGACCGCCGGGTCGAGCCCGGCGGTGACGAGGAGATGCGGCAATCCTGCCGCACTTTTGCCGATGTCGGTCCAGGTGTCGTCCTCGGATTCGCATTGTCAGGTCGTACCCGAAAAGCCGTTACGGTCCTTTTCGTCCCAATAACCAGGCAAATGCGTTGCGCACGAAAATGGCGCCGTTCTCTTTTACCGGCTCGCCATGCGCAATCAGGACGCGTTCGATCGGCCACGCCAGTATTTGCTGCAAAGCGGCGCGCGCCGCGCGGCGATTGAAGAACATGGCCCGCCACTCGCGTGGAGCGCCCGGGTGCGGCGCGCAGATGCCGTCCAGCCGGGCGGCAACGCCGCGCCAGCCCCTGAACCAATCGCGCGGAAAATTTTGGATCAGATCGGCGAAGATCGCCGTACGGCTGGCGCGATGGAAGAACTCCACCTCGGTCAACGGGCTTCCGTGCACGACGACCTGATCGATGTCGGCTGCCCATTCCGGTTCGGGCGCCTCGCCGAGATCGCCATCGAAAGCCAGATCGCCGCACTTCTTGCGCAGCCCCGGCGACGCATAGAACCGCGCCGACGGATAGGCGGACTTCCATTGCGCCAGGAACAGATGATGCAGACGATTGGGTGAAACGACAAAATGCACCGGTCCCAGTTCATCCACTTCACTTTTGAGTTCGGCGGAGAGCGCAACCGGGGACCAGGCAAACAGCCCGCCGTCCGACAGCCGGATCAGCACCGTCCGGGTTGGATAGCGAAATCCCGCGAATGTCACGATCGGACCGTCGCCGACCCAGACGCCGGGCGCAAACTCATCGAGCGCCTTTTTCATCTGCCGATTGCACCAACTGGCCGGGCCGGCCGGCCAAGCCTCAAGCGCGGCGCGCTGACGGCAACTTCTGCCGCACTTTGCCGATCTCCGCCCAGGCGTCTTCCTTGAGACGTTTTTTCAGATCGCGTACCGAGAAATCGTGGCCGCCGGTGGTCCGCGGCAGCCGCTCCCACGTCACCGGCGCCGACACCGGCGCGCCGGGCCGCGCGCGGCTCGAATAGGGCGCGATCGCCGTCGCCTCGCGCGAATTACGCAAATAGTCGATGAAGATGCGGCCTTGGCGGAGCGCCTTCGTCATTTTGGCGAGATAGAGCTTCGGATTATCCGCGGACATCGATGCGGCGAGGCGTTGCGTATAGAGCTTTACCGTATCCCAATCGGCATCGGCGATCGGCGCCGCCACATGCAGGCCCTTGCCGCCGGTGAGCTTGACGAAGCTTTCGAGCTTATCCGCCCGCAGCCGCTCGCGGACTTCGCGCGCCGCGGCGATCATCTGCGGCCAGCCGACGCCCTCGCCGGGATCGAGATCGAACACGATGCGGTCGCAGGTTTCCAGGCTGTCGAGCCGCGAGCCGCGGACGTGAATCTCAAGCGCGCCGGACTGCACCAGCGCAATCAGATCCTCGAGCGTCTCGACCGCGATCACGTCGTGATCCTTGCCCGGCACGACGTGGCGCAGCGGCGACGACTTCACATTCGACGCGATATGCTTCTGAAAGAAGGTCTCGCCGTCGACGCCTTCAGGCGCGCGCACCAGCGCCAGCGCCCGGTCGACGATATGCGGCTTCATCCAGTTCCAAACATCGGCGTAATACTCGGCCAGTTCCTTCTTGGTCACGCCGACATCGGGCCAATAGACGCGATCGGGATGGGTCAGGTGAAACTCGAAATCGGCCGAGCCGCCGGTTTTTTGCTGCTTCTTGCCGCCGGCGGCGGCGCGCGCCGGCTAACTCGGCGCCGACCTTGCCGCCGCGCGCTTGGTGGCGGGATTGGCGGCAGGTGTCTTCGCCGCCGGCACTTCGCGCACGACGTCCTGCACTGCCTTGTCTTCGCGGATGCCTTTGAACGACGCCTGCCGCAGCACGCCACCGTGGGTGACGCCGGCAAATTCGGCTTCGATGACAAGCTTCGGCTTGACCCAAACAACGTCCTTGCGCCGTTCGTCCGCCGGCAATTCGATCGGCCGGCGCTCGGTGCGCAACGGCTCGAGGCGCTTCCACAATTCGCGCGCCATTTTCTGCGTGTAGCCGGTGCCGACGCGACCGGCATAGCGAAGTTCACCGTTCTCATGGACGGCGACAGTCAGCGCGCCGATCGCCTTTGGCAACGCTGTCGACGGCGTGAAGCCGACGACGATGAATTCCTGCCGGCCGTGGCACTTGGTCTTGACGAAGTTATCCGTCCGGCCGGAAATGTATGGCGCGTCGCGGCGCTTGGAGACAATGCCCTCCAGGCCCATTTCGCAGGCGTGGCGGTAGATCAGCGGTCCGCTTTCCTCGACGTGATCGGCGTAGCGGATCACGCCGGTTTTGCTGTTGCCCTTGAGCAGACGGGCAAGCGCGTGCTTGCGCTCGATCAGTGGGACGCCTCGAAAATCGCGGCCGTCCAGATAGAGAAGATCGAAGACGTAATAAACGAAGCGATCGTTGCGGCCGTCTTTCAGATCGGTCTGCAGCAGCGAGAAATCGCTGACGCCTTTGTCATCTTCGACGACCACTTCGCCGTCGAGCAAGGCGGTTTCGGCGGAGAGCGCCGCCACGGCCTCGGCGACCGGTTCGAAGCGATGCGTCCAATCCTGCTCCTTGCGCGTCAATAAGCGCACCTTGCCGTGGTCGAGCCGCGCCTCCAGGCGATAGCCGTCGAGCTTGATTTCGTGCAGCCATTGCGGCCCGCTCGGCGCCTGCTCGTAAAGCGTCGCGAGACTCGGCGGCACAAACTCCGGCAGCCGCGACCTCGCGCCGCCGGCGGTCGCCTTGCTCGCGGTACGCTTGATCGCGCCGGTGCGCGCCCGCAACGGCGCCGCCGTTTTCCGTTTCGCCGTGGCGCCCGCGGCAAGCTTCTTTATCTTTTCCTTGAAGGCCGTCTTGCCGTTCGATGGCGCGGTTGCGGTACCGCGGTTCGAGTGCCAGACCCGTTTTTTGCCGCCCTTGCCGGCGGCAATGTCCTCGATGGAACGACCGGTCACCACCGAGAGCGGTTTTTCTTTGAGAATATCCTTACCGCGCGGCCCGCGGGCTTCTTCGTCCTTGCCCTTGATCAGGAGCCAATTCTCATTCCGTTCGCCCGCGCGGGCGCGCAGACGCACCAGATGCCAGCGACCTGTCAGTTTTTCACCATGAAGATCGAAAACGAGGTGGCCTTTGGCCAGGCCCTGATGCGGATCGCCCTCGGGAGACCAGGTTCCGCGATCCCAGATCATCACGGTGCCGCCGCCATACTCGCCCTGCGGTATGGTGCCTTCGAAGGCGTTGTATTCGATCGGATGATCCTCGACGTGAACGGCGAGGCGTTTTTCGCTGGGATCGAGGCTTGGACCGCGGGTCACCGCCCAACTCTTCATGACGCCGTCGAGTTCAAGCCGCAAATCGTAATGCAGGCGCCGCGCCGCGTGTTTTTGAATCACATAGCGGTGACCGCCGCTCGGCCCTTTGCGGCCGCGTGGTTCCGCAGTGATGCCGAATTGCCGCTTTTTCCGGTAGGTTTCGAGGGCCACGCGGTTAACTCATGACATTTTCGGCCTTTCGTGCCGGTGCCGGCACCAGTCGGGCCATATCGCGAGGGCAAAACCGCTGTCAAAAAACTTATGCTGTGGCATCTGGGCCATAGCAACGTGCGCGGCCAAGCCCAACATAACCGCTTGCGCCACAACGTGGAAGTCCCTCGCGGGTTCCGAGTGATCGAACGCGGCCAAATTGCGTTGTCAGCGTGGAATGGTGTAAAGACTGAGGGTTTATGGCTGCGGGTCGGAAGGGGCCGGTGCGGGGTCCGAACCCTAATAAACGCCGATTAGGCCGAGACGGCCAACGTGGCTAATAACAAGGAGCATTCGCGTGACCGTTTCGTCAAAGACGCCGCTGCTTGACCTCGTCAAGACTCCCAGCGACCTACGTCAGCTCGAAGAAGGCCAGTTGCGCCAGCTTGCCGATGAATTGCGGCGGGAAACAATCGACGCTGTGGCGGTCACAGGCGGTCACCTCGGCGCCGGCCTCGGCGTGATCGAGCTGACGGTCGCTTTGCATTACGTCTTCGATACGCCGAATGATCGGCTGATTTGGGACGTCGGCCATCAAGCCTATCCGCACAAGATTCTGACCGCGCGCCGCGACCGCATCCGCTCGCTGCGTCAGGGCGGCGGCCTGTCGGGCTTCACCAAGCGCGCCGAGAGCGAATACGACCCGTTCGGCGCCGCGCACTCGTCGACGTCGATCTCGGCCGCGCTCGGCATGGCGGTGGCCCGCGACCTCGAAGGCAAACAAACCAACGTCGTTGCCGTCATCGGCGACGGCGCCATGTCGGCGGGCATGGCCTATGAGGCCATGAACAACGCCGGCGCCATGAACTCGCGCCTCATCGTCATCCTCAACGACAACGATATGTCGATTGCGCCGCCGGTCGGCGCGCTGTCGGCCTATCTGGCGCGCCGCGTTTCCGGGCGCACATACCGCAGCCTGCGCCATGTGCTGCGCGAGATCGCCAAGCGCCTGCCGAACCGCATGCTGGAGAAGCGCGCGCTCGCCATTGAGGAATACGCTCGCGGCCTCGTCACCGGCGGCACGCTGTTCGACGAGCTCGGCTTCTTCTATGTCGGCCCGATCGACGGTCACAACATCGACCATCTGCTGCCGGTCCTGAAGAATGTCCGCGACGCCAAGAATGGACCGTTCCTGGTCCATGTCGTGACGCAAAAGGGCAAGGGCTACGAGCCGGCGGAAAAATCGGCCGACAAATATCACGGCGTCGTCAAGTTCGATGTCGCGACCGGTGCGCAGCAAAAAGCCAAAGCAGCGGCGCCCGCCTATCAGAAGGTCTATGGCGAGAGCCTGATCAAGGAAGCCCGCAAGGACGACAAGATCGTCGCCATCACTGCAGCGATGCCGTCCGGCACCGGCATCGATCTGTTCCAGAAGGAATTTCCCAACCGCACCTTCGACGTCGGCATCGCCGAGCAGCATGGCATCACGTTCGCCGCCGGACTGGCGACGGAGGGCTTCAAGCCGTTCGCGACCATCTACTCGACCTTCCTGCAACGCGCTTACGATCAGGTCGTCCACGACGTCGCCATCCAGCGCCTGCCGGTGCGCTTTGCCATGGACCGCGCCGGCCTGGTTGGCGCCGACGGGCCGACGCATGCGGGATCGTTCGATATCGCCTATCTCGGCTGTCTGCCCAATTTCGTGCTGATGGCGGCCGCCGACGAAGCGGACCTCGTGCACATGGTGGCGACTGCGGTCGCGATCGACGACCGGCCGTCGGCGCTGCGCTATCCGCGCGGCGAGGGTCGCGGCGTGCCGATGCCGGAAGAAGGCAAGCCGCTCGAGGTCGGCAAAGGCCGCATCCTGCGCGAAGGCACAAAAATCGCGCTGTTCTCCTACGGCGCCCGCCTCGGCGAATGTCTCAAAGCCGCCGACGAATTGGCGGCGCATGGGCTATCGGCCACTGTCGCCGACGCGCGCTTTGCCAAGCCGCTTGACATCGATCTGCTGCTGCGGCTTGCTCGCGAACACGAAGTGCTGCTCACTATCGAAGAAGGCTCGATCGGCGGCTTCGGCTCGTTCGTGATGCAGGCATTGGCCGAGCATGGCACCTTCGACCGCGGGCTGAAGGTCCGCTCCATGGTGCTGCCGGATATGTTCATCGACCAGGATTCGCCGAACGCGATGTACGCCAAGGCCGGTCTCGACGCCAAAGGCATCGTCGCCAAGGCGTTCGAGGCGCTGGGACAGAATATGCACGGCGACGTCGTCAAGCTGGCGCGGTCTTAGCTTCGCCGCTTCGCCCGATCTTCCGTCACCCTGAGGTGCCTCAGGATGACGGGACTACGTGAACCTTTATGACCAGAGAACGCGCCGACCGGCTGTTGGTGGCGCGCGGCGTGTTCGACAGCCGCGCGCGGGCGCAGGCGGCGATCGCTGCCGGGCTGGTAACGGCCGAAGGCGTCGCCGTACGCAAAGCGTCCGAGGAAATCTCCGTCACTGCCGTCATCGCCGCCGAACCCGAGCATCCCTACGTCTCGCGCGGCGGCGTCAAGCTTGCGGCGGCGCTCGAGCATTTTCATCTCGATGTCGCCGGCCGGGTCTGCCTCGATGTCGGCGCCTCGACCGGCGGCTTCACCGAAGTGCTGCTGTTGCGCGGCGCGCGACGGGTTTACGCCGTCGACGTCGGCCGCGATCAACTGCATGCGTCGCTGCGCGGCCGAAACGACATCGCCGGCATGGAACAGACCGACATCCGCACGCTCGATCCGTCGCGTCTCGCCGACCCGCCGGATTTCGCCACGGTGGACGTGAGCTTCATCTCGCTCAAGCTTGTCATTCCCGCGATCAGCGGCTTGTTGCCGCCGCGCGCGCAACTCCTGGCGCTGATCAAGCCGCAATTCGAAGCGGCGCGCCAACACATCAAAAAGGGTATCGTCCGCGACGAGGCCGTTCACAGGATGGTGTGCGAGGACATCGGCGCCCACATCGCCTCGCTCGGCTGGGACATCGGCGGCGTCGTTCCCTCCGCGATCCGCGGCGGCGATGGCAATGCCGAATTCTTCATCGAGGCGGAGCGTGGTTGAACGGCTCGTGGTCGATCGCGTCGGCCATCGCGGCGACGGCGTCACCGATGGCGCCGATGGCGCGATCTATGTTCCGGGCGCCCTGCCGGGCGAAACCGTCGAGGTCGAGCCGGTCGCCGGCCATCCCGACCGCCGCCGCCTGCTGCATGTCGAGCAATCGAGTCCAGAGCGTATCGCGCCGATCTGCCCGCATTTCGGCGTCTGCGGCGGCTGCGCGGTGCAGCACTGGGCTGCGCCACGCTATCGCGCCTGGAAACGCGGTCTCGTGGTCGAGGCCTTGGCGCAAGCCGACCTCGACGCGACGGTAGGCGAACTCATCGACGCGCACGGCGACGGCCGCCGCCGCGCCGTATTCCACGGCCGCCGCCGTGGCCGCGATGTGCTCGAAGTCGGCTTCTCGGCGGCGCGCAGCCATCGTTTGGTCGCCATCGATCGTTGTCCGATCCTGGCGAAGCAACTCGACGGCGCCATCGACGCCGCCTGGGCGGTCGCCGAGGCGCTCGATGCCACGCGCAAACCGCTCGACATCCAGATCACCGCGACCGACGCCGGCCTCGACGTCGACGTGCGCGGCACCGGACCGCTAACGGCGGCGCCGATGGCTGACCTCGCCGGCGTTGCGGATAAACGCGATCTGGCGCGGCTGACGCGCCACGGCGAATTGATTGCGCTTCGGCGCACGCCGACCGTGCGCATCGGAAGAGCGATCGTGGCATTGCCGCCGGCGGCGTTTTTGCAGGCGACCGCGGCGGGCGAAGCCGCGCTGACGCGGCTCGTTACCGCCGCTTGCGCGGACGCCGCAAACATCGCCGACTTATTCTGCGGCGTCGGCCCGTTTGCGCTCCGGCTCGCCGAACGCGCAAGGATCGCCGCCGCCGACGACGACGAAGCCGCCCTCGCGGCGCTCAAACGCGCGGCGGCAACCACCACGGGCTTAAAGCCGGTGACGGTCGAGCGGCGCGATTTGTTCCGAAATCCGCTGCTCGCGGCGGAGCTAAAGGACTTGGATGCCGTGGTGTTCGATCCACCGCGCCAGGGCGCGGACATGCAGGCGCGCGAACTGGCGGCGAGCGGCGTGCCTGTCGTCGTCGCGGTGTCGTGCAATCCCGGGACGTTCGCGCGCGACCTGCGCGAACTCGTCCGCGGCGGCTATCGCATCGGCGAAATCACGCCGGTCGATCAATTCCGCTACGCCGCTCATATCGAAATCGTCGCGCGGCTGGAGAAATAACCGGTATTGCTCGCCTAGCGCACGGTTTCGATCGCGAGCGCGATGCCCTGGCCGCCGCCGATGCAGAGCGTGACCAGGCCGCGGGTGAGGCCATCGCGGCGCATCGAGTGGATGAGTTTTGCCGTCAGCACCGCACCCGTAGCGCCGATCGGATGGCCGTGAGCGACCGCGCCACCCTCGACGTTGACGATGTCCTCCGGAAATCCAAGCTCGCGGGCCACAACGATGGCGATGGCCGCGAATGCTTCATTGATCTCGACGCGCTCAATCGAGCCGATGCTCCATCCGGCGCGCTGCAATGCTTGCTTCACCGCCGGCACGGGTCCGAGGCCGAACATGCCCGGCTCGACCGCGGCGATGCCGTAGGACACCAAGCGCGCCACCGGCACGAGCCCGCGTTTGCCGGCCCAGGTCTCGTCGGCAAGCGCCATCGCGGCCGCCGCGTCGTTTAATCCCGGCGCATTGCCGGCGGTGATGGTGCCGCTCGGGCGGAAAACCGGCTTAAGCCGGGCCAGTGCCTCAAGCGTGGTGTCGGGCCGATTGGCTTCGTCCTTGGCGAATTGCGTCGGTCCCTTCTTGCCCGGCACGTCGACTGGCACGATCTGCGCCGTGAAATTGCCGGCGGCCTGCGCTTTGGCAAATAGCTGCTGCGAGCGCAGCGCCCAATGGTCCTGAGCGTCGCGGGTGACTTGAAACTTCTCAACCAGGTCCTCGGTGTGCCAACCGGAATGGGCATCCGAAAAGGCGTCGTTCAAGCCGTCGCGCAACACGCTGTCGTAAAGGGCGCCGTCGCCCATGCGATAGCCCCAGCGGCCGCGCGCGACGAGATATGGCGCCTGATCCATGTTCTCCATGCCGCCCGCCACCGCGACATCGATGTTGCCGAGCGCGATCTCCTGCGCCGCCGAGACGATAGCTTGTGCGCCTGAGCCGCAGACGCGGTTGACGGTCAGCGCCGGAATTGTCACCGGCAGGCCGGCATGAACGGCGGCTTGGCGGGCCGGATTCATTTTGGTGCCGGCTTGCACGACGTTGCCCATGACAACGGTTTGTATCTCGTCGGGGCGGACGCCGGCGCGGGCAACAGCGGCGCCGATTGCCACTGCGCCGAGTGCGGGCGCCGTCACCTCCTTGAGGGTACCGCCGAACGTGCCGATCGCGGTGCGAACCGGTTCGGCAAAAACAACTGAACGCTGCGATGTCATGGCAACCTCCTTGTGTTTACTCCGGAGCGCCGGCGTTGGCGCGCTGCGCCTCGTCCCGGCCGGCCAGCGCGTGACCGTTGATCGACCAGCGCGCTGGCTTGCTGCAAGGCCGCGCCCAACATCGTCTCGGCCTCCGGGCCTTCGGGCAACGCGCGCGCCACGGCGATGGCGCCGACCATCAAGGCCATGACGCTCCAGGCCCGGCCGTCTGCGTCCGCCCCGTGTCCTATGGCGCGAGCGATCTTTCCGACGAACTCCTTCATCCGCAGTCGATATACCTCGCGCACGGCATCGCTCGACCGGGCAACGTCCGCGCTCAAAGTCGGTATGACGCAGCCATTGCCGGGATCCGCGCAATGCTGCGTGCCGATGTACATTTTCAGAAAGTCTTTGAGGCGCTCATGCCGTTTTTCAAGAGTGCCGGAGTCCGGGTCGATGAAAGGTTGGCCCAGATTGGCATCCACGACGTCTTTGAGCAGTTCCTCTTTGTTGGAGAAATTCGAATAGAACGCGCCTGAGGTGACGCCGGCAGAGGTAGCCAAGCCATCGACACCGATGCCGTTGAAACCGTTTTTGCGCAGCGCCTTGGTGGCCGATTGCAGGAGGGCGTCCCGCGCCTTCGCTTTATGGTCTGGCTGATAGCGCATCGATTGCCTTCTGGATCACGTCCCGTTGAACCGCTTGGCAGGCTCTGGACTATAGAATAACGACCGTTATATAGCGATCGTTATCTGAAAGTCCAATATGGCCCGCGGTGACCCGTTGGACATGAATCCCCTGAAAAGATGGAGAATCGCAATGACGACGACGTTCGACAATGCGGCTACCAAGACAGTGAAAGTCGACGGCGCGGACTTCGCGTACCGTGTTATTGGCGAAGCCGGCGGCGTTCCGATCGTATTTCTGCACCACCTCACGGCGGTGCTGGACGATTGGGACCCGGCCGTCATCGATGGTCTGGCCCGACGGCATCGCGTCATCATCTTTGACAACCGTGGCGTCGGGGGATCGAAAGGCAAAACGTCCGACAGTGTTGCGGAGATGAGCAAGGATGCGATTGCGTTCATCGACGCTCTCGGGCTTAAAAAAATCGATCTCGTCGGCTTTTCACTGGGCGGCTTCATTGCGCAGGTAATCGCGAACGACAGGCCGGATCTGGTCCGGCGGATCATTCTTGCCGGCACCGGCCCGGCCGGCGGCGAGGGGATTAGTGACGTAACCGCGGTTTTCCAGAACGCAATCCAGAAGGCGACCGCCGAAAAGAAACATCCCAAGCATTTCCTGTTCTTCTCCCCGACCAGGGAGAGCCAAGATGCCGCGGACGCGTTCCTTCAGCGCCTGAACGGGCGCAAGGACGACCGCGATCCGGCCTCCAGCAACGAGACACTGCAATCGCAAATCACCGCCATCACGGCTTGGGGCAACGCCTCCGGCGGGGAGAAACTGTTGGGCGCGATTAAGCATCCCGTTCTGGTCGTAAATGGCGATAACGACACTATGGTGCCGACAATCAATTCAGTCGCGCTCTTCCGCGCGCTTCCCAATGCGGAACTCAGCATCTTCCCGGATGCCGGCCACGGCGGCATCTTCCAGTATCACAGGGAATTCACCGACCAGGCGCTTCGATTCTTCGAACGCTGATTCCGGGCCGGTGAAAAATTGAGCAGGAAGTCCCTTCTATTCAGATAGAAGGGACTTCCACGCCGATCTCGGCAGCGCCCTGTCGCGTCGCGTTTATCGAGCTCGATTAAGTCCGCTCAAACCTGCGCGAAGCCGCCGTCCACGAACAATTCAGCGCCGGTGACGTAGCTCGCGTCGTCAGAGGCAAGAAACACCACCGCTTTTGCGATCTCGTCAGGCGTGCCGAACCGTCCAAGCGGCACCGCGCTTGAAATCAGCTTGCGCCGCTCGTCGCCGACTTGCGACGACGCAAGCAACTCGTTCAGGCCGGGCGTATCGATCGAGCCCGGGCTGACCGCATTGACGCGGATACGCCGCGCTTTCAGGTCCGTCGTCCAGGTTCGGGCAAAGGAGCGCACCGCCGCTTTGCTGGCGCTGTACACGCTGTTCGCCGCCAATCCCTTGCTGGCGACGATCGAAGCATTGAGCACGATGGCTGCGCCGTCCGGCATCAGCGGCAGCATTTTCTGCACGGTGAATAGCACGCCCTTCACATTGACGTCGAAGATCGAATCGTAAAGCTCCTGGCTGATGGCGCCGAGCGGCCCATACCTGGCGGCGCCGGCGTTGGCGAACACAATGTCGAGCCTGCCCTGCTCCTGTTTGATCCGGGCGGACAATCGGTCGAGATCGCTGGGATTAGCGACATCGCCGCGCACCCCGGTGACGTTTCGGCCGATGTCCTTGACCGCGGCGTCAAGCTCCGCTTGCCGCCGCCCGGTGATGAAGACGTAAGCGCCTTCGTTCACGAAGGCTTTTGCCGTCGCAAGGCCGATGCCGCTGTTTCCGCCGGTAACCAGCGCGATCTTTTTCTCAAGCTTACCCATGATTTTGCTTACCCCTTGACTTGATCCGCCCATAACCTGGCGTTCCGATCCGGCTGGACCGGTTCGTGACGTGCCGCGCGATTGACATTAGGCGCATGTGCGCCTAATTATGCGTATGTACGCCTTTGTCAAGGAGATCGTCGATGATCGCGGATGCGGCACCGTCCGTCGAAAGTTGCAATTGCTACGCCGTCCGCGCCGCGGCGCGGCACGTCAGCCAGTTTTACGATCAGGTGTTGGCGCCGACGGGCCTGCGCACCACGCAATACTCGATTCTGGCGCGGCTTAAACGCAAAGGCCCGCTGAGCATCAATACGCTCGCGGCCGAAATGGTCATGGACCGCACCACGCTCGGGCGCAACATCCTGCCGTTGCAGCGCGACGGACTGATCGCCGTCGAGCCGGACGCCGCCGACCGCCGCGCCAAGACGGTGCGCCTGACCAAGACGGGCGAAAAGCGACTGCAGGCGGCGCGCGACAAATGGGTCGCCGCGCAAGCGCGTTTCGAAAGCGTGTTCGGCGCAAGACGCGCGGCGGATCTGCGTGCCCTGCTGCACAGCGTGTCGGCCAGCGAATTTGCCTCGGCCGGCGGCGCAGGCGCTCATCATCAGCAGCCTGAATGAAGCGAAGCGGCACGCGCCGAAGCGCGCGCAAATAGGAGTATATACTCTTAAATAAGGCAGCCGAAGGTTGGCGGCACATCATGGACGCACTGACGAACAGCGGCGTAACGGCTCCGACAAAAGCCAGACGGCGGTTGACGTTCAGGCAGCGGGCTCTGCTCGGCTTGAGCGCTCTCGCGATCGTGGCAGTGTGCGGCTACGGCTATTACTGGTGGACGTTCGATCGTTTCTTCCAAGAAACCGACGACGCCTATGTCGGCGGCAATGTGACGCCGATCTCGCCGCATATCTCCGGATTCATCGCGGTGATCGCGGTCGGCGACAATGAGCGGGTCAAGGCCGGGCAATTGCTCCTTCGCCTCGACGATCGCGACGTCCGCGCCGCCGCCGATCATGCCGAAGCGATCCTGCGGGCGCGCAAAGCGACGCTCGGAAGTTTGCGCGCCAAATACGTTCTTCAACAATCGACCATCGAGCAGGCGGGCGCCGGACTTGACGCCAGAATAGCCCAAGCCGACTTCGCGCGGGTCGATGCCGAGCGCTATCGCAGTCTGGTGCTCTCCGACTCCGGCTCCCGCCAGGATGCGCAAAGATCGGCCGCCCTCGACAAGCAGGCGAGAGCGGCCGTCATCTCGGCGCAAGCGGGGCTAGCCGCGGCAAAACAGCAGCTCGACGTGCTCAACGCGGAGATCGCCGAGGCTGCGGCGGCGGAGGCGCAGGCCGAGGCCGATCTTACGACCGCGCGCCTTAATGTCGGCTACGCCGAAATCCGTTCCCCGATCGACGGTTATGTCGGCAACCGCGCCGCGCAGGTCGGAGCCTATGTTTCGCCGGGCAGCTACCTGCTGACCGTCGTTCCGACGCACGGTCTTTGGGTCGATGCGAATTTCAAGGAGGATCAGCTCTGGCGAATGAAGCCCGGAGAGCCGGCGACAGTCGTCGCCGACGTGCTGCCGGGCCACGTCTTTCACGGCCGTGTCGTCAGTCTTGCGCCGGCGACGGGAGCCGTCTTCAGCGTCATCCCGCCGGAGAACGCCACCGGCAATTTCACGAAAATCGTCCAGCGCGTTCCGGTGCGCATCGTGCTCGACGAGAATGAAGCAACGCTCGGCAGAATCCGGCCGGGCCTCTCGATCACGGCGACGGTGGATACGCGTCCGGACACGACGGGGCGCGAAAAATGACCGAGCCGTCGGGCGCGAGCTGGATCAAAAGCCTGTTGCCGTTCGTCGTGATCTGTTTTGGCGGCTTCATGGCGTTGCTGGATATTCAGATTGTCGCATCGTCCCTGCAAAATATCGGCGGCGGGCTCTCCGCCGCGCAGGACCAGATAAGCTGGGTGCAGACCGCCTACCTGATCGCCGAGATTATCGTGATCCCGCTCTCGGGCTGGCTGACGCGGGTGTTCTCGACGCGATGGCTCTTGACCGCATCGGCTGTCGGCTTCACCGCCGCGAGCGTCCTTTGCAGCCTCGCCTGGAACATCGAAAGCATGATCGTGTTCCGGGCGCTGCAAGGTTTGCTGGGCGCATCCATGATCCCGACGATGTTCACGTCGTCATTTCATTTTTTCCCAGGGCCGCTCCGGGTCTATTCCGCCGCGGTGGTCGGCACGATCGCATCGATCGCGCCGGCCCTCGGGCCGGTGATCGGCGGATGGATCACCGATACGCTGAATTGGCAATGGCTGTTCTACATAAATCTCGGGCCCGGCGTCGCCATCGCGATCCTGATCCCGCTGCTCGTCGATATCGACAAGCCGGATCTGCGCCTCCTCAAGGAGGCCGACTATGCCGGCATTGTGTTGCTGGCCATGAGCCTGGGCACGCTCGAATACGTGCTCGAAGAGGGAACGCGTTGGAACTGGTTCGACGATTCGACCATCGAAGCCTGCGCCTACATCGCCGGCATCAGCGGCGTGCTCTTTATCGCGCGCAGCCTCACCTTCGAGCGCCCGGTCGTGGACCTGCGCGCCTTGACCAATCGGAACTTCGCCGTCGGCTGTTTTCTATCGTTCGTCACCGGCGTCGGAATTTTCTCCACGATCTATCTGACGCCGTTGTTTCTAGGATATGTCCGCGGCTTCAGCGCCTGGCAGACCGGCATGGCGATCTTCTCGACCGGCGTCGCCTCGCTGATCGGCGTGCCGTTCTATACCGCGCTTGCCCGCAAGGTCGATACACGCTGGCTCATGATGCTGGGCCTGGCGTGCTTCGGCTTCTCCATGTGGACGTTTAGCTTCATTACCCACGACTGGGGCGCGAACGAACTTCTCATTCCGCAGTTTCTGCGCGGCTTCCCGCAGGTTTTCGCCGTGGCGCCCGCCGTCACGCTCGGTCTCGGCAGCCTGCCGCCGGAGCGGCTCAAATATGCCAGCGGTCTGTTCAACATGATGCGCAATCTCGGCGGCGCCGTCGGCATCGCCGTGTGCGGCGCGATCATCAACGCGCGCACGAATTTTCACTTCGTCGCCATCGCTTCCAACCTGACGCCGGCGAACGGCGCGATGACGCGGCTGGTGGACCGCATGGCGGAGCGCTATGGCACGCTTCCCGGCAGCCCCGAAGCCGGTCATCTGGCTGCACTCAAGCAATTGTGGGAGCTTGCTTACCGCGAAGCGGCGACGCTCGCTTATGCCGACGCCTTCCGCGCCATCATGCTCGCCTTTGCGGTCGCTACGCTGCTGGTGCCGCTGTTGCGCAACGTGGCGCCGGGCGGCCCGCCGCCGCAGAGCCCGCCGCAAGCGCATTGATGCCGCCCTCCCGCTGACGCCTGCACCCGAGCAAGCGGCCGTTTTGCGCCGCACGATGCCGCGGTGTAAATTTCGCTCGGCCGGGAACCAAGAGGCGTAGAGGAGATGAGCGGATGAGTGGGCTCGGCGGATTGAACAAGGCACCCGACGGCGTCGTCATCGGGCTCGTTCAACTGCAATTACCGACGATCGCCGGCAAGAGCGATCTCGCCGCGCAAACCGACAAAATCTGCGCCATGGTGCAGAAGGCGCGCAAGGCAATGTCGACGATCGATCTCGTCGTGTTTCCCGAATACTCGCTGCACGGCCTGTCGATGGACACCAATGCCGATCTGATGTCGCGGCTCGACGGTCCGGAGGTCGCGCGCTTTCGCAAGGCCTGCGTCGACAACCGGATCTGGGGCTGCTTCTCCATCATGGAGTACAATCCCGACGGCAATCCCTACAATTCCGGGCTCATCATCGACGACGACGGCGAAATCAAGCTCTATTACCGCAAGATGCATCCGTGGGGTCCGGTCGAGCCGTGGGAGCCCGGCAATCTCGGCATTCCGGTGTGCGACGGCCCGAACGGCAGCAAAGTCGCGCTCATCATCTGCCACGACGGCATGTTCCCGGAGATGGCGCGGGAATGCGCCTATAAAGGCGCCAACATCATGCTGCGCACCGCCGGCTACACTGCGCCGATCCGCCACGCGTGGGCGGTCAGCAACCAGAGCAATGCGTTTTCCAACCTGATGTACACCGCCAACGTCTGCATGGCCGGCACCGACGGCGTGTTCAACTCGATGGGCGAAGGCATGATCGTCAATTTCGACGGCGTGCCGCTCGTTACCGGCAACGGCGCGCCCGACGAGATCATCACCGCCGAAGTGCGGCCGAAACTCGCCGACGAGGCGCGCCGCTTGTGGGGCGTCGAGAACAACATCTATCAGTTCGGCCATCGCGGCTATGTCGCGGTCAAGGGCGGCGCCCAGGATTGCCCCTACACCTACATGCGCCACCTCGTCGCCGGCGAATATCGGCTGCCTTGGGAGGACGAGGTGCAAGTCACCGACGGCTCAAGCTGCGGCTTCGCAATCCCTAATCGGACGTATCAGGGCTAGCGTCGTCGGCGTCGGCCGGCGGCCCCGGCCGCGTGCAGTTTTGAATGCGCGCGGCTAGAGCCGCTTCGCGACCTCTTCGAGCATGACCTCGGTGGCGCCGCCGCCGATGGCGTGGACGCGCGCATCGCGGGCCATGCGCTCGATCGCGCTTTCGCGCATCAGCCCGATGCCGCCGTGAAATTGCAGGCAATCGTCCATCACGTCGTTGACGAGTTCGCCGCAATAGGCCTTCACCATCGAAACTTCCTTGGTAGCGTCGGCGCCTTGGCTGTCGAGCCAAGCCGCGTGGTAGACGAGCTGCCGGCCGGCTTCGACCTTGGCCGCGAGCATGGCGAGCCGTTGCCGGATCGCCTGCTTTTGCCACAGCGGCGCGCCGAAGGCCGTGCGCATGCGAACATAATCGAGCGTCAGCTCGATCGCAGCCTGGGCTTCGCCCATCGCCATCGCGCCGATCACGATGCGCTCGTTCTGAAAGTTCTTCATGATGGCGTAGAAGCCGCCGCCTTCCTCGCCGAGCTGGTTCTCGGCCGGAATCCGACATGATTGGAAATTCAGCTCGGCGGTGTCGGAGGAGCGCCAGCCGTGCTTGTCGAGCGCGCGGCTCACGGTCATGCCGGGCGTGCCCTTTTCGACCAGGAACATGGTGATCGAGCGGCTCGACGAACCCGTGCGATCCGTCTTTGCCGCCACGCAATAGAGATCGCCGTAGACGCCGTTGGTAATGAACATCTTGGCGCCGTCGAGCACGTAGGAATCGCCGTCGCGGCGCGCCGTGGTGCGGATGCTTTTCACATCGGAACCGGCATCCGGCTCGGTCACGGCAACCGCGGTGACGGCCTCGCCGGACACGATGCGCGGCATCCATTCGGCTTTCTGCGCGTCGCTGCCGGCGTTGAAAACGTGGACCGAAGCCATGTCGGTGTGAACGAGAACGGTGATCGAAAAACCGCCGAAGGTGGAGCGACCCAGTTCCTCGGCCAGCACGACGCTACCGAGCGTGTCCATCTCGGAGCCGCCGTATTGCGCCGGATAGCGGACGCCGAGAAATCCAAGGCCGCCCATGCGGCGCAACACCTCGCGCGGCACGAAGCCCTGCTCTTCCCAGGCTTTGCCGTGCGGCTTGATCTCGGTCTCGACAAAGCGGCGCAGCTGGGCGCGAAGCATGTCGTGTTCGGTGGCGAAATACGGCGCGCGTTGGTTGGGCCGCTCCGGCATGGCGTCCGATTTGATCTCCGGAATGACATTCATGACTGCTTGACCGTCTCGTCGGCCTTGACCGCGCCGGCGGCGCGAGCGGCCGCGGCGGTGTTGGTCGAGCTCGACCGATAGGCCGGCGCCGGTGCAAGAATATGCCTTGCGCTGGTCTCGATATCCATACTGTGAAGGATGCCATGCCACAGTTCCCGGACCTGGGCGTGGCGCCGCTCGACCGCCGTGGAGACCTCGTTGCGGAAGGCGACAAGCTCCGGACCTTTCAGGAACAAAATCTGCGCCTGCATCAAGCGTCCGCTTTCGAATTCGATGCGCCGCATCGCGAGCGCGAACGGATCGGCCTGTTCAAACCCCTCCGGCAACAGCGCCGCCGGCCTGATCACGGTATGCAGAGCGTGACCGAACGCCGCCAGATCGATCAGCAAGCCTTGGTGCCGATCGGCGACCTCCACGACCGGCTTCGGCAGCCAGGCGAGCTCCCACTGCCAGATCGCGAACGGCAGCGTCGGAATCGGCGTCCACGACGTGGCGCGCGTCACCAGCGAGATGATCTCCATTTCGCGGCAATACTGCGAGTGCAGCTCCACTTGCCAGCCGTAATGCAGGCTGTGCGGCAGGGCGAATGCAAGCTGGCGCACATTGGCGCCGTGCGCCGAGACCAGAAAGCTCGATATCAGGGTTTGCTGATGCGGCGGAATGCGGCCCGCTTCGTCGAGTGGTCCGAGAAACGCTCTCATGAAGCCACAACCTTTTGGCCAGGTTCCGGTGTCGGTTCTTGGTTCGATTGCTGGCCCGTCTTTTGGCGCTCCGAGGCCTCGGGCGTTTCCTTGCGCACCGGAATCGAGCGCATGTGATCGAAGCCTGCCGGAAACGGGACAAACTCGCCGCCGACCGCCTCGGGCGCGATCCAGATCGTTCCCTTGCCGCGCCAGCGCCCGGCCATCACGTCCTCGGCGAACCGCCCGACCAGATAAGCCGTCAGTTCCGGTTTCTCCAACGTGAATGCATGAAAGGCGCGTTGGACGATGACAAGCGCGCTGTCCGTGATATTCGTCCGCAAAGTTTCCTGGAGCGGCCGGGGCGTCAGGAAGTCGTATTCGCCGTTCAGGATCATGGTCGGCACGCGAATCGCCGACAGACGATCGGTCAACGGCTCGAAATCGAGAAACGACTCCATCAGATTTTGCAGCGCATAGACGTCGTTGACGAGCCATCCGCGGTGGGTAGCGAGACCGATCAAGTCGCGCTTCGATTCGAGCCACTCGCTGGAGAAGTTCATCGGAAACAGCAGATCCTGCAAAAACGTCGTCCCGCCCAAGATCAGCGCGGTCCGCAACGCCGTGCCGAGCCCGTAGAGCTGCGAAGGAATCTCCGCGAAGCTGCTCATCGGTATGAGGCCCGCGATGGTATCGCCGTGGGCTATGGCGTGGCGCAGCGCAATCACGCCGCCGAAGCTGATTCCGGCGACGAAGATCGGCCGCTCGCCAAGCTTTTTGATCAGCTCGCCGAGCACGGCCACCTGATCGTCCTGGTCGATGAACAGCGACGGCTTGTCGGACTGCCCCTGCCCCAGCATGTCGAAGCTCACGACATGAAAACCGCGCGCCACCAGCGCATCGCGAAACGGCTGCCAAAGCCGGACATATTGAGTGAGGCCGTTGACCAGGACGCACGCCGGCCCCTCGTGGGGGCCGGCCAATTCGTAGTGGATTCGCAGCGAATTATACTCAAGCCAGGGCATTGGGCCTCATCAAGGAATCCGGGCGCTTTGATAGCACACTATCCCGAACTCGGCCGCTGGCTATAGAGGCCTGCCGACAGCGTCAACCGCAAAGCCCTTCAGAGCGCGTCGGCGAACGCCACCATTTTTTTGCGCTGTTCGGCATCCGGCAACGTGCCGCGCATCGCACCGAGATTGTCGGTCATGTGACGGGGATCGGCGGTGCCCGGAATGACCGCCGTGACCCGCGGATCGGCAAGGAGGTATTTTAGGAAGAACTGGGCCCAGCTCTCGGCGAAACCGCGCGCCCAGTCGGGAAGCTCCTTGCCGTGCACGGCGCGGAACAGCCGCGCGCGGCCGAACGGCAATGCGGTCAGCACGCCGGCCTTGACCTCGGCCGCCAGCGGCAGGATGCGCTTCTCGGCTTCGCGGTCGTCGAGCGAATAATCGATCTGGACGAAATCGGGCTTTTCCCGCCCCAGCACCGCTTCGATGGCCGGGAAGTCGGCGTGACGGGTCGAGGTGATGCCGATGTAGCGGCACACGCCTTGCGCCTTCCAATCCTTGAATTGCGCCAGCGACGCGTTTGGATCGCTCACATTGTGGAATTGCAGAAGATCGATCTTTTCCGTCTTTAATCGCGCCTGCGAACGCTTGAGCTCGGCGGCATCGGGCGATTCCAGCTTCGTGGCGACGAAGAGCTTCGGCCGCAGACCGCCGGCCGTGATGACGTCGCCCAGCACGGCCTCCGCGTCGCCGTAAACCGACGACGTATCGACCAGGCTACCGTCGCCGCCGACCAGCGCCTGCAACACTGCGGCCGCCTTGCTTCGCGTCGCCTCGTCGTTGGTGTTGAACACTTGCGCGGTGCCAAGCCCGACCACGGGCAGGAGCTCGCCGCTACTTGGGATCGCGCGCGTCAAGATGGCCTGCGCGAATGCGGGCCGGCCTAACATTGCCGCGCCCGCCGCCGCGCCGGTCGCCAATGTGAAGCCGCGTCGCGTCATGCGGATCGTCATGCTCGTTCTCCTTGCACCGCCGCCCCCGCATCCAACACGTCGTCACGCCGCGTCCGCCGCTCTTGCGCCCGCCCCAAACCCGCAGAGAGAATAAGCCAGCCGGCCGCGACAGGCACCATGCACAGCGCGATCGCTCCGAGTTTCAATCCCAGCACTTGGAGACTGTCGAACACCCAGCCATACAATGCGTCGGAGCCGCGATAGATCACGACGTCGATTAAATTCTTGGCCTTGTATTTCTCTTCGCGCCCGAGCACGGTGAAGAACACCTGCCGCGCCGGGTTGGCGATGGCGAAGTTCATCCAGCGCTGCACGACTTGGAGCGTCACGACGACGGCCAGCGTCGGCGCGACGAACAGCGCGGCAAAGCCCACGACATAGACCCCCGGCAGCGCGCCGGCTGCGACCCCGGTGCCGAAGCGCTTGAGCACCTGCCCGGTAAGAAAAACTTGCGTCGCCAGACTGAGCAGATTAACCGCCAAATCGATGCCGGCGAAAATGCGGGTCTGCGCGGCGCGGTCGTGGATCACGGCTGCGATGATGTTGGCCTGCTCGAAATAGACGATGGTCGCGCAGAACGACAGCAAGCTGACCCAGGCCGCGACACCGATCAGATAGGGCGAGCGCACGAGTTCGGGCAGCGCCGCAAACGCCGAGCCGCCGACGCGCCGCGCCTCGGGATGGACGCCGCCTTGCGCGCCCGCTTGCGCCAGCGCCGCCCGCTCGAGCCGGCCGACACAAAATACCGCAAGCTCCAGCAGCACCGCCGCAGCGATCAGGAGGTTGACCGCGCCGAGCGGCACCGACAGGCCGATGGTGATGATCGGACCGAGAAGCCCGCCCAAGGTGCCGCCGGCGCCGATAAAGCCGAACAGCCTCTTGCCCTGCTCGGCGGTGAACAGATCGGCCATGAGCGACCAGAACACCACGACCGCAAACAAGCTGAACACGCTCACCCAGACGAAGAACACCCGCGCCACGATCACCGGCGCGATGCCGAGCGTCAGGAACAGCCAGAACAGCAGGATATTGGCGACGAAGAAATGATAGACGATGGGGATGAAGCGCGTGCGCGGCAGCTTCGCCACCAGCGCGCCGTAGAGCGGTTGCGCAACGATAAGCGTCACGAAGGTCGCGGTGAACAGCCACGGCAGATTTCTGACGCCGCCGGCGATGCCCATCTGGTCGCGCAACGGCCGCAGCACGTAATAACCGGCGAGCAGCGCGAAAAAATACGCGAACGACCACAGCACCGCCGCGCGCTCCTGCGGCGTTGCCGGCAACGCCCAGGCGGACCAGCGCCGCAATGCGGTCATGGCTTAAGCGACAGTTTCTGCTTGAGTTCGGCGGCCGTCACTGGCTGGCCGAAGCCGGGGCCGCCCATTTGGAATCGGCTCGCGTCTTTGAGCCCGCCGACGACCACCGGATCGAAGCCGGCGTCGCGAACGAGCCCCGCGGCGACTTGCAGCGCGCGCGGATCGTCGCCGGCGATCGGAATCGCGAGCTTCGGATCCGGACGGTTCGCCTCCTTGGCGAAGATTTTATAATTCATCGAGTTGAACGCGCGCACCAGCCGGGCGCCGGGCAGATATTTCTGCGAGGTCACGCCGATGCCGTTTTTCACGACTTCGTCGGTGATGGCGCCGTCGCGGGCCTGCGTGGAATTGCAAGCATCGACCACGATCTTACCCTTGAGCGCTGCGCCGTAATCCCGGCCGATCTGCGGCAAAGCTTTATAGGGGACGGCGATGAACACCACGTCGCCGAAGGCTATCGCCTGTTCGACCGTGCCCGCTTGGGCAAGCTCGCCGAGGCTCGCGACAAAGTCCTTGAGTTCCTCGGGATGGCGCGACGAGAACAGCACCCTGTGGCCGTCCTTGACCCACAGCCCGCCGATGGTGCCGCCGATGTTGCCCGAACCGATCACGCCGATATGCATCTTGGCCGTGGTTTGCGCCAACGCCCCTACCGGCCGCAAGGCAAGGCCGACAACAAGCGCGCCGCCGGCGGCAAGAAATGCGCGGCGGCGTTGATCGATGGGTCTTTGGCGCGGCACGGTACCTCCAGGCGGTTGGTGGATCGCCCGCTTGGTGAGTAACCAATCCGGCGCAATGCGCGAGTAAAATAGCCGCGAGCAGACCGCCGGTGCGCGCATGCTCGGCATGCGCGACAAACAGTGCGGACGGTCTTGGCAGCGTCACATGACGTACAGCCGGTTCGGCAATCCGCCGGCCGAACCGTCGGGCGGCGCATGCGACGCGAGCACGGCGCCGCAGTGCTCGACCGCGGCGACGAGGCCCTGCGCGATGCGGCCGTCGCGCATATGAGCGGTCAGCGCATCGATCGCGGTCTGCCACTCGGCGTTCGGTACCTTCGCGGCGATCCCCTCGTCGGCAATGATGCGTGCATAGTGCTCGGCAAGCGAGACGAAGACCAGTACGCCGCTGCGGTTTTTGGTGTGCGTGACGTGACGCAGGACAAACTGCTCAAGCGCGGCGCGATGCGCGCGCCCACGCCGCACCACGCGCGGCACCAGCGCCAGCCGCAGCGGCGCCCAGGAAAAAACCACGCCGGCGGCGACAAAGACCAAAAGCTGAATGAAGAAGATCTGCTGCACGCTCCAGGCGGTCAAAAAAATCATCGGCCATGGCGCGGCGAGTGCGAGCACGCTCGCCCAAAGGATCGGGATATAAGCGTAGTCGGACGACGCGTGCGCCAGCACGCAGACGATTTGCCCGCTGGTCCGCGCTTCCGCGGCGCCGATCGCGGCCGAGACCGCGGCATGATCCTCTTGGCTCAATTGCATCACCAGCCTCCCGACGCGCCGCCGCCGCCGGACGAGCCGCCGCCGCCGGACGAGCCGCCGCCGTCGGAAAAGCCGCCGCCAGACGATCCGCCGCCGCCGCCCCAGAAGCAGCCGCCGCCGTACGGAATAAAGACGGTGCGCCCGCCGCGCCTGACATAGCGGCCCGACGTGCCGCTGTTCATGTTGCCGATCACAAACCGGAAGATCAGCACGATGAACACGAAAAACAGGATCGGAAACAGCTTGTCGAAAACGCCAGCCGGCTCGTCGCGGCGCACTTGCGGCTTCGGCTGCCAATCCGCGGTGTCGCCGCTGAGCACGCTGATGATGCCGTCGACGCCGCGTTCGATGCCGCCGGAAAAGTCGTTGGACTTGAAACGCGGGATGATGGCGCTGGCGATAATGACTGAGGACAGCGCATCGGTCAGCGTGCCTTCGAGGCCGTAGCCGACTTCGATGCGCACCTTGTGCTCGGCGGGAGCGACCAGCAGCAGCACGCCGTTATTCTTCTTGGCCTCGCCGAGCTTCCAGTAGCGGAAAAGCCCGTTGGCGTAGGTTTCGATGTCGCTACCTTGCAGCGACTTCACGGTGGCGACCACAAGCTGGATGCCGGATTTGTCTTCCAGGTTCTTGAGCTTGGCCTCGACGTCGCTGCGGCTCTGCGCCGTCATGACGCCCGCGTTGTCGACCACACGGCCGGTCAAGGCGGGAAAGTCGAATGCGTAAGCAAACGAGGCAAGGCAAAGCACCAACGCGGCGGCAAGCCAAAGCGTCATTGCCGCCCCCGAACGAGGCAGCATCATCAGAACTTCACCTGCGGAGGCTTTTCCGATCCTTCGTTCGCGGTGAATGTCGCCATCGGCTTCTCGCCGGAGAACGCGGTCTTTGCCCAGATCACGGTCGGGAAAGTGCGCAGCGCCGTGTTGTAGGCCCGCACCGCGTCGATGTAGTCGCGCCGCGCCACCGCGATACGGTTCTCGGTGCCCTCAAGCTGCGACTGCAGCGCCAGGAAATTGGCGTTGGATTTGAGATCGGGATAATTCTCCGACACCGCCAGGAGGCGGCCGAGCGCACCGGTCAACTGGTTCTGCGCGTCCTGGAAAGCCTTGAGCTTGTCGGGGTCGGTAAGCTGCGACGCATCGACTTTGACCTGGGTTGCCTTGGCGCGCGCTTCCACCACCGCGGTCAGCACGTTTTTCTCCTGCGCGGCATAGCCCTGGACGGTGGCGACCAGGTTGGGAATGAGATCGGCGCGGCGCTGATACTGGTTCTGAACGTCGGCCCAGCGCGCCTTGGCCTGCTCCTGAAGCGTGGGAATCGTGTTGTAGCCGCAACCCGACAGGACGAGGCCGAGTCCGATGACGGCCGCAACGATACGAATACGTGAAGCCAATCGGCTCATTGGAGCCCTCCGCTCATACTTCGATGGGTTCGGTTTTGACGATCTCGATGCCGAAGCCGGAAAGACCGACATAGGTCATATGCCGGGAAGACGTCAGCAGCCGTATCGAGGTGACGCCGAGATCTTTCAGGATCTGCGCGCCAAGCCCGACTTCGCGCCACTGCCGGTTGCGCGCCTCGCCCGAGGCGGTTTCGTCCGATTTGGGAATGGCGACCACCGGCACGCCGGCGGCGCCGTCGCGCAGCACCACCAGTACACCGGCACCCTCGGCCTTGAAACGATCGAGCGTGCCGTGGACGACCTTCGCGCCGCCGAAAACGTCGAGCAGCAGGTTGGCGCGATGCAGCCGCGTCAGCACGTTTCTGCCGTTGCCGATGCCGCCATGGACGAAGGCCATGTGATAGAACGGATCGAACGGCGTCTGAAACGCGTAACCGGCGAGCGTGCCGATCTCGGATTCCACCGGAAACTCGCCGACCCGCTCGATCAATTTGTCGCGCGCCTGCCGATACGCGATCAGATCGGCGATGGTGATGCGCTGCAGCTTGTGGCGGACGGCAAAGTCGGCGATTTGCGGCCCGCGCATCACCGTGCCGTCGTCGTTCATGAGTTCGGCGAGCACGCCGACCGCCGGCAGGCCGGCGAGCCGGCACAGATCGACGCACGCTTCGGTGTGGCCCGAGCGCATCAGCACGCCGCCTTCCTTGGCCACCAGCGGAAACACATGGCCCGGCCGCACGAAGTCGGTGGCTCCCATGTTGCCGTTGGCAAGCGCCCGGACGGTGTTGCTGCGTTCCTCCGCGGAAATGCCGGTGGTCAAACCGTGGCGCGCATCGACCGAAACCGTGAACGCGGTGCCGAGCGGCGCGTCGTTGCGCGCCACCATCGGGTCGAGATGCAGACGCCGCGCTTCGTCGTGGGAAAGCGGTGCGCACACGATGCCCGAGGTGTTGCGGATGATGAACGCCATCTTCTCCGGCGTGCACAGCGAAGCGGCGACGAACAGATCGCCTTCATTCTCGCGGTCGTTGTCGTCGGCGACGATGACGAGTTCGCCGCGGCCGAACGCGGTCACGGCGGCTTGAATGCGTTGGTGAGCGTCGTTCATGGTCTCTGCTTCTCAACCGCGAGCAAGGCGGTCAATGTGACGGCGGCGGGGACGGCCATGCCGGCGCATCGCCGACCTGACCGCGGTGACGCAGATAGTGATCGGCAAGCACGCACGCCATCATGGCTTCGCCGACCGGCACCGCCCGAATTCCCACGCATGGGTCGTGACGCCCGGTGGTGACGATCTCGGTTTCACGGCCGTACCGATCGACGGTGCGCCGCGGCGTGAGGATGGACGACGTCGGCTTGACGGCAAAACGCGCGACCACTGGCTGGCCGGTGGAAATGCCGCCGAGGATGCCGCCGGCGTGGTTGGAAAGAAATATCGGCTTACCGTCATTGCCCATCCGCATCTCGTCGCCGTTCTCCTCGCCGGCAAGTTCGGCCGCGCCAAAGCCCGCGCCGACCTCCACACCCTTGACCGCGTTGATGCTCATCAGCGCTGCCGCCAGATCGGCGTCGAGCTTGCCGTAGATCGGCGCGCCCAAGCCCGCCGGCACGCCCTCCGCCACGACCTCGATCACCGCGCCGACCGAGGAACCGCGCTTGCGTACGGCATCGAGATACTCGTCGAATAGCGCAGCCGCTTTGGCATCGGGACAGAAGAACGGATTACGATCGACCTCGGCCCAATCCCAGCGCCCGCGATCGATGCGCTGGCTGCCCATTTGCACGAGTGCGCCGCGCACCACCAGCCCCGGCACCACTTTGCGCGCAATAGCGCCGGCGGCAACCCGCATCGCGGTTTCGCGCGCCGACTGCCGGCCGCCGCCGCGATAATCGCGCAGCCCATACTTAATGTCATAAGTGTAGTCGGCGTGACCGGGCCGGTATTTGTCCTTGATGTCGGTATAGTCCTTCGAGCGCTGATCGACATTGTCGATCAACAGCGCAATCGGCGAACCGGTTGTCACCTGCTGCCCGGTCGCTTCGTCCACGAAGACGCCGGAAAGGATTTTGACCGCGTCGGGCTCCTGGCGCTGCGTGGTAAAGCGCGACTGGCCCGGCCGACGCCGGTCGAGATAAGGCTGGATGTCGGCCTCGCCCAGCGCAATGCGCGGCGGACAGCCATCGACCACGCAACCGATGGCACGGCCATGGCTCTCGCCGAAGGTGGTGACGCGGAAGAAATGTCCGAACGTATTGAATGACATGGTCGATAAACTGGTCGACGAACCGATTGAAGAACCGTGCGCTAGGCGGCGCGAAAGCGCGCCGAATTGCCGGCAAGGCGCGTGGGCTTGGTAGCCCGTGGAGTCCGGCCGGTCAAATAGACCCGTACGTGAAAAATGCCTGCGTTCGCGGATGGTTGGTTGACCGTGTTCATCGTCCATTCATCTCGCTGAATGTCGATTAATGACAAGCTGAATATCCGTTAAGCTACGGAAAAATCAGGGTTATTTGCAATTTTGTATTGCCCGCTTCGGCTTCCTGTGTCATCGTCATAAGCGGTAAGGGGGGCGAGGGCAGAGGGACCGAGACATGCCCGCGAAGCTTGAACTCAACCCTGCCGAACGTTCACCCTGTTGAGAAGGAAGTAAGCCATGGCCAGCAAGCCGAAGAAAAAGAAGAAGATGAAGAAGTAACGACGCCGCGCGGCCTTCGTATTGAAGCCGCGCCGTCAACTTCTAAATCGCGAGGCGCCTTGAGCGGTGTTTCGTGACAGTGGCTGGATGAAAATCCGGCCGCTGCTGCTTTTGGGCCACCCGAAATCAATCGTTGTCGCCGTTCTTGACGATGCTGATGTCCGGCGCGTCGGGATGTTTCATGCCGACGATGTGATAGCCGGCATCGACGTGGTGCACTTCGCCGGTAACGCCGCGCGACATATCGGAAAGCAGATACGCACCCGCCTCCCCGACATCCTCGATCGTCACGTTGCGCCGCAGCGGCGAATTGTATTCGTTCCACTTGAAGATATAGCGCAAGTCGGCGATGCCCGCGGCCGCCAGCGTCTTGATCGGCCCGGACGAGATGGCGTTGACGCGAATGTTCTTCACGCCGAGGTCGGCGGCGAGATACCAGACCGACGCCTCGAGCGCGGCCTTGGCGACGCCCATCACGTTGTAGTGCGGCATCCATTTCTCCGCGCCGTAATATGTCAGCGTGAGGATCGAGCCGCCGTTCGGCATCATCTTCTCGGCGCGTTGCGCAACCGCGGTCAGCGAATAGCAGCTCACCAGCATGGTGTTGACGAAATTGTCCTGCGTGGTGTCGACGTAACGGCCGTTGAGCTGATTGCGATCCGAGTACGCGATGGCGTGAACCAGAAAGTCGATCCCACCCCAGACCGACTGCACCTTGGCGAAGGCCGCATCTATGGTGTCGGGCTCGGTGACGTCGCAATGCCCGGCGACGAAGCCGCCGACTTCATGCGCGAGCGGCTCGACGCGTCTCTTGAGCGAGTCGCCTTGATAGGTGAATGCGAGTTCGGCGCCGTGGCCGCGGCACGCTTTGGCGATGCCCCAGGCGAGCGAGCGCTGGTTGGCGACCCCGATGACCAGGCCGCGTTTGCCGCGCATGAGGCCCGAGACTTCCGACATGCTCCGACCCCGCTCGACGACCCAGGCGTCAGGCCTCCTATGGCATGGCGCCAGTAGAACCATCAAGCGCGCAAGCCGGGAACCCGAAATCTTACATTAATCCGGTACTTACCGGCCCGGAAAGGGCTTTGGCAGTATCGGCCCGAGATCGCGACGACAGGCGCGCCAGCAGCGCAAGGCTCGGCGGCGCGAGCAGCAGCAACGCCCACGTCATCGGCCCGACAAGTCGCAGCCAATTCCACGCCACCTCGGACGCGATCATCGACAGCCACGCAACAGCCGACCAGCCGATCATCGTGGCGGTGACGACTTCTTCGCCGGCGCGCCGCCAGGCCTCGATCATGAGCACGGCCACGAGCGGCACCGCGGTTGTGACGTATTGCGGCCCGGCAAACGAAATCATCAGCGGAATCGCGGCGAACAACACGGCGCCCGCGACCAGCAGCGGATAGCCGGCGACGGGCTGCGCGCCGCGCCAGTTCCAGAACCCGCCGCGCCCGAGGACCGCGACCACCGCGACAATCGCGAGGTTGAAAGCCAACTGAAGAAGCGAAGCCCAGGCCGGCAGCGGCGACGAATAGAACGCTTTGCCGGCGGCGATCCGCGCCGCCACCGAGCCGACGCCGATGCCGGAATAGGCTCCGGGCGAAACTTCGCTCGCGATCTTTGCGGACATCGAGCCGCTGATGATGCCGGCAAGATGCTCGGTGAACATGGTGCGGTAGAGCGTTAACGTCGCCGCCGGTCCGACACACAGCGCCGGCAAGCCGACGAGCAGAACCGCGCACCACACGGCGGCCCAGGCCATGAATTTCCAATCCCGCCGCAGCAGCGGAATCATCGCGAGCACAAGAGGAAACACCTTGATGGCGATGGCCAGCGAAAACGCAAAGGACGCGAAGCCGACGCGCCGCTCGACGTACAGCGCGAAGAAAACGACGATGAGGAACAGCACAATCGGCGCCGGCTGGCCGCGCACCAACCCGTCGCCGATGAATGGCAGCAACGCGAGCAGCGGACCGACCCGGATGAGCCACGCACCCTGCAGCAATCCCGCGCGAGCCCCGGCCGGCCGACAGCGCTCCAACACGTTTGCCCATACATGCAACGCAAGCAGCACGCACGCCGCATTGATGAAGTACCAAACCGCGACCGCCGCCGGAAACGGCAGCGCCCACCACGGCCGCGCATGCCCCGGCAGCGGATTGGCAAATGGCCCCATCAACAGCGCGAAGGTCGGCGGGTAATGATATGTCCAGCCGTGGTGATCGGTAATCTCGTAGAGCGGAAAGCCGGTCCAGATCGCCCAGCCGGCGCGAAAGAAAACCTGCGTATCGCCTTGGCCGAGCGCGATGGTCTTCCACATCACCACGGGAAGAAACGCCAGCATGAGAATGACGACGAACGCGATTACGCGCCGTTCGTGGCGGCCCGGTTTGGAAATGCTGTCAGTGGTGAAGATACCGCCGCTCATCGGCGGTTGCGTACGCTGAAGCTTCCGCCCACGCAACCGGCCGGGCGGTTACATATCCTTGCGCGGATCGTAAGGCTGCTCGGTCCGCCACTTCTTCATCAGCGCTTCGAGTTCGGCGTCGCTTTTCTCGGGCAACATAATGCGCACCGTGGCGAGCAGGTCGCCGTGGGCTTCCTTCGCCGGAAAGCCTTTGCCTTTTAGGCGAAACGTGCGGCCGCTGCTGGTTCCGGCCGGAATGGTGATTTCAACCGGGCGGTCGAGCGTCGGCACGCGCACCTTGGCGCCGAGCACGGCCTCATAGAGCGTGATCGGCAGATCGAGCCGGATATCGGCGCCGTCGAGCGCAAAGAGCGGATGCGGCGCGATGGAGACGGCGATCAGCACGTCGCCGGGGCCGGCCGGACCGGCCATACCCTGGCCGCGCAAGCGCACTTGCTGACCGTTGGTGATGCCGGCGGGGATCTTGACTTCGAGATCCTTGCCAGACGGAAGCCGGATGCGTTGCGTGACGCCATGCGCGGCGTCCGGCAGCGATACCGTCAACGCCGCCCTGACATCGGCTCCGGTGCCCAAATCCTGCGGCTCATAGGGCGCACCGGCGCCGCCGCGGCGGCCGGCGGCGCCACCGAAGGCTTCGCGCAAAATATCCTCGAAGCCGCCGAAGTTGGCGCCACCGGGACCGCCGGCGCCGCCGGCACGGCCACCACGGGCGCCGCGCGTGAATCCTTCCGGCCCGAAGCTGAAAGTTTCGAACTCGGACTCCGGGCCGAAGCCGCCGCCGCCCGGGGGAGGCCCGGCACCGCCGCCATATCCCTCAAAGCCGCGGAACCGCGGCTTGCCTTCGGCATCGATCTCGCCGCGGTCGAACGCCTTGCGCTTATCATCCTCGCCGAGGATTTCGTAAGCCGCATTCAGCTCGGCAAAGCGCGACGCTGCCTTGGGATCGTTTTTGTTGGCGTCGGGATGCAGCTTCTTTGCCTGGCGACGAAAGGCGCTCTTGATGTCAGCAGCGCTCGCCTTGCGTTCGACGCCAAGCACCTCATAGGGATCACGCATCCCCGGTCGACTCCGATTACGTTAGGGGCCGGCCCCGCCCGCCCATGTGCGCCAATGTGGGACTTTCGCGACCATCCCGCAATGCGGTGCCGCCTGCGGCGCACAGATGATGCTCAGATCAGCCCTGTTTGAGCGGTTTGAGGCTCTTGACTTCCCAGTCGCCGCGCGCGGACCGGCAGGCTTCGCCTTGCAGCCAGGATTGCCGCTGGCCGCGCATATAGCTTGCCAGAAAATCGCGGCAGGTCGAGCCGGCTTGGTTGTAGGCCGTGGCGATCGGCGTGATGTTGCCGCCAGCGCCGGTATGCGGATTCTCCCACGGGATGCTTATATCTCTACCGCCGCGCGCAAGTGCCTCGGCCGCGGTGGCGCGCGCGTAAGCGAGATCGACTTCCGCGAGCGGTGCGGCGGAAGCGGCGTCGGCCGGCGGCTGACCGGGCCGCGCGATCGAGGCGGTCTGATCGAGGTCGGCTGAACCTTTTGAGGACATCGAATCGAGGCGATAGGAGCAGCCGGCGGCAGGCAACGCCGCGAGGATCGCGGCCGCGGCGGCTGCAAACCGGCGCAACGGCCGACATAGGCGCAGCGCTCCTGTTCCTTTATATACAGGCTTACGGCACGCTTTCGGATCGCCGCACGCGAACACCGCCAAGGACTCCCGCGGAATGTCAGATGCAGCGTCGATAGAACACCCGGCATGGTTAACAAGCGGTGACTTCACCGAAGCCGCCGAACCGCTGCGCTTGTTCGCAGCGTGGTTTGCCGATGCGAAGCGCACCGAACCGGTCAATCCCGATGCCATGACGCTCGCCACTGTCGATGCCGACGGAATGCCGAACGCGCGCATGGTTTTGTTGAAGGACTTCGACGAGAACGGCTTCGTCTTTTACACCAATCTCGGCAGCGCCAAAGCCCGCGAACTGGCCGCCGGGTCCAAGGCGGCGCTGACATTCTATTGGAAGTCGCTGCAACGCCAGGTGCGCGTGCGTGGCGACGTCGAACCGGTATCGGCGGAAGAAGCCGATGCCTACTTTGCCACGCGCTCACGCATGGCGCAGATCGGCGCCTGGGCCAGCAGACAATCGACGCCGCTGGAAAGCCGCCTCGCGTTCGAAAACGCTGTGGCGCGTTTTACCGCAAAGTTTGCGATCGGCGCGGTGCCGCGGCCGCCGCACTGGTCGGGCTACCGCGTCAAGCCGCACGAAATCGAGTTCTGGCAGGAGCGGCCGTTCCGATTGCACGACCGCATCGTGTTTCGGCACGCCGAGCCGAGGGCGCCGTGGACCAAGACGCGGCTCTTTCCGTGACCACGATCTAAAGGTAAAGCCGATTGTCGGATAAGGTCATGCTCCAACAAAAAGTCAGCGCCCGCTAGATGGCCAAGATGGCAGCAACGAGCAACCAGCCGCGCCGCACGCTCCTTCTCACCGGGGCGAGCCGGGGCATTGGCCACGCTACGGTCAAGCGATTTTCCGCGGCGGGCTGGCGCGTCATCACCTGCTCGCGGCATGCCTTCCCCGAGAATTGCCCCTGGGAAGCGGGACCGGAGGACCACATCCAGGTGGACCTGGCCAATCCCGACAACACCGCCGCCGCGATCGCTGAAATCAAAGAGCGGCTCAACGGCGAATTGCACGCCCTCGTCAACAACGCTGCGATCTCGCCGAAGGCCGACGGCGGCAAACGGCTCGATTCGATCGCCACTTCGCGCGACGCATGGCGTCACGTCTTCCAGGTCAATTTTTTTGCGCCGATCATGCTGGCGCGCGGCTTGCTCGACGAACTCAAGGCCGCCAAAGGCTCGGTCGTCAACGTCACTTCGATCGCCGGCTCCCGCGTGCACCCGTTCGCCGGCGCCGCCTATTCGACCTCGAAAGCGGCGCTTGCCGCTTTGACGCGCGAGATGGCGGCCGATTTCGGCGCTGTCGGCGTTCGCGTCAACGCCATCGCACCGGGCGAGATCGACACCGCCATGCTTTCGCCCGGCACCGAAAAGATCGTCGAGAATATCCCGATGCATCGGCTGGGCACCCCGGACGAGGTGGCGAAGATCATCTACGTGCTGTGCACGGAGACGTCCTCTTACGTCAACGGCGCCGAGATCCATATCAACGGCGGCCAGCACGTTTGAAGTAAATCCCTCTGTCAAAGGCAATTGGGTTCGCCGCCAGTGCAGCGCCAGCACTGACCCGCTCCGCCAGGTCAGAAATCGAGCAGCGCGGTCTCCGCCAGCACCGCATCGGGAATGCCATGCCGTGCCGAGCGCTCGCGCTCTTGCGCGCTCTGCGTCGCCTGCAAATAGGCGCCGAGGTGCCGGGCGCGCTCGATGATGCGGTTGCCCTGCGGCAAACGCTCTTGCTCGAACCGGCGCAACGCTTCTTTCACGTCGTCTGCTTCCAGCGCGGCGGCCAGCGCCGCCGCGTCGTCGGCCGCTTTGGACACGCCGGCGCCGACATGCGGGCGGGCAACGAAGGCCGCGTCGCCGATGATGGCGACCCGCCCGAAGGCGAGACCCGGGCTCGCCAGATCGTAGATCGGCTGCAGGATCGGCTCGTCGATCAGGCGCACCATCTCGCGCAGTTGCGGCGCCAGCAGCCGCTCGGCCGCGGCCCGCATCGCCGCGATAGCCTCGCGGCGGATCAGCGGCGGCGGAATTGAAATTGGGTGGAAGACGCCGTTGGCATCGGTCAGGAGCCGGCGAAGCTCGTCGGCCTCGCTCGCCGGCCGGTACCAAATGATGTTGTAGCGCCGATGCCCCCGGCGGAGGTCGTTATCGGGACCGGCAACCGGATAGCCGAGAAATTGCTCGCCGGGCGGCAGGCAAAAGGTCATGGCTTCGTACAACTCGCGGTGGATAGCGGCAGGGAGCGCGGCTTCCGGAATGAGCGCGCGCCAGGCCACATACCCGGCATAAAGCGGTGCGACGGCAGGCAGGCATTGTTGCCGCACCGTCGAACGCAGCCCGTCGGCGCCGACCAAAACATCGCCTTCCGCCGCCGCGCCGTCGCTGAAATGGGCGGTGACGGTCTTTTCATCCTGCGCGAATGCCTTGAAACCGCGGCCGCGGCGGTAGCGCTCCGCCGGCCAGGCATCACGCAGCATTCGATAGACCCACTCCCAGGAGGTCAGGACCTGGGGGCAGGTCGTCGAAACGGCAAGGCGGCCGTCGCGGTCGAGCAGCTTTCGCGCCGCGACCGGCACGCCGAGATCGCGCACATCGAGGCCGAGCGCACCCAGGCGCGCAATCAGCTCGGGTTGGGCCACGATTCCCGCACCGCGCCCGGCGAGTTCGCTGTCGGCGCGCTCGAAAACCTCGACGTCCCACCCCCGCCGATCGAGCATGATCGCGGCCAGAAGCCCGCTCATCGAGCCGCCGATAATTAAGGCACGCCTCTGGCTGCGCCGTTGCGACATGGCAACACCTTGCTATCCGCGAGGACTATTTGCCAATACTCAGGTGTTTTCTATACTGTGACGATAATCGCTGGAGGAACGCCATGGTCCCGTTGATGCTCGACAAAACGCGCGCGCGCGGCCATAAACTCCTCTGTCGCATCCATGTGCCTCTTGCCATTCCGTACGGGCCGGCGCGCTAACCCGCCGTCCGTGCGCCTTCTTTCTGATCACGCCGGCCGGCGGCGCTTACGGATCAACATGCCGGCACGGCAACCGGCCGGGCAAGGCTGAGGCATGATTTTTTCGTTCGATCTGCTGATGAACGCCATCGTGTCGGGGATTCTGATCGGCGCCTTCTACGCAGCCGTAACCGCCGGCATCACGATCTCGTTCGGCATCCTCGACATCGTCAATATCGCCCATCCCGCCTTCATCATCCTTGGCTCGTATGTCGTCTACATCATCAACGCCACGTTCGGGCTCGACCCGATCCTGACCGCGATCGTGGTGACGCCGGCATTCTACGCGCTCGGCGCCGTCATCTATCAAATCTACTACGTCTCGTTCGAGAAGCGCGGCCAGGAATCGATGCGCGGTTTGGCGTTCTTCTTCGGCCTTCTTTTCATTACCGAGGTCTCCCTCATCCTCTGCTTCGGCGTCGATTACCGCTACGTCCAGGCGCCCTATATCGGCCCGACCTTGCACTTCGGCACCTTCGATATCCCGCTGCGCATTCTGGTGCCGGCGGCGGTGTCGCTATCGCTCATCGCGGTCCTGCAGCTTTTCCTCACGCGCACCTTCATCGGCCGCGCGATCATGGCGGTGGCCCAGGACCAACTGGCGTTGAAGCTCCAGGCGGTGGATCCGGTCCGCATCAAGCGCATCGCCTTCGGCATCTCGATTGCGACCGCATCGCTGGCGGGCGCTTTCCTTATCATCATCCAGCCGGTCGAGCCGTCGGTCGGACGCGAGTATATCGGCCGGGTGTTCGCGATCTGCGTGCTCGGCGGCATGGGCAGTCTGCCGGGAGCGGTCATCGCCGCCATGCTGGTCGGTGTCGTCGAAAGCCTGACTTCGACCTTCTACGGTCCGTCCTGGGCGCCGGCGGTATCGTTCGGATTCTTGCTGTTGACGCTGGCCATACGGCCGGCCGGCCTGTTGGGACGTTGACGGTGCGCTCGGACATCTTTTTCGTCATCTGCCTGGTCGTCGGCGCCGCCGTGTTCGCGCTCGCGGTCGCGCTCGGCAACGACTATTATTTTTTCGCCGGCTACGTCGTGCTCCAATATGTCGTGCTCGCGACCGCCTGGAATATTCTCGGCGGCTATTGCGGATACGTGAACTTCGGCTCAGCGGCTTTCTTCGCGGTCGGCGCCTATTCGACTGTCGCCATTCATCGGCTCGGCCCGCTGCCGATCCCGGTCCTGGTCGTCATCGGCGGCCTGATCTCCGGCATCGTCGGGCTCGGCACGGGGTATCTGACGTTGCGGCTGCGCGGCGCATTCTTCGCCATCGCAACGCTGGCGCTCGCCGTCGTGCTGGAGACCTTGGTCGTCAACTGGGACTTTGTCGGCGGCTCGCGCGGCGCCTATATCGTGCGGCCGGAGACGATCGCTCCGTTCGGCAGCTACATCAAATATCTGTTCTTCATCATGTTGCTCCTGGCGATCGGGGCGATCACGGCGGCGCGCGTGATCGAGCGCTCGCGGCTCGGTTATGGCTTCGCCACGATTCGCGACGACGAATTGGCGGCGGAGGCCTCCGGCGTGCCGACGCTGCGATTGAAGCTGACCGCGACGACCATTTCCGGCGCGCTGATGGGGATGGCGGGCGCGCCATTTCCCTATTACATCGGCTTCCTGCAGCCGTCGTCGGCGTTCAGCCTCGATTACGCGGTCAATTCCATCGCGATGCCGCTGATCGGCGGTACGACCAGCTGGGTCGGGCCGCTGGTCGGCGCCGTTCTGCTCGGCTCGCTCCAGCAGATCGCAACCGTGACGATCTCGTCGGCGGTCAACCTCTTGATCGTCGGCTTTTTGCTGGTCGGGTTCGTGATCGTGGCGCCGAATGGGATCACTGGCCTGGTTCGCAAATACATTCGGCAGAAGCCGGTCGGCAAGGTCGGACGCCGCCGCGTCGAAGCCGGCGCGCCCGAGGCCGCACCATGAGCGATCTGCTCGCGGTCGACAATCTCGGCAAGCGCTTCGGCGGCTTCGTCGCACTGGAGAGCATTTCGCTGTCGGTGCCGGCGGGCGAGCGTCTGGGCCTGATCGGCCCCAACGGCTCCGGCAAGAGCACCTTGGTCAATTGCATCTGCGGGACGTTGCGCAACGAGCAAGGCTCGGTGCGCTTCGACGGCAGTAAGCTCGACGGCGCGACGGCGCATCAGCGGACCCGCCGCGGCCTGTCCCGTACCTTCCAGCTGCCGCGGCCGTTCGCGAGTCTCAGCCTCGCCGAAAATCTGCGCGTGCCGCTGCTCTACGCCGTGAGCGGGCGCAGCGCGCACCGCACGACGCACGATATCGAGGAGCGCTGCCTCGATTTGCTCCACCAAGTCGGGCTCGAGGACAAGGCGCGGCGGCTGCCGCGCGATCTCACCCAGGTCGAGATGCGCAAACTTGAACTCGCGCGCGCCATGGCCGCGGAGCCAAAACTGCTGATCGCCGACGAATCGATGGCCGGCCTGACCCATTCGGAGGTCGAGGAGATTCTCGGGCTGCTGAAGCGCCTGAACGCACAGGGCGTCACGATCATCCTGATCGAACATATCATGCGCGCGGTAATGAGCTTTTCGCAGCGGCTCGTGGTGCTGGTCTCCGGTCGCAAGATCGCCGACGGCGATCCGGAAGTCGTGATGCGCGATCCGGAAGTGGAAAGGGCTTACCTTGGCCAGTAGGCTCACCATCGCCGGCATTCACGCGAACTATGGCGCGGTGCGTGTCATCGACGATGTATCGCTCAACATCGGCGCCGGCGAAACCGTCGTGCTGCTGGGCACCAACGGCAACGGCAAGTCGACCCTGATGAAATGCATCATGGGCATCGTGCGGCCGAGCACCGGCTCGATCATTGCCGAGATCGACGGCGTCCATCACGACCTGGTCGGGCGCACCACCGAGCAGATCGTCGATCTTGGCATCGCCATGGTGCCGGAGGGCCGCCGGTTGTTCCCCAAGCTGACAGTCGAGGAAAATCTGCTGCTCGGCGCGTTCCGCCGCACCGCCCGCCGCCAGATGGCGCGCAATCTCGAAGTCTGCTTCGAGACTTTCCCGCGGCTGCGCGAGCGTCGCGCCCAGCTTGCCGGCAGCATGTCGGGCGGCGAGCAGCAGATGCTGGCGCTCGGCCGGGCCTTGATGCTGGCGCCGAAAATCCTGCTGGTCGACGAACCTTCGGTCGGCTTGGCGCCGATCCTGGTGAGCCGCACCATCGAAGCCATCGCCCTTATGAAACAGCGCTACGATCTTACGGTGCTGATGGCGGAACAGAACTTCACGCAGGCGATCCGCATTGCCGACCGCGGCTACGTCATCGTGCACGGCAAAATCGCCTTTGAAGGCGGCTCTGCCGACGAGCTCAACAACAACGATTTGATCAAGAAGTTTTATCTCGGGCTGTGATCGGAAGCGGCCGCGCCCTTGGCGTGAAAGATGACCGGCAGGGTGAATGTGAGGCCCTCGTCGGCGACGAGGGGGGGCGGCGGCGGCACCGGGTCGGCGCGATTGAGCATCTCGACGGCTGCGGCATCGAATGAAGCGTCGCCGGATCCCTTCACGAGGCGGACGGACACTACGTGCCCAAGCCGGTCGAGGACAAAACTGACGATGACCTCCGCACGCTGCAACGCACGGTCCACCGGATAGCGTTTGAACTTGTTGAAATGGGCAGCCAGTTCTTTCTGCCACGTCACCCGGTCGCGCTGCGTGCTTTCTCCCGTTCCCAACGCCGGCGCGACTGAGCGCGGCAATTCCACGGCACCCTTGACGCTCTGCGTCGCGGTCTCCTCCGACGCCACCGATTGAGCGGAGGGAGCCGCCGCAACCGCCGGCACCTTCGGATCGTCCTGCGGATCTTTCGCGGCGTTTTGCGTGACGACGCGGTCGGGATCGTCGGTTTCGGTCGGCACGGCCTTCGGCAAATCACTTTGCTTGGCGACGGATTTTTGCTCGACCACGGCGGGAGAAGCGGCAGTCGCCGGGGTATCCGGCCCAACCGGCAAATCGCTTGGATCGACGTGAGGCGCCTCAAGTTCGACGCCGATCTCGATCGCGGAAGCGCCGAGAGCCGTCTCGCTGTCCGGCTGCATCGAGTTCAGCGCCAACGCGAAGCCGCCGGCATGGATCGCGACGGCGCCGATCGCCGCTACCGCCCAGATTGGCCGGGATGGATGCCGTGGTTTATCGAGATCGGACATTTGCGGCATAGATTATCGCGAGCCCGAGGCCGCGGGCTTCGCGGCGTCGTCGGGAATTCCCTCCAGGGCGACAAGCGCAATTCGGCCGTAGCCACCGACCCGCAGGCGCTCCAGGATATCCATCAGTTCGCCGTAAGGCACGCCGCGGTCGGCACGCAGGAAAATGCGGCGCTCCTTGCCCTCTCCCGCCATTGCGTCAAGCGAGCGCACGAGGTCAACGCGCTTGACCGGCGTTTCGCCGATGGCAACAGCAAGATCGGATTTGATGGTGACGTAGGTAGGCTTATCGGGCTTCTTTTGCGGCGCGGCTGTCGACGTCGGCAGATCGACCGGAAGATCGACGGTCGACAGCGGCGCCGCGATCATGAAAATGATGAGGAGCACCAGCATGACGTCGATAAAGGGCGTCACGTTGATATCGTGAGCCTCCTCGAATTCGTCGTCGTCGTCGATATCCCCGATCGCGATCGCCATTGCTTTTATTCCGCAGCGCGGGCCAGCAGCCGATCGCGGCCGCGATCGAGATCGCGCGACAGAAGCCGGCCGATCGCGCCCGAGCCGCGGCCGGTCAGTTCGAGATATCCTTTCGTCGTTCGCGCAAAGTGATTGTAGATGATCACCGCCGGTATCGCCGCGACAAGGCCGATCGCCGTCGCCAGCAATGCCTCGGCAATGCCCGGCGCCACGACCGCAAGGTTCGTCGTCTGCGCCTTCGAAATCCCGACGAAGCTGTTCATGATGCCCCAGACCGTTCCAAACAGTCCGACGAAAGGCGCGGTGGCGCCGATGGTGCCCAGAATCGCCATGCCGTGCCGCATCGAGCGCGCCTCGGCCCGGGTGATCTCGGCAAATCGCGACGCGGCGCGTTCCTTGATGCCCTCTTCGCTGCTCGAGTTGGCGGAAAGCTTCACTTCCTTCAGCGCAGCCCGCAGCAGCGCGGACAAAATCGTCTCCCTGGCGCCCAGCTTCACCTGCGCCTCGGACAAACTCCGCACATCGTCGACCGACTTCAGCGCCGCTCGCAATCGACGGCGCGCGGATGAAAGCTGCACGGTCTTGGCAAAGAAAATCGTCCAGGTCGCGAGCGATGCGAAGGCAAGGCCGATCATGACCGCTTTGACGAGAATGTCGGCGGCGAGAAACATCGACCACGGCGATAGATCGTGCGGCAGTTGAGTCGATGCCGCCGGCGGATGGGCAACTTCATCCGAATCCGACGGCGGCGGGGCCGCGTTCGGCGCGGGCGCCACCGGCGACGATATACCGGCGGGCGAAACTGAATTGCCTGCGGCCACGGCTTGCTGCGTCTCCGCCTGACGCGCCGCTCGTGGCGGCGCGGCCGCCGGGCCGACAGGCGTTTGCGCCAGCGACGGCGCGGCAAGCCAAATCATCACAAGCGCGGGAAAGAGGCGCCCCGCAACGTGCGCGCACCCGCGTTTCATATTTCGGCCCAGTAGCGGATAAGGTTGTGATAGACGCCGGTCAGCTTGACCATGTCCGGATCGTCGCGGCCGACGCGCCCGATCAATCCTTGTATCGCGGTGTCGAGATCGAACACGAGGCTGCGCGCATTGCCATCGCGGATCATGCTCTGCAGCCAGAAGAACGAAGCAACGCGCGTGCCGCGTGTCACCGGCGTGACCGCGTGCAAGCTCGAAGCCGGATAAAGCACCAGATGGCCGGCCGGAAGCTTGACCTGATGCGCGCCGTAGTAATCCTCGACGATCAGTTCGCCGCCGTCGTATTCGTCAGGCTCCGACAGAAAGAGCGTGACCGACAAATCGGTGCGGATGCGCGCCCCGGTACGCTGATCGCCGCGCACCGCATTGTCGACATGCACGCCGAAATGTTGTCCGGCGCCGTAGCGGTTGAACAACGGCGGAAAAATCTGCTTCGGGATCGCCGCCGATACGAACAGCGGATTGGCGACGATGGCTTTGACGACCGTCTCGCCCAATTGCCTCGCGACCTCGCCGTCCGGCGGCAGTTGCTGGTTTTTCTTGACCATCGCCGACTGCGCGCCGGCGGTCGAACGGCCGTCCTCCCATGTGGCGGCATCCATGATCTCGCGAAATCTCGCCACCTGAGATTTGCTCAGCACGTCAGGCACGCAAAGTAGCATTCTGTCTCTCGGCATCGAATTGGAATCGCGCTCGCAAGCAAGCGGTGCTCGCGTCGCGACGTTTGCTTAACATGCCCGTTCGCAAGTCGATATTTTTATCGCAGTTTAGAATTAGAAGAATTTTAGAATCTCGCGGTCAGTTGACCGCCGATGACACGGCCCGGCGCAACCAGAACGAACGGAGCCGCGCTCTGATAGAAGGCGTCGTAGTAAAGCGTGTTGAAGATGTTGTTGACGAACAATTTCCATTCGAAGTTCTTGAAGAAATATCCTTCGAGGAACGCGTCGAACCGCCAATAATCCGGCAGTACCGTGCCCTGGTTGGCCGCGAGCAGCGTGCCGCCGTAGATCTTCGACCGATACGTCGCCTGTCCGCCAACCTCGATGTACTGGTTGAACTTGTATTTGGTCAGCAGGTTGAAAGACTGATCGGCGACGAAAGCGAGCGGCAAACCGACATTGGAGGGGACGGATGAGTCGTCGACCCTGGTGGTCATCAGCACCAAGCCGCCATAGAGGCTCCACTTGTCGGTAAGCTTGCCTTGCGCGCCGAAATCGACGCCCTGCACGTGGTAAGCCGCTCCAGCCTCGACCTGGCCGGCATTTGGATAGCCGGCGGGGACCAATTCGCGGGCGTTGCTGACGTCGGTGCGGAACAGGGCGCCGGTCGCCAGCAGATGGCGATCCAGCAGCTCCCACTTGGTGCCCACTTCCGCCGCCTTCGCCTCGACCGGGCTGAAGATTTGGTTGATCGGCGACGACGGATTTAGCCCGCCGTAATTGGCCGATGAGCCGTCGAGTTCCGCGCCCACCGGCTCGGAAGACGTACCGTAGGCGGCGTAAACACTGGCGATGGGTATCGGCTTGATGACGAGGCCGAGGTTGTAATTCCACATGCCCGATGAATCGGCGACGCCCGGAAATCCGTTCTTGTTGGCGCTGATGTCATACTGATCGAACCTCAGACCGGCGGTCAGGATGACGAAGTCCCGATAGTTCGCCGTTTCCAGCGCAAAGGCGCTTTTGGTGTCGACGCCGATGACGTTCGGATTTCCTGTGAGCGTCGGCACGCCGAAATTCAAAGAGTTCGGCGGGTTCAGCACCGACACCGGACCGACGGTGCCACTGGCGAACGCGCCGGCGCCGACGGCTTCCGATGTCAGCCCGTTGTAGGTGTCGATGCTGACGCCTTCGTGCGAAATCTCGGTGCCGGTGACGATGGTGTGCCGGACCGGCCCGCTGTCGAATTTGATGGTGGCAAAGCTCTGGTCGGCCAGCACGTTGGTGACCTGGTAGCGACTCAACGGATTGAGGCAGACCAGCCAGTTGGCCGGATTCGGGTTGCTGAAATTGCCGCCGAGGGAATTGCAGCTTCCGTTCGAGCCGGTGCCCTGCTCCGGAATCGTGCCGATATAGTTGAGCACGGAACGCTCGTCTCTGACCTTGTTGGTGACCGTCACGAAATCATTTATCTGAAAATCGCCGGTCAACGTCGCGATGTCCTGCTGCGCATTCTGAAAATCGCGATTGACAAAGCCGTAATAAGTGTCGCGCGGAACGCCGAGCGAGGTTACCGGCGCACCGGCAACCGTGTTGTAGGGAACGCCGAAGTCCGGCAGCCCGGTCAAATCGGTATGCACGTAATTTGCCGAGACGGTGAACGCATTGGTCGGCGTCCATTTCACCGCGGCCAACCCGCCCCAGCGATCGTCGGTGGTGAAGTCGCGGCCCGAAATATCGGAATTCTGCCACATGCCGTCGAAGCGGACGGCCAGCGTCGGCGAGATGACTTGATTGACGTCGAAGGAAACGCGCTTGCCGGGATCGCTGGTGAACCTCGACTCTGCGTTATAGAAACTCGCGTCGGTGGTGGCCTGCTTGGTCACGATATTGAGCGCACCGCCGGTGGTTCCACGGCCGTCGATTGTCGATGACGGCCCCTTCAGAATCTCGATCTGCTCGGTGAAGAAATTTTCCCGGATGTTGACGGCCGGATCGCGGATGCCGTCGACGAAGACGTCGTTGCGCGCATCGAAGCCGCGGATGAAGAAGCGGTCACCGAACGCGTTGCCGCCTTCTCCGGTTCCGATGGTGACGCCGGCGGTGGTACGCGCCACCTCCTTGAGGCTGGTCGCGTCCTTGTCATCGAGAACCTCGCGGGTCAGCACCGTGACGCTCCTCGGCGTGTCGGCGATCGGCTCGACGAACTTCGGCGACGCAAGCCGATCGGCTTTGTAGGGTGCCGCAGGGTCCGCGTAGGGGTCCCGCTGCGCCGCCTGTACTTTCGCCTCAGCCTTCTGCCTGGCGAGCTCCGCGGCCTTCTCGCGTGCGGCGCGGCGCAATGCGGCACGGACGCGGCGCTGCTCCGGTGTCAACTTGGTCGGCGTCGGCGGCTTGGGCCGCGCGATCGGCGCTTCGACGGTCACCGGCGGCAGCGGCTGCTCCTGCGCTTCCGCCGCCGTCACTGAAGCAACGGCAATCAGGCATCCAACCGAAACCTTGCGCCTCGTCTTGCCTTCGAACGCCGCATCGAAAAGGCCCGCGCCGGCAAACGCACGCAACGATACTGGCCGCAGTACTCCGTTCATCACTCGCCCCCGTCTCTCTTCGCCTGCCGACTTTCATCGGCGCGGCGAATTGATCCCCGAGAGCGTCTTTATGGAAATTCGCGTTGAGAATCAAACCAATGTACTGTATTTCTCTTCCTGAATACTGTAGTTATTCCAAACAATACAGTATGCAGATTTTAATTCTTACAATTAAGTAGTAGCGTCACCGCTTTATACATATTCTAAATCCGGGTCTGCATCGCTGATTTGTCTGGGCAAATAGGCACGCGCGCGGACCGGGAAGAGCAAACAGGCGAGGTCATTCGTCGTCCGTGCTCGGCGGCTTCATCAGCGAAAATAATTCATCCACGGTTTTTTCCGCGATCTCACGCACGCGGTCGGTATCGAGCGCACCGGCGATCCGCACTTGGCGCACGACCGCCAATATCTCGTCGCGGAAGCCGGTCAGAAACCGCAACGGGTCCTTCGAATCGTTGGCTACCCGCGCGATCAGGCCGGTGATCAATATCTGACAAGCAATCATCCGGCCGTTGAGTTCTTCCATCGCCCCTCTCCTGCCTTTGGCTTGGTGATGCGGCAGGCGATAGCCGAGGTGACTTCGGATTTCACTGAATTTCTGCGCGACGTACAATCTGGCGCTCGATGACGTCTTAAAGTAATTTGACGCTGGGTGGCGGGAACTTTGTCCTTATGCAGGCAAGAGCGTTGACGATCCGGCTGGTGCGGCTGGCCATGGCCGCGGCTCTTGTCGCCCCCTGCCTGTTGTTCGGCTTCGCGTCCTGGAACAGCCATCGCAACCTCATAGCGCTCACCGAGGAGCGGCTTAAGCGCTCGCTCGACGTGCAACAGGAGGAGGCGCTCAAGGCGTTCGAGCTTGTCGACCTGGCGCTGAACATCGGTGCCGGCTTCGTCGCCGGGAGGTCGGAGGCGGCGATCAGGAACGACGAAGAACCGCTGCATGGTCAGCTCGAGAAGCTGGTCGGCAATATTCCGGTTATTCAGTCGATTTGGATCTACGGAACGGACGGCCGGGCGCTGGCGACATCCCAGCTCTACCCGGTTCCCGATGAAAGCTTTGCGGACCGCGACTTTTTTCAAGCTCATGTCCAGGGCAACGACGACCACGGCGCTTATTTCGGTCAAGTCTACCAATCGGCGCCCGGCGCACAGCCGTTTTTTACCGTCAGCCGGCGGCTCGATCATAACGGGCAGTTCTTCGGCGTTATCGAGACTTCCGTCCTGGTCGACAACTTCGTGCGCTTCTTCTCGAGCATGGCCTACACGGAAGGCTTGCAATATGCGCTGATCCGCAGTGACGGCTTGATGCTGGCGCGCTATCCGGTCGCACCGCCCGGTGCGCCCGACCTATTGGGCGAAAACACCGGATTTCGCCGGTCCACCGCGCACACGCCGATCGAGGGAATCTACACGGCGACGTCTCCCCTCGACCACATCCGGCGGCGTTTTGCCTATCGCCGCCTCGGCTCGATGCCGCTCTATCTGACCGCCGGAATCTCGACCGCGGTCGTAAACAGCGAGTGGATCTGGGGGATGGCGGCGCATCTGATCTACGGGATTCCGGTCACGACCGTCCTGTTGCTGACACTCTTTGCCGTACTACGCCGGACGCAGCGGCTTTATGCCGAGATCGACCGGCGCTCGGCCGCCGAAGAAGCCTTGCGTCAATCGCAGAAGCTCGACGCCATCGGCCACCTTACCGGCGGCATCGCCCATGACTTCAACAATCTGCTCACCATCATCATCGGCAATCTGGAAAACACGCAAAAGTACGTGGAGTCGTGGACCGACGGCACCCAACTCAAAATCGCCCGACGCCTCGACAACGCCATGCATGGCGCCCAGCGCGCCGCGGCGCTCACCAAGCGGCTGTTGGCGTTTTCCCGCCAGCAGCCGCTTAATCCGACCGCGCTCGACGCCAATCGCGTGCTCAACGGCCTTTCCGAATTCTTGCGCCGGGCGCTCGGCGAAGATGTCTCGCTGGAAATCGTCGGCGGTGGCGGCTTATGGCCGGTCGAAGCCGACGCCGCGGAACTGGAAGCCGCCATTCTCAATCTTGCGGTCAACGCCCGCGACGCCATGATCGAGGGCGGCAAACTGACGATCGAGACCAGCAATTCGTATCTCGACGAGGTCTATTGCAAGCGGCACGCCGACGTTCCACCCGGACAATACGTGCAGATCGCCGTGACCGACACCGGATCGGGGATGCACAAGGAAACCGTCGATCGCGCCTTCGAGCCGTTTTTCACCACCAAGCAATCGGGCCAGGGCACCGGCCTCGGGCTTAGTCAAGTCTACGGCTTCGTCAAACAATCCGGCGGTCACGTCAAGATTTACAGCGAGCCGGGAGAAGGCACCACCGTCAAGATATACTTGCCGCGATTTGTCGGCAAATTGTCTCCGGCCGACGAGGTCGAAGAGGCGCCGAAGCGCGGAAACGCCGGCGAGTGCATTCTGGTTGTCGAGGACGACGACGATGTGCGCACTTACGTCGTCGAGACGCTCGCCATGCTCGGCTACGACGTTCTCGAGGCGGCCGACGCTGAAAACGCCCTTCGTCTTCTCGGCGAGTACGAAGCCGTGGCGCTGCTTCTGACCGACGTCGTCATGCCGGGCATGAACGGCCGCAAACTCGCCGACATGGCAAAACAACGCCGCCCGGCGCTGAAGGTCCTCTACATGACCGGGTATTCGCGCAATGCCATCGTTCATCAAGGGCGTCTCGATCCCGGCGTGGCGTTGATGCAAAAACCGCTTTCAAGCGGGCAGATCGCCGACGCGGTCCGCAAAGTGCTCGACTCGTGACGCGGTTTACAATCCGCGCTCCAGAAAACCCTCGAACAGGTGAATGACGTTATTCTGGATGAAGTTCGTTTCCAGCTTGTCCGGCGGCACGAACTCTTCACGAAACCACGGATAGCGTACCGGGTCGAAAGCCTCGCGCAGCCAGTCGATCACCGCCCGCACCCGCTTCATGTGCCGGGTCTTGGGATGATAGGTCAGCCAAATGTCGCGCCGCAGCCGGAAATCGACGGCGATGGGGCGCACCCGTCGCGTGATGGCGCGGGCGTAGGTCGGCAACAGCCCGATTCCCGCCCCGCGCGAGATCGCGTAGGCGTGCGCGGTGCTGGTGTTGGCGCGGAAGCTCACGAAATGCTGGGCGAGCGGATTGGGCACGACCGTCTTAACCATGTCGCTCGGCACTTGCGGCGCCACCTGCTCGACAAAATGATAGTCGGCTAAATCTTCCACGCGCGCCGGGGCGCCGTGCTGGCGAACATACTCGTCGGATGCAAACAGCATGATGTGGAGATAGCCGAGCCGCGTGACCACAAGCTCGCTTTCGGCGGGCCGGTCCAATTGCACCGCGACGTCCGCCTGATGACTCGACATATCGGCAAGACGCATGTCGCAGAAAAGATCAACCGTGAGATCGGGATGACGCTGTTGAAAATCGACCAAGCGCGGAATGAGCCAGAAAGTCCCCAAGCCCTCGGTGACCGCGACCTTGACCGTTCCGGTGAGCGTGCGCGAGCGGTCCTTCGCCATCCGCTCCAGCGAGCGCACTTCGCCCCACAGCCGCTCGGCGACCTTGGCGACTTCGTGCCCTTCGCTGGTCAGCGTGACGCCGCTCGCTTTGCGCGCGAGCAACACGTGACCGAGCTGAGTTTCGAGAAGCGCAATGCGCCGCATCAAGGTGTTGGGAGAGATTTTGGTCGTGTCGGCCGCTTTGCGGAAGCTTCCGCATCGCGCCACCTCCAAGAACAGCCGGACGTCGTCCCAATTGAGCCGGTCCGTCGCGTCTTCCGTCACCTGCGCCAGTGCTGGCGCACGGTTACGTAGCATTTGCTGCACCCTCCGCGAATTTTGCACACTATCATACCTTTATTCGGGGCCAATGGGCTTCGGGGGCCCGTGATGAATGTAAATGCACCGATCCGTGGACATGCCGCCGAGGTGAAAACTTCGCGCGATCTCGACCGCATGGACTTCGAGCGCGTGGCGCGAGGCCTGGTCGCGTTCAACCCAACCATTGAGAGCATCGGACCGCTTCTACAACGCGCCAGTCTGGATATTCCAGGACTGGCGACGCTCGAAACGGTACTGCGGGTCTATTCGCACAATCCGGATTGCCTGTTCGCTTTCGCACGCACCGGCAACACGCTCGACGGATTGCGCGAGCCCGAGGGATTCATCGGGCAATTGCCGCTCAACGGCGACGGCTTGCGCGCATTGTTCACCGGCGAGTTCGATACCGCCGACCCCGACGTGCGCTACCTGTGCCGGCAAAACGAACGGGCGGAAGGAATTTACATCTGGGGCATCTTCGTCAGCTCAAAGCTCGCCGGCGGCATTGCGCTGGTGATGGAGCGTTTGAGTTCCAGCAAGTACCGGACGGCGCCGCTGTATTGCAAAGCCACTTCCGACAAATCGTGGAATTTCTTTCTTACGCTCGGCTTCCGCCCCGGCGTGATCTGGCAAGGCAATCTGCTGCCCGAATTGTTGGAGTATCGGCGCCTGGACGAAGTGCCGGCGCCTCCGCTGGCGTTGTCCGACGCACCGAAGCCGCATCGCGCGATCTACGATTCGATCGACGATTCGGAGGGGGACACCCCCGGCACGAACGAACTGGGCGTTACGGTCGTCCACCGCCTGGACGATTTGCTGAAGGTCGCGTCCGTGCGGGCTGCGACTTACATCGCCGAACAGGACTGCCCGCATGCCGAGGAGTTCGACGGCAACGATCTGACCGCCACGCATCTGCTGGGTTTCGTCGGCGGCGAGCCGGCGGGCTGCCTGCGCATCCGCTATTTCGCCGACTTCGCGAAGCTGGAACGGCTGGCGGTCGTCCGGCGATTTCGTCGCACGCGCCTTGCTTTCAAGCTGATAGAAGCCGGTATCGCGTTCTGCCAGACCAAAGGCTATCGCAGGCTTTACGGCCACGCGGAGCCGCGCGTCGTCAAACTATGGGAGCGCTTCGGATTTCGGCCTCGCACCGCGCACCCCACCCTTTCGTTTTCGAATTTGGAGTTTGTGGTTGGCGATCTCGAATTGCCGGCAGACCCCGAAGCGCTCACCACGCTGTCCGACCCTTATGTGCTGGTGCGCCCCGAGGGCCAATGGACGCGGCCCGGAGTGCTCGATCGGTCCGCAAGAAAAGCAAGTTCTGATCGCTAAATCTTTTATGACCACAAAAAAGAAATGGACATGACGAACCGAATTGTTGAGCACCTCCGATCGCTGGCAGTAAAATGTTCGCGTCTTGCAAAAGATTGTCCCGACAAACGCACCGCCGATGAACTTGAAGGCATGGGCGTCGATCTCGCCGAAAACGCACAAAGCCTCGACGACCTCTTCAATCTCATGGACAAGACGTCACACGTCGACCTTTAGCCACGCCGGCGCTTGCCGGGCGGGCCAGCGCGATTACTTCTTCGCGTCGGCGTAGGGATAGATCGCGTCGCCGGTCTTGTAGCGCGCCGGAGTTACGATCACCTGCTTGTCCATGTCCTTAAATTCGGCGACATCGCTCGAACGAATGCCGCGATACTGCACTTGCAGCATGCGCGACTGCGTCCACTCGCCGTCGGGGCCGAATTGGAGAGCGCCGATGATGGTTTTGACGGCGTTGGCGTGCAGGTATTCCGCCAGCATCCCATCGTCGAGGCCGTGCGTGCCCGCAATCGCCTGCTGCAATACCTGCAGGTCCGCGTAGCCGAAAGGCGGCAGGTTGAAGCCGAGCGGGTCGACGCCTTCGGCAGCCGCGCGAGCCTGGTATTTGGCGAGAAATTCCGTCGATCCGGGAAACTGCATGGTGCGGGTCGGCAGCCACAAATCGTAATTCACGACGCCGTTGAGCAACGGCCCGAGCTGCATTTTGATCGCGGTGCTTTGCAAACCCACCATCGCACCGCCCATGAGTTTGGGGGTGAAGCCGACCTCGTTGACCGCGCGCAGCATGGCGACGGTGCCGACCGGATAGGTGCAGATCACCAGCACGTCCGGCTTGGCCGCGGCGATCGCGCGCACAATCGGGCTCAAATCCGTCATCGCCGGCGGATAGGTCCGGTCGTAGACGATCGTCATGCCCGCCGCTTTGGCGTTTTCGCGGGCGCCTTCGGCGGCGTTGCGGCCGAATTCCGCATCCGCTGCGATGATGGCCACGCTTTGCGGCTTCGGATTTTGCTCCGCCGCCACCTCGAACAGCCCGGCCGTTACCGCGCGCTTGGCGTCCGGACCGTTGGCGTTCATCGAAAAGTATCGGGGATAGTGGAATTCGCCGTTCACCGCCGTCCCGAACAAGCCAAGCAGCAGCTTTTTGTGCTGCATCGCCACGATCAACGCCGGCACGATCATATTGGTCGCGTAACCGGACACGATCAGATCGACTTTGTCGATGTCGAGCAGCTTCGCATAAATGCCAGGTACATTCGCCGGACTGCTCTGATCGTCGTAATAGACAAGCCGCACCGGTCGGCCAAGCAAGCCGCCCTGACGGTTCACATCCTCTTCCCAGATCTTCATGCCGACCAGCGCGGCTTTGCCGTTCGCGGCGAGCTGTCCAGAGAGCGCCATGCCGAGCCCGATCTTAATCGGCTCGGCGGCGCGCACCGTCGCGGACGCAGCAAGTACGCACGCCAGCACGACGACGAAGATGACCGGCAGCGCCAGCCGGACGGCTCGCGAACGAACCATGTAAGTACCCTCCCCGAATTTCCTCAGTTGGGGCAAAGGTATCACAGCTCGACGATTGCGCGCGCGGCCAGCGACGTCACGCCTCACCGCACCGGAAAATCGAAATAGGTGCCGGGAAAAGGCTCGTGCGAAAGCGTGAAGTGCCACCATTCCTTATCGTAGGCACGAAAGCCGCGGCGCCGCATGGCCGCAGCGAGCAATGCCCGATTGGCTTTGGCCTCGCTGCTGACGGTCGCGGAGCCGGGCCACGAGCGTGGGCTGAAGAAATCGAACGGCGTGCCCATGTCGAGCGCGTGGCCGTCGGCTGTCGCCAGCGTCAGATCGGCGGTCGAGCCCCGCGAATGGCCGGAGCGCGAGGAAATATAACCGTCCCGGAACAACGTGCGCTTGTCGACGTCAGGATAAAATTCGCTTTTGCCGGCGGTATCGCTGAGGTCGCGCGCCCAGCGCACGAAATTTGCCACCGCGCGGGTCGGCCGGTAGCAGTCGAACACCTTGATCACGAGGCCGCGCGGCGCGAGATCGCGCGCGACTTCAGCGAGCGCCGTGGCCGCGGCGCGGGTGAGCAGGCAGTGCGGCGCTTCGTAGCCGTCGATCGGCCGGCCGACAAAGTTGTGCGATCCTGCGTAGCGCATTTCGACGATCAGCCCCGGCACGACGGAGGCGGCGTCGACGAATTGCGCCGGCCTTTCCTGAGCAACCGCGGGCTGACCGAGAGAGGCAAGCAAAGTGGCCGCCAGCGAATAGCGAATGGCGGAGCGCGAATGGTCGAGCACCCGACGACCCTGAGGCAGCTTCGCCACGCGTTGCGGTCCTACGCTTGCGCTACGCGATGCGGACACGCATTGACCTCGATGGTGACGTGCGACAGCCCCGCCAAATCTTCGAGGCGCTGTTTGTAGATCGACGGCGGCTGCGGCGTATCGGAGACAATTGTCGCCATCACCGCGGCGTGGCCGGGACCGAGCTGCCACAAATGCAGATCGGTGACGCGGTCGCCTCCGGTTTCGATCCGCTCGCGGATCGTTCGCGCGAGTTGCGGATCGGGAACGGTGTCGAGCAGCACGCGCCCTGCGCTGCGCACCAAGCTCAACCCCCATGATACAATCACCACAACACCGATGAGGCCGACGACCGGGTCCATGAAGTTCCAGCCGAACGCCCAGGCCAGCGACAAGCCGGCGATCGCCAATACCGAGGTCAGCGCATCGGCCAGCACGTGTACATAAGCGGCGCGGTAGTTCACGTCGCCGTGGTGCGCGGCGTGCCGCAGCCCGGCGTGGTGATGATCGTCGTGCTCATGCGCCGCGTCGCCGTGATCGTGATCGTCACGCAACAACCAGGCGCATGCGAGATTGACACACAAGCCGAGCACCGCGATCGGCAGCGCTTCGCGAAAATGGATGGCAACGGGATGCAGAAGCCGCACGACCAATTCAACGCCTATGCCCAGAGCGATCATGCAAAGGATGACTGCACTGGCGAACGCCGCCAACTCGCCAAATTTGCCAGTGCCGAGCGAAAAACGCGCGTCTTCGGCGTGCCGGCGCGCGAACAGATAAGCCAGCGCGGCGATCGCCAGCGCCGCGACGTGGGTGCCCATGTGCCAGCCATCGGCGATCAGCGCCAGCGAGCCGAACATCGAGCCACCGACGATCTCGACGACCATCATCACCGCGGTGAGCGCCACTACGCTCCAGGTCCGGCGCTCGTGCTCGTCGTGATGCTCGCCGAGGAAAGCGTGCTTGTGCGTCCACGGTGCAATGGAGTGCGAATGCATGCTGCACCTTGCTTGAATAACTGATGTGGCAATTCCGAAGCCCGGACCAACACCAAATATTATCGGCGCCGATGTTATGCTATCACGCCTCGCGGCGGCTTGCAGAAGCTACCGGCAGTTCGACACCCACTGGCCTTCGAGAATATCCTGCGAGTCGATCATGGTGGTCCCGGAAACGGCCGCCCGCGTCCGCATCGTCGCCGTGTAGTGACGCGGGCTGTCGAAGGTGAACTCGCCGGTCTCTTCCATGTCGGTCTGGCCCTTGCACGTCAGCCGCCACGTCAGCTTCTGGCCGTTCAAGCTGTGCTCGGCCGGGGCGCAGCCGGAACTTGCCACATTTGCCGGCGGCGCAAATGTCGCCGCCAGATTCTCAGCCTGGTCGGCGCTGAGGCAGCGCGAGCTTTCGTGCGGCGGACCGATGACGCCGCCGGTCTCGGTCCGACTGACGATGCGCCAAAGGCCAGGCGCGATGCCATCGCCCCACGCCACGGACCCCGCGAGCGCGGCGAAACCGGCAAAGCCGGCGAACACAGCCGCCTGGAGGCAAATGCGGACAGGCTTGGGCATCGTTCCCCGCTGATAGCGCTGCGAATTTCGCTCCGCAGTCCGACTCATTAACCCTCCGCTAACCATATACCCGGCACATTTTGCCTGGGAGGTCGTTTGAGTTTCCTTTGCACCCTTGGGGGCAGCCTTGGACGCGAGCGCGGCTCCACTCTTCCGAGCCGGCGGACCGCCAGCCGCCGCGCATAGCTTTGAAACACGCGACCGTAAACGACGGGCCGGATCAAGCGGCATGACCGAAGCAATCTCGGCCGAGCGCGGCGAAGGATCATTGGCGCTCTCGCGCCTCGCCGATCTCGGCACCATGCTGCGGCGTACCGACATCGCGCTCGCGGTCGGCATGATGGCGATTCTCGCCGTCCTGATTTTGCCGCTGCCGCCGCTGCTGCTCGATTTCTCGCTCGCCATCTCGATCACCTTTTCGGTGCTGATCCTGATGACGTCGCTGTTCATCCAGACACCGCTCGAATTCTCGGCGTTCCCAACCGTGCTGTTGATCGCCACCATGCTCCGCCTCGCGCTCAACCTCGCCTCGGCGCGGCTGATCCTGGCGCACGGTCACGAAGGCGCCGACGCCGCCGGCCATGTGATCGAGGCGTTCGGCCGCTTCGTCATGGGCGGCAATTTCGTCATCGGCATCATCGTCTTTACGATCCTCGTGATCGTCAATTTCGTGGTCATCACCAAGGGCTCCGGACGCATCGCGGAAGTCGCCGCCCGCTTTCACCTCGACGCCATGCCGGGCAAGCAGATGGCGATCGACGCCGATCTGTCCGCGGGCCTGATCGACGAGAAGGACGCGCGGCGGCGGCGGAAGAATCTCGAGGACGAATCGGGCTTTTTCGGCGCCATGGACGGCGCTTCGAAATTCGTCCGCGGCGACGCCATCGCCGGCCTGCTGGTGGTGCTGATCAACGTCATCGGCGGCATGGTCATCGGCATCATGCAGCAGGGGCTGAGCTTCGCCGAAGCCGCCCATGCTTACACCGTGCTCACCGTGGGCGACGGGCTGGTGACTCAGGTTCCGGCGTTGATCGTATCGATCGCCGCCGGCTTGCTGGTGTCCAAAGCCGGCGTCTCCGGCGCCGCCGACAAGGCGCTGCTCAGTCAGTTCTCCGGCTATCCCAAGGCGCTCGGCATGTCGGCTGCCGTGATGCTGGTGATGGCGGTGCTGCCGGGGATTCCGTTAGTGCCGTTTCTGGCCCTTGGCGGCGGCGCCGCCGGCCTCGCCTACACCATCGACCGCCGCAACAAGCAGGCCGCTGCCGCCGAAACGAATAAGACCGACACCGCCAAGCCCAAGGCCGCCGAAGAGCCGATGTCGGCGACGCTTAAGATGGACGATCTGAAAATCGAACTCGGCTACGCGCTGCTGCCGCTAGTCAACGCCCCGGACGGCGGCGACCGGCTCACCGAGCAAATCAAAGCGCTGCGCCGTTCGCTCGCGACCGAGATGGGCTTTGTCATGCCGGCGGTGCGCATCCTCGACAACGTCCAGCTCGACGCCAACGCCTACGTGATCAAGATCAAGGAAGTCGAATGCGGCACCGGCAAGGTGTGGCACGGCCAGTACATGGTCATGGACCCGGCCGGCAGGCAGGTGACGCTGCCGGGCGTGCATACCACGGAGCCGACTTTTGGGCTGCCCGCCACGTGGATCGAAAGCGGGCTCAAGGAGGAAGCTTCGGTCAAGGGCTACACCGTGGTCGATGCGGCCACCGTGCTCGCCACCCATCTGACCGAATTGATCAAGGCCAATATGGCGGAACTGCTGTCTTACGGAGAGGTGCAGAAGCTGCTCAAGGAATTGCCCAAGGAGCAGGGCGAGTTGATCAAGGACATCGTGCCGGCGCAGATCACCGTCTCGGGCATTCAACGGGTGTTGCAGATTCTGCTCGGCGAGCGGGTGTCGATCCGCGATCTGGCGACTATTCTCGAGGGCATCGCCGATGGCCTCGCGGCGGGCCGCAACCCGACGATGCTGGCCGAGCACGTGCGCGCCCGGCTGTCGCGGGCGCTGTGCGCCCAGCACACCAGCGCCGAGGGATATCTGCCGATCATCGCACTGACCGCGAAGTGGGAGCAGAACTTCGCTGAATCGATCATCGGTCAGGGCGACGACCGCAACCTCGCCATGCAGCCGTCGAAACTCACCGAGTTCATCAATCTCGTGCGCGAGAAATTCGAGCAGGCGGCGCGTGACGGCGAAGCGCCGGTGCTGGTGACGTCGCCCAACATCCGGCCCTTCGTGCGCGGCATCATCGAGCGCTTCCGGGCCCAGACCAGCGTGCTGGCGCAGTCGGAGATACATCCGCGCGCGCGGCTAAAGACGATCGCGAGCATCTGATCCGATTTGGCAGCCCGGACAACGCTGCGCCGCGGCTGCGAGGCCTGTTGCCGCCGCGGCTACGGCGCGACTGAAAGGCCGACGACCCGATGCCGCTCGATCAAGCGCGCCACCAACCCCGACCGCTTGGCGTCTTCGACGAACGCGCGCAGGAATGCGGCGCCGGCGGCATTGCCCTTGGATGTGCCGATCGCTTGCTGGACCGCGGTAAAGTTGCCGGGAAGAATTCTCGCGCCCGGCAGCTTGCCGGCATCGCCCAAGAGCTGAGGCCGCAGCCCTGCCAGCGCGTCGAGACCGTCGCCGACAAAGCGCTCGAACGGCCCGTCCGCGGTATCGGAGCGAAACAGCACGGCGTGTTTGATATTGCGCGTAAGCCACAGGTCGTAAGCACTTCCCGCCCGCACCGCGATGCGCGAACCGGCGCGATCGACGTCGGCCACGGCGGCGAACGGCGAACCGGGCGGCACCAGATAGGTCGCTTCGATCTCGCAATAGGCGGGACTAAAAGCGATCCTCTCCGCCCGCGCCGGCTCCGCGCCAATCAGTCCAATGTCCCAGGCGTCCGTGCCGGCAGCGTCCGCAAGCTGCGACGGCCGATCGAACTTCACGTAGGCGACCGGAACGCCAAGCCGCCTTGCGATCTCGGCAGCCATATCGGGCGCAACGCCCTGCGGATCGCCCGCGGCAGAAGTTCCGGTGACCAGCAGCGGGTTGCCCATGTTGATGGCCGCTCGCAAAACACCCGTAGCGGCGAGTTCAGATACGATTTCACGCACGATGCCTGCTCCAGCGAATTGGAACCAAAACTCGGCGCACCCGTTATCCTTACTGTTCAAGATACAGTGAAGTGCGCTTTGTGTGATGGCCGTCACGTATTTATGTGAGGGGCGGATAGTAATAAATTCAATAAGTTCGGTTGGCGAAGATTGGATATGCGATGAACCACTCGATGTATAGCGCGGACCGTCGCACGCATCTCAAGATCGTGGTCATCGGCCTTTTGTGTGCGACGTTGGTGGCGGCCGTGGGTATCTTTGCCCATGTCAGCGACATCGACCTTGGCACGGCGCCGCTTGTGAAGGTCGGCCAACCGACGGCCGTCAGCGGCCACCTGCCGGCTATCCGATAAGCTTTGAAGCGCGTGAAGATTTCAGGTTCGTGGCGCCGGCTTGGGCGGGGCCGCTGCCGGCAACGACTCGACCGCGTTGCCGGTGAACAACACCGGCCCGGTGGGCGCACCGCTCGGCGAGCCGCCGGCGGGCTCCAGTGACACCGCATAGACCGCGCCGCGCAGCGTATCGACGTCGTAATTTCCCGGCAGCGCGCGCTCTGTGAACTCGTCGCTGCCCACAACCCCCAGCGAACGCGGCGCCCCGAGCCGCTTCGAAATCAACCACAGCTGATAGCTCTTGCCGGCTTCCGGGGTCGCCGACACCCGGCGCACGAACAGCATCCGATGCTGGGTGTCGAGCGTGAGCAAAAAGGCGGGCGCGGTTGGCCCTTGCTGCAGCACGGCGACGAGCCGATCCTGCGCCGCGCGCGTCGCCGTCGGCGCCGACTGCGCCATCACGGCAGGCGCGTGCGGCCGCAGCCGCGCCGGAACGAGATTGGGCGCGGCCTGCCACACCGCGACGTAGAGCGCCAACAAGGCCGCGATTGCGCCCAAGGCAACGGTAAAGCCGCGCCAGCGTCGCAGGCGCCGCGCGAGATAAATCACGTCGGCGCTGCGTTCGATTTTCGCCGGTTCAGGCGTCACCTCAACCGGCGCCACCTCGAGGGGGGCAGGCGCAGGGGATGCTTCAGCGGGTGGCGTTAGCTGCGGTCCAGCCGGAGCCTGCGACAGGGCTTCCACCGAGAGAAGGTCGGACTCAAACCCGGTGACCGTTGCCGGCAAATCCAAATTGAGCGGCATCGCTGCTTCCGCTGCTGGTTCGGCCGCGCCGGTTTCGCTCTTGATCTTGTCCCAGACCTCGGCCGGCGGCTCGACGGCCTCCACCATAACGTTGAGCTCTCCGAGCCGGCGCTCCCATTGCAGCACGGCGGCTTCAAAGCCGGGATCGAACGAACGCAGAGCCTCGGCGTGCTCACGCTCCTCCGCCGACAGCGTGCCAAGCACGTATTCGGCGGCCAGCGTGTCCTGTTCTTCGTCAAACATGGCCACTTAAAAGCCCTCCGCGGTTAGGTACCCATGCATTGGCGGATCTCAAGCAAGCTGCGACGCAACCAAGTCTTGATTGTGTTCACGGGTATGTCGAGCTTCTTGGCAAGCTGGTCTCGGCTCCAGCCGCTGTAATAGGCAAGCAGAACGATACGTTGCTTTTCCGGGTCGAGCTTGCCGAGGCAGACCAGCAGCCGTTTAAGCTCCTCTGTCATCTCGCGGCGCGCGAGCGGCGCCGGCGTCTCGGCCTCGACTGCCATCGCCTCCGGTTCGTCCTCGATCGAAAGTTCGGCTTTCCTGCGCACGATGTCGATGGCGCGGTTGCGTGCCATCGCCACCATCCAGGTGATCGGACTGGCGACGCTGGGATCGAATTTGTCGGCCATCTTCCAAACCTTGATGTAGGTCTCCTGCATGACCTCATCGGCCAATTCGGGCCTACCCAAGATACGAAGCAATACGCCGTACAGTTTCGCGCGGGTGGCGGCATAAAGCCGCTCGAACGCGGCGGAATCGCCCTTGGCGACGGCTGCGAGGAGCTCGACCAGCTCCGCTTGCGTCAACATAACCGACCCTTGGCCCCCATAACCTTACGCGCGACTTCGATTATCGCCGCGGAAGGAGGCGTTCGTCGAGAGCCAAACCGCGCGGAACGAACGCGGTGGCCAACATTGCGCTCATTCCCGCGGCCCGCTTACGCTCGCGCCGAGGCTCGGGCGCAAGCTCAAGTGCCGCTTGCGCGGGGACGAGCGGTTTGGAGGCTTTGGGCTTAGGCTGGCGCCGCGCCGCGCACGCGCATCAGCGCGATGGCGTCAAGTTCTGACTGTTCGGCGGCGTTTTCGGCTTCGCGCTCGCGCATCTGATCGCGCTCGTCGAGCAACTCGACCTTTTTGAGTTCGTCGAAGGCGTCGCCGAGCGCAAGCTTGGCGTCCTCAAGCTGGACACGCAACTCGTCCGCCGAACGCTTGAGATTCTCGCGCCGCGCGATCGCCGCCTTGGCGTAGGTCGGGTAGGCAAAATGCCCGGGATCGTGGATGCCGGCCCGATCCTGCTCAACCCGGATCTCGCGCTCGAGATCGGCCGCCATGCGTTCGAACTCGGCAATCATAGTCTCGATTTGCGCGACCTTGCGCCGTTTCTCATCGACCTGAAACTTCTTCAGGCGAATGAGCGTCTCACGGGACTTCATCTACTGCTACTCCCCGAAGCCGCGGGACCATGGCGCCATTCCACCCTGCCCTTCGCCCGCCTGCCGGCGAGGAAGGAGGCGGAATAAGTCGCCCCAAGTCCTAATTGTGCCCGGATAACGTTAGCGTTCGGTTTCCAGGGCGGCCATAATTTCGGCCAGACGGCGATAACCTTCCGCCAAGCTGGTTGCTTCTTCCTTACCTTGGGCCAGAAAGGCCTCCAAAGGCTTGTGCAGGCGAATGGCCTCATCGACCTCCGGGCTGGTCCCGGCTCGATAGGCGCCGAGCCGGATCAGCTCTTCCATGTCGGAGTAGGTCGCCATCACCGCTTTGGCCCGGTTAAGGATGGGTAAGTATTCGGGATCGGCCGCGCGCGGCATGGTCCGCGACACCGATTTGAGCACATTGATCGCCGGATAGCGGCCGCGCTCGGCGATGGACCGCTCCATGATGATATGGCCGTCGAGAATGCCGCGGACTGCGTCCGCGATCGGTTCGTTATAGTCGTCACCGTCGACCAGGACGGTAAAGATGCCGGTGATGGTGCCTCGCTCGGTGCCGGGGCCCGCTCGTTCGAGCAGCCGCGGCAGCTCGGTAAAGACCGTCGGCGTGTAGCCTTTGGCGGTCGGCGGCTCGCCGGCGGAAAGCCCGATCTCACGTTGCGCCATGGCAAAGCGCGTGACCGAATCCATCAGCACCAGCACGTCCTTGCCGTCGTCGCGGAAATATTCGGCGATCGCAAGCGTCAAATGGGCGGCCTGACGGCGCTTGAGCGCCGGCTCGTCGGAGGTCGAGACCACGACCACCGAACGGCTGAGACCCGCATCGCCCAAATCGTCCTGCAGGAACTCCTGCACCTCGCGGCCGCGTTCGCCGATCAGGCCGATGATGGTGACATCGGCGGCGACATTGCGGGCGAGCATGGACAGCAGCACCGATTTGCCGACGCCGGAGCCTGAGAAAATCCCCATCCGCTGGCCGCGGCAGCAGGTGAGGAAGGTATTAAGCGCCCGCACGCCAAGGTCGAGCGCAGCGCCTACCCGCTGACGTGCATGCGCAAGCGGCGGCATGTTGCGAAACGGATACGGTGAAGGCCCTTGAAGTAGAGCGCCCTTGCCGTCGATCGGCTCGCCGAGTGCATTGACGACGCGACCGAGCCAGCCGGCCGAGGGCCGCACCGCGCCTGCAACCGATGTGACCAGCGCCCGGCAGCCGCGCCGCACGCCTTCGAGCGGTGCGAATGGCATCAACAACGCATTGCCGCCGGAAAAGCCGACAACTTCGCAAGGGATCGTGTTCGCCGACGTCTCGATCATCAGCCGCGCGCCAACCGACATCGCGTAAAGCGGCCCCGCGACTTCAACCATCAATCCGCGCACTCCGACCACGCGGCCGTAAATCTCGACCCCGTCGAGTTCGTTGATCTGTTCGGCCAGAGCCTTCAAGGCGCGACTGCCGGCGGCACGAAGATGGTTACCTGCAGCGTGCCCGTCTTAACGGTGTATTTACCCGGGCCGTTAATCATTGCGTCGTCCTTGGGAATTAAGAGGCCCGCCTCGGCCACCGCGGAGGGGCGAGTCTCGAGAATCGGTTAGCGGCAAAACTTAACCTGGAACTTGAGCCAGCGCGTGGCAAAAAAATCACTCTCTCACAACATCTTAAGGCAATTCGTCGGAATTTGCCTAGGGAATGCTTGCGGAGTGGAATCAGGTTTTGTTAACCATACCGCGTTTACAGTCTCGAATCAGTTTGTCCCAAGGCGTTTTTCGGGGGCCGCCTTTGGGGCGCGCCGACCTTAAAGCCGCGCGGCGAGGAAGGGGACTGGCATGCGCGTATTGCTGATCGAAGATGATAGCGCCACAGCGCAATCCATCGAGTTGATGCTCAAGTCAGAGAGCTTCAACGTTTATACGACCGATCTCGGCGAGGAAGGGATCGATCTCGGCAAGATCTACGATTACGACATTATCCTGCTCGATCTCAATCTTCCGGACATGTCGGGCTTCGAAGTGCTGCGCAGCCTGCGCGTGTCGAAGGTCAAAACGCCGATCCTGATCCTCACCGGGCTTGCCGGGATCGAGGACAAGGTTCGCGGCCTGGGCTTCGGCGCCGACGACTACATGACCAAGCCGTTCCACAAGGACGAACTGGTGGCGCGTATCCACGCCATCGTCCGGCGTTCCAAGGGGCACGCGCAATCGGTCATCCAGACCGGCGATCTGGTCGTCAATCTCGATACCAAGACGGTAGAGGTCAGCGCCGCGCGCGTGCATCTCACCGGCAAGGAATACCAGATGCTGGAGCTGCTCTCGCTGCGCAAGGGCACGACGCTGACCAAGGAGATGTTCCTCAATCATCTCTATGGCGGCATGGACGAGCCGGAGCTCAAGATCATCGACGTCTTCATCTGCAAGCTGCGAAAAAAGCTCGCCAACGCCTCGAGCGGCAAGAACTACATCGAAACGGTGTGGGGCCGCGGCTATGTGCTGCGCGAGCCGAACGAGGACGAAGCTAAAATTTCCGCTTGAACCTTCGCGGTTTGGCAAAGCAAAACCCCGGCCGGTGGCCGGGGTTTTTTTATTCCAGCAGCAGCTGGTCAGCGCCGGCCGTTGACCGCGATCAGACGCGGCGGCGGCGGCCGCCCGCCGACGGCGACCGGCTTTGTGCCGCGCCGGTTCGGCGTGTAGAGGCCGCGGTGTTCGGCAATGGTCCCAAAGCTGTCGGTCAGACCAATGACGGTTTCCGCCGCGCCGAGCACGAGGTAACCGTCGGCGGCGAGCAGCGGAGCGAGACGGTTGAGCACGCCGATCTTCGTGTCTTGATCGAAATAGATCAGCACGTTGCGGCAGAAAATCAGATCGAATACGCCAAGCCATGAGGAGTCATGCAGTAAATTGCAGTACTGATACTTCACCATGGCGCGGATTTCCGGCGCGATCTGCCACACGTCGCCATGCTGGGTGAAATATTTGATCAAGAGCTGGATCGGCAGGCCCCGCTGCACCTCGAACTGGCTGTAAACGCCCAGCCGGGCCTTTTCCAGCACCTCATGGGAGAGGTCCGTTGCCACCACGTCGATGCGCCAGCCGGCCAGATCGCGCTGCATTTCCTTGAGCGCAATGGCGAGCGAATACGGCTCCTGCCCGGTCGAAGCCGCCGCGCACCAGATGCGTATCGAGCGCGTCACCCGGCGCGCGGCGAGAAGAGCCGGCAACACGACCGAGCGGAAGTTTTCGAATGGCGTTTTGTCGCGAAAGAAGAACGTCTCGTTGGTGGTCATCGCCTCCACGACCGCCGTCATGAGGTTCTCGCTGCCGCCGCGTTTGAGCGCGGCCGCGAGCTCGCTCAGGCTGCCAAGGCCGGCCTTGCGGGCGATCGGCAACAGGCGGCTCTCGACCAGATATTGCTTGTCGCCGGACAGCACGAGGCCGGATCGCGCTTTCAAGGTCGTCCGGAAAAAATCGTAATCAAATGGCGTCACGCCCGATCTCCCGCGAACACGCGGTTGAGTCTCGCGGCAATCTGACCGAGCGGCAGCACCGCCGAACACAGACCGGCTTGAGCGACCGAACGTGGCATGCCCCAGACAACACTGGTCGCCTCGTCCTGAGCGATGACGCTGCCGCCGGCCGCGGCGATATCGGCAGCGCCGCGCGTACCGTCACTGCCCATGCCAGTGAGAACGAGCGCCAGGCTTGCGGCCCCCCAAACCTCGGACGCCGAAGACAGCAGGGGATCGACCGACGGCTTGCAAAAATTGATCGGGGAATCGTCGCCAAGTGCGATGGTCGGGCCGGTGGGGCCGCGGACCACGCGCATATGGCGGCCGCCCGGGGCGACATAGACGCGACCGGCGACCACCTTTTCGTCGTGCTCGGCTTCATGGACGTCCCGCCCGGCGGCGCGCGCCAGATGCTCGGCGAGAACCGTGGTGAAAGTCGGCGGCATGTGTTGGGTAATCAGAATGGGCGCCCGCTCGATGGTGGCGCCGATCTGTCCGATCAGCGTCGTGAGCGCTTGCGGGCCGCCGGTCGAGGAGCCGACCAGTAGCACCCGCGGAACGGTCGCTGCGAAAGGCCGCAAGCAAAGCGAACCAGATTGAGCATTGGGCAAGTCGCCGGTGCGGCCGCGCAGCACCGCCGATGACTGGCTTGGTGCCACGGCCGGTTTATCCGGGCGCAGCAGGCCGCGGTCGCGGCGGCCGAGGTTGCGGATCTTGTCGATCAGTTCACGGTGAAACGCCGCCGATGCCGTCGCGTCGGGCGCAGTTTGCGGCTTGGGAACGTAGTCGGCGGCGCCGAGCGACAGGGCGCGCAAGCTGATTTCCGCGCTGCGGCGGGTGAGCGTCGAGGCCATGATCACGACCAGGTCGCGCTTCTTCTTGAGCAGCAGCGGCAGCGCCGAGATGCCGTCAAGCTCCGGCATATCGATGTCGAGGACGACGACGTCGGGATTGCAGCTGTCGAGCTGTCCGAGCGCATCGCGCCCGGTGCGCTCGCACGATGCGACCATCATGTCGTGTTCGGCGCCGATCCAGCGCGTCAACAGCCGGCGCACGACAACCGAATCGTCGACAATCATGACCCGGATGGGCCGATCAAGGGCGGTCACCGGCTTCGCGGTGGCGAGAACTGTACTCATACGCTTAACTTTCGGCACGCGACTTAGAACGCTGAAAATCACCAACGCGGCGATCGAACGCCGCGCTGGACGTTTTAGATCAATCCGACTTCCTGGAACTTGGCTTCGACAATATCCTTGTCGAACGGCTTCATGATGTATTCGTTGGCGCCGGCATGCAGCGCACGCGCGATGTGCGCGACGTCGTTCTCGGTGGTGCAAAACACGACTTTCGGCTTGTCGCCGCCCGGCAGCCGCCGCAGCACCCGCAGGAATTCATAACCGTCCATTTTCGGCATGTTCCAGTCGAGCAGGATGGCGTCGGGAATTTGCCGCTGGCAAACCTCGATGGCCTCCTCTCCGTTCTCCGCTTCGGCGATCTGGAATTCCAGACCCTCCAAAATTCTCCGCGCCACCTTACGGATGACGCTGGAGTCGTCGACGACCAAACACGTTTTCATCTTGTCCTCACTCCACTCTTTGCGGGCGTACCCGCTTCGATGTTCCGGATCGGTCCGGTTGCCTGGTTGTACCGGTCCTTGTCATGCGGCAGCCGGCGCCGGCTCGGCGCGCAGATCGAGCACGCGGTCGACGTCAAGCACCACGAAGAGCTGGCCCTCGAGCCGGTAAACGCCGGCCGACAGCGTCGCCAGCTTGCGGTCGAGATTGACCGGATTGGGCTCGCGATCCGCCGCCGGGAGCCTGAGCACCTCGCCAACCGCATCGATGATGAGGCCGAACAATTCGCCCCTGGATTCAATGCCGATTGCCATCGGCGCGTCATTGGCTTCGCGCCGCTTCATGTCCAGCCGCCGCCGCATGTCAATCACGGTCACGATGCGGCCGCGCAAATTCAGCACGCCGGCAATTTCCGCGCCGGCCAGCGGCACCGGCGTAATGCGCGCCGGCTTGAACACATCCTGGACGCGCGCGATCGGCAGCCCGAACATCTGACCGGCGACGCTGAAGGTGACGAATTCGGTGAAATCGGTGTCGTCGTGCATGAGTATCTCCGGTCCGTCGCCGCTACGCCGCCTGATGCAGGTCGCCGCTCTGCTCCTTGATCGCCGCGATCAATCCGGTGCGATCGAACTTGGCGACGAAATCGTGGAAGCCGACGCGCCGGCCGCGTTCGATCGCCTCGGCGGACACCATCGCTGACAGCGCGATGATCGGGATGGCGGCGGTGCCGGGATTTTGGCGCAAGGCTGCGGCAAGCTCGAAGCCGTCCATGTCCGGCATCTCGACGTCAGTGATGACGATATCGACACGCGCGCCGGATTTGATCGCCGCAAGCGCTTGAGCCGCGGAGCCGACCGCGACCACGTGATAGCCGGCGGCCTTGATCAGGGGCGCGAGCATGTCGCGAAAAAACGCGGAGTCGTCGACCAGCATGATTTTGCCGCCGCGCGGCATAGCGCGACCGTCGTGGCGACGGAACCAGTCGGCGAAAGCCTGCGGCAGAAAATGACCGATATCGATGATCTCGGTGGCGCTGCCCTTCACTACGGCATAACCGAGGACGCCGGGTCGGTCGCTCGCTACCTCGATATCGAGCCGCTGCTCCACGATGTCGACGATCTCGTCGACAACGAGCCCCATGGAGCGGCCGTGATCAGAGAACACCAGGATCGGCAGTGTGCCGTCCTGCTTGATGCCGGCCTGTGCGTCGATGCGCAACAGCGGCATGAGTTGATCGCGATATTGCACCAGGTGACGACCATCCGAAGTCTCGATGCGGCCGCAGTCGATCTCCTCCAGCCGCGACACCAACGACAGCAGGACGGCCTTGGGCTGCTGCGAACCGGCGCGGAATAACAAGAGCGCCGTGAGGTCGCCGTCGCCCGCCTCGTCGCCGTCATCGGGTGCGATTTTTTCCGCTTGAGCCACCGGCGTGGTGCGGCCGAGCGCCTGCGCCACCCCGTTCGGGTCGATGATCATGATCACCGCGCCGTCGCCAAGGATGGTGGTGCCGGAAAAAGCCGCAATGTGGCGCAGCCTCGACGACATCGGCTTGATCACGATTTCCTCGGTGTGGAACACACTGTCGACTATGACACCGAAGATTTGGCTGCCGACTTGCGTTACGACGACGAAGCCGTCGCCGGCCTCGCCTTCGCCGAGGTGCAAAACGTCCTTGAGCTGGATCAACGGCAACAGCCGATTGCGAAGGCGAAGCACCGGCGTGTCCTTGATCCGCTCGATGCGGTGTTCACCGCCTGCCGAGGCACGCACCAGTTCGAGCACGGAGAGCTGCGGGATGGCGAAGCGTTCGCCGCCGGCCTCCACGATCAGCGCCGACACGATCGCCAGCGTCAGCGGAATCTTGATGATAAATGTCGTGCCGCGGCCGACAACGGATTTCAAATCGACCGTGCCGCCGATCTGCTCCACGTTGGCGCGCACGACATCCATGCCGACGCCGCGGCCGGAAATGCTGGTCACACGACTGGCGGTCGAGAAGCCCTGCATGAAGATCAGGTTGCAGAGTTCGCTTTCCGATTTCTCCGCGATCTCGGCCTCGCTGACAAATCCCAGCTCGACGGCCTTGACGCGGACCCGATCGAGGTTGAGGCCACGGCCGTCGTCGGCGATCTCTATGATGATGTGTCCGCCCTGGTGACAGGCCGAAAGCCGAATGGTGCCCTTTTGCGGCTTGCCGGTAGCGAGCCGTTCCGGCGGCGATTCGATGCCGTGATCTGCGCAGTTACGGACCAGATGCGTGAGCGGGTCCTTGACCATTTCGAGCACCTGGCGATCAAGCTCTGTGTCGGCGCCGTGCATCTCCAGTTCGATCTGCTTGCCGAGCTCGGCCGAGAGATCGCGCACGATGCGCGGCAGCTTCTGCCAGGCGTTGCCGATCGGCTGCATGCGCGTTTTCATCACGCCTTCCTGCAACTCGGCGGTCACGTTGGAGAGCCGCTGCAACGGCACTTTGAAGTCGGAATCCTCGTGGCGGCGGACGATTTCGAGAAGCTGATTGCGGGTCAGGACCAGCTCGGAAACCGTGGTCATCAGATGGTCGAGCGTCTCGACATGGACGCGGATCGAATGCGCGGCGAGTCGTTCGCCGCGCTCGTCGTCGGGCCGCTCAGCCGGCGGTTTTTCCTCGGCCAGCTTGTCGCGCGCCACCGGCCCGGGCGCCGCTTCCGGTTCCGGCTCGCGCCGCACTGGCAGCGCCGTTTCATGCGTTTTGACGCCCGCCGACGGCGTCGCGGCCAAGGCGTCCTGGTGCGCCAGGCGATTGAGCTCGGCGATGAGGTCGCCGTCATCGCCGGAGGGCTCGCACTCCTTGGCTTCGATCTCTTCGAGGAGTGTCTTGATGCGGTCGATGGTGGACAGAATGAGCGTGACGGCATCGGCGGTGACCGGCGCGCCGTCGCGGAACTTGCCCATCAATGTTTCGGCGGCGTGCGCCAATATCTCCAAGCGGGGAAGTGCGAGAAAGCCACACGTCCCCTTGATGGTGTGGACGAGGCGAAAGACGTCGGCGAGGATGCTGCCGTCGTTCGGATCCTGCTCGAACCGCACCAGCTCGGCGTCGACGCGCTCGAGACTTTCGTTGGTCTCGGTCAGAAACTCACGGAGCAGATCGTCCATACCCGACGCCTCGTCAGCACGCACTTAGCTCGGTGGGGCGCGGTGACCTCCGCGCCACACGCACGCGGGACGCGTGCCATTGCCGTCAGGCGCAGGACGCCCGATCGACGGGGTCAGTGTGTTGCCAAAGCGTTTAATTTCAGTTGCGGGGAACGCTGCACCGGCCGCGAATGGGCGTTTTACCGCGTAAAGCGCCGGTCAGCGGGCGGTTAGGACCACCGTACCTACTTCGCCAACGGCCGAAAGGGTCAGCCCACAGTCGTGGGCCAGGATCCCGGCGTAGAGCGGCTGAATGGCATGGGCGTCGACGGCGTGAGCCGGGCTACCGGTCAACAGCTCGGCGGTCGCGGGATTCAACCTGGCGTTGAGTCCCACCGCCGTCACCGTAAAGCCTGCAATCCCCTCGCCGCCCGCCACAGGATCGACGGTCAGCGTGCCGCCGCGGGAGATCGTTCCGACCGCAATCAGCAGCATGTTGAGCAGCAGCTTGACCCGGTTTTTGATGAGTAATTGATGCGGCAGATTCCAAGCCACGCTGATCTTGTTATCTTCAAACAAGCCGCGGGCCGCCTTTTCCGCATCGCCAAGATCGATCTGCGCGCCAGCCGACCCGGCGGCGCCGAAAGCCAGCCGGCAAAATTGCAGCTTCGCCGATGCTTGCTGCGCGCTTCTCTTGATCAAATCGAGCGCAAAGGTCTTGGTTTCTTCGTCCTTGTCCTCTTCCATGACCTCGATGCCATTGACGATCGCACCTACCGGGCTGATCAGGTCATGGCAGACGCGCGAACACAAAAGCGCCGCAAGGTCGAGGGCGCTGATGGTAATAGGGTTCGAAACGGGGGCGGACATGACGGACTCCGCTCGGCTGTGAAGGGTTCGTGCCTGTCACAGCGCGCGCGATTCGGCAATCGTGCCGTTGGGGGCGGCCTATGCTACAGGGCGTGGCTGCAGCGCGTGGCCTTTGCCGCAACGCGAATAATCGGAACCGTCAGGGAGCCTCTGTGTCCGCCTTCGACATCGCCGCCAGCGCCGAGCTCATGGACGCGCTCACGGCGGTCTGCATGTCGGCTGCGGACGCGATCCTGCACCGGCGCGGCAACGCCACGGTCCACACCAAGGCCGACGGCTCGCCAGTGACGACGGCCGACGAAGCCGCCGAAGCCGTTATTCGCGGGCGCCTCGAGCGGCTCGCTCCGGAATTGCCGATCATATCCGAGGAGCACGTCGCGAAGACCCAGACAAAACCGGCGATTGGCGGCGCGTGCTATTTCCTCGTCGACCCGCTCGACGGCACCCGCGAATTTATCGCCGGGCGTGAGGAATATACCGTCAACATCGCGGTCGTCGCCGACGGCACACCGGTGCTTGGCGTCATCGCGGCGCCGGCTTTCGGCTTGATCTGGCGTGGCATCGCCGGGCGTGGCGCCGAGCGGCTGACATTCACGTCGCAGCACGCATCGACGCCGCAGCCGATCCACACCCGATCGCCGCGTCAGGGCGAGTTCGTCGTCATGGTGAGCCGCTCTCATCTCGACGCGGCGACGCAGGCTTATCTCGATGACCTGCCGCATAGCGGCTGCATCATGTGCGGCTCATCGCTGAAATTCTGCCGGCTGGCCGAGGGCGCCGCCGATCATTATCCGCGGCTCGCCCCAACACACGACTGGGACATCGCGGCCGGCCATGCCGTGCTGGTGGCCGCCGGCGGCAGCGTCAGCGCTCCCGACGGCACCCCCCTGGCCTACGGTACCGCGGATTTGCTGATCCCTTCGTTCCTGGCCTGGGGCCAGCCGGCGCCCGCCGAAAAGGCGTTCAAGGGCGGTTAGCAGACGTGCTCACGGACTAAGGGTACTGCGCACCTGTGGCCATTTGCGTTCGGCGGCCGCGGCGATGCCCTCGATATTGGCCGCGAACTCCTTGAGCCGGTCGTGATCGTAAAACAGGAACAGCCTTGAACCTGCGATCAACCAGACCCGCGGATTTCCGGCGACCGCAACGCCGTGGGCGACACCGAGCGGATCGTAGCCGCCGAATTGCGGCATGTAGACATCGGGCCGGGCGGCAAAGGCTGCGCGATTGCCGACGTTGCGGAAGCGCCAGACCGCGCCGCCATAAGACAATTCAAAGTCCGGGCTGCCCAGCGTCGGCGCGCTCTGGGTATAGAAGGCCACGGGATCGTAACCGTCGATGGCGAGGCCGCTATGCCAGTCGACGACGATCCTTTCCGTCGCGGCGCGCGCCATCGGCAGGAGGGCGGCGAGCCCCAGCAGCGCGGCGCCTATGGCGACAATGCGGTAGCGCTTCCGTTGTTGCCGTGCTGCGGTCATAGTCTCGGCAAAAAATAGGTTGATTCGGCTTCGCCCGATGACACGTCGTGCTCGCGAAGACAGAGTGAAGCCGAGATTTAGCCGGTGCTTGTGAGCAAGGAGTTAACCGGGGCCACGGGGGACACTATGAAACTCAACTTGCGGCTCGGCATGGCGGTTTTGGCTTTCATCGGCCTTGCGGTCCTGCCGGCTGGGGCACAGAACATGCCGCCGCCCGCGCCGCCGGCGACGGTGCCTCCGCAGCCCGGGCCTGCCGGGCCGTCGCAACCGCCGGCAACCACCCAGTTCTCGCCCAACGAGATCATCGATGCCGGCCATCATTTCTTCGGCGGCGTCTCGCGCGGATTGGCCTCGGTCGTCGAAAAGGCGGTCAGCCTTTGGGGCCTGCCCAACGGCTACGTGCTCGGCGAAGAAGCCGGCGGCGCCTTCATTGGCGGTCTGCGCTACGGCGACGGCACGCTCTATACCAAGAACGCCGGCGACGTTCGGGTTTACTGGCAAGGGCCGTCGCTCGGCTTCGATGCCGGCGCCGACGGCGTGCGCACCATGATGCTTATCTACAACCTGCCGCGCACCGAAGCGATCTTCGAGCGCTTCGGCGGCATCGACGGCTCCGCCTACCTCATCGGCGGCTTCGGCATGACCGCTCTCGCCAACAACGACATCGTCGTCGTGCCGATCCGGTCCGGCGTCGGACTGCGGCTCGGGGCCAACCTCGGCTATCTTAAATTCACATCGCACCCGACGTGGAACCCGTTCTGATCCCCGCGCTTTACCGGCGGACGGAGATCGGCGTCATCGGGCAGTCGTCTTTGCGCTATTGTCTTTGAAGCTATCGTCTTGGACGCAATTATCTTGGCGCGACGGCTATTCTCGGTTTAGGTTAATGGTCTGTTGCGATAGTGCCGCACGGCCGCCGCGTGGCAGTGTGAAGCTGTTGGGCGAAGCAGCTTAAATAGAGTGGTGTCATGGTCGAACCGGTCATGTATTTCGGGATCGGCTTTTTCGTTGCGGCACTGCTCGCACTGTTATTCGTGCCGCTCGTGCATAATCGCGCGGTTCGGCTGACCATGCGGCGGCTCGAAGCGGCGACGCCGCTCTCGATCGCCGAGATTCGCGCCGACAAAGATCAGCTGCGTGCCGAATTCGCCATGTCGACGCGGCGTCTGGAAATGAGCGTCGAACAGATGAAGGCCCGCACCACCGGCCAACTGGCCGAGCTGGGCAAGAAGACCGACGCCATCAACCATCTCAGGAAAGAGCTCGGCGAAAAGACCGCGGCGATCTTCGCGCTGGAATCGCGTGACAAGAATTTGCGCGACCAGCTCCGCGCCACCGAACAGGAATTCGAGCAAAAATCGGGCGCGCTGCGCGAAGCCGAGCGCGCGCTCTCCGACAAGCAGGCCGATCTCGCCAAACTCGTTGCCGAGCTCGGCGAGCGCTCGATCATGGCCGACAGTCAGCGCGTCGAGGTCGCGGCTTTGCGCACGCAGGTCGAGGCGATGAAAGTCAGCGTGACCGACTACGAGCGCGCGGTGCGGATCACGGAAGAACGGCTGGGGCGCGAACGCGCCGAGGCCGACGCGGTCGCCGCGCAATCGAGCGAGGCGCGCGGCAAGATCGGCGAACTCGGCGCCCGCGCCGACGAACTGGAACGGCAGCTTCTGGTGCAAACGACCGAAACGGAAGTCATGGGCCGCCGCGTGCAAGACTTGGAGACGCGGCTCGGCGATCAGGGCCGCTTGCTGGCCGAGCGCGAATTCGAGATCGCCCGGTTGCGTACCGAGATCGAGGCCGCGGCGAAGGCCGAAAGCGATCTGCGCGAGGAACTGGAAAATGCCGGCGGCCGCTCAAGCGGCGTGGTCGAGAAATTCCGCGCCGATATCGGCCAGCTCGAAGCGCAACTTGCCAACGCGATCGACGAACGCGACCGCCTGCAGCGCGAGCTCGGCGGCATTAAGCGCGAGGCGGAAACCACCTGGGCCGCCGAGCGCGTGGAGAATGCGCTGTTGCGCGAGCGCATCAACGACGTCGCCGCCGAGGTAGCGCGGCTTACCGCGGTGCTTGAAGGACCGGGCTCCGCAATCGAGGCGATGCTCGCCGAAGTGCCAATTTTGGGCCAAGGTGCGGTTCAAGGTGGCGCCGGCGCGGCAACTGTGGTCAACGGCGCGGGCAACCAAAGCGGACCGCCGACAATCGAACAGCCGCAGCAGAACAAGGGCACGCTCGCCGACCGCATCCGCGCGTTGCAATCGGGCGCTTCGCGGGCCGCGTCGAATTAGAGCGTGAAGCCGGAAAGCGAGCGCCGCTTTTCAGAAAAGATAATGCTCAAGCGAAGGACGCGCTCGAACGAGGACTCGTTAATTGCGCCACTGACATCGGAGTTGCAGGCCGATGACTCTGGTGGTCCCCGCGGCCAAAGCCGTCGACCTCATTTCGCAAAAAAAGAAATCGGCGCCGGCCCAACGCCTCTCATTGGATCGGCTGAGACTGTCAAACATTCGGGCCAGCAAGTCGGGTGCAACTGGACTATATTGCTCTCGGCATTTGTTGCATATGAGGTACCCACAATGACGGAGGGCAGGAAAAGCGCAGCAGACATCGCAGCCGACGAAGACGACGGCACGGCCATTCAGGCCGTCGCTCCTTCAGAAAATTTACGGCTCTCGGATACCGACCGGCTCGAAACTTTCAGCGACAGCGTGTTCGCGATCACCATCACTCTGCTGGTCTTTGACATAATCCGACCGGATTATGAGCCGGGACGGTTGGCGGAGCGCCTTCTCGCACAGTGGTCAAACTATGTCGGCTTCCTCGCCTCGTTCTTCTACATCGGCATTATTTGGCTCAATCATCGCGCCGTCTTTTCGCGCGTACGCTCATGTGACCGTAGCCTGCATTGGGCGAACTTATTTCTTCTGCTGACTTCAGGGCTGATTCCATTTCCGACTGCGATTTTATCGATTGCGCTGCAACGCGGCAATAAGCTTGACGCGGTTGTCGCAGTCGATGTCTATGCCGCGATTGGTGCAAGCATGTGTCTGGCATGGCTCGCTCTATTCCACACGCTTGCTATCCATCCATACCTACAGGAGCGTTATGTCGAAGCGACCTATTTTCCCCGGGAGCGCCATCGTGCCTTGGTCGGCGTAGCACTTTATGCCGCGGCCGGGTTCATCGGCTGGGCCTATTCGCCGAAGCTTGCTTTGTTGATCTTCCTGCTACTGCCCGTATTCTATGGAATTACCAGCGAAGGTTTGACTGAGACTCGTATCGGGCTCTTAATCCGGCACCGCTCACGCGAGCCTTCGTAGCACAGTCGCGTGACGCCGTGCGCGCGCGCCGAGATCATCGATCGGGGGCAGCAGCGGTGTCGAATATTTGCCGATACCGCGGCAAAAGGAGGCTGTCGGCCGCGAAGCCTGAGTATGCCGAACGCCGGCATGGAACACACCATGGCGATTACCGGTGAGCGTGCGGCTAGTCGTGCGTTTACAGTAAAATGGGTGAAGCAGGACATTCGGATTTAGGCTGGAAGACCTGCGGAAATTCTCTAGCGCAACGAAACCTTCGCCTCCTCTGCGCGAACAAGTTCAAACAAATGTTTGAACGCCCTGGTGCAGGATTCTTTGTAAACTAAGCTTCCGGATTTGACCGTGCGGGACATTGGCAGTTTGTGCGTCACTGCCATCCCGCGGTATAGGAGCCGGCCCATGCGCCACATGCTGCTCGCTTTCCTACTGCTACTCCCGCTTCATGCCGCTTGCGGCGAGCCGCTGTGGCAGACCCTGCCACCGACCCCTGCCGCTGTCGCGGGCGAACACACTGGCCACGCCAAGGTCAACGGCATCAACCTCTATTACGCGACGATCGGCCACGGTTCGCCCGTCGTCCTGCTCCATGGCGGCCTTTCCAACTCGGATTATTGGGGCAATCAGATAAAGGCTCTCGCTCCGCGACATACCGTCATCGTCGTGGACAGCCGCGGCCATGGCCGCAGCACGCGCGACGCCCGACCGTACGGCTATGACCTTATGGCCGACGACGTCGTCGCCTTGCTCGACACACTGCATGTCGCCAGGGCCGACGTGGTGGGCTGGAGCGACGGCGCCATCATTGGCCTCGACCTTGCCATTCGCCATCCGGAACGGGTCGGCAAAGTGTTCGCCTTCGCCGCCAATACCGTCACCTCAGGCGTAAAGGAGGGAGTGGAGAAGAACCCGACCTTCGCCAGATTCATTGAACGCGCGGGGCGCGAATACGCCAGGCTTTCGGCAACGCCAGGAGACTACGACGCGTTCGTCGCGCAGATCAGCAAGATGTGGCAAACCGAGCCGAATTGGACTGACGCCCAACTTCAGTCGATCCGAGCGCCGGTGCTGGTGGCGGACGGTGACCACGACGAAGCGATCAAGCGCGCGCACACCGAATATACCGCCGCCACGATCCCCGGTGCTGGACTGCTGATCCTGCCCAACACCAGCCACTTCGCCTTCTTACAGGATCCGACGCTGTTTAACGCGGCCCTGCTGCATTTCCTTGGCGACCGCTAGCAGCGCAACGTCTTTGGCAGATCGAGCACTCTCTCGAAGGTATGGCGATTCGGCGAAACCCACGTCTTATTTGGTCGAACGACAAACGTCGGCGACGAGCGCGTGAAAGGTGGGCAGCGCCAACGTGCCCGAAATCCAACATGGCGAAGCGGTCTTCCGGATCGCACGATTCAGCGATAGGCCGTCATGTAGTTCGGCTACCGCTTTGCCTTATAGCCGAGAGCAGCAGAAATGCGGCGCGCTGCAGCCACCGTTCTCGTCACCCGCACGGCCGACGCTGACGCCGTGATAAATTGCACGGAGTCGACAGTAGCGACGGTTGCGCATAGATGCTCGACCGCGTCGAAGACCGGTGCCGATCTTACGAATGATCGCCGACGCAACTTTCGGCTTGGAAATACATATCGCGCGGTTGCCGGCAGCCTCTACGACAGTCGCGTCTGCGCGCGGCCGCCGTTTGGCACTGACCAGGCGTAAGCTTTATTCGGCCGATCGCGAATCCGAGGCAGCGTCGCCTTCCTCTGTAACAACTCGGGCTATCTCGGATGCTTCCAGTCGCAGATACTCCGATATCAAACCAAGCTTTTGCGCGAGACGATCCGCTGGGCCGCCGACGCCGATACCTAATTTGCGGTGACCGGCGGGTACCGGAACCATCATCGTGACCATGCCGGATCCCCAATGTGCGGCGGGCCGAACGAGGTCGCGCGCCGTAACAAACGATATGTCAAGCTCCCTGTGCTGATGTACTCGCCGCAGCAATTGTTCGAAGGAGAACTCGCTTTCAGCCAATTCTCCCCTTTTAATCGTGGCACGATAAATCTCCCTTGCATGCTTGTCGGGATACAAGCTGAGGAAATGCCAGCCCATTACACTTTGTATCGTTAGACGCTGCGTCCCGGGCGGAATAAAGAGCTGCATACCCTCACTCGACCGTATGGTCTCGATATATTCAATGTGGATGCCTTTCTCGACACCGAGGACGATCAATTCGTGCGTTTTGCGTTGAATATTGATCATGGCGTTGAGCACGACACCTTGTTCGAATTTTTCGACCGGCACCCAGCTCACAAGCCCCGCAAGCCTGGCGCTGGGCATGTAGCATTTAGATTTTGGATCGAAAGTCAGAAGTCCCTGCGTGGTCATGCTCTTCAACAACGCCGCAATGCTTGACGTCGGATATCCTAATCTTTCGACGAGCTCCTTGAGCCGCATCGGAGCGCGCTCTTTCCCAAAGCATTCGAGGATCTCGAAGGCGCGCGCAGCCGATTTCACAAGCTCGTTCACGTAGTCCCTCCGACGGAGGCATCTCAATTTTCCATATTGGTGGAAATGAAATCCGTCAATCTGAAAGTTCTTGCCTGAGTTCGAGCCGCTTCGGAAATGATCCGTGTCTATAAAGAGTGGCCTACATCATCGGATCCTGGCGATTGTTGGAGCCCACGTATAGGGAGGGCGGCTTGGTGCCGACGCTGGCAGAATTCAAGCAAAGCTTTTTGGAAGTGCACGGCACCCGGATTGAAATTCAAACCTCGGGGCACGGGCGGCCTATCCTATTTCTGCATTCGGAAGAGGGCCTCTTAGGCGCTGACAGTGCGCTGAACAGACTTGCCTCGCTGGGACGCGTGATCGTGCCATCGCATCCCGGATTCGGCCGCAGCGAATCCGCTCCGTCGATTTCTGCGGTTGACGACCTTTCATATTTTTATCTCGACGTGATGGACATCCTCGGTCTTGAGGAAACTGTTCTGCTCGGCGCCTCGCTCGGTGGATGGATCGCCGCGCAGATGGCGGTCAAATGCACCCGTCGGATCGGAAAGTTGGTGCTGATCGATCCAGTCGGAATCAAGCTCGGCGATCGAATGACACGTGATATCGCAGATGTGCATGCGCTCGACAGTGAGGATCTGATCAAGCTTACTTATTTTGATCCTGACAAACACAAACCGAACTTTGCTGAGCTCTCCGATGAGGACGCGCTGATTTTCGCGCGCAACAAGGAGACCTTCACCTATCTGGCGTGGCGGCCGTATATGCACGATCCCAAGCTTCGCGGGTTACTTCGGCGCATTCAGGTCCCGACCCTGGTCTTGTGGGGTGATCACGACCGCATCGTATCTCCCCAGTACGGCAAGGCCTTCAGCGACGAAATTTCTGGATCAAAATTTCATCTCATCGAGAATGCCGGTCACTACCCTTTCGTCGAACAACCGCAGGCTTTCCATTCGCAAGTCGCCGGCTTCATCGGCGGCCGCGGTGGCGTTTAGGCGGCAATGCAAGCGGAGGCGCCAAATGCGCGTGTATCACTTCACCGAACAACCTTACCCAGATGCGTGGCGAACAGACGTAAAGTCGCTGCGCATCACTCTGCCGAACAGGCTTTGCGATCCTGCGAAAGCATCGATGCTGCTCAATCGATATCTCGACGAGTTCGCCCTGGCGGATGAACTCGGCTTCGATATCATGCTCAACGAACACCACAGCACGCCGACCTGCTTGTCGGCGTCGGTCAATATCAATTTGGGCATTCTGGCGCGAATTACGAAGCGCGCGCGTTTGCTGGCGCTCGGCGTACCCCTGGCTAATCGGCTAGATCCGCTGCGTGTCGCCGAGGAGCTTTCGGTCGTGGACGTGATTTCGGGTGGCCGTCTTGAGATGGGTTTTGTCAAAGGGGTTCCCTACGAGGTCGCCGCCGCAAACTCCAATCCCGTTCGGATGATGGACCGTTTGTGGGAAGCCCACGATCTCATCTTGAAAGCAATGACCTCACATGACGGGCCGTTCAATTGGGAAGGTGAATATTTTCATTACCGCAACGTCAATATCTGGCCACGTCCCGTTCAGCAGCCGCATCCGCCGGTTTGGATTACAGCCATGAGCCCTAGCAGCGCGGCGACGATCGCGGAGCGCGGGCATGTCATCGCGACGTTCCTTACTGGCTACGGCGCAAAACGAATTTTCGACGCATACAAAAAGGCGTGGACTGAGCAACGTGCTTCGCCGCCGGCAATCGATCGTTTTGCCTACTCCGCGATTTGCTCGGTGGCACGATCGGAGTCAGAGGCGCTCGCTCGGGCGGACAAGATCGCGGGCTATCTGCGTTCGGCGACCGCAGTGTCCGAGCCTTTTGCGCGGCCTCCGGGCTATTTCGCTCCGGCCGACAACGCCAAGCGCCTGAAGGCCGGGAAGGGAGCGGGCTATCTGGTTGCGACTACACAGACGGGACGCTCGTTTGAAGCGACGCAAGCGTCGATGACCGACCTTGTCGAAGCTGGCCTTCTATTCGCCGGTACGCCGGATCAGGTTTACGACCAGATCGCCAACTTCTCCGCGGCGGTGGGCGGCATCGGTCATATGCTGCTGATGATGCAAGGCGCGACGCTGTCTCACGCCGAGACCGTCGATAACCTCACGCTCTTTGCAAATGGCGTGTTGCCGCGCTTGAAAGAACTCGACCTCAGCACCAAAGCCGCCTAGCCGTAATGACTGCCGTTTCGAGCCGGTACGTTTTGGTTGATGGGATCAAGACTCATTACCTCGAGTTTGGAAGCGGGCAGCCGTTGGTGTTGCTGCACGGCGGCGAGTTTGGCGGCTGCGCGGAACTCAGCTGGGAGCGCAATATCGATGCGCTGAGCCGCTACTACCACGTATTTGCGCCCGATTGGGTCGGTTACGGGCGAACCGAGAAGATATTCTCATTTGAAGACATGTGGAGCTACCGGATACGCCACATCGGCGCGTTCTTGCGTGCGGCTTGCATAGATCGCGCGCATTTTGCCGGGAATTCCATGGGCGGAACATTGCTCCTCGCAGTCGCCGCGATGCGTCAGCCCGTCTGGCCGCTGGACAAAATCATCGTTATTGCCGGCGGTGGCGACGTTCCGGAAAGTGAAGCGCGCGAGATCCTCAATGGATTCGACGGCACGCGCGAAAGCATGGGACGGATCGTCGAGGTCATGTTCGCGACGCCGGCGGTCCAGAATGATCAGGCCTATGTCGAGCGGCGGTGGAACTTAGCTCGGGAAAGAGGCGCATGGGAATGCGCGGCCGCGATGCGCTTCAAGGCGCCGTGGCGTGAATCCCAGCGCATGCCGCGTGCACCGGATTATTCGTCGATCGAATGCCCAGTATTGCTGATGACCGGGTCGTTGGATCGTTTGCGCGCGCCGGGTTTCGGATTGCAGCTACAAGCCAAAATTCCCAACTCCGCGCTGCACGTGATCGAGGGAGTCGGGCACTGTCCGCAGATCGAAGCCGCCGAAGAATTCAACCGGCTGGCGCTCAACTTTCTCGGGCGCGACGCCCTTGCAGATGCCGGCGCCGAGCGCTTGCTACCCGTCGGGAGGGGTATTTGAGCAGCCGACCGTTGATCGTGGGCTTGGGCGGCACGATGCGGCCGGGATCGCTGTCCGAGTGCGCGCTCATGGTCAGTCTATCAGCGGCCCAAAAGGAAGGAGCAAATACGTTATGCATTGCCGGCCCTGAGCTTGAATTACCAATGTATGTGGCGGGTCGGACGGAAAGCAGCGCACCTGCCGCCAATATGATTGCAGCACTGCGCCGCTGCGATGGCGTAATCATCGCTTCGCCGTCATATCATGGTTCGGTTTCTGGGCTGATCAAAAATGCCCTCGATTACGTTGAAGATCTCCGTTGTGATCGGCGATCATATCTCGACGGAAGGGCGATAGGTTGCCTCGCCTGCGCTAGCGGCTGGCAGGGCGGCGGGCAAACGCTCGCCGCGCTGCGGTCCATCGCCCACGCGCTACGCGGATGGCCAACTCCGCTAGGAGCGGTCATCAACACGACCAATCGGGCTTTTGACGACGCCGGTAATTGCATTGATCCGTCGCTGCAATTTCAGCTCGAGACAATAGGACGGCAGGTCGTCGAGTTTGCGGCGCAAAGAGTTCGCCAAACAACCCCACTATCTATCGACTGATGGACGGCTCCTCTCCCGCAGCCTTTTGTCGCGCCGCTCCGATGAGCGAACGCTCCTCGCCGACGCGCCATATTTGGGTTTGGAACGAGAAATTACCGCTGAGTGTTGGATCAACCATGGGATTCCTGTGATGCGGATTGGCTTCGTCGGTGTCGGGACCATGGGGCGTCCGATGGCAGAAAATCTCCTGGCTAAAGGGCATGAGGTCACCCTTTTCGATCACGATCCTTCCGCGCTTGCGGCTTTTGCTGGCAGAGCTCATCTGGCGCGCTCCGCTCAGGAGTGTGCCGAATGCGACGGCATCATCGTGATGGTCGCTTTCGACGATCAGGTTCGGGAAGTTGTGAAGGAGATTGCCATGGCGGCCTCGGAACAGAAGGGGCCGGTCATTGCTGTCATGAGCACGGTATTGCCGGAAACGATGACGGATCTGCTGCCGCTATGCCAGAGTAGAGGCATTGGCCTGATTGACGCGCCGGTGATGGGAATGCCGGCGCGCGCCGCCGCGGGAACGCTTGTTGTCGTCGCCGGCGGTGACGCGGCCGACATCGAGCGGCTTCGTCCTGCATTCGAGGCGTTTAGTAACGAAGTATTTCATATGGGCGCGCTGACCATGGGTCAGGTGACAAAGTTGATCAATAATATGATAGCGGTCTCTAATCTGTTCATGTTTGGCGAAGCCTTAAGCCTCGGCAAGAAATTTGGTATCGATGCCTCAAGGCTCGTTAGCGTCATGGACTCCGGAGGCGGTCGTAGTTTCTTCACCGAAAACTGGCAACAATCTCGGCATAACCTGTCCATGTTCTGCAGCAATCGGGATTCGATGAAGACCATTATCGATATTTGCCGTAAGGATGTTGATCATGCGGTGGCGTTGGCTAGCCTCGTAAAGCTTACAGCGCCTTTTTTGCTCGGCACCAACGTGGCGACGGCATCGCTATCCTACGACGACGTGCTTGCGAGCTGGCTCTCTATACTCGAGCTCGAATGATTGAGCTGATCAGACCGGATTCCATTGACGTCACGCGACCGGCGTCAGGACGACCAAACACCAGACACTCCTTACATTTCTGTTCTTCGAATTTGCCGCTTCTGCGGCGGAAAGCTGACGGCCGTTGCGCACCATATTTCATATCCATGGAATATAGTTCTGTTGACTTGTAATTGCTTGACGGGCCGAGACGCCTGTCGTGTCGTAAATACGTCGGTAGGCCGCAAGAACAACTCAAAAGCCCCGATGCCGTCCAAGCCGGCGGCAACGCTTAAAATGCTCATGGAGGAAACACAATGCCGCATCGTATCGCTGTTACGAGCGTATGCTTTGCGCTCATCGTAATGTCATCGTTGACGGCGTCCGCCGACCCGCCAGTCGTCCCTGGATTCGACGGCAAGACCATAAAGCTCGGCGTCGTTGCTCCGCTTTCCGGCGCGGTCGCAGCCGTAGGCACCCCGGTGGTCTCCGGAAATCAGGTTTGGTTCCAAAAGGTGAACGATCGTGGCGGCATCGCCGGCCGGTACAAGGTCGAACTCGTAATCGAAGACCACGCGAACTCGCCTGTCCTCGCGGTTCAGCGCTACGCCAAGATCAAAGACAATGTGGTGATGTTTGCGCAGATGTTCGGTACGCCCACGACGAGCGCTGTTCAACCTCTACTCAAAAACGACAATGTCGTCATGTCGCCGACCTCCTTCGACAATCTGTGGGTACGCGATCCGCATTTGCTTCCACTCGGTGCGACCTACCAGATCATGGCGGCGAACGGTTTGGACTACTACCTTCACACGGAGGCGAAGCCGGCTACGAAACTCTGTACGATGATCCAGGACAATCCCTACGGGCAGGCTGGCAGAGAAGGGATCGATCTCGAGCTAAAAGTCGCCGGACGAAAACTCGACCAAACCACTTCGTTCGCGTTGACGGATCAAGATTTTACCGGCCCGATCTCACAGTTGCAGGGTGCTGGTTGTGAGTTCGTTTTTGTGACGGCAGTCCCGGGGCAGCTAGCGCGCATCGCGGCAAACGCAGCGCGCGTGAACTTTACACCGAGATGGCTTGCGCAATGGCCATCATGGCATTCAGCCCTGCTCAAAAGTCCGGCCATCGGCTATATTGAAGAACACGTCTGGCTCGCGGGTGAAGGCCCGGAATGGGGCGATTCCTCCGCGCCCGGCATGAAAGAGCTCCTGGCCGACATCCGGAGATACAAACCCGATCAAGCGCCTGATATCTGGTTTACCTACGGCTATAACCAAGGCCGGGCAGTGACCGCACTGCTCGAAAAAGCCGTCGCCAACAACGACTTGTCGAGGGCCGGCGTCATGCGGGCGCTCAACGAAATGCCCAATGTCGATTTCGGCGGTCTCACCGGACGACACGTCTACGGTTCGATCGCGACACGGGAGTTGCCGAGGGAAAGTTCGGTCTTCGCAATCGATCGAAATAAGCCTTTTGGGCTGAAAGCGCTCAAGACACACATCGTTTCCGACGCGGCTAAGGCCTTCACATTTTGAAGCCGTGACCAGGTTGCGTTAACCGGAGCGTCGCTGGGACGAAGCGCGGGTTGTGGCTTTTCTTGAGCACACAGCGAGGGAGAGGAATATTGGATTCCGAGGCGACGCCGATGGGTACTTTGCCCCGCGTGCTTCTGTCTCTTGAGGATGTATCGACCCGGTACGGCGGAATCCCGGTGCTTAAGGGCGTGTCGCTTCGGCTCGCAGTCGGGGAAATGCTGGCATTGTTGGGGCCGAACGGAGCAGGCAAGACGACCGCGCTGCGCGCAATTTCCGGGCTACTGGGATTTCACGGCGGACGTCTTACAAGCGGTTCGATACACTTTGACGGCGCGCCGCTCCCGGTTACCCCGGCGGCCCGTGTGCGAGCGGGCATTGCGCAGGTGCTTGAGGGCCGCCGCATCTTTCAGGATCTGAGCATCGAGGAAAATCTTGTCGCCGGCGGGTTCACGCTTTTTTCCGGCAAACAGCGCCGGCTAATGCTGGGGAGAGTCTATGAGCTCTTTCCCGTTCTGCGTGAGCGCAGGCGCGAGACGGCAGGCTACCTGTCAGGCGGTCAACAACAGATGCTCGCCATCGGGCGGGCGCTCATGCCGAGACCACGCCTGCTGTTGCTCGACGAGCCGTCTCTCGGGTTGGCGCCAAAAATCATTGATCAGATCGTAACGGCCGTAGTTGCAATCAACCGCGCGGGGACGAGCATCATTCTCGTTGAGCAAAATGCTTCCGTGGCTTTGGCAATCGCGCACCAGGCGGTAATTCTCGAAATGGGCCGCGTGGCCCTGCAAGGAAGCGCCGTTGATCTGCGCCATAATCCAAAAGTTCGCGAGCTTTATCTCGGGATGTCAGGTGGTGGGGCAAATTCCAGCAAAGAACAGGCCCAACGCCGGAATCGATTTCAATGACATCGCGCGAACCTCACGTCAAAGTCGACGATGTGACGGTCGCCTTTGGCGGCCTCACAGCGCTGAAGAATTTATCGTTCACAGTCGATAAATCCGAGATATTTGCGATTATCGGTCCGAACGGCGCTGGGAAGACGACGCTGTTCAATTGCCTGTCGACGATTTGCCGGCCGAAGCAAGGATCGATTCGCGTGGATAGCATCGAACTCGTCACCGCGCCCGCGAGGATGCTCGCACAGCTGCGCATCGCTCGCACGTTTCAAAACCTCGGTTTGTTCGAATATCTCGACCCCATCGACAACATTCTCTTAGGCCGTCATCCACTCATGAAGGCTGGCTTTGTAGGCGCTGCGTTGCGCCTGCCGGCGGCTGTTCTCGAGGAGGCCGAACACCGGGAAGCGGCGCTCAAGATCGCTTCGATGGTCGGCTTGGAAAGCTATTGCGGGCAGTCATGCGCAGCACTGCCGTATGGCATACGTAAGCTCGTCGAGCTCGCCCGAGCGCTAGCCCTCGAGCCTCGCCTTTTGCTTCTCGATGAGCCGGTGGCGGGTATGAATTTTGACGAGCGGAACGCGATGGCTGGCTATATTCGCGAGATAAATGCGCGCTTCGGCACGACCATTCTTCTCGTCGAACATGACATGTCTTTTATAATGACTCTGGCGAGCAGAATATTGGTGCTCGATTTCGGAGAAGCCATCGCCTGTGGAACGTCGACCGAGATCCAGTCGGATAAGCGCGTCATTGACGCTTATCTGGGCCTTTCGTCGAGCTAGCGTTTCTCATGATCAATTTCATTCAATTGCTGATTGGCGGACTTGCGCTCGGCAGTAATTACGCCCTGGTCGCGCTCGGATTCGTCATCATCTACAAGTCGGTCGGTATCCTCAATTTCGCGCAGGGAGGATTGCTGATGATCGGCGCGTACATCACTTATCATTTCAAAAATATCGTGGGATTGCCGTTTTCACTTGCACTGCCGCTGGCCATGGTGGCGACCGGCGCGTTGGGCATTGCAATTCAGGAGCTGATCATTCGAAGAATGATCGGACGACCGGAGTTTACGGTCATCATGGCGACCTGGGCGCTACTCATTATCCTAGATCAAATCCCGTCGCAGATTTGGGGGCAAGACATGATTAATCTTGGCGATCCGTGGGGCTTGTCGGTGACCAGGATCGGTTCGTTGCCGATCTTTTCTATCGATCTGTGGACTCTCCTCTTCATGTCGCTTGCGGTCATATCGATATTCCTGTTCTTCCGCTTCACCACTCTAGGAATGGTAATGCGCGCCACAGCTTCCGACTCCGAAGCAGCAATGGCGCAAGGGATCAGTCCGCGCATGGTGTATTCCATCGCTTGGTTCATAGCGGCGGCCATCGCCTGCCTCGCCGGCACGATGCTCAGCGGCGGCGCGCGTGTCGTAAGCCCGGAGCTGTCGGCGTTGGCTTTAATGGCATTTCCGGCCGTCGTGCTAGGCGGCATGAAAAGTCTTTCCGGCGCCGTGTTGGGCGGCATGATCATCGGGGTCACCGAGGTCATGACAGCTGCCTTTGGCAGCCGATACATGCCATGGCTGGGCCACAACTTTCATCAGGTTATGCCCTACCTGATTTTGGTCGCGATATTGATCGTCAAGCCGTACGGCCTGTTCGGCGATAGCGCCGGCCGGCGGGTGTAATGGCGACAGCTGGCTACAGAGTCATGAAAGCAAAGCTTGCCTATCATTTCTGTTTGTTGGTTCTGCCCGGTATTAGCCTATTGCTCTTGTTGTCTTTCGCCCCGGAATTTTGGCTGAAGGTCCTGATTTACGCCGGCATTACCGCCATCGGCGCAATCGGGCTCAATCTACTGACTGGCAACACTGGACAAATTTCACTCGGACAGCCGTTTTTTATGGGAATTGGAGCTTATACTGCCGCATTTGTAGGAGACGATTTAGCGCTGCCATTTCCCGTTTGGTTGATCGCTGCCATTGTCGCTTCGGCGGCCGTCGGCGTCTTCGTTGGATACCTCGCGTTGCGCCTGCGAGGCCATTTCCTGATCATCGTAACCTTCGCCCTTGTACTGATCGGCCAGCACGTCTTCCGGAGCTTGGGTTCGATCACGCACGGAGCTGCGGGGCGTTCGATCCAGATCGGAATTGATTTTTTTGGACGAGACCTCTCCCGCATAAATCCGAAAGATAGGGACGGCTTCTATTTGGTTTTGATTTGGGTAATTGTCGGCGTCGTCGCTTGGTTTGCGCGCAATTTGCTAAAGAGCAGAATTGGCCGTGCGCTCATGGCGATCCGCGATCGCGAAGTAACAGCGGACATCATCGGTATAGACGTCGCGCATGTCAAAATTGCCATTTTTACGATTTCGAGCGGCGTAGCCGGTATGGCCGGCGGCCTCTATGCAGCTTACATGCAGTATACCAATCCATCCGAATGGGGCATTCTTCTTGGCGTTCAGTACCTCGCCGTCATCGTGGTCGGTGGAATGGGATCGGTCGCAGGATCGATTGTTGGAGCAATAGTCATCACTGTTCTACCCTATTGCATCGAGCTTGTTTCTCCTTACGTCCCTTTCATTGCGCAAAATCCAAATGATCCGGGCATCATCACGGTGTTCGCGCTCAATCAGATATTATTCGGAACGATTATCCTTCTTTTCCTGATGTTCGCGCCGCGTGGATTGGTCGGGGTCCTCGATTGGCGACTACTAGTTGGCAGGTCGTTGCCGGCCTCAACCGGACATTACCCTGCTGGGCAGCGTTCCGGGAATTAGATCAACTCGCGTTTCGTTGGCGACGATCTTGCCGCCGTCAGGACCTGGATGCTGACCGGGTTCGAGTTTGCGAACCGTTTGCAGATGGGGCCGAGCCGCAAACAGGGCGGTCTTGTGTGCGGTGATCATCGGGCCGGCAGATAATCTCCGCCTGCCGGCGGTTGGGCGTGCCTAGCGATAGTTCTATGCGGCCGGCGGGGGACCGGAGCTTGATCCAAAAATTCTCCGAACCGCGCCGCTTGAACAGTAGTCGCGCTTGCGCTTCGCCATTGTCCTGTGCTCCATGGACTTTGGCGAATATATCACTGGCGACCAAGTTGGCGACCGAACCGGCGACATGGTATTACGCCATTGATGTTGTTGAGCCGGGCGCTTAGCTCAGCGGGAGAGCGTTCCCTTCACACGGGAGAGGTCGTAGGTTCAATCCCTACAGCGCCCACCAAAAAGCTATTGAACATTAAGCACTTCTGATAGAAGTTACCTGCCGCTACTGGCTGCCGCTAATCTCTGACGCTATTATCTGCCGCTATGCGGCGCAAAACCGATTACCTGTTCCTGCGGCCGGGGTCGCGGAACTGGCATATCAGGCTACAGACCCCGGGCAAACGCACTGAGAAGTCCCTAGGCACGTCCGACCGCGTGCAGGCGGAGTTACTAGCCCTACCGCTGATCGCCGAACACAAGGCGACGCTGCTCACCGCCCGGCCTCGACTTGAACCGGCTTGGGTGCCGCAATATCAGCCGGGCTTGCAGGTCGGCCCCGATGGCGGACGCCTCTTTGCCACCGAACGCGAGTTGCACCATCTTGACGCTGGCGGCGCGGTCATCCGCTGCGAACCGAACGGCGGCCCCGGACAACGTATCGTGAACCTGCCGCCCGGCGCGGTCATTCACTTCGGAAATCCGACGCGGCCCATTAGCGAGTTGCGTCGCATTGGGTCTGTGTTTGACGTGACCAAAATGGACCGCCCTAAGGTGCCGACAAAGAACGGTGACGATGCGATCTTTGAAACGTATCTGCAACACGCCAACGTCACCGGCTATTACAAGCGCGAAGCGGAAACCGTGTGGGCGCTGTTCAAATCGCTGTGCAACAAACCATTGAAGGATGCGACCCGCGACGATGGCCGCAAGGTTGTGCAACATTTCGAGGCCCAAGGGCTTAAAAGCGCTAGTATCCGCAAAAAGATCGGATGGCTTAACTCCACCGTCAATTTGGCGATCAAAGAGGGGCGGCTGACGTTCAATCCCTTTTCATCCATCGTGCCCAAGCGCGACGATGAAGAAAAGCGCCTACCACTTGACGACGCTGACATGCGGAATGTGAAGCGTAACTTCGGCCGTCTCGACAAGAGCGAGCAATTGCTATTCCGGCTACTCGCGGCCACAGGGATGCGATTGAGCGAGGCTTTCAAGATTAACAGCGAACTGAAAGAGCGCGGCGTGCGCTATGTGGTGATCGGCCACAAGACGGAGCAATCAAAGCGCCGCGCACCGCTCCCCGCTAACGTGTTGCCGTATCTGCCCGCGACCATCAAGGGACCACTATTCCATCATGGCCCGCGCACCGCGTCGAAGCGGCTCAATCGGTTCCTGAACGATTGCGGTATTGTCGATCCGCGAAAGGTAATCCACAGCTTGCGCCATCGTGCACAAGATCGGCTCCGGGCGGCCGGATGCCCGGTCGATATTCGTTATGAGTTGCTTGGTCATGAGAAAAAGACCGTTGCCGCCGGATACGGCGTCGGCCATCCCATGCCGCTGCTCAAAAGGTGGATTGATAAGATCAGTTTTTAGGTTTCGTCTTGCGGCTGATCTTCTTTAGTCTCTTGTTGCTCTTTCGCAGCTACCGAGACAGTGGTGCCGGGCTTTAACATCAATGTCACCGTGACCTTGACGCCGTTTACGGTCACTTCGACCGGAAAAGGGATCGGCTCGGGCTCGTTATCGTCGGCCATGCGGGTGAGCGTAGCAGAGACGGAGCGTACTTTTTAGGGTGTGCACCATAAATTCGGGATGTCCATTTAAGCGCAGAAAAACAACTTGGGAGCGGACGTCGGGGAAAGTCACTTTGTGCCAGTAGCGTAAAAGGCCCGCGGCTTGTGAGCAGGTTTGGGGGGCTCTCGCTGCTGCCAAGCAGGCACCAAACTACAAATCTGGGGGTCAGGAGTTCGAATCTCTTCGGGCGCGCCATAACTTCAAAGTTTTCCGAAGAAATTTGGCATCGGTTAACTTGCCATGCAGAATGAAAAAATCTGCACGGCATTTGCATGGCTATGCGCAATCTCGTTGCAATTCGCTAGTGCCTGGCATGCTGCCAGAGCGCCGAGAAACAAAAACTGGATAGGAAAACTGTATTTCCTTATCAGTCGAGGGATCGATCAGGAAAATGACCGCCTGGCCTGCACTGATAAGGAAACTGCAATTTCCTTATCAGCGCATCCAAAACACAGAAGAAGCCATTTTTCTCCGGCGCTGCATTATTCCACAGCTCGTGATTGCGGATTGGAAAACATTGCTTTCCGAAGCCAGAGGTCAGGGGTTCGAACCCCTTCGGGCGCGCCAGCTAGAAATGCTTTGTGCGCCCGATATTCTTCGGCCAGCGAGCTGCTTCCCGGCGAAGTCGGAAATCTCCGCTGTCCACACTATTGCCACAGCGAGGGACGGCCGGTGGCCGCGATCCCCAGGAGGAGCGGCAAATATGGAGTTCAAATCCGGCGTCTCGGTCTTCCACACATCTGAAGATCGCTCCATGCGCTTAAGGACGCTCTTTTCAACGTCCAATTCTTTTGTGTCAATCGGCGTTGGAACGGGCCCCCAGATCGGCGTCCAAAAGGGGGTCTAACTCATTTTTGATGCAGTCTGGGATTCGCGTGGTTCTCTCATTGGGGAGAATCAGCGCCATGCAGCAAGCACTCGCCGCTCCAGTCTGGTGCCGGGCGGGTTTGTTGTGGAGAGTGCGTTTTGCAATGCCGACAGGACCGTTATCACCGTCCGGCCCTCACAAAGTGTTGGTCATTGTCCATCGTGCGGCACCGCCTCGCGCCGCGTTCATAGCCGCTACCGACGCCGGGTCAGGGACCTTCCACTGTCGGGCAGGATGGTCGAGCTCGTAGTAATCGCTCGCCGCTTTCGCTGCGACGCCGTTCTTTGCGGGCGGCAAATCTTCACCGAGCGCTTTCTGGAAGGGGTGCTGGCGCCGTCGGCGCGGCGTACGAGCAGGCTCGATGGCATCGTCCACCATCTCGTGCCCGTCGAAGGTGGGCTTGCGCCCGGCGAGGCCGTCGAATGCCCCAACGGCTCCGCCGCGATCCGGCGCGCCCAAGCGATGGCGTTCAATAAGGCGCATGCGGGCGCCGTCGCCTTCTCGCGCAACGGCGATCCGAATCTCGGTGAGTTCGGGCGAGGGCATCTTGGCGATGCTTGCCGCGAGAGCCTTTGCGAAGGGATCAATGCCGAAGCGATCCTCGGAGGGCTGCGAGATCGGCCTGTCGTTATGAGGCGCACGCATGTTCGAGTGCAATGCCGGGGACAATAGGGAGCCGCGACCATTGAGAACGAAACAGGAACGAGAGTCAAGCAACTTAGCCGGGCTTAGCGTCTTGCGCAGGGTCGGCGAAAAGCCGGTTCATGACGTCCGCGCAAAGCCGCATGATCTCGGGCGTGCTTTGCGGGAGCAGATGGACGTTGCCGTGCATCAAATGGTTCCGCAGCATGGGTAAGATGTCCAAGCTGCAAGTCGTGCCGCCGGAGCCGGATATCGAGGACGCCATAAAATCATCGCGCCGCAGCCAGCCTTCCTTGACCGCGAGCTTAAGCAAATTATCCAAACCCGGGCTGCGCGTGGTGTTCGGCGGCGCGGCGGGATGACGCCTTTGTCGCAACGCCATCTCAAGAGTCGCAAAGCATTGTTGTTCGGCAAGCGTCGCCAGCTCATAGACGAACCACGAATAGACGAAGGCGTTTCGCGCCGTATCGAATTGCGCGCGGATTGCGGCCGGAACTTGCGGCCCAAGTTCGATGGCCGCGACCATGCCGCGCAAGTCATCCATGCAAAGTGGCCGAATCTGGCCGGTGTCCGCGCTGTGAAACACGAAGTCGCGAAACCGGATGTCGGGCTCCAATAGATCGTTCGAAGACTTCAACATGCGCGCGTTCGGAGCTGCGTGGCACCTGACGTAACTGATTCATCCGCCGAGATATTGTTACCTTTGCTCTTCGACCTCGGGCGGACGGTAGGTTGCGGCTTGCCGCATCAAATCTTCCCAATCGTCCGGCGGCCGGCCTTTTCGCAGCATGCCGCCGAAGAGGTGGTAAGGATCGTTACCGCTTCCCGCCTTGCGCAACGTGTTCTCGTCGTTGACCCAGGCATAAATAATGACCTCCGCTTTTGAATTGTAGCGGAAGAACAAACGAAAGCGGCTGAGAAACTTAGCGCGGCGCCAATGCCGGTGAGCGGGCCCAAGTGTGTTGCCGAGATTGTATTCGGCCGCTCCGGGATCGCGCGGGATTTCTTTTTCGACGAGATCGACGATCCGCTTCAGCAGCTTCGCCTTGGGATGTTGGCCGAATCCCTTAGGGTCGCTCTTTTGCAGGCGCTCGACTTCCCCGACCAACGCATCGAAAGGTTCGCTAAAAGCCGGATGAACAAAGAGCCTCCAGGCAGGCTTTGGAGACTTTTTTTCGTCACAGAAGTCACATCATCCGGCAGCGGCTCGTCGTCGCTTACCTCGACGTCCTTGGTGAGAGCGCGCGCCTCGTCGATGCGCGTGGCGGCGAGGGGCTTGATGCGCCCGGGCAACTCCGCGATCTCGCGATCAAGAAAACTCAAGAAGGCAGCCATGATCGGATCCTCGTCACCGTCGTTTGTTCCGTCGTCCGTCACCGAGACCAGCATCGTTCCCGGGCCGATCACGTGGGCCTGAACCTTGCTCTTTTGCCGAAATTCGGGATGCGACTTAAATAATGACTTCTCCAGGCGGATAGCTTCCGATTTTCCGGTCGTTGTGATCGTTCCCGCATAAGCCACAGAAGCTTCGTTCTCATGCGGCTTGCGTGTTCCAGTGATGGCGTCGGTTCGGGTCATTGCTATCATCCTTCCATCGATACGTAACTTAATACGTATCATCCCGGAAATCAATCGCCGCTTTATTTTTAAGAAAAATGGCCGGCTCTACGGCTAACATATTGAATATTTTTGCATGTACAGAAGGCTCGGTTTTTTTCTTGCGAATCTAGGGTGAGCGTCATATATCTCACTTACACCTGAGGACAGCTTCAGGCCGGGATTGCTTGCGCCTAACAGCAAATCAAAAGTCCGGAAAAACGACGGCTGTGCCAAAGTCTTCATTGGGGCCTCCTCCCCTTCAAGACAGCCAAACACAACCACGGCGAAACGGGCACAGGCCACCTCGCACCGAGTACAGCAACGACGATCCAATTCAGATTTTGTGGCTTCCGATAATCGAGCTTCGCTCGCAGAGCGCTCGATTGCAAAAAAATATGGCTGTCTGCAAACACGAAAAATCTCCCACCGCCTCTTTCCACGCGGTAGGAGTCATCAGCCGTTTCGGGCGCTTGAAGGGGGACTCCATCCCCTGAGCTAACATAATACGCGATTCAGGACGGAAAGCCAACTTATCAAACGCCTTGTTGCAGAGAGTGTTGAAACTCCGGAAGGCCCCTTACGGTTCCTTGTACCCGAGCCGGCCTCTTTTGTGGTCATGTTTTGAAGGAGCCATCCAGTCTCCGATAAAGCTCTCCCCGAATGCGGTACTGTCCTTCTTCGGAAAGCATCGCGTTGCCTTCAGCGGCCCCCCGCACGATTTGGTCGATCAGAATGGTTTACGGCAAATTTGCCGGCTCATAAACCGTGGAGGCCTGCTGTATGCGACGCAAGGTCGTTACCTTCGCAAACTTCACTATTGACGTTTATTTGTTGCATTGAGAGGCCTCTAGAGAACAAATATATATCTAGCGGCGAGGACGCGTTTTGGGTCGGCGGTCCACACGAAGGGTTTGGGGTCGGCGTTTGTGTCTGCGACGAAGCGGTTGATGGCGAATTGCAGATCAACGACAGATCGGAACACGCCGCGCTTTAGGCGCTGGCGCGTGAGCTTGGCGAAGAAGCCTTCAACCGCGTTGAGCCACGATGCTGAGGTCGGGGTGAAGTGGAACGTCCAGCGGGGATGGCGCGCCAGCCATCGGCGCACCTTTGGATGCTTGTGGGTCGCATAATTGTCGACGATGGCATGGATCACTTTCCCCACGGGGACCTGCTCCTCGATCGTGTTGAGGAAGCGGATGAACTCTTGGTGGCGATGATGCTGCATGTTGCGGCCAATGACGGTGCCATCAAGGATGTTGAGGGCCGCAAACAGCGTGGTGGTGCCGTGGCGTTTGTAGTCGTGCGTCATCGTCCCGGCACGGCCTGGCTTCATTGGCAACCCCGGCTGGGTACGGTCGAGTGCCTGGATTTGGCTCTTCTCGTCGACCGAGAGAACGACCGCATGGGCGGGAGGATCGACGTAAAGGCCGACGACGTCCTTGAGCTTCTCAGCGAACTCCGGGTCTGTCGACAGCTTGAACGTGCGGATGCGATGCGGCGCGAGTTGGTGGGCCTCAAGGATACGTTGTACCGAACGCAGGCTCACACCCGCCGCCTTCGCCAGCATCCGGCCGGTCCAGTGGGTTGCTTCTCCCGGCGGCGGTCCGAGGGTCAGGTCGACCACCCTCTGTACGGTGCGCGTCGGCAGCGGTTGTTTGCCGGGCTTGCGTGTCTTGTCGCGCGTCAACCCTTCGACGCCCTCTGCCATGAACCGCGCCTGCCATCTCCATACCACGGGCTTCGATTTGCCCGATCGGCGCATAATCTCGGCGGTGCCGAAGCCATCGGCCGTGGCGAGGATGATGTTGGCGCGCCACACATGCTTCTGTGGTGCACTGCGATCCGCAATGATCGCCTCAAGGCGGCGCCGATCCGCGCGCCTGACGTCAACGACAATTCCTGCTCTCATCATGAGAGCTTGAACCGCTTCGGCCGTTTTGGGAATCGCCTGAATAAATCAAACCACTAGCGTAGGCCCGCTTGCTTCATCAACGGCAATACGTCCTTTTGAAAGGCGCGCATGCCCGTCTCGTACTGAGCCCATGAAAGGAGGGTGCCGTCGAGGCCAATATCAACGAGAACAGAAAAAGCGTCGACGATCTGTTCCGGTGTTCCGATCAGCGGATATCCTCCCCACCCAGCAATGAAATGTTCTTTCATCGCTTTGAGCATATCGGGGTTCAGGATGCCCGTCGAAAGTCCCATCGTTTCCACGAGATTGGTAGCCGCCTCCCAGTCGCCCTTTTCATGTACATAGTACTTGTAAAAGTCGCGCGCTTCTTTCTCAGTATGACCCTGGACCATATAACTCGCCGCCCAGACCTGAATCTCGCGACCGTACTCTTCGCGGGCAAGGTCTTTGTATTTGCTGACAAGTTCCTTGGCGTGCGCTGGATCCTCCGGATTGAAGATGACGAACGCGACGTCGCAGTTTTTCGCCGCGAAGTGCCGACCTCGCTCGGAGCCGCCCGCATTCATCAGAACTGGATAGGGTCGTTGAAGAGGCTTCGGCTGCAAATGGCCGCGTTTGACGTTGTAGAACTTGCCTGAAAAGTCGAAATCCTCGTCCTCGGTCCACAAACGCTTTATTATCTGCAGCCACTCCTCGGCCATGTCATAGCGCTTGTCGTGATCGATAAGCGGCGCGCCGAACATTTCGATCTCGGGCTTGTGCCAACCCGTAACGATGTTCAAAGCGAAGCGCCCTCCGGTGATGTGGTCGATTGTCTGAGCTTGCTTGGCCGCCATGATCGGGTGGACTGTCGGAACATGCGAAGTGGCAAAGATCGCGGGATACTTCGTCGAAGCACCGATGCCAGCGGCCCATGAAAAAGCTTCAAATCCCGCACCATTGAAATTCGTTTTGCCGCCGAATCCCTGCCATCGTCCGACGGGGACGAGAGCTTCGAATTCCATCGCGTCTCCGAGTTGGGCGAGAGACAGAGTGCTTGCCCAATCCGCCTCCAGCACTCCGTCAATTGTCGTGATTGCGCAGCCGCCGCTAAGGTTCGTGCAGAAAGTCGCAAGCTTCATCTTACGATCGTTGTAGAGCGGGCTGGTTTCCCGTTTCAACACTTCAGCCTTGTTTGGTTTGTCCATGACCTCCTCCACGTCCGTTTATTTCACGCAGTTTGCGTCGACCGGCGGCTAGCCCATTTTGCTAGAGCTATCGCAAGCAGCAGTGCAGCCCCGTCGAAGAATTGCTCAATGTAGAACGGCGCGCCAAATTGCTGCAGACCCGCGATACCGGCTGCAAGCGTGTATACTGCAATCACAGTTCCCCAGGCATTGAAACGGCCTGGCCGAATCGAAGTCGCTCCTAAAAATACCGCGGCGAATGCAGGCAACATGTAGCTAACGCCTACATTGGGATTGGCAGAACCAAGAATGCACACGGACAAAAGGCCAGCGAAGGCTGAAAGAACGCCGGTAACGACAAAGCTTTCCAGTATTCTGCGCCGAACCGGTAGCCCCACCAAGACGGCTGCACGCGGATTGGCGCCAACGGCCAGACAATGGCGCCCCCAACTCGTAAATTCCAGAACGAGCCATAGCAACGCCGCGAGCACCCCGACGTACATCAGCGGCAACGGTATGCCGAATACATCTCCCCGTCCGATGGCAAGCCACCAAGCCGGCATGGCACCGTAGATTGCTTCGCCATTGGTGACGAATTGAGACGCGCCTTGCAGCAGAATGCCGGTGGCAAGAGTTGTTATGAAGGCGTTTAACCCTGCATACGCTACCAAGGCGCCATTGATCAGGCCAATAATAGAGCCCAATGCCAATACGATGACAGCGGCGAGCGCCGGAGGGAAGCCGAGTTGCAAGATCAGCGCTGCGCCAGTTGATTGGGCGAGCGCGAGTTGGAAGCCAATCGAAAGGTCGAATTGTCCCGTAACAAGCGGCGGGACCGCAGCGAGAGCAAGAATTGCGAGGACTGCGTTTGTGGAGGCGATCGTCTGGAGGTTGACAAGCGTCGGGTAGCTTTCCGGCCGCGCCGCAGAAAAGCCGAGTATGACGAGGAAAAAAACCAGAACCAAACCGTAATTGGCCGCCAACCCACGTAAAGATCTCACGCTGGGCCCCACCGAGGCTGCCGCTTGAGGTTCCACGCTCATTGGATACGATTAGCGCCTAGAGGGCCATCCGAGCGGTGTGCCTCGACCGTCAGTCGCGCGGAAGTCAAGTCTGATCCCGACAGCATCGCCTGTACCCGGCCCGCGCCCAAGACCAGCGCGCGATGCGCTTCATTAGCTACTTCATCGAAGTCGCTCGAAGCCAAGATCACAGCGACGCCCTGCGCGGCTTGCGCATGAAGCATGTCGTAAAGCTCTTGCCTGCCTGCGACGTCGACGCCTGCAGTCGGATCCACCAACACCAAAAAGCGCGCCGGACGCTTGATCGCCCGCAGGAAAAGTACCTTTTGCTGATTACCGCCACTTAGTGTCCGAAGAGGCATTTCCGCGCAAGTGGATGGTTTCACGCTGTGTCGGGCTAGCAATCCATTCGCGACATTACGTTCGTAGCTGAGGCTTGGCAGAATAATACCAGAGGCGCGCAAGACACGGTTTGGGAAGAGGTTTTCTCGGACCGCGAGGTCAGCAAAAGCGGCTGCCGCCCGATCGCCAAGCACGACTTGACACCCTGCGTTTTCGAAATTGGCTCTGGAAGCGAAATGTATTTCTGTACCATCGATCGACAAAGCACCCGTCTCGGGTACGCTGAGACCTGCCAGCCACATTGAAAGTTCGTGATAGCCGGAACCGACAAGCCCCGTTATGCCGAGGATTTCGCCGGCGCGCACGCTCAAAGAAACGGGTTCTTGGAGCGCACCACCTGACGCACAGTGAAGCACCAACCGCTCGGAACCGCCGGCGGTTACCGGCCGTAGCGCGGGAGCGGTCTCATCGTGGCCGACGATCCAGCGGATAACAGTACCACGATCGATGGTATCGACACTGCTCATCGCAATCCGGCGTCCGTTCGCCAGGACAGTGACCCTGTCGCAAAGGCCAAAAATCTCTTCGATTCTGTGAGTCACAAATACAACTGAAACATCGCGTTGCCGGGCCGCCCGCAACGTTCCGTGCAATCGCGCAGCCTCAGGCGACGGTAAACTTGCGGTTACCTCATCGAGGACGATAATGCGAGCGTCAGAGTCGAACGCGCGAGTGATCGCAACAATAACCTTTTCGGCTTGGGACAAATTGCCGACACGAGTTTCGGGGTCGATATGCGAATCCATTTGCGCGAGCCTTTGTTTAATACGCCCTTTCGTACTGTGAAAGTCGATCAAGCCGAAGCGGCACGCATAGCCGGTTTCCAGTGCAACATTTTCGGTCACACTAAGCTCATCGAACAGACCCAGGTCCTGATGAACGAATCTGACCCCGGCATTGAACACGTCGTGGGGGCGATGACGAGTAGATAACACATTCCCTGCAATTTTTATGGTGCCGCTATCCGCTCGTTCGACTCCGGCTAAGATCTTTATCAACGTTGATTTACCGGCGCCGTTGCCGCCGAGTAGCGCATGGACTTCGGCTTCTTTAAGCTCGAAGTCCACACCCGCCAAGGCATGTGCACCGCCGTACCGCTTCCGCATTCCACGGAGTTCGAGAATCGGCATGCTGAGGTGAACTATTTCAGACCCCAGAGCTTGCGGTACTCGGCCTTAAAGTCGTAGTCGCCGAGCCAACCCTTAGTATCCGGCACATTGGTACTGTCGATCAGCTTGAAGACGACCGGCGTATTCTGCGCGGGAGCGCCGGCGAACGAGCGATTAAGTTCGTCCACGGCTTGCCAGCCCATCCATTCGGCAGGATCCGCAATAGTCGCAGCTTGGGTCCCTTTGTGAATGGCGTCAATTGTTTGTGGGTCACCCTCGTATCCGACGATCTTTACCTTGCCTGTTCGTCCCGCCTGCCGAACGCCTTCACCCACAAAAAAGGCCGCAGCATCATACTGCACGACAATGTACCCAACATCCGGGTGCGCACCGAGCTGCGACGAGATCAGGCCGGGAAGCCGCTGAACCATTGTACCGAGCGTAGTATCGACCGAGTTCGAGACCTTGCAGCCGGCACACTTTCTAAGCTCCGAGTTGAAAGCTTCTACGCGTTGTCGGAGCTCCCCGAATTCGCGATCCTCAATGATTAGAACGTGAGCTTGGCCATGGGAGTCCTGGGCCACCCAATCCGCCATCAGGGCGCCCTGGGCGGGATGCTCCGGACGAACCCAGGCGAATACTGGACCGTGCGCTTGGGGGATCGGATTGAAGATCGAGACGATAGCGACGTTGGACTTCTTTGCGCGATCGAGCGCGTCGCCGACTAGGGCCGGGGGCACAGCCGCCAATACTATACCGTCAGCTTTGGCGGCAATCGCGGACTGGATTGCGCCGTTCCAGGTTGCCGGATCACCTTTGCCGTCGACAACACGGACAGTCCAGCCCGCCGCCTCGCCAGCTTCTTTGACGCCGCTCGCAGCTCGCGTGCAGCCGACACCCTGCGAAGAACAAGTAACAACGTAAATAGTTTTATTCTTCTGCAACGGCGGCGAAGTGGCGGGCCCATGCCAGGCAGTGATGGTTTTGCGCGCCTGATCCGCCGCCGCTCCCATTGTGGACAACTGATCGTCCGCACGCGTGGCCGAAAAGAACGCGCTCGCAATAATCGGTAAAGCGGCACACAAGCCCACAACTCGAGACATCGTCATGCTTTTCCCTCCCACTATTCATCGGGTGATGCCCGATTGACATGTTATACGATTGACATGTTACACATGTCAGAGTTAGTCGTCCAGATCAATGGGACCGAAGAGCCTGCGCATCAAAGCGGGCTTTGGACCGCGTGCATCAAGTAGGCGCGCAACAACACGAGGGGAAAGGAAATGTTGACTAAGGCACAATCAACCGACTTAGCTGAAGGGCGCGCGTCAAATCCGTTGTTCAACAATCGCAAGCTGAAACTGGGAACGTTCTCAACGAACCTTGGCGGCGGCTGCGCAATTTCTACGATCGAGGGAACGCTGAAGGTCAATTGGCCGAATACTCTAGAACTCGGCCGGCTTGCGGATGAAATGGAGTTCGAAGCTTTGGTCCCCGTGGGGCGCTGGAAAGGTTTCGGCGGGGAGACAAATTTCAACGGCCCCGGATTTGAATGCTTTACGTGGGCGGCGGGAATGGCCGGCGCCACCACCTATTCGAGCGTGTTCGCTACCTCACATGTCCCGACCATTCATCCGTGCCTGGCGGCGAAACAGGCGGGCACGGTAGATCACATTAGTAACGGCCGCTTCGCGCTGAATATAGTCTGTGGCTGGCACCGGTCTGAAATTGAGATGTTCGGCATCCCGCTTATGGAGCACGATCGTCGTTACGATATGGCGGAAGAGTGGCTCGACGTCTTGAAGCTGATGTGGGGAGCCGAGGGTGAATTCGATTTCGAAGGACAGTTTTATAAGGTAAATAAAGGATACATGGAGCCTAAGCCAATTCAGCGGCCGTTCCCCCCAATCATGAACGCAGGCGGATCTGATCGCGGACGGCATTTTACGGCCAAGAATTGCGATGTCGCTTTCGTACAGTTTGCGTCGCACGATGCAGACGCGTCGAGGGCCCAGGTCGAACGCTACCATAAGCTGGCTGCGAACGAATATAATCGCAAGATTCAGGTCTGGACCTTCGCGTACGTAGTCCAGGGAGACACCGAAAAGGAAGCGCGCGACTTTTACAACTACTATGTCCACGAGAAAGGTGACTGGGTGGCGGCTACCAACCTCTGCGATACACTTGGGATCAACTCTGAGGCCGTGCCGAAAGAAGCGCTCGCGATGCTCAAGGAGCATTTCATTGCCGGTTGGGGCGGCTATCCGCTGATCGGTACCGCCGAACAGATTGTCGAAGGGCTACAGACGCTTTCGAAAACCGGCGTGGACGGGACTCTTCTTTCGTGGCCGCGCTACTCAGAAGGAATGCGTCGGTTTCAAGCCGAGATCATGCCGCTTGTGATCGAGGCGGGCCTGCGCTAAATGGCGCCAAGCACGGATAGCTCGCCTTTCCCAACAGCCTTTTACCGCCGCGTCCATATCGGAAGCCGTTGGAATTTCCGCTTGGAGTTCTCCGTCATCAGCAAGTTTTCGCCATCACGCGGCTTCTCGGCTCAGCAATTGCGGATCTACAGAACGGTGCACCGACATGGCAGGACTGGACGCCCAACTTGAGGATCTGGTGGTGGCAAACCGGATCCTCGCACAGGAACGCGTCGTCGACGGGTTCGGGCATGTCAGCCTTCGCCATCCGGAGCGTCCGGACAGGTTCTTCATGTCCCGCTCGCGCAGTCCCGAACTCGTGACTCTCGACGACATCATGGAGTTCGACCTCGACTGCAATCCGATCGATCAGCGTGGCCGGGTTATGTATGGCGAACGAGCGATCCATGGCGCAATCTTCCAGGCTAGGCCCGACGTCGGCTCGGTCGTCCATAATCACGCCCACGAGGTCATTCCCTATTCGGTAACAAAGTCGCCGATGCGGCAGATCATCCACACAGCGGGTGGCATGGGCCGTCGCGTGCCGGTCTGGGACATTCGCGACGATTTCGGCGACGCCACCGATATGCTCGTCCGCAATCTCCAGCAGGGTCGAAGCCTGGCAAAAACGCTGGGCGACGATGCCGCAGTGCTGATGCGTGGTCATGGCTGTTCAGTTGTCGGCAAGACGGTCCGCGACGCGGTGCGCATTGCGGTATATCTGATGGTCAACGCACGCCTACAAACGGAGGCGATGCGTCTCGGCGACGTCACCTTCCTTTCTGAAGGCGAGATCGTCGCAACCGCCGAGATGTCGGCAAGCCCGCTTGCCGCGGATCGTATCTGGGAATATTGGGCCCATCGGAGCGGCGCCAAAAATCCGTAACGCGGGCACAATTGGCCGAAAACACTACTCAGCCAAAAACCACCAGGGCGGAGTGATTTTTGCTAGCTCGCACTCTTCAACCGTATCACGTGATTATCGATAAACGTGGCAACCAGAACATCCGCTTGATTGTTCACCCAGTATTGCAACCGCGCTATCCCGCGACCATTAGGGCAACTCGAAGATTTAAGCTCCATGATCTCGGCTGTGACCTTCAACGAGTCGTCTGGCCGGACAGGGTGCAGGAAGCGGAGCTCATCAATTCCCGCACCGCAAACGATACTATCCTCGCAAAGGAAACCACCCCGGATCGATAACGCGTGTATCGCTGACAATGTTTGCAGGCCGCTGACAATCAATCCGCCAAACATAGATCGTTTCGCCGCTTCGTCGTCGATATGGAACGAAAACGGATCAAAAATCTTCGCAAATGCCAGGGCAGATGATCGGCTGATCCTCGTCGCACCCAGATCGAAGGATTGACCTACCTCCAATTCGTCGAAGTACCCCAGTTTTTGGCTGCATTTCTCTAAGATCTCTACGGTCATCATGAGGCACTAGCCCATTGCTTGATGATCTTGGTCTGAACCTTGCCAACAGCATCGCGCGGCAGTGCGGCAATAAATTCGATCCGCTGTGGTGCTTTGTAGGCGGCCAGTTCGGATTTGACCAACGCCCGGAGCTCTTTCCTCATTCTATCGTCGCCGGGAAAGCCATTGTGAAGCACGACATAAGCAGCGACCATCTCTTGGCGAAGTGGACAGGGTGCGGGCACAACCGAGACTTCGCGCACGGCTGCATGACGGGATAGTACCTGCTCCACTTCGACAGGAGCGACCTTATAGCCCGCAGTGCTTATCATATAATCTGTGCGGCCAAGGTAGTGCGCATTTCCCTCGCCGTCGAATTCGATCAAATCATCGGAAAGGGTCCAGCCATCGATTACGTCGCGTTTTTGCAACTCCGGCAGGTTCCAGTATGTCAAACCGGTTGGCCCACGAACCGCCATGCGACCGAAGCCTCGTTTTACCGGACAGACTTTGCCATCTACAATTTCGATCGCTGCAACCTGATAACCCGGTAACGCGCGGCCAAGTGAAGCCCGCGGAGATTTGACACCAAGCGGTGGAACCAGCACCCAAGTCGCAAATGACGTACTACCAAAGTTGTTTAGCAACTCGACACCGCGGGACAACCAAAAGTCAAAGACATCGGCGGACGAAGCCGACTGCCACATCGCAAAGCACCGTATCAACGAAGAGAAATCGGTCGAACTCTTCGACACGAACAACTTCCGCCATCCTAGCCCAACTCGCCATCAACGCGGTCAGCGTTGTTACTCTGTGCCTGGCGACGGCGCGCAAAAGCGCCTTCGGATCGGGATACTCTTCGACAAATACGACCGTCGCTCCATGCAGCATGGAAAAGATCGTGTAGTAAATAATGCCGAGCGCATGCCCAATCGGAGCCGCAGCCATCCATCGCTGCCCGACGGTCGCTCCGGTCCCTTCCCCAAACGTATAGCCTCCCATCAGGAAGCGCTTGTGCGTGTGGTAGCAGCCCTTTGGAGTGCCTGTCGTTCCGCCGGTATGCCAAATGATCGCTACTTGGTCTGGGTCGACCACGGGAAGAACAACCCCTTCTCCTTGCTTGAGCTTTTCCCACGAACACACGTCCCAGCCCTTATGCCCATCACCGAAGCCGACTATCGCCTCAACACTTGTCCCCTCGATCCCGGCCTTGATATCGTCAAGCGGGCCGGCGTGCCCGTGAATAAAAAACAAACGTGCGCCGGTGTCGGTGATGAAATGTCTGATCTCATCTACTTTGGCTTGTGCGGGCACAGGAACCACGACGCCGCCCGCCTTCCATATGGCGAGCATGACGATGAGAACATCGGGATCGTTGGTGGTGCGATAGGCAACCCGATCACCGGGATGAATGCCGAATTCGATCAAACCGGCGGCAAGGCAACTGCTTTCTCGCGCTAGTTCGGAAAAGGTATAACGCCGATCTGTTTCGGCATGAACCGCCGCAATGAGGTCGCCCCGCCCTTCTCTGACGTGGGCGTCAGAAAGCCTATCGCCGACGTTACAGCCGCCGTCCGTCGGCAAAAAAAAATGAGAATAGTTTGGCTGCAAATCGGGGTCGACAAGCTTGGAACCGGGGATGGACGTTCCGTTCGGGTAATTATCGTTCATTGCCGCTTACTCTGTCACACGCCCGCATAACGCGGTTAAATTGCTTGCGCCCGAGAAACTTCGTCCTCTGCCGGCGCTCGTCGTTTACCGCCGGCAAGCAGCCCGCGAACGGCATTCGTAATCTGATCGAGATTACTTGCAGTGCCGAGAACATAGCGATCGGGTCGCACGACGACGACTTCCGCTCGATAACGATCGAGCCATTGATCGAGAATTGGCTCGCAGAACTCTTGCACTAACGCTACGCGGGCGTCGAGCTCGTCGATCCACCATTGTGCAGTATGACCCAGCGACGCAGTTGATCGCGCGAGCACCAGGAAGCGGGCGCCGACCAAGTCGTCAAATCGTTGATCACCGACGGTCGGTTGAACAAACAAAGAGCCGCCACCTTTGAGGATTAGCGGCCCAATCTCGAGCCGAGGCAAAGCAAAAGACAGGTCTTCGCGCATCTTTGAGTCGTTGTCACGCAGCAGCTGGTCGCGTTCGGCGGCGCGCTGTGGATCAAGCTCGCATATTACTTTGCCAATACGAATTGCCGCATTGATGACCTTGACGGCATGCGGACGCCGTTCGAGTTCATAGGTGTCGAGCAGTTCGTCCGATGCGCCGTGCTTTACGACGCGTGCCAGCTTCCAAGCGAGATTCGCGGCGTCGCGGATGCCGGCGCACATCCCTTGGCCAAGAAACGGCGGCGTCTGATGCGCGGCATCGCCGGCAATCAATACATGTCCGGTACGCCACCGCTCGGCGACCAGCCCGTGGAACGTATAAACTGCGGCTCGCTCGATTCGATAACTATCGGCTGCTATCCAAGATTCCAGCAGCGTCTTTACGACGTGCGGCCGCTTCATAGTCTCTGGATCTTCGCCGGGCAGCAGCATGAATTCGAAGCGCTGTCGGTTGGACGATATCGGCGTCGACAGGTATGGTCGGGCCGGATCGCATACCTCGACCACGTGATCGACAGGCAACGACCGCTGCGGAATATCGATCCTCACATCAAGAACAAGCCATTGTTCGTCGAAATTGAGGCTCAATAGCTTGACGTTTACGGCCTCCCGAACCGGACTCCAAGCGCCATCGCATCCGACCACCCAGCCAACTCGAGCGCTCTCGCTTCCACCCGACGGCGTTCGGACCTGGACCGTGACGCCCTCGGCATCGGGGTCGAGCGTAGTCATCTCTGTGTTCAATCGCACTTCCACATTAGGACAATCAGCAGTCGCATTCCGTAACGCAGTGTCGAATTCGGGTTGATAGAAGTAAACACTCGTCGGCAACCCCGAAATGCTCTGCTGGTCCGCAGAAATTCGGGCGAGCAGACGTCGTTTCGCGTCGAGAAGATCGAGCCGTTTGTTGCGAACCATTTTTGGCAGCAGGCTATCCAGGCAGCCAAGCTCCTGAATGGTGCGAAGGCCGGTGTGATCGACGTGCGCTGCACGCGGGAGCGGAAACACCGCTTCATCCTTCTCGATAATCAGAACGCGGAGACCGCATTTTCCCAAGAGGCCGCCGAGTGCTGCCCCCACGGGGCCAAAGCCGATCACCGCTACATCGGCGTCCATCTTCGACCTCATGCGCCCAAAATGGTCACTGCGATGGCCGCCGTATCGTCGACCGCGAACCCCCCGGCATTTTCGGCGAGCGCATGGCGCGCTCGCGCCACCTGACGTTTGCCGGCCTCATCGCGAAGCTGCATCGTCAATTCAGCGATCTGCGCCGCGCCGGTCGCCGCCACTGGATGGCCTCGTGAACTCGAGTCCTCCGCTCGTATTGACTGGAAGACGGCCGCCGATCGACGTCGCCTCTTCCTGGATGAGACGAACGCCCTGCCCAGGCTCGCAGAAACCCAGTTCCTCGTAGGCCGCCAGCTCATTGAAGGATATTGAATCGTGCACCTCTGCCACATCGATGTCTTCGGGACCCAGCTCGGCTTGCGCATAAGCACGTGCGGCGACGCGCCGAATTGATGACTCCGATCCAGGCGGAGCACCCATTCCGACCGCCGAACCAAGAAGCCACACGGGACGTTGTGCGCGTGATAGGCGCTTCCTGCCGTTCAATACGATAGCCGCGGCCCCATCCCCGATCGGCGCGCACATCAGGGCCGATACCGGCCCGACAATGTTCCGCGAAGAGAGCACCTCATCAACGGTTATGGGCGTATTGAACTGAGCTAATGGATTATCCGCAGCGTGTCGGCGGTTCTTGACGGCGATCTTCGCCAGCGTCTCCGCTGACAACCCGTAGCGACGCTCGTACGCGCTCAAGCGCTCTGGATAGATCGCAGCGACGAACACGCTCTCCTTGGCGGGATCGATGCCGCTCGACTGAATCGTTTCGAGGTCGGCCGCGCCATTTAGCGCGATATAAGCCCGGGAGCGATCGTCGCTCACGAGCTTCTCGACGCCGAGCACCAACACCGTCTCCGCCGCTCCGGACCGAATTGCGTTGATGGCGAGATTCACCGCACTGGACGAGCCGGCACACGCATTATCGATATTGAATACCGGAATTCCGGAGAACCCGCTTGCGCGCAGGATTCCCTGACCCACCGCACTAACTTGCCCGGTAACAATGGCAGCCATGGCATTGGCTACGAATGCCATTTCGATATCCGCGATCTCCAGACCCGCATCATTGAGCGCCAACGTGATCGCATCCTTGCCAAGCCTCTTGAGAGCCGTTTCGACATGTTTGCCGAACTTCGTCATCCCAACCCCAACAATTGCAACGTCGCGGGTTGTCATGCTTTGGAACCAAATCGCGCTATAAAATTCGCGACGCCGCTGACGAAGTTGCCGCGTCGCATCGCATCCCAATGAATTGAGCGATCGTATTGGAGAGCGTCGAACAGTGGGAGCTCGGCGCCACCCAGGACGGCTGATTTCGCGGCAGCGACCCCAATGCGGCCGGCCTTCTTGGCAATCGCACTAGCAAAGGCCTCAGCTTCTGCGAGAAGAGATTCTGGTGCGCAAAGTCTGTCGACCAGCCCGGCGGTATAAGCCGCTTTTGGTGAAATCGGTTTGGCATCTAGGATGAATTGCAGCGCTCGACTTGGACCCATGAGACGAGCCAGGAATTGAGCACCACCGCCACCGCTCGGCATGGCGCCGAACAAATCCATTTCCGGCACACCGATCTGAATCTTATCCGAATCGGCAGCAAATCGCAGATCGCAGGCTGCGGCAAGTTCAAGGCCTCCCGCCAGCGTGTGACCATTCAGTGCGGCAATCATCAGGAATGGACTGCTGCGGATCGCGATACAAAGCTCGCGGAACGCGTCCATAGTTTTGTTGAACTGGTCGACCAGACCGCTGCCCTCCGGGTGCTGGGCGGCCATGTCGGCCAATTCGCTCGCATCTGCCCCAGCCGAGAACACGCGAGCAGCGCTGGTCAGCACCACTGCAGCTATTGATGGATCATTTGCGGCGCATTTAACCGCATCCGCCAGTACGGCAAGCGTGGCAGCGTTGAGTTGATTGACCGGAACGAAGTTCATCTTCCAGGTCTGAATTCCGACGCCCGCCGTTATGTCGAGCGAAATCTGTTTGTGAACCTCCGTCATTCTTCTTATGCCTCCTTTGAGAGGCCTGCCAGAAAGGTGCGAACACGTTGGTGAAATTCCTCCTTCTGGTCCAAAACAATCAGATGGCCGCAATTGGCCAACACCTGGAGCTGACCCTTTGGAGCAATTTCTGCGCACGCCTTGCCCAACGCTGCGGGCGCCACAGTGTCATGTTCTGCGTGCAAAAAGAGAACCGGGACCTTAACCTTCGCTACAATCGTTTGCGGATCGTAGTTCGCGAGGACTTGTACTGTCTCGAGAGCGACCGGCAACGGCGCTGAAGCGAACATTGATTTCGAGCCAAAGTAGGGTCGCTTCGCTCTGCGGCGTGTGAAACAAAGCCCTGGCGGACTTGCGAGCAAATTCCGGCCAATCCCTGCGCATCGCTTTTGGCATGCGGCTATAGGGAGAATGGGCAGCGCCTGGAGTTCCAACAGCCACCACCGCATGGACGTCACCTCGAGTCTTCGCTGCGTATTCGAGGGCGACTGCAGCGCCGAAGGCAAAACCAACGAAGACTGCGCCGCTAAGGTGCGCCTCCGCAACAAGCAAGCGCAGCTCATCGGCGTACCGCTCCAAAGAATATGGCCCTGCCAAATGATCCGACTGACCGAATCCGGGCAAATCCGGCGTAATCACCCGGAAATCTGTCATCAGCGATTCTTCGGCGTACTGCCACAGCTTTCGGTTAAGGCACCAGCCGTGCAAAAGTACGACGGGGCGACCGTGCCCTCTGGAGTAAAAGGTCAACCCGCTCGATGTATTGGAACGGCAACTTGCTGCGACGGTCATTGCCGGTACTTTTCTCCGATGAGCCGCGCCCCGCCTGCCACTAAGGGCCGACAGCGCGGTGAAGTAAGCAATAAAATCACATAATCCAATACTACATGTCAACCTTCTCACCTGTTGACTAGCCGGCGCACCGACAGTAGGACCTTGGTTCTATTGTGTACGATTGTCGAACTCAGCATAAGACCCGTCAGCGCGAGCACGGTTCACCGTGGAGTAAACTGGAATGGCCGATCTCAAGCTGACTTTGGCGGTGGGAGACTATGACCAAACCCGGGATCTGGCGTTGCAGCGCGTTCGCGCCAACGGCATCGATCTCACCGTGTTGAACACTAACGTCGAAGAGATCTTTTTTCGCTTTTACGATCGGCTCGAGTGGGATGTCTCCGAGCTGTCGATGGGTATGTACACTTCATCCATATCGCGCGGCGACAATCGCTTTATAGCCATTCCAGTGTTTCCGTCCCGCGTCTTTCGCCATTCGGCGATCTATGTCCGCTCTGACGGCTCGATCAAGCGGCCCACCGATTTGGCAGGCAAGCGCATTGGGTGCCCGCAATGGTCGCAAACAGCGACCATTTATGTTCGCGGATACCTGAGTGAGACGGTGGGCGTCTCGCTCGCGTCGATCGAGTGGATTCAGGCTGGAGTGAACGATCCAGGCAGACGAGAACCGTCGATTCTCAATATCCCCGCGGAGATTTATCTCAGACACGTCACCGATCGCTGCCTCAATGACATGTTGCTTGCCGGCGAGATTGACGCGATCATAAGCGCTCGTCCTCCAAGAGCGATCACTGACAAAGATCCGCGCATGCAGCGACTGTTTCCCGATTATCGGGCAGCCGAAGAGGAATACTTCGCGACAACGCATATCTTTCCGATTATGCACACTGTCGCGATCCGCCGTGACGTATATGATGCTAATCGTTGGATTGCGCGAAATCTGTTTCTGGCATTCGAAGAAGCAAAAAACCGCAGTGTGGCCCGCTTGCGTGATTTGACGGCCGCGCACGTGGCGGTTCCGTGGCTGGGCGATCTCGTCGAACGGGCCGGTGACGATCTGGTCTTCAAGGGCGGCGATTTCTGGCCATACGGAGTTGAGCAGAACCGCCCAACGCTGGAGGCATTTCTGCGCTTCGCGTTTCATCAGGGCACCTGCCATCGCCGCTTGAAAATCGAGGAGCTCTTCGCCGAAGAAGCCCTTGCCGAAATAAAGATTTAGGCTGCAATTATCCGGTCACTGCATGGCTACGAAAATACGCGGCGGCTTTTGGCTGAAGCGCTATGTGAAGCTGTTGAAATATCTCGATAGCCTCCCGACGGTCCCACTTGACCCCTAAAATCTTGTCCGGAATTCGGGGATCCTGCGTCGTCGTATTGCGAAACATTTCGATCAAGCGCGTGCGCATGATGAAAGCTTCGCGCTCTGAGAGGCTGTTGAGCGCCTTACTCTTGACATAAGCCCCAAAGGTTTTGACAAACTTTTCATACATTCGGCGTAGATCGTCGACGTGCCACGCGTGGTCGACAAGCATTTTCAAGCTCGGCTCGTCTTCAAAGTGTCCAACAAACACGATTACGTGTTTGCTGATACCAAGACGGTTAGAGAGATCCCTCACCTCCCGCTGACAGTCGCCGGTTGCGATCCATGTTCCGTCTTGCAGTGCGCCGAAACCACGGAGATTGAGCCAGCGGCCGAGCCGCGCCCGCTGAAGGCGATGCTGCTCTGGGACGGCATACCATGTAAGCGTCCATTCCCCTGACCAGGGCAGAGTTGCAGAAGCCGAGAACGTCTGTCGCCGGCCCTCATCATGAACGAGCTTCAATCGTGGAGTGATCTTATAAAAGACGAAGCGCGCTCGCTTAACCGGCGCCAAAAGGCGCCGCCGGATAACGCGGTTTAGCGCAACGCGAGAAGCCCCGCTCGAAAAGCCCAGGTCTCCAAGAAGTTGAACGAGCCCCCCCGACCACGCGACCTCATTTAGCCCGACGTATTCGCCAAACAACCCGAGGATAACTTCCTGCGGCTGAATACTGCCGAATTTCTCCGCCGGACTCTTGCCGGCCGGAGTTGGGCGCCTGGCGATTTTGCCGTTTGTTTTTGCCGCGAAGGGCGACAAAGCGGCGACAGCATTTTGCGTTGGAATTTGGCACCTCGGGTCGAACGTAAGGCTGAATGCGACCTACAATTGCCATTCCCCAACCGCGACAGTCAAGGATTTGCGGAACGGCTGGGTCGCTAATCAGCGTTCCTGAGTAAAGAGCTCGCTCACTATCTGTCGGCGGCGCCCGAGACACCTCGCCTGCCAATCGACACGGCCACCAAATCGAACGCCGGCTGCCGGGGGTGCGCTGACATTAGCGGCGGGATGTGCAACTCGCTCGTCTAATGATGTTGCGCAGCGCCGCATGAGGTGCATCACGGTGGGGGTGATCGATGTTAGTTCGTCCGGCTGAGTTGGAATTTGTTCGGGTCCGCGAATCATAAAATTAAACGGGGACGTCTCTTGGCCACTGGATTGGCGAATGACGACATTTCGATCAACGCAACGCGACCTGCATCTGCGCCAGTCAATTCTATGACCTTCATGCGCGCGCAACATGATTCCTGTGCCAGACCGACCGTAGTCGAAGCTGAAAACATGATGGAGAAGCCGAATGTTTTTAAGTTAACATTCTCAGAGACCCGAGGTAGGAGCCAGCGTAATTTACTGCAACTTGCCGCTCTAGAGCTATGAAGGCAGATTATCGCTCTAGCAAGCAGACGGGTCGGCGGTCCTTCGATCACCCTTGGCATTGGGGCTCCGCGCCGCAACAGTTTCTTTCTCAAGAATGCGTGGCGCCACCATCCACCGTGATCGATTGTCCCGTGAGGAAGCCGGAAGCCTCTGAGGCCAGGAAGAGCAAAGTACCGATTAGGTCCCGCGGCTCTTGCGGGCGCGGGACGCATTGCATACCGACAATCGCTTCCTTTTGCACGGGCGTGAGGGTTTCGCGTGGGATCTCCGTGAAAACGGGGCCCGGAAGAACGGCGTTGACCGTTATTCCGTCCGCTCCCAGCTCGCGTGCCAAAGAGCGTGTCATACCAATCAGCGCAGATTTCGACGTCGTGTAGTGAAGATAATGGGGCCGGCCGAGCAAGATGCTGCCGGACGACATATTGACGATGCGGCCCCACCGGGCCTCACGCATAGCGGGCGTCACTGCACGAGTGGACAGCATCACGCCGGTAACATTGACACGCATCACTTGATCCCATTCTTCAAGCGGGATCTGTTCGAACGGGCGCATCTTGATCGTAGAGAAGATACCGGCATTGTTCACCAAGATATCGATCCGACCGAATTTGCGTTTAACGACGTCGGCCATTCGCTCGACGGATTCGGTCTGCGAAACGTTGGTGCCTATTGCGAGCGCGCGTCCGCCGAAAAACTCGATCTCGTGTGCGACCGTATGGGCCTTCTGTTCATTTAGTTCGGCCACGATCGCGATTGCGCCGGCTGCGGCAAAGGCCTTGGCAAAGGCCCGGCCGAGACCCTGACCCGCGCCCGTAACAATTGCGACACGCCCGTCGAGATTGTGCAGCGCCGATAAATGCGCCGCCTCGTTGACAACGAGCATCGCTGTTCTCCTGCCGCCAAAAAAGCTGCGTGACGTAATTCCCTGCGGCGCCGCCGATGGCGTCTGCGGACGCGATTTTCAGAGTATGGAAAAGCTATCCTTGCTTGTGCAAAGATGAGGCACGCTCATTTTGCGTGATTGCTTCTAGACGTTGACGAACGTCCATCGGCTCCCACCACAGCTTCACGCCGAGATCTTGGGCAATTATACGGGACGCGATGTAACCTCCGCCTCCCGATATCGAGCCACCGGGGTGAGTGGGCGATCCTGCCATATAAAGATTGTCGATTGGCGTGCGGTATCCAAAGTGATTCCACATCGTCTGGTCGCCGCGGAACGAGCCGACGAAAATGTCGCCGCGCACCATATTGATGATCTCCTTTGAATAGTCGTTTGCAGTGTAAACGTATCGCTTAAGAATATTGTCGGGGGTAAGGTTCGGCGCGAATTCACGCCATTTGTCGATGATCCGATCGGCGAATTCTTCCTTAATATTTTCGATGTTTTGGGGGTCGCCGCCGGGCGCGTAGGGCATCGCATGCCAAGCATAGGCAGTGTGGTAACCGGGCGGAGCCTGCGAGGGATCGAAATCCGTAAGATGACCGCACCCGAAGGATATCCGCGAGGGGATCTTGCCTTCAGCGACCTCTTCATGCAAGGTGAACAGTTGCTCCAGCGAATCGCTGCCAATATTCACCTTCAATGTGTGATTTACGTTCGGATCAAACTCCGACCCGACGTAGTTTGGAAGCTCGCGAAGGCAAAGATAGACACCAAACAGCGTCCAATCGCAGTGCTCAAAGTTGCTAACCTTCTTGCGGTAGGAGACGGGCAGTTGCGCGAAACCGACCATTTTTTCGAACGTCTGTGTCGGATCGACGGTGCTTGCCACGAAGCTTCGCGCCCGGATGGTTCGGCCGTCCATTAACTCCACCCCAGTCGCGCGATTGCCTTCCACAATGATGCGCGACACATGGGCGCCAGTCATGAACCTGCCGCCGGCAGCGATGAACTTCTCCATCAACCCGCGCGCCAAGCTAACGCTGCCGTACTTGCAGACCTGATATCCGGCAACAAGGTCGAATGCGCGCACGGCGGCGCCCATTGGGCTGCGGGTAGTCACCTGATCGTACAGGACCGTGCCAAACAACGATAATTTGAAAAGCAGCAGATGCTTGACGTGCTCGTTCTCAAAAAGCTCCTTGATAAGGTCAAGGGGCTGCCGATCGATCATTGCGAGAAAGTCTCGCCCGAGCTCGCTGCGGCTCAACAAATCGTCGCGTTCCTTTTCAGACAGCGGCTCCGAATAACGTTCCGGCCAAAAGATCTCATCCGAAATCCGATCGGCCTTGATGTTCCACTCCCGATACGTTTCGGCGTCACGTTTCGAGAAACGTCCGATAGCGTGCAAAGTCTCGTCAATGTCTCTCGACAAAACGAGAGCCGTCCCGTCCTTGTTAGGTTGACCGAAATCGTAACGCGGCGTGATGTAGGGAACCGTTTCCGAAAGCTCCAAATCTTTGTACCAGGGGGCGGCGGTAATATTGAAATGGTTTTGCGAATGAAGCTGATGATAAAAGCCGGGCAGCGTTACTTGCTGCGTTCCTAGGCCGCCTCCATACTGTAGCCTACGTTCCAGTAGAAGAATTCGTAAGCCGCATTTCGCCAAATACGTACTGAGTATCAAACCATGTTGGCCGGAGCCTATAACGATACCGTCGTAGCTTTCCGCGCTCATGAGCCATGGTCCTCCATAAGATTTTTTCTACTTGCCGGCGACAAAGTCCTGTTGCCGTTTTGCCCTGCGAACTCTTCGCCCGCCGGACCGTTTCTGCGGAATGGTCGTCCAAATGTCGCGCTTCGAACGCTCGACGGACCGTTCCTCGGCGGCGCCACCATGTCGACCGATGTCGAATACTGAAAATCAATATACATGTCAACGCGCAGAAGTGTCGAGGGTTGGGCGTCGCGGTTTATATTGATGGAAATGGATATCTGTCAACATGACACATGACCGACATGTTGACTGTTGATCGGCGTCGACCTAGGCTCGGTAAGCGAGAGTTTTCAATCGCCAATAAAGCCCGTGTCCAAAAGAACGACACCCGCGCGCCGCCGGCGCGTGGCCCGACTAGGAGGAGACGATTATGTCTATATCCGCTTGCGGTAACGCGAAACGTGGCGGTCTCTTCCGCTTTGCGTCTTCGGCAATCCTGGCGTTGTGGATCGGGGTATCGGTGACGCCCGAGACATGGACCGATGCGCGCGCGGAGGCGCCAATCAAAGTCGGCCTGCTGTTGACCTACGTCGGACCGACGGCGATCTTTGCACGCTATGAAGACAAAGGGGCCCGACTTCTGATCGACCAAATAAATAAAAGCGGAGGAATCAAAGGTAGACCAATCGAACTTGTCAATTACGATACCGAGGGAAAGCCGGATCGTGCGGGAACGCTTTATCGTCGCCTGGCGCAAGAAGACAACGTTGTTGCCGTTATTGGACCCGACAGCATCTTCGTGCTGCTCGGCATGTCCGATATTCCGACGGAGGTAAAGGTTATCTCCGTGTCGTCGCCCGGTCTCTACGAACTGGTGCCGCCGCCAAAACGAAAGTACATCGTCAGCGCGCAGGTCGCAACCACGTTTGCCGGTACGCTCGTATTGGGATATTTGAAAGATAAATTCAACGCCAAACGCGTCGGTATGATCACGACTTCAGACGTGATCGGACAAACAATAGCTAGTACAGTTGGCAAGATGGCGTCCACTTTCGGCATGGAGCTGGTTGACGTTGAATCTCAACCTGCCTCAGATCGTGATTTAATGCCGTCGTTGCGCAAACTTGCGACAGTACAGCCAAAAATCGATGCGCTTTATGTCTTTGGCAGCGGCCCCTTTGCAAACATTGCGATGAACCAATCTGAGCTGGCCGGAATCTCCGTTCCCATCGCCTATAACGGCGGCAACGTGATTCCGGAACTCATCAAGGATCTGTCGCCGGACACGGCGAAGCGCACCTTTCTTGCCGTAGCACGGAGCACTGTATGGTCTTCGTTGCCGGAAGCGGACCGTCAGGACGCGACTATCTCGAAATTCCTCAGCGACTATCGCGCCAAATTCGGCGAAGAGCCCACGCTACCGTCAGCGGTAGGCTACGACATGGCGCTTCCCATCGTAGATGCCCTGCAGAATGTCGGGACGGATCGTGAGAAACTGACAGCGTACATTCATGACAAGCAGAAGATAAGCGGCGCGCAAGGAATCGAATTCAAACGCACGTGGGCCGATGGATACGGGTCAGACCCCGCGCAGCTCGCTGTAGCGTCGGTTTCCAATGGCGAGTTCGTCTTTCGCGGGTTTCTAAAGGATAGCCTCCAACGGATCGGATTTTCCAAGGAAGACATGCTGCGTAAAATGCGTGAGCTCAAGCTCATTGCGGAATAGACGGTGACGGAGTTAACGCAAGTCTTGATCGCCGGTCTTTCCCAGGGCGCAATTTACGCGCTGCTGGGCCTCGGTTTCAGCGTCGTCTTCATGGCGACGCGAATTCTCAACCTCGCACAAGGGTCTTATGCTCTTTGGGGCGGCTTCATTTTCTTAAGCGTAGTCCATAACTTCAAGGTTCCATTGGCGCTGTCGTTTGCCATCGTATTGGTGCTGTCAGCGGGAATCGGAGTGCTTACGGATTTGGTGGTAAATTTGCGCGCCAAGCCGTGGCGTCCGATATCACTTGACATGGCGGTGTTGTCGACTCTCGCGCTCCTTGTGCTTTTTGAAGGGGCGGCGTTCCTGATTTGGGGCCCGGATCCCCAACGCGGGCCCGCTCTTGAGGACGGCGTGTTCTCTGTTTTTGGCGCCATCATGCCCCGACAGTTGGTATGGATGATAGTCTGCACCTTCATCATCGCCGTGGGGTTGCAGGCTTTCCTGCATAAGTCCTGGACCGGCCGTGCCATGCGGGCCTGCGCGCAAAATCCGATGATGAGCATTCTTCTCGGCATTAATGTCCGCAGAATTGGCGCCATTACGTTTGGATTGGGTGCGATGATCGGCGCAACAGCCGGGATACTGGTGAGCCCGATCACTTGGCTCGACTATCAATCGGGCGGAGTTTTCGCGTTGAACGGAATTCTCGCCTACTTGATCGGTGGCGAAGAGGAAGTTGCCGGGCCGATCGCAGGCGGCCTCCTTCTCGGAATATTGCAAAACTGCTTTCTGCTTTTGCCGGGCACAGTCGGCGGCTTGCTTGAGCAGGTTGTACCAATGTTGGCGCTTATCTTGATGCTGGTATTTCGCCCTCAAGGCCTTTTGGCACGCCGAGCTTAACGCATGAATGTGTTGCAAGCGGCGGCTTATCTCACGCGTCGCAACGCCTGGTTTTTCGTAGTCCTCGCAATATACGCGCTCGTCGTGACGCCATTATATTTTCTGCGCGTGATACATAGCGACGTTATCGTCACGACGGCCATCTTTTTCGTCGTCGTGATGGGCTTGGACTTGCTCTACGGCTACACCGGAATGCTGAGCTTCGGCCAAGTTGGCTTCTTCGCGGTAGGCGCCTACGCCGTGGCCATTTTATTCACAAGACTTGCGATCCCGCCGCTATTCGGAGCTTTAATCGGAATTCTGGTCAACATTGCTTTAAGTTACGTGCTTGGCCGCGTGTGCCTTCGACTTTCAACGTCTTACTTTATGCTGGCGACGCTGGCCTTCGGCATTATGATTCATGGGACAATAACGGTTTGGTATGACGTTACAGGAGGCGATGGCGGTCTCGGCGGCATTCCTCGGCCAGTGATCGGCACAAGTTTGAATACTGATTTGAGCTTCGGCGCATTCGCGGCAAGCTGCGCCGTTGTCCTGTTCTGGTTTACATACAACCTATCCAGGTCGCGAGTTGGGCGTGCTTTGCGCGCGATCCGCAGCGATGCGACCGCGGCTGCCTGCCTCGGCGTGAACGTCGATCAGCTGAAGATAAGTGCCTTCGTGATCAGCGCGTGTTACGCATCGTTCGGCGGCTCCCTATTCGCCATGTACAACGGCGCCGTTCACCCCGACAGTTTTTCACTTGGCGCTCTGCTCGATCTCTTGCTCATGATGTTTATCGGCGGTGAAGGTACGATATGGGGCGGGTTGTGGGGAACAACCGTCATCCGACTGCTTCCGGACGTGTTAAGCAGCTTGCATGGCGCGAAGATTCTTTTCAGTGGGATATTTTTCTGCATTATCATCTTTGCATTGCCGCGCGGTATCGCTGGTGCGATCGAAGATATTGTCAAGCGGATCAGGTCGCGAACGCGGCCGCGTGCCGCGACGGGCGGACAGGCCATACCATACTCGGCCGGGATAGGGACAGGAACGGCTGCTGTACTCCGAATAGACAGCCTGGCTCGCAGCTTCGGCGGGGTTCGAGCGATCGATAACGTTTCGTTCGAAATTCGCCGGGGCCAGATCAAGGGACTAATCGGCCCAAACGGCGCCGGAAAAACCACGTTGCTGAACCTGATCAGTGGCCTACTGACGCCCGATGGCGGTCGGATTTGGGTGGGGTCTACCGAACTACGCCAACTTCGCCCCGATCAGATTGCTAAATTCGGCATTCAGCGGACCTTTCAGCACGAACGGCTGTTTCCGTATCTCAGTGTCGAAGAAAACATTATGGTCGGCCAGGAATGCAGCATCGACGGCGGCTTGCGTGAATTGATTGCCTGCGCGCTGGGCCGCCGGCAAACACTCATAGCCGAGGCTGAAGCGCGTCGTAACGCACAAGCATGGCTGCGTAGCCTTCAGCTTGAAGAGTACGCCGGGCGGTCGGTCGAAAAAATCCCACAGGGATTGCGCAAGCTGATCGAGGTGGCCCGTTCGTGCGCCACCGCACCGCGTCTGCTCCTTCTCGACGAAGCCGTTGCCGGTCTAAACGGCCCGGAAAGGCAGGTATTCAAGAGCTTTATTAGAGCGCTGCGTGACGCTGGACTCACAATTCTCATCATTGAACACGATATAGATTTCGTCATGGAGTTGTGCGACGACATCTGCGTCGTGAACTTCGGTAAAACGATTGCCGACGGTACACCCGCGGAAATTCGCAAAGATGACGGGGTCATCGCGGCGTATCTGGGCCAATGAGCGCTCTCCTGGAAATTGAGGACCTGAACGTCTCGTACGGCGCGGCAGCACCGGTCCTCCAAAACGTCTCGCTTAACATCGGCGGTGGCGAAATGGTCGCAATCCTTGGCGCTAATGGCGCGGGGAAATCCACACTCCTGCGCGCTATTTCCGGAATACTACCGCTTAACAAGGGCAGAATTCGATTCAATGGCATTGACATCTCGACCGTACCGGCGAGCCGACGTGTCGAGCTTGGCCTTGTTCATGTTCCCGAAGGCCGTCAGATGCTCAGAGGTCTCTCGGTGAAGGAAAACCTGCTGCTGGGGGCTTACACCCGGCGGCGCGAGCGATTCTCGCTGCTGGCGGAAACGGCAGATGAAATCTATCGGCTCTTCCCGATACTCAAGGAACGTCATCAACAATCGGCCGGCTCGTTGTCAGGCGGGCAGCAACAGATGCTGGCTCTCGGGCGCGCTCTTATGGCGAAGCCGCGCATTCTGATGTGCGACGAACCGTCCCTTGGCGTCGCGCCATTAATTGTCGCGCAGATATTCGCTGCAATCGGGTCAATGCGCGACCGCGGCATACCCGTGTTGCTGGTCGAGCAGAACGCGAAGAAAGCGCTATCGCTGGCCGACCGTGGGCTCATATTGAAGCGAGGGAAAGTTGTGCTTACCGGAACCGCCTCCGAATTGGCGTCCCATGAAAACCTCTCATCCACGTATCTGGGTGTTTAATACGTCATGCATATGACAAAAGCCGAAGGTGTTGAGTGCAGCGTACGACCCCCCAAAAGGACGGACAAAGTATTCAACACGTATTTACACTGTCGCCAAAGAACAATCTCGTTCGCCGCGCGGTCTACCCGACCGTCCCATGTGCGTGGATTGGCGACCCATGTGCCTGGCCCAAGCCGCTGATCGAACCAGCCACCTAACTCTGCTTCCGTACAAATCCGCGTTATCTACTTCGCCTCGAATAATGGTACCGGCGGTCGGCACACGTCCACCATTTCGTGGATTATCGACTTTGATCCAACCCAGAAACACGCAAAGTTTTCGTGATCAATCATGTGGCCTTCACCTGACGGCACGATCGAAACCTAGATCTGCGTGCTCATGTGGGGCGAACGGGCATAAAACGCCACCATAGGTACAATCAACGCGCCGAATACGGCCTGCTGACCTGCATAGCCTAGTCCAATCCCCACCAACAACGACGACAATACAGTAAGAACAAGGACACCAATAATCGTTGCACCATAGCCGCCCCAGCCGCCAAGCAATGAAGTGCCACCGATAACAACTGCAGCTACGGTGGTGAAAAGATACGGATCGCCCACACCGACAAAGCCGCCGCCACTAAACCCTAAAAGCACCATTCCGGTCAGGGCAGCCATACCGCCGCTAATCGAATAGGCGGCGATCCACGCGTGAAACTCCGATATTCCGAGGCGCGAGGCGGCCACCCGGCTCCCGCCCACCGCGTAGAATGTTCTTCCGAACCAGGTCCGTCCCAACATTGCGATAACGAGCGCGGAAATAAGAATCCAAGCTATGATCACTGGTGGAATACCAAGCCCGAATGTGGTCCCAGCGATTGACGAGAAATTGGCCAACCAATTAGGGGTTTCGCCTAGTACATTGCCCGCATAATTCGATCCGATGCTGGTCAGGATCTGGGCCCCGCCGACCACCGCAAACCCTACCCCGAGTGTCACGATCAGTGCTTGACCCTGGAGACGATAGGTCAGTAGCCCGTTCAAGGCACCCAAAGCGACCCCGACAACAAGCACAACGACAAATGACAAGGACGGCGGAACTCCTAAATTGAATAAGCTGGCAAGCAGGATATTGGCAGCGCCAACGACATAGGCGATCGAGAGATCAATTCCGCCCAACAGCGCGCACAGTGTTTGACCCAACGACGCTAATCCCAAGAATGACGCCAGAAGCAGCATAGACTTAATGTTTTGACCCGAACCGAACCCTTCAACACAGAACACACCGACCGTAAAAAGCAGGGCGAGCAACATCGCCCCGGTCCAGATACTCCGGTTTGTCACGAGATGCCGCTTGAGCCAATCCAAGATTGTCACCACACGTCTTAGTAGTTGTCCGCAGTCTTTCGTCCCGATATGAAAACGCTGATCAGGAGCGATAGAACCAGAATAATTCCGAACGACATCTGCGTCACGAATCCCGAAACAATTCCAAAACTGAAGGATGATAGAACATACGAAATCAGATACATGTCGAGCGCGCCAAGAACCGATCCAAGGCCGCCACCCTTTCCACCGGCAAGGCTGGTTCCACCAAGGACGAGTGCTGTAATAGCCGACAATGTGTAAGTACTACCTTGCGTCGGATCACCGGACCCCATAAGCGCTGTAAAAGCGAGCGCAGCTAATCCGACATAAATTCCGGCAAGCGCGTGAGCGCCCAAGCGCGCAACATGGACTCTAACTCCGCTGGTGAACGACATTCGCTCATCGGCGCCGGTCAGCTTGAGATGCGTGTAGAACGAAGTCCTTGTAATGAAAAACCAAGAAATCAGCGCAATAAGCAAGATAAGCAAATCCGGCGTGAAAATGTCCGTTCCCCTTCCCCACGTGGCCATCCATTCGGGTGCCGAGCCGGAAGGCCTGTCCATTATTTCCAAATTAACCCCCGACAGGACAAGGAAACTACTGAGCGTCACGATAATGGGAGCCACTCGTACATAGATGATGATGATGCCTTGCATCAGCTGATACAGGACCCCAAGACCAAGCGAGTAAGCAACAACCAGCATAGGTGTGGAATAATGGCTTGCGACCAACCACTTGACCATGCTTACGTTAATCAGCCCCATGAGTGGACCGACGGCAAGATCAATGCCGCCTCGACCAACCAAAGCTATCGGCGTCAAGGCGAGAGTCGCCAGCATAAGGGGTGCAATTACGATTATCGCTCCAGCGATTCCATCGTGCGAAAACAGGCTCGGGCCCCTGATGCCTGCCGCTAAAAGCAACGCGGCAAAAAGGGCGCTAGGCACCAGCAAGTATCCGCGGTCATGCAGCCTGGAAAATACGGAAGATTTCCCGCTCATTGCGGAGGACCCGGCGTATCAAAGTCCAGCGTGGCCGTGTCGGCCTGACCGAACATGGCGGCCAGCATCGCGTGCTCGGAAATCTCTGCGTCTTTCAAGATTTTAAAAATGTCACCATTGTGAAAGACAGCCACACGATCGGCAAATCCAAGGAGCTCTTCGATCTCGCTGGATAGGTAGATGACAGCGCCGCCGCTCGCTGCGAACTGCCGCAGTTCGTTGTACAGTTCGCGTTTGGTTCCCAGATCGACGCCACGCGTGGGGTCGTTGAGAATTAGAATGCGCGGCTTTCGTGCCAGTGCGCGCGCGATCAAAACTTTCTGTTGGTTCCCGCCACTAAGTGATGTGATCCTATCGGTGCGGTTGCCCGCTTTGATTGAAAGACGTCTTACTTCGGTGTCGTACGTATTAGCGATTTCGCCCGTCTTGATCCAACCGCCCGGCCCCAGATGCCTGCGGCAAATGCCGATTATGAGATTTTCATAAATGCTTAGATTCGGGAAAATCCCTTCCCGTTTCCTATCGCCGGACACATACGAGATACCGAGCCTGTCAGCGTCGTAAAGACCGCGAACGGGGGTCCACTCGTCTTCTTCACCCGCCACAATGGGAAATCCGGCAACCGCAATTTCCAAGCCCGCCAGTATCCGCAGAAAGCGGTTTTGTCCTTGCCCCTCGAGCCCGGTGATACCGACGATCTCTCCGAAGCTAAGTGAGAAATTGAACGGTGTCGTGTCGCGCCGAATCTGTAAGCCGTCGACAGCAAGAACCGCAGCCGACCCCCGTGTCGCGACTTTCACCTTGCCGCCGCCCGATGTTGTCGACACGCGGGGTCGCGGGGTCATGAGCGCAAGAAGGCTTTGCTCCGTTATGTGCGCCTTATCAAGTTCGCCGGCGACTTGTCCGTCGCGCAAAACGGTAGCGCGATCCGCGATACTGATGAGTTCGGCGATCCGATGAGTAACGATCACGATGGCGCCTCCGCGGGCACGCATACTTCTGATCTGCTCGTGAAGGCGCCCAGTCGCGTCCAAATCCAATGCCGCAGAAGATTCGTCTAAAATGAGAACCTTAGGCTCTTTCAGAAACGCTCGAGCGATCACAATCCATTGCTTTACGCTGATGGGGAGTTCGCCGACGAGCCGATCCGGATCAAGCTCCGCCCCAGTGAGACGGGCCAGCATTTCACGAGCTAGTCTGCCAGCCGCACGCTTCGAAAGCCGGCGGCGAAACAGACCGTCATTGCCGACGAACAGATTGTCAGTAACCGTAGCTTCGTCCGCGACGAGTATCTCTTGAAAGATCGTGGCAATACCGAGCTAAATCGCGTGCCGCGGATTGCGCGGCGTAGAGCCGAAAGCCGAAATCAATCCGGAATCGGGCTTGATGACGCCGGAAAGGATCTTGACCAGAGTGCTTTTACCACTACCGTTCTCGCCGACGATCGCATGCACTTCCCCCAACTTGACGCTGAGCGAACAGCCGTCCAACGCGGTGGTTTCACCGAAGCTTTTGCGTACTTCCCGGACGAGTATTTCTGCGGTTTGCGTCACAACCTGGGTTCCAGATAGCCGCTCCTCTTGGGTCGTACTGGCCGACATTAGAAGTGGCCTGGCCGTGGAAGGCAAGAAATCCGATCTTTGTAGGGTGGGAGAGGCCGGCACACCCGTCTGGGCGTATCCTGCCTCCCCAGTTGGTGAACGAACGCGGGACGCAGTCTCTTCGTGTTGTCACGGCTTCCATGTCAGTGGATCGTGAGGATGAACAAAGAAGGCATCTATCATCTTTGCCGGAAACCACTGCTCGAATGGCGGCTCGACAAATTCCGGGGAGTCAATGCTGCAATTCTTCGGCAGGGCCGCAAGGACTTCGCCGTGGGTGAACGGTAGAACCGATCGAACGATCGTTTGGATCTTCGGCCCTTGGCCCTCCAATGTGCGGATCATCACGTTCCAGACGATTTCGAGTTCGTCGCCCGGCGGCCACACATAAAAGCCGGATTTGACCCAGTCGGGATGCGAGCGCCAGTAGCAAGCGGCACCCGCTTCGCCACCAAGGGAGATCGGTACCATTGGCCGGCCAGATTGCAGCAAGGCCTTTAATACACCGTTTTCCGACGGCGTTTGCAGCACAATGCCATCCAATTTTTCTGGATGTGTGGCGAGGAATTTTTGCACTTCGACCTGGGCGACCTGATCGGTCCATTTGCCCTGTACAACGCCTATCAATTTGATCCCGGAATATTCTCCGAGCGCCCTCTTTGCACCGACATCAAAACTATCGGATGGAGTGAGTCCCGCAATACCGCTGACCAGCAGAACGTTTCCCTTTCCGCCAATCTTCTCGGCGATGCTTTTGGCAGCTTGATAGCCCCCATCGACGAGATTAGATCCTTCGCCGATCGCATCAGGCGACGTGACGTAGCCACTGAAGGAAAAGGTTGGAACGCCCTTTCCATAAGCGTACTCGATCGTCTGGTTTAACGTCGTGGTATTTGGCGAGGTAATGAAGATGGCGTCGACCCCTTGGTCGACCAACTGCCTCATTTGCTGAATCTGAACGGAGTCGTTGAGGTTCGACTGCGTGATGATGACGTTCTTGACCAAGCCCGCTTCCTTGTATTTCGGCAGCAGCACGTTTTGTAGGCGGTTCATCGCCGCCGCACGCCAGGTGTTTCCGGCGTAGGAACTTGCATAGCCGATCGTCCAGGGTGGACCCTTCTTCGGCTTAAAATCGCGAAGCACACTTGGGCCGACCGGCTGCTGAGACTCGAGATTCTGATACGCTTTGGCGAGTTCCGGGGGAAGCTCGTCGATTGCCGCCGCTATTGCGGCGCCCATGCCGAATGCGAGCGATAGCGACAACGCAGAAGAAATATTTGCGATCCGTTTCATTTTCCTACCCTCCTTTGCGGCTTTTCGGATTTTTATGCACAGAGACGCCGGATCAACGGGCGACAGATGGAGAACGCGGCGTTAGAGCTTTCGCGCCGCACGATGGCCCTCGTAGACCGCTTCGTACGTGTAGCGGGGCGCCGTAGCATCGCCGATGGTTTCAACAGAGACGTTGCGTTTCTTGAGCAGGGGATACAGCGCGTTTTCAGACCGGCGGCCGGTGGCCATGACGATCCAATCGGCCGGCAGCTTCAGTTCGGCGCTTTCGTTATGAACGTTAAAGAGCGTGATCTCCCGTCCCGCAATATTTCGGACGAAGTGATCAGCCAGCACTCGCACGCCGGCCTTGTAAACGCGTGGCATGATCCATTCGAAATAAACATCGAGAATGGTTTCCATGCCGACCATGGGCCAGCGGGTAGCAAGCGTGACGGAGTTACATCCGGCCTCGGCCAGCATGACGGCCGTCAGCGGACCAGCAACGTCGCCGAGGTCATCGAGAACAACGGCGTGGCCGGGAAAGGAGCGAGGCGGAGATTTTGAGCGGCTAACTGCGACCTCCTCCCAAGTAACGCAGTTCCCGCTTTCCCAACCGGGAAGCCCTTCGGCGGTCCAGCCTTGGAATCCGTCGTAAGCGCCCTTCGAGCCAGTGGCGACAACCACATGATCGGGAGCGTGTTCGGCGATGATGCTGTCGACGTTGTCCTCATTTACTTCCACACCGGTTATGATAACGGCGCCGTTCTTCGCAGCCTGATCCGCCAACCAGCGACCGATCTCGCCGAACTCCGTCCGGGACGGCAACAACGACTGAACTCGCACGTGGCCGCCGAGCTCATCCTGACCTTCGAGCAGCGTAATCTGATGACCCCGCGCGGCGGCGACCCGCGCATATTCCAGCCCTGCTGGTCCTCCACCGATGACAAGAGCCTTGCGCGGCGCTTTAACTTTGATCAGGGTGCCGGCACCCCAGCTTTTTTCACGACCGATGGTGGGATTGTAGACGCATTGCACGCGCCCACCGCGACTGACGCTCTTCCAGCAGAAGTTGGCAGCAACACAGGCGCGAATGTCGTCCGCGTTGCCGGCTGCCGCTTTGTTGGCCCACTCTGGATCTGTAAAGAGCTGCCGCGCCAAACAGATTGCGTCAGCGCCGCCCTCGGCTAGCAAGTTTTCCGCTACATCCGGCATCGTAATTCGGCCAACCAAAAATACCGGCTTGTTGGATACTTCCTTTATTTTCCGTACGTAACCGCTCTCCCATCCGCCCTTAAATTCCATCGGCGTGTGGATGAAAGTGTGATGCACGCCCGCAGACACGCTGACGTAATCGATATCTGCTTGCTTTTCGATGTCAGGTACGATCTTGCGAACGTCGTCGATTTCAAGATCGCCGGGCCAAAATGACGTCGAATTAATCCGGTAACCTAAGAAAGGCCCCGCACCCACACCGCTTCGAATGCGCTTCAGAGCCTCGAGTGGAAAGCGAAGCCGGTTCTCGTACGAACCGCCCCATCGATCGGTACGCTTATTGTAAAGCGGAGAGATGAACTGCCACGGTAAGTAGCCGTGACTAAGATGCAGTTCCACGCCATCAAGGCCTGCTGCAATTGCTCGCGCCGCTGCCGATTGGTAGGCAACCAATATCTCTTCGATTTCCTCTTCTTCCAATTCCTTCGGCGTTGAGGCACCGGGAAATTCGCCGAGCGGTACTTGGCTCGGGCTGACCGTGTACCAGGTCGCGTCGGGATCGTATCCGGCCGCTTGCTTGTAGATGGGATAACCGCGCATTCCAGAATGCCAAAGCTGGATTGCAAGTTTGCATCCATGGGAATGAACAGCATTCGCAATTTTCGACAGCGGCCCTATTTGGGCATCGTTGTAAAGCTGCGGCATCATAAGCGGCGCGGAAAGCGACGACGGATGAACATGGGTGCCGCCGATTATGATCAAGCCGACACCGCCCTTCGCCCGTTCGGCGTAATAATCAACCGCCATGTCCGTAAACAGCCCGCTCCAAGGATCAGACACCCAGGTTGGACAAGTGGGCGGAAACACCACCTTGTTCCTGATCTCAGTCTCGCGAAGCTTCCACGGCGAGAACAAACGCGGATAATTTGTCACGACGCGCCCTCCCTCATATTCCACTCGCACTAGGCCTATTCTTTTGCCTTCGGTTCCATTTTTGGTGCAATAAAGAACCTTTGTCAATATAATAGAGAACCATTCTAAAGACAGATTCGCGCTTAAATTGGTTGGGTAGCGATTCGACGCTGAATTGGTTATTCGTGGCTTAGCTGCGGCAGACGAACAATGATTGCGAAAAAAGACAGCGTCCGCGATCGCTCTCGAGATGCCGTCCGGGAGATCCGGCGGTTCATCGAAGACGGCATCGCTAAAGGCGTGTTGAATTTGGGCGACAAGCTTCCGAATGAACGCGTGCTAGCGGAGCAGTTCTCAGCAGGGCGAAACACCGTCAGGAAGATTCTGGTGGCGCTTGAGCAAGAAGGTAAGATCAGCCGTCACGTCGGGCGCGGTACATTTGTCACAACCGGAGCCCAGACCAGACAGCCGAAAGACGTCGCCGACGACGGCTATCAAGATGTCGGAGCGCTGTCACTAAAGGTCTTGCAAACTGCTAACCCGCTGGATCTTATGGAATTAAGGCTATCGATCGAACCAAAGATCGCAGAGGTTTCTGCCCATAGGGCGGCAGCTATTGAGATCGACCGCATGCAGTCTGCGGTCGACAGATCGCGTGTGGCGCGAACGCTGCAGGAATTCGAGGATTGCGATGATGAACTGCACAAAGCTATTGCCGCGGCAAGCCGCAACCCTCTTTTCGTGGCGATTGCGAAAATTATTTCGTCCGCTCGCACAGCCGGTGAGTGGGGTATGCTGAAAGAGCGGACCTTGACCGAAGATGCGAGGCTCAAGCATCTCGGCGAGCACGTCCGCATAGTCCAGGCTATTCGCCAAAGGGATGCGTTGACGGCGCGACGGGAGATGGAGGCGCATCTTTTGGGAGTTCGTGAAGCGATGACCAAGGGGATGCACGACACCAGGCAATAGGTTCAGGTCGTCATGTAGCCGCGACCCGTCTGCCACCAAGGGCATTTGGGGCCAAACCAAATTGGTATTGAATTAGTCCTGAATTGCCCCCACAATAGCCTTCAATAGGACCTTTAGTGCCCAGCTGCGGTGGGGCCCCTATTGGGGGATAGAGATGAAGCTTGTCAGCTTCTGGCGGGACGGCGAAATACGCCTGGGTTTTCTCCTCGGCGGCGAAATACTCGAGCCCGGCTTGGCCGCTTCGCTACTCCAGCCCGCCGAAGAGCCATACATTTGCGACGCGACTTCGTTCATTCGAGGCGGACCATCGGCGTTTGCGCTCGCATCGCGGTTAATTGCCCAGCGTCCCAACCAAGCCATCCATCAGTTGGACGCCGTGAAGCTGGCGCCGCCGTTGCGGCCGACCACCATTCTTTGCGCCGGCAGCAACTACCGTGAGCACAACGACGAAAAAGCTGGCACACCAATGAGCGGCAAGGAACCTGAGTTCTTCATCAAAACCTCGGATTGCATCATTGGCCCCGAAGAGCCTATTCAGTACGATCCCAAGCTGACGCAGAAGCTTGATTGCGAAACTGAGCTTGCGATCGTCATTGGAAAGCCGGGACGGCATATTCCGACGGACCGCGCACTTGACCACGTATTTGGCTACACGATCGTCAATGACGTCACAGCGCGTGATCGCCAGGTGCGCAGATCAAACGACATGACGTGGTACGACCTCGGCCGCGGAAAGGCCTTCGACACGAGTGCGCCAATCGGACCTTGCATCGTCACGGCGGACGAGGTCGGCGATCCCCAATCGCTTGACATCAAAACCAGGATCAACGGCGAATTGCGTCAATCGAGCAACACCAAAGATATGATATGGACGTGCGCTGAATTAATTCACTTCTTTTCGACTAATTTCACCTTGAAGCCCGGGATGGTGATTATCACTGGAACGCCTGCTGGCACAGCGTGGTCCGTAGATCGCGAACTCGGCGGACAGTGGCATGCAAAGGATAGCTTGGTCGCAGCAACCCGCTATTGTCTTCCAGGTGACCAAATCGAATGTGACATTCAGCCGATCGGGATCCTGAAAAATTCGGTAATATAGTTCCCCAATCGCAACGTGGTCTATTAATCCGCGCAGACAGCGACCGAGAATTTCAGAATTGAGGTCGTTAGCGTCGGAGACGATCGGTATTCTTTGTTGGTTCGGCAACTTGGAATGCGAAAGCCAGGAAACGACGACCGTGCCAAGCGAAATAGTCAGCGCGGAGCGCGGAAAGCTCGTCAACTCAATCGTCATTCCCCGGGACGCGAATGCCGAAAACCTCCAGGTGTACTCGGCTCTTTTCCTGACATTGCCGACAATCAACAAGATAGACAGCGGGCAATTGCTGCGCCTTGTTCCGACAAATAATGCCCCCCCCGACGGACCAATATGATGGATCAAAAATGACCGACACGATATCCGATGACGATCTCGTCATTCTCAGCGAACTCGAGCGCAAGGTTTTGTGGCTGGCGAGCTGGATGATCCACAATGCCAACCATGTGCGTAATAACGTTGACGGCTTGAAGGTCGGCGGCCACCAGGCCTCGTCTGCATCCCTCGTGACCATAATGACGGCGCTTTATTTCCACGCCTTACGACCGCAGGACCGTGTCGCGGTGAAGCCTCACGCCTCACCTTGCTTCCACGCAATTCAGTACTTGTTGGGTAAGCAGACACTCGAGAACCTTGAGAACTTCCGCGGCTACAAGGGCGCGCAGAGCTATCCTTCACGCACTAAAGATGCCGACGACGTTGATTTCTCCACCGGCTCGGTCGGGCTCGGTGTGGCACAGACGTTGTTCTCGTCGCTGGTGCAAGATTACGTGCGAGCCCATGGGTGGGGGCTTGACCGGCCCGAAGGTCGCACAATTGCGCTTATTGGCGATGCCGAGCTCGACGAGGGCAACATTTTCGAGTCGATCCTGGAGGGCTGGAAGCAGGGCCTACGCAATTGCTGGTGGATCATCGACTACAACCGACAGAGTCTCGATGCTGTCGTGCGCGAGGGGCTGTGGGAACGTTACGAACAGATGTTCAAGAATTTCGGCTGGGATGTAGTGATCCTGAAATACGGCTCGCTGCAGCAAGCCGCATTCCGCGAACCCGGCGGGGAGATGCTGCGGCAATGGATCGACCGTTGTCCAAACCAGCTCTACTCTGCGCTGCTGTTCCAAGGGGGAGCTGCGTGGCGCAAGCGTCTGATGGACGAGATTGGTGACCAGGGACTGGCGACTGAGTTGATCGAGTCCCGCTCAGATGACGAGCTAGCGCGGCTAATGAACAATCTCGGCGGCCACGACCTGCCGTCAATCGTCGGCGCTTTCGACAAGATCGACCATGATCGGCCGACCTGCTTCATCGCTTACACGGTGAAGGGATTTGGGCTACCGCTCGCCGGCCACAAGGACAATCATGCCGGCCTGATGACCCTGGCGCAGATGGAAACATTCCGCCAAGCGATGAGCATCCGCCACGGGCACGAATGGGATCCGTATGAAGGCCTGCACGCGCCGGAACAGGTGAAGACGTTTCTGAACAAGGTGCCGTTTGCCGCGGGCGACGCGCGCCGCCTCAAGGCGCCGCAATATCCGGTGCCGGATCAAATTGAGATCACGATCCAGCCGGAGATGTCGACGCAATTCGGCTTCGGAGCGTTGCTCAACCAACTGGCCCGCGAGTCTATCCGCACTAGCTGAGCGCATTGTAACTACCTCACCCGACGTCACCGTCTCGACCAACCTTGGACCGTGGGTCAACCGCCGTGGGCTTTTCGCGCGCGAAAATATGGCCGACACATTCAAAAGTGAACGCATCCCCTCGACCTTCCATTGGGAGTTTTCGCCTAAGGGTCAGCACATCGAGCTCGGCATCGCCGAGATGAACCTCTTCATTCTATTGTCAGCGCTAGGCCTTTCGCATTCGATCAACGGCGAGCGGCTGCTGCCGATCGGCACACTGTACGATCCATTCATCGCACGCGGCCTCGATGCGCTCAACTATGCCTGCTACCAGGACGCTCGATTCATCATTGTAGCGACGCCCTCGGGACTGTCGCTAGCGCCCGAGGGGGGCGCGCACCAGTCGATTGCGGAGCCATTGATTGGGCTGGCGCAGGACGGCCTGGCATCGTTCGAGCCCGCGTTCGTCGACGAGCTTGCGGTGATCCTCGCGTTCTCGCTCAATTATATCCAGAGGGATGGCGAAGGAGATGCCTCTGAACGCAACTGGCTCCGCGACGAAAGCGGCGGCTCGGTTTATCTGCGGCTCTCTACTCGGCCAATCGAGCAAATCAAGCGCACGATGACGCCGGAGCTTCGGCAGGCAATCGTCGATGGCGCCTATTGGATGCGCAAGCCCGGGCCGAACTGCCAGCTAGTCGTCGCTTACACCGGGACAGTAGCGCCCGAGGCGATCCAGGCGGTCGGCTTGATGGCGGAGGACCGCCGCGACGTCGGTCTACTGGCAGTCACCTCTGCAGACCGGCTCAATGCCGGCTGGACGGCGGCATTGCGTGCGCGGGAGCGCGGCCTGGTTCGTGCTCAGTCACACGTCGAGCGATTGTTCGCATGTCTCCCCGGTAGTTGCAGCATCGTGTCGGTTCTGGATGGCCATCCGGCCACACTGGCCTGGCTCGGAGCGGTGAAAGGTCACCGCGTGCGCCCTCTTGGTGTTGAACATTTCGGGCAGACCGGTTCCATCCCTGACCTTTACCGGCACTACGGAATCGACACCGATGCCGTTATAGCGGCGGCGGCGGTCCTCGCGCCTGAACGGCCAATTCGGCACTTGCGTGCTCTAAGCTGACCCGGACGCCCGACTAGGAGCTATTGATGCAAGAAATTCTCGTGCATCGTTCGCCGTTGTGCTTTCTGCGTTCGGTACTGAGGCCGCTCAGAGAAGCACATCGAATTTTTTTCATCGTATCCCTTCGTCAAATTGAACCTGCGCCACTACTAAAGCCGCATTGCGTACAGATGGCAATTTGCCTCACACGATAAATGGCCCGGCCACGACGCATAATTCCGGGTTATGCTGTGATGAGGGATTGCATCCCGAATTCATGCGACCTTTAAGGTTGACAGGACGTCGGCTCTCGCCAAGCTGCTCCTTGGCGCTTCGTCGGTAACGTGCGTGTAGATCTCTGTAGTCGCGATGCTCGAATGACCCAGGAGGCGCTGAACAAAACGGATGTCTACACCAGTTTCTATCAGCAAGGTCGCGGCTGTGTGGCGAAGCATATGCGGGGTAATGCGTCGTTGGATGCCTGAATGCGCTGCAATGCTTCTTAATCTGGCTCTTATAGATTGTGGTCTCATTGGCGCTCGCAGACGGTTTAGAAGCAGATGGATATTATCTCCGTGCTTGAGACGGCGTTGCACCACTATGACGGACAATGCCGCCCTCAACGAGTGATCCGTTACGTAGACCACGCGGTCACGGGCACCCTTGCCGTGCACGCGAATGACGGCGCAATCTGACGAAATGTCTTCAAGTTTAATGCGACAAAGTTCTCCCACACGAAGACCCGTCACAACTAGCAAACATAACGCCACCTTAAAGTCCTGCTCGTTTCGCGCTTTTGGCTCGGACCGCAAGATAGAGACTACTTCCGATCTCGCAAGCGCCTTAGGTAGCCGCGTCCGACGCGGCAGCTTAGGACGCCAGCTGCCAAACGGATCCCCAATTTTTTCGCATTCCGTCTGATGGCGAAAGAAGCCTCGAAGGCAAGCGAGCCTCCTGCGTACCGTGGCTACGCTTAGACTTCTTCCGGACACCATATCGTCCAGGTAAAGTCTCAGGTCCTCTTCGCCGACATCTTCAAGTGACTTCTCCGGCGGAAGCCATTTCCTGAAATCAAGAAGATCCGACGAGTAGGCTGAGGTCGTGTGCGGCGAACTGCCGAGCCAAGTGTCACGCATTTTTGGAATGAAGCTTCAACCCCTCCAACGGGCCGAAGGCTGCTTAAGGTCTTAGCGGCAAGTCCCGCGTATCCGGGTTTGACCGTTGTAATCGCGAGGATCGCCGTCGCCATCTGTGCGACGGAAAGAGGCGTGACATTCTTGGCCCGGCCCGCGGGAAGCAAGCGGTAGCCGCGCAAGCTCTCGAAGCGCCGCGGTATGTCGTCAGGTGCGCGTTGCGAGAGATCGGTTTTGCCGACTTCCTCGGCGATTAAAGATTCGAATCGTCTGGCGTACATGGCCGGATCATAGCGGGAGGCGTACCTGATAAAGACGCTTAATTCGTTAGCTCCTGACCGAAGAGAACTGATTTGCCTTCATTCGTTCGAGTTCGGCGCTCACGCGATCGACAGAAAGACCTGTTACGCCAAAACGTTCGAATAGCGAAGCTACGAGCGGATGAACGATCTCGGCCAGCTTCGCCGTGATGTCCTTCGCAGGCACCGCCGTTTCCACCACCGCCTCGTCGCTCCGCGCCGCCCCGCCCTCGAACATAAGATCGCTCATGGGATTACCCCACGCGCGCAGAACGCGCCCGCTAAGGCTGGTGTAGAGCACGCGCAGGCGCACCGTGACTTTATTTTGGTCCACGGCCAATTGATCGGCGAGGTTTTTGGCGTGCAGCAGCCCCTCTCCGATGCGCCATGTCGGTAAGGTCGTGTCGAAGATCGTGCGCGGGGGAAACGTCTCCTGACTGTCCTCCTGATAGCCTCGAATGATAAAGGCGCGGCCGGTGGGAGCGGCGCGCCAGAAATCGCAATGGGCGGAATCGCCCAGCGGGCGGTTTGCGCCGGCGTCGGACGGCTTGAGCCAGCATTCGATCACGCCGTCCTGCTCATACGGCTCAAGTTCGGGACGGCCGGGAAACAGAAACAGCGGCCATCCGGTATGGGGCACGACGGACTTTCGAAGGAATATCTTCAGCTCATGAAGCTCGACCGGGATGAGATCGCCCTCCAGGGCGTAGTCGATGCGATACCACCCGTCCCGGAAACGACCGGGGGAATCCTCGGGAAGGTTTTTGGTGAGATCGCGCCAGCGCGCGAAAGCATCTTGAACGAATGCTCCCTGAACGCCTTCCTTGCCCGGCTCCTCAACCAGACCGACGACGCGCAGAATGTCGAAAGCCTTGGAAAGCGTAAGTGTCTCTTCACCGCGGTCGAACGAGACAATCGTCGGAATGCTGACGCTCGCCAGCGCCGCGTGTTCGCGCTGCGTCAACTTCTCCGCCTTACGACGGCGGATCGCCTCGTTGACCAACGCGCGCCATTTGAGAGGCGTTATTCCCCCAGAATTCGCAGGCATGCTCTGCTCACAATTTCGGAGTAGCGATGGACAAACCCGTCCGCGGGCTCGCCGGCAGGCGGCTTCAAGAGCGAAGCGGCGCGATGCGCGCGAGTGTGCAAATCCGTGAAGATCTGATCGACGGCGCGCTGCGGCAGGCCGATGCTCCGTCCGAACTTTTGCAAGATGTCGCGCGTAACTTGATCAAGCGCGGGCCTTTTGCCGTTAATGGACAAAGCGACATTCTGGTCGAACCCGTCATAGAAGGCGGTGTTGACAATATCGTAGGCCGGCGAGAGACGCAGGCCGTCCGCGGTCTCAAGAAGAGAAAAGTTCTTAAGATGAGCATCGCAATTGCCGACTAGCAGATTGACCAGGAGACGGCGGAAAAAACGTGCGACGTCGATCTCGGGGCGGACGGAATGCTGCTGGATGGCGCTTGCCACGTCTTCATAGGAGGCGTCATATTTGCCGGCGAAGTCCCGTCCTCGTGGCTTGTTCAGAATTTGCGCGAAATCTTCCAGGCGCAGCTTGCTTCCGTCCGGCGTGCGGTCGAAACGGGTGACGACGAGCGCGGTTTCGTTGACGACGGCGACGGTGCCGAGAGTAAATTCGTTGATCTCCTCCTTGCCGAGGAGTTCCGCACTCCAGCGAAGACTCAAGGCCTCATTGCGCACGAGAGACTCGACGCGCTCCCGCTCGGAATTGAATTTGGCGATGTAAGGCGCGGGGCCCGTCGGACCAGCGGGGCCAAACCCGTTTCCTTGCTTGATGACCAGAAGCTTTTTCTGGATACCGGAAATGGTCCGCCCGGGATTCGCGGTGATCTCGGTGACCGTTTCTATATCCTGTCCTTCTTCTCCCGGCGAGCGGCGTACGCCGACGGCGCCGATGCAGTCCGCGCCATAGCGGAGCAGGAGGCCGAAATCGTCTTCCTCGGCGATGTGCGCGACACGCGCCTGTGTCTCACGGAGCCACCCTTCCGGGCCGAGATGCTGAAAGAAGGGATGGACGCCCTGCGCCCACTCATGCTCGCGCTGCAGGATGGAAAGGCTGCAAGCGATTTGAGTCCACCACTTCGGCGCATAGATAAAACGTGTCCCTCCGCCGGCCGTCTCCTCGAGAGTGCCGGCGACTTGGTCTTTGGATAGGATTTCTGCCCTTCTCAAGTTCATGCTAAGCTCCGGCTTCTGAGCGTGACCTTTCCCGGCGATTTAGCCGCTTACGGTTAGATATAACTGCTCTCTGCTCTAATCAATGCCATAAAGGAAGCTATACATTATTATATTTTTATTACGTTGGCATTAGGAAGTTATGGATTCCAAACTCCAATGAAAATAGCCTCTTAACGGGAGTCAAGCATCTATACTTGAGTACAAAGTCAACCGAAAGAGCAAAACTTTGACTATCGTTCTTTCTTCGTTCGAAAATGCCATGATCGGATCACCCGTCATGGTCTATTACGTCGCCTTGCCCTTTATTCATCTCGATGGTGGGCTGGCTCCCGGCGAAGCGGTGGAATGTCCGCACGGCGCTGCCGCGATCCGGCGCGCGCAAGTCTTGGCATTGGACAAAGTCAACGCCGGCGCCGTCGCCTTCTCGCGCAGCGGCGATCCCAATCTCGGTGAATTCGACGACGCTGTGATCCTGAAAACCTTCGGCGAGGTGCCGGAGGATTTCGGGTCGCCCGCAAGTGCATAATCTACCGCAAGGGCGAGTTGAGCGCCGCGGGTCGATCGCGGCTGGCCATATCAGGTGGCGTTGCCCGCCGATCAGGTCACGGGCGCTAACTACAATATCGTGCATGCCTTCTGCCTTGATCTCTCGCTCTGCGAACGAGGCCATAGCGTGCGCCGAGATGGCGTCGGTTACGTCGTGTTCTGTTTCGCCGATCCGGCACGTGCCGAGTTGTTCCGCGCAAAATTCAACGGCGAGCCTTTCGACCCGAAGGATCGCGGGCGCGGGAGCAATTGGCATCAGTAGCGAAAACCATAGGCGGTTTGTCGTTTCAATGCCGCCACATTCGCGCTGCGATTCTGCGCTCCTTGGCACCGATCACATCACCATAGATCGCGGTGGTGCGTAACGAAGCATGTCCGAGCCACCGTTGAACAAGATGCGGCGGCACGTTCGACTGAAAGGCGTTCACGCCGAAGCCGTGCCGTAGGCCCTTGGGCAAGGCGGGCATGCCGGTGACGCCGGCCGCCACCATGACGGCCTTCACGTACCGCCACGCCGTCGTTCGGCTCCAGGACCATAGCCGCAACGTCGCAAGTTGCGGATCTCGCTGCGCGATCCGCAACTTGAACACGCGATCAAGCTCGCGAAGCACTTTCGGCGGCAGCGGCACCTGCCGGACGATTCCGCGCCTGCGGCGTTTCAGAGTCTCGATGCTGGCAACACCACTCTCAATGTCGATCGCGGCCGGCGTGAGTGCGAGCACTTCCGAGATGCGCGCGCCGCTCCATCTGAGCGTCAAACAAAACAGGCGTATCGAAGGAGGCATACGCCGCGCAGCTTTGACGAAGCGCCGGAGTTCGGCGGCATTGAGATATTTCCGGTGGCCTAACCTATTGCCCGAAGAGATTCGAAGTTTGGTGCTATCTGCCGCTAATTGATGTCGCTAATGCCGCAAATACTCGCTTTAACTTATTGATTTTACTATCTATCGATCCCTTCACACGGGAGAGGTCGTAGGTTCAATCCCTACAGCGCCCACCATCAGACCAACACATTGATTTTTATGATGTTTTTGGTTCAAAATTTAGGTTGATGGTACAACTCAATGGTACAGACTGCCGGACACCGAAGTCCACCAACCTGCCTGTGCCTGGGAGAGACTCGCTATCGGTAAACATAAAACCCAAAAATCTCCCTGAGGCCGCAGAAAGAACGAATGGACCGCTTATTGATCGGGAAGTGCATAGGACAAGCCGCATCGGCAAATGCGCTTCGCGCATTGGGCGTGTAGCGGCCCGGCGGTCGTCAATCAATGAATAAATGAAGCCTCTTCAGCCCGGGAGCGCTTCCCGCGGCGTCGAGATCGGGGCGCAGCAAATACAGCGCCGAGCGAACAGATCCAGCTGAACTTTAATTCTCTGGAGTAAGCGAGTCTCCTAATCCGACGAAGCCAATGGAGTGCGTGAATGCCGGCGACGCGCGCTCGGTCATTGGCGCCAATTCAAATGCGCTCGAAACCGGAAGTGTCGATCGAATTGACCGGATAGGGCGCAAGAGGAGAAACGCGCTCCTTCTCAGTGCACGTCGACTCGCTCAAACAGCGCGGCAATCCCCTGACCACCGCCTATGCACATCGTAACCAAGGCATACCTGGTTCCCGTGCGCGCGAGTTCGTAAACTGCTTTGACTGTATTGATCGCTCCGGTAGCGCCGACGGGATGACCGAGCGAAATACCGCTGCCATTTGGGTTCACTTTGGCCGGATCGAAGCCGAGTTCGCGCGAGACCGCGCAAGCTTGCGCCGCGAAGGCTTCGTTCAACTCGATAATATCGATCTGATCGATGTTGAGACCGGCTTTTTTCAACGCCGAGCGCGTCGCCGGTATCGGACCGAGTCCCATATAGAGAGGCTCGACGCCAGCGTGAGCATAAGCCACCAGCCGCGCCATCGGCATAAGGCCTAGCCGGTCGACTGCCTCCTTGCTTGCGAGCACGACCGCAGCCGCACCATCGTTGATGCCTGAGGCGTTGCCAGCAGTCACGCTGCCGCCGTCGCGCTTGAATACCGGCCGCAATCCGCGAAAATCTTCGGTTGTCGCTTCGTGTCGTATGTGCTCGTCGCCGTCGAATATCGTTTCGTCCTTGCGGCCTTTCACCGCGATCCCGAATATTTGGTCGGTGAAATAACCGGACCTGACGGCATTCGAAGCGCGCTTATGACTCTCGAGCGCGAGCGCATCCTGATCTTCGCGCGTAACACCGTACCGTTCGGCTACGTTCTCGGCGGTCACGCCCATCAGCACCCGGTGAAATGGATCCCGAAGCGCATTGTCGAGAACGTCGACGATTGGTGAGTTCCCCATCTTTGTGCCCCAACGGAATGCCGGAGCCTGGAGCGGAGCCCTGCTCATGCTCTCCGCACCGCCGGCCACGGCAACGTCGCAGTCGCCCAGACGGACGCTTTGCGCGGCGGAGATGATGGCCTGAAGCCCGGAACCGCAGAGCCGGTTGACCGTCAGCGCGGGGGTCGCGACGGGAATGCCGGCATTAACCGCCGCAACGCGCGCGAGATATGGATCGCGCGGTTCGGTATGCAGAACCTGGCCAAACACAACATGACCGATTTCGGCGACAGCCACATTCGCCCGACGAACCGCCTCGGCAGTTACCTGGCTGGCAAGATCCGCCGGCGGAACGTCCTTTAGGCTTCCGCCAAACGTTCCAATTGCGGTCCGTACGCCTGAAACGAGATAAACTTCGTTCATCTGTGTCTCCGTAGAGAGAGCTGCCTTCACCGGCCGTGGCACGCGGATCAAAAGTAAGCATCGGCAAAATCGCACGGCTGGCTATCGAGTGATTTAACCAAGGCCAGTTACTGTCGCGCTTTTGGTAATTCGGTCGAGACGAAGTAGCGGCAGGTGCGCAACCGCCCGTCGCGCCAATCCGGCGGGTCGGCGCAAGCCGGTGCCAAACTAAAAAGAAATTGCCGTAGCGCCGCCCAGGCGGCTCAACCAGATCGAGCGGATCAGTCGCTCCTGTACCGAAGGGAATTCACGCTTGGCATGACATGCCGCGCGCGCCGGCCAATTCGATGGGCGAAGCCGAAGGCTTTGGTTCAAGGCGCGGATAACGTGTAGCGGGATGGGACGGTAGATGGCGTCTGACAAATCGCCCTCGTCCAACTGCCTCGTCAACGAGAGCGTCCTCGCGAAGCACGGCCATCCCTCGAACGAAAGCGTGCCGAACACGTCCCTTAAAACGCTCTCCTTCATAAATCGAATACCCCGCGCTGGAAACGACGTCGTCGCGCGCCAAAGTCCATTCGGCGTTGAGATCGATGAGCGTCAGATCAGCGTGGAGGCCCGGTTCAATTGCACCTTTGACGTGGCCAAGTCCCATAACTCGTGCGGGATTACTGGCGGTGACATCGACGATCCGCTCGAGTGAAAGGCCGCGCTTATGATGACCTTCAGTAAGAAGGACCGGTAGCAGTGTTTCGAGGCCTGGGCATCCAGGCGATGCCGCCCAGATGCCACCGGCTTTCGCCGAAATTTCACGATGAACATGATCCGTCGCCACGGTATCGATCTGTCCGCTGAGCAATGCCCGCCACAATTGTTCGCGATCAGATGATTCGCGGAGAGGCGGATTGATCTTACCGAGATCGCCGCCCTGCCAACTGACGTCGTGTGTAAGGTAATGCGGACACGTCTCGATATGAACAATAGCGCCAGCTTGGCGATGGCGCAGTGCAGCTTCCAGCGCCTCAGCCGAGGATGTGTGTACGATGTAAAGCTGCGCACGCGTCGTGTGCGCGATATATGCCGCCCGCTGAACAGCGTCCGCTTCGACAAAAGGCGGCCGGGTCGCATTCCAGGTTCTAAGGCTGCCCAATCCATCCGGATCTTTTGCCTTCAGACGATCACGCAATACCCACGCGATCTCAATCGTCTCCGGATGTGGGCACACCATGCCACCGTTTGCCGCGGCCGCTTCACACAACCGAAACAAAAAGCCATCGTCGATATCAGGCAAGCCGAGACGCGCACCTTCTCCGCCACGGTTATTCATGAAGATCTTAAAGCTCGGCACCCCGTAGTCGCGGATATAAGTGGGCACATCGGCGAGCTGGGCTTCGGTGCAAACGATGAAATGATAACCGAAATCGATGCGGGCTCCTTCTTCAGTGACTGCAACTACCTCGCTGAAGATATTCTTGAAGGGTTCGCTGGCCATCAAGTACGGAATGAAGGTCGTTACACCTCCCTTGACCGCCGCAGCGGTTTCGCGATCGGCATCGATAGGCTCCCGCGGTCGCGAAATATCGTTGCCGTGGCCGAGATGGAGGTGAACGTCGATTGCTCCGGGCATGACGACGAGACCCCGCGCCGAGAGCTCTTCCTTGGCGACCGCCGCTTCTCCCGGGGCCAAGATGGCCACGATTTTTTCGTCGCGGATTGCGATGTCGCATGCCGTGCGACCCCGTCCCGGAAGAATGGCATCGCCGCCGCGGATCACCGTGTCAAACAACTTCATCGATCGCCTCCATTCACGAAGCGGATGTCGCGCGAAGCAGCAGCGAGTGCGTCGACGTCTTGACCTTCGTTAAGCGCCTCCCACCCGTATAATGTTCCCAAGCGCCGGGAAGATCGGCCGGAACAGGGGCCGCTAACCGTTACCGCGGCCAAGGTAGTCCATCGGTGAACATGCAATTGGGCGATCCACAATAGCCGGGGAAAATCGAGGGCCGCGCCGATCCCGCCGAGACGACATCAGCGCGACATTATCTCGGTCTGGTAATCTTAGAAATCAGCCGATCGCCCGCAACGCACTGAGGGCATCGGCTGTCGGCATAACATCGGCATACTTTGAGGCCATGTCGAAAAGATTGACGGCATGTGAAGTAAGGGAACGATCGTAGACTGCGTCCTCCGGCACCAAAACCCGAAAGTTATACGCAAAAGCATCTACGACACTGCCGCGCACGCAGCCGCTCGTGGTACACCCTGTAACAACCAGCGTGTCGGCAGCGACATTGATAAGGTAGCTCGCGAGCGGCGTACCGAAGAACGCGCTTGGGTGTTTCTTCGGGAGCAGAATGTCGTTCTCGCGCGGCGCGACGTCAGCTACAAACTCATACCCTTTAGCCGCTACCGCCATGATCGCCGGCACTTTATCCGACAACCGACCGTAATCGAAGGTCTCCTTAGGCGAGACATGGGGATAGAGCACGGGCCAACCACGCTCGCGAAACAGCTCGAGAAAGCGGGCGATATTGGCGACTGCCGACCAGCCAACGTCTCCACACGCCGTGGGAAATTCCTTGATCGCCTCCCAAAATGGTTTCGGAGTTGTGCCGACCGTGCGGTACTGCACATCGATCACAAGTAGCGCGGGCCTTTTGCCCACACCGGAGGCGCGTCCAAACCCAGCCGCAACGTAGGCTCGCTGTTCATCCTTTGATATGACGCCGTCCCAGGGCCTTGGCTTTTCGCTGTCGCTCATCTCGCACTTCCTGCAACGCGATACCGCTCTTCCAGCGCGTCCCATTCAGCCTTCGCCACAACTTGCTGTCGCTCTTCGAAAGATGCGAGAAGGTGCCCGGCTGACCGCAGTGAGCCGTCGGCCCTAAGCTCCTCTAGGACGTCATGGGAAGCCTTGAGTGAAGCTTGCAATACGGCGTTCGCGTAGAGCACGACCGAGAACCCGAGTTCGGCGAGCTTCTTGCGGCCGGGATCGGGTGTCTTGCCTCCGAAGACGATGTTGGCGATTTGCGGCACACCTATCAATTTTGGAATCTGTGAAAGCTCCTCAAAACTGATCGGCGCCTCAACGAACGTGGCGTCGGCTCCGGCCTCGGCATAAGCAATAGCGCGCGCGACAGCGCGGTCGAAGCCCTCGACCGCGCGCGCATCCGTACGGGCGATAATTTGCAGATTTTGGTCCCGACGCGTGTCAACAGCGGCTTTAATCTTCTGAACCATTTCGTCGATGGCGATGACCTCTTTGCCGTCGAAATGGCCACACTTCTTCGGAAACACTTGATCCTCTATTTGAATCCCAGCTGCACCGGCGCGCTCAAGCAGGCGTACCGTCCGCACCAGGTTAACCGCGTTGCCAAATCCGGTATCCGCGTCGACAATGATCGGTAGGGACACCGCGTCAGCGATCCGCGACGCCGTTTCGGCTATTTCGGTTATGGTCGTGAGCCCGATATCAGGCACGCCAAGAAGCATGTTGGCAATGCCGGCGCCGGTTACATAGACCGCTTCGAAACCCAAATCCTCGATGACGCGTGCAAAAAGAGCATTTGCCGCACCGGGCACCAGGACTGCAGCACCCCGCTTCATTAACTCTCCAAGGCGCGCGGTACCGCTCATCCATTCCTCCCCACAGCGTAGAAAACCTACCTGCCCTTGCTAGTCTGTCAACAGCCGGCTTATGCAGACCAGTGTTGCTATATCTTGCAGTTCTGCCCACAAATGCTGATTGCTAATACGCACTAGCGAAATCTCAATCTCTGGTTTGATCGGCGACAGCGCGAATTCGCCGATGAAAAGCCAGAAACTGTAAACAGGCAAATGACTGCACTAATCCCTGTTTCTGGCATCTCGTTGGCCAACGAGGCTTTTGGCAAGCTCGTCGAGGCGATCACGTCTGGCGAATTCGAGCCGGGCGAGCGGCTGTCTGAAGCGGAATTGGCACGACAGCTCGGTATCAGCCGCGGACCGTTGCGCGAGGCCCTCGGAAGGTTGGAAGGTCGGTTGGTCACGCGGACGCCGCGAATCGGCGTGCGGGTCATTACATTTAGCCGAGAAGATCTTGAGCAGCTTTTTTTTGTTCGCGAAGCGTTGGAAGGCATGGCGGCAAGGCTTGCGGTCGAACGCATGAGTGAGCTCGAGCTCGATAACCTCAGAGAACTTCTAGCTCAACACTCGGCGCAACCCGCTCTCGCGGCCGGCGAAGCGTATCTGCAGCGATCGAAGGATGACGATTTTCACTTCGCGATTCTTCGTGGCGCTCGGAGCGAACGACTTGAACAACTGTTGTTGGATCAAGTCTATTATCAACTGCGAATTCATCGAATTCGTTCAAGCACTCGACCCGGGCGCGCTCAGGCGGCTCTGAGAGAGCATCTCGACATTTTATCAGCGCTCCAGGCTCACGATCCGGATAACGCCGAGGCCACAATGCGTCGACATATTCGTAATGCGCGATTGAGCGCTATTGCGGCTGTTTCCGATCAGAGTTCCCTCAAAGCCGCAGATCAAAAACGGTCTGCCTAGCGTCGCGGTCGGTCTCATGCTCCAGACAGCGATCAGCGACGTCTTCGGATTGGAGTTTCCCATACTCGACGCTGCAGAACCGAGGAAACAAACCGCAACGACTGTCGTCCGTGCCTTCCCCCATTTCTTCAAAGATAAGGAGCTGACATGAAACTTCTGCCAAGAGGCGGTCTGATCAATTCCGCACTGGGCGCGGCACTAGCGGCACTCCTCGCCGCGAGCACCCCGATCTCCGCGCAGGAGAGCGGCGGGCAAATCGTCGTCGCCCAGAGTTCCGACGCGCTGACACTCGATCCGAGCGTGAGCACCGATCCTATCAGCCTTAATATTTTCAAGAATGTCTATGACCAATTAACCGACATTGCTGCGGATGGATCGGTGGCGCCGCTTCTGGCGACGTCGTGGGCGTCCTCCGACAAAGCAACGATATGGACCTTTACGATCTTGAAAGGCGTCAAATTCCAGGACGGCTCTCCGCTTACGGTACGAGACATCGTTTGGACGTACCAGAAGATCATGGACGACCCGAAATCCCCGGTTAGGGCTTATCTCACGAGCGTTAAAAAAATTGAGGCACTTGGAGACGACAAGATTCGCTTTACGCTCAGTGCGTCTTTCGCTCCCTTTCCGCGACAGGTATCGCTGATCTCGATCCTTCCGGAAAAGATTTACAAGGAACGCGGTACTGACTTCGCCAAGAATCCAGTCGGCTCCGGTCCTTACAAGGTGGTCGAGTGGCAGAAAGACGATCGTCTGATTCTGCAGGCATTCTCGGGGTATCATGGCGATGTGCCGAAAATTTCCCGGATAATCTTCCGCCCGGTTCCTGCGGAAGCAAGCCGTGCTTCCGGTCTGCTCTCTGGCGACCTCGATATCGTGCCGATCCTGCCCCCCTCTCTCATCGATACTCTCGCCCGGGCGAACGACATTCATGTCGAGAAGGTTCACAGCAACCGTGTTCTCTATCTTGGCTTCGACGTCAATAATCCGCTCCTGAAAAATATAAAGCTGCGCAAGGCGATCGACTACGCGATCAATCGCGAAGCGATTTGCAAGGATCTTCTGCGCGGGCTGGGCACGCCCGAGGGCCAGGTCGTTGCTCCCGTCACCTTCGGCTACGACAAGAATATCGCACCGACGTCATTCGACCCGGCCAAAGCGCGGCAACTGGTGACGGAATCCGGGTATCGCGGCGAACCCATTCTCTTCCAATATCCAACCAACCGCTACGCATTCGGCGAGGAGGTCGCCCAGGCTGTGGCCGGCTATCTTAAATCCGTCGGCATCAACGTCCAGATGCAGGGCATGGAGTACAGTGCGTTCTTCCCGTTGTGGCTGAATAAGAAGCTTAGCGGGATGCATCTTTTTGCCTATGGCCCGTCCATTATGGATGCAGATCTTCCACTTGGCAGCCTTTATGAGACCGGTCCGGCGCGTGGCTATTGGTCGAACAGGGAGGTCGACGAATTGATCAAACAGCAGCGTGCCGAGAGCGACCCTCAGAAACGTGCGGCGCTGATCGGCAAGATCTGGACGATCAGCAAGGAAAACGCGCCCTACGTGATCCTGTACGACGAGATCCAGGCCTATGGCATCCGTAACGGGGTGAACTGGAAGCCCCGGCCGGACGAGCGCCTCATTTTCAATATGGCAAACCTGGCAAAATAGCCGAGCAGACGGGAGTGGCCGGGATGCTAAGCCTCGATCCCTTGACCACAGCGGTGGTCGTCGTCGACATGCAGAACGATTTCTGCCATGCCGACGGCTACTACGCGAAAGTCGGACGCGACATTTCGGCGCTCGCTGCTGCAGTAGCGCCCGTGGCCGCACTGATCGCGCGGGCGCGGGTTGCAAGCTGCCCAATCTTTTATACGCGTCTCATCTACGACAGCCGGATCGGCGCTATGGAAGAACGTCATGCGATCCGGCCAAAGCATTGGACTGCTTCCGGCAAACGCTTGGAGATCGGAACGTGGGGCGCCGCGGTGGTCGACGAACTCGCCCCCGGCACCGCAGACGTTGTCATCGACAAAATGGGCTATTCCGCCTTCGACTCAACCGAGCTCGAGCGTCATCTGACCGATTGCGGAATTCGTACCGTCGTCCTGTGCGGCGTCGTCACATATGCCTGCGTCCTCGCGACGGCGTTTTCCGCATTTGACCGCGGGCTCGACGTCGTTCTCGCCGCGGATTCAGTCGGCAGTTGGAACGCGGGCCTCGGACACGCCGCATCGGATATTGTCGACCTACTGCTCGGACACTCCGTCGTTATGGACGAAATCGACTTCATCGGGGCGCAGAGCGCTCCCGTTTCAAACACGTTGCAATGGTGAATAACAAGTATGGCTTACGACTTTCAGGCGATCGACGCCGTCTGCAATTACGAATTCAATGATGTCGGCACCGAACGGCCGGCATGGTCCAAGACCTTCATCACAGACAAGATCGGCGCCGACGAAAGCTCGGTCGGTAGTTTTACGGCGGAAACTTTTCTCGCAAAAATGGATCGCGCCGGGATCGAGCACGCGTTTCTGATCGCCGTTAAGGCCGGCAGCGCGATGCATAACATCAACCGTCGTATCAGCTACGAAACGGTCGCTGCCATGGTGCGAAGGTATCCGAAGCGCTTCAGTGGTCTCGCAGGCGTCGATCCGACGGAGGGGATGAAGGGCGTCGCGCAGCTCGAGCGGGCAATCAAAGAGCTTGGTTTCGTCGGTGCGCACCTCTATCCCCACTGGTTCGAGATGGCACCCGATCACGCACGCTATTATCCAATCTATGCGAAATGTGCGGAACTCGCCGTACCGATTCAGATGCAGGTCGGACATTGCCTGCGCTATTCAGAAGAACGGCCCCTGCAGAGCGTGGGGCGGCCCATTACGCTCGACACGATCGCGTGCCATTTTCCGGAGTTGAAGCTCATCGGCATCCACATCGGCTGGCCGTGGGCGGAGGAAATGATTTCCGTCGCGTACAAACATCCTAACGTCTATATCGGATCCGATGCCTACGCTCCCGCCTACTGGCCACCGCAATTCGTGCACTTTATTAATTCCTGGGGAGCGAAGAAGGTCATCTTTGGTACCGATTTTCCCGTCATCGATCCGGAAAGAGCCCGCGCCGAGATCGAGAAACTGAACATTAGAGAAGAATCGAAACGCCGCTTCCTTAGGGACAACGTCATTGATGTGTACGGCCTCAACTTGCCGCGCGCAGGAACGGATCGATGAACCGCGAAGCGCTTTCATTCACCCTGCCGGACCTTTTAAGGCAGCCGCAGGAGAAGATTCGAGCGCTGCAAGACCGCCTGCTGCGTGAAACAATCGAACTTTGCTATGGTAGCCATCCTTATTACAGCAAACTGATGCGGCGGGAAGACCTCGAACCGCGCCATATACAAAACTGTGACGATCTCAGGCATCTCCCCCCGACTTCCAAGCAGGACTTTCTGGCGGACCCCGAGGCATTTCGAGTCAACCCTGAGCATCTTCCGCCTGAACAGGGCACGCTGTGGAAAGTAATCTATACGACGGGAACGACGAGCGGCAGGCCGGCGCCGATCTATGTCGCAGCGCATGATCATTTTGCTTATCTTTACGCTTGCTCGACGCGTCAGGAACTCGTTGGATTGAATGCTGACGACAGGCTTGCGAACCTTTTTCCGCTCACCTCCTTTCCGATGGGGGCATATGCGAGGGCGCCCGACGAAATAGCAGCAGTCGGCGCGTCGATTTTTTTCGCGCAGACCGGCCGTTCCGATACGTATTTCCCCGTACATCGCAGTCTGGACGAGGCAGTTCAGGCGATTGAGCGGCATCGCGCAACCGTCCTATGGGGCATCGCTGGTTTTGTACGGCGGGTCTTGATGCGCGCGCAGGAACGCGGCGCTGACTTCGCGTCGGTGCGCATGTTGATGATCACCGGGGAAGCGTCGTCTTCCGCCATGCGCGAGGACCTGCGCCGCCGCATGCGGGATCTGCGCTGCGCCGATACGAGGATCGCGAACCGTTACGGTTCGACCGAGCAAGGAGCCAGTATGGTGGAATGCCAGGAGGGCAGCGGCTTCCACAGCTTGGCGCCTGACCAGGTATTCCATGAGGTCGTGGATCCGGAAAGCGGGGAACGGCTCGCCGACGGGCAGACCGGGATGCTGGCTTTCACGCACCTCTTGCGACGCGGCACGTTGTTCCTTCGCTACCAGGTCGGCGATGTGGTCTCGCTTACCAACCAAACCTGTCCGTACTGCCGTCGAACCGCGCCGCGGATCACATCGCAGCCGGTGCGTTCCGGCGACATCGTCAAGATCAAGGGAACGCTTGTTAATCTGCAAAATCTGAAGGAACGTCTCGACCGGTTTCACGCACTCGATGAGTACCAAATCGTGGTCCAGCCGATTGATTCGCGTGATCCCTTCTCGATGGACGAACTCATCATACGTATCGCGGTATCTCCAGAAGAAGCGAGCAACGTCAGCACCCGGGTCACTGAGGAGGCGACAAAGCTCATCCATGTGCGACCGCGCATCGAGACCGTCGCACGCGACGACATTTACGATCCGCTGGTCGCGGCAAAGCCTAAGCGCGTGCTGGACCTTAGACCGCCGAAGGACTGATCCAAATTTCGCTGTTGTGCGTGCGTGAGAATATCAAAGTCACGCGGCGCATAGACTCGGGCGAGTTGGGAACAATGAGCGAGACGCCGACACTTACATTTAGCTGGCTTCTCTGCGAACGGCTTCCCGATCGAAAGAGGGCAGCGTGATGCGGGGTGAACGGTCATGATCTTCTTCATCCTTCGCCGCACGTTCCAATCTGTCTTGACGGTCCTCGGGGTAATAACCGTTTCCTTCTTTCTCGTGCGGCTCGCCGGCGATCCGGTTGCGCTACTACTGCCAGTCGAAGCGAGCGATCGGGACATTGCTCAGTTGCGGGGCGCGCTCGGTCTCGATCAGCCTTTGATCGTCCAGTATCTGAAGTTCTTGTGGCACGCGATGACCGGCGACTTTGGATTTTCGCTTCGGCAGCACGCATCCGCGCTGAGCCTGGTTCTGGAACGAGTTCCTGCTACTCTCGAACTGGCACTTTCATCGTTCACCCTCGGTCTCGTGCTCGCCTTTGGCCTTGGGCTTGTGATGCGGCTCTCGAAGAGCAATCATCTGCGTGCCGGCATCATGTGGATAGCGCTCGGACGCCAAGCGATCCCCGTCTTTTCATTCGGCCTTCTCCTGATCCTGATCTTTTCCGTCTGGCTTCGATGGCTCCCCTCGCTTGGCAGAGGCGGCATCAAACACCTCATCCTGCCGGCGTTGACGCTCGGCACATATGAACTTGCGCTGTACCTCAGGCTCTTCAATGCCTCGCTCGCCGTCGAGCAGACACAGGATTACGTGCGCACGGCCTATGCAAAGGGACAGACCAGGACGCAGGTCGTCGTGCGTCACATGCTGCCCAATGCGTTACTGGCGTTGGTCACAATCGCCGGCATCAACCTGGGTCTTCTGCTTGGCGGCACAGTCGTGACGGAAACGGTGTTCAGCTGGCCAGGTGTCGGGCGACTAATAGTGCAGTCCGTGAGCCAGCGCGATTTCCCGGTCATCATCGCCGGCGTCTTCATCATCTCTCTCATCTTTGTCATCGTGAACCTCATCGTGGACCTCCTTTATGCCTTTCTCGATCCGCGCGTGAGAATGGCATGAAGTCCCGCTTCACGTTTTCAATGGGTATCGCGTTGCTGCTGCTGGCCGGCGTTGTTGTTCTTGTCGCAGTTGTACCTTTTCTGCCGGGCTACGATCCGTTCAAGCAAAACCTCGCCGCGGGTCTGCTGCCGCCCGGCCAAAGGGCTTTCGATGGCACGTTTTATCTATTTGGGACGGATGCACTCGGGCGCGACATGTTGAGCCAACTCGGGCTAGCCGGACAGGTTTCGCTATTTATCGGCCTTGCGGCGGTCCTGAGCAGTCTCATCATCGGGGTCGCGCTCGGCCTCGTCGCCGGCTTCTTTGGAGGCTGGACCGAAAATGTCATTATGGGATTGGCCGACCTGCAGCTATCGATTCCCCGTGTCCTGCTCCTCATCTCGGTCGCCGCGATCGTTACGCCGGACGTGATCAATCTCGCTCTGCTACTTGGTATCACGAGCTGGGTGAGTTACGGGCGCGTAGCACGAGCAATGACGCTCAGTCTGCGCGAACGCGAGTTCGTGCTCGCCGCCACGACGCATGGGGCGACTGCAACCTGGAACATTCGCAAGCACTTGTTGCCAAATGTGATGCCGCAAATGCTCATTATCGGCTCCTACGAATTTGCGCAGATCATCGTCATGGAAGCCTCGCTGTCCTATTTAGGTCTGGGCGTGCAGCCGCCGCTTCCGAGTTGGGGAAGGATGGTCAGCGATGGGCAGACATATCTGGAACTCGATCCCTGGCTGGCCACCCTGCCCAGCATTGCGCTCTTCATGCTGGTCGCCGGCGGCCAATTCCTGTCACAGGCGTTCACATCCGAAAACGACGCCTCCGGCGGGACGACGAAGGCTGCATAATGTCCGATGAGAAGGCCATAATCGGGAAGCGCGCTATCGCGGAGGCGTCCACGCCAATTCTGTCGGTGCGGGATCTCGTGATCGAAGTTCCGAGCGCGCAGGGCACAACGAGGCTCGTTGATGGTGCCTCTTTCGACGTCCACCCTCACGAGGTTTTCGGCATAGTCGGGGAGTCCGGCTCCGGCAAGAGTATGACGATGTTCGCGGTAATGGGTCTGCTACCGCATCCTGTCTTTCTGGCGTCGGGCGAGGTGCTGCTTCGGGGCGAGCGGCTCACGAACTTCACTTTCGAGCAAATGCGGCGCGTGCGCGGACGGAAGATGTCGATGATCTTCCAGGATCCGATGACCTCACTCAACCCGGTCCTTCGTGTTGGCACGCAGATCGCGGAGGTAATTTGGCTACACAATCGCTTGATGACCAAGGCGCAGGTGCGGGAGCGAGTGATTGAGCTTCTTGACCTTGTAGGCATCCCCGATCCGCGACGCCGGTCAAGTCAGTTCCCTAATGAGTTCTCCGGCGGGATGCGCCAGCGCGCCATGATCGCGATTGCGATCGCTAACGAACCGGATCTGCTGATCGCTGACGAACCGACGACCGCGCTCGACGTGACAATCCAGGCTCAAGTCATGAATCTGCTCGCGAGCGTCCGTGAGCGTAAGACCGCGGCTATGGTACTTATCACCCACGACCTCGGATTGGTCGCTGAAGTCGCAGACCGGGTGGCGGTCATGTATGGCGGGCGCATGATGGAGCAGTCGCCGGCCGCAACGACATTTTCCGAGCCGCTGCATCCCTATACCCTCGGGCTGATCGCAAGTTTGCCGCGCATCGATCGCGATCTAGGCGAACTCTATTCGATTCCGGGACAAATTCCCGAACTGTCCAAGCGTCCGTCGGGATGTGTCTTTCATCCGCGGTGCGGGCTGTTTGATGGCCGGGCGCCGTGCCGTCAGACTATTCCTGCTTTCCGCCCGCTCGCACCCGAGCAAATGGTTGCATGTCATTTTGCAGAAGAAATGCCGGCATGGGCGCGACGGGAAGCGCTGAAGCTCGATGCCGCGCAGCGCAGACCGGTAACTGGAACAGGCGCAATAGGCGTTACGCCCCAACCTGCGCTCAAAGTCGATCGCCTTAGCAAGGATTTTCGCGTACGCCGCTCGCGAGGCTGGGGTGTCGATCGGCTGCCGGCGGTCAGCGACGTCTCGTTCGCACTCCAGAAGGGGAGAACGCTCGGCCTGGTGGGCGAATCTGGCTGCGGTAAATCAACTCTTGGACGGCTCATCCTGCGTTTGCTGGAGCCCAGCGCGGGCGTCGTCTGGTTGCGCGGCGACAACATTTCAAACATGCACCCGCGGCTTCTTCGCGACAAGCGCCGGGAACTTCAGGTCGTCTTTCAAAATCCCTATGCGTCGCTCGACCCACGCATGACCATTTACGAAATCATCGCCGAGCCTCTCCGTATCAACGGCCGCTACAAACCCGAGCGCATTAGAGAACTTCTGCGTCAGGTCGGCCTGTCGCAGGAGGTCGCGAAAAGGCGTCCTCCTGAATTTTCCGGCGGCCAGCGCCAGAGGATCGCAATTGCCCGAGCGCTTGCTCTTGGCCCGGAGGTCATGATCCTGGACGAAGCCGTCTCGGCTCTCGATGTGTCGATTCAGGCTCAGGTGATAAATCTTCTGAAAAGCCTGCAGAAGGAGCTCGGTCTCACCTACCTCTTCATTTCCCATGATCTTTCGGTGGTAAGGCACATCTCAGACGAGGTGGCCGTGATGTATCTCGGCCGTTTTGTCGAGTACGGGACGCGGGAGCAGGTGTTTTCGGCTCCTGCACATCCCTACACGCGCGCATTGCTTTCCGCCGTCCCGCAGCCAAATCCGGCGCGGGCGCGACATGAAAGCCGCCTTATCCTATTGGGCGACCTGCCCAACCCAACGTCGCCGCCGTCCGGCTGTCCGTTCCGGACACGCTGCTTCATGGCAACCTCTCGCTGCGCCGAAGAAATTCCCGAGCTAGCTCCCCGCACGGGACCCACCCACCTCACGGCGTGCCATTTCGCGGCAGATAGCCGGCCCGACCCGTTGCTAATGGAAAAATCGCCTACCCGCGTTTAGCGACCGGCATAATCCACCAAACTGGCTTATTCGCAGAAAGTAGTCCAAGCGCTGGTCGGAGTTGGTCATACCACTCTGTACCGTGCCATCAGTACGCGCGAACTGCGTCGGCCATCATGTCCCGTAAATGCAGGCACTTTTGAAGACTGGTACTACAGCCGGTGCGACGCGCAGCCTAGTCGCGCTTACCTAATAACGTCTGCCCCCGGCGATCCGCGATTCAAGGACGCGGCGATCGAGTTGACCCATGCCGCGTAGTTCTCATCAATTTTGGATGCGAGACACCTCAGGATTGACGGGTTAAATGGGCTGCTGATTGCACGCCAAAAGAACCATCCGCGTTTTTGTTGTCGTCACCACCGCGCAGCTTGACGGTCGCCATCCGGCTTGCTGGGAATCGCGTAGTGCGATGGCCGTCCGGCTTGCGGAAACCTCTCAGCGATCTCAATTTTCTAGAGATCGGGGCCCCCACCCTTTCGGCCCCTCAGACGACCTCAGTGCCTGAAGGCATTCAAAGGACATTGTCATGACATTACGCATGCGCAAACTCGGCAGCCAGGGTCTGGAAGTTTCGGCCATCGGCTTAGGCTGCATGGGGATGAGCCAATCCTATGGTCTGGCAGACGAAGCCGAATCCATCGCAACGCTGGACCGCGCGATCGAATTGGGATGCACTTTCCTCGATACCGCCGAGGTTTATGGTCCTTTCACCAACGAGGATTTGCTGGGCCGTGCGTTGACCGGCAAGCGCGATCAGGTCGTGATCGCGACCAAATTCGGCTTCAGAATCGAGAATGGCAGGAACGGTGGTACCGACAGCCGGCCCGCGCATATCCGCGCGGCCGTTGAAGGGAGCCTCAAGCGACTGCGGACTGACCATATCGACCTCCTTTACCAGCATCGCATCGATCGTCAGGTGCCGATAGAGGATGTGGCTGGCACGGTCGGCGAGCTCGTCGCGCAGGGCAAGGTACGTTTCTTCGGTCTTTCCGAAGCCGGCGTATCCAATATCCGCCGGGCTCATGCCGTTCACCCTGTCAGCGCTGTCCAGAGCGAATACTCTTTGTGGGAACGCAATCTAGAGCGCGACGTAATTCCGACTTTGCGCGAGCTCGAGATCGGGTTGGTTCCGTTCTCGCCGCTCGGGCGCGGCTTTCTCACTGGCGCGGTCAAACGCGCGGAGGAATACCCGCCGGACGATTTCCGCCGCAATGATCCGCGCTATCAGGGCAAGAACTACGATGCCAACGTGAAGGCTGCACAAGCGGTGCGTGACATAGCCGAAAGCCTCCACGCCAAGCCCGGACAGGTTGCGCTCGCATGGCTGCTGCACAAGGGCGACGACATTGTTCCGATCCCCGGCACCAAACGCCGCAAATATCTTGAAGAGAACGTCGCCGCCGCGGACATTGCGGTCACTGCCGCGCAGATCAAGGCGCTCGATGACGCCTTGGCGCCGGATCGGATTTCCGGCCCGCGCTACAGTGCAAGCATGATGGCGACGGTTGATCGCTGAATTTTCGAACGTAACGGGACAAGCGCAAATGACAAAGGAGCAAAGGGCTGTGTGGTTTGTGCTTGCGAGTTCACGGTGCTGCTCACCGAGCACGGCTTTCGCGTGGTCGTTACAGCGCGGGACGGCAGCAAGATCGCCGATCTGGCGGGCCATCGTGACACCGCTCTTGCCCTTCAGCTCGATGTGACTGACCGCGCCGGCATCGCCGAGCTGTGAAATAGGCTGAGCGAAGTTCGGTCAGATCGATGCATGAAGGATGATGTTCTTGTTTATGCATCCAGACGCTCCTGCGGATGCGTCAGGGGGCCGGGACTGCTAATGGGGGTAGGTGCGACTTCTGCAGTTAGCAGCAAAGCTGCTTTAACGCCGACGGCGCCGAAACGATGCGAGTGGATTCGAAGCGGACCAAATGCCGCGCACAAGAACGGCTGAACGCGCACCCTCCCGCACCTGATCGCATCGGGCTCTTAATCCGGCACCGCTCACGCGAGCCTTCGTAGCACAGTCGCCTGTTTACAGGCGCCGCCAAACCGAATGGCACGTTTCCGGCACGTCGATGCATCCGTCGCGTCTCGGTTATCGAACCATCAACAGACCAAGGTGCCGACGCGGTTCGAATATTCGTGACCTAGTTTGATCCGCTGCGCTGCGCCTCGTCGCTGAGCGCTGTCTCGGCGGCCTGCATTACCGTTTTTCCCGGCTCGCGCATGCAATATTGCTCCACCTTGTTCACATAATCCTGCAATTCATCAATGTTGAATTTGGTGTTGCCATGCATGCCATTGTAGAAGCCGCTGAGCCAGTAGGCGACGTTGTCGGGGAGTATCAAGTTGTCAAACATGAACTCCTTGCAGGTCATTTTGGACACATCGATCGTGATCTCGGCGCGCGCGCACGGCGCGATCGCGAGCCATAGCAGCATAACTGTCAGCATGAATTTCGGGTTGAATATGCTCCACTTTCCCACGTTGACAATCCTGCGGTTTGGTCACGGCCGCGCAACCGTGCCGGGGCGAACCGCCGGCGGCATTGACGCCCGTCAAGAAATCGGCGCGCTCGCGCCCATTCAAGGCGCCGACGATCGAGGCAATCTCGCCGCATGTCGTGCCGCGACGGCGCCCGACAATATTCAGAAACACCCGCACGGCGTCATAGCCTTCGATTACCGTGAGTGGGTCAAACGGATTCATCTCGGTGGCGTCTATGCCTCGGCTTTTGTCCGGCGCACAGCTTACGCCAGCGGTCTAAAGAACGTCGGCGGTCATGCCGATTTCCGCACGTCGCAGCGCGCGCCTTCCGCTCAAGTGCGGGGACATGCCTCAGGCTGGCGCGAGCAGAGTCCAGGCGAACATCAAAGCCGCGGCGAGGCCGATGACGGTTTGTCCCCATTCCAGCACGCCCCAGTCCCGCATCAAGTCGCGCGCCGCGGAAGCCGGTGCGTTATGCCGGGCGATATACAACAGGATGTTGACCGGCGTCATGACGAAAAAGGCGTAGGGGCAACTGGCCAGCACGATGCTGGCGCCGATCAGCAAGCGAACGTCGCCAATGCGAAGAAATTCGACGTAGCCGGCGAACGCCGAGACGCTCGCGAAAGCGGCCAGCAGGAAGAAGCCGCGGCGGTTGCTGGGAAGCCATTCGCGGACCATTGCACGCGCATCGAGCACGAGCCGGCTCGGCTGCTCGACGATGTTGATGTATAGCGCGGCGCCGCAAAACGCGCAGGCGGTCGAGAACGCAATCAGATTCGCGCGCAGTTGATTGCTCCCCGATCGTTGTTCGCGTTCGGCTATCATAGCCCCGCGCCGGGCGGGGAAACTGACGGCCATCAAGGCGCCGAGCGCGCGGGCACGCTATGACGTGCGGTGGTTCCGCCGCCTCTTCGAGTTCCGGCGTCGGAGCGCTGATCGAGAGCGAGGCGAGCAGCGATAGCCCGCGTACGACCACTGGCGATAGTTGACGGCGGTCAAGGCGCCGCAGCGACGGCTGGGTCTCCATGCAAGGCACAAGCTGCAAAAAAGCTCCGACAAAGGCGCTAACACAGGAGTCGACCGTGTCCACCATCAGAACAGCCGATCCATCGCGCGCATTCGTTCCTGGCGAAGGCCACATGCAGATTGCCGGGTCGGTTCTTCAGCGAAACTGGTGGGCGGTGGCGATCCGAGGCGTGCTCGGTATCGTGGTCGGCGTGATCGCGTTATTGATGCCGGCCGCGACGATGTTGGCGTTGGTCCTCCTGTTTGCCGCCTACATGGTGGTTGACGGAATATTCGCCATCGTTGCGGCCGTTCGCGCAGCCCACCGCGGCGATCGATGGGGCTTTCTGGTGCTTGAAGGGATTGTCAGCGTTGCCGCCGGCGCGCTTGCTGTTCTGTGGCCGGGCCTCACCGTGCTGGCGTTCGTACTGCTGGTCGCCGCCTGGGCGATCGTCTCCGGCTGCCTGTTGCTGATGGCGGCCGTTCGCCTCGACATCGGCGGCAGCCACTGGTGGATGATCCTCGGCGGCGGCGCGTCGGTGGTCTACGGTGTGCTGCTCATTGTCGCGCCCCTCATTGGCGCTCTGGTGCTGACATGGTGGTTCGGCGCCTACGCGATCGTATTCGGCATTGCGTTGCTCGTGCTGGCGCTCCGCCTGCGGGCGCGGCAACTGGGACGGCCGCAGCATATGCCAGCCAGGCCCGCAACGTGAACCAGCGGAAACCCGCGCCAGAAATTTCTTCATCGCCTCGCGCCGGAACCCTTTCGCCTGCCAACCGGAAGGGCAGCGAGCCGGGACGCTTGGCGGAGCACACCGAGGAACAGGTGGACGAAGCTTTGAAGGAAAGCTTCCCGGCCAGCGATCCGCCAAGCTGGACCGTCCTCACCAAAATCGGACGCCCGCGTTAAATCGCCGCGGTGCTGCAAGCGATGCCCCGCCGTCCCCGTCCGGGAGAAGCATTGTTCCTCAACAAGGTCCGCACTCCCCGCGAAGGCGGCAACACATCGAGCCCGCTTGGATCGTATTCGGTTTCGGCCATCAACTTTGTCATGGCACGCGGGCACGGAATGCGACAGCACGCGGTCAAAGATTCCTCTGCCGCCGCCGGTCATCAGTCCGTCGCGCTTTTTTCATCGGAACGTTGCAATGGACCCTTAGCGTCACGGTGGCCTTGTTGGCGGCCGCCGGTTCGATCGCAAGGTCGAGGATCGTCCCGCGCCAGGCGAGCCGCCTCCCTCGGCAACAACAGACTGCTTTTTATTTCCGCGAAGCGTTGGCCGAGAACGCCCCGGCGTCGTCTTTTGCCAACCGAGTGCGGCGGCGAGTTGATTTTTGACTCGGCGTCACGCCGAACGATTTTAGGCGTGAAGGTCGGTTACGAATTTTTACGTAACGACAGCAACGCAAAAATATGCGTTTGTGATTTACGCACGAACCATTTTTTGATGAACGTCAACGCGGATTTGGTGGTGCAACGCCATGATCTATCAGTAACGACTTTGAGGAGTTTGTCTCGCGGAAGCGATCAAAATCGCGCGACGGATTTGATCGCAACCGATTTTGACGACGGGAGAGCCAAGCGACGGGACCGCCGGCACTGGGCATCGCGTGGCGAGAGGGGATTGTGAGCGCGTATAGTCAAGTTGACGCAAAGGCCTGCAGCCCTCTCGCGCTGCAGCGCGACACTGAGTTTTGCACCGCGCTGCTAGCGATGGTCGGACACGATCTGCGCCAACCCCTGCAAATCTTGGCTGGCAGCCTTTCCTGCCTCGCGCAGTACCGAACCAAACCTCGAGAAGCGCGCTGGATCCACAACAGCGAGCTGGCGATCGCCCGGCTGGTCGGCCATCTCGACATGCTAGTGGACACCATCCGCATGTTCGAGGACACCGGCGCCGTCGTCCTTGCCGAGGTGCCGGTGCAGCCAATCCTGTCGGCGCTATGCCATGAAACCGCGGAAGCCGCGCAACGGAAAGGTTTGACGGTGCGACTGCATACGACCGACGCGGCAGTGGTAAGCCATCGCGCGTTGCTCGAAGGAATTCTGCGCAATCTCTTGAACAATGCTCTCAAATATACCCCTCCAGGGGGCCAGATCCTCGCCGGCTGCCGGCGCCGTGGTTCGACCGTGCGTATCGAGGTCTACGACACCGGCGTCGGCATTCCGGCAGAGAAATTCGGCAACATTTTCGAAGCTTTTCAACGCGTCGACCCAAAGGCATCCGAAGGTCTCGGGCTCGGCCTATTCATCGTCAAACACGCCGCACATCTCCTCGGTCATCGCATCGAAATCCGGTCGACGATCGGCCGCGGCACGCGCTTCGCGTTGCTCGCTCGAACTCCGGAGCGAGGCGAAGATGCTTCCGACCGATCGTCGTGAGACGCTCGCTCTAATTTTCTCCTGCGAAGACAAAAACACCAACTGCTTCCACTCAGCAAACGAACTACTGAGGGAGTCAGGCGCGTAGAATTTCTACAATCGGCGGAGGCCTTCGGCCGCCGCGCGTCGGGGTTGTGATCCTTGTCGCACGGGTGTTTAATCAATTTCTGCCTCGTGCGGGGGGCAAACGAGGCACCAACGAGCCTGCGATGGACGCGGGATGCTCAGGGTGCTTGCAGCGAACCCGCAGTTCCTCGACGCGTGCCGTGAGCGCTTAGATGGCTGGTCACGTGAGTGCCGACCATCGCGGGTATGTATCTGCGTCCGCGTCGCACCCAGAAAGACATTTCGCATTCGGCGTTCCAGCCTAGGCGACACACGGAGCGAATGAACTAGCTATAAACCGCCGGCCGAGTTGTCGTGCCGTGCAGCATTAAGCGCTTCAGTTCCTTTTGATCGGTATGCGTAGTGATGCCTTGGGTAGATAAAATATCCGATCCGTGGATATTACGGCGCTGCATCCGGGATTTGGTGACGCTTTCCAGACTGCCGGCGATGTGGCGCGATTCCGATCCGCGTCAGATCGCCGACAGCATCGCACTTGCATTGATCCCGATGCTCGATGCGGATTTCGTTTACATCGCGGTCCCTGCGGGCGCCAACGCGCCGCCGGTCGAAGTGGCACAAATTCGCGATCCAGCGCGCAGGGATGCCGTAACCGTAATCAAGTCCATGGTGCGCGACGCGCCGAAGGCGCCGTGGGAACAGGCTATCATCGTTGCCAATCCGCTCGGCGAAGGCACAGTGTCCCTCGCCCACACTTCGATCGCGGGCCGGCTGAATGGTTCGATTGTCGCGGGGTCGACGCAAACGGGCTTTCCTGATGAAGTCCAGCGGCTGCTTTTAAATATCGGCGGCAACGAAGCAACCATCGGGATGCACCGCTGGGGGGCCGAGGCCGAAGAGAAACGCTTCGTGACGCTGATCGAGTCCTCGTCGGACTTCATCGGGGTTGCCAACCTGGACGGCCGGCCGACATTCATAAACCCGGCCGGATTGGACCTTATAGGACTACCACGCCGCGACGACATCTCGCAGCGGCACATACTCGATTTTATCGCGCCGCAGGACATCGGGCTGGTGCGCGACGAGTGCTGGCCGCAAGTACTGCAAACCGGCCGCTGGCTCGGCCAGATTTGCTTTCGGCACTTCCGGACCTACGAGCTTATTCCGTTCATGGTTGACGCGTTTCGCGTCGACGATCCACGCAACCAAGCGCCCATGAATATCGCGACCGTCAGTCGCGACCTACGGATTCAAAAGCAGGCTGAGGCTGAACTTCGACTGCTCAATAAATCGCTTGAGCAAAGGGTCGTCGAGCGGACCTCCGAATTAACCAGCGCGCACGAACGCTTGGTGATCGAGGTCCAGCACCGCGACCGAACCGACATACGATTGGGCGAGCTTCAGGCTGCGCTTTCGCATGCGGGACGGTTGAGCACAGCCGGGCAGATGGCCGCCGCGATCGCGCACGAGCTAAACCAACCGCTGACCGCCATAACCAGCGCTGCAAATGCCGCGCGGCGGCTGTTCAACAGCGACGACGTCGAGGACAAAGGCACGCTTCAAGACATCCTTGAGGATGTCGCCGGATACTCGATCCGCGCCGGGCAAATCCTGCGGCGACTGCGCGATTTCGTTCGCCGCGGCGAGATCGAAAAGCGGAACGAAAACGTCCGCGGCATGGTCGAAGATGCCGTGGCGTTCACTGCGGCCGGCTCCGGCACGCTGGCCGTCGCGGTGCACCTCAGTTTCGATCCGCTCGCGCCGGCCGTGTTCGCCAATCGCATCCAGGTGCAGCAGGTGCTGGTAAATCTGCTGAACAATGCCTTCGAGGCTATGGCGGCGAGCCCAGACCGCGTGCTTCAGGTGACAACCAAGCTGATCGACAGGGACATGGTCGAGATGGTCATTGCCGACAACGGGCCTGGTATTGTCGGCGAGGTGGCGGATCGACTGTTCAAGCCGTTCTTCTCCACCAAACGAGACGGCATGGGGCTGGGGCTTTCGCTCTGTCGCTCGATCGTCGATGCCCACGGCGGCAACCTGACTTATGACGCGAGACCGACCGGCGGAGCGCTGTTCAGGTTCACTCTGCCCGCTGCAAACAACTCGGGTGACAACCATGCCGACGTTGCTTAAGCGGACGATCCATGTCGTCGACGACGATGCCGATGTCCGGCATTCGTTGACACGATTGCTGGTTTCGGCCGGGTTCGAACCTGTGGTCTACGAACGGCCGGAGAAGTTTCTTGAAGCGGCGAGGCGTGATGCGCACGGATGCGCGCTGCTCGACGTTTACATGCCCGGCATCGGCGGGCTTACGTTGCAGGAGGAACTGCAAAAGCTTGGCTGCCATCTGCCTGTGGTTGTCATGACCGGACAAGCCGATGTTTCGATCGCCGTGCGCGCTATGAAGGCCGGGGCCGTCGACTTCATCGAAAAGCCATTTGACGAAAAAACTTTGTTGGGTGCGATCGAGTTGGCGCTGGCAAAGGGCAGCGATCCGGGCCGCGTCGCTGAAATGTCCGAAGCGACCCGGCGTGTTGCCAGGATGAGCGTGCGCGAGCGCGAGGTTCTGGCGGGGCTGATTGCCGGCAAGTCGAACAAGGTGATCGCGTTCGATCTCGGCATCAGCGTTCGCACTGTCGAGGTGCACCGGGCGCGCATGATGGAGCGGCTCGGTGTGCGCCAACTTGCTGCGGCGGTACGGCTTGCAGTGCTGGCCCGGATGGAATACTAGCCCGCTGACGACCCTTTCGCGTCGCTTCAAAATTTCGCCGCCCTGCCGAAGTCCCCTTCACGCTCGTCGAGCGCGTCGCGGCGGACGATGCTGACCGTGCGGGTACTCAGGAATTTGATGGCGCCGCGTTGTTTGAGGTCCGATAGTGCGCGGCTGACGGTCTCAACCGAGATGCCGAGATAATCTGCGATGTCATAACGGGAAATCGGCAGTGATACCGCCTCGGTCTCACCATTTGAAAGCCGCGCGGCCATTTCCAGAATGAACGAGCCGACCTTCTCGGTCGCGGTGATCCGGCCGAGGATCAACATCTGACTCTGCATGCGCGACAACGTCTTAAACGCGATATCGCGAAGCTCGCGCGCGATCTTGGGATCAGAATCCGCCAGTAGCTCAATACGCGGCCGAGGATAGCTGGCGACCACGGTCGTTTCCGCCACTGCCTCGATGGTCGCGTCCGCCTGGTCGCCGAACGCAAGGCCGAAGAAATCTCCGGGCAGCAGCAGATCGATGATCTGCCGGTGCCCGTCGGGGCGGATTGCGCAGCGGCGGGCGGCGCCTAAAAGCAAAAAATGCCAATACTCAACTGATTGTGTCGGGTTGCAAATTTCCTGGCCGCGGTCGAACGCCAGGATCGATGCCAGCGGGTCCAAATTCTCCAAAGGGTGCGGCCACTTCGCCAGCAGCTGACGGTAATAGGCCGTGCCGTTGATCTTGCTCGAATGCGTTCCGCACTTCGGGGCTGGTCTCATCACTACGCTCCGTTCACCCGGGATTCCCACTACGTGGGGATCTCACGGGGTCATGCACCTCCCCTCGTGATTTTCGCACGGCACGGTGCAAGCGTGAATTTGGCAATTACACGTATCGTAGGAGTACGTAATTTCTCGACGATGACGATCAGCCGACGGAGTGCGGCGTGTATGCGGCGTCCGCATACCGCGCGCGAACCTCACCGGCAAAAAAAATCATCCGGTTGGGCGCGTCTCCTATGGGGGCCGAACCGCGTTGCGACGAATTGGTTCCATTGGCGCAGGCAGTCGTTCGCGCGGAATTGACAGTCGTCAAAGCGCCGAGGCCTTGCTCCGCTATACTTCATTCAACGACCCACAGCTTTATGGAGAAGGCGGATGAGCAAGGTCCTGGCGGCCGGCGTCGTGGCTCCCGGCTTTACGTTGCGCGTCACGCCCGATCAGTGGCTGTCACTCAGCGATCTCTCCGGCAAACCAATTGTGCTCGCCTTTTATCCCGCCGATTGGAGCCCGGTCTGCGGTGACCAAATTGCTCTCTACAACGAGGTATTGCCGGAGTTCCGCAAGCACGAGGCCGAAGTGCTCGGCATTTCGGTCGACGGGGCCTGGTGTCATGCGGCTTTTGTCAAACACCATCACCTGCACTTCCCGCTCCTTGCCGACTTTCATCCTAAAGGCGCGACGGCCAAGCAATACGGAGCCTATCGGGAAACGGACGGCATGTGCGAGCGGGCCCTATTCGTGATCGACCGGCGAGGCTTGATCTTCTGGAGCTATTGCTCGCCGGTCGCGGTCAATCCCGGCGCCGACGGAATTCTGGACGCGTTAGAAAGACTTCCAAAGGAAGGAACCTCCGATGGCAACATTACGAGTGCCAATCACGCAGCATGACCACATCAGGGGTCCGGCCGATGCCCCCGTGACCTTGGTTGAATATGGCGATTACGAGTGTCCACACTGCGGAGCCGCGCATGTGGTCATCAATCTGCTCTTGGAGCAATTCGATTCGAAGCTCCGCTTCGTCTTTCGTCACTTTCCGTTGACTCAGGTTCACCCGAATGCGGAGCCCGCAGCCGAAAGCGCCGAATTTGCCGGCGCGCACGGACTATTCTGGGAAATGCATGACGGCATTTATGAGAATCAGGACCGCCTAGGCCCGCCGCTGCTGTTCGCCCTCGTTCAGGCTTTGGGACTCTCGGACGCGGAACTTCGCGATGCTCTGATCAACGAGACATACGCGCCGAAGATCAAAAGCGACTTTCTCGGCGGTGTGCGTAGCGGCGTGAATGGCACGCCGTCACTATTCATCAATGGGCATAAGCACGAGGGCAGCTACGCGTTTGAAGATTTGGTCCTTGCAATCGAGTCGCATCTGCACGCCAGAGCGCTTTAGCGAGCACGCACGGTGATGGCTTACCGGTTCATTCGATTCTCTAAGCTCCGGTTTTTTCCAAAAAAACCTCGCTAAAATTGATTGCCGTCAGGGCGCGCACGCGCGCCGGGTTTTAAAACCCGAACACGTCCGGGATGTCGCGGGCAACACTCCTTCCCGCCCGAGATTACGGCAGTCCGTCTGTTTTTAACCCAGGAGACGGTGATGAGCGCTCAAAACGATGCTTGCTTTGATGCCGGTACCACGGCGATGGCTCCACGGAACGTTTTCCGCGCCGCAGACCGGGTCCGTTCGCGACGTCTCTTGCCGACGATCATGGCATTGGAGTTCATGCTGGGCGGCCTTATGCTGGTCGTTTCGTCGCCGTCCTTCTCGCAAGCAGTCCAGCTGGTGAAGGTGGACGTTCAGGTCGTCGCGAAGGGATATCGGGTCAGCAAGCTCACCGGCCATGCTGTCGTCAATGACAAGAACGAGCGTATCGGCAAGATCGATGACTTTGTCATCGGCCGTGACGAAGGACACTCCCTGTTTACGGTCCTGCAGGTCGGCGGTTTTCTCGGCCTCGGCAGTCACCTGGTTGCCGTTCCCTATGACAGCCTGACCATCGACCAGTCCGGAAATAAGATCGAGTTGCCGGGAGCTTCGAAAGAACAGCTCGAGAGGCTAGGCGAATTCCGCTACGGCGCCTGAACGGGCCGTTCAGTCAGGAGTTAAGCGCCACCCATCGCCAAAAACGACGGAGGTGTGCAGATGAACGAAACGGCGAATGATGCGATCGAACGGACCAGGGTCCGCGAGGTTGCCGGGATCTTTCATTCGAAGGAAAGGCTCGAGGCGGCAGCCGAATCGCTGCTGCTGGCCGGCTTCGACCGCGCCGATATAGACCGGCTCGACGACCTCGATCAGGTGCGCAAGCGCCTTGGCCCAGTATTTGTTGCGCACGAGGAGTTGGCGGACATCGGCAAAGCTCCGCGGCAGCCGGTCATCGTGCCCGAGGATATGTCGCTCACTATGGCGCTGGTCGTGAGCGTCCTTGGAGCTTTCGGTGGCGTATTCACGGCGCTCGTCATCGTGATCTCGGGCGGCAGCACTGCCGCGGCTGCCCGCGCGTTCTTGGCACGTTTGGAAGAGCTATGCCGACCATGAGAGCCATTTTTCTTTGATGCCACAGGTCGGAGGTCGGATACACCATCGGAACCGCGCATGGCGCCAAACCGAACAGGCGTCTTCGCAGGGAGCGCCAACGGTGACATAGTGCTGGCCGCAAAATGCATCACCGGATTCGAGCGTTACTTTTGTGAAGATACTCTTCGCCGACGATCACGCCGTTTTCCGCCAAGGCCTCCGCGTCGTCCTCAGAGACCTCGACCCGGAGGCGGAACTGGTCGAAGCCACCGATTTCGGCGACGCATTGCGTATCGTCCGCAGCGCGCCCGATCTGTCGCTTGTCTTGGTCGACCTACGAATGCCGGAGATGGACGGTTTCGAAGGGCTGCGGGCGCTGCGCAGGCTCTTGCCGCGGGTGCCGATCATGGTGTTGTCGGCGTCGGAAGAAGCAGCCGACGTTTTTCGGGCGCTCGAATGCGGCGCTTCCGGCTATCTCGCCAAGTCTGCGCCGGGAGCAACGATGATCGAGGCGCTCCAGGTCATTCTGGTCGGCGGCGTTTACATCCCTCGCGACCTTGTCGCCGGCGGTCCGCCGTTGCGGGCGGCAAACTCACGAGACAAACAAGCTAATATCCTGACGCCGCGCCAGCGCGACGTTCTCGCGCTCATCGCCGAGGGTCACTCGAATAAAGAGATCGCGCACCGGATCGGCACCAGCGAGGGTACCGTGAAAGTCCACGTAACCGCCATCATGCGGGCGCTCGGCGTGCGCAATCGGGTTCAGTTGCTGCTGGCGGCCGAACGGCGCGGCATCAGACTGCCGACCGGCTGAGCTCGAACTGCAACACAGCGTGCAGTACCGCCGGCCACACCGGCTTGTGGAGAATGCGCCGTCCGGCGTCGTTGACGCGTCGAAGGTCCTGCAGATCGAAATCGCCGGTCAGAACGAGTGAAGGCAACCGTCCGCCCATCTCGGCTTCCAAGCGATTGAGCGCCGCAAATCCGTCACGCGCTTCGCCCAGGTCGCGGTCGGCGATGACTGCGTCAGGCCGGCGTCCGGCCAGCGCGCGCAGAAGGTCATTGTCATTCGGCGCCACGACGACGTTTGCGCCCCATTCGCGAAGAAGCTGTACCAGGGCGTCGGCCACCGCCGAGTCATCTTCAATCACCGCGATGAGCTTGCCCGCGAAAGTGGCATCCAGAACGAGCGAGACCGGCGCCACCGATGGAACATGCGAGCGTGGCATTTCGAGCGCCATCTCGATGGCGAAGACCGAGCCGCGACCCGGCCATGACCGAACTTCGACCCGGTGTCCGAGCAACTTGGCGAGCCGATCCACGACCGCAAGACCGAGACCGAGGCCACTGCGCGCACGCCCGGGCGTCCTGATCTGAACGAATTCCCAGAAAATCTGTCGCTGACTTTCGGGCGGAATACCAAGGCCGGTGTCAAAGACCTCGATGCGGACCTTGTCGCCGCGCCGACGGCAGCCGACGAGAATACGGCCATTGTCGGTATATTTGACGGCGTTGGAAACAATGTTGCGCAGGATACGACCGAGTAATTGGCCGTCGCTATGCGTTGCAAGCCGCGTCGGCACGATAGTGAAGCGCAGGCCTTTCTGCGCCGCCTCCATGGCGTAGGTATCGGCAAGAAGATCGAACAAATCGCTGATGCTGACCGTGGTAACGTAGGGCCGTAAAGCGCCGGCATCGAGTTTGCTGAATTCGAGGAGCGCATCCAGCAATTCCATGCTCGCTCCGAGCGACCGCTCGAGCGCCAAAAGCCGGCGTCGTCCTTCGGCGCTTGTCACTTCAGCCTGGAGTCCGCCGAGGAGCAGCGCCATAGCTTGCAAAGGCTGGCGGATGTCATGGCTCGCCGTGACGAGGAATTTCGTCGTCGCCGCGTTGGCAAGTTCAGCGCGATCGCGCGCCGCCCGCAGATCGGCCGTGCGTTCAGCGACCATCATTTCGAGCCGCTCCGCGGCGCGAACCCGATCAGTGACGTCGGTGTGGGTGCCGGCAAAGCGAACGGGCGTGCCGGCGGCATCGCGCAGAATGACGCCGCGCGTCAGGATTGAACGCCAGGAGCCGTCTTTGTGCTGCAGGCGGCACTCGACACGATATTCGGACCGCACTCCGGAGCGATATTCGGCGATCGCGCTCTCGACATCGGCGCGGTCTTCGGGATGAACCCGATCGAGAAACACGGTATGACGGCCGGGCAATTCATCCGGTAAATAGCCGAGCAATTCGAGCCAGCGGGACGAGTAATAAACGTCGCCCGTTCTAAGGTCCCAATCCCATATCCCGTCGTTGGTGCTCCGAGCAAGCAGCTGCAAGAGACTGCGGCTTGCCGAATCCTCGCGGTCCCAGGGAGCGGCTGTCATTATACCGGCCTGTCCATGCCGGCTTAGTATAGGAGCGGCTCGGCCTCGGGGGGAGGCTGCAATGTCCTTGCAGTGAAGCTCATTGTTTCAATCGAAGGCGGGCGAGAACGGCGCCGACCGCCAGAGCTGGTTGCGGCGGCTCGCCAGCAGATGGCCGTAGGTCTGGGCAAAGCGCTGCCAGGCGGGATCCGCCAGCAGCCGTGCATGGCGTGCCTCGCGGTCGGCAGAATTGGCGAAAGCCCACAGATGGCTGACCTCGTCCATTCCGCCAACATCGGTCTGCAAAAAAGCAATAAGCCGTCCCAGACTGGCTTTAATGATGGCGGCGCCTTCCTGCTCATATGCAGCAACGAGCGCCGGCCCCTTGCCGGGGTGGAGAACGTAGGTGATCTGCTCCACCAGCATATCAGGCCTCCGCCTTCCCCAGTTCGGGCGTCCTGTGTTTGTTGATCTTCATCCAGACATGCTCGCCAGACGTGGTCCGCCCGTAACGCGGCGGTCGCTCGGCCCTGGTGCAGGTCGGCAAGCATTCGATTGCGGCATCGTAATTCGGCTGATGGAAAAACGGCATCGACAGCCGCCGGCTGCCGAGCGCATGATCACGCGGCGGATTAACAACGCGATGCAGCGTCGAAACCCATCGGTCGTTGGTCCATTCGGCCATCAGGTCGCCGATATTGACGATGAACGCTCCGGGCAACGTCGGCACATCAAGCCAATCGCCGTTTTTGAGAAGTACCTGAAGCCCGCCGGGAGCGTTGTCCGGCTTGAGTATGGTCAGACTGCCATAATCGGTATGAGCACCGGCGCGAAGTTGGCCGGGCAGCGGCTCGACCGGCTGCTCCGGATAATGGATGACGCTGAAATTGGTTATATGGCGGTCGACTTTGTCGTCGAAGAAGTGCTCATCCATGCCAAGACCGACGGCAAAGATGCGCATGAGCGCCGTCGCAACCCGCTCCATCTCGCGATAATAGGCTTCCCAGATGGAACGCAGTTGCGTCGGCTGTTCCGGCCACATATTGGGCGCGAAGAACCTGCCAGGTGCCGCGGCGCGGTGATAAGCGTCGTCGTCGGCATCGACGGGCCCGATCGAAAACGACTCCTTCAGATCGGGTGGCGATTCATTGCCCAACGAGTAAGAGAGCGCTTCGCTGCCCGGCGCGATATAGCCGCGATAGCGATCCGGCGGCATGCGCAGCTTGAGCTTCTCGTCGAGCGGCAGATCGAAATAAGCGAGTGATACGGCCTGCATATCGCGCACCAGGCTTTCCGCGACACCGTGTCCCGAGATGATCAGGAAACCGAGACCGCTGCATGCGGCATCCACTTCTTGCGCCACCGCCCGCCGGGCGGCCTTATCGCCGTTCAAGAACGGGGCGATGTCAATGACAGGAACCGCGTCCACCGTGAGCGTCCTTCTGTTGATGGATTATTGCTTGAGATATTTCTGCGCGGCGTCGTAGATCGTGTGCGTCCAGGCGCCCTGTGGCGGCTTCGAGATCACTGGGTCGGAACCTCCGGTCATCAGCACTTTGATGGTGCGCTCGTAATCCGCAGGCTCGAGATGCCCAAGGTCCTTGGGGGTGGAAGCCACGAGCTTGGCGATTTCGCGCATCATGTGGACCTGATAGGGCTTGGTCAAGTTACCGCCAGTATCGTGCGCCAGCACGATATTGACGGCGTCTTCCTGATGATTGACGGCATAATCCCACCCGCGGATCGAAGCCGCAAGGAAACGCGCCAGCCGGTCGGCGCTCTTCGGATCGTCGAGGGTCGATTGCAACGCGTACAGTCCGTCCTCAAGAACACCAACGCCCTCGGTCTGGTAGGAGAACCAAGTGACATCCTTTGGCGTCAGGCCGGCCTTCGGGATTTGATAGGTTTCGTTGTAGGACATGCCGTGGATGCAGGCGGCCTGACGCTGCAACAGCGGATCGATGCTGTAGCCCTGCTTCATGATCTGGACATCGGGCTTGGCGCCGCTGACCGAATAGCCTAGGCGCTGCATCCAGGCGAGAAAGGGAAATTCGTTGCCGCCGAACCACACGCCGATTGTCTTGCCTTTGAAGTCGGCGGGAGTTTTTACCACGTCGCTGCGGCACACCAGTGATAGACCGGAGTGCTGGAACACCTGGGCGATATTGACTGCGGGCACTCCTTTCTCGCGCACCGCCAGCGCGGACGGCATCCAATCGACCATCACGTCGGCGCCGTGTCCCGCCAGAATTTGCGGAGGAGTATTGTCCGGTCCGCCCGGCAGCATGGTTACATCGAGATCGAGCGCTTTATAATAGCCCTTGTCCAACGCCACATAGTAGCCGGCGAACTGCGTCTGCACGAGCCATTTGAGCTGGATTGTCACCTTGTCGGCCGCGTGGGCTTGATTGAGGCCCAGGGCCGCCGCCATAACCGCCGCACCGATCATCCACTCGCGCATTGTTGTCTCCCACGACGATAGAGATATTGTTGTCTCCCACGACGATAGAGATAGAGAACGGCCCGGCAGGACAAGTTTCAAAACTTGCCCGACGAATACAACATTTCTTTGGTGCTATGACCCTGGTCATAGCACCACGCCGTTGCAGGTCTCCCTGCGCCCTCATGGTTCTTGTTGCCGCCAACGCCGGGGACGATCCGCCGCGTCATCTCAAACTTGCCATATGCGGACTAGTGCGCCGCGAACCAGGCTGTCGTTGAGAGGGGACGATCCATCATTTGACGATCGTGACGTCAAATCATCGCAGCGCAGCGGCCAATTCCTTCGCGCCCGGCTTCTTGATCTCTTGGTCCATGCGGGCATCGGTCGCCGCGATCAGCCTGCCAGCGACGTTGTTGCGTTGCGCCACCGGATTGTCCGCATAGCCGCCGCGTTGAAAAAAATTCGCGGTCGGCACCTTGTCGCGCCAGGCCGCCGGCAAGGTGATCATATCGAGGCCGTTGCCGTCGCCGGTCAAATTCATCATTTCCAGTTCCGCGGCACTGAGCGTCGCGGTGATGCCTTTGCGGCGGGCAAACACCACCGAGTCCATCAGCTTCTGGGTTTGCAGCAACGGACCGACGTCGATATCGAGATTCATGGCGTGGACGCCGAGGCCCTTCGACGTATTGGCGAGCGCCTGATGCCGGCTCCAATCGTCGGGAACGCTTTTGGCGAAACCGACCATGCCGCGCACAATCGCGATCTTGCCGGCGAGCGCGCCGCCGTCCGATGACGACGCGGCACGTGCCTGCAAGCTCCTGATAAATTGATTGCCGCTCTCGGCCATGATCTCGACCGTGTTGGTCGCCAGCAGTTGGTTGTAGCCGAGCGCGGTGGTGATCGCGCGCGCGTGCTTGTTGTATTCGAGTCCGGCCTGAACATCGTATTCGCCGTTGCCGCTGGCCTCGAAGCCGTAGATGCGCACGATCTGCTCTTTCGTCAGTCCGGCCGCCTGAGCGACCCTGGCGTAAGCGCGCTTGAACTCGCTTTCGCTTTGCGGCCGGCGCGGCGTGAACTTGAACTCGCGCCGCGCCGCGGCAAGAAAATCGGCAACGACCGGCACGACGGCTGCCGGCGCGGCCGGCCCCGCTTCCGGCTTCGCGGGATTGCGCGGCTTCGGCGGCCCGCTATAGACCGGCGGCTGCGTCAGCACATAATCGTCGAGGGAAATCTGCAGGTGGCGCGCGCGCTTTGAAAAGCGGAGCCGGCGTTTCTCGGTGATCGCTTTCCAATAGGCCGCGGCGTGCTCTTCATAGCTCGATCGCGCGTTCAGATAATCGGCCAAATCGCGACGGTACTGGGCCATCGCGGCCGCGGCAACGTCGGGCTCGATCTGCTGGGCGGCTGGCTGCGCGCGCGGTGCGTCCGGTACCGCGAGGATCGATGCAGTGAGAACCCATGCGAGACCGAGCAAAGTAAATCGCAATCGTCGGTCCTTCGCGCGCGCCATTAATGCCGGTGTCCGTTAACGCCGGCGTCCATTGCCCTGTCGCGGGCCGCCCGGTCGCGGCGGCCCGCCCGGACGCGGCCCCCGGTTGGATGGTTGCCGATGTCCCGGCTGGCGCGGATTGTTCGGCCGCGACCGATTGCGGCCGCGCGAGCGGAGCCGCTCGATGGTCATACGGCGCCCGATGGCGTGGGAAACGAACAGACGCTGCAGCACGCCGCGGTCGCGCGCGGCTTCCTGCGGCGGAATTTGAAACGGCACCGCTTGCAATCGCCCGCCGGCGCCGGGCCGAAGCGCAAGCGCGCTCGCGCCCTGGGTCAGCAGGCCGAGCCGCGTTCCGCCCCGATCGAACACCTCTATCCGCCCGACGTGGCCGTCATCGTCGGCATAAAGCTTGATCCTCGGCTCCTCGCCCGCCGCGCCGCCCTGCGGTACATCGACGATGCCGGTCGTGCCCCGAATACCGAGCGTGGCGGTTGGCGTGGCGATCTTCATGTCGCTGGTCTTGGCCACCTCGCTTGCGATAAAAGCCGCCGTGCCGACCACGACATTGAACACGGCCGCGTTGGCGCTGCCGCCTTCCTGATAAACGAATTCGTTGACCACGATGCTGGTATTGGCGGAAAGGCTGAACGTGGTCTGGTCGTCAAACGTGACGCCGAGCGACGAATTTGCCCCGGTCGCAAGCGTATCGTTCTTGAACACCGGGTCGTTGAGCCGCAGGGCGACCGCGGAGCCGGCATTGCCGCGCGTCACGGTCGCACTGCCCGCCAGGGTCGAGACTTGTCCGACTTCGCCGGCACTCCCAGGCGCAGCGGCCGGAGGGTTTTGCGCGCGCGCGAACATAGGCCAGAGAAGAGGCACCGGCAGCGGCCAAACCGCCGCGCCGAGAAGCGTGAGGAATTCGCGCCGTCTCATGCCGCGCTCGTTGCACTCGATGGAAGAAACGTGCCCCGCCAGCCGGGAATCGGGATCGAAGCAGACCACACTTTCGCCAGCACTTGTCGGAAAGAATTTAGGCGAAAAGCGGCCTTGTCTTCGGCTGCGGCACGGGTGTGCTTGGTAGCCCGGCACCGCTGTAGCCGCCCCCAAGGCGGATGGAGCAGGCGCCGAAGGAGAAAAGCCAAAGCCGCCCACATGTCGGCAGGTGCTTCTTCGTGCGCGGACGGCACGCGGGTTCGCGGGAACGTTCGGCGGCGCGACCGGTTGTGCCGATAGCCCGGGCCGTCCCTCATGCCGAACACGCCGCAGCCAAACCGATCTTCGCAGCCAAACCCGTCTTTTCGCCAGCTCCTGTGGCATGGGATGATGGGCATCACGCTCGGCATCCTGTTCGCCGGCATCGTGCTCCAATCGGGCGAGTTGCAGAGCAAGGGCTTCCTGCACCAGCCGCAGACCGACGTGGTGGCGTTGCGCATCCTGCTCACGGCCGCGTTTCTATTCGGCGCGGGGGCGACGTTCACCGGCTTGATTTTTCTAACTAACGAAAAATCCTGAAATACGGCCATGTCGGGGCTTGGGAACTTCGTGGAACTTGGAACGTTGCCTTACACAGTCGCATCTCGGACACGGAGAGAAGCGATGCCCGGCGAGGCCCCTAACGTACCCGACGACATGCCGCCGCCGCGATTTGGCTCCGACAGCGGCTGGGGCTTTGCCATATTGGCGGCGGTCATCATCGTGATCATCATCAGCTGGGGTTGGAGCGGCCAGGGCCGCGGATGGGGCACCAATCCAATAGCGCACATGAAGCCGCCGGTGAGTTCCGCAATGAACGGGCCGGCGACACGGGCCTGGATGCCGCCGCGCGGGCGCTGATGTTTGGAGCATGAATCCGAAAAGGGCAGAAGGCAGCCCGATCACCGCCCTTGCGGATCGCGTGACAGATTTTTCTCCTGCAGTTCGGCGAGATATTCGCGCCAATAGGTTTCACGGTTGCGGCCCAGCTCGAACAGATAATCCCAGCTGAAAATCCCGGTCGAATGCATATCGTCGAAATCAAGCCGCACCGCGTAGTTGCCGACCGGATGCACTTCGAGAATCTGGACCTCGCGCTTGCCGCCGACGGTACGGCGTTCGGCCGGTGAATGGCCCTGCACCTCGGCGCTCGGACTGCGGACACGCAGATATTCAGCCGGCAGATCGAAGCTTGCGCCGTCGTCGAACGCAACGCTTAAAGTTCTGCGGTCCTTGTGCAGGCGCAGTTCCGTCGGCCACGGATTATGACTCACCATGACTACTCACAAGAATGGCTCACACGGATAGCCCGCGGGCGTAACCAGGAAAGCCTGCGCATCACTCCGCCGCCTGGGCCGCGCCGCCATGCGCCTTCGACCAGCCGGCCGGGTCGTTCATAAACTTTTCGGCCTCTCCGAGCAGGGCCTTGTCGAACTTGCCGCTCTTCTTCGCTACCTTGAGCACGTCCCACCAGGTCGCAAGCGCATGCAGCGTCACGTCGAGGTCGCGCAGGATTTTTTTGCCCTCGGGAAAGATATCGTAGAAGAAGAACACGAAGCAGTGCTCGACGACGGCACCGGCCTCGCGCAGCGCCGTGCAGAAATTTACTTTGCTGCGGCCGTCGGTAGTCATGTCCTCGACCAGCAGCACCCGATCGCCTGCTTTGAGATGCCCCTCGATCTGGGCGTTGCGTCCGAAGCCTTTCGGCTTCTTGCGCACGTATTGCATGGGCAGCATCAGGCTGTCCGCCATCCACGCGGCAAACGGAATCCCCGCCGTCTCGCCGCCGGCAACGGCGTCGAATTGCTCGAAACCGATGTCGCGTTCGATGGTCGCGACGCCGAAATCGATCAGCGTGCGCCGCACCCGCGGAAAAGAGATAAGCCTCCGGCAATCGGTATAAACCGGGCTCGCCCAGCCGGACGTGAAGATGAACGGCTTATCGGTCATAAAGCGGACCGCCTCGACTTCGATGAGCATCTTCGCCGTCAATTCGGCGATCAGATCCTTGTCGGTGAAACCGGTCATGCCCTATCCTTCATCTTCCGCCGCCACTTTCCACGGAATGGTCTCGCCGCCGCGGTAAAGCAGCGTGCGCTCGTCCGGTCCCGCCACCTTGATCTCCACGGGTGCCGTCCACGGCGACTTTTCCAGCACGATTTTATCCACGTTCGGCGGCAGCCGATAATGCTTGGGGCCGTTGAGCGAGGCAAACGCCTCGAGCCGATCGAGCGCGCCCTCTTCTTCGAACACCTGGGCGTAGGTGGCAAGCGCAACCGGTGCATTGAAGATGCCTGGCACGCTGCTGATGGCGACTTTACGCGCGAACGGATGCGGCGCGGAGTTGGTGCCGAGGAAATAACATGACGCGCCCGAGGTCGCAGCCTTGCGCAGCGCGGCGCGATCGTTGGCGGTTTTGATCACCGGCATGGCGTACATCATCGGCTTCAATCCGCCGCCGAGCCAGTCGGTGCGCGTCAGATTAAGATGATAGGGCGTGATGGTGCCGGCGACCTGGGGCGCCGTGCTTTGCACGAAATCGACGCCGTCCTTCGACGAAAGATGCTCGAGCACCATGCGCAATCCGGGGAATTGCCTGACCCACTTCGACAGCCGGCGATCGATGAATGCCGCCTCGCGGTCGAAAATGTCGATGTCAGCGCCGACCTCCTCGCCATGCATCAGGAACGGCATGCCGATCTTCTCCAGGCGTTCGAGCACGCGCGTGATCTTGCGATAATCGCTGACGCCGGCCGCCGAGTTCGTCGTGGCGTTGGCCGGATAGAGCTTGACCCCGGTCAGCACACCGTCGTGGAAACCACGCTCGATATCGTCTGGGTCGGTTTCGTCGGTCAGATAGCAAGTCATCAGCGGCTTAAATCGCGACCCTTTGGGCAGAGCGGCCATCACTCGCTCCCGGTAGGCGGACACGTCTGCAACGGTGCGCACCGGCGGGACAAGATTCGGCATCAAGATGGCGCGGCCGAAGTCTTTGGCCGTATAGGGCAGCACAGCCTTGAGCATTTCGCCGTCGCGAACATGCAGGTGCCAGTCGTCGGGCTTGCGGATGGTGATGCGTATGGTCATCGGATGGCTCAGTAATCACCGAACGAGCCGCCGGGCAACGCCGCGGCGGCCGTGATGCACAGGCGCGTTGCAGGACGCTCCGCGTTCTGCGGAAAAGCGGGCGCGACGGCGGCCAGCCGGCGGCGATTGGCAAGGCCCGTGGCGGTTTTCTTGCGCGCCATCCGGCAGAATACCTTATGGTGTTATGGGTATGTCACCACGGAGTTTTCCGGAACTTTCTGAGGATGCAACGCCGGTGCTCACGGCGCGTTGACAGGCGCCAACACGTGATCCATTCGGGCTCGAAACCCGATAAGCAGGGCCCGCCATGGCGGCGAAAAGCTACGTCGAGACCTTGAAGCTGGCGCTGCTGGTCGTCGCAGTCGCCCTCGTTCCGGTGCTGATCTATTATCTGTTTGGCGTCGTTTTGATGATCTTCGGCGCCATCATCCTTGCCATGCTGCTGCGCATGGGCGCCGAGCCGCTCAAGCGCTGGGTCTTTCTGCCCGAGCCGCTGGCGCTGTTGTTGTCCGGCATCATCGTGCTGGCCGTCATCGGCGGCACCGCCTACCTGTTCGGCAGCCGGCTCGTCGACGAGTTTCAGGACGTGGCGCAGCGCGCCAGCACGGCAAGTTCAAGCATCGAAGCGACTTTGCAAGGCTCGGACTTCGGGAAATTTCTGCTCAATCATATGTCCGCCGGCGATTTCGCGGTGACCTCGGTGCTTTCCGGATTTCTGCGGCTGAGCACGAGCTTTCTTGAAGCCCTGATCATCATGGTGATCAGCGGAATTTACCTGGCGGCGCAACCGCGGCTTTATCGCAACGGGCTGATTTGGCTGTTCCCGCCGCCGCGGCATGCGCGCGTCGCTGGAATTGTCGATGGCATCGGCGAAGCCTTGCGGCTCTGGCTCATCGGCCAACTGATACAAATGGTGGTGATCGGCGCATTGGTGACGCTGGCGGTCTGGATCATCGGCGTGCCGTCGCCCGTGGCACTCGGCCTCATCGCCGGCGTCGGCGAATTCATTCCTTATCTGGGTCCGATTCTGGCGGCCATCCCTGCGATCCTGGTGGCCCTGACCAAAAGCCCCGAAGTCGCGTTGTGGACGCTTGCCGCCTATCTCATCATCCATCAGATCGAAGGCCAGGTGTTGGCGCCTTTGGTCCAGCGCCGCATGGTTGCCATCCCGCCGGCGGTGATGCTGCTCGGTATCGCGGCGCTGACCTATCTGTTCGGCACGACGGCGATCATTTTTGCCGCCCCGATCGCGGTCGTCGTCTTCACAGCGGTTAATTTGATTTATGTGCGCGATACGCTCGGCGAAAAGACCGAGCTGATACGCAAGTTGCGCTGAAACGGGCTCGGCGCGGCGGTTTCCTTCGGCCGCCGGGCCTAAACGCGCTCTTTTCCGGGCGTTTACCCTACCGGCGAACCGGTGGCGGCTTGCCGCGGCGAATGCTAAAAGTCAACTCTGGGCGGGGCTGGCCGACACACGCCATTGCGCCGACTGGGAGGGGCAAATGACAGCGCAGCCGAAGTCCGCAGATATCGAGGCCGGCAAGCCGATCGCCGGGCAAAAGATAGTCAATCTGGCTCTTCAGGGCGGCGGCAGTCACGGCGCTTTTACCTGGGGCGTCCTCGACCGCTTGCTCGAGGATGAGCGCATCGGCTTTGAAGGCGTCACGGCGACCAGCGCCGGCGGTGTCAATGCGGTGCTGCTTGCCGACGGCTTGGCTGCCGGGGGCCGCCAAGGCGCGCGGGACCTGATGAGGGTTTTCTGGAAGAAGATGTCGGAGGTGACGTCTTCGAGCATCATCGCGCCGTCGCTCTTCGACAAGATGAATCCCAAGTTCGGCCTCGATCATTCGCCGGGCTATGTGATTACCGATATGATCAGCCGCTTCCTGTCGCCGTATCAGCTCAATCCGTTCGACATGAACCCGATGCGCGATCTGCTCAACGAGGTCGTCGACTTCGAGCGCGTTCAGCAGCAGCAGTCGCTTAAGGTATTCCTCAGCGCGACCACGGTGCGTACCGGCAAGGTCAAGGTGTTCACCAACAAGGAGATCACCGCGAACCACGTGCTGGCGTCGGCCTGCCTGCCCTTCGTCATGCGCGCGCCGGAGATCGACGGCGAAATCTATTGGGACGGCGGCTTCATGGGAAATCCCGCGATCTTTCCCGTGATCTACGGCTGCAACTCATGCGACGTCGTCATGGTTCACCTGACGCCGATGGTGCGCAACGAATTTCCGACCAACTCGCGCGCCATCCTCAACCGCATGCAGGAGATCAGCTTCAATTCATCGCTGATGCGGGAAATGCGCGCCATCGCCTTCGTCACGCAATTGATCGATGAAGGCAAATTAAGCGGCGGCAAGCGCATGTTCATGCACCTGATCGAAGCCGAGGACGTGATCTCTGAACTGGCCGGCTCGAGCAAGATGAACGCAGAGTGGCGGTTCCTGACCCACCTATTCGACATCGGCCGCGAACGCGCCGACAAATGGATCGTCGACAATTTCGATCGCGTCGGCGTCGAATCGAGCGTTGACGTTCAGGCGCGCTATCTCTGATCAGCGGTAGAGCTTGCGGGTGGTCGTACTGCGCTCCACTGCGCGCGTGGCGCGGTAAGTGCCGCCGATAAGATCCATCGACGGGTTGGAGACGCCGAACCAGAATTTCTCGCTGATGTAGTGATGGCGCAGGTGATATTGCTTCACCCAGCGGCCGAAGCGCGTGCGCGGCCGATGGGGAATATGCGCGACGTAGTGCACCCATTCATAGTGGAAGATCGCGAGCATCACGCCGAACATCGCCGGGGCGACCACGGCGGCGCCGAACGCGACCGCAAAGCCGAGCGCGGTGATCGCCAGATTGGGAACGACAAACCAGACCGGCAAGAATAAGAGATCGAGCCGGTCCGGCTCGGCGTGATGATCGTAATGCAGACGGTGCTGCAGCTTACGCACGAAGTCAAAGCGTGACGGCGCGGCGTGAAAGGCGAAGCGGTGAAAGCCGTATTCGCTGACATAGAATGTCAGCGCGCCGATCACGACCCACAACGGCGCGAACGGCAACTCGCCCGCCGCAAATCCCGCAACGAGGGCGGCAAGGCCCAGCGCGAGCCACAGATTAGAACCATGCCGCAGGAAGGCGCCGATCATCGGAGGCCTCCGCAGCAGGAACGAGCGCAAACGATCCATCCCCTTTATCACAACTTGCAATTGATATTTATATACTATGCAACCTTATGCTAGCAAAACGTCCATGAACGAGCCAGCGGGTCCGACACAAACCGCCATCGTGCCGCTCGGCGATGTGCTGATGAACGCCGAGCGATGTCGCGCCGACGGCCGGGTGACCGAGGCCGAAGTCTTGTGCGGCCGCGTTCTGGAAATGCGACCGCACTGGCCCGAAGCCAAGCACCTTATGGGCCTGATCGCCTACCAGAACGGCAAGCTCGGCGAAGCGATCGAACACATCGAACGTGCGGTCGGGCTGGCGCCGGACGCGGCGCTGTTTCAGGCCAACCTCGCGGAAATGTATCGGCTTGCCGGCCGGCCGAAGCTCGCAGTCGACGCGGCGCGCCGGGCGCTGACCATCGAACCGCAAATGCCGGCAGCGCTCGGCAACCTCGGCGCGGCGCTTTTCGAACTCAAGGACTACGAAGCGGCTGCCCGCGCGCAGCGCCTGGCGGTCGCGGCCGACCCCACTTTTGCCGAAGCCCATGCCAATCTCGGCAGCGCCTTGCACAGTCTTAAGCGCTTCGATGAAGCGATCGCCGCCTATCGCCGCGCGATCGAACTGAAGCCCGGTTATGCCGACGCGTGGGCCAATCTCGGCACGGCGCTGCATCACGCCGGCGATTTCGGCGAAGCGGTCGCCGCGTTGCGCCACGCCGTCGCGCTTGCTCCGCATCACGCCAATGCCCGCTCCGGGCTCGGCATTCTGCTCCTGATGCGCGGCAATTTCGGCGAGGGCTGGGACGAATATGAGTGGCGGTTGCGTTCGAGCGAACGCAAGGGACCGCGCTTTCCGGAAAGTCCATGGCCAGGCGATAATCCCGCCGGCAAGCATATCTACGTCCAGGCCGAGCAAGGCTTCGGCGATACGCTGCAATTCGTGCGCTACATTCCGCTGCTCGCGTCGCGCGGCGCTAGCGTAACGTTGCGGGCGCATCAACAGCTGGTCACGCTGCTGCGCGAAAGCCTACCCGGCGTCGCGGTACTGGGCGATCGCGGCGATCCGGCGCCGCACCACCATGACGTTGCGCTCTTAAGCCTGCCGCGCCTGTTCAAGACGCGGCTCGAAACCATTCCGGCCGCGATGCCCTATTTGCGCGCGCCCGCAGCGCAAGCGGCGCGCTGGCGGCAACTTTTCACCGCGCTTGCCGGCCTCAAGATCGGCGTGGCTTGGGCGGGTAGCCAAGATCACGTCAACGATGCCCGCCGCTCGATCGACGTCGGGCGCCTCGCGCCCCTTTTTGCAATACCCGACACCTCGTTCGTGAGCCTGCAGGTCGGCCCGCGCGCGGCCGACGTCGCAAGGATAAAGCACGGCAAAACCGGCGATCTCCCGATCGAGGATCTGTCTTCGGCCTTTGCCACATTTGCCGACAGCGCCGCGGCAATCAGCGCGCTCGATCTGGTGATCACAGTCGACACCTCGGTTGCCCATCTCGCCGGGGCGCTCGGCAAGCCGGCGTGGGTATTGTTGCCGTGGGTGACGGACTGGCGCTGGATGCTCGGCCGCGAGGACAGCCCCTGGTACCCGACCATGCGGCTGTTCCGGCAGCATCGCGGCGAAGACTGGGCCGTGGTGATTGCGCGCGTCGCCAAGCATTTGCGGGCGGCCGCGGACGGCGACGCGGCGGCTCTGGTTCCGTTCAAGCGCAGGGCGAGTACCGAGCGGCGCAGGCCGCTGCGACCGTCGCCGCGGAAGCCGCCGAAACCGACGCGGCGGCAGCCGAGCCCGTGGTCGCCATTCCCGGCCACGCCCTTATTCTCGCCGAGCAAAAACGCCGGCGCGGATTTCTGGCCGATGCCGAGGAGCTATCCCGGCGCGCAAGCGCGGCGGAGCCGGACAATGCCGAGGCGCTCCATATGCTCGGTATCATTGCCTATCAATCGGGGAGAAGCGCCGAAGCGGTCGACTACGTCAAACGCGCCATCGCCATCAAACCCGATGCCGCGCGCTATCACGCCAATCTCGCCGAGATGTGCCGCCTCGCCGGGCGCGTCGACGAAGCGGTCACGGCCGGCCGCCGCGCCATCGCAATCGATCCCGATTACCCCGACGCATTGAGCAACCTCGGCATCGCGCTGTTCGATCAGGGCAAGTTCGCGGAAGCGATCGCCCTTTACGACCGCGCCATCACTCTGCACGACGATTTCGCCCAGGCGCACAGCAATCGCGGCAACGCGCTGCAGCGGTTCGGGCGTTTTACCGAAGCGGAAGCCGCCTATCGCCGGGCGCTCGAATTGCTGCCCGGCTTCGCCGACGCCTGGAACAACCTCGGCACTTGCCTGCGTGAGCTGAAACGTTCGGACGAAGCCGAAGCGGCTTACCGCCGGGCATTGGCGCTTAATCCAGGCAATCCCGAAACACTGGACAATCTGGCGCTGGCAGTGAAGGACCAGGGACGGCTCGACGAAGCGGCGGAGCTTCTGCGCCGCGCGCTCGGGGTCGAACCGCGCAGCGACACGTTGCATGTGCATCACGGCGCCGTCCTGCTGGAGCAGAAAAGGATCGGCGAGGCGGTGACGGCGGCCGGTCAGGCGTTGGCGCTCAATCCCGACAATCACGACGCCTGCAACTTGATGGGCCGCGCGGCTTACGAGCGCGGCGAACTCGGGGAGGCGCTGGCGCATTTCCGCCGCGCACTGGCGCTCAAGCCCGATCTTGCCGATGCGCTCAACAACATGGGCAACGTGCTTAAGGAACTCGGCAAGCTGGCGCAGGCGCACGAGGCGTATTGCAAAGCGCTGCGGCTCGAGCCCGATATGACCGGCGCCTATGTCAATCTTGCCGACGCCAAGACATTCGCGCCCGGCGACGCCCATCTTGCCGCGATGGAGTCATTGGTGGCGAAATCGAAGCTTTCGCAACGCGACCGCATGCAACTCGATTTCGCGCTCGGCAAGGCCTACGCCGATCTCAAGGACTATCGCCGCTCGTTCAGTCATTTCTCGGCCGGCAACGCCGCCAAGCGCGCAACGATTTCGTACGACGAACAGGCGGCGGCGTCCTTGTTCGAGCGCATCGAGGCGGTGTTCAGCCGCGAATTATTGGCGGCCAAGGCGGGCGGCGGCCACGCTTGCGCAGTGCCGATCTTCATCGTGGGAATGCCGCGCTCGGGAACCAGCCTGGTCGAGCAGATCCTCGCCAGCCATCCGGCGGTGCACGGCGGCGGCGAGCTTCCGACGCTCGACGACGTCATTTGCAGCGCCCGCGGCTCGGACGCCGCTGTGCCGACCTACCCGGAATTTGTCGCAGCTCTCGACGGCCGTGCGCTGCGGCGGATCGGCGAACACTACAGCGACCTCATCGGCAAGCTCTGCCGGGCAGCGACACGCATCACCGACAAGATGCCATCGAATTTTCTGTTCGCCGGTTTAATCCATCTGGCTTTGCCGCAAGCGTGCATCATCCACACAATCCGCGATCCGCTCGACACCTGCGTCTCGTGTTTCTCGAAGCTGTTCACCGCCGAGCAGGACTATAGCTACGATCTTGGCGAACTCGGCCGCTATTACAGGCGCTACCGCGCTCTGATGGCGCACTGGCGCCGCGTGCTGCCGCAAGGCCGCATGCTTGAGGTCCGCTACGAAGACCTCGTCGCCGATCTCGGTCGGGAGGCCCGGCGCATCGTGACCCATTGCGGATTGCCCTGGGACGCGCGCTGCCTGTCGTTTCATCAGACCGAGCGCCCGGTCCGCACCGCAAGCGCTGCGCAGATTCGCCAGCCGATCTACACCAGCGCCGTCGGACGTTGGCGCTTTTACGAGCAGGATCTCGGGCCGCTGTTTAATGCTCTTGGCCTCGAAGGCGCAGCCGAGCAACAGACCGCCGCCGAATAGCGGTGGCCATTTAGGGGTCTTCAGCGTGGCGGCCGCGTCGATTCTCATGACCGTCTTTAACTGCGAAACCTTCGTGCAATACGCCGTGGCGAGCGCCCTGGCGCAAAAGGCCGCAAGCTTTGACGTCGTCGTCGTCGACGACGGCTCGACCGACTCGACGGCGCAAAGGCTCGACGAGATCAAGGACGCACGCCTGCGGGTCTTGCACTGCGCAAGGCTCGGACGCGCAAAGGCGCTGAATTTCGGCCTGACAAAGTGCGCTTCCCGTTATGTCGCCATCCTCGATGCCGATGACATTGCTCTCGCGCACCGTCTACATCGGCAAATTGCCTATTTGGACGGCTATCGAAATATCGCGCTGGCCGGGTCACGGTATCGGGTGTTCATCGATGAATGCGGTCACGCGGTTCATAGCGAGACCGTGGCGCCCACCGATTTTCCGGGAATTGTCGAAGCGATAAGGCGTTTTCGAAATCCGATCTTTCACAGCTCGGTCATGTTTCGAAAGAAGCTGGTCGAAGATATCGGCGGCTATGACGAAACGCTGGCCTGCACCGAGGACCTCGATCTCTATGTGCGGCTCGCCGCGCGGCACGAACTCGCCAACATGGACGAACGGCTGGCGCTGAAGCGCCTTCACGCCGGACAGTTTTTCGGCGGAGCGAACAACGTGTTTGCTTCGCCGGCGGGCAAGCAAGCCGAAGCGACGATCAGGCGGCGCATCGCCGCTTTGTTGCCAGACGGCACCATGGAGCGCCGATGATGGTCAAAGTATTTAATCTCAGCTTGCACCGCTCTGGCACGCAAAGCTTTCGCGCATTCATGGAATGGCATGGCCGCAGAACGACGCACTGGCCGGGGTGGGATTTCGAGGCGCTTGCCGCTGCCGCCGTCGCGCGGCTCGCAACGGCGGACGTCTGGGCCGGCTTGGACGCCGTGCTTACCCAGTTCGAGGCGTTTTGCGATCTGCCATTTTCGCTACTGTACCAGGAAGCTTTCTCGGCTTACCCCGACGCCAAGTTTCTCATCATCCTGCGTGACGTATCGGAATGGATCGCCTCGGTTCGGCGGCACGCCGGAGCGCGGCTCCTCACTCCTTACGAAAAGCTTCAGTACTGGAGCAATTGCGACAAGCGACCCGAATCGCTCGCCGAATACACCGACGAGGACCTCGAAGCCGTCTATCTTGCGCATTTGGCCAAGGTCACGAGCTTCATGTCGGAGCAGCGCGGATGCTTCCGCGCGTTTTGGTTGAATGACCGCGACCTCGGTTACCAATGCGCCGACTATCTCGATTTCGAGAAGGTACACGATTTCCCCTCCATCGATTACACGCGTCCGACGTTTGCTTCGGGATAACGATCGCGTTCGCGCCGAGGGCGAACGGCCGCGGTGTTTGATCGATCGGCAATCAGGCGGCTAGCAGTTCCAGGCACTTGTGTTCGAAGCGCGATAGCGGATCGCTCCGCCGCAGCAGCGCGCGGTGCCCCTCGCCGACTTCGGCGGCCCGCGAGGCGATGCGGTCGTCTCGCATCATGAAATCGACGATCTCGGCGGGAATTTTCGTTGCCGGATCGTTCACTCTGATGACACGCCCGATGCCCGCGTGTTCCAGCGCCTGGCCGTTGATGGCTTTCTCGATGTCGACACCGAGCACGAGTTGCGGCACGCCGGTGGCAATCGCCTCGTTTGCCGCGCCGGTGCCGCCGAGATGAACGAACAGGCGAGCAGCCGACAGCGCGGCCGCAAGCGGCGGCGGGTCCTTCTCGAGACGAGCGCCGGCACGCGCCAAGGCGGCGGCATGCGCGGCATCCAGGCCGGGGCCGAAAATACGGAGCCGGCCGGCAAAAGGCGTTAGCGCGGCGACGACGCCCGGCCCCAGGTTAAAGTGGCCGCGCAGGTAAACAAAAATCAGCCGGGCATCTTGTTTGCGCGCCGCCGGGACCCGATCGAGGATCGGCCCGTCGAGCGGTTCGTCGCGGTGGCAATGATACGGGTCGAGCACCGCAAACGTCTGCACCGCGCGCGCATCCGCAGCAAACAGTTGCGGCAGCCGCTCAAGCGGCGCGCATCCGGTGGCTTTGCCGGCTTGGTTGACGATGGAGAGAATTTCGCTCTCCCGCCACACCGGCGCCGACAGATAATGCAGCAGTGGAAATCTCTCCATACCATCCGGCGGAAGCGTGTAACCGTTGCCGACCCACACCAACGGCACGCGCCGGCGGGCCGCCAACGCGGCCGCCGGGGCGAAATCGGCGACGACAAGATCGGGCCCGAGCAGCCGCAGGAGGCAATCCCAAGCGCCGAGAAGGCTACGCAATGCCGCCTCGTCGGCGAGACCGAGACCGGCCAGCATATCGGTCAGGCTTGCGGACGAACCCGGCGCGGATTGAGCGCCGTTGACCGGCGCGCAAGGCCATGGCGGCGCCGGAAGCACCTCGACGCCCTCACTCGCCAGGATCCGCGCCGATCCTACGTCCTGCACGGCCGCGACCAACCGTAAGCGATGCCGCGAAAGCCGCGCCGCCAGCCGGCGCAGATTCATGACATGGCCGAATCCGGACCCCAGTTCCCAGGCGAGCAGCACGGTGCGCATTGATTTCGAGCCTCAAGGCGGCGGCGGCGGCAGCGGCGGATAAGGCGCCAGCAAGACGGCAGCGCTGGCGGCCGCTGTCGCGGCGGTGGCGGCGGCAGCCGCGGCGTTGGCGGAGGCACCGATGTGCGTCTGCGGCGTCGTCGGCGGTATCGGCGGCGGTGGCGGAGGGGGATAGCCGGCCGGCGGCGGTGGCGGCGTAGGTGCCGCGACGGACGCCGCGAACTTTTTACGTTCCGAATTTTTGATCGAGAACAGCGTGTCCGGCAGCCACGGGGTCACTGTGTCCTGCCGCTCATGCTCTATCAGTGTTTTGCTGCCGCCCGCCGGCGAGATGTAGAATGTCAATCCGCCCCACACGCCGCGAAAATTGCCGCCACCGAGAAAGCCTTCCGCGAACACCGAACCCGTGATTCCGTGACCGAGCGGAAACGCCCATTCGGTGCGCAGCGCGGCGGCGTTCTGGCCGCCGAGATAACGGTGGCCGACGCTCAGCTTGAAATCGTCGGTCAGGTAATAGGACATATCGACTTCGTCGAAAAATCGCGTGCCGATGTCGTAGGTGTCGACGATTTCGCCGCCGGGCACCGGAAAAACGTCGCCGCTGCTGTTGCCGAATTCGACGCCGGCTACGCCGCCAATCGACCATCTGCCCCAATAATGCGCCGCTTCACCACCGACCTGAGTCAAGTTCAGCCCGCCGAAGCGATTGAGCGTCACGTCCGCGGCATAGACGCCGGCCGATCCGGTGGATGGATCGCGCCAGAATGAATGGATGGCCGCGCCGCCGAGAAAGTTGCCGCCGACAGAGCCGGCGAGACTGTCGAACTGGAAACCGAATTGCCGCCCCAACGGCACTGCCACCGAGCCGACCGAGCCCCCGAGGCTCTCGCCGCCGAGAACGCCGCCAAACGCTTCCCATCGGGCGTTGAAATTGCTCACCGCCGGCAATGGGTAGCTTGCCGGGTGAGGATAAGCGGGCAGCTTTTGGTGAGCCTGAGGGTAGCCCACTGGATGTCGATGAATGCCCGGATAGCCGGCCGGCGAAGAAAGTCGGTGCGCGGCTCGCTGTGCACTGACACGAGCGGAATGCGCGCTGCGCCGCAGCGCACCGCCCCCTCCGGCAGCAGTGCCGCCAACACTTCCGCCCGAAGTACCCCCGCTACCTCCGCCCGCAGCGCCGCCTGCTCCCGCGCCACCACCTCCGCCCGCGGTACCGCCGCCGCCGCCCGCGCCGCCGGCACCGGAGCCGCCACCGCCAACAGAGCTGCCGCCGCCTGCTCCCGCGCCGCCACCTCCGCCTACGGCACCGCCGCCGCCCGCGCCGCCACGCGGCGCGGTCGATGCTCGACCGATCGCAAACGGATGCTTCGCGCGATGGGCTCGAGTTTTAACCAGCAACGGCGGGGTAGCATCTAAGGGAGCGCCAGACGGCGTCTGACCACGCGACGGTGGCGACAGCAATTCGGCCGCGCCCGCAGCAGTCGTAAACGTCGCGAACCAACTCGCACCAACCGCACCTAACGCGGTTGTGGAGAGCAGCCACTTACGTATCGGCATACCCACCCACTCCCAATGGGTGTAATTGAAGTTGCTTTTTATCTAATAGTCAATCATAGGTAGTATAAATACGACTGGATTTTTGGCGCTAAGTGGCAGAAGTCGCTAAGAAACCGGCGCAAAGCGCTATGTGCAACCTGAAATGGCGGTCAATACAACCTGATCGGCCGGAGATCCGTCCGGCGGCCGCCAAAAAAGGCCGCTCGCGTGGACCACATAATTTCAGCGCACCACTACGAGACCGTGCACAGCTTCCGGCACGGCGAGCCGCTCGACGCCTACCAGCTGCTTTGCCTGGGAAGTTTCGCCGCGCACGGCTATCGCGTGGTGCTCCACACCTACGATCCCGAGCTCGCCGTACCGGATTGGGTCGAAGCCAAAAACGCGGCCGATGTCCTGCCGGCCGAACGCGTACTGCGGCGCCGCTTGATCAACGGGCAAGCGACGGTCACGGCGCACACGAATTTATTTCGCTACGCTTTGTTGCATCAGCTCGGCGGATGGTGGACCGATCTCGACGTTATTTTGCTGAAGCCGGATTTGCCGCAAACCGAGATGTTCTTTGCAGCGTCCGGACAGCGCGACCTGATTTCGACCAACCTACTCAAATTTCCGGCCGGGCATCCGGTTCTGGCAGACGCCATCGAGCGGCCGGCCGGGCTCGAAGCCGCCGGCTGGGCGCAGTCCGGTCAGCCGCTGTTGACGGCACTGCTCAAGCAGCGCGGTCTGGCACAGCTTTGTCAACCGCCGGCACCGACCAATCCGATACCCTGGTTCGAAGTCGCCATGCTGTTCGATCCAAGCCGCGCTGAGGAAGTCCGCAGCCATTGCAGCAAGTCTTTGGCGCTCGATTTGCACGACGAAGTCTGGCGCGGCGCCGGCATTCCACGCGAACTTGCACCGCCGGAAAATTCGTTCATCGAACTCGCCCTCCGGCGCCACGATGCGCAAGCGTATTTCTCGGGGCGGATGAACTACGCCGATGTGACGCTGTGGATCGAGCACTTGCGCACCAGCATCGGATTGGACACCCAGTTACGCGCGCTGCATGCCAGATACCGGACGCTCGAACAGACCTGCAACTCGCTCGAACGTAAGCGCGACCGGCTCGCGGCCGCAACCCGCGCCTAGGACGTCGGTGCCGGCCGGCGGGCGCGACTTATTCCTTGGCAAGCGCGTCGAAGGCCTGGCCGAACCCTTTGAACGACACCGGAACGTTGACGTCGTGTCCGTCCGCGGCCTTGAAAGTCATCTTGCCCGCGCCACTGGCGTCGCGGAATTTCCGCACCGCGTCGTCCTTAAGGTCAAAATCGGCAAAGCAGCCCGCAGGCAGGCAACGGTCGAACGGCGCAACCACGCCGGGATCGGCGTCGTTGCCCTGGAGACGGACGTTCGACGGCAACGAAACATTGACCGGCACTTGCACGACGAGCCGCACCGGATGTCCCTTGGCCGGATGCTCGACTGCCAATCGCGAGAACGGAGCATTTTTACCCTGAACCAGGGTCACCTGCGCCATGTCGCAATTCTTCTGCGACGACGCTGCCTCGGTCTGACATTGCACCACCCAGTCGCCATAGGTTGCGGTCGTGCTCTGCTGGGCGGCGACTTGGCCGGCGCTTGCAAGCGCCAACGTCATCGCGACGAGCCACACCGGGGCGCGGCGGAGTTTTCGGGTGCGCCGGCGCCGCACTGTGGTAGCCATACGGCTTGGATGATCGAATCGACGTCTTCTTGCACGCAGAAGCACTGTCTCTCACCATGTTTTTCTGAGGATAGCCGATCCGCTGTAGATCGAGGTATTGCCGGAAAACTCGCCGTCGAAGCTTGCCATCATCGACCAGCCATTTGCCAGCGCGTATTTGCCGCCGACGGTGACGAGCGCACTGTCATTCTCGGGTCTTGCGCCGCTGATGACGAAGCTGCTGCCGGGAAGCGACTGGAAGAACGGTGTCACGTTCGTGCCGTTGTAGGAATCATACGCCCAGGCGGCGCGGGCATACAACTGTAGCCGCGACCCATGACTGAACAAAATGGTGTCGTCGAACCAGGAGCCGAGTTCGGTCCGCAGATCGGTCGGAAAGCGGGCGGGATAAGACAACGCGAACTGCGACGAACCGGAGACCGCGGATTCGCTGTAGGAGGCCAATTGCATCAATTGCGGCTGGAACGCCCCATAGGGCGTGACGCCAAAACCCGCGATGCCGTAGCGGTAGCCCGCCTCGAGCCGCGCGGACACCACATTGGCCGGGAAGTTCGCATTGAGGAGATCGGAGCCTGAGACCGTCACCGAGCGGCTGGTGCTCACCTCACTGACGGAATCGGCAAGCGCGCCGGTCAGATAAAGTGGTCCCCAGCGCTCCGATCCGTAGACGCCGATTTGGAACATATTGGAGGAGCCGGTGCCCAGCCCCTGCGCTACTGACCAGTCGGTGCCGCCGCCGCCGAGCGCAAGACCGATCACCGCGTCGGGGAAAAGGCGATAATCGACGCCGCCGGCGAAGCCGACCACTTGGCTTGATGTGGCGTGGCTGCCGCTCAGCGGATCGCCTGCGATCAAGCCGCTGCCGCCATAGGTTGCGCCCCACGCGCTCCAACGCTGCGGAAAGCCCGGCGGCGCGGCATCCATGCTCTTGAGGATCGACGCGTAAGCGAGCGCAATGTCGTCGGGCAGCGCCGACGGCGTTCGCTGGTCGGCCGCGAAAGCTTGCGCCGGTCCGAACCCAGCGCCGTGATCCAGGTTGAACGGGTTGGTGATGAAGTTGAGAAACAGCGAGTTGGCCGCGAAACCGCCGGGTATGAAGGCTGCACCCACCTCTCCCGAAAGCTGCTCGAGGCCGTTGAGCAACGCCGCGCCGGATAACGACGCCAGATTAAAGAATCCGGCCGGCAGCGTCCCGCCGCCCAGGGCGAAATTATTGATGGTGTTGGCGACCGCCTGCTGATTGGAGGTGGCGCCGGGTATGATCGTCGTACCCGGGGTTTCGCCGTTGCTGAAGAAACCTACGACGCCGCTCCCGGTCAGCGTCAAAATCACGCTGTTGGCGGCGTAGCTGAGCACCTGCGTGACGCCCGGCGGCGGATCGCTTTGCACATTCGAGAACGTACCGGCGACACTGCCCGCGCTGACCAGCGTATAGGTCCTGCCGGTGTAGTAGCCGGGATAATAATAAATGCTCAGGTATCCGTTGAGGCTGGCGCTGCCGCCGACCGCGAGCTTGCTGTTGCCGATAGGATTGACGTAGATGCTGAGCGTGCCGATCAGCGGCTGAGTATAGTTGCCGGTGACGCTCAGAATGCCGCCCGAATTCGAAGCAAATGTCGGGCTGATAACGGCGTTGCCCGCGTTGAGGCTGCCGTTGATGATTCCGTACCCATACAAAAAATCGCCACGCGACGAGAACAGGATGGTGCCGTTGATCGTGCCGCCCTGATTGCCGATGGTGACCTCCGAGCCGGAAGCGCTCGCATCGATGGCAGTGCCGCCGGTGCCGGTAATCGTGCCGTAGTTGACGATTGCGCCGCTGAAACTGCCGCCGTTGAGGACGATACCTTTGACACCCGAGATCAGGCCGGAGTTGCTGATGTCGCCAGCGAAAGTCGACACGGTGGACAATGAGATGCCGGTGTGCGCTCCGGAGATCGTTTCGCCGGCGCCGTTGACGATGTCGTTCGCAAACAACGTGACGTTTTGCAGCCCGATTCCCACGCCGCCTCCAGAAATCGTGCCGCTGTTGGCAATGCCGCCCGCGAAAGTCGAAGCCACGGCGACGATTACGCCGGCGCGGCTGCCACCGGCTGCGATCGTGCCGCTGTTGGTAATGCCGCCGCTGAAATTCTCGACGAACTGAACGGCAATCCCCGACTTCGCCGCCACAATCGTCGCGCCCGCGGCATTGTGGATGCCGCTGGAGAAAGTCGTGACATCGGCGGTTACGCCGACGCCGATGCCTGCGGCGCCGGTCGAGATAATGTTGCCGGAATTGTTGATGCCGCCCGAGAACGAAGAACTGGCGAGGTCGATGCTGGCCCCCCCTGCCGTGATCGTGCCGCTGTTGCTGATCCCATTGGCGAACACGGCGTTGCCGGCGGCAATGCCGACGTCTCCCGCCGAAATCGTGCCGCTGTTCATGATGCCGCCCAAGAAATTGAATACGCCGCCCGTCACTGATATGGCCGTTTGACCGGCGGTAATTATTCGGCTGTTGTTGATGCCACCGGAGAATATCCCGCCGCTGGTCGTAAAGCCGTTGATGACGACTGCATCGTTCAACGCTGAAATGGTTCCGCTATTGACGATACCACCGGTGAAGGTGGTGACGCCATGCACGTTGATGGCGACACCCTCTCCGGATGGCGCGCTTAAAACTCCGCTGTTGGTGATGCCGCCCGCGAACAGCGAAGAGTTGAACACGACGATGGCGGCGGTCGATCCGATGATCCTTCCGGCGTTGGAGATGCCGCCGGTAAAGGTCTTACCCGCGCCGTCGATAGCGATCGGGATGAAGGCGCTGATTGTGCTGTTGGAGTCGAGGCTGACACCGTAATTCGAGCCTGTCGCTTGGATCGTGCCGCTATCGACGATGCCGCCCGAAACGCCGCCGCCGAGCGTGCCGCTCGTGAAGATGATACCGCCGGGCGTAATAGTGCCCGCGTTGCTGATCAATCCCGAGAAGCTCGTGTTGTTGATGGCGATGCAGGCGACGGTTTGACCGGAGGGATTGGTGAAACCCGGGCCGCCGGCCGCGACACAAGCGGCAACCGCGGACGAGCCGCGCCGTCGACCATCAGCGCCGCAACCGAACTGGTTGTCAGCAATCGGCCGGTCAAGAACGATGCGCGCCCTGACCCCATTTGCCGCCCCCGCGCGGCGGTTGTAACCGTGGCACCCGTACTCAACCTAACGTAGCTTTATCGCCAATTGCTAGCAAGGGTTGTCTTTTGCCTCAGACTGATGTCCTATGGGTTGTGTTCGCTTCGGCTGAATGGCGCGGGCATTCCACTGGCGGGTCCATCGCCGAATGGAGAATCCAGTTTATCTTGGAATATCACGATGATCTGCCATTCCATGGAGCCGGGGCGCGGCCACCCTTGACGGTCGAGGTTGGGGAAATGGCGGGGGCAACCATGGGCGCACCGACCTTTGAACGCCGATTGCCGTGCGCCCGGCTAAAATCGCGCAGCATGCCGCAGAATACAACCTGACCGAGCACTGCAATCTCAAATGTGCCGGCTGCAATCATGTGTCGCCGCTCTTGCCGGAGAAGTTCGCCGACGTCGCGCAATTCGACCGCGACCTGCTGGCGCTTTCCCAGGTGCTCCATCTTGACGACTGAATCTGGGCGGCGAGCCGTTGCTGCATCCCGATCTGCTTGCATTTTTACGTATCGCACGCGCCAGCAATCTCGCGGGCGAAATAACTCTGGTGACGAACGGTTTGCTGCTGCATCGCTGCGATCCGGCGATTTTTGCCCTGATCGATCGACTGTGGGTCATCTTTACCCGGCATCAGGCTTCCTCTCCAGACCAGCGCGCTGGAAGCGTTGGCAAAAAAATATGGCTTCGTGCTCGAACTAATGATAATCGACAGCTTCCGCCGTACCACGGTGGATCGGCGGCATCGGGATGCCAAATTGGTGCAGGAGATCTTCCGGCGCTGCGAGCTAGCGCATGCTCGTAGCTGCCACACCATCGACGCGGGTTACTACTTCAAATGTCCGCCGGCCCCGTTTGACCGCGCGATGGCGCTGCAGGGCCAGTCGATCCAAAATCACACGGTCGATGGCGTGAAGATCCACGACAACCCTCGTCTTTACGACGATCTGCAAGCCTATTTGCGCGACGAGCGGCCGCTCGAAGCCTGCCACTACTGCCTCGGCTCGTGCGGACGGCGGTTTGCGCACCGGCAAATGCGGCGCAACGAGTTGCACGATGCGATCGGCAGCTATCGTCACGAGCTGGAAGCGGCTGCAACGATCGCCGCGCACAACGGCGACGGTGATTCGCGCGGCGATGTTACTTGACGCGCAAAGCGGCGTGGAGGAGTGAGCCGGCGTGACCCTGCAACCGGAATCCGCCCACAGTCCGTTCCGCAAGGCCGCACTCGATCGCATCAACAGCCCGGAACAACTCGATCATCTACTTACGGTCACGACACCGCGCAGCTGGATCGCGCTGACAGCCGTCGCCGCTTTGATCGGCGTCGCACTGACTTGGAGCCTGATCGGTTCCCTTCCCACTTACGTCGAAGGCCGCGGCCTGTTCATCCGCGAGGGCGGCAGCATTGCTTCGGCGGCGGCGCCGGGCGCTGGCACGCTTGAGAAATTATTGGTGCAGAAAGGCGCGCAGGTCGAAGCCGGCCAGATCGTCGCGCAAATTGTTGCGCCCGAAATCGAGCAGCAGATCGCCAGCGCGCGGGCGCTGGTCGTCGAACGGCAGAACGAGTTGACGCGACAACGTGGGCTCGCGGCGGACGAGATCGCGGCGAACCGCACGGCGCTCGGCCGGCGCGAAATTTCGCTCGACGAAGTCAAAGCCAACGCGCAGCGCCGCGCCGACGCGCTGAGGGAAAAACTCGTCGAGCAGCAGCGGCTGCAAAGCATCGGCCATGAGACCCGCAACGCGCTCCTCGATACCCAGCTCGTCTCGCTGCTGCGTGGCCGATGCCGGCGATCAGATCACCCAGCTCGACTTCGCCTGCGCGACTCGTCTTCACGGCCGAGCAGCGCGTCAAAACGCCGAGTTTGAATTGGCCGATGCCGAGCGGCAGCTTGGCGACCGCGTCGAGGCCTATCGGGTGAGTTCGGAAGTCCAGGCGCCAGTCGCCGGATCGGTCGATGAAATTCAACTTCATGTCGGCAGCCTCGTCGCCCGCGGCCAGTCCGTGCTGACGATCGAGACGCTGGGGCGCGGGCTGGGTTTCGTGCTGTTCGTACCGTTGCGCGAGGGCGACAAGCTCAGCGTCGGCCAAGCCGTGCGCATCGCGCCCAATTGGACGGTCCGCGAAGAGGAAGGCACGATGCTGGGCGACGTGCGCGAGGTGTCGAAATTCCCGATCACGCCGCAGGGATTGCAAACGCTTTTGCACAACGAGGAACTGGTGCGCGATTTCTCGCGCGTCGGGCCGGTGTTCATGGCTCATGTTGCGCTCACGCGCGATCCGGCAAGCAAAAGCGGATACGCCTGGACATCGTCCAAGGGCGCCGATGTACCCGTCGAATCGGGAAACTTTGCGCAAGGCGAGGTGCTGGTGAAGACGCAGCGTCCGATCAGCCTGGCGATCCCGGCGTTGCGCCGCTGGACTGGAATTTGAGACGCCGGCACGCCGGCGTCGAGCATCTCGGGTGGCTTGATGAGGTCTGTTTCGGTCCAGCCTGCGACGCTCGCCGCTGAAACCGGCGACGGCAAGAGCGGCGTAAAGCGTCGCCGCGTCCGTACGCCGACCGTGCTGCAAATGGAGGCGACCGAATGCGGCGCGGCGAGCCTCGCCGTGATCCTCGGCTATCACGGGCGCTGGGTGCCGCTCGAGGTTTTGCGTTCCGCATGCGGAGTATCGCGCGACGGCTCGAAAGCCAAGAATGTGCTGCTCGCCGCCCGCGGTTACGGGTTGCGCGCGATGGGCTGGCGCAAGGAGCTTGCGGACCTTGCCGGTCTGCCGTGCCCTTTCATCGTGTTCTGGCAGTTCAATCACTTCGTGGTCGTCGAAGGAATCGACCTGCGGCGCAAGCGGGTATGGCTGAACGATCCCGCCTCGGGTCCGCGACGCATCTCGCTCGACGAGTTCGATGAAGGCTTTACCGGAATCTGCCTGACCTTCGAGCCGGGACCGGCATTCCGGCGGGGTGGCAAGCCCCCAACTTTGCGCCGCAGCCTCGGCCCTCGCCTTCGCGGCTCCGAAACGGCGCTCGCATATATTTGTCTGGTCGGCACGCTGCTGGTCATTCCGGGTATCGCCATTCCGGCGTTTGGCAAGGCATTCGTCGACGCCGTGCTGATCGGCGACAATCAACGCTGGCTCGTTCCGCTGGCGCTCGGGCTTGGCGTCACGGCCATCCTTCGCGGCGCGCTGGCCTGGATGCAGCGCATCCAGTTTGCCCGGCTTGAGACCAAGCTTGCGCTGACGCAGACGACACGGTTCTTTTGGCATGTCCTGCGCCTGCCGATGGCCTTTTACAGCCAGCGCCACCCGGGCGACGTCAACGACCGCGTCATGGCCAACGACCGGATCGCCACATTGCTCTCCGGCGAACTGGCGGTGAATGCGGTCGGCCTCATGCGCATCGTCTTTTTTGCCGCCGTTATGGCGGCCTACGATCTCAGCTTGGCGACGATCGGCGTCGCGCTTTCGCTGCTCAATCTGTTGGCCCTCCTCTATGCCGCGCGGGCGCGCGCCGACATGGCGCGGCGTCTTGCCAAGCAGCAGGGCTTGCTGGCCGCAACCGCGATCGGCGGCATTGCTCTGATCGAAACTTTGAAATCGAACGGCGGCGAACGCGACTATTTCCGCCGTTTCGCGGCCCGCCTCGCTGCCTTCATCGCCACCGAGCAGTCGTTGTCGACCTCGTCATCGTTGCTGCAAGTGCTGCCCACCCTCCTGACCGGGCTGACCAACGCGGCGATCCTGGGGTTCGGCGGTCTGCGCATCATGCATGGCGCGATGACGGTCGGCGATATCGTCGCCTTTCAGAGCCTGATGATGAGTTTCAGCGAACCGGTGAACGGACTGGTCGGCTTTGCCGATCAGTTGCAGACCGTAAAGGGCGACGTGGCGCGGCTCGACGATGTCGCCACGCATCCGCTGGCGCCGCGGCTTGCCGACACCGCAGCCGTGATCGGGGCGCGGAGCGCGGGCCCGACCCTTGCGGATCGCGGCCGGCTCGCCGGCTCGATCGAACTGCGCGGCGTGACTTTCGGCTACAATCGCCTGGAGCCGCCGCTCCTTGAGAACCTCGATCTGGTCGTAAAACCCGGGCAGCGCATTGCCATCGTTGGCGCGTCCGGCAGCGGCAAATCTACAACCGGGAAGCTGCTGACCGGACTTTACGAACCGTGGACCGGCGAAATTCGCTTCGACGGCGTCCCCCTCGCCGACATCCCGCACCAACTTCTCGCTGCATCGGTGGGTGCCGTCGATCAGGACATTTTTCTATTTGAAGGCACGGTCCGCGACAATCTCACCCTGTGGGACGACAGCATCGACGACGCCGATATTGCCCGCGCGCTGGGCGACGCCGAAATGCTCGACATCGTCGCGGACCGCCCCGGCGGAATTGGCGGGACCGTTCTCGAAGGCGGCCGCAACTACAGCGGTGGCCAATTGCAGCGGCTCGAGATAGCGCGAGCGCTGGTCGGCGATCCAAGCGTGCTGGTGCTCGACGAGGCGACCTCGGCGCTCGACACGCAGACCGAAGCGCGGGTTCTGCAGCGCATCCGCCGTCGCGGCGCAACCTGCGTGATCATCGCGCATCGGCTGTCCACCATCCGCTCCTGCGACGAGATCATCGTGCTCGACCGCGGACGGATCGCAGAGCGCGGGCCGCACGATACGCTGATCGAGCGCGGCGGCCTCTATCGTCGCTTGCTTGCCGCTGAGGCCGAGATCCGGCCGTGAACAATGCGGCCGACGACATCGCCGCGGCGCAACGGGCCGGCGAGCAGGGTCACGACAGCGGCAAAGTCGGCCAAAGCGAGCGCGCCTTCGCAACCGGGCTGCGCCGCGTCGCCGCCGTCCTGCGCCGGGACATTCTTCAACACGAACTCGAAGCCGTCCTCGATGGCGCCGACGACCCGTTGTTTGCCGCCGCCAGCGTCGTCGCGGCGCGCCAAGATATCGTCCTCAAGCGCACGCGTCCCGCGACGGCCGACCCGCGCGGCCGCCTCGAAGCGATTTGCCGCGCCGCGCAGATCAATCTGCGTCAAGTTACGTTGGAGCACGGTTGGCTGCACCGCGACAACGGCGCGCTGTTGGCGTTCGAAGCACAGCTGCACGGCGCGGTGCGTCCGGTGGCCTTATTGCCGCTGCGCAACGGCGGCTACGAGGCCGTGGACCCGCGGAGCGGCGAGCGTGCCATCGTCGACGAGCGGCAAGCGATGCGTCTGCAGCCGACCGCCTACATGCTTTATCGCGGTTTCGAGGCCGCGCCCGGCAACGCCCGCGATCTCATCCGCTTTGGCCTCACCGGCACGGGCCGCGACCTCACGCGCGTGATCGGCATGGGACTGCTCGGCGGCGTGCTCAGCCTCGCCTTGCCGCTCATCATCGAGCCGTTGTTCAGCGACATCCTGCCGCGAGCCGACATACACACACTTGTCACGGTTGTGCTGGCGCTGGGGATGGCCGCGCTCGGTTCGGCCGCGTTCGAATTGGTGCGCAGCTTCTCGCTGCTGCGCGTCCAGGGCCGCGTCGAGGGCAGCGTACAAGCCGCGGTCTGGGATCGGCTGCTGCGATTGTCACCGCGCTTTTTTCGCGCCTACACGACCGGCGACCTCGCCGACCGGGTCATGAGCATTGGCACGATACGATCGGTGATGACCACGGCGATCAGCGGATCGATCCTCGACGCGACGTTCTCCATCGTCTCGTTCGCACTGATGTTCTGGTATAGCTGGCGCTTGGCGCTGATCGCCGCGGGCCTTGCGGCGCTCGCAGTCTTGATGACGGTGGCGCTGACCGCGCTGCAAATCCCGCATCAGCGCGCGATGCTGCGCGACGCCGGCCGCCTCGGCGGCTTGACCTATCAACTTCTCACCGCCATCGGCAAGCTGCGGGTCGCCGGCGCCGAGGCGCGCGCCTTCGGCCGCTGGGCGGCTCTGCTGGCGCAGCAGCGCGAGCATGTCTACCGCGCGCGCCGGATCGGGGCCGCGCAGCACACGTTGGCGCAGGTCTTCCCGCCCGCGACCTCGATCGTGCTCTACGTCGCGATGATTGAACTCGGAACGACGATCCCCGACAGCGAAGCGACGGTGCCGCTCCTAACGCTCGGAGCCTACCTCGCGTTCAACGCGGCGTTCGGGCAATTTATTTCGGCGCTGATGGCGGTGGTTTCCGCCTTGACGTCACTTGTCACCATCGTGCCGCTGTTCGAGCGCGTTCGGCCGATCTTGCACGCCCTGCCGGAGACCCGCAGCGATGCCGAATCGCCCGGCATTCTCGTCGGCGATGTCGAATTCCGGCGCGTCACCTTCCGCTATCTCGACGACGCGCCGCCAGTGCTGGATGACGTGACGTTCAGGATCGAGCCCGGCGAGCACGTCGCCCTCGTCGGCCCCTCAGGCAGCGGCAAGTCGACGATCGTGCGGCTGGCGCTCGGTTTCGAGACCGCCCAATCCGGCGGCGTGTTTTTCAATCACAAAAGTGTCGCCACGCTCGATCTCGGCGAGCTGCGCCGGCAGATCGGCGTGGTGTTGCAAAGCGCCGGCTTGCTCGCCGGCAGCCTGTACGACAACATCGTCGGCGAGCTGCCGGTCTCGATCGACGAAGCATGGCAAACCCGGTGACGATGGTAATGACCGTCGCTGCGCAAGCCGGGGTGGTGCCGCCGGCGATCTTCTCTAGTTCCGCTTCCGACAGTTCGGCGGCGTTGGCCGGCTTTGCCGGGATGACAATGTGCCAGGAGCCTGGGGTCTCCTGATGCACTGAAATCTTGGGCAAGCTCGCCTTCGGCACTTTCAGATATTTGACAAACGTACCTGCCGGATCAGCAGTAAACTCTGCGCGGAATGCGTCGTCTTCCCAGCAGCGCCTGACGAGCTTTGCTTCGAGATCGTGGCGCGATATCGTGATGGTCTCTTCCGTCATAGCTCGTCCCCTCAATTTCGTTGGCGCTAAAGCGGCGTCGCGGCTGCCGGCCCCTCGCCGCGCGCCGTAATGCTTGAGGTCGTTTGCTCACCAGCCTTCGTCGATCGTAATCGTGGCCGATGCCGAAACTCCCCCTGACACCGTCGCTGATACTGCCGTCGCGACAGTGAGGATGACTGACACGGCCAAGCTCGTTATGCCGCCGGCAACGTTTTCCAAATCCGCTTCGGACAATTCGCCGGCGTTGGCCGGCTTCGCAGGCAGCACGATGGACCAGGATCCGGGCACTTCCTGCACGACCGAAATCTTGGGAAGGCTCGACTTGGAAACGCCGAGATATTTGGAAAAGGCGCCCGCCGGATCGGCCGTGAATTCCTTGCGGAAAGTGTCGTCTTCCCAGCAGCGCTTGACGATCTTTGCTTCGAGATCGTGCCTGTTCAGCGCCTGACTTGTACCCGTCATTTTCGGCTCCCTCGGTTAGCGGCCTCGCGGCCCGCCGACAATTCGCGCATCCCATCCCCCAGATGGTTCAGCTCGTATAAGTAGTATTAACATATGTAAACAATCTAAGATAGTATCTACCAGAGCATACGCGCAGTCGCGTTTGGGGCCTGCGGCGGCCCGCGGCCGCCAACGCGGAGGGGTCAGGTGGACGTGGAGCAAAGCAGCCTGGGACAAAACAGCCTGGGCCAGCGCCTCGTTGCGCGAAGTGACTCGGTTTGGTCATGGCCCAGTCAGAAGCCGGCATCGCCACGCCACGACCTTTCGCTCGTTGCGCTTGCCGCCAAGCTTCCCCACGCGATCGAGTGGGGCGTGCTGTTCCGAACTGGCGCTTTGGTCGAGTTGACCTCCGTCGGCCAGCTCGCGAGCATGTTCGGGCTTCCCGCCGGTGCCGATGTTGCCGCCAGCGTAAGCGTGGCGCTGACGTCGGCCGGCAAGTGTCTGGCGTTCGATGCGGCGGGACCTTGGGTCTGGCCGCTCGGCGCGCCAGCGTTGCCCGCCGATCTCGGCAGCGCGGATCGCTTCGCCGAGCGGCTATCGATGCTGTCGGCCGTGGCGCATGCCGATTGCATCGCCTTCGGCCAGCTCGCCGGTCTGCCGCCGGTCGTGATGGCGCTCGCGATCGTGGAAGGCGTCGGTCAGGCGGAAGCATCGTTCGAACAGCGCCCGCCCGAAGATCACTACGATCTGCTGGCCGCAGTCGGCGTGCGCTATATGGGCGGCGGAGACTCTCGGTCCTTATTGGCGCGCGCGTTTCGAGAACCGCCTCGCCGATCATGTGCACGCCGGGGCGCTCGCGGGCTTCGCGCGCACGGCGCACTGCAATCGCTTTTTTCTGCATCACGGCCGGATCGACGATGCGATCGAAACGGGATTGCTCGATGCCGCCACCGCACGCGTCGAGCACGGACTGAACACGGCGGTCGCGTCGGCAGTCGGCTTTGCAGTGAGTGCGCGGCGGGCCGAGCTCGCCATGACTTGCGTGCCGCCGGCGCCGCAGCCATCATATGCGTTCGGCGATCTCGTGCCGCTCGGCATGCTTGGTTACGCGCTGCGCCGCGTAACGCGGCGCATGCTGCCGTCAGAAGCCGCCGCCATTCTGTGCGAGCGATATCTGGCGCGCCACCGCGTTGGGCATCTTTGGCCATTCCATCGCGGCCGCCTGCCGACCGCCACCGATACCGCGCTTATCCTGCTCGGCCAACCCAACGTCGACAGCATCGAGGCGCTGGAGCGTTTCTCCGACGGCGCCGGCGGCTACGTTCCGCAGCTATCCGGTCCCGTGGGCGACGAATCCCAGATGCGGGAAAGCGCGGCTGTGCAGCATTGGTGCCGAGCGGATTTCGGCACCACCTGCCTGGTGCGCGTGCTGCGCCAGACCGTCGGACTTGAGCCACGCACGCCGACGATCCTGCTGGAGGCCTGGTTCGAACGCCGCGCCGCGTTGTTCTTTGCCAACCCCTATCTGGTCGATTGGGTTCTTGCGCTCGCGATCGCCGACGGCCCCGGGACGCGGCACCTGCGCGGCCCGCTCGCGGCGGAGATCTTGGCAAGCGTCAATGATAACGGCTCGTTCGGACGGTTCGATAAACCGCTCTCCACGGCGCTCGCAATTCTTGCCCTTGCGGCTCTTGGGCATCGCGGCCGAGCCATCCGCATCGCCCAGCTCGAACTGCTTGCCGCACTCGAACCGCAAGGCCACGGTCCGATAACGACGCCGTTTTATTCAAGCCAGCGCTTGGCGGCCGCCAACGGCGTCACGCGTGGTCGCGGCATCATCGGCGTCAACGGACAATGGCATGCGCTCTCGCTCTATGAAGACACCCATCGCATGGTGCTCGGAGCGTTCGCGATGTTGGCGTTGCAGGCACCTTGCGACGCGCACGAGCGCGCCGCCGCGCCGAAAGGCAAACCGCATCCGCGGTACTTGGCGCCGAGCGCGGAGCGTTACGTCGAGGCATTCGCGCTGCCGCCTTACGTCGGAAGCGCGTCATGATTCCAGCCGCGACGCTCGCACGTCTGGCAATTCCCGCAAACACGATCGCCGAGCGGCTGGTGGCGCGGCTGGTGCCGGCGAAACCGGCCGATGCAGGCCTCGCCGACGCGCGCATTGCCCGCTGGGCGGAGCTTGGCGCCAAAGGCGACCGCGAGCGGCTGCGACGTAGCTTGCAGTGGCGGGGCATCGACCTCGAGGGCATTCGCCCGGCGCTAGGCGACTTGGCAGTGTCACCCGGCACTCCGCTGCCTGCATGGACTTCGCGTTTCGCCGCCCTGCTCGAAGCGGCGCTGACAACGCACCGACATGCCGCCGTCGAGCCGCCTCTCGCCTTCGATCACGCGGCCGTCATGGCGCCGTTCGCCCGCGCCGCCGCTATGGCATTGCAGCGCTCATTGCCGGCGCACACGTGCACCGCTGTCGCCGAAAGCGCGCTCGCGGCGCTGGAGCGGGGCCTGCTGTTGCGGCTCTGCCGAATTGCCAGCGGCGTGCTCGCGGCCAGCTTTTACGGCTACTCCTACAGTGACAGCCGCCGCAGCGGCGCGCCGGAAACCCGCGCCCGACGCTTTGCCGAGCACGTGTTGCAACCTCCGGTGCCGGCATTTTTTGAGGAATATCCGGTCCTCGCGCGACTAGTCACGCTCGCCTGCGATAATTGGCACGACGGCAGCCTCGAACTTCTTGGCAGGGTCGCCGACGACCGCGGAGCAATCGTCGCGAAATTTAATGGCGGCCGCGACCCTGGAATGGTGGTCGGCATCGAAGTCGGCGACGCCGACGTCCATGACGGCCATCGCGAGGTCGTCATCCTCGTCTTTGCCGATGGCTTCCGGATCGTTTACAAGCCGCGCTCGCTGGCGCTCGATCGGGCGTTTTACGCCTTCATTGCGTGGCTCAACGGCCGCGGGCTGACACCGACGCTGCGAAGTCCAGCGGTTATATGCCGGGACGATTACGGTTGGGCCGAGTTCATCGCGCATCGGCCCGCCGCCGACGCAGCAGAGATCGCCGAGTTTTACCGGCGCGCCGGCGTCCTCGCTTGCGTCGCTTATCTGATGGGCGCATCCGACCTGCATCACGGCAACCTGATCGCGCACGGCAGCGAGCCGATCGTAGTCGATCTGGAAACCATGCTGCGCGCGACGCCGCGCAGCGATGCCTTGCCGTCATCTCCGGCGGCCGCGCAAATCGCGGCGCTAGGCAGCGAGCGCTCGGTATTGCATACGCTCTTGCTCCCGGCGATCCAGCGCCTGCCGAGCGGCGTCTACGCCGATCTCAGCGCGTTCGGCGCCGAAACCGCCTCGACGGCAGGCACGGATTGCCCTTGGCTTCCGGTCGATCGGGCAGCGCTGACCGAGACGCTGCGCTGTCACGCCGCGGGGATCGAGGCGGGCTTCGTCTCCGCCTACCGGTTCATCGAGGGCCAGCGCGACGCGTTGCTGGCGGATGACGGACCGCTTCGCGCTTTCGAACATTGCCCGATCCGCGTGGTGTTGCGCGATACCGCACTCTATTTCCGGCTGCTGCGTCATTCGATCGAACCCGCCGTGCTGCGCGACGGCGCCGACCGCGCGATCGCGCTCGAACGCCTCAACCACGTCATCGCCATAGCCGAGACACCGCCCAGCTTCGTCGCCATGATCACGCGCGAGCAAGCGGCGCTGTCCGTCCTCGACGTTCCGCGCTTTCTTGTCATGACAGGCGAGACCGATTTGCGTGACGCGGCCGGGCGCGTCGCCGCGAAGGTAATGGAGCGCACCCCACTTGCGGAAATGTGCGCGCGTCTCGCGGAAATGGACGATTACGATTTGGAGCGGCAGCGCCGGGATATCCGTTTGGCGTTGTGCAGCCGGGTCGCGGGACGCCCTTCGTCATGGCGCCGCAACTTACCGGCGCGAAGGACGGCGGAGCCGCCCGACCCGGCGGCGCTGATCGCCGCCGCTGAAACGCTGGGCGCCGATTTGTTGGCAGCGGCGAGCCGCGACCGTGACAAGCCGCCAGCCTGGCGCGGTTTGATCTATCTCAATGCCGCCGGCCGCTTTACCACCGGCGACGGCGCGGCGAGCCTTGCCGACGGCGGCCTCGGCATAGCCGTGGTTTTTGCAGCCCTGTTTCGCGTGACTGCAAGCGCGAAATGGCGTGAAGCCGCGCTCGATTTATCACTCAAATATCTCACGCCGGTAGCCGGCCGGACCGAGTATCTCGGCCATGTCAACGGCGGTATCGCGACCGGACTTGGCGGCTCGCTTTACGCAGCCGCCATGATCGCGGCGCTGGCCGAAAGCGACGAGGTGCTCGGACATGGTCTCGCACTGGCGCAAAAACTTTCCGCACGCGCGGTCGCTGAGGACAGGGATTTTACGCTCGGCGACGGCCTCACGGGCACCCTCCTCGGTCTCGCAGCCATTCGGCGCCTCGCCGCCGACACCATGCTCGACGATATCGCGACGCGCGGCATCGAGCGGCTGCGCAAAGCCGATCCGCTTGCCGCGGCGGGAGTCCTGTCCGGTCGAGCCGGCATCGCGCTTGCGGCAAAGGCCATCGGACTCGGCGATAACCTCACTCTCCTCGAACCGCCGGCGTCGGTCTTCTCAAACGATTGGGCGGAAGGCGCGATCGGATCCGCGGTCGCGGCGCTGCACACCGGCCGCATGGCAAGCGAAGCGCTCGCCTATTTCGAGAGCCTCGCCGCGGCGCCGCTCGCCGCCGACGATGGCTTTGCCTTCGGAGCCGCCGGCGAAGCCGATGCCTTGCTTTGGGCCGCGGGGCAAACCAGACAGCCTCAATTCTACCGGCTCGCCTTGCAGCGCATGGCGGAACCTGCCGAACGGGCGCGGCGGAGCGCGCCGAAGCTTCTCGGCGGCAACCTCGCCGACGGCCTGCATATGGCCGGCCTGCTGCATGGATCGGCCGGCGTTACTTACGTCTTGCTGCGGCTAGCGGCACCCGATTGCCTGCCGGCGCTCGCGACCTTCGAGCTTCCGCCCGTGCGGACGCGCGCATGAGTGGCGCCGCCCACGGCGACGATGGATTGGCGGACCATATCGTCGCCGCGCTGGCCCCGTGCCGCTATGAAGGACTGATTTCACGCCGCACCGTCGAGGCTATCTGTCGTTCCGAATGCGGCGCATTGCCCGCCGGCATGACCAGCCTGTTCGGATTCGAATGCCGGTTGGCGAACGACAAGCCGGCCGCCGATTTCCTGGTCCGCATCGGAGCAGAACTCGGCGAATGGCCGGTGCTTGCGCGGTATGCGGAAGCCCAAAGCGGCGCAATGTGGCGGCAGCTCGCGGCATTGGCGCGCCACAGCACGCTGCCGGATTCGCCGCTCGCCGGCATGCTGAAAAACGTCTGGCTCGAGTACGATCTCGTCGATCCGGCGGACCCAGGACGCCCTCTCAGCGTCTTTTTCGGCACCGACAAAATTACCGGCCGGGCAAAGATCGGATGGGCCGTGGATTTGGCGGCGATGCTGCGCGGCGAGCTTCTCTCTGCCGCGACGCTGGATACGACAAAGAGACTTGTTGCCGCGTTGCCCAAAACCGCAAAAATCTTTCAGGTCGGCATCATGTGCGCGCGCCGCCACGCGCCGCTGCGAATCTGCATCATCGGCCAGAAGCTTGGCGAGGTTTGCGGCTTTCTTGACGATGCCGGCTGGGACGGGGAGCTGCCGCGGGTCGTCGCCGTTCTCAACCGCTTTGCGGACGCGATCGATCACGTCGCGCTCGATCTCGATGTCCTCGAAGACGGCTCGCTTGGGCCAAAGCTCGGCGTCGAGCTCTATCAGAGGGCGGGGCCGGACCCCGGCTGGCAGACGGTCGAACTGGTCAAGCGGCTCCGCGACAACGGCCTATGCACACTGGACAAGGCGGATGGCCTGCTGGCCTGGAGCGGCATCACCCACGAACGCCGGCACCGCGACCTCTGGCCGGCCGGGTTGCTCCTTCGCAAGGCGCGCCGCGGCGGCAACGAGAGCAGCACGTTTTGCCGGTGGCTGCATCACGTGAAGATCGTGCTCGCCCCCGACGCTCCGCCCGCGGCCAAGGCTTATCTGGCGGTCGGCCACGCCTTCCTTGCCGATGCAGCAATTCGCGCGGCACTGGAGCAGGCGCCCGCTGTTTCCGCGCTATGAGTGAAGGCCGCGGTTCCTGGACCTTTCCGATCGCTGCCCGATAGCGGCCAAGGCATGCATTCGCTTGCCAGTCGGCCGTTTGTTTGCGGTAGGATTTGCCGGAAATTCAGCCGGGGACCTCACAATGAACGTCTATGATCTTCAGGAGCGCGTCGCCATCGTCACGGGCGGCGCCCAGGGCATCGGTCTTGCGGTCGCGAATCGCATCCTCGCGTCCGGCGGCAAGGTCGCCATATGGGATCGCGACCGCGCTTTGCTCGATGAAACGGTCAAGGGCATCGCCAAGAGCGACCGCGTAACCGGCCTCGCCGTCGATATCGCAGATCTCGCCGCCGTCGAGGCGGCCGCCAAAGCGACCGTCGCACATTTCGGTAAGATCGACATCTTGATCAACAACGCCGCAATCGTCGGGCCCAACGCCAACACCTGGGAATATCCGCCGGATGCGTTTCGCGACGTGATCAATGTCGGGTTGATCGGCACGTTTTACTGCTGTCGCTCCATCGTCCCGCACATGATCGCGGCAAATTACGGCCGGATCGTCAATCTGAGCTCGGTGGCAGGCAAGGAAGGCAACCCCAAAGCGCCGGCCTACAGTTCGATGAAGGCAGGCGTGATCGCGCTGACCAAATCGCTCGGCAAGGAGCTTGCCGGCTATAATATCGGCGTCAATTGCGTCACCCCCGCCGTCGCCAAGACGACGCTGGCGTTGAGCCAGGCTCCGGACTTCCTGGCGATGATCGTCTCGAAAATCCCGCGTGGGCGTATGCTGGAACTGGAAGAAGCGGCATCGATGATCTGTTGGCTCGCGAGTGCCGAGAATTCCTTTACCACCGGCGCGGCGTTCGATCTGTCCGGCGGCCGGGCGACGTATTGATCGGCATGGACAAAAGCAATCACCAACCGCCGAACGGCGGCTCGATCGGGAGGCGACGGCGGCAATGAGCGTGATGAAACTCTACTATTACCCCGGCGCCTGTTCGCTGGCGCCGCATATCGTGCTCGAGGAGGTCGGCGAACGGTTCGAGCTGTCGCGCGTCGACATCGCCGCCAATCAGCAGGTCAGCCCCGAATATCTTCGCGTCAATCCGAAAGCGCGGGTGCCGGCGCTCACCGACGGCGATTGGGTGCTGACCGAAGCGCCGGCGATCCTGCGCTACATCGCGGCGCGCCACCCGGCCGCAGGGCTCTGGCCGTGGGATCCGCGCGAAGAAGCGCGCTGCACCGAATGGCTCAATTGGCTGTCTTCGACCATCCAACCCGCTTTCGGCCATGTCCGCCGCGCCGCGCGATACGCGTCCGATCCGCGCGCCATCGAGGACGTCGCCGCGACCGGCATGAAGACCGCCCGCGAGCTGTGGCGGAAGGTCGACGAGAAAATCGGCGACGGGCCGTGGGCTGTCGGCGGCCGCTACAGCGTCGCCGACCCGTTGCTCGTGGTTTACTGGATCTGGGGCCGCGGCCCAGGTCTCGGCTTCGACATGGCGAACGATTTCCCGAACTGGACCGCGCATGCGCGGCGGCTCGCGGGCCGCGCCGCGGTGCAACGCGCTTTCGCCAGCGAGGGACTTCCGCTGCCAGCCTAGACGGCAGCAAGCAACGGCTATCAACTCAGCGCGGCGATGACTTCGCTCACCTTGGTCACCGCGGCGACATTCGTCATCGCGTATTGCACTGAAGCGCGATGCCAGTCGGCATTCATCGTCGAGCAGCAGTCTTCCGGCACGATGACGAAATAGCCTTTGTCGGCTCCGGTTCGGGCCGTGTGCTCGATCGACATATTGGTCCATGCGCCGGTGTCGATGATGGTATCGCGGCCGCCCGATCGCAGTACGGTCTCGAGCTTGCTGCCCTCGAACGCGCACATGCGGATCTTTTCGACGACGATGTCGCCGGGCTGCGGCTCGAGGCCGTCGGCCGGCGCCGCGCCCCAGGTGCCGCGCACCATCGCTTTGGCGTCGGCCAGCCCTTCGAACAGAGGCGCGTTCAAGGTGAAGCCTGGCGCGCCCGGCTCGACGATGAACCAGACGTGGATCACCATCACCCCGCGGGAGCGGCAAACCTCCGCCAAGCGGCGGATATTCTCGACCGCGTTCTGCTCGCGCGCGTGCTGCGGCGATCCCGAGGAGGCGAACGCGCCGCCCTCCATCATTACGTCGTTCTGCATGTCCTGAATGATCAGCGCGCAGCGCGACGGGTCGAGCGCCAGGCCGGCCTTCCCGCTAGCGCGCTCCGGCGCCGGCGTGTGCGCGGAATTGGACGCCGCCGCAGCCGTCGCGCCCGATGAAATGCCCGCGCGCATGAAGGGCTCGGGGCGCGGGCCGATCTTGGTGCGCACCGCGTAAAGTGAATGGGTGGCGCACATGAAAAGGGTACGCCAGTCGGATTTGCCCCAGTGCAAATTGGCCACCAGTTCAGGCACCTTGATCTTGCCGAGAAGCGCGCCCGAGCGCGAATAAACCCACACGCCGCCGGGTGCCGTGACCCAGATGTTGCCGGCGCTGTCGCACTTCATGCCGTCGGGAACGCCGGGCTCGAGCTCGGAGCGGATACCGGAAGCGAAAATGCGATCGGGGCCGAGCGTGCCGTCGGCGTTGACGTCGAACACCCGGATCAGCGCGCGAACCGTGTCGTTGATATAAAACAGGCGCTCGTCGGGCGAGAAACACAGCCCGTTCGGCTGCTCGAACAGATTGCGATCGACCAGAAGCTGCGGCTCGCCGCCGCCGGCCGCCACGCGATAGACGCCTTGAAAGCCGAGCTGGCGCGGCCGCTCGACGCCATAGACCGGCATACGCCCGTACCAGGGATCGGAAAAATAGATCGAACCGTCCGAGCGAACGCACACGTCGTTCGGCGAGTTGAGTTCCTTGCCTTCGAAATGCGAGGCGAGGATTTCGCGCCTGCCGTCACGCTCGCGGATCAGGCTCGATGTCGCGTGCTCGCAGACGACAAGCCCGAGATTGGCGTCGTACGTCATGCCGTTGCATTTGTTGGACGGCTTCATCACCTCGCGCACGCCGCCGCGTTCGTCCCAGCGGCGACGCACATCCGCCGGCATGTCGGAGAACAACAGATACTGGTCGCGCGGGTGCCAGATTGGACCCTCGGTGAAGGTGAAGCCGCCGGCCAACCGCTCGACCGGCGCTTCGATGTCGATCAGATCGGAGAACTCGCGGCGTAGCGCCGAATGACTCATGGCACGCCTCCGTCGGTTATGCAGCGAACCAGTTGCGGCGCGGCAGCGACTGGATGAGCGGGCCCGGCACCTGATCCTGCAGCCGGCCGATCACTTGTCCGGCTTCGAGGATGGCCGGGCGATCGTGCACCGGCAGCACGAAGCGCGACGAAGCGACGACCTTCTTGATGGCGGCTTTTTCCTCCCGTTTGCTGACGCCGTGATTGCCGGTGACGCGCGGCTCCATATCGCTGATCTCGTGGAATGGCTCGACTAGTTGATCGTTGATGTCGTAGAGCACGTCACCGCAGATCGTCGCCGGACCCTCGTTGGTCTTGACGATCACATTCATCGAACCCTCGGTATGGCCGCCCGCCGCCTCGCAAACGAGACCGGGCATCAATTCGACCGGACCGGAGATTTCGAGGTCGAGAAAGCGCAGCGCGCCTTTGGTGTGTAGCCGGTCGATCAGGTGCTTGATGTCGACCGCGGGATACTGCGGATGCATCAGGCCGGAAACCGAATATTCGAGCTCGCGGCGGTTGAGCACGACCGCGGTGTTCATGGGGAACAGATCGTCCTTGCCGGCGTGGTCGATGTGAAGATGCGTGTGCAGCACGTAGCGTATGTCGCCGAGCCGTACCCCGTGTTTCTTGAGCTGGTTCTCGATCATGTTTTCATGGGATTGCAGCCCGCGCATCCCGAGCGTTTCCATGATCTGGTTCGAGCGGTAGCCGGTATCGATCACGATTGGCCAGGTTCCGCCGAGCACGAGAAAGCCCAAAGTCGGCACCCGGCGCACCCGTCCGCAATCGCGGCCGAGTACCAGGAAGCTCGATTCGAGCTCAATGTCGCCGTAGTCGAGAATCTTGATTTCGAGCGCCATACGTTTCCTCCTCACACACTCAGGCTTTTTTCAAGTGAGCCGATAAACTCTTGCGGCGGTGTCGTGCAGCGCCGCCTGCGCGGCCGCCGCGCCGAGCGGTTCGAGCGCGGCGCGAAAGGCCGCAATCATGTCGGGATAGCCGGTCCACAGCTTTTCGACCGGAAAATTCGAGCCGAACAGACACCGGGTCGGCCCGAATATCGCAACGGTCTCCCGGACAATTGTCGCGATGTGGTCCGGATCGTTCTTATGGATGAAGGTGCCGAGCCCCGAAAGTTTCGAGACCACGTTTGGACATTCGGCGAGGCGCCGCATCGCGGTTCGCCAGTGGTCGCGGCCGGCGTCGGAAAGGTCTTCCAGCATCCCGGCATGCTGCAGGATGAACGTCACCTTCGGGGCGCTCCTGGCAAGCTCGGCCGCGCCGGCCATTTGCCCGGCGAAAACCTGGAGATCGAAGGTCCAGCCGTAATCGGCAAGCCGCGCGATGTTGTGCTGGAAGGTCGGGTTACGGGCGATGTCGGGCTCGGCGGCAAAGCGGTATTGTGGGTTTTCGTGCCATTGCAGCTGCATGCGCAAACCACGCATGCCGGGGTACTTGGTCAGCCGGTCAAGCTGCGGGCGCACATCCTCGGCGAGGAAGTCGGCATAGCCGACGATGCCCCGCGGCAATCCGGTCTCGTCGGCGGCCTCCTGCACATAGGCGACTTCGTCCTCAAAACGGTCCTTGGGCCAATTGGCCTGCACATAGACCGATTGAGTGACGCCGGTGCCGGCGATGTCCGACAAGAATTCGCTGATCGGATAATCGCGCCGGATCGCTTCGTAAGGCCCGAAGATGCGCGGCTGCAAAGGCCCATCGAGCCAGGGCAAATCCTTGCGCCGCCAGATGTGATGATGGGCGTCGATTATGTCCGTCATGCCGCCTCGCTTGCCAGATCGAGCACGTTGTCGCAGATGCTGCCGATCGATCCGCCGTCGCCTAGTTTGTCGAGGTAGGGCCGCGCGGCGACCAGCCCCGCGGTGCGGGCTTCGAACGCGGGATCGGCGGCGAGCGGCGTGAGCCAGATGATGCGCCAGGCGAGCCGCGCCAGGCGCGCGACCGCGTCCGCCATCGCCGTCGGATCGCCACGCTCAAGCCCGTCCGACAACACGATCAGCGCAGCGCCACGCGAAAGCGCGGCGAAGCGCGGCACCGCGAGAAAGGCATTGAGCGCGTCGCCGATGCGCGTGCCGCCGTCCCAGTCGGCGACCAGGAGCGACGCGGTGCTCAGCGCCTGCTCGCGGTTGCGCAGCCGCAGCGGCCGGGTGATCCGGGTAAGCCGCGTTCCGATGGTGAATACTTCGACCGACGCGGCCGCGCGCGTCAGCGCATGCGCGAAAGCAAGATGCGTTTGCGTCCGCTCCTTCATCGAGCCGGAGACGTCGACGAGCACCACGATGCGGCGCTGGCGCAGCCGGCGCCGGCGGCGGCGCAAGCGGATGAATTCGCCGGCGTTGCGCATGGCGTCGCGGAACATGCGCCGCGCGTCGGCGCCGCGCCCGCCGCGCGCCGGACGCCAGCGGTAGCCGCGCCGCCGCGGCACGCGGGCCGGCAGCGCGCGGGCAAAACGGCGCAGGATCTCAGTCTCGTCGCCGGGGCCAAAGCGGCGGATTGAAAGCCGTTCGGCCGTCGTTGCTTCGGCGCCGGATTCGTGGGTATCGTCGCCGAACTCTGGCTCCGGCCCAACGGCGGAATCTTCGGCGGCGCGCAAAGGCTCTTCGTCGCTCGGTTCGGTCTCGGTCACCAGGCTTTGCGCGCCGAGGAAATGCGCGTCGAACAGCGCATCGAAGTCGGCAAAGCGTTCGGACGGGGGCGCCAAGGTCGCGCGCGCGGCGCGGCGGATGTCCTCGATTCCGGTCGGGCCCAATAGCTCGATCGCCGCGAGCCACGCCATGGTCTGCTCCGGCGCGACAGCAAAGCCGGCGCGGCGAAGGAGCGCCGTGAACTCGACAAAGTGCGCGATGGGCCGCTCGGTGTCGCTCACGCCTGCGCTTCTTCCAGGATGGCGTCGATCCTCGGCGCCACGGTCACGAGATCGTCTTCGTCCTTGAGCACGACGCCAAGCGAGCGCTTGAACGCCTCCGGCCAGCGCGCGCCCTGCTCGTTGAGGAGCGTGGCGGCTTCGGCCCATTCGACCGCTTCGGCGATACCGGGAAGTTTCGCCAGCGGCTCGCGGCGCAACCGCCCAACCGCGGCGACGACGGCCCGTGCCGCACGCTCGCCGACGCCCGATGCGCGCATCACGATGATGCGCATTTCGCGCTCCGGCGACGGATAATCGATCCAGTGATAGACGCAGCGGCGGCGCAGCGCTTCGTGCAGCTCGCGCGTGCGGTTCGAGGTGAGGATCACGACCGGCCGTTCGTAAGCGCGGATAGTGCCGCGCTCCGGGATCGAAATCTGGAAGTCGGACAGAAATTCGAGCAGAAAAGCTTCGAATTCGTGATCCGAGCGGTCGATTTCGTCGATCAGCAGCATGGTTTCCTGCGGCCGCCGCAGGCAGGCAAGCATCGGCCGCTCGATCAGGAATTCGTCACGATAAATATCGACGTGGCCGCCGGCCTCGGTCTCCTGGCGAAGCGCCAGCATCTGACGTGGAAAATTCCATTCGTAGAGCGCAGCCGCGGCGTCGATGCCCTCGTAGCATTGCAGCCGCAGCAGCGCGCGGCCGAGAACGCCGGCGATCGCTTTCGCGGCTTCGGTCTTGCCGACGCCCGGCGCGCCTTCGAGCAGCAACGGTTTGCCGAGCGCGAGCGCGAGATACGCGGCCGTCGAAAGCTCCTCGTCGGCGAGATAATAGGCGGCGCGCAGCGCTTCCTCGAGATCGCGCGGGCTGCCGATGCCGACGATGCTGTGACGGACCGCCATGACGACTTACCGTGCGCGCCCGTTGCCCGCCGCGCCGTCACGCGCTTTGAGCGCGCGAAGAATTCTCTCCGGCGTGATCGGCAATTCGTTGATGCGCACGCCGACCGCGTTAAAAACCGCGTTGGCCACCGCCGGCAGCACCGGATTGGCGCACATCTCACCAGGGCCTTTGGCGCCGAACGGCCCATCGGGCGCCGGCCTTTCGAGCACAAGGATATCGTGCGGACAGATGTCGCCGGGACCCGGCATCAGATACTCGTTGAAGTCGCGCGGACCTTCGCGGGTGTCGGGATAATAAGGCTCCGGAGTCTCGTACAGCGCATGACTCATGCCCATCCATGAGCCGCCGACGAGTTGCTGCTCGACCAGCCTGGGGTTGATGGCGCGGCCGATCTCGTAAGCGCTGGTCATCTTGAGCACCGCGACGTCGCCGGTCTCGTCGTCGACCTCGACCTCGGCAATGAGACAGGCGTGGGCGTAGCAGGTCGCCGGCGACATCTCGCCGGTCTCCGGATCGACGTCGGACAGCGGCACCAGGAAGATGCCGCGCCCGGAAATCGTCTTGCCCTGGCGGAACTGCGCCGCGATGGCGACGTCGCGCACCGAGATTGAACGGTGCGGCGCGCCCTTGACCTGAATGTTGCCGCGGCCGTCGGTCTCAAGATCGGCCGGATCGACTTCAAGCTCTTCGGCGGCGGCTTCCAGCATGACCGCCCGCGCCTCGCGCGCCGCCACCATCACGGCGTTGCCGACGCGGTGGGTGCCGCGCGAAGCAAACGAGCCCATGCAATGCGGGCCGGTGTCGGAATCGGCGGTGTCGACATAGACATCCTCAACCGGCACGCCCAACGTCTCCGCGCAGATCTGACGCGTCACCGACTTCATCCCTTGTCCGAGATCGATCGACGACAACGCCACGGTGAATTTGCCGCTGGGATTGGAATGAACCAGTGCTTGGCTGGGATCGCCGCCGAGATTCATCCCGATCGGATAGTTGATGGTGGCGACGCCGCGCCCGCGATGCTTGGTCATGGTCAGCGCCTCCTGGTGCCAAAGACGGAAGAAAAGCGGGGCGCCCCGTGGGTCGAGCCCGTCGGCTGAGCCACCGGAGGCGGCGGCGCGGCGCGTGACGGCGGCGGTGTGCTCGGGACCGGCGCGGGCGCGGCAGGCCGCTCATAAGCAACGCGCTGCGGCATGGCCGCGACGACCCGCGGCGCCACGGCGGGCGCAATGGCCGGCGCCGGCGCACGCGTGCGATCGGCGGCGCCGCCGCCGCGAGCCGCCCCGCCGCCGGTGCGCGACGACATCTTGCGGAATTCGTCGCGCAGCGGCCAGTTGGCCTTCTCGGCGGCGACCTGTGCGCATTCGATCAACGCGCAATTCTTCGCCTCCCGCCGGTGCGCCTTCATATCGCCGTCGCGGTAAGCGTTGAGGATGCGGAATTCCAGTGGATCCATTCCGAGCGCCACGGCTTCCTTGTCCATCTGGCACTCGAGCGCGAAATCGAGCGCGGTGACGCCGAAGCCACGCATGGCGGTCGCCGGCGTCCTGTTGGTAAAGACGCAGTACACATCGCCATGCACGTTGGGGATGGTGTAAGGCCCGGGAATGTGGGCCACGCATTTCACCACCGCATAACTTGAAAGCCGGGTGTAGGCGCCGGAGTCGAAATAAGCCCGCACCTTGCGGGCGATGATACGCCCGTCCTTCATCACGCCGTCCTTGACGTAGATGCGCTCGGCGCCGCGCGGCGAGCCGAACTGCATCTCCTCGTGGCGGCCAAAGCGGTAACGCACCGGCGCTCCGGTCAGCCGCGCCGCCAGAATCGACAGCGGCTCGGTCAGCGTATCGACCTTGCCGCCGAACCCGCCACCGACCGTGCCGCCTATGAAATGCAGCTGGTTGGAGGGTACCGCGTTGATCTTGGCCGACGTGTCGAGCGAGAAAAACAACGCTTGCGTCGACGTATAGACAATGAAGCGGCCGTTGGTGTCGGGCACGGCGATCGAGCCGTTGGTCTCGGTCATCGCGTGCTCGATCGGCGACATCTGGTAACGCTCTTCCACGACCAGATCGGCTTTCTTGAATGCCTCTTCGACGTCGCCGAAGCGCAGTTTCTGGTGGTCGTATTTGCCGTAATATTCAAAGGCGTTCTTCGGATAGGTCGCGTTGACCGACGGCGCGCCGGGCTTGAGCGCGTCCTCGACGTCGAACACCGCCGGCAATTGATCGTAGGAAATTCGCACCAGCGCCATCGCCTCCACCGCCGCGCGCTCGCTGGTCGCGACAATGCCGAGGATCGGCTCGCCCACGTAACGCACCACGTCGCCGGCGAGCGAAGGCTCGTCGTCCTTGCCGAACTGGATGAGGCTCAAAAGCGTGTTGAGATTGACCGGCACGTCGGCGGCTCGGATGATGCGCTTGACGCCGGGGGCGCGCGCCGCCGCGGAATCGTCGATCGAGCGGATGCGGGCATGCGCATGGGGGCTGCGCAGAATTTTCAGGTGCAGCAGATTGGCAAAGCGGTGATCGTCGTAATACGGCGAGGTGCCGGTGACGTGACCGAGCATGTCCTGCCGCTGGGTCGGCTGGCCGATTTCTTTGAGGTTGTCGTCGCGTTCGTCGGCGAAGATGTCTTTGCGGAATTCCAGCATGGCGCTTTCCTTCAGGCGCGGCGACGGGCGTCGCCGCGGGCGGCATCAAGCACCGCCTCGATGATCGGCTCATAGCCGGTGCAGCGGCAGATATTGCCGCAGATGGCGTCGACGACGTTTTCACGGGTCGGATTCGGATTACGCTCGAGCAACGCCTTGGCCGCCATCAGCATGCCGGGCGTGCAATAGCCGCATTGCGCCGCGAAATGTTCCATGAAGGCCGTCTGCAGTGGATGCAGATCGGCGCCGCGGCGCAGCCCGGCGGTCGTCTCGATCGACTTGCCGACGCAGGTTTCGGCAAGTGTTACGCAGGAAACGCGCGGCGCACCGTCCACCAGCACGGTGCAAGTTCCGCAAGTGCCCTGCCAGCAGCCGCCCTTGACCGACAGATCGCCGATCGTCTCGCGCAGCACGTCGAGCAGGTTGGCGCCGCTTTCGGAGAAGGCGGCAACATCTTCGCCGTTGAGCTGGAACTGAATCGGGATTTTCATCGGCTGCTCATGTGTGCGCCGCGCCGAGCAACAGCCGGCGCAGATGGACGGGAAGAATTTCGCGCCGCCACCAGGCGCTGGCAATCGCGTCGTCGGCCGGCGAAGTTCCATCCACGGCGACCGCCAGCGCCGGCGCGATACCGGCGGCATCGAGCGTGCGGCCTTCAAGAGCGCGCTCCGCCGCCTTGGCGCGCAAAGGTGCATGACCCATGGCGCCATATGCGATCCGCGCGCCGGTTACCCGGCCGCTGGCAAGCGGCAATTGCGCCGCGATCGACAGTACGGAGACCCCCTTGGGATGAACGCGGGTCACCTTCGCGAATCTGAACGAGTCAGTGGCCGGCCGCCTAAACGCCACGCCCGACACCAGAGCAGCGCCGCGCTCGCGGCGTTGCAGCAGTTCCTCCAGCGGCAGATCACGCTGGCCGAAGCCGCCGGCCAGCGTCACGGTCGCGTCAAGCGCCAAGAGGGCCGCGGCAAAATCGCCGTAAGGACTATGTGCGAACAGGTTGCCGCCGACAGTTGCCGCTTCGCGTATGGCCGGGCCGCCGACGGCGCGCGCGACCGGATGCAGAAAGCCAAGCTCGCGCTCGGCAAGGACGGCCGCCATGGTCACGCCGGCGCCGAGTTCGACGCGGCCCGACGAGACGGCGATGTGCGCCAGGCTGGGATCGGTGGAGCGTATAATAGTCGCGATCGACGAATCGGCTTCGTTGACCGCGCGCATCACCAGCGTGCCGCCGCCGAGAAAGCGCGCGCTCCGATCGGCCGACAGCGCGGTCGCCGCCTCGGCCAATCGCGCGAAAGTCTTCACCGTCACCGTCACGCCCGTCCCTCCAAACCAGTGGATGCGGCGAGACGGCTGCGAATCGCCGCGAAACCGGCATCGTAGATATCTTCGCCGACCATGCGCGTCATCTCGGCTTCCTCGCCTTTGCGTGTCGAGAACGTGCAACGCCAGTCCCAAAATGTCCGGTCGCCGTCGGTCACAGGCGCCAGCCGCACATGGGCGACATAGTTGAACAGCGGGACCGGGGTATCGAGCAAACAGTAGCTGAAAGCTTGCTCGAGATCGGACAGCGTGAGCAGCTGCTCGCGCAGCTCCGCGCCGTCGCGCAGAAAGAAGCGCCGCACGCATCCGACTTTGTCCGCGCTTTGGCCACGCTCGATCGCGCTCTTGCCAACGGCCGGGTGCCAACGGTCGTGGCCGTTGAAATCGCGCAGCAACGCCCAGACGCGATCGGTCGGCGCGTCGATGATGGTTGATCGCACGATGCGGATCACCGCCCTAGCCTCCGAACTGGCGCTTGAGCGCGTCAAAGCCGCCCTGGAAGACGCCGCCGCCGATCGTCGAGACGAGATCGGCTTCACGCTCCGGCGGGCAGTCGAATTCCGCCGTCCATTCGGCGAAAGTCCGCTCGCCGTCGGTAATCGGCGTCAGCCGCAAAGTCGCTACGTAGTTCTCGACGCCCATCGGCGATTCCAGGATCGCGTAGGTGCAGAACAGATCGAAATCCGACAGGCCGAGCAGCTTTTCGCGAATGCGATCGCCGTTGCGCAGGCGGAAATCGCGCACGCAGCCGACTTTGTCCGACGGCTCGCCGTTCTCGATGCGGCTTTCCGCGATACCCGGATGCCACGACGGCATGCCGTTGAAATCGCGGACCCGTGCCCAGACGCGATCGGACCGGCCGTTGATAACGCTCGATACATAGACGCGAGCCATGTGCTTCGCTTTCCTCCCTGGTTTCGCTCTGGCGCGGCCGGTTCTATCCGCCGGATCCGCCACCACCAGCACCGCCGCCACCGCCCTCCTCGGGTGGCTTTCGCGCGGTATCCTTGCGGATGCCTTGCATGTCGCGCGCCTCGCGCATCAGCCCCGGCATGCGCGACAGGCTGCCGCCCTCGATGCCGATCTCGGCGAGAATCTGGTCGATCATCGGCGCTTGCACGCGATAGCGCAGCGCCGAATCGATCACTTCGTCGGTTGCGCTGCGTCCGCCGCCACCGCCTCCGCCGTTGAGGCCGTCGACCTGGAGGATGCGGATGCCCTCGATCTTTTCCATCGGCTTGACGCTCTCGCGCACGATGCCCTCAATCCGCTCAAGCAGCCGGCGCCGGAACAGCGACGCGCGGGCCGAGTCGGTGAGAACGTTTTCCGCCTCGTTGAGGAGCCGTTGCGAGTCGGCTTCGACCGCCGCACGCACCTGCTCGGCGGCCGCGGCGATTCGCACCTCGTCGGCCTCCTTTTCGGCGATGAGCACCTCGACCTGACGGCGACGCCGCGCCGCCTCGCTCTCACGCACGGTCTTGACCCGCTCTTCGGCCTCGACCGCCTGGGCGCGGGCTGTTTCGGCGTCGGCTTGCGCCGCCGACTGTTCGCGCGACTTGCGGTGGATTTCGATGGCGCTTTCCATACGCGCGTTCTCGACCGCGGTTTCGCGGGCGATCTCCAGCTGGCGGAGCTCCCGGTCGCGTAGAATGCGCGCTTCGTCGATGCCGCGCTCCGATGCGATGCGCGCGCGTTCGACCTCCTCGCGGGCCGCGATCTCGGCCTCCTGCAGGGCTTGGGCGCGCGCGACCTCGAACTGCTCGACGGCGCGGCGCCGCTCGAGGCGGGCGAGATCGAGAGTCTGTTCGCGTACGACGTCGGTGCGTCCGACCTGTTGCGCCGCGACAATGTCCGCTTCCTTGACGCGGCGATCGGCATCGGCGCGCTCGGCAAGCTTGCCCGAGAGCTCGATCGAGCGCTCCTGCTCGGCGACCTCGAGGACCTTGCGGCGCTCGACATCGAGCACGTCGCGGATCTTCGTCGATTCGATCCGCTCGCGCTCGAGCGCAAGCTCGGTGGCGATGCGCGATGCCTCGATGGCTTCGCGCCGTTTGATCTCGGCGTCCTCGATCGCCTCCTCGCGCGCGATGTCGCGCGCCTTGGTTTCCTGCTCGGCGGCAATGCGGTCGGCGGCGATCCGCTTTTCCTGCGCGATGCGTTTGGCCTCGACCGCTTCGCGGGCGGCGATTTCGGCGGTATCGACGGCGCGGTTGCGCGCAATCTCCAGCGTGCGGACTTCCTCGTCACGGGCGATGCGCTCGCCTGCGATTTTGCGGTCCTCCGCAATGCGGACAGTTTCGACCACCTGACGCGAGGCGATCTCGGCCAATTCGAGCGCTTCGTTGCGCGCGATTTCCAGTCCGCGGGTTTCCCGCTCGGCGCTGATGCGGTCCTCGGCGATTTTCCTGTCGAGCGCAATGCGCGCGGTCTCGGTCGACTCGCGGGCGGCGAGTTCGGCGGCATCGATGGCCTTGATGCGCTCGATCTCGCGGCTCTTCGTTTCTTCCTCGGCCGCGATCCGTTCGACCGAAATCTTCTTTTCCTGGGCGATGCGCGATGCCTCAACCGCCTCGCGCGCCGCGATTTCCGCCTCCTCGATGGCGCGGTTGCGCGCAATGTCGAGCGACCGGGTCCGCTCCTCCTGCTGGATGCGCGCCACGGCCAGAATTTCCCGGGCCGCGATGTCGGTTTCCTCGAGCGACCGAGTCCGCTCGATTTCCAGGGTCCGGGTCGCGAGCTCCGACGCGATGCGGTCGGCGGACAGCGCCTTTTCGCGCGAAATGCGGGCGGACTCGGTAGCCTTAGCGGCGGCGATCTCTTCCTCGTCGATCGCGCGGTTGCGCGTGATCTCGCGGCGCCGGATCTCTTCCTCTAGCGCGATGCGCTCGTCGGTGACGATGCGCTCCTGCGCGATCCGGGCCCGCTCGGTGGTCTCGCGCGCCGCGATTTCAGCCTGTTCCAGATTGCGGGTGCGCTCGATTTCCAGCCGGCGGTTCTCTTCCTCCTTGGCGATCCGTGCCACCGTCACGGCGAGTTCCTGCGCGATACGCGCCTTCTCGGTCTCCTCACGCGCCGTGATCTCGGCCTGCTCGACGTTTCGCGTGCGTTCGATTTCGCGCCGCTGGTCTTCTTCCTCGCGGGCGATCCGCGCTTCGGTGAGGACGCCCTCTTGCGCAATGCGCGCGCGCTCGACCCGTTCGCGTGCGGCAATCTCGGCCTCGTCGATTTGCCGGCCGCGATCGATCTCGCGCTCGCGGATATCGCGTTCGGAAGCGATACGTGCTTCCGCCAGCGCGCGCTCATGGGCGATCCGCGTCTTCTCGACTTCCTCACGGGCGGCGATCTGCGCCTGTTCGGCCTCGGTGTCGCGCAGCGAACGCTCGCGGGCGAGTTCGGCGCGCTGCACCGCGCGCCGCACTTCGATGTCGCGTTCCTGATTGAGCCGCGCGGTTTCGCTCTCGCGGTCGATCTCCAGCGCCTGCTTCTCGGCTTCGAGATTGCGGCTGCGGATCAGGATCATCGATTCCTGTTCGATGTCGTTGCGTAATTTGCGCCGCGATTCGATGTCCTCGATGAGCTTGGTCAAGCCTTCGGCGTCGAAACGGTTCGACGGATTGAAGAATTCGAGGTCGGTCTGATCGAGATCGGTGATCGCCACCGATTCGAGTTCGAGGCCGTTCTGCTTGAGGCCTTCGAGCGCCGTCTCTTTGACCCGGATGACATAATCGCCGCGGCGTTCGTGCATTTCCTCCATGGTCATCTCGGAGGAGACCGACCGCAGCGCCGAGACGAGCTTGCCCGACAAAAGCGCATCGAGCTCGGTGACGTTCATGGTGCGGCGGCCCAGCGTGGCGGCGGCGATGGTCACCGCTTCCCGCGTCGGCGGCACCCGAACGTAAAACTCCGACTCGATATCGACGCGCATGCGGTCCTTGGTGATGAGCGCGTCATTGCGGTTGCGCACCACCTGCATGCGCAACACGTTCATGTTGACCGGCGTGACCTCGTGGATGAAGGGCAGCACGAAGGCGCCGCTGTTGATCACCACCTTTTCGCCGAACAGGCCGGTGCGCACGAAGGACACTTCCTTCGAAGAACGGCGGTACAGCCAGTTGACGAAATAGACGACGATCGCGATGACGATGACCGCGACGATCAGCCAGGTGATCAGGCTGCCGAGAATGGCGACGGACATCTTACTTCCTCCCCGCCCGCCGGCCGCTCGGACCGCCACGGACTTGCTCATCACTCACCACTGAGTGCTTCTTGATCGCTTTGAATTTTGCCACCTGCGCTTCGAGCGCGCGCTCGACCGGCAGGCGCTCCATCGAAGACGCGCCGTAAAATCCGTCGCAGTGCCGGGATCGGGCCAGCACATATTCGGCATCGGCCGGTTCGGCGATCGGGCCGCCGTGAACCAGGATGATGATGTCGCGGTTCACAGCCAGGGCGGCTTGCGCCATCGCATCGGTCTGCGCCGGACAGTCTTCCAGCCTGACCGCGGAGGCAGCGCCGATCGTGCCCCCGACCGTAAGGCCGAAGTGACACACGATGACGTCGGCGCCGGCTTGCGCCATGGCGGAGGCTTCGGCGGGGTTGAACACGTAGGGCGTCGTCAGCAGATCGTGGGCGCGCGCCTTCGCAATCATCTCGACTTCGCGGTCGTAGCCCATGCCGGTTTCTTCGAGGCCGACGCGGAAGCGGCCGTCGATCAGCCCAACGGTCGGGAAATTCTGCACGCCGCTAAAGCCGAGCCGCACCAATTCGTCCATGAACACGTCCATCTGCCGGAATGGATCGGTGCCGCAGACGCCGGCGAGGACCGGCGTGCCGGCGACGACGGGAAGCACCTCGCGCGCCATATCGACGACGACGCCGTTGGCGTCGCCGAACGGCATCATGCCGGCGAGCGAGCCGCGCCCGGCCATGCGGTAACGACCCGAATTGTAGATCACGATCAGATCTGCGCCGCCCTTCTCCTCGCCCTTCGCCGAAATGCCCGTGCCGGCGCCGGCGCCGATGATCGGCTCGCCGCGTGCTTTCATGGCGCGGAAGCGGGCGAGGATGTCGGAGCGCGGGATGCGGGGCATGCGTCTACCCTCTCGCTCGGCGGCGGGTCAGCCGGCCGCCAAACAGCCGGCGGAATTCGGCGACGATCTCGGCGGAAAAGCGCGGATCGTTGATATGCGCCGGGACGCGGATGAGACGGCGGGCGCCGGTTTGCCGAACGGTCGCCTCGAGCGACCGAAACAACTCCTCGTCGGCGTTCGGATCCGAGAACGGCCGGCCGGGCGCGTCGAGCGCCGAGACTCCGCTTTCCGGCAGGAAGAACCGTACCGGGCCATCCATCAGATTGAGCCGCTCGCCGATCCAGCGGCCGACGCGCGCGTTTTCCTCGGGCGTCGTGCGCATCAGCGTCACGGTCGGATTGTGGACTTGCAGCGTGCGGCCACGATGCCGTTCCGGCACGCTGTCCATCGGCCCGAAATTCACCATGTCGAGCGCGCCGCATGAGCCGATATAGGGCACTCGCGTCCGGGCGATGGCGCCGAACCGATCCTCGGTGGCGGGCAACGCGCCTCCGAACAGAAGGTCGCACACCTCGGTCGTGGTGATGTCGATGACTGCGGACAACGCGCCGGAATCGACGAGCTTCTCCATGGATTGCCCGCCGACGCCGGTGGCGTGAAAGACCAGGCATTCGAAGTCGTCATCGAGGGCATCGACCACGGCATCGACGCAGGGCGTCGTCACGCCGAACATCGTCAGCCCGATCGCCGGCTTGTCGTGCCCGCGCCGCGCCGGCGCGCGGTCGCGCTCGCCGCCGGCCGCGCGCGCCTTCACCATACCGACCATGGCGGCGGCACCGTTGGCGAGAACCTGACGTGACACCGTGTTGAGGCCGGCAACGTCGGTGACGGAGTAGAGCATCATGATGTCGGAGGGACCGACATAGGGCGCGACGTTGCCCGAGGCTATCGAGGAAATGAGAACCTTAGGCACCCCGATCGGCAGCGCCCGCATCGCCGGGGCGACCAGCGAACTGCCGCCCGAGCCGCCGGCCGAAATGAGGCCGCCGACCGGTTCCTGCCGCCGGATCCACGCCGCGAACGCTTCCGACATCGCGCCGATCGCGGCGCCCCGGTCGCCGGTGAAGACTGCGTTCGGGCCGCCGCGGACATAGGCCGCGACGTGATGCGGCGGCACATCGGCGGGCGAAGGTCCGCCCGATGTCGAAAGATCGACCAGGACGACGCGAACGCCCGCGGCGGCAATTTGATCGCGGATGAACCGCAGCTCGTTGCCTTTGGTGTCGAGCGTTCCCGCCACGATGACCGGGGCCGCGCCGCCACGGTGGATCGGCCGCAAGTCAACCGCAGGCGCGGCGGCCGCCGCAGCCGGTTCGGGCGCCGTGGTCCGCGTGCGCGCGGAGGTCTCGATTTGCGCGACCGATGCCGGCTGCGACCAACGCGTCGGAGTGGTCGGGTTCGACAGATAAACCCGGATCGGACCGCGCGCTCTCTGCGGACGGCGTTCCTCCTGCGAAGACGCATCGCCGACAGTTGCTTCGACCGCCTCAGCCTCGCCATGCTGACCGACGCCGAGCAGCCGCTGTTGCAGTTCGCGGTCGGCGGCAAGCTGGGCCGCGTCCATGATCCGGTTGATCCGGCCGTTGATCATGATCGCGACTTTCTCGGCGACTGCGGTTGCCACCCCGATATTTTGCTCGACGACAAAGACGCCGATGTCTTCCTGCTCGCCCAGGGTGACCAAAATCTCCTCGACGTGCTCGACAATGACCGGAGCGAGACCCTCCGTGGGCTCGTCCATGATCAGCAAGCGCGGATTGAGCAGCAGCGCGCGCGATACCGCGAGCATCTGTTGCTCGCCGCCGGAAAGCTGGTTGCCGCGATTGCCGCGCCGTTCGGCGAGCCGGGGAAAGGTCTCGTAGATGCGCGGTATCGTCCAACGCGCGCGGTTATTGCCGGCGGCGAGCTGCAGATGTTCATCGACCGTCAGCGAGGGCCACAACCGCCTGCCCTGCGGCACGTAGCCAACTCCGCTTCGGGAGATGTCGGCGGGACTGCGCCCGACCAGTTCGTCTCCCATGAAGCGGATCGAGCCGCTCGCGACCGGAATGAGGCCGACGATCGCCTTGCACAAGGTCGTCTTGCCCATGCCGTTGCGGCCGACCAGCGAAAGAACGCCATGCTCCAGCTTCAGATCGACGCCTTGTACGGCATGACTGCGGCCGTAAAAGACGTTGAGCCCCCGGATTTCCAGGAGATCGGGCGGGCGGCGCTCAACCATGGCCGCCTCCCAGATATAATTGCTGAACTTCCGGATCGGCTTCGATTTCGTCCGGCGCGCCTTCTTTGAAGATGCGCCCGTTATGCATCATGGTGACGCTTTCGACGACGCGTAGCGCGACGTCCATGTCGTGCTCGATGATGATGTAGCCGATATGTTCGGGAAGCGCGGTCAGGATGGCGACCAGATCGCCGCGCTCGTTTGGCGACAGCCCCGCCGCCGGTTCGTCGAACAGAATGAAGCGCGGCGCGCCGGCCAGCGCCAGGGCAATTTCGAGCTGGCGCTGCTGACCATGCGCCAATTCGCCGACGACGCGGTCGGCCACCGTTTCGAGATGCACCAGCGAAATCAGGTCGGCGACCGACTGCATGATGCCGTCGGCGGCGTTGGTGCGCACAAACGAAAAGCGGCTCCGCGACACGCCGCGGCAGGCAAGGTAAACGTTCTCGCGCACCGTCAGGCGCTGGAACAGCAGCGATATCTGGTAGGTCCGGCGCAATCCACGGCGGATGCGCTCGTGCGGCGGCAGTCTGGTCACATCCTCGCCGAAGAACCGCACCGTTCCCGAAGTCGGCGGAAAATCGCCGGTCACGCAATTGAGCAGTGTCGTCTTGCCGGCGCCGTTCGAGCCAAGCACGGCCCGGCGTTCTCCCGGCCGGACGCTGAGCGTAATGTCGCTCAAAGCAGCGAGCGCGCCGAACATCCGGCTCACGCCGCGCAACTCGATGGCGTTGCCAGTGCCGGCGGCAGCCAGTCTCTCGGCGATCGTGCTCAACGGCCGTTCCTCCCGCCGGTCGCGCGCATCCGCGCCGACCATCGCCGCCAAAGACCGATCACCCCATCGGGCGAAAACAAGACGATGAGCAGGAAGCAAAGGCCGATCAGCGTCTGGAAGCGGCGGCCGTCGAGCCCGACCGCGACCAGCGAATCAAGCGCAAAGGTGCGCAGCACGACATAGATGATGGCGCCGACAAACGCGCCGATGGGATGGCCCAGCCCACCCACCACGGCGATGATCAAAAGGTCGATACTCGCATCGACGCCTGCCGAACCGGGCGAGATCTGATTGTTGAGCCACACCATCAGGATGCCGCCGATCGACGCGATCAGCGCGGCGAAGGCGTAAGCGGCGACGCGATGGGCGGTGACGTTGTAACCGATCGCTTCCATGCGGCGCGGATTGTCGCGCACGCCTTGCAGCGCAAGCCCGAACGGCGCCCGTGAAATATAGACGACGACGACGTAACTCAGCGCAGCAAAAAACAGGATCAGATAATACAACGGTATCGGGTGCTTCCAGTTGACGCCGAAAGCGACCGGCGCGGGAATGGTGGTAAAGCCGGCGAAGCCGTTGAAGATCGGCCAATTCTGCAAAGTCAGATAGAAGAACGCGGCCGCGATCGCGAGCGTGATCATGATCGTGTAGATGCCTTCGGTGCGCGACGAGAGCACGCCCGTCAATGTTCCGAAGACGACGGCGATAGCGATGGCGATAGGCGCGGCGACCCACCACGGCCAAAACAAGCTGATCGTCGGAAGCGAGCTCGCGCCGAATACGGTGACCATGTAGCCGGAGACTCCCGCCACCGTCATTTGCGCGAGGCTGACCATGCCGCCATAGCCGCCGAGAAACATCAGCGACAGCGCGATGATGCCGAGAATCATCGCCCAGCCGACCACCTGAACCAAAATAAACTCGCCGGCGATCGCCGGCAGGATGATCAACACCACGCCGAGCAGCAAAACCGCGGCGTGCCGCGACGTCCAGCGCGACAACACTCCGCCGCGCTCCGCTTCGGTCGCGCCAACCGCGGCAACGTCCGTGGTCTGCACCAGCGCCATCAGCGTCTCCCCAACAGCCCTTGCGGGCGAACGGCAAGCACGATGACCATGATCACGAAGGTCACGACGGTTGCGTAATTCTGGAAGTAAGTTTGCCCGAATTGTTCGGCGCACCCGATGATGATGGCGCCCAGTGCCGCCCCCGGTATCGATCCCATGCCGCCGACGATCACGACCTGCAGTGAAGCCAGCAGAAAATGCTGGTCTTCACCCAGCGAAATCGACTGGAAGGTGCCGCCGACGATGCCCGCCATCCCGGCGAGGCCGGCGCCGAACGCAAATACCAGGACGAAGAGCAACTGCACCCGGTAGCCAAGAACCGACAGCATATCGCGATCGTCAACTCCGGCGCGGACCATAACGCCGACCCGGGTGCGGTGCAGCGCGAGCCACATGCCGATGCCGATGACGACCGCGGCGACGAAGATGACCAGTCTGACGGCCGGATAGCGCAGAAACACCGCTTCGCCGCTCGACTTGATAGCGACCACGATCGGGGTCGAAATCGGGCCTAACAGATAGTCCGGCGTATCGATCTGGATCGCGTTGCCGCCCCAGACCCAGACCATCAAATCGGAGAAAACAATCGCCAGCCCGAGCGTCACCAGGGTCTGCCGCAGATCTTCACCTTCCATCCGGCGAAAGATGAAAAACTGCATGGCGACGCCGACGACGGCGCAGCACGCGAATGCAACGACGTAACTGAACAGCCACGAGCCGGTCCATTGTGTGGCCTCGTAGCCCATGTAGCCGCCGAACAAATACAGCGATCCGTGCGCGAGATTGACGTTGCGCATGAGGCCGAAGATCAGCGTAAAGCCGGAAGCGACCAGAAAATACAAGCCGCCGAGCGTAATGCCGTTGAACAGCGCATTGATGAAAAGGCGCTTTCTCCCGAACACCGCCTCGAAGCCGGCCGGCCACGGCGCCAGGATGAGCCAGAGTGCAAAGATGACGGCAATCGCGATGACTAGCGCGGCAACCGGGTTGCGGCCGACCCAACGCCCGATCGCGTCGCCGCGACCTGCGTGATGAACGGTTTCCTCGCTGCCAAAAGCCGTGGCCACTCGGGGCGCCTCCCTTTTTGCGCAAAGCTACCCGAGCCGGGCCGCGGCCCCATGCTCAACAGTCTGATTTTCGCGCCTTACTCGTTTACGAGCCGGGCGATGGACCGGTATTGCGTCGGCGCCACCCCGACATGCGCTGAAAAAAAGTGCGTGAAGTGGCTCTGCGAGGAAAAGCCGAGTTCGTAGCCGATATCGGTGATCGAGGTCTGCGAGCCCATGAGCCGATCGAGCGCCAGCTCGATGCGTCTGGTGTTGGCGTAGAGCGCCGGCGTCACCCCCGTGCTTTCGCGAAACAGCTTGAAAAAATGCGGACGGGACAAACCGGCATCGCGCGCCACGGCGTCGAGTTCGATGCCGCCGGCCAGGCAATCGTCCAGGATACGCAGCGATTTGCGGACGCGGAAATCGATCACGTTTGGCGGCTGGAGCGCCGCTTCGTGCGGTCCGCCATTCTTCCAGGACGCGTCAAAGCTCGCGTCGAAAAGCTGGTTCAGATAGCGGTTGACGATACGATAGCTCGCATTGGTGACGAGCGCGTGGGCAAGACTGGCGCAAATCGACACGAGCGTTGTCCCGACGGGGATCGCACTGGCGCCGAAGCGAAGGCTGCCGTGGCCTTCCTGGTCGCGGTCGAGCCAACGGTCGCAGATATAGGCGACCAGACAAACCGAGGACTGCTCCCCGGAACATGGCTGAAAAGAATGCGGCTGCCAGGGGTTGATGGCCACTCCGCCATTCTGATCGACCAAATGCGGAACGCCGGAGATGGTCACTATGGCCGGCGGGCCGTTAAGCAAGAAAGTCAAATGCCCTTCGCGGTGCGCGTGGGTACGCATCGGCTTGTCCAGCCGATAAACCGTCACCCGACCAAACGCCCCATGGCAAACCGCCAACGCGGTGCTCATAACGTCGCCTCCCATAGGCAGATCATTATTGTTTTGTTTGGTGGATTAAACGACGGGAGGCCGCGATTGACAAGGGGGCGATAACGTCGCGGCGGCAGCGGCGGTGTCGGGAAATCCGATCAAAACGGCGCAAGAATCAGACTGGCAGACACCCGGGCCCAAGCGCTTGCGGTCGGACCGCACTTGTGGCGGCGGCCGACACGCTGGTACGATTTGGCAACCGGTCGAGGCGGGGGCGCCGGTTATTCCCCCGACGGCAGCGCGCAAAGCGCATTCGGCCGGAACATGGGCGCTGTTTCACCGCGCTCGGTCACAGGAGGGAACCTCATGCGCAAGGGCTTGCTATTGGCAACCGCGGCCGGTTTTGCCGCGCTCGTTAGCACGGGGTCGGCTAACGCCGCCGACAAACTTAAAGTAGGCGTCACCGCTACACTCGAAGGCACGTATACCGTTCTCGGCGAGGACGGCATGCGCGGCTATGAGCTTGCGGTGGAAGCGCACGGCGGCAAAGTCGCCGGCAGGGAAGTCGAAACCATCGTCGGTTCTACCGACGCCAGCCCCGATTCGGCAGTTCGCGCCGCCAAAAAACTCGTCGAACAAGACAAAGTCGATATGCTGATCTCGCCGCTTTCGGGTTCGGAAGGCATTGCCATCCGCGATTACTCGAAGACCCAGCCGCAGATCACCGTCATGAATGCCGGGTCAGGCGCGCTCGAAACGACCTATGGCGATCCGTCAGCCGGCGTCAAACCGTCACCGACTTTCTACCGCACCAACCTGGACGGCGCCCAGTGGCAAGCCGGCCTCGGCGACTACGCTTACAACGTCAAGCACTACAAGAAGATCGCGACAGTCGGCGAAGACTATTCCTTCGTTTACACGCAGGTGATGGGACTGACCGTCGAGTTCTGCAAGGCGGGCGGCCAGATCACCAAGCGTTTCTGGGTACCGCTGGGCACCAAGGATTTCGCTTCGGTTATCTCGGCGCTGCCCGATGATGTGGACGCGATCTATCTCGGTCTCGGCGGCGCCGATGCCGTGAATTTCCTCAACCAATACCAACAAGCCGGCGGCCAGGCTCATTTGCTCGGCGGCTCGATCATGGTCGATCAGACCGTGCTGTCGTCGAAGGGCAAAGCCAAGGACGCGCTGATCGGCACCATCGCCGCAAGCGGCATGGCCGACAATGACCCGAGCCCGAAGTGGCAAGCTTTCGTCAAGGCCTATCAGGCCCACGCGAAAACCGGCTATTTCAAAAATGCCTTCGCCAGCCCGTCACTGCTCGCGATCAACTATTACAACTCGGCCGAGGCCATGTTCCAGGCGCTCGAGGAGGTCAAGGGCGACCTTTCGAACAACAACAAGAAGTTCCGTGAGGCTTTGAACAAGATCCAGCTCGACGCCCCGAACGGAAAAATTACGCTCGACGAGAACCGTCAGGCGATCGGTCCCAACTTCGTCACCGAAGTCGTCAAGGCAAGCAACGGCGATCTGATCAGCAAGGTCGTCAAAGTGATCCCGAACGTGCAGGAGCGGCTTGGCTTCTCCAAGGCGGTCTTCGACAAATTCGTGCCGCCGGGACGCGACAATCCGCCTTGCAAGAAGAGTTACGACTGACACCAACTGCCGATGAACGCTCTCGGCCGCGCCCCCTTGGCGCGGCCGAGCATTTTTGCTCAATGCGAAAGCATCCACGGCCGCCGTGTCGGGAAGCTTTTTGCGGCGGTTGAGTTTGCGCCGCCGCGCTTGCGCTTGTCGTCGCCGAGCGATGTATTGGAACAGCAGCCGCAGCCGCTGCCGTGGCTGCCTTTCAGCCTGGACATCGTCCGCGGCGCGGAGGCGCTTCGCTCGTTGGTGGCGTGCGCCAGCCGCCGTTCCGTCGACATCGTGGCAAAATAGGGCGCAGTCAGAAACGCCCGCGGCGCATCGTCACCGCAGGCCGGACATTCGTGCGGCAGACCGGACTCGGCCATCGGCCTCGTCTCGGTGAAGGGCCCGCAGCGGCCGCAGAGATAATCATAGACGGGCATGGCGTTTCCTCATCTGCTCTCCGCAACGGCCGTGCGGTTGTCGAGAATAGCCCGCAACGCCCGCCGCCCCCTCCGGCGTCCGCGGACAGCACATCGTGACACCGGCGGGATCATTTGTCCGGCGACATCGGAATATCGATGCCGCCTTTAATGTGTTTGGTCGGCCCTTCCGAGCCGGGCATCACGTCGAAATCGAAGATTTCGGTCGGCAGGTAGAGTGTGGCGCATGCGTTGGGAATATCGACCACACCCGAGATGTGGCCCTGCACCGGCGCGGTGCCGAGGATGGCGTAAGCTTGCGCCCGCGAATAGCCGAACTTGGTCAAATACTCGATGGCGTTGAGGCAGGCCTGCTGATACGCGATGTGAATGTTGAGGTAGTGCTGCTTGCCTTGTTCGTCGACCGAAATGCCTTCGAAGATGAGATAGTCCTTGTAGTTCGGCGTAATCGGCGACGGTTTGAAGATCGGGTTCTTGATGCCGTATTTGGCCATGCCGCCTTTGATGATCTCGACCTTCAGATGCAGCCATCCCGCCATCTCGATGGCGCCGCAGAAGGTGATCTCGCCGTCGCCCTGGCTGAAGTGCAGGTCGCCCATCGAGAGCCCGGCGCCTTTGACATAAACCGGGAAATAGATCCGCGAGCCGCGCGACAAGTCCTTGATGTCGGCATTGCCGCCGTGCTCCCGCGGCGGCACCGTGCGCGCGCCTTCGGCGGCAATCTTGTTCTTCACGTCACCCTTGGCGGTGCCGCAATGCGCGGTCGCCGCAAATGGCGGATTGGCCAGCGGCGGCACACGGGTCGGGTTGGTATCGATCAAAGCCTGCTCGCGCGCGTTCCAGCTTTCAAGCATCTTCTGGTCGGGCAGACAGCCGATTAACCCCGGATGGACGAGGCCGGCAAAATTGACGCCGGGTACGTGTCGGGAATGGGTATAGAGGCCCGAGATATCCCAGATCGACTTTTGCGCCAGCGGGAAATGGTCGGTGAGAAAGCCACCGCCGTTCTTCTTGGAAAAGAAGCCGTTGAAGCCCCAAGGGCTCTCCGGCAGGATGCCGATGTCGAGAATGTCGACGACCAGAAGGTCGCCCGGCTCGGCGCCGTGCACGCCGATCGGGCCGGACAGAAAGTGCACGATGCTCAGATCGATGTCGCGAACATCGTCCGCGGATTCGTTGTTCTTGATGAAGCCTCCGGTCCAGTCATAGGTCTCCATCACGAAGTCTTCGCCCGGCTTCACCCATTCGATGATCGGCACATCGGGATGCCAGCGATTGTGGATCATCTCGTTCTTGTAGGGCGACTCCGATAGATCAATCTTCACGATCTTCTTGGGCATTTCAGTTCCTCCTTCGGCACAAATCGGCGATCTTCAGTCAAACCAGCACTTGTCGTGGAAATCCTTCACACGGCGAGGAAGCGGGCGATTGTGGTTTCGTCGACCTGATCCCGCGTGTTGGCGTGCACAATTCGACCGCCCTCCATAACTAAAATCCGGTCGGCGATATCGAGAACGAAGCTGAGCACCTGCTCGCAGACCACGATGCAGATGTTGCGGATGCTGCGGATCTCCCGCAAAAGCCGCGCCATATCCTTGATGATCGACGGCTGGATGCCTTCGGTCGGCTCGTCGAGCAGCAGCACTTTCGGATCGCTCGCCAGCGCCCGCGCAATGGCCAGCTGCTGCTGCTGACCGCCGGACAGATTGCCGCCGCGACGCTTGGAAAAATCCGCAAGTATCGGGAACAATTCGTAGATCTCAGGGGGGACCTGCGTCTTGCCGGTGACGACAAGGCCCGTCTCGATGTTCTCCTTGACCGTCATAGTGCCAAAAATTTGCCGGCCCTGAGGCACATAAGCGAGACCGCGCGCCACGCGTTTGTGGCTCGGCAGGCCGCCGACTTCAGCGCCGTCGACGACGATCCGTCCGGTCCGCGCCGGCATGACGCCGATGAGCGATTTCATCAGCGTCGATTTTCCCATGCCGTTGCGTCCCACCAGTGCGACGATCTCGCCGGCGTTCGCCGACAAGTCGATGCTGTGCAGCACTTCGCTCTGACCGTAGGCGGCGGAAAGATTATGAACTTCCAGCATCCTGTCCGTCCTCAATGCCCGAGATAGACTTCCTTGACCTTCGGATCGTTCTGCACCGTCGCCATGTCGCCTTCGGCCAGAACCTTGCCCTGGTGCATCACCGTCACGCGATGCGCGATGGTTTCGACGAATTTCATGTCATGCTCGATCACGATCACCGAACGGTTCTTGATGATCTCGTTGAGCAGTTCCGCAGTCTTGACCCGCTCCGACACGCTCATTCCGGCAACCGGCTCGTCGAGCATGAGAAGCTCAGGGTCCTGGATCAGAAGCATGCCGATCTCAAGCCACTGTTTTTGGCCGTGGCTGAGCGTTTCCGCCGGCCGATCGAGTTGCTCCTCCAAAAAAATCATTGCCGAAATCTCGCGAACGCGCGCGATCACCTCGTCGGTGCGCTTCCAAAACAAGGCGCCGAGAACGTCGCGGCCGCGCGGAACCGACAATTCCAGATTCTCGAACACGGTGAGGTCTTCGTAGATCGTCGGCGTCTGGAATTTCCGTCCGATACCGCGGCGGACGATCTCTTCTTCCTTACAGCCGGTGATCTCCTGATTCTTGAATTTGATCGAGCCGTCGGAAACCTTGGTACGCCCGCAAATCAGGTCCAGCACCGTGGTTTTGCCGGCGCCGTTCGGCCCGATGATCACGCGCAGTTCGCCGTAATCGACGTACAAATTGAGGTCGTTGACCGCCTTGAAGCCGTCGAACGACACCGTCACGGATTCAAGCGCGAGCAGGAAGTCGGTGTTGGAGGACATGGTGAGCGTTCTTTCCTACTCGGCGGGAGCCGGCGACGGCTGAGCGCCGTCGGACGATCGCCACGGCCGCAAGCTTTTCAGCGCCAACAACCGCGGCATGATCTGATCGGTCATCACCCCCGCAAGTCCGCGCGGAAAGAACACGACCACGGCGATGAACAGGCCGCCCATCGCGAACAACCAAAGTTGCGGAAACTCCTCCGAAAACATGGTCTTGCCCCAGTTCACCAGGAGCGTGCCGGCGACCGCGCCGACGACGGAATGCCGGCCTCCGACCGCGCAGAAAATCACCATTTCGATCGAGGGCACGATGCCAACGAAAGACGGCGACATGAAACCGATCTGCAACGTGAACATCGCCCCGCCGATCGCGGCCATAGCCGCGGCCACACAAAACACGAATATTTTATAGTTTGACACTGCGTAGCCGGAAAACCGGACACGCTCTTCCTGGTCGCGAGTAGCGACGAGGATGCGGCCGAGCTTGCTGGCAAGTACGAAGCGCGCGAGAAACATGTTGCCCAAAAGCAGCGCGCAACAGATGAAATAGAGAATGTATTTCGCGTGATCGGTGCGGATGTCCCAGCCCAGCAGCGTGCGCAGGTCGGTGATGCCGTTGATGCCGCCGGTATAGCCCTGCTGGCCGACGATAAGAATGGTCATCACCGCCGCCAGTGCCTGCGTGATGATGGCGAAATAGACGCCGCCGACCCGGCGCTTGAACATTGCCACGCCGACAATGAACGCAGCCACTGTCGGTACAACGATGACAGCAATCAGCGCGAACGGCAGCGACTTGAACGGCACCCAGAAGAACGGCAGCGCATGAAGCTGATTCCAGTCCATGAAGTCGGGAATGCCGGGCGTCGACTGTATCTTGGTGTTCGCCACGCTCGACGCTTCGAGCTTGAGGAACATCGCCATGCAATAGCCGCCAAGGCCGAAAAACACGCCCTGCCCAAGGCTCAGAATGCCGGCGTAACCCCAGCACAACACCAGGCCGACCGCGACAAAGGCATATGTCAGGTATTTGCCGACGAGGTTGAGGCGGAAGATGTCGAGACTGAGCGGCAGTATGACGAGGATGATCAGTGCGATCAGCCCGACACCGATCAACTCCAAATAGCGACTTTGAGTGTTGGGTCGTGACATTGCTTAGTCGCCTTTCATTCCGGCTGCCGCTCGATTGGCCGCGTCATTTTCGTACTTTGAGCGCGAACAGCCCTTGCGGACGCAGCATCAAAATCCCGATGACGAACAACAAGGTGAACACCTTCGCCATGGAGCCGGTGGTGAAAAACTCCAGCGCCGATTGCGCTTGCGAGATGGTGAACGCCGACGCGATGGTGCCGAGCAGGCTCTGTGCACCGCCGAACACGACCACCAAAAAGGTGTCGACGATGTATTGCTGGCCGGCGGTCGGACCGGTTGAGCCGATCATAGTGAAGGCGGCACCGGCGATGCCGGCGATGCCGCAGCCGAGGCCGAAGGTTAGACGGTCGATGCGACGGGTATCGACTCCGACGGCGTCGCTCATGGTCCGATTGAGAACCGTCGCCCGAACTTGCAGGCCCCAGCGCGAGCGGAACAGCAGGAGCGCAACCGCGGCCGTGATGACCATGGTCACTCCCATCACGATCAATCCGTTGATCTGAACATCGATCGTATCGGAAACGTGTAACGAGCCGAGCATCCAGTTTGGCAAGTCGACGCCGACCTCACGTGCTCCGAAAATTGAACGGAAGGCCTGCTGCATGACCAGGCTCAGACCCCAGGTCGCCAGCAGCGTGTCGAGCGGCCGCGCATAAAGACGGCGGATGAGCAGCCACTCGACTGCCAGGCCAAGCGCTCCGGACACGGCAAAGGCGATGATCATCGCCACGAAGAAGTAGATGCTGAAGAACGCGGGGATGTAACTTTGAAACAGATGGGCCGTGAGGTAGGTCATATAGGCGCCGAGGATCATGAACTCCCCGTGCGCCATGTTGATCACGCCCATCTGGCCGAAGATGATCGCCAGTCCGAGCGCCATCAGGACGAACACCGAAAACAGGATCAATCCGGCGAAGCCCTGCATTGCCAGGATCGAGCCGAGTTCGCCGAATGAATAGCCAAACAGCATCACGAACCTCCGCCGAATTCCTGCGTTCGAGGCGAGCGGCCGCCCGGCCGGATTGGACGAGCGGCCGCCCTTGGCGTCACTGGTATCCCTTCGGGAATGGATTGGGCTCCATCAGGCCGGCGGTCTCGTAAACGACGTCGTATTGCCCGTCGCTGCGCGCCCGTCCGACGCGAGTCTTGCTCCACAGGTGATGGTTCTCGTGGATGCGGACGTAACCTTCCGGCGCGCCTTTGAACTCGACGCCGGGCGACGCGGCCGCGATCTTGTCGATGTCGAAGCTGCCGGCTTTCTCAGCCGTGAGCTTCCACAGCCAGGGCCCGAGATAGGCGGCCTGGGTCACGTCGCCGATAACGGTCTTTTCGCCCCACATCTTGTGAAAGGCAGGAACGAACTTCTCGTTGTTGGGATTTTTGAGCGACTCGAAGTACTTCATGCACGCGTAAGCGCCGACGATATTCTCGCCGCCGATGCCGAGGATCTCGTCCTCGGTAACGGAAATCGTCATCAGCGTCTGCTTGTTGACCATGTCGATGCCGGCCGCCTTGAGTTGCTTGTAGAAAGCGACGTTGCTGCCGCCGACGATGATCGCGTAGATCACGTCCGGCTTCTTCAGCTTGATCTTGTTGATGACGGTGTTGAACTCGGTGCTGCCGAGCGGGAAGTATTCCTCGCCCACGACATTAAGCCCGAGCATCTTGGTGATGTGGATGCGGGCGATTTTGTTCGAAGTGCGCGGCCAGATGTAGTCGGAGCCGAGCAGATAGAAGCTCTTGGCGCCCTTCTCCTTGGTGACCCAGTTCAGTCCCGCGAGTATCTGCTGGGTGGCCTCTTGTCCGGTGTAGATGACGTTCTTCGATTCCTCGAGGCCTTCGTAGAATGTCGGATAGTAGAGCATGCCGTTGTACTGCTCGAACACCGGCAGCACCGCTTTGCGTGACGCCGAGGTCCAGCAGCCGAATACGGCAGCGCATTTGTCCTGGACCAGAAGCTTCTTCGCCTTCTCGGCGAAGGTCGGCCAATCGCTGGCGCCATCCTCCTGGATGAACTTGATCTTGCGGCCGAGAATGCCGCCCTGCGCGTTAATCTGATCGATCGCAAGCTTTTCGGCTTCCACCGAGCCGGTCTCGCTGATTGCCATCGTGCCGGTGACCGAGTGCAAGATGCCGACGGTCACTTCGCTGTCGGTGACGGCGAGCCCGGTAGTGTTCACCTGCGCGGTCGGCAGCGCGTCGGCGCGCGCGAACTGCGGCAGCACCGTACCGGCCGAAACGGCGGCCGCGCCGACGAGCAGCCCGCGGCGGGTAGGAGTAAGCAGATTCCCAGTGTGCTTTTCCGAAGACATGCGACGCCTCGATTCAGCGATGGTTGTTGGACCTCGGAACGAGCGGAACTCATTCCGTGAAGCAAAGAGTGCGCCGGATTATTGCAGTGCAGCATACGTCGATTGACGTATATGCCTACGCAGAATGGCGTATCATGATGCGTAGTGACGGGGGAAACTACACACATGCGCCCAAAACGAGAACGTTGCATCGTATTTATTCTTTTGCATCGCACACTGCCCGCACTTTCGTCATTGGCGGAGTGCGGATGAGGGTAAACTTGGGGGTCGCGCGTAACGCGATGCGAAAGAAGCGACGGGCTAGGGAAGCAGCAGCACAAGGCGGGCGCGGACTGCCGGAGCACGTAGTCGAAACGGTAACCGCCCATGACAGCGCAACAACGCATCGTTCGCGTTCGGCGTAATTACAATCAGTGGGTCGCGAATCAGACGCTTGAGGATTACGCGCTTCGATTCACCGCCAAGACTGCGCGGCGCTGGTCAAATCTTCGCGTCGCCAACACGGCGATCGGCGCCGTCTCGTTTTTGGCGTTGGAGGCGATCGGCGCGTCGATCACGGTCAATTACGGTTTCGTCAACGCCAGCGTCGCCATTGTGGTCGTCGGCACGCTCATTCTTCTTACCAGTCTGCCGATCGCCTATTACGCCTCGACCTACGGGGTCGACATCGATCTGCTGACGCGCGGCGCCGGATTCGGCTACCTCGGATCGACGATCACATCGCTGATCTACGCCTCATTCACTTTCCTGTTCTTCGCCATCGAAGCCGCGATCATGTCGCAGGCTTTCGAAATGTGCCTCGGTATTCCGCTATTCCTGGGCTATGTGCTAAGTTCCCTCATCGTAATCCCACTGGTCACTCACGGCATCACCTTCATCAGCCGGTTCCAATTCTGGACGCAGCCGGCCTGGATAGCGCTTCACCTCACGCCATTCGTCTTTATCGCGGCCGCCGACCCGCAGTCGTTCGAGCGGTGGACACATTTCTCCGGTCTTGCCGGCAGCGAGGGCAATTCATTTAATCTGATGCTATTCGGCACCGCTTCCACGGTGCTGTTCTCGCTGATCGCGCAGATCGGCGAGCAGGTCGATTTCCTGCGGTTCCTGCCGTCCCGCGACGGCGGGAATGCACGGACTTGGTGGGTCGCTTTCTTGGCCGCCGGGCCGGGATGGATCATCCCCGGCGCGCTGAAGCTGCTCGCAGGCTCGTTTTTGGCGGTCCTCGCAATCGAACATTTCGTACCGCTTCCGAAGGCGGTCGAACCGCCGCTGATGTATCTGGTCGGCTTTAAGTACGTATTTTCTTCCCCGCAGATGGCGCTCGCTTTCACCGGCGCCTTCGTCGTCATCTCTCAGCTCAAGATCAACGTCACCAACGCCTATGCGGGGTCGATCGCCTGGTCGAATTTCTTTTCGCGACTGACCCATAGTCATCCCGGCCGCGTCGTCTGGCTGGTTTTCAATGTCGCCATCGCACTGTTGCTCATGGAACTCGGCATCTTCAGGATGCTCGAGCACGCGCTTGGTCTTTATTCGATCGTCGCGGTCTCCTGGGTGAGCGCGCTGGTCGCCGACCTCGTGATCAACAAGCCGCTCGGACTGAGCCCCGCCGGCATCGAGTTCAAACGAGCGCATCTCTACGACATCAATCCCGTCGGCGTCGGCGCCATGTCGGTGGCGATCGCTGTCGGCATCGCGGCCTTCTCCGGGCTGTTCGGCGAAACTTTGCAATCGCTTTCCGCATTCGTCGCGCTCGCCGTCGGATTCCTCATGGCTCCCGCGATCGCCTGGGCGACGCATGGGCGATTTTACATCGCACGGTCGCCGCGGCATGTTTGGACCGGACACGAGACGGTGCGCTGCTCGATTTGCGAACATCCTTTCGAGCACGAGGACATGGCGCACTGCCCGGCTTATTCGGGGCCGATTTGCTCGCTGTGTTGCTCGCTGGAGACGCGCTGCCGCGACGCTTGCAAACCGCAGGCGCGCATATCCAACCAATTCGTCGCCTGGTTCGGACGGATATTGCCGGCACGGGTCGTCGCGCTGCTTGATACCCATGTCGGCCGCTATCTCGGCGTCCTGCTGCTTTTCGTCAGCGTGATCGGCATCGTTCTTTCGCTGGTCTATTTGCTTGTTTCGCTGGACATGGAGAGCCACCGCGAGGTCCTGGCGTCAACTTTATGGACCGTGTTCTTTATCCTGACGATCATCGCCGGCGTCACGGCATGGCTGTTCGTTCTCGCCCAGGAAAGCCGCCGCGTCGCCGAGGAAGAGACGCGCCGGCAGACCGAGCTGCTGATGAACGAGATCGAGGCACACAAGCGCACCGACGCCAAGTTGCAGAAGGCCAAGGAAGCGGCCGAAGCGGCAAGCACGGCCAAGAGCCGCCACGTCGTCGGTCTCAGCCACGAGCTACGCACGCCGCTCAACGCCATTCTCGGCTATGCCCAGCTGCTCGAACGCGATCCGGCGATCCCGCAGGCGAGAACCAACGCCATCAAGGTCGTACGCCGCAGCGCCGAGCATCTTTCCGGCCTGATCGACGGATTGCTGGACATCTCCAAAATCGAGGCCGGCCGTTTTCACCTCAGCCGCAACGAGGTACAGGTCGCCGATTTCCTCGACGAGATCGTAGCAATGTTTCGCCTGCAGGCGACTGCAAAAGGCATCGAGTTCCGCCATGTTCGCACCGGGCGCCTTCCCGCGGCGGTGCAAACCGATGACAACCGGCTGCGGCAGATTCTGATCAACCTGTTGTCGAACGCCATCAAGTTCACTGACGCCGGGCACGTGAGTTTCTTCGTCAGTTACCGTCACCAGGTCGCTGAATTTATCGTCGAGGATACCGGAATCGGCATCCACAAGGACGACCTGGAGCGCATTTTCCAGCCCTTCGAGCGGGCGCGTTCCGCAGGCGCCAAGGCCACGATAGGCACCGGGCTTGGGCTCACCATCACCAGCCTGCTGACAAAGATCATGGGCGGCGACATCAACGTCCGCAGCGAAATCGGCAAGGGTAGTACGTTCCGGGTCAAGCTTCTGTTGTCCGAGGTCTCGCGTCCGCGCATCGCGTCGACCATGGAATACCGCGTCCGGGGCTATGCGGGTCCGCGGCAGACGATCCTGGTGGTGGACGACAACGAGGTGCAGCGCAATCTCATCCGCGACCTGCTCGAGCCGCTCGGCTTCGTGGTAGTCGGCGCCGGCGGCGGGCGGGAAGGCCTGCTGCTTGCCGAGGAGATAAATCCGAATTTGATATTGCTGGATATAGCAATGCCGCACATGGACGGCTGGGAGGTCGCGCAGCGGCTGCGCCGCCAACCGGGCAAACGCGCCGCTATCCTCATCCTCTCGGCCAACGCGATCGATCCCCATCACATGCTGGAAGCCGAGCGGCTCTACGACGATTCGCTGATGAAGCCGATCGATCTTCGGCAACTGCTCAAAAAGATTCACGCGCTAGCCGATATCGAGTGGCTGTACGAGACCAAGCCCCCGGCGAATACGCCACCCGCGGCGACAATTCCGCCCGCGCTGCCATCTGATGGTGACATCGACGAACTGATCCAGCTCGGCGAGATCGGGCACGTATCGCGGATCCTCGAGAAACTGAGCGAGATTGAAAGCGGCTCGCCGCAGTATCGCGAGTTCACCTCGCGCATGCGTTTGATGGTCAACGCATTCGACCTCGGCCGCTACAGATTCGCATTGCAGGAGGTTCGTGACTCCGATGCGTAAGAGCGAGACCCGGGACATCGTGCTCGTGGTCGACGATTCGCCCGAGACACTGAGATTGCTGACCGATGCGCTCGAGGAGGCCGGCATGACGGTGCTGGTCGCGCGCGAAGGCGAGCACGCACTCTCGATCGTGGAAAAGGTCGTGCCCGACGTCATTCTGATGGACGCGCTGATGCCCGGCACCGACGGCTTCGAAACCTGCCGGCGCCTTAAGCAGAACCGCGCCTTGGCCCACGTGCCGATCATATTCATGACGGGCCTGACCGATACCGAGCACATCATCAAGGGCTTGGAAGCCGGCGGCGTCGATTACATCAGCAAGCCGATCGTGCCCGGCGAATTGCTGGCGCGGATCCGCGTCCACCTCGCCAATGCCCGCATGACGCACAGCGCCCGAATGGCGCTCGACACGTTCGGCCGGTTCTTGCTCGCCGCGAGCCATTCCGGCCGCGTTCTTTGGTACACGCCGCAGGCGGCAAAGCTGCTCGGTGTCGCGTTCGCGGATTTCGATACCGAGGACTACGTGCTGCCGGACAACGTGCGGCAATGGCTGACGCAATGCGCGGCGACCCAGCAACCGGGGTCGGAGCCGGGCACCATCGATTTGAAGGCGCGCAAGACCTCGGCGGGCATGCGATTGATCTATATCGGGCAGATCGGTCCCGACGAATATTTGCTTCGGCTCATCGAAGGCGAACCGAACGACGATCGGGCGCTGTTGAAGCAAAGGCTGACCGTGACCGAACGCGAGGCCGAGGTTTTGTTATGGATCGCGCGCGGCAAATCGAACCGCGACATCGCGGAGATTCTCGACCTCAGCCCGCGCACGGTGAACAAGCACCTCGAGCAGATTTACGCCAAGCTCGGTGTCGAAAATCGTGCGTCGGCCGCGGCGCTCGCAGTCCGCACGATCGGCTTACGCTGATATTTTCAGCGTTTCAGGCGCGCAAACCTTGCAGGGCATTTCGCAGATTTTCAGCGCTTTGCTGAAGGCCTTTTTCTTCCTCGGCGGATAATTCCGGCGGCAGCACCGAAACCACGCCACGCGAGCCGATGATGCTCGGCAACGACAGCGTCACGCCCAACGACGCGTGATAGCTGCCGATAGCGATCGCCGCGCGTTCATCGCGCAGCACCATTTCGGCAATGCGCGCCGAAACGATGCCGATGCCGTATTGGCTGGCGTCATGCCCTTCGATGATCGTGATGTTGGCATAGCGAACGTCTTTCTCGAGTTGTACGCGCACTTCCGCGAGCTGTTCGCCACGCTCTTTGAGGAGCGCCGCGACCGGCACGCCGGCTATGCGGGCGGAAGACCACAGGAACACCTGCGAAACGCCATGGTCGCCGAGCACCTGCGCTTCCACATGCGCTGGATCGACACCGAAATGCTGGCCGAGATGGACACGAAAGCGCAGGCTATCGAGGAACGTTCCCGTGCTTAGAATACGATCGTGCCCGGCCGCTCGGCGGGCGATATCCGCGAGCAGATCCGGCGGATCGGTGACGGCGACCAGCACGGCCTCGGGCGCCGCCCGGACGATTTGCGGGACGATCTCGCGATAGATCGCGGCGTTTTTGTCCAGGAGCTTCAGCCGACCGCGCGGGTCGTTGCGATCCGTAGCCCCGCCGGTCTTTTCGTTCACGCCGGAAGTAATGAGCACCACGCCCGCGCCGGAAAGCGCGTCGTAGTCGCCATCGGTGATGTCTACTTTCGGGCAAAGCGGCGTGCCGTAACGGAGATCAGTGGCGACGGCTTCCGCGGTCTTGCGGGTGCGATTGACGAGAACGATTTCGCGGGCGCTGCCGCGGGTGGTGGCCGCAAGAGCAATGGCACAACCGACTGCTCCAACGCCGACAATACCGATTTTCATCGGGCTTCCTCCGTCGGGATCATTCGTCTTGTGAATATCTAGGCGACCGAACCGCGGATTTTTAGACGAGCCGCGTCGCAAGCGGTGGGGAAAAAGCCGGAAAGCAGGAACTCGGTCACCATCGCCGAGAGGCAACAAGCGCGAAGATCAGATTACAGCCGATCGCACACTTGATGGAACTCGCGAATACGTGGGGTTTAGTTAAAGTCGATGCGCAGCATCGTTTAGTAGTTGGGCTTTCGCTTCTCCCGAAAGGCCGCGAGGCCCTCCGCTAAATCGTGACTTTGAAGATGCGCCTGAAATGCTTCCAATTCCCGCCCCAGGCCGTCCTCGATGCGGCCTTCGAATGAGGCGCGCGCCAGCGCCTTCATGCGCCTCAAAACGTGAGGGCTTTGACGGCAATAGTGATCCGCGATCTCCCTCGCCCTCTCGAGCAATCGGTCTCCCGCCACGACCTCGTTGACCAGTCCCCACTCTATGAGTTTCGTCGCCGGAAAGAGCTCCGCGCTGTACAGAAGATGCAGCGCTCGATTCGCGGTCATCTTGGTGAAAAGCCGGACTGAGGCCCCGGCTGTGGGAACGATCGCGTATTTCGCGTGGCCGTCGCCGATCATCGCGCTGTCGGATGCCAGGACGAAATCGCAGCACAGGATCAGCTCGAGTCCTCCCGCGACGGCGACACCGTTGACGGCCGCCAAGACGGGAAACGGCAGCCGCTCCACTTTGCCGAGTACCCGCTGGTTGTATTCGAGCGTGGCCCACAGCGATTTCGGGTCCGTGTCGAGCAGCCGGCCGAACTCGCGGAGGTCTCCACCGGCCGAGAACGCCTTGCCGGCGCCGGTAATGATCGCCACCCGCACCGTTACCTCCGAGGCCAGTTCGCTGAGCACCCGGTCGAGCTCGTGCATGACCTCGCTGGACATGGAGTTGAGCGACGCGGGACGGTTGAGCGTGATGACAGCGACGCCGTCTCTGCGATCGAGGAGGATTGGGCTCGTCACCGGCTACCTCGACCGGACGACACTGTAGCTTTGCGGCAACGGCTCCAGCGCGTCTTTCAACTTCTGGATGCCTGCGGCGTCGTCCGTCGAAACTTCGACCCGCACGATGGTGTTCAACTTGTCGTCCTTTGCGACGGCCACGACAGGCGTAACCGCAACGCCGAAGATGCGCTCGACCTCGATCCCTACCTTCTCGATGACGGCGCGGTCTCTGAGATCGTTCTTCACAATCTTTCCTACCGCGGTTGTGGGCAAGGCTTCGATCAAGACAACTCGTTTCGGCTTTGCCGGAGGCTCGGCGACGTGATCATCCAAATATTGTTGGAGGAAACTCGCATCAAGCTGTGCGCCCGGCGCCGGGACGGCGTAGAGAATTGGCACCTCGCCCGCATAGGCGTCTGGCATCCCCACGGCGGCGCTGATTTGAACACCGGGAAAACTGTTGGCGACGTCCTCGATGTCGGTGGGGTTGATGTTATGACCGCTTCGAACGATCAGATCCTTCGCGCGACCGGTCAGAACCAACCTTTGATCATCGGTCAGATAGCCGACGTCGCCGGTATTGAGCCAACCATCCTGGCGGAGGACGTCTTGATCATGCTTGGGGTCGACATAGCCCGGGAACACTTGCGGCCCCCTGACCAATACCAAGCCGCTCACCTGCGGCGGGCACGTCGCATCGCTGTCCGCGGGATCGAGGCTGACGATCCGGGTTTGAGCGAACGGCGCCCGGAAGCCGACGCTTCCTTGAACCGGCGTACCGCGAGCCGGATTGAAGGCAATGGCGGCCGCGGTTTCGGTCATGCCGTAGGTCTCGTAGAGCCTGATCCCCGTCCGCGCGAGAAAACGCTCGCTCACGGCCTTGGGGCAAACCGCTCCACCGGTCAGTCCCATTCGAACCGAACTGATGTCGGCGCTTGCGGCCGGTATTTCGGCGAGCGCCATGATCGATGTCGGAACCCCGCTCACGATCGTCACATCGAAGGCTTCGACCAGCTTCCAATAGGTTCGGATCGCCTCACGGCTTCTCAGGCTGTGAGGCGAGGGAAAGATCACATGGCCGCCGGCCGCCAGCACCGAGAGGCCCGTCGTCATGGTTCCGCCCACATGAAACAGCGGAAAGCCATTGATTGCGACGTCGTGTTCGTTCAGCCCATGGACTTGCGCGAAGCTCCAGGCCGCGTGAATTTGATTGCCATGCGTCAGCCGTACGAGCTTGGGACGTCCGGTCGTGCCGCCGGTATGGAAGAGCGCGCATACCGTTTCTCTCGACGATCGCGTCTCGAACTCCAGCGCGTCGTCGCGGTGCGCGCCCGCTGCTTCCGCGAACCCGATTGCCAATCCACCGGCGACAGGTGATTCCCCGAGCACCACGATCGTTTTCAACGCACTCGCCTTTTCAGCGACGGCTTGTGCCTTCTGCCAAATGGCCGGGTCGGCGTGCTGCGGGGAAAGAACGAGAACGGACGCATTTTCCGCAGCCAGCAAATCGGCGATGACGTCGGCGCTGAGAAGATAATTGATGGTGCTGGCAACGCCTGCGGTCTGCGCGCCGAGAAGCGCTTCAATCATTCCTTCAACGATGGGACCAAGAAACGCGACCGTGCCGCCATCCGACGCCTCCAGAAGGCCATGAAAGAAGTTCGCCGCGCGGATGACTTTCTTGTAAAGCTCTCGATGCGAGATCGTGGACGAACTGCCCGAAAATCCTCCCCCCGGAATAGTGGTGACTGCGGGTCTATCCGGGTGCAAATGCGCGGTCGCGCGCAGCAAGTCGATCAGCGTCTGGGCCGGGACAAGCCGGTCGTAAGGCAGAGATTCCAAAGCCTCGATATCCGCGATCGTGATGACGTCGCGCATCGCCCTCGTCGTGCGGATCGTGACAACGTCGGACATCAGTGAATCGCCGCGTACATGATTTTCTCCTCGGTCGCCTCAAGCGCCGAAAATTCCTCGACGACCTTCCCCTGGCGCGAGACGAGGATGCGGTCCGACAGGCCGAGAATCTCCGGCAGGTAGGAGGAAATCACGACCACCGCCTTGCCCTCGTCGGCAAGGCGATTGATCAACTCGTGGATTTCAGCGATGGCGCCGACATCCACCCCGCGCGTTGGCTCGTCGAAGATGATGATTTCGGGCTCCTGGATGAGCGACTTGGCGATCACGACCTTCTGCTGGTTGCCGCCGGACAGCTCGATGACCTTCGCCTCGTCGCCGATCGCGCGCACGTTGAGGCGCTTGATCCAGTCCGCGCCGGACGCCGACTGTTCGCGTCGGGAGAGCAGCGCGCGGCCGGCGGGAAATTTCGCGAGCAGCCCGAGATAGACATTGCGCGCGATCGAGGTCGTCTCGAAAAAACCTTCGACCTTGCGGTCCTCCGTGACGTAGGCGACGCCCGCCTTCACGGCCGGCGCGGGCACCCGATAGCGTACTGGCTTGTCACACAGAATAATGTCGCCGCCGTGAAAGAAGTCACGCTTCATTACGCCGGCGACGATTTTGAACGTTTCCGTACGGCCGGCGCCGACCAGGCCGAACACACCCGTTATCTGGCCGGCGAAAATCGAAAGCGAATTATTCTTCACCATTGGCGCCATCTTGAGGTTCTGGATAGTCAGGACGCGCTCGCCCGCCGGACGCACCGTCGTCTTCTTGACGCCGTAAAGCGTGTGCGAAAGGTCGCGACCGACCATCGCCCGCACGATGCGCGCGCGGTTAAATTTACTCGCGTCATCGGTGACGATTTTTTTGCCGTCGCGCAGCACGGTGATCCGATCGGCGAGGACCAGCGCCTCTTCCAGCGCATGGCTGATGAAGACGACGGAAACGCCGCGCTTCTTGAGGTCGCGCACGAGATCGAAGAAGTATTTTCGTTCTTCCGGCGTCAACGCGGCCGTCGGCTCATCGAAGATGATGACCTTGGCGTTGTGCATTACCGCGCGCGCTATCTCGACCATCTGTTTCTTGGCCGCGCCCAACGCGCCGACAACGGCCGTGGGCGGAACGTCGAAGTTGAGCGACTGGAGGAACTGCTGCGCCGCGATATTGATGCCGCGCAGACGGTTGTAGAAACGTTCCTGCCCAAGAAACAGGTTTTGCGCGACGGTCATCGTCGGAACCAGGCTGTTCTCCTGGAACACCATGCCGACGCCAAGATAGCGCGCCTCAAGCGGCGTCCGCGGCGAGGCTTCCGCTCCATCGATTTTCATCGCGCCGGAAGTCAACATCACGACGCCCGCCATAATCTTCGTCAGCGTCGATTTGCCGGCGCCGTTTTCGCCAACCAGCGCATGGATTTCGCCGCGCTCAAGCTCAAAGTCGACATCCTCGATGGCCGGCACGCCCGAGTAGAGCTTCGTCGCTTTTTCGAGCTTAAGGATAATGTCACTCACGCCGCAAATTCCTTCGCGATCCCTTGCGCGGGCAAACGCAATACGCGGCGCGGCCCTTTGGCGATCATATAAAGCCAATCGCCGCTCTCGATCGCCGATACGATACCGTGATTGAATCCATCGGCCCGGCTGTGCAGCGAAAACATCGGCTTGCCTGCCGCATCAAGGCGGATCACCAGTCCATAGGAGCGAGGAGGCGCCCACGGCTTGACGACGCCCATCGTCTTTAAATGCGCGCCCTGCATCGGTTCTTTGAATGATTTGCCGGAGTTCAAGCGCGGCACAATCCAGTATTCAGGGTCGATCTCCGCCATCATGCGTCTGCGATAGGCCGGCTCGCGCAACACGAACTCGACGAGCTGCGTGCGTGCGACAAAAGCGGTCAGCCACCATCCACCGCCCCGGGCGGAGGAAAGCCGCGAGGGATAGACAGGCAGATGGCTCAAGACGACCTTGCTCGCCCCTTCCGGTCCAACCGCGATAAGCCGGTGTCGCCAGCTTTCCGAAACGAGTACGGAGCCGTCCATAGCGCTCGCGCCGAAGGCATAGCGCAGGCCCCGGGCGAGCACGGTGATTTCATTGCTTTTCAAATCGAGACGAAGCACGCGGCCCGAGCCGCCCCGCTCCATCAGGTCCCAAGCCCATTCATCGACGTCCCGCTTCGCGGATCCGTCGGTGGCGTAGAGCGCGTCGCCTCCGGCCGGTGCGATCGCGTTGATGCTGCGCATATCCGCGCCGGCGAAGGTGGAGCTCGGTTTTGCCGCGGCGGGGTCGGAATAGACGCGGACTTCGCGGCCGTTGAGAGCAACGGCAACGCCACCCCCAGGCAGGCAAGCAAGCGCAGTAATGGGCCGGTCGAACTCGCGAATTATGATTCCGTCGTTACCTTCGATGCGCACAAGATTGCCGCCGTCGGCGAGGTAAATGTTCGCGCCGTCCGTAGCCAATTCCTCCGGCGCGGCGCATTCGAACAAGGTTTCCGCGCGCTCGAGCGCCTGGTTCGGCTTCAGCGCGCCATCGAATGAAGGCACGGTGACGGCTGCTTCGCCCCGACCGAGAAAGCCCTGCGCAAAATCGCGAACGGCGCCGAACACTATTGCTTCCCCCACCGCTTTTCGTACTGCGCGAAATTCGGGTCGGCGCTTTCCAGCTTGTAGCGGCCGATACGGTTATTGGCGATGCCACCAAGATAAAGATAACCGCGATTCTCCCGCATTGAGGTGATCATCGGATGGTTGACACCTTGCAGGTCCCAGTACGACTCGAGGATCGCGCCCTGCTCGTTGAATTTCACGACGCAGCCGGTGTTGATGTTGGGAAACAACCACTCGTCGCCCGGTACACGTTTCGCCATGCGAAGGCGAAAGCTTGGCATCTTCCACGCGAGGTCGAGCGCAGGGCTTCGCATACCGACGAGGGCGAGCCAGTAGTTGCCGTCCGAAGCGAGGTTGATGTTGTCGGGATAGCCCGGCAGGTTGTCGATCACCGTCTCGACAACCCCCTTTTTCTCCCCGTCGAACCAATAGCGCTTGATCGAACAGCCCCAGGTCTCGGCGAATAAGATCGATTGGCCGTCGCTGGCGACACAAATGCCGTTCGGGAACTTGAGGCCGCGCAGCACCGTATGCGTTTTGCCGGTATTCGTGTCATGGCAGATGATGCGGCCGTTGCCGCGCGCCTCGAGCCCGTCGATCGGCCATTCGCTCATCTCGTAGCGGACCGTGGCCTCGGAGAAGAAAACGAGGCCGTTGTCGGTGATGTCGAGATCGTCCGCCAGGCGCAGCCGGCTGTCATCGTTCACGGAGTAGAGGCTGCGGTTTGTTTCGTCGGTTGCTTTCTCGACCTTGCCATCCGGAGCGATACGGTAGAGCCCCATACCGCCGACGCAGACGTAGAGATTGAACTTACGGTCGAACGCCATCCCCAACGGCTGGCCGCCGATGTGAGCGAAGACTTCCATCCGCTCGTAGTCCGGCGCGAAGAAACGGATGACGTCGCCATGGCGCGATCCGGCGTAAAGATTGTTGTCGCGATCGAGGATTACGTCTTCGGGCGCCTCGATGCGCCCCAAGCCGATCAGCGTCACATCTCGCAACTTGTCGTTCTGTTCGAACGGGCCGCCGCCGCCGATTTCGGTCGGCGGAGGTTGGGGTAGCGCGAGATAGGTCGGGCTTACATAGACCTTGCTGATGATGCGGGAGCGGTTCTTCAGCCAGCGGATATCGATAACCGCGGCGGTCAGCAGGATGCCGGCCAGCACCATACGATTGACGCCGCCGCGTGCGTTGAGCGTGGTGAGGCCGTTGGTGATCAAGAGTACGATCAGCGTTCCGACCAACGATTTTGTGACCGAGCCCCTGCCGCCGCCGAGCGTGATGCCGCCGAGCACCGTGGCGGTCAGCACGATAATCTCGAGGCCGACCCCGATGTCTCCACCGACGGTGCCGAGACGCGCGGCAAAGAACAGTGCGCCGAGGGACGTCAGCCCGCCGCTGGCGACATAGCAAAGTGCAATCGTGCGCCTGACCGCGATGCCCGAATTGTAGGCCGAGCGCCGCGAGCCGCCGATCGCGGTGACGTGCCAGCCGGGACGCAAGCGAGTCAGAAAGATGTGGCCGAAAACCGCCACGACAATGTAGAGGAGCGTAACGCTCGGTATGCCGAACACCGTGCCGTTGCCGAGAAAATCCCAAGACGGAAAGTCGGGAAAGGCCGCGGCGATATCGTTGGAATAACCTTGGATCAGCAGGTCGTAAGCCGAACGGTAGATGATCAGCGTGATCAGCGTCGTTATGAAGGCGCGCAGCCGCAGATAGCCGATCAGCAGCCCGTTCACGGCCCCCAGCAACATGCCGCACGCGATAGTCGCAAGAGCGACGAGCGGCACCGGCCAGCCGAGCACGTCAAGGGTGAAGAGGGCGCAAAAGTCGGTCAGCGCGAACATCGAACCGACCGACAGATCGATACCGCCGACAATGACGACGAGCGCCATGCCCAGCGCGATGAATCCGATCTCGCTGGCCTGTCGCGCCGTGTCTGCGAAATTCGACAGCGAGACGAAATTGTGGATCGATTGGCTCAGCCAGAAACCAACGATCAGCAGCACGAAAACCGGGATGGCGGTTTCGGTCCAGCGCTTCGAAAGTATTTCACCGAGCCAGTGGTCGGGCCAGTAGCGGTAGCGCAGGCGCGTAAAGGCTTCTCGCATCGGCAAAAGCGAACTCCGGAACCGCCGGGAAAATAAGCCAGCCGGGCGTTCTGCGCCCGACTGGCTTTGGCTCATTCGCCGGCCTCTTTCTTGAGGGCATCGAGGCTCCAGCATGTTGCCGGCGAGTCGGCGTTCGCCTTGGTGATCGGGATCAGCGTCGTATATTCAGAACCCTTGACCGCGCCCGCCTTCGCGTCGGAGGACGAGAGCAGCCATTTGATGGTACCGGCCATCTGCGCGGCTTGGGTCGGTACGTCGTAGCTGAGGTCGAGGTCGAAGGCGCCCCTCTTGACGAGATCGCACGCTCCGCGATGTTCGCCGCCACCCGAGGTCGCAACGAACACCTTGCCGGTCAGGCCGGCTTCCTTGACGGCCGCCGCCGTGCCGATGTCCATGCCGTCCCAGAATCCGACGATGCCGCAGAGGTCGGGGTGCTGCTTGAGAACCGTCTGGGTTATTCCTTTGGCCTTGGCTGCATCCCAATCAGCGGCCTGACTGGAGACGACCGTGATTTCGGGATGCTTGGCGAGGACGTTCGACACGCCCCTTAGCGTATAGGCGCTCGCTGCGGCCGAGAGCGCGCCCTGTACGATGGCGATCTTGTTCGACTTGCCTTTGCAGGCATTGACGACAGCGTCGGCATCCCTTTCACCGATTTCGATCCAGTTTGCGCCGACGAAAGCCGAGCTGCGGTAGGCCGAGCCCATATTGATCTGCACGACATAAATGCCTTCGTCCTCGGCACGCTTTAGCAGTCTTGCGTAAGTCTGCACGTCCGGATTGTGGATCACCATCACGGCAGGCTTTTCAGAGATGAGCGAAGTGACGGCCTGCGCTCCGGCGTTGGTATTCCAATTGGGATCGCGGAGCTCGAATTTTATGCCGTAGGGCTTGAGCTCTTTCTTGAGGCCCGCCCACCAGCCTTCGGTGAGATCGAAGCCCATCGCCACAGGCACAAACGCCACCGTCTTGCCCGTCATGTCTTGCCGAAACTGCGCCTGGAAGGGCTCGTTGAGCCCCTGTTCGGCTGCGAAAACGCCCGAACTCACCACCGCCACGAAACCGGCGGCCGTTAGTCCGGCACACGTCCATTTCAAAAGCGAAGCCATAAGTTCCTCCCTTTTTAGAGACCACGGTTGCTGTGGTTCATATGTCGCCTTGCTGCGCTGTCTCTTCGTTGCGCGGATTGAGAAATGAGTCCGCGATGACGGCGGCGAGCAACACGACGCCTTTCACCAGGTTCTGTGCCGCGTACGACAAGTTCATGATCGTCATTCCGTTGAGCATCGTTCCGATCAGCAACGTGCCCAAAATCACATTGATGACGCCGCCGCGACCGCCGGAGAGGCCAATGCCGCCGAGAACGACGACGAGGATGACGTCGTAGATCAGTGTCGAATTGAAGATTCGGGTCGGCATCGAATTGACCGACGCCGCCAGCACCAGACCCGCAAAGCAGCCGATGAGCGCCGCCAGCACGTATTGCAGCACGATGATCGGGCGCGTCGGAATGCCGGTCACGCGTGCGGCCGAGCGATTGTCCCCGATCGCATAAATATAAGCGCCCCAGCGCGTGCGACGGAGTAGAAAGGCAACGGCCAGACAGGTGAGCGCCAATAGGATAATGGGCATGGGCACCCCGAGCACGCTGGCCTGTCCCAGCCGCTCGAACCCCGCCATGCCGTCGCTCCACTGAACGACGTCAACCTGGAACAAAAATGCCTGACCCAAGCCGGCAAGAAAAATGCCGGTGGCGAGCGTCGCAAACAGCGAAGGCACTTCGGCATAAGCGATCAGCCATCCGTTGATGAGACCGAAGGCGATCGCGACGGCAAACGCCGTGATGATCGATCCGCCCAGCGAATGGCCGTTCTGCACCATCTGCAACACAAGACCAGCTGGTACCGCCAGCACGGCGATCAGCGAAATATCGATACTGCCGCCGATTACCACGATAGCCATTGCGAGGCCGAGAATACCGAGCACAGATACGTTCTGAATCAGCGTGAGAAGATTTTCAGACGTCAAAAATCCTTTGAGAAACAAAGAGCAAAAGAGAAACAGCGCAGCGAACACTACGAAGACGATTTCCTGCTGGGTAACGCGAAAGCGTTTCATCGCCCTTGTTGTCCGTGCGATGCCCCATCGCAAGTGAGGCGGGTCTTCATTCGATGACGTTCGGCGAGCGCGGCTTGGCTGGCCCCTGAGCGCGGCAAGGGCCTTCGCCAACGAGCGGCAACAGATGGTCTGCCGTGGCGACGCCAGGAACAATGCTATCGAACGCTGCTGCCATCGAGACGGCGGCGCGTGAAAACACCACGCGCTTCCGCGTCGGATTAAGCGCAAGAAACATGAGCATTTCCCCTGCCCGGCAATCCGCCCGCTCACGGACCATGGCGTCTAAGGGCCAGTTGCCGTCGTTATCAGGATGCCACGGGCCAAAACGGGGTCTTGCCTCTGCGCGCAAGGCACTTGCTTGACCGTGCACTCGGATGCATATTTTTGCGGCTATCCGAGCCGGATGAGGCTCGGGAAGCTAAAAACGAGGAAACGAACAAGCGATAACGATTCGCTCGAGTAGCCCTTGGCATTGGCCAGAGCGTCGCTTGAGCAGAGGCGATCGGCCTCCATAAATGGGGGGTGGACGTGGATCTCATCTTCTCGACGGAAAGTTTGGCGCGAGAAAAGCGCTATGCCGCATGGCGCGATGCGATTTGCGACGTGTACGTCCACGTCGATGTTCATGCCGATGATCGGGCCAATTACGACGGATTCATTCGCGAAGTGCAATTTGGCTCGGTCGCCCTGACCGACGTTCTGCTTTCGCACCAGCAGATATCGCGGCGTCGGTCGCACTTATCGAAGCTCGATAAGGATTGCTATTACGTTCAGTTGATTCAGACCGGCAACATCAACGTGCTTCAGGACGGAACGACGCTTTCGACCAACGCCGGCCTGGGCGCGCTTTTCTGCGCGTCCGAACCATATGTCCTGCAGTGCCTCGGCAAGGTCCGCTCCTACTATCTCGAATTGCCGCGAAAGGAATTCGCCTCCCGATTTGCGAAAGATCGAATTCCGATATCGACGACCATGAGCACCGGCCGGGGGCTTGGCCGCATCGCCACCGAATTTTGCGCGACGCTGGCGTCCGAAGGCTCCGCGCTGGATGTTTCCGCCCGCGCCAGGCTGGGCGAAGAACTGATGGACGTATTGGCGCTTGCTTTCGACTCAGCACAACAAGAGGAACCGCCCGGGGACCAGGTCGTGCGGCGGGCGCGCCTTCGCTCCGTCAAGGCGTGGCTCGAAAACCACCTTAACGATCCGAACCTGACCCTCGAGACGATCGCAAAGGCCAACGACATATCACTGCGCTATCTTCATTCGCTGTTCCGGATCGACGAAACATCCGTCTCGCATTGGATTTGGAATCGCAGACTGGAGCGAAGCTTCGACATGCTGCTGAAATGCGACAACGATTCACTGTCGCTGACCGAGATCGCATATCTCGTCGGCTTTAGCAGCTCGTCGCATTTCAGCACGATGTTCCGCCGGAAATTCGGCGTGCGGCCTTCGGACGTAAGGCGCAAAGCGTCGAGTTGAGTAGTGACGAGCGGCCTGTGGCGTAAGCTGCGGGGAAAAAGCCGGGAAAGCGAGAGCCAGGAAAGCCGGACCTAGGTGTTGGTCGGAGTGGCAGGATTTGAACCTGCGACCCCCTCGTCCCGAACGAGGTGCGCTACCAGACTGCGCTACACTCCGACATAAGGCGGCGCTTATACCGTCCGCATCCTGCCGCTGCAAGCCACCGGTATTTCTGCCGGCGTAAGACCGATCCCGTAGGGCGAAAGCACCGTCACGCCGGGCGCTCGTGGCACGCGATGTTACAGGCCGTGACTCCTTTTGAATTCGGCGCGGCGGGCATGCAGGATCGGCTCGGTATAACCATTCGGCTGGGCGGTTCCTTTGAATATCAAGTCGCAGGCTGCCGCAAACGCGATCGAGTTTTCGAAATCCGGCGCCATCGGCTGATAGAGCGGATCGCCGGCATTCTGCCGATCGACCACTTTCGCCATGCGCCGGAGTGTTTCCATGACCTGCCGCTCGGAAGCGACGCCGTGGCGAAGCCAGTTGGCGATGTGCTGGCTGGAAATACGCAACGTGGCGCGATCCTCCATCAGCGCGACATTGTTGATGTCGGGTACCTTGGAACAGCCGATGCCCTGCTCGATCCAGCGCACGACGTAGCCGAGAATGCCTTGGGTGTTGTTATCGAGCTCCTGCTGAACGTCGTCCGGCGGCCAATTCGCGCCGCTAGCCACCGGCACGGTCAAAATGTCATCGAGGCTGGCGCGTGGGCGCGATGCGAGCTCGCGCTGCCGCTTGAAGACGTCGACCTGGTGATAGTGCGTCGCATGCAGGGTCGCGGCGGTCGGCGACGGCACCCAGGCGGTATTGGCGCCGGCCCTGGGCTGCGCGATTTTCTGCTCGAGCATCGGCGCCATCAGGTCGGCCATCGTCCACATGCCTTTGCCGATCTGGGCGCGACCGGGCAGGCCGCAGGCGAGGCCAATATCGACGTTCGAATCTTCGTAGGCTTTGAGCCAAGGTTGGCTGCGCATCTCACCCTTGCGCACCATCGGCCCGGCTTCCATGGCGGTATGGATTTCGTCGCCGGTGCGATCGAGGAAGCCGGTGTTGATGAAGAACGCCCGCGATTTGACGGCGCGAATGCACTCCGCAAGATTGACGCTGGTGCGCCGCTCCTCGTCCATCAGGCCGATCTTGATGGTGTCGCGGGCGAGCCCGAGCACCTCCTCGACCGCGGCGAGCAAATCGCGCGCAAACGCCGCCTCGTCCGGTCCGTGCATCTTCGGCTTGACGATATAGATCGAGCCGGTGCGGCTGTTGCGCATCGCATCGGTGCTTTTGAGATCGTGCAGCGCGATCAGGCTGGTGAACGCCGCATCGAGAATTCCTTCGGGAGCCGGCAGCCCGTCGCGGTCGATGACGCCTTCGTCCATCATCAGATGGCCGACGTTGCGGATCAGCATCACGCTGCGGCCGGGCAACGTGAGCGTGCCGCCGTCCGGCCGCGTGAAACTCCGGTCTGCCGCAAGACGGCGGGCGAGCTGCTTGCCGTCCTTCTGGAAAGTCTCGACCAAAGTCTTTTTGCAAAGCCCGAGCCAGTTGCGATAGGCCGCCACTTTGTCCGCGGGATCGACGGCGGCGATCAAGTCTTCAAGGTCCATGATGGTCGTCAGCGCCGCTTCGAGAACGACGTCGGCGACACCGGCGGCATCGTCACGGCCGACCGGATGCGTGCGGTCGATCACGATCTCGATATGCAGTCCGTTGTTGACGAGAAGTACCGCCTCCGGCGCGTCCGCGCCGCCGAGATAACCGCGCAGCTTGGCCGGGTCGGCGAGTCCGACCTTGGCGCCGTCGATCAGCATCGCCCGCAATGCGCCGCCGTCGATCGCGTAAGAACGCACATTCGCGTGCGATCCGGTTGCCAACGGCGCCGCCTGGTCCAAAAAGCCGCGCGCCCAGGCGATGACGCGTTTGCCCCGTTCGGGATTGTAGGTCCGTCCCGGCGCCAACGCGCCATCGCGGGGAATGGCGTCGGAACCGTAAAGCGCATCGTAGAGCGAGCCCCAACGCGCGTTGGCGGCGTTGAGCGCGTAGCGCGCATTGCTGATCGGGACGACAAGCTGCGGACCCGCGACGCCAGCGATTTCATGATCGACATTGGCGGTGTCGATCGTAAACGGCGGCCCTTCGGGCATCAGGTAGCCTATCTCTTTCAGGAATGCCTTGTGAGCCGGCTCGTCGAAGGGGCGGCCGAGCCGGGCGCGAAACCAATCGTCGATCTTGGCCTGGAGCGCGTCTCTGCGCTGCAACAACGCGCGGTTAATCGGCGCAAAGCGCTGCAAGATGCGGTCGAGCCCGTGCCAGAACGCGCCAGGCTCGATCCCGGTGCCGGGAATGACCTCATCGACGATGAAATCGTGGAGGATTTTCGCAACCTTCAGGCCGGCTACCGATACGCGCTCGACATCAGACATCCGAAGGTTCCGCTATCCCACCGCCGACGAAAATCGTTATGCCCCAGTTGCTGGGAGCAATCTACAGGACGGCGCCCGCCATTTCGGCTATCTAGGCGCGCCATGACATCAGAAGTAGCCCTCTTGACGACGCGCATCGCCCAGGCCGGCGCGGCCGCGGTGGCCGATGCGGCGCGGGTCCTTGCCGCCGGCGGGCTTGTCGCCTTTCCAACCGAGACCGTCTACGGGCTCGGCGCCGACGCCACCGACGGACGGGCCGTCGCACGGCTTTACGCCGCCAAGGGACGTCCGGCTTTCAACCCGCTGATCGCCCATGTGGCTTCTTGCGAAGCGGCAGAGACGCTGGCGCGCTTTGATGCCGACGCGGCGCGGCTCGCGGCGGCATTTTGGCCGGGACCGCTGACGCTGGTACTGCCGCGGCAGGCCCAATGCCCGGTCGCCGATCTCGCCATGGCGGGCCTCGACACCATCGCCGTGCGGGTCCCGGACCACGAGGTGGCGCGGGATATCTTGAGCGCGTTCGGTAAAGCCGTGGTCGCCCCTTCAGCCAATCGTTCCGGGCATGTTTCCCCGACCACGGCCGAGCACGTGCAGGCCGATTTGGCCGGCCGCATCGATCTCATTATCGACGGCGGCGCGACGTCGGTCGGCGTCGAGTCGACCATTGTCGCCTGCCTCGGCGAGCCCGTCCTGCTGCGCCCCGGCGGTCTGCCGCGCGCCGCGATCGAAGAAACGCTACGGCGCACGCTCGCCAGGGCCCCGAACGGCATCGTCGACGGCGAAGAGGCGCCGCTCGCGCCCGGCATGTTGGCGACGCATTACGCGCCCCGCACGCGGCTTCGGCGCAACGCCCGCCGGGTCGAACCGGGCGAAGCCTTGTTGGCCTTCGGCCCGGCGCCGATCGAAGGAGCGGGAGGCGCCGCCAAGCGGCTCAACCTTTCCATGCGCGGCGACCTGATCGAGGCGGCCGCCAATCTGTTTTCGCACCTACGCGCACTTGATAGCGCGGGCGCCACGGCCATCGCGGTCATGCCGATCCCCGCCGACGGTCTCGGCGAAGCCATCAACGATCGGCTCGGTCGCGCCGCGGCTCGATGATGTATGCCCCGACAAGCCACCCTATTTAACGCCAAGCAAACGTGAAGCACCGTCATGGCCGTGCACATGCTCGATAAATCCCAAGCTGCCGCCGACCCGTCACTGCTCGCGCGCTTCGCCGCGATCGTCGGCGAGAAATACGCGATCACCGACCCGCAGCTGCAAGCGCCCTATGTCGTCGAAATGCGCGACATGTTCAGCGGACGCACGCCGATGGTGCTGCGGCCGGGCTCGGTTGCCGAAGTCGCCGAGATTCTCAAGCTCGCCAACGAAACGGCGACGCCGATCGTCCCGCAAGGCGGCAATACCGGCCTGGTCGGCGGCCAGACGCCGCTCAACAACGAGATCGTCTTGTCGCTCAACCGCCTTGATCGCATCCGCGAAGTCGACCCGACCTCGAACACCATGACCTGCGAAGCCGGCGTCACCCTGCAGCGCGCGCGCGAAGCCGCCGCCGCGGTCGACCGGCTTTACCCGCAGCTGCTGCCCTCGGAAGGCACTTGCACCATCGGCGGCAATCTTTCCACCAATGCCGGCGGCACAGCCGCGCTCGCCCACGGTGTCGCCCGTTCTCACGTCCTTGGCGTCGAGGTGGTGCTCGCCGACGGCCGCATCCTTCGCAACCTCAACAAATTAAAGAAGGACAATACCGGCTACGACTTGAAGAATCTTTTCATCGGCGCCGAAGGCACGCTTGGCGTAATCACGGCGGCGGTGCTGCGCTTGGTGCCGCGGCCGCGCTCGGTCGAGACGGCTTTTGTCGGCTTGGGCTCGCCGGAAGCAGCGCTCGAATTGCTGACGATGGCGTCGGAAAATGCCGGCCCCGGCGTCACCAGCTATGAAATAATGTCGCGCACCGGGCTGGAACTGGCGGTGCGCCACGGCGAAGGCTGCCGCGATCCGCTGGCGTCGCCGCATCCGTGGTACGTGCTTATTGAGCTATCGTCGCAGGCAAAGACCGGGCTGCGCGACGTCATTGAGGATTTGCTCGCACAGGGCCTGCAACGCGGCCTTCTCGCCGATGCCGCCATCGCCGAGAGCCTCGAACAGGCCAAGGCGTTCTGGCGTATCCGCGAAATGTTGGGTGAGGTGCAGCGTCACGCCGGGGGCTCGATCAAGCACGATGTCTCGGTTCCGGTAGCCGCCGTGCCGGAATTTATCAACGAAGCCAGCGCCGCGGTCGCCGCGCTCATTCCCGGAGCGCGTCCGCTGCCGTTCGGCCATCTCGGCGACGGCAATATTCACTACAACGTCATCCAGCCGGCGGATGTCGACAAAGCGGATTTCCTCAAGCGCTGGGACGAAGTCAATGCCGTCGTGTTTGCCGTCGTAAAGAAATTCGGCGGATCGATTTCCGCCGAACATGGTATCGGCGTGCTTAAGCGCGATTTGTTGCCGACCGTTAAGGATCCTGTCGCGCTTGATCTGATGAAAAGCCTTAAGCACATGCTCGATCCAAAAAATATCCTCAATCCCGGCAAAGTTCTGGCACGCGATTCTTGATACCGATCCTGAAATGCTGCGTCGTCAAAACAGCGTCAGCTGATCGTCGCGCTTTTTCCGCTTCTCACTGGCCGCCCGCGCGTCAGGCGACGCTGTCTGATCCGGTGCGGGCGGGCGCGGCTCAATGAGGCGCGGATCGTCGTTGACGGCGCGATTCACCGCCGCAGAGACTTCGTAATATTCGAGCAACCCGTCAGGAGCCGGCGCGATCAGCGCGGCTGCGGTCTCGGCATCGACGTTGGCGCAATCGAGCCAAAGATCGAACGCTTCCGGCGGCACGATCACGGGCATGCGGTCGTGAAGGGCGGCGAGCGAACCGTTCGCGCGTGTGGTGACGATCACGGCGGTGTCGACCTCTTCGCCGTTCGGTCCCGTCCAGGTTTCCCACAGGCCCGCAAAGGCAATCGGCCCGCCGGCCTTGGCCCGTACGAAATGGGGCGGCCGCGGCGTACCATCGCGCCATTCGTAAAAGCCATCGGCCGGAACAAGGCAGCGCCGCCGCCGCATGGCGTTGCGGAACGACGGCTTGTCGAGCACGAATTCGCCGCGCGCGTTGACCAGAAGCGAAAATGTCGTTGGGTCCTTCACCCAACCGGGAATCAACCCCCAGCGGACCAGCGCAAATGCACGCTTGCCGTTGGCAAGCCGCACGATGGGAATCGGCTGCGTCGGTGCCACATTGTAGCGCGGCGGAAAATCGGGCTGCTCGTCATAGCCGAACAGCGCCCTAACCGCATTCGCCGGCGAGGTGATGACATAGCGGCCGCACATTGGGATAACGTGGCCTCCGATCGGCGCCGAGGGCGCCCTTTCCGATACTAGACAAATTGGATCGGCTTTTGACCGGCACCAGTAGTCAACCGCGCACTTATCCGACGCGCCCTTATCTTGCGGTCAGCGCCGCTATTTTCCGCGATGGCCGCGTGTTGATCGTCCGTCGCGCGCAGCCGCCCGCTCACGGCCTTTATACGTTGCCCGGCGGCGGCGTTGAAACCGGCGAAACCCTCAAACAGGCGGTCATCCGCGAGGTCCGCGAGGAAACCAGCCTCGATATCGAGCCGCTCATGCTGGCGGGCTATCGTGAACTCATTGCCCCCGACAGCGCGGGCAGGATCGAGCGGCACTTCGTCATTCTACCCTTTGCCGCGCGCTGGACTTCAGGCGAGGTCTCGCTGAACGAGGAATTGGCCGAGGCGCGCTGGCTGTTGCCCGGCGAGCTATCCGGATTAACGACCACGGAGGGGCTCGCCGAGATTGTCGCGACAGCCGCACAGCAACTCGCCGGCAAAGGCTGAGGCGGCGGTCTCGGCGCGCCGCCTTCTCAGGCTCGGCTTGCCGCTTGGCTTGTCGCTTGCTCGCCGCGTATTCTGTGCCCCCGTCCTTAGCACCAAGCCCATGCCGCGAACCTGGATCGTTGTAACACTCCTGCTTTGCCTCAGCGCGGTGGCCGTCCGTGCGCAAGCCGTGCTGCCGCCGGCGCCGCGGGCGCAGGTCCAGCCGAGGTTGCAGTCTGCGGCGCAACCGCAGGCGCCGCCTAAACCGCAACCCCAGGCGACGCCCGCTCCCTATGACCGTGATTTGCAGCGGCTTTCGGAAATCCTCGGCTCACTGCATTTCCTGCGCGGCATTTGCGGCTCGAATGAAGGCCAGAAGTGGCGCAACGAAGCGCAGACGCTGATCGAAGCCGAAGCTCCGAGCGGCGAGCGGCGCGAGCAGATGATTGCAAGCTTCAACCGCGGCTATCGGTCATTTCAGCAGAGCTATCGCACCTGCACCCCGGCCGCGAACTTCGCCATCCGCCGCTACCTTGAAGAGGGCGCCAAAATCGCGCGCGAGATCACCGCCCGCTACGCCAACTGATCCGGGGCCACGATCTTTCACGGAAAAAAAGCGCTATCTGACGAAATAGGCTCTCGAATTAACCCTTCCTCCAGGTTCGACTTAGCGTCGCTTTTTGCCGTGCTAACGTCTGTTTCGACAGGGGCGCTGCTGGCTGCGGCGACAAGTGATTGCAATGAGCATGGCGACGCAAACACCGGCGGCACGCGAGACGGTAGCCGATCACGAGCAAAAACAGCTCGCGCTCGGTTATCTGCAAGACGCATGGACGGAAGCGCAGCACGACGGCGTGGACGGCGATTGCCTGGCGCAGACGGCGCTTTTCCTGGCGCTCGCCGAGCTCATTTCGACCTACGGCGAAGAAGCGACCGCCCGCTACGCGGAAAGCTTTGCGCCGCGCATTCGCAACGGCGAATTTTCGGTCGAAATATCGCGGCAGTAACTGCTCCCTCTTATTTCAAGGCAAGGCTGCTCATCAGACGCGTTCCGCGTTGAGCGCGCGCAATCCGTAGAACCGGCACAGCACGGCTTCGATGTCGGCGGGAAAGAACGGCTTTCTGAGAAATGCCGCTCCTTGCGCGCGCGACCCCGCGATAACGCCCTGGTCCCGCGTCGATGACATCAGCACGAAGGTCTGATCGTGGCGGGCGTGACGGCGAAACTCGGAGATAGTCTCCAATCCGTTGAAGCCCGGCATGTTGTAGTCGAGAAAAACGATGTCGAATTTGGCCTTGCGCGCGAGTTCAATCGCCTGCCCGCCCTGATCGGCTTCAGTCACCTCCAGGGGGAAGCGGGTCGCCGCCAATATCTTGCGAACGATGCCTCGCATCGTCGCCGAATCGTCGACCACCAGGACGCGGCACGGCAGCCGAACTCTGGCCAATTCCGCCAACAGCCGTATCGCCTCGTCCGGCCCCAAGGGCTTGTCGGCCAACGCCTCGGTCTGAAACGGCACCGCGGTTCCGGGCGCACATAACAGCACCGTAAAGGACGGCTTCGGCGCCGCGCGTGCCGCGGCGATCACCTGGGCGACCGTTTCGCCGCCGAGGGCGGCGTCGAGATAAACAAGGTCGACGCCAGCTTCGATCGAACGGCGGGCGGAAGTTGCGCTTTCCGCTTCGATGATCTCGATCGGCACCTTGGATGCCGAGGCAGCCCGCCGAAACAAGTCGTGATCGCTTGACGCACCGCACACCACGAGGACACGCAAGGAGACCAATTCATCGATCATGCGCTCACCCCCTGAACGCCTGAAACGGAAATTTGCCAATGAAAAAGCCGAAAGCCTGAGACCGCATAAAATCGATCAACAATGCAACAAGGCCGCGTCAACGCGACCGCAAATCGCCTTTTCTTGACGTGAAATTCCGCCCCGCACCCCGACGCTGCAACTTGCGATGGCAGCGGCGTCGAGGTCAAGCGCCGCGAAAAGCAGGCCGTCGTTATCAAGACCGCAAACCCGATTTGCCCGGAAACGCCGGTCCAGGGTCCTTGAGGGGAAGCGGCTACCGCCTTAGCTTGGCTTCATGGTGAGGGAGAATTGCATCACATGAAGGCCGCCCTTCTGCCGGACCGTGGCGTGGTCAAAGTCGCAGGCGACGACGCCCGGGCCTTTCTTCATGGCCTGGTCAGCGCCGATATCCTTAAGCTCGCCCCGGGCGCGGCGCGGTTCTCGGCGTTGTTGTCGCCGCAAGGCAAGATCATTGCGGATTTCATCGTTGTGGAGGCGCCCGCGCAGGACGGCAGCGGCTTTTTCCTCGACCTGCCCCGCGCACTTGGGGCGGCGCTGGTCAATAAGCTCAACATCTACAGGCTCCGCTCGCGGGTCATTGTCGAGGACCTGTCCGAAACGCTCGGCGTGCTGGCAGCCTGGGATGGCAACGCTACGACGGCGGCCGGGCTCGCCTACGCCGACCCACGCCTGCCCGCGCTCGGGTTGCGCGTGATGCTGCCTACCCACCGCGCTGCGGACGCGGCCGCCGATCTGGGCGCGATATTGGTAGACGCAAACGAATACGAGGCGCACCGCATCGCGCTCGGCGTCCCCCGCGGCGGCGTCGATTTTGCCTATGGCGACGCTTTTCCGCACGAGAGCGACATGGATCAGCTCGGCGGCGTCGATTTTGCCAAGGGCTGCTACGTCGGTCAGGAAGTCGTCTCGCGCATGGAGCATCGCGGCATCGCGCGCACCCGCGCGGTGCCGGTCGGCTACGACGGCGCGGCACCGGAGCCCGGCGTCCCGGTCACAGCCGGTGAGCGCCAAGTCGGCACGATGGGCTCGGCGGTTGCCGGCCGTGGCGTTGCGCTCCTTCGCCTCGACCGCGTTGCCGAAGCGCTGTCGCACGGCGAAAGCCTGCTGGCGGGCGGCGTCGCCATCCGGCCGATCAAGCCGGACTGGGCTCGGTTTACTTTTCCCGACGGCTCCAAGGCAGCCGAATGATCGCATCGCCTGTCGCCGGCCTTGTGCGTTGTCCGTGGCCGAAGGACGATCCGCTTTACCTCGCCTATCACGACGAGGAATGGGGCGTGCCCGAATTCGACGACCGCGCGCTCTATGAGAAACTCGTGCTCGACGGTTTCCAGGCGGGCCTGTCGTGGATCACGATATTGCGCAAGCGCGAGAATTTCCGCCGCGCCTTCGATGACTTCGTGCCGGAGAAAATCGCACGCTATACGCCGAAAAAGGTCGAGCGGCTGATGGCCGACGCCGGGATCGTGCGCAATCGCGCCAAGATCGAGGGCACCGTGCTCTCGGCGCGGGCCTATCTCGATGTCATGGCAAAGGGTCCTGGCTTTGCGAAACTTCTGTGGGATTTTGTCGACGGTGCGCCGAAGGTGAACCGCTACAAAACCATGCGCCAGATTCCGGCCGACACGGCGGTGTCACGCGCCGTGTCGAAGGAACTGGCGCAGCGTGGGTTCAAGTTCTGCGGACCGACAATCGTCTATGCCTTCATGCAGGCCGTGGGCATGGTCAATGACCATCTGATCACCTGCTACCGCCACGCGGCGGTGCAGAAGCTCGGCAACAAAACTTGAGGTCACCCGGCCGCGGCGCGCCGCCGTGCCAGGCTGAAGAAAATCGCCGCCAGCACCGTCAGCGTCCCGATGACCGTATAATGGACCGACGAATTGGCGTTGATGTAGGACGACGCGCTCGAAGTCGCTTGTACGAGGCCGGCGCCGAACAGCGTGCTCACGAAGGAGCCGCGGCCGCCGGCAACGCTGGCGCCACCCAGCACCACGACGGTGATGCTCAACAGCGTGTAATCGGTCCCGGTCGAGGGCGATCCGATCCCGACCTGTCCGGCGAGCATCAGTCCACCGATGCCCGTCAGCAAGCCCGAGATCACGAAAGCGAGCCAGGTCAGACGCTGGCTGTCGATGCCGAGCCGAAGGCTGGCGAGCGGGCTCGAGCCGACAGCGCGGAAGCTGCGGCCGAAGGCGGTCCGAAACAGCAGCCACTCCGCGCCCGCGGCCATCGCCAAGGTCAGCACCACACCGGCCGGCAGGGACCAGACAGGAAACTGCGCGGCGTCAGAGATAGCGTCGTCGATAGTGCCGGCGGCGATCGGGCGCAATAACAGCGAGACGCCTTGCAGGCCGATGAAAGTCGCGATCGTGACGACGATCGCCGGCAGGCGCAACGACGTGATCAACAGCCCCTGCAACAGGCCGAAGAAGACAGTGAACAAGAGAATAAGGAGAAGACCCGCTGCAAGCGGGCCGGCGGACACACCGTCGGGCGCCAGATACGACGCCAGCACGACGCAAAGTCCCGCCAGCGGCCCGATCGAAAGATCGATGGCGCCGACCAGCACAGTCGCCAATTGGGCACTCGCAAGAAAACCCAAGATGCTGAAAAACGTCAGAATGCTCTTGATCGAGAAGGCGGAGAGGAAATATCCGTTCAATTCTTGCGTGCCGACGAGAATGATGACGGTGAGGACGGCCAGCACGAGAGCCGGAAAATGATCGCTGGCGTAAAAATCGCGCCAGCCCCGATCCGGCTTCGCCGCCGACGCCTTGCTGGCGCGCGAAACCGTCGCGGTGAGATTGGCTTCGGTGATGGCGGCGTCGGTGACGGACGTGCCGTCCAATTCGTTGACGATGCGGCCGCGGGCGAAGATCAGCACGCGGTCGCAGATACCTTCCAGCTCAAGGCCGTCCGAAGACGACACCAGCACCGCCAGCCCCTGATCGGCGAGCGAGCGGAGCCGCTGATAGATTTCGCTGCGCGCGCCGATATCCACGCCCTTGGTCGGCTCATCAACCAACAACACCGTCGGCCGCGCCGAGATTTCACGGCCGAACAGCGCCTTTTGCTGGTTGCCGCCGGACAACTCGTTGAGCTTGGACTCGATCGAGGCGGCGCGGATGCGCAAATTCTCCGTGATCGCTTTGGCGCGGTCCGCCTCGGCGGCGCGTTCGATCACGCCGAGGCGGGAGATTGATTCCAGAAAGCCGAGGCTGAGATTTTCGCGCAAAGTCAGGTTGAGGAACACGCCTTCGGTATGGCGATCGTCGGTGATGAAGCCGACGCCGGCATCGCGGAACGCGCCGGGACTGTCGCCGGATATCTTGACGCGCGCCACCGCCACCCGGCCGCCCGTGCTGCGATCGATGCCCGCGGCGGCGCGGATAAATTCGCGCTGCCCTTCGCCCTCGATACCGGCGAGGCCGACGATCTCGCCGGCGCGGACGACGAGATCGACCTTGTCAAAACCGCGCCCGGTGAGACCCTCGACCTCGAATAAAGGGGCGCCGACGAATTTCGCCTTGGCCGGGAAAATCTGGCCGAGCGGGCGGCCCGCGATCAGCGCCACGATCTCGGCCGACGTTATCAATTCAGCCGGCCGAGTATCGATAATTTCGCCGTCACGCATCACCGAGATGCGATCGGCCAATTCGTCGACTTCGTGCAACCGATGCGAAACGTAGACGATGCCAACGCCATCGCGCTTTAACTCCTCGATCAAGTCGAACAACTTGCGCACATCGGCGTGCTGCAACGGCTCGGTCGGTTCGTCGAGGAACAGAACCTTCGGATGGGTGGCGAGCGCACGCGCGATCTCGATGACGTGCCGCTGGGCGAGGGAAAGCTCACTGACCCGCCTGTTCAGCGGCATGCGCAGTTCGTCAGTCGCGACGCGCTCCAAGAGACGCTCTGCTTCGGCGCCGCCGCCCGCGGCCGCCAGCCACGGCGCCGCGAGCGCAAGATTCTCCAGCACGGTAAGGTCCGGCGCCAGCGCCGGATGCTGATAAACCACTGAGACGCCATCCTCGCGCATGCGGCGCGGATTCGGCGCGTCGACACGTTTGCCGTCGTAATAGATGGCGCCGGCATCGGCGCGCAGCACGCCGGCGGCAATGCCGATCAGCGTCGATTTTCCGGCACCGTTCTCGCCGACGATGGCGTGAACCTCGCCGGGCATGATGAGGACGTCGACCCCCTTGAGCGCCTGCACCGGCCCGAAGCTCTTGCGGAGATCGGCGAGCGTCATGATCGGCACGTGCGCCGTGATCGGCGACGAGGTCGCTTCGACTGGGCTATGCATGGCGCAGCCGCCGCGCGATTTCGGGAAGCGCTACGCCCGAAAGCACGATGATCGCATCGGCAAGATCTTCGGCCGACCCGCCGAAACCGAGTGCCGTCACTAATTGGGCGAGATAGGTCAGAAAGAAAGCGCCGATGATGGTGGCGACGACGCTGCCCTTGGTGACACCGCCGAGCGGATTGCCGCCGACGACTACCGCGGCGATGGTGCCAAGCAGATAGGGCAGCCCGCACAACACAGTCGGCGAGACCAGATAGCCGGACAGCATGATCGCAGCGATCGCGTACATGAGCCCGGCAATCGCGTAGGTCAGAATGCTGTAGAGCTTAAGCGGCACTCCGACCGCATGTGCCGCCGGCGGGTTAACGCAAACCGCGATGAACCGCCGGCCGACCGTGGTGAAGGTCAGGACAAAGACCGTAGCTCCGCCAACGAATAGCAACACCCAAACCGTGACTGGCACGTAGAGAAAGCGGGCGACAAAAAAATTGACCATCATCATGGGCGACTGCACGGACGCGCCGGTCGAAACGAAATAGGTCAGGCCGAACAGAATGGCGTTGATGCCGATCGTCGTCACCAGGGGCGGCACCTGCAAGAGCGTGACGATGAGACCGGTTATCGCGCCGATTACCGCGCCGACCACGAGCCCTGTCGCGACGTAAAACAGCACCACGCCGAGATCGGTGCTGCCGTTCGGAAGCTTGGTCACCACCACGGCCACAAACGACATGATGCCGGCGGTGGAAAGATCGAGGCCGCGCTGCTGAATGACCAGATGTTGACCGATCGAGGCCATTGCCAGGATCGTGAAATAGGGCAGCGTCGAAAGAATCGCCGCCGAATTCACGGTGGATGGGGCGGCGATACCGCCGACCAGTACCAGCAGCGCAGTCGCCGCAAACGCCTTCAGCCCCAGCGGAAGCTCGGTCAAATCTCTACCAAATCGGGGCAGTCGCAGACGGATTGTTGACTCGTCCGCCATAGTCCGAAACCCGCCGTTAGCTCGACGAATGTTTTTCAATCATTCCGGCACGGCGAGCAACCCTCGTCGTGGATTCGCCGCGTATCCGAACGTGGAAGGCCGAACAGGCAAAAGATCGCCCGGACCTTTTCGGGACCGGGCGATCGCCACAACGTGCGTTTGCCAGCTTACTTGCCGCCGAGCGCCTTGATCTGCTGCTCTTTGGTGAGCATCGCCGACGGGATCGAGTCCGCCGGCATCGATTTGTCGCACTTGATCGCGAGCTTCGGGTCCTTCGAGGTGTTGTCCTCGGTGAACGGAAGCGTGATCAAGCTGGGCTCCGGCTCGTCGATGCCTTGGGCCGCGGCTACCCCCTTGCGCAGCGCAAGCCGCACCATCCAGGTGTGCGCGTCCATGCTTGCCATCTTCATCTCGGGATGATCGGCGGCGAGGCAGCTTAGGTCCATAAGCGACTGTCCAACATAGGCGGGAAGCGGCTTGCCAGCGGCGAGGAAAGCGCGGATCGGGCCCGTCGTTTCGCTGTAGACGCCGTCGATTTCGGGATATTTGGCAATCAGGGCAGCGGTCTTCTGCTGCGCCATGGCCGGATCCCAGTTGGTTGGCACCGGCTCGGTTTCAAGAACCTTGATGCCCGGATACTTGGCGAAGACCGGCTTCCAGCCGGTGACCTGCGCCGCAGTCATCGGGTTGCCCGGCGTGCCGCCAAACATGATCACGGTGCCTTTGCCGTGAAGGGTCTTGACCAGCCATTCTGCGGCTTGCGCGCCCACCTCGCGTTGGCTCTCAGTGACGCGATCGACATAGTCCTTGCCGATGACACCCGGGAAATTATCGCCGACCGAGTAAGGCACCACGGCGACGCCAGCCTTAGTCGCTTCGCGAGTCGCTTTCAGGATCGCCGGCCCGGTGTCGAGGAAGGCGACGATCACGTCGAACTTCTGCGCCATCAGACCTTCGATGTCGGCGATTTGCTTTTCAGGCTTGAACTCGCCGTCGGTGTAACGCGTCTCGGTGATGTTTTTGCACTTCGATGCTTCGTCCTCGAACTCGGCGCGGGTGATGTGGCGCCAGTAATTGCCGCCCCACCCATCGGACTCAGCAACCTTGATTGGTTTGGTGCCGCAGAATTTGCTCATCGGCAGAAAGTCGGCAACCGTGCCCTTTTTTTCCGGATAGAGCTTGGCTTTGGTGATGTCGGTCGCGTGGCCCGGCAAGGTCATGGCAAAAGCCAAACCCAAGGCCGCGGCACCGACCACTAGAGTGCGTGGTGACAACATAAACTCCTCCCCTCTGGCGTCTGATTTTGTCCCCGAAGAAAGCGCGGGATTGACGGCAACGCCGTGCCTATCGCGCTCGTCTCAGTCGGAACTCCAGACCGCTTAGTGTTGACGAGCATACTCTTTTTGCAGGCGGTGCCAAGCTCTGCGGCGGGATTCCGGCCGCGCGGCGACCAAAAAAACTCCAGCGGCGATTTGTGGGACGCGGCCCTCGCCGCGTGGGCAAAGACCAATCACAAGACGATCATCAGCGTATCTGACAGTCTCGCGAGGCGCGCATCATGCCACACCTGAAAACGTTATCTTGATCTAGCGCGGGCGGCTTCAGCGCTAGCGTGCCTTGCGCGTTGCAGCGATGGGCTGGCATAATCTTATCAGGCAGCAGTGGCAGCCACGAAAACTCAGGGGAGGAAATGATGAAAAAGAGCGTCGACCATATTCTCACGACACACACCGGCAGCCTGCCGCGCGGCGCCGAGCTTAACGACCTTTTGATCGCGGACGAGGCTGGTGAAGCGGTCGACAAAGCCAAGCTTAACGATCTGATCGACAAGCGCGTCGCCTATGTAATGGAAAAACAGCGCTGGGCCGGCGTCAGCGTCGCCAACGACGGCGAACAAGGCCGCGTCGGCTTTCAGACTTACCTGCCCAAACGCATGTCCGGGTTCGGCGGTGAATCGAAGCGGCCCTTCGGTCGCGAGTGGGTCGAGCTTCCGCTCTATACGCAACAGTTTATGGCCCGAATTCCGAAAACCGGAAAAGTCTTCGGTTGTCCCGAAGCGATAGCCGACATCAAATATACCGACAAGGAAGCGATCAAAGGCGAGCTCGCGCGCTTCAAGCGTCATGCCGACGCGATAAAGCCGCCGTTTACGGAAATGTTCTTTGCCGAGCCCTCGCCGGGCATCATCGCCTGCACCATGCTCAACGCGCATTACAAGACCTACGAGGACTATCTCGACGCCATCGCCCGCGAGATTCATTACGAATACAAAGCGGTCGTCGATGCGGGATATGTGCTGCAGATCGATGCGCCGGATCTGGCGATGGAGCGGGTGCTGTTGTTCCAGGACAAATCCGACGCCGAATACGTCAAGATCGTCGAGCTGCACATCGCGACGCTCAACAAAGCGCTTGCGGGCCTGCCGCGCGACCGCGTGCGGTTGCACATCTGCTGGGGCAATTGGGAAGGGCCGCACATCTTCGACATAGAGCTCGAACCGCTGCTTCAGGCCTTCTACAAGGCCAATGTCGGCGCGCTCTCCATCGAGTTCGCCAATGCGCGCCGCCAGCACGAGTATGCGGCGCTGAAGAAGCAAAAGTTCCCGGACAACATGATCCTCATTCCGGGCGTCATCGACTCCAAGATCAACCTTGTCGAGCATCCCGAAGTCGTGGCGCAGCGCATCGAGCAGGCGGTGGCCGCGATCGGCGATCGCGAGCGCGTCATTGCCGGCGTCGACTGCGGCTTTGGCACCTTCGCCGGCTGGGAATGGGTTGCCGAGGACGTGGTCTGGCTCAAGCTCAAGACGCTGCGCGAAGGCGCCGACATCGCCTCCAGGCGCCTGTGGGGCAAGAAGGCGGCGGCTTAGCGATAGCGAAGCTCAGAGCCGGTTTGCCAACGGCCGGGAGGAGGCTAGCCTGCTCCCGGCATGACCGAAGCACCGCGCACGATCCCGCCGCGTGCCTGGCAGCGGATGCTGTCGGGACGGCGACTCGATCTGCTCGATCCGTCGGCGCTCGATATCGAAATCGAGGATATCGCGCACGGCTTGGCCCGCGTCGCGCGCTGGAACGGGCAGACCGGCGGTCCGCATATTTTTTCGGTCGCGCAACATTCGCTGTTGGTCGAAGCGCTGGCGCATGCGCGCTCGCCGGGGCTCGATCGCGGCCGCCGGCTTGCGGTGCTGTTGCACGATGCCCCGGAATACGTGATCGGCGACATGATCTCGCCATTCAAAACGGTGATCGGCGATGCCTATAAGGTCATCGAGCGGCGGCTTCTTGCCGCCATCCACCGACGCTTTGGACTGTCGGTAAAGTCCGCGCCGGAGCTCGAACATCTGATCAAGATCGCCGACCGCCAGGCAGCCTATCTTGAAGCGACCCGTCTCGCCGGCTTCGACCCGGCGGAAGCGCGGCGGTTCTTTGGCCGCCCCCCCGTCGTCACTGCGAGCATGGAGCGCGAATACTTGAGGCCCTGGCCGGCCGAGACGGCGCAGTCGCGCTTCCTCGAGCGATTTAAGAATTTAGCCGGCGATTAATCGTCACATTTGTGCCGCCCAATCGCATTATTGCGGCTTATCTCGGCGTCGTCCGCCCTATGACGGCTTCGCGGCCCCTGAAGGGCGCTGCACACTGCGTTCACTCTTCGAGGGTCGCTCGCTTTGCCCGCACCTCGGGCTGAGGTTAAAAGATGATTCCATGATTCACGTCTGCTCTCTCGCCCGCCTCCACGACATCGTCGAAGACACCGGCGCCCGGCATGTCGTGTCGCTGCTCGGCGACGAGGCCACGGTGGAACGGCCGACGGCGGTTGAAGCTGAAAACCATCTCTGGCTGCGGCTGCATGACATTTCCGCGCCGCTCGACGGTTACATCATGCCGGACGAGGCGCACGTCAATGAGCTACTAAGTTTCGCACGCCGTTGGGACCGCCGCGCGCCGCTCGTGGTGCACTGCTACGCCGGCATCAGCCGCTCGACCGCGAGCGCCTTCGCCTGTGTCTGCGCGCTCAACCCGCATCGCGACGAGGAGAGCATCGCGCTGGCGCTGCGGCAAGCTTCGCCGACGGCAACGCCGAATATCCGCATCGTATCGCTTGCCGACCTTCTGCTCCGCCGCGACGGCCGCATGGTCGCCGCGATCGAGAATATCGGGCGCGGCGTCATGGCGACGGAAGCAACGCCGTTCCGGCTCGACCTGGAATAACGCTCAAACAGAGAGATCGGGTTTATTCCTCGATCGCCGGGCGCAACGTTGCGATCGGCGTCGCATGCACCGGCGTGACCGGCGCGGTCCGCACCACTTCCCGCTCGCGCCTGTTGGCGGTCAATTGGACGCGGGCATTGTGCTGGTGGAAATCACAATAGGCGAAGCCCATGCCGGAGATCGACCCGCGGAAGGTCCGGTAGTCGATCTTTTCAACTTTGAAGCAGGGCTCGATCGGCAATCCGGCGAGGTGCGCGCACATGGCGCTGCCGTCAACTTTGAGAGTGCCGGGCGGCAGCGTGGCGAAATGCGCTTCACCGCGGCCGGACACCCGGATGGTGCCGACGACCGAGCCATCAGCGAAGATGCGGCCCATGCCCGCCGTGCCGTCGAAGCAAGTGTAAGTAAACAGCTTGCCAACAACGAATGACCTTGCCTGTTCCGGGCCGAGTTCCTCGGCAATGGCCGACACGGCTCCCAGAATGCAAGCACACAATACCACGGCAACGCGCAGCAACATCGGCGACTCCACTCCGAACACAGGCTTCAGGTTAGCAAGAATTCTTAACCGTCCCCTTACCATAGCGGCTCCCCGCGGCTCTGGAAATAGTTCGCAAATTGCCAACCTAGTTACCGAATTTTTACCACGATGCGGCCGCGCACCTCGCCCGCCAAGATGCGCGGGCCGGCATCGATCACCTCGGCAAGACCGATTTCACTGGCCATGGCCGCGATCTTGCCGCGGTCAAGATCGGTCTCCAAACGGCGCCAAGCTTGCTGCCGCAGCACGAGCGGGCACATGACGGAATCGATTCCCAACAGCGATACCCCTCGCAGGATGAACGGAGCGACCGTCGTCGGCAAGTCCATACCGCCCGCTAGTCCACAGGCGGCGACCGCGCCGCCATAGCGCGTCATCGACAGCACATTGGCGAGCGTCGCCGAGCCGACAGCGTCGATGCCGCCGGCCCACCGCTCCTTGGCAAGCGCACGCGGCGCCCCGGTCAGTTCCTTGCGGTCGATTATCTCGGCAGCGCCGAGGCTTTTAAGATAATCCGCCTCCGTGACACGGCCGGTCGAGGCGACCACCGTGTAGCCAAGCTTCGCCAACAACGCGATCGCCACCGAACCGACGCCGCCAGCCGCGCCGGTGACGACGATGCTGCCGCCGGCCGGCGCGATCCCGGCGCGCTCCAGCGCCATCACCGCCAGCATCGCGGTATAGCCCGCGGTGCCGATCGCCATCGCTTCGCGCGCACTCATGCCCGGCGGCAATCGCACCAGCCAATCGCCTTTGACCCGCGCTTTTTCCGCATAAGCGCCGAGATGGGTTTCGCCCAAGCCCCAGCCATCGAGGATCACTTTATCGCCGGCTTTCCAGGCGGGATGCGAAGAGGATTCGACGGTGCCGGCAAAATCGACCCCAGGGATCATCGGAAAGCGACGCACCACCGGCGATTTGCCGGTGAGCGCGAGCCCGTCCTTGTAATTGAGCGTCGAATATTCCACCGCGACGGTAACGTCGCCGTCCATCAAACCCTTGTCGTCGAAATCCGTAAGCCGGACGCTCTGTCCCGCTTCCGTCTTGTCGATGACGATGGCCTTGAAGGTCGTCATAACTTGTCTTCAACAATAATCAGGCCGGCAAGGCGGCTGGGCGCGGCAGTGGCCGCGAGGATGTTCAGGATAGCGCCTCGGCGCGGGTCGCCCAATCGAAACTTACATCAACGCGCGCGGCACGCAGGGCAGTCTTGCACATCAACTAGCGTTAACGGCAAAGTTCAACCGCGGCTCTTCCTGGCAGCTGGTTCGGGCGATGCCGCGGCTTGCGGGCCCTTTGCCGCATCCAGGCTCTTAGTCGCTCCGGCCGCGTCCTTTGCGACTTCTTTGGCGGCCTCCTTGGCAGCTTCCTTGGCAGCGTCGGAGTTTTCCAACGCCGCACCCGCAGGCCTCGGTGTCGCCGGTACGTTGCCCCAGACCGGCGCGTCCGATCCGTCGCCCCAGGCGCGCGGGCGATAAAAGGTGTGAACGCCGAGGCTGTACATTTTTTTCATTTCGTGGACCCAGCTCGGATGCACCCAATAGGCGTGGTAGTGCGTCGCATGGCCGACGTCAGCCAGCCAGATCTTGCCGTCAAGGGTATCCTTGGCGATGCGCTTGGCCTGCTCCCACATATCGGGCTCGTCGATCCGGCTCAGATCTTTGCCTTCGCAGGCGAAAGTGAATTGGCACGCGAGGTGGCGGTCGGCGTTTTGATAAACGACGCCGCACACATTGTCCGGGTAAAAGCCCGAGAACACCCGGTTCATCACCACTTGCGCAACCGCTTCCTGGCCTTTGAGCGGTTCGCCGCGGGCTTCAAAGTAGACCGCGTCGGCCAGGCATTTCTCGGCCTTGGCGCGCGGCTTGCCGCTTAGCCCGAGCCGTTCGGCCGGCGCTTCGAGCCGGTGCGCGTCGTTCTTGGCGGCGAGAGTTTCGCCGGCTGCGCCGGCGTTGGCCGCACCCGCGTTAGCAGCACCTTCCAAGGCGGAGAGCTTGATGTCCGGATCGACCGCCGCAGGCGATACCAGAATAGGCTCGGCGCCCGGCGACCATTGCTCGAGCGCGGCGCCCGAACCGGCGGTACTGCCGACGCCGAAGAAAAGCCGCGTGTCGCGCTCCGCCGCATCGTCATCCATAAACGACAACGAGGCGAACGATGACGGCTCCGTGTCGGCCGGATCGTTGTCGCCGGCCGCGGGAATTTCCGGCGGCCTGTCGGCCAGCGAGACATCGTCGTCGGCGTTGCTCGGCTCGGCGCGCGCGCCGGACGGAGCCGCAGCCGGCGTAACGGTGTTTGCAGCCTGGGCATTCCGCGTTCCGGCATTCGGCAACGAGCCGAACGCATCATTTGCGACTTCAGGGCCGGGCGCGATCTGCTCGGCGCTTTTGGGACGCGGCGTTATCGTCGGCGCGGGCGGAATCGCCGGCTGGGACCCCGGCGCGGTGATCGGCTGCAGCACCGGCAATGTCTCCGGTTCGCTCGCCGCCGGAGAACTTTGCGGCACTGGCAGCCGATCGCTTTTGTGTTCGCGATTGACGGTCGGGTATTGGACATGCAGCCCCGGGCGCGCCATCGGCGGCTCGTCGGCCAGCCACACCTTCACGTCGAGCGCGCGCGGATCGAAATTGACCGGCTGGGCGCCGAGCGGCGCGGACATTGCGGTGCCGATCGGACGCGAGAAGTTGAACGTCGCCGCATGAATCGTGCCGAACGGCGAGGCGATCAGATGTTCGTGGCTGCGTTCGGGCACGCCGGCTTGCTGCGCGAGGAACCCTGAAAGATCCTGATAGCCGACCGCAGTCGGCGAGTATGCCGCACAGAATGCGCTGAGCCAGAACGGCCCTGACAAAGCGGCCAGCGGCCGCCTACGCAACGCTACCATCACCCCACACGCGCGCTTACTCCGCGACGTTTCCCCGTGTGTTCAGCAAACGCAGCCGCAGTGGCGCGAATGCGACATACTTAAATATTGTCGGGTTAACGTTGCGGAGCCGTTAATCGCGCGAAATTCGGCAAGACCGGATGAACCTGAGCGGGAAGCGGCGCAATCCCTCGCCTGCAGGCTGTTTTAGCTCGGGCGAGGAAGCAGCTTGGTTGCTTTTTGTTAACCAAACAACGAAGCGCTCTGCGCTTACGCGGTCGAACTCGCGGACTTACCCAGCGCCGCTTGGGCCGCGGCGAGGCGCGCGATCGGCACGCGAAACGGCGAACACGAGACGTAATCGAGCTTGACCTCGTGGCAGAACGCGACCGAGGCTGGATCGCCGCCGTGCTCGCCGCAGATGCCGAGCTTGATATTCGGCCGCACCTTACGGCCGCGCGCGGCGGCGATGCGCACGAGTTCGCCGACGCCGTCGCGGTCGATCGACACGAACGGATCGGCCCCCAGGATACCCTTCGACATGTAGATGCCGAGAAAGCTCGCGGCATCGTCGCGGCTGATGCCGAAGGCGGTCTGCGTCAGATCGTTGGTGCCGAATGAAAAGAATTCCGCCGTCGCCGCAATCTCGTCCGCCTTGAGCGCGGCGCGCGGCAATTCGATCATGGTGCCGACCTGATATTTGACCGGCGCCTTGATCTCGGCCGCGACCGTCGCCGCCGTGGCGTCGATACGCTCCTTCACGAGGTCGAGCTCGGCCTTGCTCGCGATCAGCGGCACCATGATCTCCGGCACGATCTGCGCGCCGATCGCGCGGCCGGCCTCGGCCGCGGCTTCGAAAATGGCGCGGGCCTGCATTTCCGCGATCTCCGGATACGCGATCGCCAACCGGCAGCCGCGGAAACCAAGCATCGGGTTGAATTCGTGCAATTCTCTTGCACGATCCGCGAGTATCTTCGCGTCGGCGCCCATGGCCCGCGCCACTTCCGCGATTTCCTCTTCGGTATGCGGCAGGAACTCGTGCAAGGGCGGATCGAGCAGACGAATGGTCACCGGGAGCTTGCCCATGATCTTGAACAGCTCGACGAAGTCGGCGCGCTGCATCGGCAAAAGCTTGCCGAGCGCGACGCGGCGAGCCTCCTCGTCCTGCGCCAGGATCATCTCGCGCACGGCGCGGATGCGGTCTTCTTCGAAGAACATGTGCTCGGTGCGGCACAGCCCGATGCCCTCGGCGCCGAACTTGATCGCGGTGCGTGCGTCCGCCGGTGTATCGGCATTGGCCCGCACTTTAAGTTTGCGGACGGCATCGGCCCATTTCATCAGCGTGCCGAATTCGCCGGCGAGCTTGGGCTCGCGCATCGGCACCTCGCCGGCGAGCACCTGACCGGTGGAGCCGTCGATGGTCAGCGTCTCGCCCTTCTTCAAGGTAAAGCCACCGGCGGTCATGGTCTGGGCGCGGTAATCGACGCGCAGCGCGCCGGCGCCGGCCACGCACGGCTTGCCCATGCCGCGCGCCACCACCGCGGCATGCGAGGTCATGCCGCCGCGCGTGGTCAAGATTCCCTCCGCGGCGTGCATGCCATGAATGTCTTCGGGCGAGGTCTCGACGCGGACGAGAATGACCTTGTGGCCTTGGCTTTTGAGCAACTCGGCTTCTTCGGACGAGAACACGATCTCGCCGCAGGCGGCGCCCGGCGAGGCCGGCAGCCCGGTGGCGATCACTTTGCGGTCGGCCTCCGGATCGATGGTCGGATGCAGGAGTTGGTCGAGCGCGGCGGGATCGACGCGCATCACCGCCTCTTGCTTGCTGATCAATTTCTCTTGCGCGAGTTCGACGGCGATGCGCAATGCCGCCTTGGCGGTGCGCTTGCCGTTGCGGGTCTGCAGCATCCACAGCTTGCCCTGCTCGACCGTGAATTCGAGGTCCTGCATGTCGCGGTAATGTTTCTCCAGCGCGGCATGGATGCGCTTGAGCTCGGCGAAAGCTTGCGGCAGCGCTTTTTCCATCGACGGCTTGTCGGATCCGGACTCCTTGCGCGCTTGCTCGCTGATCTCCTGCGGCGTGCGGATGCCGGCGACCACGTCCTCGCCCTGGGCGTTGATGAGGAATTCGCCGTAAAGCTTTTTCTCACCAGTCGAGGGATTGCGGGTAAACGCGACGCCGGTCGCAGACGTATCGCCCATATTGCCGAACACCATCGCCTGAACGTTGACCGCAGTGCCCCAGCTTTCCGGAATGGCGTGCAGCCGGCGATAGGTGATGGCGCGCTGGTTCATCCACGAGCCGAACACCGCGCCGATAGCGCCCCATAATTGCGCGTGCGGGTCCTGCGGGAACGGTTTGCCGCCTTCCGCTTCGACGCGCTCCTTGAAGCGCGTGACGACATCTTCCCAGTCGCCGGCGTCAAGATCGGTGTCGAGCGAGTAGCCGCTGCGCTCCTTGTGCTCGTCGAGGATTTCTTCGAAATGGTGGTGAGCGATACCGAGCACGACGTCGGCATACATGGTGATGAAGCGCCGGTAGCTGTCATAGGCAAAGCGCCGGTCGCCGGATTTCTTCGCCAACGCCGCGACCGTTGTGTCGTTGAGCCCGAGATTGAGGACGGTATCCATCATGCCCGGCATCGACGCGCGCGCGCCGGAGCGCACCGAGACGAGCAGCGGGTTATCCGCATCGCCGAATTTCTTTCCGGTGATGCGGCCGATTTCAGCAAGCGCCGCTTCCACCTGGGGCTTTAAATCCTTCGGGTAGCTTTTGCCGTTGGCGTAGAAATAGGTGCAGACCTCGGTGGTGATGGTGAAGCCCGGAGGCACCGGCAGGCCGAGATGCGCCATCTCGGCAAGACCCGCCCCCTTGCCGCCGAGGAGATTGCGCATCGCCGAGCGGCCTGCGGCCTTGCCGCCGCCGAAGGCATAGACCCATTTGGCCTTTTTCCCGGCCCGCAGCGGCTTCGCCGGCCGGGATTTCTTCACCGGCCGCCGGGAGATTTTCGCGCGCGATTTCGCCATTGCTTCTCGTTCGCCTGAGCGCCGGGCATTCTTAATGCAGATGCCGGAGCCGATTGCAACGCCGGCCCGCCATTCGCGGCCGTTGCCGGTTCAAGCGCCGATGTCGCTTCAATGCCAGCTGAACCAGTGATGGATGCCATTGAGCTCCACCAGTCCGACAAAAATGAGGTAGAGAGCGACGATGTAGTTCAACAAGCGCGGGACGAGAAGAATCAGCACACCGGCGATGATGGCGACAATCGGCGCGATATGGGCAGCGGTAATGACCATGATTTGTCCTCAGGGTTTTGGGGGAGATCGGATAGGCTTAAATGGGCGCTGGGGTGAAACCGGCAAAAGCCCGGCAAACTTAAGAACGCGCGAGAGTGCATTCGGTTCGAGCGGGTTTGAAGGATTTGGAACACCTCGTCATGGCGGGGCTCGTCGAGCACGACGGCAGATATTCATCCCTCTATTTTGGAGAAATCGGCGACGGCGCGTGTTGCCGCCCGGATTTCGTTGAGAAGCTTTAGCCGGTTCTCACGCAACATCTTATCGTCGACGTTGACCGTCACCTTGTCGAAAAAGGCATCGACGTAGGGCCGGAGTCGCGCCATGGCGCGCATGGCGGCCTCGAAATCCTCGGCCGCAATGGCGCGTTTTGCCTCGACTCCTGCGATTTCGATGGCTTCCGCCAGCGCGGTTTCCTCGGCTTGTCGATACAGATCCGGCCCGGGCACCCCGGTATATTGGCGATTGTCCTTTTTTTCCTCGATGCGGATGATGTTGGTCGCGCGCTTATAGCCGGCCAGCAGATTCTTGCCGTCCTCGGTGTCGAGGAATTTTCCCAAGGCCTCGACCCGGCGGGCGATCAGCAGCAGATCGTCCTGGTCTTCCAGCGCAAACACCGCGTCGACGAGATCGTGCCGCGCACCCTGCTCGCGGAGCTGGACTTTGAGGCGGTCGGCGAAGAAAGACAGCAAGCCTTGGCGAAACGCCGGACTGCCGTGAGGGTTATGAGTGGCAAAGACATACAACAATCGCGCGCGCAGCGAATTACTCAAGACGATACGGATCACTCCCAACGCCGCCCGCCGCAGCGCATAAGGGTCCTTGCTGCCGGTCGGTTTCTCGTCGATCGACCAGAAACCGACCAGCGTGTCGATCTTGTCGGCAAGCGCCACCGCGATCGAAACCGCATCGCTCGGCACCAGATCATCAGGCCCCTTCGGTCTATAGTGATCCTCGATGGCGTGGGCAACGGCTTCATCTTCGTCCCACGCTTCGGCGTAATACTTCCCCATCGTGCCTTGCAGCTCGGGAAATTCGCCGACCACTTCGGTGAGCAGATCGGCTTTGCACAGCCGCGCGGCGCGCTTGGCTTTCTCCACGTCGGCGCCAACCAGCGGCGCAAGCTCGGCAGCAAGCCGCTCGATGCGCTCGATGCGATCCCATTGCGTGCCGAGCTTTTCGTGAAAGATAATGTCCTTGAATTTCAGCAGCCGGCCTTCCAGACGCGTCTTCAAATCGGCCTCGTAGAAGAACTTCGCGTCCGACAGCCGGGCACGGATGACGCGCTCGTTGCCGGCGACAATCGCCTTGCCGCCGTCTTCCGCCTCGATATTGGCGACGAGGATGAACTTATCGATCAGCTTGGCATGCGCGGCATCGCGCAGCACAAAGCATTTCTGGTTGTTGCGGATGGTGGCGCGGATCACTTCCTCGGGGATTTGCAAAAATCTTTGGTCGAATGAGCCCATCAGCACAATCGGCCATTCGACCAGGCCAGCGACTTCGGCAAGGAGCCCCTCGTCTTTGACAAGCTCCAGCCCTTGCGCGAACGCAAGCTGCTTTGCCTCAGTCAGAATAATGTCGCGCCGGCGCTCCGCGTCGAGCACCACTTTGGCTTTGTCGAGTTTCTGCTGGTAATCAGCAAGCCGACGCACGGTGAACGGCGCGGGCGCGAGAAAGCGGTGGCCGCGCGTCTCGTTGCCCGCCGCAATGCTGCCGACCGAAAACGCCACGACGTCGGGCTCCTCGGTCTCCGGGCCGAACGTCGCGACGATGGAATGAAGCGGCCGTACCCAGGTGAGCGCACCGGGTTCTTTCGATTGTTCACCCCAGCGCATGGATTTCGGCCAGGGAAAGCCCTCGACCACCTCGGGCAAAATCTCACCGATCACGTCGATGGCCGCGCGGCCCGGCTTTTCGATCACGGCGACATAGAAATCGCCCTTCTTGTCGGCCTGCACTTTCGCCTGCTCGATGGATTTGAGCCCCGCGGCTTTCAAAAACCCGGCGATGGCATTTTCCGGCGCGCCAACGCGCGGGCCTTTTTTCTCTTCGCGGACGTCCGGCTGCCGCGCCGGAACGCCGTGCACGGAGAGCGCGAGCCGACGCGGCGTCACGAACGCCTTGGCGCCGTCGTAGAACAGACCGGCCGCGGCCAGCCGATCGGTCACTGCCTTGCGCAGATCGTCGGCCGCCCGCGCCTGCATGCGTGCCGGGATTTCTTCAGAGAAAAGTTCAAGCAAAAGGTCGGGCATGGAATTACAGCACGTCTTGTCTCCCCTCCCCCTTGTGGGGAGGGGTAGGGGTGGGGGGCGTGAGGAGAGCGCTCTGAATCATTTCAAGCACTCCATCGATGTTTTTCAAAACCTCGTTATTCCAGAATCGTAAAACTCGATAACCTTCGGACTCTAGGAACTTTGTTCGCTTCGCGTCGTGTTTGATCTGCGCCGCATGCTGTCCACCATCGAGTTCGACCACTATGCCGAAACTATGGTTTGCAAAATCAACGATGTAACGACCAATTCGCACCTGCCTACGAAAATGTGTGCCCGACAGCGCCAACCGATGACGCATGTGCCACCAAAGCTTTCGTTCCGCGTCGGTAGGAGCAGACCGCATCGTGCGAGCGCGAACTTGATTTGGTGGCGACTTACTGCGGTCACGCGGCGCCCATACGCGTTCGCCTGTTGTTAAGGATCGCTTTCCGATCACAGAATCGCCTCCGGACCCCCACCCCGTCGCGCAATTGCGTGACGACCCTCCCCACAAGGGGGAGGGTAAGAATCAAAGTGTCTTGTGCGTGCCGTCGCACATCGGCTTCTTCGCCGAGCGCTTGCAGGCGCAGAACCAAACCTTCTCGGATTTCGGCGCCTTGAACTCGATCGGCGTGAAAGCCGTAGCCTTGTGCGAGCCGTCGCAGAACGGCTGCTTCTGCGAGCGCCCGCAGGCGCACCACCAATAGCTCTTGCCGGCCTCGACATCCAACGCGATCGGCGCCCGTCCGCCGATTTCAGGCATCGCACTCATTTGCTTCTCCCTCCACCTTCTGTTGCAAGCCACGCCTCGCCGCACGCCTTGGCCAGTTCGCGCACCCGCAGGATATAGCTCTGCCGTTCGGTGACGGAAATCACGCCGCGCGCGTCGAGCAAATTGAACACATGACTGGCCTTGATGCACTGGTCATAGGCCGGCAACGCCATCAAATGCCGGTCGCGATTGCCGCCGCCGCCGTTCGCACTCGCCCAGCCGGCTTCGAGATACTTGTTACAAGCGGATTCGGCCATACGAAACTGTTCGAACAACATATCAGTATCGGCATATTCGAAGTTATGGCGCGAAAATTCCTGCTCCGCCTGCAGGAAGATGTCGCCGTAGGTGACTTTCTGCGCGCCTTCGCGGCCGTTGAAATTCAGATCGAAGACGTTTTCGACGCCTTGCACATACATCGCGAGCCGTTCGAGGCCGTATGTCAGTTCGCCCGACACCGGCGCGCATTCGAAGCCGGCGACCTGCTGAAAATAGGTGAACTGGGAAACCTCCATGCCGTCGCACCAGCATTCCCAGCCGAGCCCCCAAGCGCCGAGCGTCGGGCTCTCCCAATCGTCTTCGACAAAGCGGATGTCATGGAGCTTCGGGTTGATGCCGATCGCAGAGAGCGACTGCAAATAAAGTTCCTGCAAGTCGTCCGGCGAGGGTTTGAGGATCACCTGCAGCTGATAGTAATGCTGCAGACGGTTGGGATTCTCGCCGTAGCGGCCGTCCTTGGGACGGCGCGAGGGCTGCACATAGGCGGCGTTCCACGGTTTTGGCCCCAGCGCTCGCAAGGTAGTCGCCGGATGGAAGGTGCCGGCGCCGACCTCCATGTCGTAGGGCTGCAAAATCACGCAGCCCCAACCGGCCCAGTAGCGTTGCAGCGCCAGGATCAGGCCCTGGAACGAGCGTTGCGGGCGCATGTACGGCGGCGAATCGTCGTTCATGCGACGTTGTTGGTGGAACGTCCTGTGGAGGTCAAGGGCGGCTCGTCAACCGGGCCGGTACTCGCCGGTGTTCGGATCGCGCTTTAACGTCGGCAGTGCTCCACGATCAACCGGCTCGAGCGACGCCCCGCGCACGTTATCAAGCTCGGCGTTGATCCGCTGCACTTCCTTGACGCACCAGCGCACGACGGCCGCCGCTCCCATCAGTCCGAATGCCAATGCGAAAACCGGCGGCATGTGGCCCTCCGTCAGAGTCCGTACCGCGCCCACAGCGCACGTGCTTCAAGCGCCGAAATGATGTCCTCCACAAGGCCCGCCCCGGCAAGGCCCGCCGGCATCACTTCCCCGCGATGCGCCCCGAAAATGCGCCGCGCCAGCATGCCGCGCTCGGCGGCAATGAGCGGCATGCGCACTTTGTCACCGAAGCGCTCCCGCAGCGTAGAACGCACGTCGCCGATGCCGTCAACAAGGCCGAATTCGAGCGCCCGCCGTCCCGTCCAATATTCCCCGGAGAACAGGCTTTGCTCCGGCCCGTTGAGTTTGCCGCCGCGCCGCGATTTCACCAGCGCGATGAAATCCTGATGGATGTCGCGTTGCAAATTCTTGAGGCGTTCGACGTCCTCGGAATTCTCCGGCAGGAACGGATCGAGCATCGCCTTATGTTCGCCTGAAGTGTAGAGCCGGCGCTCGATGCCGATTTTCGAAATCAACTTGTCGAAGCCGAACGAGCCGCCAACCACGCCGATCGAGCCGACGATCGAATTTGGATCGGCGATGATCTCGTCGGCGGCGCAGGCGATCATGTAGCCGCCGGACGCCGCGGCGTCCTCGACGAATGCGATCACCCGGCAATTCTTTTCCTGCGCCAGTTCGCGAATGCGGCGGAAGATCAGATGCGATTGCGCCGCCGAACCGCCGGGCGAATTAATGGCCAATGCGACGGCCGCGGCGTTGCGCACGGCGAAGACGCGGTCCAGCGTGCGGGCGATCCCGGCCATGGTCAGCCCCGGCCGCAACGGCGTCGAGACGCCGATGACCCCGGTCAACCGGACCACCGGCACTACCGCGCGGTCACGGCGGAAACGCTGAGGAAGAAATTCCCGAAGGGCCCCGACGGCTCCCGTCCAGGCTTCTTTCATGCGTTCACCAGTCCATGGTTCGGCCATCAAGTGCACATAGGCGGTACTCAACGTCAACTCAAGTAACCGATTGTTAACGTGCAAGGACGCTTGCTGGCGGCGTAAAAGCGGCTCGAGGATGCACGGACAATGAAAATCATCGTTCTAATGATGCTGATTGGCGTCATCGTCGGCTTCTCGCACGTTCCAGGCCGCCGCCAAGCCAAGCCGGCCGCCGCGATGCCACCGGATTCGGCGCCCGCTGGCGCCGCCACGCAGTCAATCACCGGCTAACGCGAGCACGGCGCGCCCGCGCAGCACGGCCTCGGCTTCCACCGTCGGCTTCCCCGCTGCATCGTTGAGATAAAATCCCGGCAGAAGCGACAGCGGCGCGGCGCTCGTCTTCACCGCGCCGACCAGCACACGGATCGCCGGAGTGTCCGGCTTGGGATGAATCGGCAGGATCGCCATCGCGCCGAAATCAGCCGACAAAGCGGCAAGCACTGCATCGAGAGCGTCCGCGCGCCAAATCAGCGTGACCGCGCCGCCGGGCCGAAGAAGCCGAGAGGCCGTACCCAGCCACTGGGCAAGCGTATTGTCCGCGGCGCTATACGCCAAGCGCCGGCCGCGATCAGGCGACGGATTCTGCGGCGCATTGAACGGCGGGTTCATCAGCACGCTATCGGTTGCGCCCACTGCCAACCCGGCGGCAGCGAACGCCGCCTCGGACGCGGCCACGTCGAGACAGATCGCGCGCACGTTTTCGACAAAGCCGTTGCGCGCTGCATTCTCTCGCGCCAGCGCCACCAGGCCGGCATCAATCTCGACCAGCGTGACGCTAAGATCCGCAACGCGGCGCGCCACCGCCAAGCCCGCCGCGCCGATCCCGGCGCCAAGCTCGACCACACGATCGCCGGCACGCGCCGAACTAGCCGCCGCCAGCAACATGGCGTCGTGCCCGACGCGGTGGCCCTTAAGCGGCTGGCGCAGCACCAGCCTGCCGCCAAGCACGGCGTCTTCGGTTGTATGAGCCGGTTCAGCGCCCATCGCGGCGGATTTCGCTGGCGAAGCCGGCCTCGGTCAATAACCGGCGCGCGGCTTCGAATTCGTCCTCGCCCACCAGGATACGGCGCGGGAAAATGCCAATCGAGCCTTCCAGCACGCTCATGTTCTGATCGACGATCATGTGATCGATGTGCGCGCCTTTGAGCAGCGCCTCAATCGCCGAGATCAATACCGCATCGTTGGTGCGGACAAGCTCGCGCACTTTACAACCCCTGGCGCCGTTCCTCGCCCGGCGCGCGCAGCGCAAGATAGGCGATCAGTTTGAGTTCACGCCGGCCGCGCGTCACGGTGTCGAGAATAAGCCCGCAGGCGATCGACAGGAATGCCAGCAGCATCAGCCCGGTAGAGAGCACCGCCGTCGGCAGCCGCGGCACCAGCCCTTCCTGCACGTAGGTGATCACGATCGGAACGGCCAGACCGACGGAGATGATGGCAAGCGCCACACCGAAAGCGCCGAACAACGACAGCGGCCGCTCGGCGCGGTAGAGCTTCAACACTGTCCATAGAATGCGAAAGCCGTCGCTCCAGGTCGACAGCTTCGAGGCCGATCCGCTCACCCGCGCGTAATAAGGCGTGGCGATCTCGCCGACCGGCAGCTCCAGCTCGAGCGCGTGAATGGTCAATTCGGTTTCGATCTCAAAGCCGCCGGATAGGATCGGAAACGACTTCACGAAACGCCGCGAAAACACCCGATAGCCGGAAAGCATATCGGTGAAGGAGCGTCCGAACATGTGGGCGACGAAGCCGGTCAAGAGCCGGTTGCCGGCGCGATGGCCGCGTCGATAGGCGGTCACTTCACCGTCGAGCCGGGCCGCGACCACCATGTCGAGGCGCTCGTCTACCAGCTTTTCGATCATTCCCGGCGCGCTCGGCGCATCGTAGGTCGCGTCGCCATCGACCAGGACGTAAACGTCGGCCTCGACATCGTTGAACATGCGCCGCACCACATGGCCCTTGCCTTGGTAGGTTTCGCGGCGAACGATAGCGCCCGTCTGCCGCGCCGCCTCGACGGTGCCGTCGGTCGAATTGTTGTCGTAAACGTAGATTTCGGCCTCGGGCAGCGCCGCACGAAAGTCGGCGATCACTTTGCCGATAGCGTGCTGTTCGTTGTAGCACGGCACCAGCACCGCGACCTGATAGCCGGCGGCGGCCGCGCTTGCGGCAAGACGCTCAGTGCTCGACATTGCCCCTTCTCGGCCGCCTCACTCCAACGCCGATCCGCGGCAAAGCGGAACGGCGGCGGCCGCCGGCGAATTGTAGATGCAACCGTCGGCCTACTTGCCGCTTCACCATAGCGTTTCTATGCTCGCCCGTCCCCATATGGAGAATATTCGCGTGGCCGTCGTCGTCCCTTTTGAAACCCCGGGTAAACCGTCCGTCGACCCGCTGGTCGACCTGGTCGCCGCCGACATGGAACGCGTCAACGGCGTCATCGTGGCACGGACCGGGTCCGAAGTGACCATGATTCCGGAGGTCGCCAATCACCTCATCAATTCCGGCGGCAAGCGGCTGCGGCCGATGCTGACGCTGGCTTTGGCTCAGCTCGCCGGCTACGCCGGCGACGGCCACATCAAGCTCGCTGCCGCGGTCGAGTTCATGCACACGGCGACGCTATTGCACGACGACGTGGTCGACGAGAGCGAGATGCGGCGCGGCCGGCTCGCCGCGCGCATGCTCTGGGGCAACGAGGCAAGCGTCCTGGTGGGCGATTTTTTGCTCGGGCAGGCGTTCAAGATGATGGTCGAGGTCGGCAGCCTGCGGGCGCTGGAGATTCTCGCCTCGGCCGCGGCCGTGATCGCGGAAGGCGAGGTCATGCAGCTTGCCGCCGCCAAAAACACGGCGACCACCGAGGACGAGTATATGGCCGTCATCCGCGCCAAGACGGCGGAGCTGTTCGCCGCCGCCTGTGAAATCGGCCCGGCGCTCTGTTCGCGGCAGAAGGCCGAGCAAGCCGCCTGCCGGTCGTTCGGCATGAATCTCGGCATCACCTTCCAGCTTGTCGACGACGTCCTCGATTATGGCGGCACGGCGCAAAAACTCGGCAAGAATATCGGCGACGATTTTCGCGAGGGAAAGATCACGCTCCCGGTCGTGCTCGCGTTCCGCCGCGGCGGCGACAGCGAGCGGGAATTCTGGCGGCGGACGCTGGAGCGCGGCGAAACCACGGACGCCGACCTCGAACACGCCATCGGACTAATGACAAAGCACCGCGCGCTTGAGGACACGATCGGCCGCGCCCATCACTACGGCGCCATCGCCCGCGACGCACTCGCGCTGTTTCCCGACTCGGAGATGAAATCGGCGCTCGCCGAGACTGTCGATTTCTGCGTCGCCCGCACGCATTGAAGCGTGATCCCGAAAACGCCTGCTCCGGACTGATCCGCGGGTGGTATCCGGTTTTCCGAAAAGATCATGCTCAAACGAGCAACCTAGCTCAGCTTACCCGACCGCACCCACCAGTGCGGATATTTGCCGCGCACGATCTTAGCGGCTTCGCGCGAAGCGGCCGCCGCCGTAAACAGAGCGAAGCATGTCGCGCCGGAGCCGGACATTCGCGCCAGCCGGCAGCCCGCAAGCCCGCGCAACAAAGCGAGGACATCGGCGATGACCGGCTGAAGCGCGATGGCCGGCGCCTCCAAATCGTTCGATTGCGCAGCGACAAGCTCTATGAGTTGATCGCGATCGCCCGCTTCGGCGATCGCCGCCATGTCCAGCATGGCGGCCTCGGCCACAACCGGCTTCCATCCGGCGAACACCGACTTGGTCGGCACCGCCACTCCCGGATTAACCAGGAGCGCCGGCAGCGGCGGCAAGGCGAGCGGATCCGACAGTATCTCGCCGATGCCGCGCATCATGCGCGCGCGCGGATCGAGGCAGACCGGCACGTCGGCCCCGGTCGCACGGGCCGCCGCATAAAGGTCCGCCTCGTCGCGTGCGAGCTTGTTCGCCTGAGCGAGCAACCGCAGCGCCGCGCCCGCATCCGCTGAGCCGCCGCCGAGGCCGGCGGCGACCGGCAGTCTCTTATCGAGGCGGAACATGCCAAGCGCGATCTGCGGGCGCCGAGCCGCAAGTGCGCGCGCCGCCTTGAGGACCAGATTGTCGTCGCTTACGCCCGCCGCCGCCGCCCCCGGGCCGCGCACCGTCAAAGCCAGCTCGTCGCCGCGCGTAAAGCTCAAGCGGTCGCCGAAATCGGCGAACGCCACCAGGCTTTCGATCTCGTGATAGCCGTCGTCGAGGCGCCGCACGACGCGCAGGGTCAGATTGACCTTGGCCGGCGCATTCTCGACCAGCGGAACCGGCAAGGATGCTCCTTAGACCATGATCCAATGCGATCGAGTTGGATTATGGCCTAGATTCCTTGTTGATCGCACGATCTTTTCCAAAAACCGGGTTCCACCCCCGGACCAAGTCCGGGGGCAGGCATTTTCGGGATCATGCTCTAGCCGCCGTTGCCGGCCTTCTTGCTCTTGGCCGCATCGGCCGCCGACGAGGTGTCGTCGGGCAACCCGGATTTGAGCTTCTGCTCGATCTTCGGCAAGTCTTCCGGATCGGGCTTCAGATCCTTGGCGTGCGACCACTGGAAGTGCGCTTCAAGCACGCGGCCGACGCGCCAGTAGGCATCGCCGAGGTGATCATTGATGGTCGGATCGTCGGGCTTGAGCTCGACGGCGCGCTCGAGATCTCGCACCGCTTCGTCGTAATTGTTGATGCGGAAGTTAGCCCAGCCGAGCGAGTCGACGATATAGCCGTCGTCGGGGCGTTGCTCGACGGCGCGGCGGATCATGTTCATGCCTTCGTCGAGATTGATGCCCTGATCGACCCAGGAATAGCCGAGATAATTGAGAACCAGCGGCTGGTCGGGAAACAACTCGAGCGCCTTCTTGAGATCGGCCTCGGCGGCCGGCCATTGATGCGAGCGCTCGTTGCAAATGCCGCGGAAGTAGAACATCACCCAATTGGCCTTCTCCGGCACCGGCACGTTGGCGATAGCCTTGCCGTAGACGTCGGCGCAACCGGCAAAATCCTTGCGGCCGCGCAGGATGTTCCCCAGCGCCATGATCGCTTCGGTGTCTTTCGGATGCTCGGCAATCAGCCGCTCCAGCCGCTTCTTTGCCTCGTCGGTGCGGTCGAGCGTATCGAGATCGGACGCGATCTGGATTTCGGCGTTGCGATGAAGCGGCGACGACGCCGGAATACGGTCATACACCGCGATGGCGAGATCGGGCTTTTTCAGCGACTCGTAAAGGTCGGCGAGCGACAACAGCGCCATCGAATGGTTCGGCTCGAGATAGAGCGCGAGCTGCAGATAGATGAGGGCCAAATCTTCGCCGCCGCGCCGTCCGATCGAGGCGCCGAGCCCGTAGAGTGCTTCGGCCGCGCCGCCTTGCGGTGAATCAGCAAGCGGCGGCAATTTGTCGCCGGCCGCGACTTCTTTCATCTCCTCGACTATCACCGGATGATCCGGGACCGCTTTGTCGAACTCCTGATAAACCTTCAGGGCATCTTCCTTGCTGCCGTTGCGCGACAGATAGCGCCCGTAAGCCTCGACGGTACGCACCGCCAAGGGGTCGGCCTTGTACGCACGCTCGTAGCGTTTGCCCGCTTCTTTCTTGTTGTTGGCGGCATCGAGGATAAGGCCAGCATGCAGATCCTTGAAGATCGCGTACCAATCCGGCCCGGCAAGCTTATCCAAGGTATCGACGGCACCGTGGGGATCGCCGGCTCCGGCGAGCGCCCAAGCCGACAGCAAAGTCGCGGTCAGATCGGTAACCGGGCCGCGTACCGATTGGCCGAAGTTCTGCCGCGCGGCGCCGTATTGCTTTTGCTTGAGCGCGCGAACGCCAAGAACCAGCCGCGCAATGCGGTCGGTGCGATCGAGTTGGACGAGCCTTTCGGCCAACCGGCCGGCCTCGTCGATGTCGCCCTCGCTCATGACCGAGAGGAAGGTGCGGCTGAGCAAATCGGCGTTACGCGGATCGGCCTTGAGCACGTTGAGGTAGTACGCGGCTGCGGTCGCAGAATCGCGTTCGACGCCGGCGTGCCGGGCCGCAAGATAACTGCCGGCCACCGTAGCGTGCGAGAGTTCCTGCGGTGTCGGCGTTTCGGCAGCGAGCGCGGACGTCAGGCTCAGAAGGACAGCGGCGCCTGCGATGGCGGCGTGCCGTAGCGGCAGCGGATGAGTCACGATGGCTCCATTGACGAATTTAAAGCGCAAACAGGGAATCAGGGCGCCTGATATCGTCTGAGCGCGCGAGAATGACCCTTTTGCAATACGCCCGCAAGGACGCAAGCCCCTTCGCTAACCCCTTAGGCCCGAAGGGAGGCGAAATCGCGGCAGCAAGACCGCGGCCGATTCGACGCGGCCAACCGCGGCCGCTCACATATTCGGATAATTCGGACCGCCACCGCCCTCCGGCGGCACCCAGTCGATGTTCTGGTTCGGGTCCTTGATGTCGCAGGTTTTGCAGTGGACGCAATTCTGCGCGTTGATGATGTAGCGCGGCCGCCCCGCTTCCTCGATCCATTCATAGACGCCCGCCGGGCAATAGCGCGCCGACGGCCCCGCGTAGACGTCATGCTCGGACGATTTCTGCAAATTTTCATCGCGCACGATGAGGTGCACCGGCTGGTCCTCCTCGTGGTTGGTGTTCGACAGATAGACCGAGGACAACCGGTCGAACGTGAGCTTGCCGTCGGGTTTCGGATAGGCAATCGGCCGGCACTCGGCCGCCGGCTTGAGCCCGGCGAAATCGGGCTTGCCGTGTTTGAGCGTCCCCATAACCGAAAAGCCGAGCGTGTTGGTCCACATATCGAAGCCGCCGAGCGCGACGCCGGCGAGCGTGCCAAGCTTCGACCATAACGGCTTGACGTTGCGCACCCGCCAGAGATCGGGCCCGATCGGCGAGCCGCGCCACGCCGCTTCATAGCTTTCAAGTTCGTCGCGCGAGCGCCCGGTGGCAAGCGCAGCCACAACATGCTCCGCCGCCAGAACGCCGGAGAGCACGGCATTGTGGCTGCCTTTAATGCGCGGCACATTCATGAAACCCGCGGCGCAGCCGATCAGCGCGCCGCCGGGAAAGCTGAGCTTCGGCACCGATTGCCAACCGCCCTCGGTAAGCGCGCGGGCGCCATAACAGATCCGCTTGCCGCCGGCAAAGGTGTCGCGCACCAGCGGATGGGTCTTGAACCGCTGGAACTCCTCGAACGGCGACAGGTAAGGGTTCGTGTAGTTGAGGTGGAGGACAAAACCGACCGCCACGAGATGATCGCCGAAGTGATAAAGAAACGAGCCGCCGCCGGTACGGTTGCCAAGCGGCCAGCCCATGGTGTGCTGCACGAGGCCGCTGCGGAAGTTTTCCGGCGTGACCTGCCAAAGCTCTTTCAGCCCGATGCCGTATTTCTGCGGCTGCCGATTTTGGTGCAGACCGAAACGCGCGATCAGTCCCTTGGACAGGCTGCCGCGCGCCCCTTCGGCGAACAAAGTATATTTGGCGCGCAACTCCATGCCGCGAGTGAAGCCCGGCTTCGGATGCCCGTCCTTGGCAATTCCCAAGTCGCCGGTGGCGATGCCGCTAACCGCGCCGTTCTCGAACAACACTTCGACTGCGGCAAAGCCCGGATAGATTTCAACGCCGAGCGCTTCGGCCTTCTGAGCGAGATAGCGGCAGACGTCGCCGAGCGAGACGATGAAGTTGCCGTGATTGCTCATCAGTGGCGGCAGCAGCAGATTCGGCAGCCGCACCGCGCCGGAAGAGCCGAGCACGTAGAAGCGGTCGTCGCTCACTGCCGTGCGCGCCAGCGTGTCCTCGCCGCGCCATTCCGGCAGGAGGCTGTCAAGCCCGATGGGGTCGATCACGGCGCCGGACAGAATATGCGCGCCGACTTCGGAGCCTTTCTCCACCACTACTACAGACGTGTCGGGCGAAAGCTGCTTGAGCTTGATCGCCGCGGCGAGCCCGGCCGGCCCGGCGCCGACGATGACAACGTCGAACTCCATCGCCTCGCGAGCGGGAAGCTCGGCAGCGCTCATGATCTTCTCCACAAACCATGCAACAACGAAAAGAATTGTTTCACGCTTTCGCCCCCTCGCCTAGACTTGGTGGCTCGATGGATACCCCACATCAAGCCGCGCGCGAACTGATCGCCTTCTACCTCGATGCCGGGGTCGATACGCCTGTCGGGGAGGAACCGGTCGACCGTTTCGCGGACGAAGTCATAGCGCCGCGCGCGGCCTCCGAACGACCCCCATCACCGTCGCTTCCCCGCAAGAACGGAGCAAGCGATGTTGCCGCCGTCGCGGCAACAAACATTCCCGCCGCACCGCCCTCGCCCGAAGCCGCCGTCATGGCGGCGCGCGAAGCCGCCGGAAGCGCGGCGACGCTCGAGGCGCTGCGCGCGCTCCTCGAAGCATTCGAAGGCTGCATGCTGCGTGCCACAGCGACGCGGCTTGTGTTTGCTGACGGCAACCCAAAATCGCGCGTCATGTTTGTCGGCGAGGCGCCAGGACGCGACGAAGACATCGCCGGGCTGCCCTTCGTCGGCCGCTCGGGAAAACTCCTCGACCGCATGATGGCGGCGATCGGGCTCGACCGCAGCAATGCGTATATCGCCAATATCGTGCCCTGGCGGCCGCCGGGCAACCGGACACCGACGCCGCACGAGAGCGCCATCTGCCTGCCTTTCATTCACCGCCAGATCGAGCTCGCCGACCCCGACATCCTGGTGTGCCTGGGACAACCATCGACGCAAACGTTGCTCGGTACCAGGGAAGGAATTACCCGAACCCGCGGCCGCTGGTTCAAATTCAACACTGGCGGCCGCGAGATTCGCGCGCTGGCGACTTACCATCCTGCCTTCCTGCTGCGCAGCCCGCTGCAAAAGCGGCTGGCGTGGCGCGATTTCCTGGCGCTGCAAAAAGCCCTCGCAGGCGAATAGCGATCGCGGAATCGCTGCGGAGCATCCTATATCGCGGCAACTCGCGTTGGCGTTTCGCGGCGCTGGATTGCTTTCGCCGTCCCTGTCATCGAGCCGACCATTTCGGGCCGGACCATCGGCTCGCAATGACGATTAGTGCTGCGCGGCCGGGACAGGCGCGCTTGCGGGCCTGATGACACCCCAGCCAATCAACAGCGGCGGCAGCCGGCCACGTACCGGGCGCGCGAAGCTGCGCGGCACCTCGGGAACGAGATCGGGGAAATGCGCCTTAATGTCGGGCGGCGGTGTCGGATTGGTATCGAGCGTCGGCCACACGATCACGGCGCCCTTGGCCTGGATATCCTGCGCTGTGACCCAGGGCGAATGTTTCGGGTCGGCGGCGAAATACACGCTCGGGCGGCTTGGCGCGGCAAGCGCGATCAATTCCGCAATTTGCGCGTCGCCGCTGACCACGGCAAGCGGATGTCCGGTTCGGCGCGCGAAACTATCGCCGAAAAAGCGACCCATCGCGGCGGCGGGCTGCGCGACTTTGAGTTCGGCGCCCGTGGTCCACGGCAAAACTGCAATCACGATCGGAACAAAAATCGCGGGCACGATCAACAAGCCGGCCCAGGCAAAACCGAGCAGCCGCTGGTGATGAAGTTCAACTCGGTCGCCGGCGGCGACAATCGCAGCCAGGCCCGAAAGCACCATCAGCGGCGCGGCGCCGCCGATCGGCAAGCGGTCACCGGCCAGCACGGCCACCATAGTCGCCACCATCGCCGGGACCAACGAAAACATTTTCACGTAGGTCACGGCGAAAGGCATGACCGGCGCCCGCGCCACCACAGGCGTCGACTGCAAGCGCATACGCGGCCAGCCGCTCGCCAGCACGACGAGAACACCGAGGCCGGCGTGAGCGAGAATGAGCACACCGACGAGCCGGAGCCAGGCCGCTGTGTTGGCGCCCGCGACGCCGGCGCCGCGGAGCCGTGCGAGTGTTGGCGCCAGATCGAAGCCCGCACGGGTTAGCAAGAGCACGTGCACGAACACCATCGCGGCCAGCACGGTCGCCGCCATCCAGGCTTCCATCGTGCCGAGCGCCAAACGGCCGCGTTCGGTCAACGCGGTGAACAGCGCGAGCGAGCCGAGCAGAATGAGAGCGGCGTTGGAGGTGATAAGGAGAAGTCCAGCGGCGCCGGCGAGCGCGTACCAATAGCTGGACCGCCGTTCCATCACACAGCGCCAATAAAACAGCAGCACCGCGGCCCATAGCGCCATCGCCAGGACGGGCGGGCCGAAATTCGGCGTCGGCACCGCGAACACCGAAACCCCGACCATGAGGAGCACCGCCATGGCGGCGTGAGTTGCGCCGATGATGCTGCGCGACAGTGCGAACACGCACCAATAGGTGGCGATCACGCAAATCTGGGCCAGCGCGTAGACGCCGAACAGGCCGGCGGCGCGAAAGGCGATTTCGGCGAGCCAATACGCAAGCGGGGGACCGAAATTGCCGTTGATCGGGAATTCGTGGCCGATGGCGAGCACTTGCGCCAACTCAGCCGGCGGCGCGGCGTAGAACAAGAGCGGCACCAGCGTCCATAGCGCCGCTTGCGCCAACGTCGCCGGCCAGAAGACCAGCAGCGGGCGCGAACGCAAGCCTTCGAGGTAAAGGGGTACGTGAAACATTGGGGCCCCGAACGGCGTGCCGTATAGGGCCGGCAAACTAGAGAGGCAACATGCCGGCAACCAGCTCGTCGGCCTCATCATCCAAGGCGCCGAGCGCGCCGGCTACGGGAGAGAATGAGCGGCGGTGGTGGACGGTTGGGCCAAGCCGGTCGAGCGCCGCAAAATGCCCGGGCACACTGTACCCTTTATGCTGTTCGAAGCCGTAACCGGGATGCGCGGAGCCAAGGCACGTCATCAGCCGGTCGCGGGTCACCTTGGCGACAATCGAGGCCGCGGCGATCGAGGCGACGAGCCCGTCGCCGCCGATGACGGCCTGGCAGTCGCAGCCGGCGTCGATGCGGTCGCGGCCGTCGACGAAGACGAGCACAGGCTTGACCGGCAGGGATGCGACCGCGCGCGCGAGCGCCCAAAGCGACGCCCGCAGAATGTTGTCGCGATCGATCCGCGCCGGCGGCGCCAACGCAACCGCGACATGCGCGCGCGCACAAATGCGCTCGTAGAGGACTTCGCGGCGCTCAGCCGTGAGCCTTTTGGAATCGTCGAGGCCGCGCGGAACATTGTCGGGATCGAGGATCACCGCGGCGGCGACCACCGGGCCGGCGAGAGGGCCCCGTCCAGCCTCGTCGCAGCCGGCGACCGGCCATATGCCGCGCTTAAGCGCGGCGCGCTCGCGGCGAAAGGTCGGCCGGACGATCTCCTCGTCGAGGAGCAGGCGCGGCGCGGCCTTCCTTCCGTTCCAATTCGTGGTCCTCATATCGCATCATGATCACGCCACGGCGCGGCGCGCAACGCGGTGTGCAGCGGCAGAGGATTGCGGGGGTGAGATGTCCAGCCGGCCGTTCCTCACGTGACACGCAACGGGCTTTGATCGGCACCGTTACCACGCCAACATAGGGCACGGACAAAGCGACGGATAAACAGAATGTCGCCCCTATGGCTCCATGTCCTTGCAACTGCCGCGCTCGCGTCCGGCGTTGTCGCCGCCGTCGGCCTCGCGCTGGATGAAATTCGCCATCCGCAGCCGATGGCCATCATGAACGTGGTATGGCCGGTGTCCGCGCTATTCGGCACTGTATTCGTCTTGGCGGCGTATGTGGCGTATGGGCGTGCCCGTCCCGCCGCACGCCGCGGCAAAAAGCCGTTTGCCGTGAGCGTCGGCGAGGCCGCCTTGCATTGCGGCAGCGGTTGCACAGTCGGCGACATTATCGCCGAGTGGCTGGCTTTTCTTGTCCCGTCGATTGCAATCGTGTTCGGCTGGAAATCGATTTTCGCCGAAAAAATATTCGCCGTCTGGATCCTGGATTTCATCCTCGCGTTCGGCTTCGGCATCGTTTTCCAGTATTACGCGATCGTGCCGATGCGAAAGCTCTCACCGCGCGAGGGCATCGTTGCCGCACTCAAAGCCGACGCTCTGTCACTCACCGCCTGGCAGATCGGCATGTACGCCTTCATGGCGTTCGCTAAATTCTATCTGTTCCGGCGTCTGCTTGGGCTGGATTTGAACGTCGACAGTGCGGAATTCTGGTTCGCAATGCAGGTCGCGATGCTGTGCGGTTTCGTCACAAGCTTTCCGGTCAACTGGTGGCTCATCACGACCGGCATCAAAGAAGTCATGTAGCGGCCCGGAGGGGCGCGCAGTTACTCAGTTCACGCTCAGGTTTCGAAGTAACGCGCCCGGTCGATGTCCGCAATGAGCCCGGGCTGCTTCGGCTGCCAGCCGAGCATTTCGCGCGTCCGCTCACTCGACGCCGGGGCGTCCATCGAGACGAAATGCGTGAACCAGCCGAAGTTGTCGGCCGCTTCGTTGGGGGACTTACTGACGACGGGCACGTTGAGACGGCGGCCTATTACGCCCGCGATGTCTCGGAGCGGGATGCCCTCTTCGGCGACCGCGTGATAGCGGGCCGCGGAACCGTTCTCCAGCACCAGCCTGTACAAATGAGCGGCATCCAGCCGGTGTACCGCGGGCCACCGGTTGAGCCCATCGCCTACATAAGCCGAGACGCCCTTCTCCCGCGCGAGACTCGTGAGGATGGGAACGAAGCCGGCGCGATCGCCGTCGCCATGCACCTGTGGAAGCCTCATCGCTGCCACACGCGCGCCGTGCGCGCCGGCCGCGGCTGCGGCCAGTTCCGAAGCCACGCGGGGCATCGGGTTGTTGGGGTCGGGCTTATTGTCTTCGGTTGCGGGACGACCAGGCGCAATGTTTGCAAGCCCCGTCCCGGAGGTGACGATCAACGGCCGGTCGGATCCCGCGAGCACGGAGCCGAGAGCCCCTATGGCATGCCTGTCGGCCTCGCAATTCTCCTTGAATCTCGAAAAGTCGTGGTTGAAGGCGGTATGGATCACGCCATCCGACTTTTTTGCTCCGCTGCGCAGACTTTCCAGGTCTTGGAGGTCACCTCGATGCACCTCGGCACCTGCAGCGCTGAGAGACTTGGCGCCCGCCTCCGAGCGAGCAAGACCGAGCACCTGATGGCCCGCGTTTATCAGTTCCTGAACAACCGCGGACCCGACAAAGCCCGCGGCGCCGGTGACGAAGACACGCATCGCGACTTCTCCCGTCGTTTTGATTCACGGCCGCATGCGCGGCCCGTGAGCAGCGGGATAGGCGATTGAGGCGATACGATCTATGCTGTAAAGTCCGTATTATCTTCGCAATCGTCCGGAACCCGCAATGGACCCACTCTCGGATGTGCTGTCGCTTCTGAAGCCGCGAAGCTACGTGTCCGCCGGCTTTGCCGCGGGCGGAAAATGGTCAATCCAGTTTCCCGACCAGCACAAATGCATCAAATGCTACGCCGTGGTTTCCGGCCAATGCTGGCTGTCGGTGGAGGGCGTTCCCGACGCGGCGCGTCTAAAAGCCGGCGACGGTTTCCTCTTGCCGAGTGGGCGACCTTTCCGCCTCGCGAGCGACATGAACTTGGCGCCCGTCGATGCCGGCCCGATTTTTTCGGGTCCGCGGCACCGCGGCGTGGTTTCGTATAATGGCGGCGGGGATTTCTTTCTGGTCGGTAGCCGCTTCGCCCTTACCGGCGATCATGCCGGCATCCTGTTGGGGATGCTGCCGCCGATTGTGCATATCCGGAAAAAGTCCGACCGGGCAGCGCTGCGCTGGTCCGTGGAGCGGATGATGCAGGAATTGCGCGAGCAGCAGCCGGGTGGTTTTCTGGTCGCACAACACCTCGCCCATATGATGCTGCTTCAGGCCCTGCGGCTGCACATGGCGAAGGGGTTGAGAGGTGGCGTCGGCTGGCTATTCGCCCTCGCGGACAAACAGCTCGGCGCGGCGATCAGCGCGATGCACGGCGATCCGGCACGCGGCTGGACGTTGCAAGAACTGGCGACGCGCGCCGGCATGTCGCGATCGACCTTCGCCCTGAAATTCAAAGACGCGGTCGGCGCGTCACCGATGGAATATCTGACGCGCTGGCGAATGCTGTTGGCCGGAGACAGGTTGCTAAATTCCAGCGACCCCGTTGCCGCCATTGCCTCGTCGCTCGGCTATGAATCCGAAAGCGCCTTCAGCACCGCGTTCAAGCGGGTCATGGGCTGTTCGCCGCGACAACATAGCCGCGGCGGGCGGCCGGCTTTGCCGTCGTGCGGCGAGGCAGACGCCCATCGCGCCGATCCGCTCGACCCTATCGCGGCCTGATATCCGAAGGGCTCCGGCATTCCATGTTCAGAACAGATCGAGCTGGGCCGAAGCCGGTCGCGGCGGGCGGAAGTGCGTGGTCGTCGTCTTGGCGCTCCCCAGATTAAAGCCGAGCCGCTCGCAGGCGACCTCAAAGCGGCGGCCGATCATCCAGGCGATCGGGCCGGAGCCGGTCATGCGCTTGCCCCACGTCGAATCGTAGTCCTTGCCGCCGCGCGTATCGCGAATGAGCTTGAACACATGCTCGACGCGGTCGGGGAAATTTTCGGTCAGCCATTCCCTGAACAGCTCGCGCAGTTCGAGCGGCAGCCGCAGCAATACATAGCCGGCGTTGCGAACGCCGGCTTCGGCGACCGCCTCGAGGATGCGTTCGATCTCGGCGTCGTTGATCGCCGGAATGACCGGCGCGACCATGGCCGAAGTCGGCACACCCGCTTTCACCAATTGGCTGAGCGCCTCCAGCCGGCGCGGCGGCGTCGCGGCGCGCGGCTCCATCACCCGCGCCAGCTTCGCATCGAGCGTCGTCACCGACAGCGCCACTTTGACCAGATCGCGCCTGGCCATGCGCGCCAGAATATCGAGGTCGCGCAGCACCAGCGCCGACTTGGTCACGATGCCGACAGGGTGGCCGGCGCGCTCCAGCACTTCGAGAATGCCGCGCATGATTTTGTAGCGCCGTTCGATCGGCTGATATGGGTCGGTGTTGGTGCCGATGGCGATTACCTTCGGCACGTAGCCCGGCGCCGCCAGTTCTCGCTCCAGCAGTTCCGCCGCGTTCGGCTTCATGAACAGTTTTGATTCGAAATCGAGCCCGGGTGAAAGCCCGAGATAGGCGTGGGTCGGCCGCGCGAAGCAATAGACGCAGCCATGCTCGCAGCCGCGGTATGGATTGATCGAGCGGTCGAAGGAGATATCGGGAGAATCGTTGCGGGCAATGATTTTCCGCGTCGCGTCGACCGTCACGCTGGTCTTGAACGGCGGCAAGTCGTCAAGATTCTGCCAGCCGTCATCGAAAACGACACGCGCGAGCGGCTCGTAACGCCCCGACGCGTTCGACTGCGCACCACGGCCGCGCCGGCGGGTACGGTCGACGGCAGCTTCCAACTCGCCCGCCGACGCGGAGGGCAGCAGCGCCGGCGGGCGTCTCAAAGCTGAGGATCGGGTCATGGCGGTAAGTTAACGCTTACGCGCGAACAAAACAAGAACAACTTTCGGTGAGGCGGGGGAAACCTCGTTCTTTAGCCGCGGCAATTGCCGCAGGGGCTTGGAAACCATGACTTGGTGGTCGTAAGTCTCGCGAACCGCAACCACCGACCCGCCAATTCAGCGACGAATGCTGAGCGTCATCATCGCCACGCTTAATTCGGGACGCCTTCTGGTGCCGACCCTGGCCGCGCTGGTGCCGGGCGCAACCAGCGGACTAGTCAGCGAAGTGCTGATCGCCGACGGCGGCTCCGGCGACGACACTGCCGCGGTCGCCGATGTTGCCGGCTGCAATTTCCTCGCGGTCGAAGGCTCGCTCGGCCAAAGGCTCAAGGCGGCGGCCGCGGTCGCGCGCGCGCCGTGGCTCGTCTTCCTTCGTCCCGGCACCGTGCCGGATACGCCCTGGACCGCCGAATTGCGCGGCTTTCTCGAACGAACTTCATCCGGCCGTCAGGCGGCGACGTTTCGGCGCGCGCCTCCCGCACAATCGGGGCTACGCGACGCGCTCGGGCTCTTGGCGACGGCGCTCGGCGCCCCGCCGCGTCCGGAACAGGGTCTGATCATCGCCAAGGATTTGTATCGGCAGCTTGGCGGCCACGCGGCAACCGCCGCCGATCCGGAGTCCGATCTCATTCGCCGAATCGGCCGCCGGCGGATCGTCACGTTGTCGACCGGCGCTTTCACCGTCAGGCTGGATACTTGACTTAGTCAAGTATCCAGCCGAACCTTCACCCATGACCGTCCACGACCGGCGGCGCGGCATCGCCGCCGTGCGCCGCTTCAACCGCCTTTACACGCGGCAACTCGGCGTGCTGCGCAAAAACTTCCTCGACAGCCCCTATTCGCTGGGCGAGGCGCGGCTGCTCTATGAGATCGCCTGCGGCGATTGGGTGACGGCGAGCGAGATCGGCCGCGCGCTCGACCTCGACGCCGGCTATCTGAGCCGCACGTTAGGCAATTTCGAGCGGCGCGGACTGATCGCCCGCAAAGCCTCGCCGATCGACGCCCGGCAGAGCCGCCTCATCTTGACCCGGCGCGGCCGCCAAGCCTTCGCGCCGCTCGAACGGCGGTCGCAGCAAGACGTTGGTGCCATGTTGAGCAAGCTTTCCGCCGCCGAGCAGGCGCGCCTGCTCGGCGCCATGGCGACGATCGAGGACTTGATCGGCGCTCGCGCCGGTCAAACGGAGGCACCGCGCGTTCGTTACGTCCTGCGGGCGCCGAAGCCGGGCGATTTCGGCTGGATCGTCCGGCGCCACGGCGAGCTTTATGCGCAGGAATATGGCTGGGGCGAACCGTTCGAAGGGCTGTGCGCGCAGATCGCCGCCGACTTCGCGAACAAATACGATCGCAGGCGCGAACGCTGCTGGATCGCCGCGCTCGATGGCGAGAATGTCGGCTCGATCATGCTGGTGAAAGACTCGGAAAGCGTCGCTCGCATCCGCATGCTGCTGGTCGATCCCAAGGCGCGTGGGCTCGGCCTTGGCGCGCGGCTCACCGACGAATGCATCCGGTTCGCACGCCGCTCCGGCTACAAGAGGATCACTTTGTGGACGCACAGCGTGCTGACCGCCGCGCGGCACATCTACCAGCGGGCGGGCTTTAAGCTCACGCGCTCCGAGCGCCGCCGCAGTTGGGGCCGCGCCGTGGTCAGCGAGCATTGGGATTTGGAGCTATAACCCTGCTTCATGGCCGGGCTTGACCGGCCATCCACGTCTTCCGCAATTCACGTCTTTAGGCAATTCACGTCTAAGTCGTGGATGCCCGCGACGAGCGCGGCATGACGGGTCACGCCGTCGCACCTTTCGCTTTCGGCCTTCGCAGATGTTCATCGAGGCGGGGCATGATCTCAACGAAGTTGCACGGCCCGTACCGATAATCGAGCTGGTGAACCAGAATTTCATCCCAGGCGTCTTTGCAAGCGCCGGGCGATCCCGGGAGGCAAAAGATGTAGGTCCCTCCGGCCACGCCCGCGGTCGCCCGCGACTGAATCGCCGAAGTTCCGATCTTCGGGAAACTCACGACCAGGAACAACGCCGAGAAGGCGTCCATCTTTTTCTCGAACAGCGGCTCGACGGCCTCGGGCGTAACGTCTCGGCCGGTAAAGCCGGTGCCACCGGTGGTGATGATAACGTCGATCATCGGGTCGGCGATCCAGGCCTTTACCCGCCCGCGGATCGCTTCGATGTCGTCGGTCACGATGCTGCGCTCGGCGACGAAGTGACCGGCGGCGACAATACGCTGCACCAGAACCGCGCCGGATTTATCGTCCTTGAGGTTGCGGGTATCGGAAATCGTCAGCACCGCCATCTTGAGCGGCACGAACTGTTTGCTGTCGTCAACGCCGGGCATGGCTGAACCTTTACGCAAACGCGTCGGGCGCCCCGATCCTACACTAAAGCGCGGTTGCCGACATCGTATCGCACCCCGAAACCTTGCCCTGGTTGAAGCCGTTGGAGAACCAGCGTCTGCGCTGCTCGGACGTGCCGTGCGTGAACGAGTCCGGCACGATATAGCCTTGCGCCTGTTTTTGCAGCCGGTCGTCGCCGATGGCGGACGCAGTCTGCAATGCCTGGTCGACGTCGCCGGGATCGAGGAAACTGTGCTTGGCCTGAGCACGGTTTGCCCAAACACCCGCAAAACAATCGGCCTGCAGTTCGACCCGCACCTGCAGGCGATTTTGCACGGCCTTGCTGGCCGCCGCCTGCTGCTCCTGCATCACGCGGGGCAAGATGCCGAGTTGGTCCTGAACGTGATGGCCCACCTCATGGGCGATCACATAGGCCTCCGAAAATCTGCATGCCTTGCTGTCGGAGCAGGCGCCAAATTTATGCTCGAGATCATCGAAGAACGAAAGGTCGAGATAGATGCGTTGATCGCGCGGGCAATAAAACGGCCCCATCGCCGACTGTGCGAAGGCGCACGGCGTCGGCTCCGAGCCGGAGAACAAGCGCAGCCGCGGCGGGTGGTAGGTCCGCCCATTGGCGGTAAAGATCTCCTTCCAGCGATCCTCGGTGTCGCCAAGCACCAGGGCTACGAACCTGCCGGTTGGGTCGGTCGGCGTGCCGGCTGTCACGGGTGGCGAAGGAGCCGTCTGTGACGGCGCACCGCCGCCGGTGAGAATTTGCGCGCCGTTGAGGAGCACGCTGGGATCGATACCGAAGTACCAGCTGATGAGCCCAATGATGATGACGGTGCCGATGCCGAGGCCGCCCGCGCCACCCGGCAGGCCGCCGCGCGAAGCACTCGCTTCGCGATCGTCTTCCACATTATCGCTGGGACGAAAATCGTCGGTACGCATCTGTCGCCCTCCTTCGCAATTTCGCTTTGGATTTCCGCTTTGGAAGTCCGCGTTGCAAGTCCGTCACTTGCACCGCAATCGGGTTGTTTGTTCGCGTTCCGGACCGGCAATTAACCAAGTGTTTCCCGGCATTTATTGCCTAGCAGAACGCCGTTTTGATTAAGCCGATTTTTACCTTGGCCGGGCATTCTGCATTTGGTCGGTTGTAGGTCCCGCGTCGCCGATCGCGTCGCCTGAGTCAGAGTTCTGAGTCATGGTTGTGTCGCGTCGCGGGGCGTCCGTCAGGGCGCCCCGCGTTAGTTTTGAGTCCGTCGCATCAGCGCGCATCCTCATCGGCGATTGCGTTGCCGAGATGGCGAAGCTGCCGGCCGCTTCGGTCGACCTCGTCTTCGCCGACCCGCCATATAATCTCCAACTGCAAGGCGACCTCAAGCGTCCGGACGACTCCCGCGTCGATGCGGTCGACGACGATTGGGACAAATTCTCCAGTTTCTCCGCCTATGACGATTTCACCCGTGCGTGGCTCCTGGCCTGCCGGCGCGTCATGAAGCCTAATGCCACACTCTGGGTCATCGGCTCATATCACAACATCTTTCGTGTCGGCGCGCTGCTCCAGGACCTCGGCTTCTGGATTCTAAACGACATCGTCTGGCGCAAATCCAATCCGATGCCGAATTTTCGCGGCCGGCGCTTCACCAACGCCCACGAAACCTTGATCTGGGCGGCACGCGACGCGGCCACGCGCAATTATACGTTCAATTACGAGGCGCTGAAAGCCGGCAACGACGGTATTCAGATGCGTTCCGATTGGCTCATCCCGCTGTGCACCGGCGAGGAGCGGCTCAAGGGCGACGACGGCAAGAAGCTGCACCCGACGCAAAAGCCCGAGGCGCTGTTGGCGCGCATCATGCTCGCGGCGTCGCGGCCCGACGATCTCGTGCTCGATCCATTCTGCGGTAGCGGCACGACCGGCGCCGTAGCCAGTCGGCTGCGGCGGCGCTTTATCGGCATCGAACGCCAGACCGCTTATGCGGCAGCCGCCAAACGGCGCATCGCCACCGCGGAGCCTTTGCCCGAGGCCGCGCTTGCAACGTTTATGACCGCGCGCGAGGCCCCGCGGGTGCCGTTTGCCACGTTGGTCGAGCGCGGCCTGGTCGCGCCCGGCGTCAAGCTCGTCGACGCCAAGAAGCGCCATCGCGCGCTGGTTCGCGCCGACGGCGCCATCGCGCTCGGCCAGGCGGTCGGCTCGATCCACCGTATCGGCGCACTCGCGCAGGGCCTGGAGGCCTGCAACGGCTGGACCTTCTGGCATCTCGAGACGCCGGCCGGCCTTACCGTGATCGACACGCTGCGCGCGCAAATTCGCGCCGAGATGGGCGCTCTTTAGTTTTTCTAGCCGTCGAGTGCGTGGGCCACGACCTTGCGCATCAGGCTTGGCAACGCCTCGCCGCTTATTTTCTCGATCGCAATCCAACGCATGCCGGACGGCGGCGCGCTACCTGCCGGAAGTTCGGCGATATACACCGAGAGTTCGAGCGGAAAGTGCGTGAACACATGGCGCACTGCGCCTGCGGTTTTACGCCACGCAACCTGCTTCTTTGGTTTTAGCACGGCAAAGCGTGGCGCATCGGCAAGCGCGGTGGTTTCGGTGAAGTCCGGCGTCCAGTCCGTGGTCGGCACTTCGGTCATGCCGCCGAGCAGTCCCTTCGGTGGCCGCGTTCGGACCAACAAAAGGCCGTCCGCCCGGCGCGCGACAAAGGCGGCGCCGCGCCGCAACGCGCCTTCGCGTTTGGGTATGCGGCGTGGAAAGCTTTCCGCGTCGCCGCGCGCATACGCCAGACAGCCGTCGTTCCACGGGCAGAACACACAAGCCGGACGCTTCGGCGTGCAGATGGTGGCGCCTAGATCCATCAACGCCTGGGCGAAGTCGCCGGCGCTGCGTTGCGGTGTAAGCTTCCGCGCGATCAGCCGGAGCTCCGGCTTTGCGGCCGGCAACGGTTCGGTTACGGCGAAAAGTCGCGCGACCACTCGCTCGATATTGCCGTCGACCGGGCTCGTCGGCGCATCGTAGGCAATCGCGCCGATAGCGGCCGCGGTGTAATCGCCGATGCCCGGCAGCGCACGCAAGGCGGCTTCGTCCGCCGGAAATGTTCCGCCATGCCGCTCGACCACGGCGCGGGCGCAGGCGTGTAGATTGCGCGCGCGAGCGTAATAGCCGAGGCCGGCCCAGACCTTGAGCACCTCGCCCAGTGGTGCCGCGGCAAGCGCGTGCACATCGTTCCAACGACTCAGGAAACGGGTGTAATAAGGCACTACCGCGCGCACCGTCGTCTGTTGCAGCATGATTTCGGACAGCCAAACCCGGTAGGGATCGGCGCGCTCGCCGCGGGGCGCACGCCACGGCAGCACGCGGCGATGCCGGTCGTACCAGGCCAGCAAGGCGTTGGGTTGCGGGAATGACACGGCTGCGGCCGCTTTCGCCTGCTGTCGTCTTGCGGTGTTCGCTGCTACGGTCATCAACCGACGGATGACAGAGCGTCACGCCATGAACAAGCCCTCGCGGTCTTTCGCCAAGCCGCTGCGCGAGCTTCTCGGCAAAGTGGTCGGCGACACATTCACCCGGCAGGGCTTTGCCTCGGCCGAACTGGTGACGCGCTGGACCGAGATCGTCGGCGCCGAAATCGCCGCGCACAGCGAGCCGGTGAAGATTCAATGGCCGCGAAGCGACGAAGCCGGCGCCCGCCCCCCGGGTACGCTCGTGCTGCGTGTCGAGGGGCCGGCCGCTATCGAGGTCCAACATCTCGCCCATGTGATTTGCGAGCGGGTCAATGGTTTCCTCGGCTGGCGCGCCATCGAGCGCATTGCTTTGCGTCAGGCGCCGCTGCGGCACGCCACACGGCGGCCCACCCCAGCGGCCGATCCCGCAGCGGCTGCGCGCATCGCCGCCAGCATGCCGGAAATCGCCGACGAAGATCTGCGAGGCGCCGTGGCGCGGCTCGGCGCTGCCGTCAAGCGGCAGTGACAACTGCGGCAACGCAGCGACTTTTCACCCTTGGCGGAATGTCCGGCTGGTGCCACATTCGCCGCGTAGGATTGGATGCCTTCGGATCAGGAGCCGCCTTTGACACTAACCCGCCGCCAGATGTTCGCCGCAACAGCCGTTTTTGCTCTCGGCGGTGGCGTTGGAACCCTGCTGCCACGTCTTATGCGGCCGGCCAAAGCCGATACGCCGGAAATTGATCAGGCGGAACTCGCTAAAACCGGGCCCGCGGGCGACGTCGTGCTCGGTTCCGGCAAGGCGCCGGTGACGATCATCGAATATGCCTCGATGACCTGCCCGCACTGTGCGCACTTTTCGACCACGACCTTTCCCGAATTGCAGAAGCGCTACATCGATACCGGCAAGGTGCGCTTTATCTTCCGCGAATTTCCGCTCGATGCGCTCGCCGCCGCAGGCTTCATGCTGGCGCGTTGCGCCGGCAACGACAAATTCATGCCGATCGTAGAGACGCTGTTCGCCAAGCAAGCGGAATGGATGGTGGAAAAGCCGATAGAGCCACTGCGCGCCATCGCCAAGCAGTTCGGATTCACGCAGCAGACGTTCGATCAATGCCTGGCGAATCAGAAGGTGCTCGATGGCATCCAGGATGTGCGCGATCGCGCCGCCACCAAGCTTGGAGTAAACTCCACGCCGACCTTTTTCGTCAACGGCAAGAAGCTGGTCGGCGACCAGTCGATCGACGCCATGGCCAAGGAGATCGACCCCTATCTCAAGGAAGGATAAGGGTTTTTGGGCCGAGGCCGGGAGCGCTTCCGGCCGGCCGGGTTTCGGCAGCCGGCGAGCGTCGACGGATAAGACTGGATAACGCCGCGCCGCTGTTGCGCTTGCTGCTCCGACAATTCATTCTCCGCGCCGATGCGGCACCCTCCTTGAACTCAAGCCCTTAGCGGGCGTGAGTTTTTGACAATTCTTGGCCGCCCAGGAAAAATGGATCTGACACGCGAATGAAGCTCACGCGACTGCGCCTGATAGGCTTCAAGTCCTTCGTCGAACCGACCGACTTCGAGATCGAGCCCGGACTGACCGGCGTGGTCGGGCCGAACGGTTGCGGCAAATCCAATTTGGTCGAGGCGGTGCGCTGGGTCATGGGCGAAGCGTCCTACAAGGCCATGCGCGCGGCCGAGATGGACGACGTGATCTTTTCCGGCAACACTAATCGCCCGGCCCGCAATCACGCCGAAGTCAGCGTTTTGATCGACAACAGCGACCGGAGAGCGCCGGCGGCGTTCAACGATACCGAAGCGCTGGAAGTCTCGCGCCGCATCATGCGCGAGCAGGGCTCGACCTTCCGCGTCAACGGCCGTGAGGTCCGCACCCGCGACGTTACCGTGCTGTTCGCCGACGCCTCGACCGGCTCGCGCTCGCCGGCCCTCGTCCACCAGGGCCGTATCGGCGAGATTATCCAGGCGCGGCCGGACCAGCGCCGGCGCGTGCTCGAAGAGGCGGCGGGCATTTCCGGCTTGCACGCGCGCCGCCACGAAGCGGAACTGCGCCTCAAGGCCGCCGAGCACAATCTGGCGCGGGTCGAGGATGTCATCGGGCAACTCGCCGCCCAGGTCGCCTCGCTCAAGACCCAGGCGCGCCAAGCTGTGCGCTACCGCAATATTTCCGGCCAGGTACGCCGCAACGAAGCGCTGCTGCTGCATCTGCGCTGGATGGCGGCAAGCACCGAAGTCCTCGAAGGCGAGCGCGCCAAGGATGAAGCCGTGCGCGTGGTCGCTGCGCGCACCAGCGAGCAAACGGTGGCAACGACGCGGCAAACCGAGGTCGCCTCCGCGCTGCCGGCGTTGCGCGAGGCCGAGGCCAAGGCCGCCGCGGCGCTGCAGCGGTTGGTGGTGGCGCGCGAGACCCTCGAGCAGGAAGAGGCGCGTGCCAAAGCGCGCATAGACGAACTCGACCGCCGGCTCGAGCAATTCGCAGCCGATCTCGAACGCGAACGCAACCTTGCGGCCGACGCCACTTCCGCGCTCGAGCGGCTCGCCGCCGAGGAAATGGCCCTCAAGACCGAGGCGCAGGCGAAAGCCGAGACGCTGACCGGCGTCAACGGCAGGGTCGCCGACGCCGATGCGGCACTGGCGGTGTCGGAGAAATCATTTGCCGAACTCACGGGAGCGCTCGCGGATCTGACCGCGCGCCGCAATCAACTGCAAGCCGCTTCGCAAGAGCACGCCCAGCGCGCCGAACGCCTGGAAGCCGAGATCGCCAACATCGACGCCGGCCTGGTGGCCAGCAGCAGCGGCGCGCCCGACCTTGCCGCGCTCGATGCGGCGCTTGCCGGCGCCCAGCACGCCTTGAGCGAAGCCGAGAAAGCCGCGCAAACGGCGGAAGTCGGGCACACCCAGGCGCGGGAACAGCTCAATTCTGCACGGGCGCCGTTCGCCATCGCCGAGCACAAAGTGCAACGGCTGGAAACCGAGGCGAAAACCATCGGCAAGCTGCTGGCGGTTGAGAACAAGAATCTATGGCCGCCGGTGATGGATGCGGTCAGCGTCGCCAAGGGCTACGAAAAGGCGCTCGGCGCGGCGCTCGGCGACGATCTCGATGCTCCGATCGACCAATCGGCGCCGATGCGCTGGTCGGGAGCGGCGCCCGATCCGTCCGATCCCGAGCTGCCGCAAGGCGCCACGGCGCTTTCGAGCTTCGTGAAAGGCCCGGCGGAACTTGCACGTCGGCTTGCCCAGATCGGCGTTGTCGAGCGCGGCGACGGCGCGCGGCTCTCGAGTCTGCTTAAGCCCGGCCAAAGGCTCGTGTCGCGTGAAGGCGACTTCTGGCGCTGGGACGGTTTTGCAGTCGCCGCTCACGCGCCGACCGGGGCGGCGCGGCGGCTCGCCGAACGCGGCCGTCTCGCGGCGATCGAGGGCGAACTTAATACCGCGCGCAGCGAGATGGAGTCGAAACAGCGTGCCGTCGAAGCCGCTGAAGCCGCTCTCGCCGAAGCATCCACCGCGGAGACCGAGGCGCGCGAACGCTGGCGCGAAGCGCAGCACGCGACCGACACCGCACGTGAGGAGCACGCCGCCGCCGAACGGGAAATCAGCCGCAATGCAGCGCGCGTCTCGGCGCTCGGAGAAGCGCGGCAGCGGACCAACGCCGGCCGTGACGAAGCCTTGGCTGCGCGCAGCGAGGCCGCGAACGCGCTTGCCGCACTGCCGGCCGCAGCCGATCTCGAGAATAGCCTCGCCAACATCAACGAGGCGATCGCCCGCGAGCGCGCCGCGGTTGCCGAGGTGCGCGTCGAAGCACAGACGATCGCGCGCGAGGCCGAACTTGCCGACCGCCGGCTGCAGGCGATCGCCACCGAACGGGCAGACTGGGAAGGGCGCAACAGCAGCGCGGCGGGGCAGATCACGACCATCGGCGCGCGCACCGCGGAAGCGACGAGCGAGCGGACGGAATTGAGCAACGCGCCGCAAAAATTCGCCGCCCAGCGGCACGCTCTGATCGGCGAGATCGAAACGGCAACGAACTCACGGCGCGGCGCGGCGGACCGGCTCGCCGAAGCCGAGGCCGCACTGGCGGCGGCCGACAAAGCCGCGCGAGCGGCCCTCGAAGCCGTCGGCGAAGCGCGTGCCGAGGCGGCACGCGCCGAGGAACGGCGCGATGGCGCCAAGCGCCGGCTTGCCGACATCGAGCACGAAATCCGCGACCTGCTCGACGTCGAGCCGACGGGCGCGGCGGAAGTCGCCGAACTCAAGCCCGGCGAAGAACTCCCCGAAATCGCCGAAGTCGAAGCCAAGCTCGACCGCATCCGCCGCGAGCGCGAGCGTCTCGGCTCGGTAAACCTGCTCGCCGAGCAGGAACTGCGCGAGGTCGAAGCACAGCACGACAAGCTCACCGCCGAGCGCGACGATCTCAACGAAGCGATCCGCCGATTGCGGCAGGGCATCCACAGCCTCAACAGCGAAGCGCGTGAGCGGCTTTTGGCTTCCTTCGAAACGGTCAACACCAACTTCCAGAGGCTGTTCACCGAGCTGTTCGGCGGCGGCAATGCCGAGCTGCAATTGATCGAAAGCGAGGACCCCCTCGAAGCCGGCCTTGAAATCATGGCCAAGCCGCCCGGCAAGAAACAGGTGACGCTGTCGCTTTTGTCCGGCGGCGAACAGGCGCTCACGGCGCTGGCGCTGATTTTTGCCGTGTTTCTCACCAACCCGGCGCCGATCTGCGTGCTCGACGAAGTCGATGCGCCGCTCGACGACTACAATGTCGAGCGTTTCTGCGACATGCTCGACGAGATGGCGCGCGCGACGGACACGCGCTTCATCATCATCACCCACAATCCGATCACTATGGCGCGCATGAATCGGCTCTACGGCGTCACCATGGCCGAACGCGGCGTGTCGCAGCTCGTGTCGGTCGATCTCCAAGGCGCGGTGAAGATGCGGGAAGCGGGCTAGGCCGGCGATCGTCGTCGTTCCGGCCCCTTCGCGGAGCCGCTATTATCGGGTATCGGACCGCTTCGGGCCGGGCCGTCCGGCCCGGCTCCACATCCGATCTTGCGCCCTATTCGATCTCACGCCCCATTGAGCTTGAACAATCGCATCGCGTTGGTGCGGCCGATCTTGAGCCGGTCGTTCTCGCTGATCGGGCATGAGTCGAACCAGTTCGCGGCGTGATCGATGTTCTCGAACGGCCAGTCGGCCGAGAACATGATGCGGTCGGCGCCAAGCACCAGCATGGCGTCGAGCAGCGACGCGGTGTTGAAGTTGCCCGACGTGGTGACGTGGAAATTCGACGTGAAATAATCGCGCATGGGCTTCTTCGCCGGATAATCGCTGCGCTCCTCGACCCAGGCATTGGCATGGTCGATGCGCCACAGCGCGTAGGGCAGATTTTCGCCGAGATGACCGAGAATGATTGAAAGCCGCGGATGTGCGTCGAATAGGCCGGAGCCCATCAGCCGGAGCGCATGCACCGCCGTTTCCTGCCCGAACGCCCAAACCGGCCCGAGCAGCCAGGCATGACCCTCGTAGATCTTCGCGTCGCGCGGCAGCGGATTACGCGGATGCAGATAAAACGGCACGTCGAGACGTTCCACAGTCGCCCAGAACGGCCGATATTGCGGCAGGTCGTAATACACGGCGGTGTCGGCGTCGCCGACCTGCGAGAAGCCGTTGACCAGCGCGCCGCGGAAGCCGAACTCCTTCACGCAGCGCTCCAGTTCGCGCGTTGCCCGCGCCGGATCTTGCATCGGCAGTGCCGCCAGGCCCTGAAACCGGTCCGGCCGCTTGCGTACCTGTTCGGCGATAAAATCGTTGGCCTTGCGCGCCGTCTCCTCGGCTTTCGCCGGGTCGGGAATCGCCTGTATCGCAGGCGCGTTCAGCGACAACAGCATCACCTCGATGCCGTGCTCGTCCATCTGCGCCAGGCGCCGGTCCTGCACGTCGAGCAAGCGGGCCTTGAGTTCTTGCCAGACGTGGTCGGGAAAGGGGGTGCCGAAATTGGTCGCCGTTTCCGTAATGGCAACATGTTCCTCGAGCGCAATCTTGCCTTGCATGGTGTCTCCTCCGGCGGCGGCCCGTAGGCGGCCCGCACGTTAATCTTAACAGGGCGTTTATCGGCGGATTACAGCGACCAGTTCAAGCGAGCAGCTGCTGGCATGGTTTTGGCGACACCACGGTTGGAAGCCATGCGTTGTCCCGTTTCGAGGCAACGCCCGGCGCACGTCTCGCGAGAAGAGCCCGGCAAGCTTGCTGATGAACACCCATCAAAACTACACCTTGGCGTCGCGGCCGCAAACCGGCCGGGTGCTGCGCGTGTGGGCGGTGCTCTCACGGGGCACCTTTTCCGGCGCGATCTTCCTGATCGACGTTGCGCTGATCGTGGCGATGTCCTGCGCCACCGGCATCGCCTATCACCTCGTCGTCTTCGGCTATCCCGGCAATATCGCCTCGTTCATCCAGGTCGGGTTGCTGGCGGCAAGCATTTTCGCCATTTCCAACCTGTTCCGCCGCGAGTACCGGCTGCCGAATTTCTTCAACTTCAAACCGCATGGCCGGCGCACCGTCCAATTGTGGAACGTCACGCTGATTTGCCTGCTGATGTTCGGCTTTCTCACCAAGATCAGCCTCGATTATTCGCGCGGCTGGATCGTGCTGTTCTACGTCACCACGCTCGCCGCGCTGATCGTGCTGCGCTACGTCATCGTGCGCATCACCGCACTAGCGCGCGGCGCCGGGCTGTTGTCGGCCCAGCGCATCTTTCTGATCGGCACCGGCGAGCATGTCGGCGCCTTCATCAACCGCTACGAGCCCTGGTCGCTGGGCATCAACATTGTCGGCTGCCGCTTCCTAACGCCGGTCGTGGGCAGCGCGTCGACCCAGGTCCGCGGCGCGGTACTCGATCGCGACCTTACCGAAGCCGTCGTCAGCGTGCGCAGCCTCGCGCCGGATGCGGTTTTCGTGCTGCTGCCGTGGTCGGCGACCGCGACCATCGAACGCTGCGCCGAAGCCTTCCTCGCGCTCCCGGTCGAGATTCATCTCGGCCCGGAGCAAGTTCTGTACAAGTTCGACGAAGCTAAGCTTTCGACGCTCGGACCGGTCGCCAGCCTTCAGCTCACGCGCCGCGCGCTGACCCGCTTCGAGATCATTCAGAAACGGATGTTCGACCTCGTGTTTGCCGCGGCGGCGCTTATTCTGGCGACGCCGCTGCTCGTGCTGATCGCCATCCTGATCAAGCTCGATAGCAAGGGGCCGATCTTTTTCGTGCAGCGCCGCTATGGTTTCAACCAACAGCCGTTCCGCATCATCAAATTCCGCACCATGAGCACCGTCGATGACGGCGTCCGGCAGGCGACGCGCGACGATCCACGATTGACCCGGATCGGCCGCTGGCTGCGGCGGCGGAACATCGACGAGATTCCGCAACTGTTCAACGTGCTCACCGGCGACATGTCGCTGGTCGGCCCGCGCCCACATCCTTTGCCGCTCGACGACGAGTTTCAGCGCCGCATTTCGCTCTATGCGCGCCGTCACAACGTCAAGCCGGGCATTACCGGGTGGGCGCAGATCCACGGCTATCGCGGCGAGACCGATACCGACGACAAGATGCGCATCCGCATCGAATACGACCTTTCCTACATCGACAATTGGTCGCTGTGGCTTGATCTAAAGATCATCACCCGCACGGTGCTCTCGCGCACCGCCTATCAGAACGCCTACTAGGCGCCACGCCGGTTTGCGGCCGCGGTCGGGCGCGCCCTGTCGGAAAAAACCCCGTAAAAATGCAAATGGCCGGGTTTTGGCCCGGCCACATAGTCGCATGAAGCTTTTGGGTTCGTTAGCCGACTAGCGCCGAGAGCGCGAACACCGCGCCGAGCGTCACCAGCGCCGTGGAAAGCCAGAGCACCCCGATGAGCAGCCAGACCGGACGCGGTTTGCGTATCGGCGCCGGCGGCAGCGGCCCGTCAGTCCAGCTTTCCAGCGCCGGATCGCCCCGGCGCAGCGCGGCCGTCGCGCGTTCGATGGCGGCGATATCACGCTCGAGTTGGGCACGGTCGGCAGCCGCCAGAGTCGGGCCGTCCATGGTCGCCTGCGCGACATCCTCGCCAAGGTCGGGCCCGCGGCCCCTCTCCAGGACGGCGTCGGCCTCCGCGCCGCGGGAAGGAAGAAAGCCGAGATGATGCTTCGACATAACGCACACCTTGTTCCTGCCGATCATTACTATCCGACCGGCCATAGGCGCGCGATATTCATCGTCGGCTAACCTTAACGGCATCGCCGAATTGTCCTATCTAAAGACCACAAATTACCGTGGGGCGGTGGAGGAATACGCCGATGAGCACTTCGGTACTGATCGTCTTGGCCGTAATCGTCGTTTTGGTGTTATGGGCGATCGCGACCTACAACGGCCTCGTCACGATGCGGCAGCGGGTCAATCAGGCCTTCGCCGATGTGGACGTGCAACTGCGGCAGCGGCACGATCTCATTCCCAACCTCGTCGAAACCGTCAAAGGCTACGCCGCTCACGAGCGCGGCACGCTCGACGAGGTGGTCAAGGCGCGCAACGCGGCGGTGGCCGCCCAAGGTCCGGCGCAGCAAGCCGCGGCGGAGAACGCGCTGTCCGGCGCGTTGCGTCAGCTATTCGCGCTCGCCGAGGCGTATCCCGACCTCAAGGCCAGCGCCAATTTTCAGCAATTGCAGGCCGAGCTAACCGACATCGAAAATAAGATCGCGGCGGCGCGCCGCTTTTTCAACAACGCGGTGCAGGAGTACAACACCGGCATCCAACGCTTTCCAGCTGCGCTGTTCGCTGCATCGTTCGGCTTCGCGCCGAAGGATTTCTTCGATCTGGGCGACGAGCGCAAGACCGTCGGCGAGGCGCCCCAGGTAAAGTTTTAGGATCATCCCGACGCGACGCGTGCTGACGCGGCGCACTGGATGACGCGATAGCCATGGCCGCATACGGACTCTACAGCCACATCCAGTCGAACCGGCGGCGCTCGTTTGCACTGCTCGTCGGACTGTTCTTTCTGGTCTATCTGCTCGTCTATGCCGGCGCCCTGACCGCTGCGGCGCTCTCGATCAATGCCGACCTCGATACCTTGCTGCAGCTTGCCTGGAACGATCTGATCCGCGCGGCGCCGCTGGCGACGATCGGCACGGCGTTGTGGGTGGTCGTTGCGTACTTCTTCCACCAGAACATGATCGACGCGGTGACCGGCGGCCGCGAAGTGGCGCGCAAGGATGCTCCACGGCTTTACAATCTTCTCGAAAATCTCTGCATCTCGCGCGGCATCACCATGCCGAAACTCAAGATCATGGATTCGGATGCGCTTAACGCCTTCGCCACCGGCATGAACCAGAGGCAATATTCGATCACGGTAACGTCCGGGCTGCTCGACCGGCTCGATGACGCCGAGATTGAGTCGGTGCTCGGCCACGAACTTACCCACATCCGCAACGGCGACGTACGCATGATGATCGTCGCCGTGATTATCGCCGGCGCGATTTCCTTCTTCGCGGAATTGTTCTTCCGGCTCTGGTTCTATGGCGGCTTTCGCGGCCCGCGATCATCCGACGATCGGCGCGGCGGCGGCGCCGGGATTGCAATAGTAATCGCCATCGCACTCGTCGTCGTCGCCTACCTGCTGTCCTTTATTATCCGCCTGGCGCTGTCGCGCTCGCGCGAATTCCTCGCCGATGCCGGCTCGGTGGAGCTGACAAAGAATCCCGACGCCATGATCTCGGCGCTGCGCAAGATCGAGGGCCGCGGCGAGTTGCCGGGAGCAACATCGGCGATCATGGAAATGTGCATCGACAACCCGCGTGTGGGCTTCGGCGAATTGTTCGACACCCATCCAACGGTGGACGCGAGAGTGGCAGCCCTGGTCAAGTTCGCGGGGGGGCACGATCCCGGCCCGATCGCCTTGCCGCCGCCCGCAGAGGACGATGGCGGTGAACCTGCGGACGATCGAAGCGCTGTCGGCCCGTGGGATGCGCCGCCGGCCGGCGGACCTTGGGGCTCGGCCCCCGCCGGCAGCGCCAACGAAAACTCCGCTGCCGAGGCGGATGGAGCAGCCGGTACGGAAGCCGAACCATCACCCGGTCCATCATCCGGTCCATGGGGTCCGCACCGTGGCGGCTGACCCTACGTGTCACAATTAACCATATCCACCCACGGCTTATCCGGCGACGCAGTTCACGGCTTCGCGCGGCAGTTAAAGCTTCCAAACGCGACCGGGGATGTGTAGAACCGTTTTCAGGGGTAAGTTGCTGTGACACGCGCGATTCGGCCGCAGTCATCCCTTGGAAAGAGACCGCGGGTCACGACCGGACTTGCGGCGGCGCGCGGTTAACGAGGGATCGGCCATGGCTAAGCCAACAGTCATTGTCGTGGGTGCGGATAAAGGGGGCGTGGGCAAGACTACGGTCGCCCGTACGCTGCTCGATTACTTCACAGCACATCACGTACCGACGCGGGCATTCGATACCGAATCGCCCAAAGGCACCTTGAAACGCTTCCACCCGGACGCCAGCGACATCGTCGATGTCACCTCGGTTGCCGACCAGATGCGCATCTTCGACACGCTGTCGAGCACCGACGCCAGTGTGACAGTGATAGACGTGCGCGCCGGGTTGTTGACACCGACACTGCGCTCGCTGCGCGACATCGGATTCCTCGATGCGGCGAAGAAGGGGCAGCTGACATTTGTCGTACTGCATATTCTCGGCTCCTCGATCGCTTCGCTTAACGAGATTGAGGAAACAGCGGGCTATGCCAGCGACGGCAAATATCTGCTGGTCAAGAACTTCATCAACAACACGAGCTTCTTCGAGTGGGATCAGCCCACGCACGCCGCCTATTTCCGCAAATTCAAGGATGCGGTCGAGATCACCATCCCAAAGCTCAACGAGATGGCCTACGAGCAGGTGGAATTGGCGTCCGTGCCGTTCCTGACATTTGTCGGTAACAAAGGCCCGAAGGGCGAATCGGCCAATTATTCCTTCGTGCTGCGCGGCTACGTCCGGCACTGGCTGGGCAATGTGTGGGGCGAATACGATCGCATCAAGCTCAACGAGATCGTTGCCGGTGGTATCGCGCCCTCAAGCCCGCGCGTCCAGGTCGTCAGCCGGTCGTAACGTCGTGCGGCTGCGATGAAGCCGCCGGCTCGCCTCTATATCGTCGCATCGCCACGGCCGCGCACCGGCAAGACGCTGATTGCGCGGCTGTTGATGGAGTTTATCAGCGCCGGCGGCCGGCCGCTGGTCGGCTACGACCTTAATCCGCGCGAGCCGGCGCTCGCCGGGCGCTTCCCCAAACTGGTCTGGCCCGCGGATATCACAGCTACCCGCGGCCAGATGGAGATCTTCGACCGCCTGCTGGTGGAAAATGCCAGCACCAAAGTGGTCGACCTCGGCTATGGCGCTTATGAGCAGTTCTTCGCCGTGATGCGGGAGATCGGTTTCGTCGCGGAAGCCCGCAGCCGTGGCATCGACCCCATCGTGCTGTTCGTGACCGATTCGTCAGAGGCCACGGTACGTAGTTACGCCGAGTTGCGGCAGCAGTCGACGGCGGGGTTTGTAGCGGTCCACAACGAGCAGGTTTCGCTCACCTTCGCCAAGGAGGATTTTCCAGGCACGCGTCCGGAATGCTCCCTCATTCGCCTGCCCCGGCTTTCCCCGCTGGTGCGCGGCGTGATCGACCGGCCGAGATTCTCCTTCAACGCCTACATGGCCAATCAGCCTGGCGGCCCGACCGAAGTCCATCAGTGGATCGGCAACGTGTATATGGAATTTCGCGACTTCGAACTGCGGCTGCTGATGGGACGGCTGAGCTCGTTGCGGGGCGCACCTGCACCGCCGCCGCCGGCACCGAAACGCACGACCGGACGCATTCGCTAGTCGGCCGGCCGCGCGGGTCGTGAAGTCGGAGACCGGCGAATTTCGCCTCAGGCGACTTTGATCTTTTTGCCGTATAGCCCGAGCGGCGGGAATTTGAGCTCGCCGACCGGGCACGGCCGGCCGAACAGAAAGCCTTGCGCGTGGGTGCAGCCGGCAGCGTGCACGAGCAGCAATTGATCTTCGGTTTCGACGCCTTCTGCAACCGTCCCAATCCGCAGGCTCCGGCCCAAACCCGCCACCGCCGATACGATGGCGGCGCAATCGGCGTTCTTCGCCAGCTCATGCACGAACGAGCGGTCGATCTTGATCTTGTCGAACGGAAACATGCGCAGATAACTGAGCGAAGAATATCCGGTGCCAAAATCGTCAAGCACGATGGAAATACCCATCAGCCGCAGCCGGTGCAGCGTTTCGACATTCTCGGCGTTGCTTTCGAGCAGGACAGACTCGGTAATTTCCAGCTCGAGACGGTTGGGCGGCAGGCCGGTCTCGTCGAGCGTCTGACAGAAATTCTCCAGCGGGCCGATCTTGCGGAACTGAACCGCCGAAAGGTTCACACTGACTTTGATGTGCGGCGGCCAATCGACGGCGTCCGTGCATGCCTTGCGCAACACCCATTCGCCGATCGAGTTGATCAGCCCGGTTTCCTCAGCCAGCGGGATAAAATCGGCCGGCGAGATCATGCCGCGTTGCGGGTGCCGCCAGCGGATCAGCGCCTCGATGCTGGCGGTCTCACGGCTCTGAATGTCGACAATGGGATGATAATGCAGCTCGAACTCGTCGTTGGTCAGCGCATTGCGCAACTCGACCTGGTGGGCGCGGCGCCTGCGGGCCTCGATCCCCATCGCATCCTCGAAAAAGCGGAAAGCATCGCGGCCCTCAGATTTGGCCTTATACAGCGCGAGGTCCGCGTTCTTGACGAGCTGATCCACCTCGCTGCCGTGCTCCGGGGCAAGCGCGATGCCGATGCTCGTGCCGATGTTAAGATGATGACCGTCGAGATCGTAGGGCGCGGCAACCGCCGCTAGAAGCCGCTTGGAGGTGGCGATGGCGGCTTCGCGCTGATCGCCGTCCACCGTTGCCAGGATGGCGAATTCGTCGCCGCCGAGCCGGGCCACCGTGTCGGTGTCCCGGATACATGACGACAGGCGGGTCGCCACTACCTTCAAAAGCGCATCGCCGACCGGGTGGCCGAGCAAGTCGTTGACGGTCTTGAACAGATCGAGATCGAGCATAAAAACCGTGAAACGACTGCCGTGGCGGCGCAGCCGCGCCAACGCCTCTTCCATTTTCTCCAGCAGCACCGCGCGATTGGCGAGGCTGGTCAGGGCGTCATGGCGGGCCATATAGGCGATTTGCCTTTCGGCCTGCTTCTGCGCCGTGATGTCCTGATGGATGGCGACCCAGCCGCCATCGGACATCGGCCGATGATTGACGGCGAGCAGGCGACCGTCACGAGTGACGTCTTCGGCGTAAAAGGGTTCGCCGCGGCGGATGTCCGACAGTCGACGCTCCACATAGGGGCGGGCGATCTCGGGGTGGTCATTCGCCATCCGCGCCTCAAGAATAGCGCGCAGGGTGATGCCTGGTTTAGCCAGACTCGGCTGCAATCCGTACATCTGACGGTAACGTTCGTTGCAAACGGTCAGCCGCTCGTTGTAATCGAACATCGTCAAGCCGAACGGCATGTTTTCGAGCGCGGCATCGAAGCGCAGATTCTGCGCCTGCAATTGCGCCTCGCGCTCGCGCAAGGCGGCGGTTCGCTCTTGCACCAGCTTGTCGAGCCCGCGATTGAGCTGCTCCAGCTCGGTGATCATCAGCGATATCGAGCGATCCGTACGGTGACGATCGTTGTCCGATTGCTCGTAGGCCGTGGAGACCAGGCCAAGCAGCATTTCCAGATCGAATCCGCCCGACCCCTTTGCCGCCTTGGCGAGTTGTCGGGCGAGAAGCTTATGCACCAGCGTAATCCGCCGCCTCGGCGATCGTGGTGACGGTCATTGTCTGGTTGTGAAGTTCGCAGACGCCGGACACACGATGCGGCGAGATTTCCCCGTAGGAGTAAAAACCAAGCTGCGGAACCAGCGGCCCGAACTCACCGCTCGCGGCTTCGAGCTCGTCGGCGGTGTGCTGGCCCATCAACAGGCGGCGCCCGATGCAGCTTACCAGGATGGCGACCTGGTCGCCGACGCCATCTTGGCCGACGACGCCGTCGGCCGCCTGCCGCGCCGCCGCGGCGGCGCCGGCGGCAAGCCGGTCAAAATTTCCGCGCATGAGTTGCGCGATCCAACCTTCGGGTACGTCGCCGGCAAACGTCATCGAGCGCGCCTGGTGATCGACAGCCAGGATGGTGCGGACGATATCGTGGTCAGGCCGCTCGGGATCGAAGATACGCAGCGGGAACAGGAGCCCGGAACCCGGCAAGCCCCTCGCCTCCTCCGCGCCGAGATAACGCTCATAGAGATCGAGCGCCGGCTCGCCATCGAACTCGAACAGGATATTGCCGCGCGAGCGCGTGATGTGACGGCGCGGCCCAAACTCATCCCAGCCGCCGGCGCTGCCGTGGCCGACGCGGACCGCCGGGCCATAGAAGCCGACCGCGGCCACGATATGTTTGCTGGGTGGACAATCGGCGCCGACAAGCGTCTCGCGGAATTCGGCGCCATCGCCGGCCAAGCCGCCGGTGACCGACACTTTGCGGCCGACTGCGCCGGTAAGGCCGGCGACAAGCTCGCTGCCGTTGACGTTGAGGCCGTCGGAAAGAACAAAGACTGCGGCCAGGTCCGGTGCCGCCAAGCCCCGTCCGATCGCGCTACCGCAGGCTCGCGACTTTTCCGCGGACGACGCCGGCTCGCATGCGATGCGCAGTTGCGTTGCGGCGAAGCCAATGGCGACACCGGCGATTTCCTCGTCGGTCACGTCCTGATTGTGAATCTGGCCCCCGGTACTGCAGCCAAGAATGTGCGCGCGCGGAAACATCGCGCGCAATTCCTGATAACGCTCGCCGCACGCCAGCGCCCGACGGGAGCCGAAGAAGAAAACCAGATCCGCGGAGTTGCGTTCGCCGGGAGCAACGGCCCACCCGGCCGTTTCGCTCCAAGACAGTTGAGCAACGCGCATAGTGACCCGCCCCTGCAAGGTAGAGTTGTTGTTTGGCAAAGGTCTAGCTGCGACAACTGAAAAATCGGTTATTGGCCGGCAATCGCCCGTTTCACGCCTCGTAAACCCTGCTTCGGTCCAAGGCGACATACAGCGGTCAACAAGGCGAGATTGAGCACCTCAAGGCGCAAAACGGCGGCAATGCCGGATTTCATCGGCGGATTCGGCTACCTGCGGAGCGTATGCTTTCCGCTTTGAAAATAATTTGCCGACACTTCGACGTGGCGAAGACGCAATAGAATAACGGTAAAAGACGTCGGCCGCTGATCGCCCCCGAAGCCGCTAATGGCCCTCGAAGCTGATGAGCGTGCGCACCGGCACACCGAGCTTCCTGATTTTCTCGGCGCCGCCGAGGTCGGGCAGATCGATGATGAAGCAAGCGGCCAACACGTCGGCGCCGATCTGCTTCAAGAGCTTCACCGCAGCTTCGGCGGTGCCGCCGGTTGCGACCAGGTCGTCGACCAGAATGACGCGCTCGCCCCTTAACACCGCGTCCTCGTGCATCTCCATTTCGTCGATACCGTATTCCAGAGAATAGCCGATGCTCACGCGCTTGAACGGCAGCTTGCCCTTTTTCCGGATCGGCACGAACCCGGCCGAAACCTGGTGCGCGATGGCGCCGCCGAGAATAAAACCGCGCGCCTCGATGCCGGCTACCTTGTCGATCTTGGCGCCGGCCCACGGGTGCACCAATTCATCGACGGAGCGGCGAAAGGCGCGGGCGTTGCCGAGCAACGTCGTGATGTCGCGAAATATGATGCCCGGCTTGGGGTAGTCCGGAATGTTGCGGATGGCGTTTCGCAGATCACTCTCTAACTCGGCGGTCGTCATGATCGCGAGCCCCCCGGCTCAGCTCCGATATTCGGTCGGCGGCCGAGGCTCAAGCAGCTCGGGATGATGTTTGACCTCGTACCAGATCTTATTCTTGGTCAAGTAAAGAAGGACGGTCAAAACGATCAGAAACGCGAAAACCTGAAAGCCAAGCCGCTTTCGCGCATCGAGCTTGGGCTCCGCCGCCCACATCAGGAAGGCGGCGACATCGCGGCCATATTGATCGACCGTGGTCGGTGTGCCGTCGGTGTATTCAACTTGTCCGTCGCTCAGCGGCTTCGGCATGCCGATGGCGTGGCCGGGAAAATATTTGTTGTATTGCGCGCCCGGAGGCAGCGTGAAGCCGGCCGGCGGCGGGTCCTCGTAGCCGTTGAGGATGGCGTGAATGTAGTCGGGGCCTTCCTCCTGGTATTGGGTGAAGGCATCGAAGATGAACCAAGGGAAGCCCTGCTCGGCGCCGCGCGCCTTGGCGAGCACCGACATGTCGGGCGGCAGCTTGCCGCCAAGCGCGGCGCGGGCGGCCTGTTCATTCGGAAACGGCGGCGGGAAATGATCGGCCAGTTTGCCGGGTCGTTGAAACATCTCGCCCTTGTCATTCGGGCCGGCGGTCACCTGGAAGCCTGCGGCGATCGTTTCGGCCTGCGCTTCGGTGAAGCCCGGACCGCCGGGATCGGCAAGATTGCGAAACGACAACAGGTTCATGCTGTGACAGGTCGAACAGACCTCGCGGTATATCTTAAAGCCGCGCTGTAATTGCGCCGTGTTGTAAAGGCCGAACGGGCCGGCAAACGACCAATGTTGCCGAGGCGGGATCGGCGTTTCTTCTTGCGCGCCGGCGCTGCGTGCACCGAGCGCTGCGAGGAAGACGGCGAGCGTGAAAGCGACAGCGCTGCTGCGACGGGCGTTCATGCCGACCTCCTAACCCTTGACGCCGGATGGCGGCGGCGCCGACGCGCCTGCGGACAGGCCGTGGCGTAGCACCGATTCGGAGATCGAGTTCGGCAAGGGCTTGGTTTTCTCGAACAACCCGAGCAGCGGCAGGATGATGAGCAAGAACCCGAAATAGTAGGCAGTGAGGATGCGTGCCGCGATCACGTAGCCGCCCACCGGCTCCTGCGAGCCGAGATAGCCGAGCCCGATCACCGCCAGGAACCACACGATCAGAAACTGCCGGTAGAGCGGCCGGTAATTCGCCGAGCGCACCCGCGAGGTATCGAGCCAAGGCAGAAAGGCGAGCAAGATGATCGCCGAGGCAAGCCCAATGACGCCAATAAGCTTGTTCGGGATCGCGCGCAGGATGGCGTAGAACGGCAGATAATACCATTCCGGCACGATATGGGTCGGGGTCTGGCTCGGATTGGCCGGAATGTAATTGTCGGCATGGCCAAGATAATTCGGGATGTAGAACACGAACCAAGCGAGGAACAGGCAGAACACCCCGATGAAGAAGGCGTCCTTGACGGTCGCATAGGGCGTGAAAGCGACGGTGTCCTTGTCGACCTTCGGTTCTACTCCGGTCGGATTATTCTGACCGACCATATGCAGCGCCCAGATGTGCAGCACCACCACACCGGCGATGACGAAGGGCAGCAGGTAGTGCAGCGAGTAGAAGCGGTTGAGCGTCGGATTACCGACGGCGTAACCACCCCACAGCCAGGTGACGATCGGATCGCCGACGCCGGGTATCGCCGAGAACAGGTTGGTGATGACGGTCGCCGCCCAGAAGCTCATTTGGCCCCACGGCAGCACGTAGCCCATGAAGCCGGTCACCACCATGAGCAGAAACAGAATGACGCCCAAAATCCACAACACTTCACGCGGCTCCTTGTAGGAGCCGTAATACATGCCGCGGATAATGTGGGCGTAGACGGCGACGAAGAAGAATGCGGCGCCGTTGGCGTGCAGATAGCGCAGCAGCCAGCCGTAATTGACGTCGCGCATGATCGATTCGACGGAATTGAAGGCGAGATCAACGTGCGGCGTATAGTGCATCGCCAAGACGATACCGGTGACCATCTGGACCCCCAGCATGAAGGTCAAAATGCCGCCAAACGTCCACCAATAGTTCAAGTTGCGCGGCGTCGGATAGACGATGAAGGAAGAATAGACGAGGCCCGCGATCGGCAACCGCCGCTCAAACCATTGCATGAAGGCGTTCTGCGGCTTGTAGACCGAGTGTTGGCTCATGATCGAACCTTATGCATTGCCTGAAGCGCCATCTTTGCGCGGATTTGCCGCTTCGAATCACACCGAGGACGAACCGATCGGAATTGCGTCGTGAAGGCTCCGCTCCCGGAGATTATTGCCACCCGCCTCACCCTCGTAACTCTTCGCCGCTCTACCTTCGTCCGCGCTGCGAGCCGCCCCCGGCAGGCCCGTGCGGCGGCGGAACACAAGGGTCTCATCCGACCTGGGGAAGACCAGAGGCGACCCAATCCGGCGGCGTTTTTTGGCACCCTTACCGATAGAGTGCAAGTCTGCAAAGGAGCACACCCCGAGGCCCACGGAGTTGCCCGTGCATAGCCAACCCGCGCAGATGCGTATCGCACTCTACCAACCCGATATTCCGCAGAATACCGGAACCATATTGCGCCTGTGTGCGTGCCTTGCGCTGGGGGCGGATATCATCGAACCGGCGGGCTTTGTGGCGACCGACCGCGCGTTCCGACGCGCCGGGATGGATTACCTCAATGCGGTTGCATTGGTCCGGCATCGCTCCTGGCAGGATTTCAACGCGTGGCGGCGCACCGAAGGGCGAAGACTGGTGCTGTTTACGACCGCTGCGCCCCTTTCCTATCTCGATTACCGGTACCGGGCAGACGATGTTCTGCTGTTTGGCCGCGAATCGGCGGGCGTACCGGCGGAGGTCCACGAGGCCGCCGATGCGCGGCTGACGATCCCGATGCGGCCGGCCTTGCGCTCGCTCAATGTCGCGCTTGCCGCCGCAATGGGTGCCGGCGAAGCACTGCGGCAGACCGCAGCCGAGCAATCCAAGAAGCCAGACTAGCGAGAAACGTATATTATGATAATATACAATACATGCTCGACCGGAGCCAAATCGCCGGATTTGACTGGGACGACGCAAATAGCCTCAAGAGCGCTGAAAGGCATTCGGTTTCTCATGCGGAGGCTGAGCAGGTGTTTGCGGATGAGAAACTAATGATCGTCGACGACGTGAAGCACGGTCAAGACGAACCGCGCTATCACGCATTGGGACGGACAATCGAAGGACGGCCGCTACATGTGACATTTACGTTGCGCGAAGACAGCACCAAAATTCAGGTGATTTCTGCGCGCAATATGAGCCGCAAAGAACGAGGCTTCTATGAGCAGCAAGCTTAAGCCCATTCCTCGCTTTCGAAACGAAGCTGAGGAACGTAGATTTTGGGATACTCACGATTCAACTGACTTCGTAGATTGGAGCAAGGCGCAGCGCGTGCGATTTCCAAATCTAAAGCTGTCCACGACGGCAATTTCGCTGCGCCTGCCGCAGGGCCTGCTTGATCGAATCAAGATCGCCGCGAACAAACGCGACGTGCCGTATCAGTCTTTGATCAAGGTCTGGCTGGCCGAGAAGCTCGACGCAGAGTGAAGCGCGCCGCCGCTAAGCCGCGACGACGCCGGGGCGGCCGCCCTCGACCGCAAAGGTCCGCAGCGTCGCGATAGCGGCCTTCGGATCGGCGGCGTCGGAAACGACCCGCATGCGCAGTTGCATGTGCGTGGGTTCCAGATCGACGCAAACATAGCCGCGGCGGCGGCTTTCGAAGAAATGCACGTGCGGATTGTCCGGCAAGGCCGGCGCTATCATCTCGTAGGGCGGCCCGACCGCCGAGATCGAGGTGCCGACGAATTCGGTGGCGACAACCGGAGAGTTCGGATCGCTGAAATCGGGCCGCAAGTCGTTGGCGAAGAAACAATGGGCGTCGCCGCCGACAACGACGGGGTTGGCGACCCGCGTATCACGAATGCGCTTGAGGAGGCGGGTCCTGTTCGCTGGATAGCCGTCCCAGTCGTCGGTCGAGAACGCATCGGCGTTGTCCTGCTTTAGCTGGTATTGCGCCATCAACACATCCTGCGCGATTAAATTCCATTGCGCCTTGGAGTGGGCGAGCCCGCTATTCAGCCAAGCTTCCTGCGCAAAGCCGAGCATGGTGCGCCCGGCATCGAGCCGTTCCGGACAGCTTGCGTTGGTTTCCAGATGCGTGCCGCCTTTGTTGGGGGGCCCATAACAGGCTTCGCGCGAGCGGTACTGCCGGCCGTCGACCATGGAAATTTCAATCAGGTCGCCGAAGCTGAAGCGGTCATAGACCCGCATCCGCGGTCCGTCGGGACGCGACAAAATCGGCCGTACCGGCATGTGCTCGTAGAACGCCTGATAGGCGGCCGCCCGGCGCAGCAGGAACAGCTCCGGATCGTCAAAAAATTCCGACCATTTGTCGGCATAGTCGTTCTGCACCTCGTGGTCGTCCCAGGTGACCAGCGCCGGGACTTCGGCGTGGAGCCGCTGCAGGTCCGCGTCGAGCCGGTATTGCGCGTAACGATTGCGATAGGTCGGCAACGTCGCCGCTTCGATGCCGTCGGAGTGACGGCGCACGACCGGGCGCTTGCGCTCAATGTACTCGTAGATGTAGTCGCCGAGATAAAGCACGAACTCGGGGTTCTCGTCGGCAAGGTGGCGATAGCCCGAGAAATAGCCGTGCTCGTAATTGGAACAGGAGACGAAGCCGAAGCGCAGCCGTTCCAGCGCGGCACCGGGCGCCGGCAGCGTCGCGGCGCGGCCGACGCGGCTTGCCGCATCACCACTCATGAAGCGATACCAATACGGCCGGCCCGGTTCCAAGCCTCGCACATCAAGGTGCACGGAATAGCCGAAGGTCCGCTCTGCGACGCATTCTCCGTGCCGCACGACGTCGTGCATCGCGGAGTCCGTGGCGATCTCATAGGCCACCGTCACATCATCGCCGCGCATGCCGCCCGGCGTTTCCGGATCGGGCGATAGCGGCTCGGGCGCTAGTCTGGTCCACAGCACGAAACCGTCATGCCGGGGCGCGCCCGCGGCAACGCCAAGGCTAAAGGGGTTTCCTGCATGCCAAGGCTGCGCCCCGGCATGGCGCAGCAGGGCGGGTGCCGCGAACAGGACAAAACCAGCGCCGGTCGCGCTTTTAAGCAGGCGCCGGCGCGTCGGCCGGATGATCTGTGGTCGCATAGCCGCCATAACCGGTGATCGGTGTCACAAGGGATCAATCTTCGCGTAATTTTGTGACATTCTGCACACAATGGACACAAGCCAAATCCAAACGCGCAAAGACCGCGCCCGCGGCTGGTTCGAAGCGTTGCGCGATCGCGTCATCGCCGCCTTCGAAGAGCTGGAGGACACGTTGCCCGCCGGCGCCCCCTTAGCGGAGCTCGCAGCCGGTCGATTCGAACGCGCACCGTGGAAGCGGCACGATCACAGCGGCGCACCGGGCGGCGGCGGGGTCATGGCGACGATGCGCGGACGCGTATTCGAAAAGGTCGGCGTGCATGTGTCCACGGTGTTCGGCGAATTCGCTCCGGAATTCCGCAAGGACATACCCGGCGCCGCCGACGATCCCCGGTTTTTCGCCAGCGGCATTTCGCTCATTGCGCATCTGCACAATCCGCATGCACCGGCCGTGCACATGAATACGCGCTTCGTCGTCACCACGAAGGCCTGGTTCGGCGGCGGCGCTGACCTGACGCCCTTGCTGGCGCCCCGCCGCACGCAAAACGACCCGGACACCATCGCCTTTCACGCGGCGATGAAGGCTGCCTGCGACGCGCATCGCGAAGTCGCGCCGTATGAGAAGTTCAAGACGTGGTGCGACGAGTATTTCTTTTTGAAACATCGCGGCGAGGCGCGCGGCGTCGGCGGCATTTTCTACGACTGGCTCGACTCCGGCGAGTTCGACGCCGATTTCGCCTTCACGCAAGATGTCGGCAACGCTTTCCTGCGTATCTATCCCGAGCTGGTGCGCAAGAACTTTGCTAAGCCGTGGAGCGACGCGGAGCGCGAGGAACAACTGGTGCGCCGCGGACGTTACGTCGAGTTCAACCTTCTTTATGACCGCGGCACTATTTTCGGCCTACGTACTGGCGGCAATGTTAATTCGATATTGTCGTCGCTGCCGCCTGTCGTGAAATGGCCCTAAGTTTCGCCCTGCAAGGAGATTTTCAATGAAACTTGTTCGCTTCGGCGCCCCCGGGCGCGAAAAACCCGGCATGCTCGATGCCCAAGGCCGCATCCGCGATCTCTCGAAGATCGTGCCGGATATTGCCGGCGAGGCGCTGTCGCCAAAAAGCCTCGCCAAACTGCACAAACTTAAGACCGATACGCTTCCTCTGGTTCGCGGTACACCGCAACTCGGCGCTTGCGTCGGCAAGGTCGGCAACTTCATCGCCATCGGGCTCAATTATTCCGACCACGCGGCGGAAGCCGGCATGCCCCTGCCGAAGGAGCCGGTCATCTTCAACAAGGCGCCGAGCTGCGTCTGCGGCCCGAACGACGACACGATAACTCCGAAGGAATCGACCAAGCTCGATTACGAGGTCGAGCTCGCCGTCGTCATCGGCAGCCGCGCACGCTATCTCGCCAAGCGCGAAGCCATGGAAGTGGTCGCCGGCTATTGCCTCGCCAACGACGTATCGGAGCGTAACTTTCAGATCGAACGCAGTGGCAGTCAGTGGGGCAAAGGCAAGGGCTGCGAGACTTTCGGCCCGCTCGGACCCTGGCTCGTCACCAAAGACGAGATCAAAGACCCGCAGCGGCTTGCCATGTGGCTCACGGTGAACGGCGAATCGCGACAAAAAGGCACGACCCATAACATGGTGTTCGATGTCGCTCACCTCGTCTGGTATTGCTCGCAATTCTTCATCATGGAACCGGGCGACGTGATTATCACCGGAACGCCGCCCGGCGTCGCGTTGGGCATGAAACCGGAGCCGAAATTCCTCAAGCCCGGCGATGTCGTCCGTCTCGGCATCGACGGGCTCGGCGAACAGCAGCAGAAAATCGTGAAGTTCAAGAAGTGACGACGGGAGACGATAGCGCATCATGAAGCTCGGTTTTTTCACCATGCCGATCCATCCGTTGGACAAGGATTGGCGCCAATCGCTGCGCGAGGACCGTGAAGCCTTCGTGCTGGCCGACCAGCTCGGCTTCGTCGAGGGTTATGTCGGGGAGCACGCCACCGACCGCGCGGAAAACATCACGTCTTGCGCGGTATTCATATCAAGCCTGATCGACGCCACCAAAACCATCAAGCTCGGCACCGGCACGATCAACATGCCGAACACTCACCCGGCCGCGACGGCCGCGCAAATCGCCATGCTCGACCACATGCTCGACGGCCGCTTCATCTTCGGCATCAGCCCCGGCGGCTTGCTGTCCGACGCGGAAGCCTTCGGCAATCTCGACGCCGACCGCAACGCCATGTTCCTCGAAGCGATCAATGCCGTCCTGAAGATCTGGGCGAGCGAGCCGCCGTACAACATCGAAGGCAAATACTGGAACATCAAGATCGAGCGACAGGCGATGCTGGACGTCGGCCAAGGCTATCTGCCGAAGCCGCTGCAGAAGCCGCATCCGCCGATCGTAGTCACGGTGGTGGCACCGTTCTCGAAAGGCGTGACCGAAGCGGCGGCGCGCGGCTGGGAGCCGATCTCGGCGAACTTCTTGATGCCGCCATGGGTCAAGAGCCACTGGCCGAAATACGTCGAGGGCTGCGAGCGCGCCGGTCGCAAGGCCGATCCGGCCAACTGGCGCGTCGCCAAATCGATCTTCGTCGCCGACGACGACAAAACCGCCAAGGCCTACGCCACCGGCCCGGACAGCCCGTACCGCTTCTACTACAGTCAGCTGTTCACCAAGCTAAAAAAAGTAGGCCGCATCGAGCTGTTCAAGACGCGCCGCGAGCAGCCCGACAGCGAAGTGACGCTCGACGGCATCTGCGACGAACTCATCGTCTACGGCTCCCCCGACAAAGTCGCCGATGAGATTCTGAAATTCCGCGATCGCGTCGGCGATTTCGGCACGCTGCTTTACGCCGGCAAGGACTGGCACGATCCGGCTCTCGCCAAGCGCTCGATGGTCTTGCTGGCCGAGAAAGTAATGCCCAAGGTCAACGCCGCGTTGAGTAAGCCGCTTGAAGCGAAAGTTGTGTAACGCAGACGTGAACATCACGCCGGATCGCATCGATCTCGTGCAGGATTTCGCGTCGGTCAATGCACGAAGGCGTGTCGCTTCGGGCCGGAAGCGCAATCCTATTTGATCGCTTGCGGATTGAGCGGTGAGCCGGTGCCGCCCGTAATGATGAGCGGCGGGCCGCAGAAGAAAAACTCGTAGATACCGTCGGCGCTACAATCCTCCGCCAGCTCTTTCACGTAGAACATCTCGCCCATGGTCAATCCCATGGCCGGGATCACCACCCAGTGCCACGGCTGATTGGCTTCCGTGGTTTCGTTCGGCCGCACCTCGACGCCCCAGGTGTCGGAGCAGATCGCGGCTATTTCTTTCTCCTGGCACCAGTAACAATTCTCGAACCTGACGCCGGGCGCGTCGCCGCCGGCGTAAGCGCCCCACTTCTGCTCCGACAGGCAGCGCTCCATCTGGCCGGTACGCAGGATGACGAAATCACCGCGTCTGATCTCGACGTTCGCCGCCTTGGCGCATTTGTCGAGTTCGTCGTTGGATATCGCGTCGCCATCCTTGAGCCAGGGAACGCCGCGAAAGCGCGCCACGTCGAGCAGCACGCCGCGGCCGACCATTTTGCTCTTGGCGTGTTCGATGCCCAGCTTGTGCAAACCGCCGCTGTCGACTTCGCGCGCGTCGAAGCCGTTGTACATCGTCTCTTCGTAAAAGATGTGCCCGAGCGAATCCCAGTGCGTGGCGCACTGCACCGGCAAGTTAATGGCGTCGTCGGCGTAACGGATATTTGGGACCTTGTCCTGGCGTCCGGCGACCGCATCGGTGCCGGTCGCCAGCATGGTGTGGATCGGATTCCAGCGGCCGCCGAACAATCCGGTTTGCGGCCCGCTGCGATCGAGCGGAATGCCGAGCGCAAACACTTTGCCGGTGCGGATCAGTCCGGCTGCCCGGACAATGTCCTCGGGCCTGACGTGATTGAGGGTGCCGATCTGATCGTCCTTGCCCCAGCGGCCCCAGTTCTTGAGCTTCTCGGTCGCCTCGGCGATGGCCTTCTTGCCGACGGTAATGTTCATCGGAGTGCTTTCCTCCCCATGCGAGTGTTTCAATTCCGAAGCATGCACGGGCGGCATATTTTCCTGCCAACTTCGGATAAAGGAACCTGCGAACTTTCAAGGCATTGGTGCGGATTTCCGGATTTGACGCTTCCCGTACGAGTCCCGGCGGCAACTGTAGGAACTGCAAATCCCGCTGGTGGTGCGTCACAGAACCGCAGAACCGGCGCCGGAGCCACCGCCCCAGCAATACGGCAAAATACCAACGAGACAGCATCCCGCAAGCGCTGCGCCTGGCGCCGCAGGATGCGTTACGGCACCGATTCGATCTTCCGCGAGGGCGGTCCGCCGGAGTGTTGCCATAAAGGTACAGTCTTGGTGGATAAGTTGCCGGTGTGCTTAGCCCGGTTGAAGAGCCGATGACGACGCAGGTAATGATGCGCCACTGGGACGGGGAGGCTCTTGGACCGTTGGGAAAGGTTAGCCAATGACGCTTAATGGTGACGCCATGTCCGGCAAGTTCTCACTCTTGCCGCGGTTATTGCTACGTCCGCTGCACACCGTCGCGCTGACCTGCCTGCTGCTCGCGGTCTCGATCGGTGCCGGCGTCGCAGAGCCGCACGCCGCCCTCAAAGCGCGAGATCATGTTTATCTGCTGCGCGGCGCGTTCAACATATTTTCTCTGGGCTTGGATGAAATCGCCGACAAGCTCCAGCGCTACGGCGTCAACACCACCGTCACCAATTACCTGGGATGGGAGTCGCTCGCCGACGAGGCCGCGGCTGATTACAAGGCCGGGCGCGTGCACAACATCATTCTGGTTGGCCACTCCTCCGGGGCCACGGCGGTGACCGAATTTGCCGCGCGGCTCGGCCAACTCGGTGTACCCGTCAAATTGGCGATCGGGCTCGACCCGACGTCGCGCGAGGTGGCGTCTGGAAATGTCGGCCGCTACGTCAATTACTACATCGCCAGCGGCTTGGGCTATGCCGTCGTCAAGGGCCGGCAGTTCAACGGCGTGCTGCAGAACGTCGACGTGGAGAAGAATCCCCAGCTCGGCCATTTCAATATCGACAAGAACCATGCGTTGCAGGAGCAGGTGATCAGAGAGATCCGCGCCGCATTGTAGGCCGGTCTTTCCGGGAAGGCGCAGCTGCGAGCGAATGAAGCCGACGCAAGTTGCAACGCTCTTGATCGCGGCGCTCTATTGCAGCTTCGCCTTTCCGTTCCGTTGCGATCCGGCGGTGGCGGGCCCGGCCGCGTCGGCTGAGCCGGCCGCCGTCGCGCCGGGCAACCCGGCGCCGGCCGTCCGAGTCTATCTGTTCCGCGGTTTTGCTGGCATGGTGTTCTCACGCGGCACCGACAAGCTCGCCGAAGAAATCGAGCAAGCCGGCTTCAAGGCGACGGTCAACGAGGCCGTGATGTGCCCGGTCATCTCCAGGGAAGCGATCCACGACTATCGAGCCAACCCCGCTCTGATCGTCGTCGTCGGCCATTCGGTCGGCGGCGCCTGCGCGCTCAAATTCGCGGATTCGCTCAACGCCGAAAACATTCCGGTAAGTCTCGTCGTCACCACCGATCCAGCGAAAATCACCGAAGACGTGCCGGCCAACGTCGAGCGCTATATCAACATTTTCCAATCGAACAGCGTCTTGGGCGGGCGTGACGTCGGGCCTGGCAAAGGCTTTCAGGGTCACTATGCGAGCTATGATCTCGTCAAGCACGACGAGATCACGCACGTCAACATGGAGAAGAATGAATCAATTCACCAACAAGTGCTGAGCAAAATTGAACAGCTTGCGGCGACGCCGGCTAAGAACGACGGCGAGATGGTGCGGCTTCGTTACACCGTCCCGGCGGACGCGGCGATCGACTTATGGGACAGCGGCACCCCGATCTTCGCTCGTCCCGGCGATACGCTGCAAAGCCTGGCGGCGCTCTACCACGTGCCGCCGTGGTCGCTTACCCAGATGAACGCAGTCTTTGCGTCCGGCGCGCCGCTGCCGGCCGGCCAGCGTATTGTCGTTCCGCGCTACCTCGTCGCGCTTCCGGCGGTGAGCGACGGCGCCGCCATAGGCCAAGCGCCCGCCCAAGCGTCGGACCAGGCGCCGCTTAAGCACTGAAAAGCCGCGAAAGTCGACCGTCGGCGGCAGCCTAGCGATGCGGCAGGAAAGGCACCAACATCGGCACACGGCGGCGATAAGCGGCGTAGGCGTCCGCGTCAAACTCGGTCATCAGGAAACGCTCCTCGGTGCTGGCTTTGAGCCATATGCCGAAAATGATGAGCGCCGTGCCGATCAACGCCGTGACGACTGCCTCGGCCGCAGCCGTGGCCAATAGCGCGACCATAAGTCCGGTGTAGATCGGGTGACGCACATACGCGTAGGGCCCGTCATCGATGATGCGGTGGCCTTCCTTGCGCGTGATCGCGCTGGACCAGAGCCGCCCCAGTCGGATTCGCCCCCACCAGGCGAAGGCGAGCCCCGCCACCATCACCACCGCAAGTGCGGCCGCGGTACCGTAACCGACCTGCCACAACTGGCGTTCGCCAAGGAGCCGCGCCGTCCAGGGCACCAACAAGATGCCGCCGGCGATCATAGCGGCGCGGTAGGTCCATGTTTCCAACGTGCCGACGCGCCGTTGCGTGCGGCCCGACCAAAACGATGCCGCCACCCAACTGATCAGCCATATAATCCAAATGAACTCGAGTGTTTCGGCGGGACGGGCGATCACGATGCCGACAACTCCACGTTAGACGGCTCCACAGTAGACGACCCTGCGGCGGATGAGACCACGCGTAACCCGCAGCCTAGAGCAAGATCCAGGAAAGTGGAAACCGGCTGTCCGAAAGGATCATGTTCCACGAAAAATCCAGAGCACGAAGCGATTCGACCTGAAGGGATTTAGTTCCGGCGGCGGGCTCGTTGTCAAAATTCACTTTTATAAGACGCGCCGGACGGATACCGCGATTTAACAGGCTCCGCCATGACGATGGCAATGACTTCGCGCAACGCCAGTTCGAGCGGTCGCGGCGCATAGCCGAGTTCACGCCGCGATTTCTCGATCGACAGCGCTTTCGAACGCAAGGCGATTCGCACACCTTCCACGGTCGCAGCCGGTGGCCGGCGCGTGACATGATCGGCGACAAACTCCATCATTGCAGCCATTCCCTGGGCCAGCCCAGCGGGGAACGGTATACGGACCGCGCCGCGGCCGCTGATCGCCGCCAAAGTCTCCAGCAGCTTTCGCAGCGACACATCCTCGCCGCCAAGGATGTAGCGCTGTCCGATCCGGCCGCGCTCCATCGCCAGCATCAATCCCGCGGCGACATCGCGCACGTCGACGAGGTTGAGAACAAAATCCAGGTAAAATTGAACGCGCTGGCCGAGAAAATAGCGCAGCATCTCGGTCGGCGGCGTGAGTTGCCGGTGCGGCCCGATCGGCATCGTCGGATTGGCGATCACCACCGGCAATCCGGCGGCGGCCGCTTCCAACGCGCGCTGTTCGGCAAGCATCTTCGAACGCGTGTAGGCGCCCGGCATTTCTTCGGGCGTGGTTTGCGTGAGTTCGCTGACCACGGGCGCCGTATTCGATCGGCCGAACAGGATCGATTCGGTCGAGCAGTGCAGAAAGCGCCGCACCCCGTGCTCGCGCGCGGCGGCGATCACGATTTCCGTGCCGCGACAATTGACGTCGTGAAAGTCGGCCTTGCGCGGCATCCACATGCCCGGCAGCGCGGCGAGATGATAGACCTTCTCGACATCGTCGAATGCCGCGCGCACCGTCGCCGGGTCGAGCACCGAACCGTCGATAAATTCCGCGCCAGACGAGGCCCGTTCCGGAGAACGAAGGTCGAGAATGCGTACGCGATCGCCGCGTGCCAGCAAGGCCGCCACCAGATGCTGCCCGACGAAACCGCTGCCCCCCGTGACCAGCGTCCGGGTCACGGATGCTGGCCCACGTCGGCCCGGCCTTCGCTCGGATAGAGCGGCGGGACATAGGCGATCGGCTGCGCCGATTTCTGCAAGATCGCCGCGAGGTCGGGCCGCAAGCCCATCCTGACGAACAGTTTTGCGTACACGTACATCGGGCTCATCAGCATATGCAGTGGATCGTCCAACAGCGAGGGCCAGTTATGCTCGAACATCTTGTGTCCGACAATTTGCATGGCCCAGCCGAGAACGAACAACACGACCGCTATGGTCCAGACCGCGGCAAGGCCGACGTGGCCGGCGATCGCGGCCGCAATCCAAAGCAGCGGAATGGAAGTGACGACGATGGCCAATCCGATGCTAAGGTCGAATGCCATCCAAACAATTAGCGCGGGGATGACCAATAGCGGCGCGGCGCTGGTGTGAAAGCCGAATATGGTGACGGGAAGGAGGCAAAGCGGCAGCACCACGGCGACGAACAAGATCGGGTTGCCGATGATGTGCATCCAGCCGTTTATGCGATCGCGGTGCGCGTTTGCGTAGCCGGCGATCTCGCGGCGGAACAAATCCCTCATAGTGACCCTCAAGCGGCGCTGCGGCCGTTTTCCTCTGCTGAGCGCATTCACTGTTGTTCGGTCGGCGGGACAGCCAACAGCGTGCCGACGGCACAGCGATAAGCGGCCGGCCCTCGGCCCGATGGACCGCCACTTAAACTTGAGACCGCGCTCCCGTCAAACACCGCCATGCCTCGAGTTCCAGGAGATCGCGAAGGGGAGAAGAATCAGGCCTCGGCGCCGACGAACTGTGGGACGGATGCCGGAGCATCCGCCGGCTTTTCCGGCTCGAGCGCGGCGGCGACTGCCTGCTCAACCCGTTCGAGCCAGATAAACTCCACCTCTCGCCGAGCGATTTCGGGAATGTCATCGAAATCCCTGCGGTTGCGCGCCGGTAGCATGATGCGCTTGATACCGGCGGCATACGCGGCCAGCACCTTTTCCTTGATACCGCCAACCGGCAGTACCAATCCGCGCAGACTGATCTCGCCGGTCATTGCCGTATCGCTGCGCACCGTCCGGTCCGTCATCAACGAAGTGAGCGCCATGAACATGGCTACCCCGGCGCTCGGCCCATCCTTTGGGATCGCGCCCGCCGGCACGTGGACGTGAATGTCGCTCTTGTCGAACCGGGTAGGATCGATGCCGAGTGCTACGGCGCGATTCTTGACGATGGACAGCGCCGCCTGCGCGCTTTCCTTCATCACCTCGCCGAGCTGTCCGGTGAGGATGAGCCGGCCCGAACCCGGAATGCGCGTCGCCTCGATGAAGAGGATGTCGCCGCCGACCGGCGTCCAGGCCAAGCCAGTCGCCACGCCGGGCACGCTTGTGCGCATCGCCGCTTCGCTTTCGAACCTCTGCGCGCCGAGAATGGCGGCGAGATCGTCGCGACCGATGCGGATCGGACCGCTCTGCCCCTCGGCAATGCGCACCGCGGCGTGACGTAAAGTCTGCCCGATCAGCCGTTCCAGGCCGCGCACGCCCGCTTCGCGGGTGTAATTCTGAATGATGTCGCGCAACACATCGTCGCCGATCTCGACCTGGCCGGGCTTGAGCCCGTTCGCCTCCATTTGCCGGCGCACCAGATAGCGGTGGGCGATTTCGAGCTTCTCGTCGGCGGTATAGCCGGCGAGATTGATGATCTCCATGCGGTCGCGCAGCGGCCCCGGGACGGTGTCGAGCATATTGGCCGTCGTGATGAACGCGATGTGGCTCAAGTCGAACGGTACCGCGAGATAATTGTCGCGGAAGGTGTTGTTCTGCTCGGGATCGAGCACTTCGAGCAACGCCGCTCCCGGATCGCCCTGGATGCCGGCGCCGAGCTTGTCGATCTCATCCAGCATCATCACGCAATTGCGCGATCCGGTCTTGCGGATGGCCTGGATGATGTTGCCGGGGAGCGCGCCGATATAGGTGCGGCGATGGCCGCGAATTTCCGCTTCGTCGTGCACGCCGCCGAGGCTGACGCGGACGAATTTGCGGCCCATGGCGCGCGCAATCGACTGGCCGAGCGACGTCTTGCCGACGCCAGGCGGACCGACGAAGCACAGGATCGGTGCCTTGCCGTTCGGCGCGAGTTTACGCACCGCCAGGTACTCGATGATGCGCCGCTTGATCTTGTCGAGATCGTAGTGGTCCTCGTCAAGGATGCGCCGAGCTTCGACGATGTCGATCGGCTTTTCCTCCGGCAATTTCCACGGCAGCTCAATCAACCAGTCGAGATAGGTGCGCACCATGCCGTATTCGCCGGCGGCCTCGGGCATGCGCTGCAACCGACGCAATTCCTTGCGCGCCTGATCTTCGACTTCCTTAGGCATGCCGGCGTTAGCGATCGCCTTATCGAGCTCGGCAATTTCCGCAGCTTTGCCCTCTTCGCCTTCGCCAAGCTGGCGTTGAATCGCGGCCATTTGCTCGCGCAGCAGCACTTCGCGCTGGCGCTCATCGAGCGCCGTCTTGGTCTGGCGGCCGATCTCCTGCGACAGACGCAAAATCTCGATGCGGTGCGCGAGCAGAAGCGCGACCTTGTCCATGCGCGCGACAATGTCGACCGTTTCGAGGATTTCCTGCTTCTCCTCGGGCTTGACGTCCATGTAAGCGATGGCGAGGTCGGCGAGTGCGGCCGGTCCCTCGATTGACTGGACCGCGGCCAAAAGCTCCTGCGGCGCTTGCGGCAGCAACTGGATCGCTTCCAACGTCTGTGCGCGCAGGTTGACGAACCGCGCCTCCACCTCGGGTGAATTCGTTTTCGGCTCGGGAATTTGCAGCACGCGGGCGACGAAAAACGGCCAGCCGGTCAGATATTCGACGACCTGGAAGCGTTGCTCGCCCTGGCAGACAAGGTGGTGCGAGCCGTCCGGCGCGGTGATGTAGCGCACGATATTTGCGGTCGTGCCCATGCGGTGCATGTCGATCGGAGTCGGATCGACAACCTCGGCGTCACGCTGCATGAGGATACCGACCTGGCGTTGGTCGCGGACCGCTTGTTGCGCGGCGGCGACCGATTTCGGCCGCCCGAGCGTGATCGGCAGCACCAGTCCCGGAAACAGCACCGTGTTGCGCACCGGCACGATGATGAGTGCGTCGGCAGGCAACGGCGGCATCGTCGCGGCGCCTTGAGCGGCACCTTCGCTGGATTCGTTTGATGACAACATTTCCATCTCAGCCACGGCTTGTCCCCGCTTTCTGCAAGGTAATCACCAGGCAACCGTCGGCGACAGCGCGCCGCACGTTGCTGCTGTAGCGTCCGGCAGGCAGCCGGACCCGCCGGTAAAACCGCCCCTGCGGCAATTCGAGCCGGTGGATGACCGCCGTGCGCAGCAGCGGCGGATAACTGCGCGCGCCGGCGATCACGAGTTCGCCGTCCTCGATTGCGGCCTCAACGCTGTTGGGGTCGACCCCGGGCAATGCGACGAGTGCCAACACTTCGCCCTCGGTCTCCAAAACGTCGACCGGCGGCTCCCAGGACGCTTGGCGCGCTTGCGAACCCGCCGGGCGGAAGAACTCACGGTGCATGCGTTCAGCACGCGCGAGCATCTCGCACGCTTCCGACCACATCCAATCGCGGGCCATATCGCGGGCCATGGGCGTTTTCCCCCTCCAGTATGCGACAAATGTGTGGCGTCCGGTCGCAGTTTTCAACGGGCGGCCGCTGGTTGGGGGATTTTGGCTGGTTATATGCCTTGCCAGGGAACAGATGCGACATGGCAAGATTGAAGCCGTGAAGCAGACGGACTGCCGAAACCCGGCGATCCAACGCGCATATGGCGCTGTTCTGCATATGGACGATCCCCGGAGGTGCAAATGGCACGAACACGGGCGGCACAGCGGGTTGGGCAAGCAATTCCGGCACCCGCCAAGATTGCGGTGTCGCTGACGGTCAACGGAGTCAGGAGGCAGCTCATGGTGGCCCCCTGGACGACATTACTCGACGCCTTGCGGGACCGTCTCGACCTGACCGGCACAAAGAAGGGCTGCGACCACGGTCAGTGCGGCGCCTGCACGGTGCTCGTCGATGGCCGTCGGATCAATTCCTGCCTGACGCTCGCTGTCATGAAGGAGGGCGCCAACGTCACCACCATCGAGGGGCTGGCGGCCGACGGCGCGCTGCATCCGTTGCAGCAAGCGTTCATCGACCATGACGCCTTCCAGTGCGGATATTGCACGCCGGGCCAAATTTGTTCGGCTGCCGGGCTGATCGCCGAAGGCAAAGCGAAAACCGCAGACGAAATTCGCGAACTGATGAGCGGCAACATCTGCCGCTGTGGTGCGTATCCGAATATCGTCGCGGCGATCCGGCAGGCGATGGGGCAATCATGATCGATTTCCAGTATTCGCGCGCGGCCGACGTCGCCGACGCGGTACGCCAGATCGGCGCCGATCCGACCGCGAAATTCATCGCCGGCGGCACCAACCTGATCGACTTGATGAAAGACGACGTCGAACGCCCGTCGCGGCTGATCGACATCTCTCGCCTGCCGCTCAAAACCGTCGAGGAGACGGCGAGCGGCGGAGTGCGGATCGGCGCGCTGGTGCCGAATTCCGACCTCGCCTATCACCCGATGATCGCGGAGCGCTACCCGATGCTGGCGAGCGCGATCCTGGCGGGCGCCTCGGCGCAATTGCGCAACATGGCGTCGACCGGCGGAAATCTTCTGCAACGCACGCGCTGCTATTATTTCTACGACACGGCGACGCCCTGCAATAAGCGGGAGCCGGGCAGCGGCTGTTCGGCTCGCGACGGACTAAACCGCATGCACGCGATCCTCGGCGCGAGCGAAGCCTGCGTCGCAACGCATCCTTCCGATATGTGCGTGGCGCTCGCCGCGCTGGAAGCGACGGTGCAGGTGGTCGGACCCGGCGGCGAACGCAGGATCGAGTTTGCGGACTTTCACCGCCTGCCCGGCGCCACGCCGCAGCGCGACACCAACCTCGGCGCGGACGAGATCGTTACCGCCGTCGAATTGCCGGCGCGCGGCTTTGCCAGGAATTACACCTATCTGAAGATCCGCGACCGCCTTTCCTACGCATTCGCTCTGGTTTCGGTCGCCGCGGCGCTCGAACTCGACGGCGATGCGATCAAAGAGGCGCGGCTGGCGCTTGGCGGTGTCGCGCATAAACCGTGGCGCGAACCGCGCGCCGAGGCTGCGCTGCGCGGCCAGCCGGCGAGCCGCGAGTCTTTCGCCCGAGCCGCGGACGAAGTGCTGCGGGGCGCCAACGGCCTCGCCCACAACGCCTTCAAGATCGATTTGGCGCGGAGCGCCATCGTGCGGGCGCTGACGCAGGCGGCGCAGGCAACGCCGCAGTCGCAATCCGACAAGAAGATCCGGTAGCCGCCATGACCATGCACATCGGCACACCCACATCGCGCGTCGATGGCCGCGCCAAGGTCACGGGCGCCGCGAAATATGCCGGCGAATTCAACGTTGATGGCCTCGCTTACGGCGCCGTTGTCGCCTCGACTGTCGCCAAGGGCCAAATCAGGCGCATCGACGTGAGCGACGCACTTCGTGTGGAAGGCGTGCTCGACATCGTCACACACGAAAACCGCCCACACATGGCCGCCAAAGCGTCGGCTTATAAGGATGACGTGGCGCCGGAGAAAGGCAGTCCATTCCGTCCGCTGTACGACGGTAAAATCATGTTCAGCGAACAGCCGGTCGCGCTGGTGCTTGCCGAGGAGTGGGAGATCGCGCGCTTCGCCGCGACGCTGGTCCGCGTCGAATACAAAAACGATGCCTTCGTCACCGACCTCGAAGCCCGGCGCGATGACGCCTTCGTCGTCAAGAAGCCCGAGGCATCGCGCGGCAACGCCGACAAAGCTTTTGCGGCGGCAGCAGTGCGCCACGAGGCCGAATACTTCGTACCGACCGAACACCACAATCCAATGGAATTGTTCGCTTCGACGGTGGTTCAGGACGGCGACGGCAAGCTCACGGTCTATGACAAGACCCAGGGCGTGCAAAACGTACAGCGCTATCTGTGCAATGTGTTCAACTTAAAGCCGGACGACGTTCGCGTCGTGTCTGCCTTCATGGGCGGCGGATTCGGATCGGGACTTCGTCCGCAGTATCAAGTCGCGCTCGCGACATTGGGCGCGCTGGCGCTCAAGCGTCCGGTTCGCCTGGTGCTGACGCGACAGCAAATGTACGCGCTCGGCTATCGTCCGGCGACGATCGAGCGATTGGCGCTCGGCGCGTCGCCAAATGGGTCGCTCGAATCGATCAGCCACGAGGCGATAGCGATCACCTCGCAATACGAGAATTTTTCCCGCAACGACACCGCGTGGTCCGGCCAGCTCTACAAAAGCGCGAACGCGAAATACGTGCACCGCCTGGCGCCGCTCGATCTGCCGACGCCCTCCGACATGCGGGCGCCGGGCGCGGCCACCGGAGTCTATGCGCTCGAATGCGCGATGGACGAACTCGCGGTCGCGCTCAAGCTCGACCCGCTCGAACTGCGGCGGCGCTGTTATTCGGACCGCGATCAGCATGACGACCTGCCCTACACCAGCAAGAAGCTCCGCGAATGCTACCGGCAGGGTGCGGAGGCTTTCGGTTGGCACCAGCGCAAGCCCCAGCCGCGCTCGATGCACGACGGCAGCGATCTGGTCGGCTGGGGCATGGCGACGGGCATCTGGGAAGCATTGCAGATGGAAACCGCCGTCCGCATCGTGCTGACGGCGAACGGCCACGCCGAGGTCGTCTGCGCCGCGTCTGACATCGGCACCGGCACCTACACCATCACGGCGCAAATGGCGGCCGACTCGCTCGGTCTGCCGCTCGACAACATCACGGTCCGGCTTGGCAACTCGACACTGCCGCACGCGCCGGTCGAGGGTGGCTCCTGGATGGCGGCATCCATCGTGCATGCCGTCGCCAAGACTTCCGACGCGGTGCGCAAGGACCTCCTGCGCCTGGCGAAGAAAATGCCGAAGTCGCCGCTTGCGGAGGCGAAGGCGGATGAGGTCTGCCTTGCCGACGGCAGGATCGTGCTGAAGGATGACAACGGCCGCGGCGTATCGATGACCGACGCCATGCGGCATGGCCGGCTCGATCGCATCGAGCGCGAGAGCACCAATACGTTTAAGGACGATAAGGCGCATGCGCGCAATACGCACTCCGCGATATTCGCCGAGGTGAAGGTGGACGAAGAACTCGGCGTCATCCGTGTTACTCGCGTCGTCAACGCAGTCGCCGCAGGCCGCATCCTCAACCCGAAGACCGCGCATAGCCAGATCATGGGCAGCGTGGTGTGGGGCATCGGCATGGCGCTGCACGAGGAGACGCTGGTCGACCACGCTTTCGGCCGCGTCATGAACGCCAACATCGCCGAGTATCATGTGCCGGTGAACGCCGACATCCACGATATCGAAGTCATCTTCGTCGACGAACCCGACGACATCATCAATCCGCTCGGCGTCAAGGGTCTCGGCGAGATCGGAATTGTCGGCGTCGCGGCGGCGGTCGCCAACGCGGTCTACCACGCCACCGGAAAGCGCGTGCGCGACCTGCCGATCACGCTCGACAAATTGCGGCGCTGAACGGGCGCTGCTTCGTGAAAATAAATGGCCCCGGCGAGACGCCGGGGCCAAAGTCATAAAGTCCTAAGCGTTGCTCAAACGCGCTCTAAGCCGCAGCCGCCCGGCCCTTGAACAATTGCCTTGAGGCAAGCGCGGCGCCCTCGGCCAACGCGTTGAGCTTGGCCCAGGCGATTTGTCCATGCACCCGGCCGCCGAGCCCGCAATCCGTCGAGGCGATCACGTTCTCCGGGCCGACCGCTTCAGCGAAGCGAATGATCCGGTCGGCGACCAACTCGGGATGTTCAATGAGATTGGTCGAGTGAGTGACCACGCCGGGCAGGATCTTCTTGCCGTCCGGCAACTTCACCTCTTTCCAGACTTTCCATTCGTGCTCGTGGCGCGCATTGGCGGCTTCGAAGGAATAATAGTCCGCGTTGACCGCGAGCATCAGGTCGACCAGATGGCGCATCGGAATGTCGGTGGTGTGCGGACCGTGCCAGCTGCCCCAGCACAGATGGAAGCGGATCTTGCTGGCGGGCAGTCCCTTGATCGAGTGGTTGAGCGCGTCGATCTGCATTTTAGTGTAGCGCCGATAGCCCTCGACGCTCGGCTCGTTTTTCTGCTGATCCCAATTTTCGCCGATCGCCGGATCGTCGAGCTGGACCGTCAAACCGGCGTCGATGATCGCCTTGTATTCCTCGTGCATCGCGTCGGCGCAGGCGTACAGCAGCTCCTCTTCGCTCTTGTAATACTCGTTCGGCATGCGCGCGCAGCTTGCAGGCGCGATCGAATTCATCCACGCGCCTTCGGTGCCGAGCCCGGCCGCTTTGAGGCCGGCTTTCAGGTTCTCGATATCGCGCTTGACCAGGTCGTGACCCTTGTACTTGACCGGACCGTTCACCAGCGGGCTATGCTCGGTCATGAACTGCTCGGGCAGGCCGCACCCGGAGTGCGGGTCAAGATAGGCTTCATGGAATTTGGACATATCGCGGCGCTCGCCCCAGTCGCCGACCACGAAGTCTTTCGGGGCCATCGGAGTTTTCGTGTGCGCCGATAACTTGGTGAACCAGAGTCCGGTGTTGACGACTTCAACGCCGGCGAGCCGCCGGATCACATACGACCACCACGAGCCGTAATCGTAGGCCCAGCCCATGGTGTGGCCGAGCTCGCCGTCGTTGATAAGGTCGATACCCGCCTCTTTCTGTTCGCGCACGATGTCGGTGACGGAGCTCTTGAGCTCCTTCTCGTAGCCGGCTTCGTCGAACTTTTCGCCGAGGGTGCGTTTTTGACTGACTTCGATCAGCTTTGCCGGGCGCGGCAGGCTGCCAACATGGGTCGTCAGGATGCGATTGGCCATTTTAACTTCCTCCCGATTTTCGTTGAGCGTCATTGGTCGGATGTGCAAGCGCCATCCGTTGTCGTGTTTTCTATCAAAAATCGCCGACACTCGACAAGCGTGCGCGCCGGCTTGGCGCAGTCGAAGCGTCACGGAGATGGGCAGCCGCCCGCGAAACGTCAGGAAGAGACGCGTATGGCGCCGGCGCCGTGCACGCCATCGGCAAGCGCACGGACGAGGTCCGCGACCGCCGTTACGGTATTCACTGTCGGTTTGCCGCCGGCGTCGAGACTTGTGCGTACCGCCTCGACCAACGCCGAGCCGATGACGACGCCGTCGGCGCCATGCGCAAGAGCGCGCGCCTGCTCGGGCGTGCGCACGCCGAAGCCGACGCAGACCGGGAGCCTGGTATGGCGCTTGATGCGGGCGACCGCCGCGGCGACTTTCGCCGCATCCGGCGCGGCCGAACCGGTAATGCCGGTGACCGATACATAATAGACGAACCCCGACGTGTTCGCGAGCACAGCCGGCAAACGTTTGTCGTCGGTCGTCGGTGTCGCGAGCCGGATGAAATTGAAACCCGCATGAAGCGCGGGCAGGCACAATTCCCCGTCCTCCTCGGGCGGCAGATCGACGACAATGAGCCCGTCGACGCCCGCGATTTTCGCGTCGGTGAGAAATTTCTCGACGCCGTAAATGTAGATCGGATTGTAGTAGCCCATCAGCACGATCGGTGTCGCGTCGTTGCCGCGGCGGAATTCGCGCACGAGGCTGAGCGTCCGCTTCATGTTCTGGCTTGACGAAAGCGCGCGCAATCCGGCCGCCTGGATCGCCGGCCCATCCGCCATCGGATCGGTAAACGGCATACCAAGCTCGATCGCGTCGGCACCGGCTTTGGGTAACGCTTCGAGGATCGCAAGCGACGTCTCGTAATCGGGGTCGCCGGCCATGACGAAGGTGACGAGCGCCGCAAGCTCCTCTTTCTTCAGCGCGGCGAAGCGGCGGTCGATGCGGGTGGTCATGCGGGACTCAACGTCATCGCGAGGGGCGAAGCGACGAAGCGGTCCAGGCTGCCGCGCCGAATACTATCGACCGCCTCGCTCCACTCGCAACGACGAGCAAACAACAGCCGTTTCATCGCCGCTTGCTTTCCAGATGCCGCGCCACCGAATCGAGATCCTTGTCGCCCCGGCCGGAAAGGTTGACCACCATCAGGTGATCCTTTGGCTTCTGCGGCGCGAGATCGAGCACCCTCGCGATGGCGTGTGCCGGCTCGAGCGCGGGAATGATGCCTTCGAGCTTGGAGAGAAGCTGGAAGGCGTCGAGCGCCTCGTCGTCGGTCGCCGACAGGAAGGTGACACGGCCGAGATCGTGCAGCCAGGAATGCTCCGGCCCGATGCCCGGATAATCCAGTCCCGCCGAGATCGAATGCGCCTCGTTGATCTGGCCGTCCTCGTTCATCAGGAGATAGGTGCGATTGCCGTGCAGCACGCCGGGCCGGCCGCCGGCGATCGAAGCCGCGTGCATGCCGCTGTCGAGGCCGTGGCCGGCGGCTTCGACGCCGTAAATCTCGATTGCGCGCTCGTCGAGGAACGGATGGAACAAGCCCATGGCGTTCGAGCCGCCACCGATGCAGGCGATGAGCGAATCCGGCAGCCGGCCCTCGGCCGCCAGCATCTGCTCGCGCGTCTCGCGGCCGATAATCGACTGAAAATCGCGCACCATCATCGGATAGGGATGCGGGCCGGCGATGGTGCCGATGCAATAGAACGTCGAGCCGACGTTGGTCACCCAGTCGCGCAACGCCTCGTTCATGGCGTCTTTGAGCGTCTTCGAGCCGGATTCGACCGGCACGACCTTGGCGCCCAGCATATTCATGCGAAACACATTCGCTTTCTGCCGCTCGACGTCGACCGCGCCCATATAGACGATGCAATCGAGCCCGAAGCGGGCGCAGAGCGTCGCGGTGGCGACGCCGTGCATGCCGGCGCCGGTTTCGGCGATGACGCGCTTTTTGCCCATGCGGCGGGCGAGCAGAATCTGGCCGAGCACATTGTTGACCTTGTGCGCGCCGGTGTGATTGAGCTCCTCGCGCTTGAGATAAATCTTTGCTCCCCCACAATGCGCGGTCAGCCGCTCGGCGAAATAGAGCGGCGACGGACGGCCGACATAATGCGCGAGATAGCCGTCCATCTCGCGCTGGAACGCGGGATCGGCAGTGGCAGCCGCGTAGGCTTCTTCCAGTTCGAGGATCACCGGCATCAGCGTCTCGGCGACGAAACGGCCGCCATAAATGCCGAAATGGCCGCGCTCGTCCGGGCCGGTCCGGAACGAATTAGGCTGCTGCACGGTCATGCGGGGCTCGCGACCGGCTGGGCTGCGATGCGCGCGTAGGCCTCGCGCGCCGCACGGACGAAGGCGCGGATTTTATCGGGATCCTTGATTCCCGGAGCGCGCTCGACCCCCGAAGACACGTCGACGCCCGGCGCCCGCGTAATATGCAACGCCTCATCGACGTTATCGGCATTGAGTCCGCCCGACAGTATGAACGGCGCGCCCGGATCAATGTGTTCGAGCAATTGCCATTCAAACGATTTGCCCAAGCCGCCCGGCCGCGTCGCCTCGCGCGGCGGCCGCGCGTCAAACAACAAAAAGTCGGCAAGCGTGGCATAGGTCTCGATCGCGGAAAGGTCCGACTTCGCTTCGAGCGCGATCGCTTTGATGACCGGCAGGCCGAAGCGCTGTTTGAGCGCCCATACGCGCGCCGGCAGCTCCCTGCCGTGAAGTTGAAGCAGGTCCGGCCGCAAAGCTTGAACCACCGCCTCGAGCACCATGTCGTCGGCATCGACCGTCAGCGCCACCTTCTTCGCCCTGCCGCGCACGCGTGCGCCGAGCGCGCGCGCAGTCTCCAAGGACACGTTGCGCGGCGAGGCAGGAAAGAACACGAAACCGACCATGTCGGCGCCCGCTTCGAGCGCCACGTCGAGCGCCTCGGGATCGGATAGTCCGCATATTTTGACGATAAGCGACATGCGCGGTCCTTGATCGGCGTCGTTCTACATCTCTCCGCGCGCCTTGTCTTGCAGGCGTTACCTTCTCAAGTAGCCGATCTTTGAGCGTCGCTTGGGCACCCTTGCGCACCCAGGTCCAAGGCGACCCCCGAGGGGGTACTGAGCTTAGCGGACCGGCGCCCGCAGCTTAAGGCGCGGCGGCGGCTCGGCCTCCCGGCCGCGGGGCGGCCCCGCGGCGCCAGCCTCCAGCGCGGCGAGCTTGCCGCGCAGCTGCGCCAGCTCCCGCTCGAAGCGCCGCGCGCTGTCCCGCCACTTGCCTTGCCGGAGCCAGGACGCCACGCCGCCGACTACGACGCCGATGATCAGCACCGCGATGACCAGCACGAATAGCGGCAGCGTCACCGATCCGGCCGGCTTATCGGCATTGAACGGATCGAACGAGACCGTGACCGAGTGGCGGTTCGCCACCGCGAAAGCGATGATGATAACGGCGAGCGGCACCAGCACGATCGCGGCGACGATCTTGCGCAACAATTTAGGCCTCCGTCTGCATCCTCCCCCACTGCGATTTGCATTCGCAAGGCGGATGAAAGATCAAACCCCGGTGGCCTGATTGAGCCGCTCACGCATTTCCTTGCCGGTCTTGAAGAACGGCACGCATTTTTCGTCGACGGCGACGTGAGCGCCGGTCCGCGGGTTGCGACCGGTCCGCGCCGGACGCTGCTTGACGGAGAACGCGCCGAAGCCGCGCAGCTCAACGCGGTCGCCGCGCGCCATGGCAGCGATAATCTCACCGAGAATGGCATTGACGATCTTCTCGACGTCGCGCTGGTAAAGGTGCGGATTCTGGGCGGAAATGCGCTGCACGAGCTCGGACTTGATCATAGGTCGCCTCGCCGCGGCTCTAGTTCGCGCTGGCAGGGTGCCAAAGTGCCAACAGACCGTCAAGATTAAGCCCTTCGACCGTCTGCATGGTGCCCCAATCTTCCAGCCGCCGGGCCAGCATCGAGAACCCCGCGGCGTCGAGCACCACCGCGGCGGCCGCGTGTAGGAACGGCAAGTCGCTGAAGCGGTCGTGCAGCTGGTAATCCCGCACCGGCAGCTTGGCGTTGACCTTTTTCTCGCTGGCGAGCCAAGCGATGGCGGTCTTCTCGTCGCCGATCTCGTCGACCAGCTTCAGACCGATGCCCTGATGTCCGGTGAAGACGCGGCCGTCGGCGACGGTCTGCAGCTCGTCGCCGTCGAGATGGCGGCGATCCTGCACCAGGCCGCGAAACCAAGCGTAGGAATCCTTGATGATCAATTCGATAGCCGCGCGCGCCTCCGGCGAGGTCGGCTCGTAGCCGTCAGGCGCCGCCTTGAGCGGCGACGATTTGATGGTTTCGACCTTGACTCCGATTTTGTTCAGGAGATCGGCGACGTTGGGATACTGGAACAAAACGCCGATCGAGCCGACGAGCGAGGTCTGCTTGGCGACGATGTGGTCGCCGGCTAGCGCCGCGATGTAGCCGCCGGAGGCGGCTAGCCCATCGACGACGATGACGAGCGGCTTTTTCGCTCTGAGCTGCGTCAGCGCGTCGTAGAGTTGCTCGGAGCCTGCGGTGGTGCCGCCCGGAGAGTCGATGTGCACGACAACGGCGCGCGCCGACGTCGACTTGGCCAGCCGTTCCAGCTGCTGCACGCGCTCCTGATCGTCGCGGATCAAGCCCTGGATGGTCACGCGCGCGATGTAAGCGCCCGAGCCGGTCAATCCCGTTCGGTTGCTTATCAGCGCTGCCGCGGCGGCCACCGCGAGAATAACGACGACGATGGCGAGCACGCGCCAGAAAGTGAGCTTGCGCCGCATCCGGCGGCGGTCGACGATCAAGTCGGCATCAAGCGACATGGTGGAGTTCCCTTTCTCAGAATTTCCGTCCCGTCACTTACTCCGTCTCTTCTTCTTCCCTGTCGTCTTCCTTGTCCTCTTCTTTGTCTTCCTTATCGCTTTCCTTGCGCTTGAGCGCGGTACCGAGGATGTCGCCCAGCGTCGCGCCGGAATCCGACGAGCCGTATTGTGCGATCGCCTCCTTCTCCTCGGCAACTTCGAGTGCCTTGATCGAGACCGTAACCCTGTGGGTGCGGCGGTCGAACTGGGTGATGCGGGCATCGACCTTTTGACCGACGGCGAAGCGATCCGGCCGCTGCTCGGACCGGTCGCGCGCCAGCTCCGACCGTTTGATGAAGGCGGTGTATTCGGTGCCGACGATCTTGACCTCGATGCCGCCTTCCTTGACCTCGATCACTTCGCAGGTGGTGACGGCGCCCTTCTTAAGTTCGCCGCCGCCGGCCGCATCGGCCGCCGGCTCGGCATCGCCGAGTTGCTTGATGCCGAGCGAAATGCGCTCCTTCTCGACATCAACGTCGAGCACCTGCGCCTCGACTTTGTCGCCCTTTTTGTACTCCTCGATCACCTGCTCGCCCGGCCGTTTCCAGTCGAGGTCGGACAGATGCACCATGCCGTCGACGTCACCGTCGAGCCCGAGGAACAGGCCGAACTCGGTCTTGTTCTTGACCTCGCCCTCGACCACCGAGCCGGGCGGATATTTCTCCAGAAACACCTCCCACGGATTGCGCATGGTCTGCTTCAACCCGAGCGAGATGCGGCGCTTGACCGGATCGACTTCGAGGACTTGCACCTCGACTTCCTGCGAAGTGGAGACGATCTTGCCGGGATGCACGTTCTTCTTGGTCCACGACATTTCCGAGACGTGGATGAGACCTTCGATGCCGGGCTCGAGTTCAACGAACGCGCCGTAGTCGGTGATGTTGGTGACGCGGCCCTTGAAGCGTGCGGCGACCGGATATTTCGCCTCGATGCCCTGCCACGGATCATCGAGGAGCTGCTTCATGCCGAGTGAGATGCGGTGGGTCTCGTGGTTGATCTTGATGATCTTGACTTTGACCTGCTGGCCAATGTTGAGAACTTCGGTCGGATGATTGACGCGCCGCCAGGCGATGTCGGTGACGTGGAGCAGACCGTCGATGCCGCCGAGGTCGACGAAGGCGCCGTAATCGGTGATGTTCTTGACGGTCCCCTCGATGACCTGACCTTCCTCGAGGTTCTGCACCAGCTCCTGGCGCTGCTCGGCGCGGGTCTCTTCCAGCACGGTGCGGCGCGAAACCACGATATTGCCGCGGCGGCGATCCATTTTGAGGATCTGGAATTGCTGCGGCTGATTCATCAACGGCGATACGTCGCGGATCGGCCTTATGTCGACTTGCGAGCGCGGCAGGAAGGCGACCGCGCCGTCGAGATCGACGGTAAAGCCGCCTTTGACCTGATTGAAGATGACGCCTTGCACCTTTTCGTTGTTCTGGAACGCCTTTTCCAGCTTGCCCCAGCTTTCTTCGCGGCGGGCCTTATCGCGCGAGAGCACCGCTTCGCCGAGCGCATTCTCGATCCGGTCGAGGTAAACCTCGACGGTGTCGCCGACCTTGATTTCGGATTGTCGGCCGGGGCCGGCGAATTCGCGCAAAGCCACGCGGCCTTCGGTCTTTAGCCCTACGTCGATGACGGCAACGTCTTTTTCGATGCCGACCACGGTGCCTTTGACGACAGCACCTTCTTGCAAATGGCCATCGCGAAACGATTCCTCGATCATACTCGCGAAGTCTTCGCGCGACGGCGCGGCGGCAGCAACTTGAGCCATGAATACTCCTAGTATCCCAATTCCGAAGTTCGCAGGAGTTTGCGGCGCCTTTGATGCGAACTTCGGAATCAAAGGGACACTAGCAAGTTTATGTTTCTAGTGTGGTTCTTGGATTTGAAGTTCCTATCTGAGCGTGCCGCAAAGCTTTAGGAACTTCAAATCCACCACACTTCGCCCCGCGAAAATGGATCAATCCCGAACGTGCGGCGACCGCCGGGGATGCCGGCGGTTGGGGCCTAGGCCAGACGATCGGGACAGAGCTTGGTCCGGCGCCTTACACGAAGCGTGAACGGGCTGTTCCTCCAATGACGAAAACGCGATCAGCGGCGCTTTCGGCCCGTTCGGACGGCTTCGATGATATCGACGGCAGCCCGGAATGCCGCGTCTATACTCAAATGCGTGGTGTCAAGCAAGTGTGCGTCGGGCGCCAGCTTGAGCGGCGCGGCGGTACGCCTGGAGTCGCGTTCGTCGCGGCGGAGCAGGTCGGCCAGCACCTCGGCTTCCTCGACCGGCTCGCCGCGCGCTTTGAGCTCAAGAGCGCGCCGCGCGGCACGCACTTCAGGGGTCGCGATCACGAACAGCTTCACGTCGGCGCCGGGCGCGATCACGGTACCGATGTCGCGACCGTCGAGCACCGCTCCCGGCGGCCGGGTGGCGAATTGGCGCTGATAGTTCAAGAGCGCCTGGCGCACTTCGGGAATTGCGGCAACGACCGAGGCAGCTTCGGTGATTTTCTGCACTTTGAGCGCGTTTTCGTCGAATGCGGACGGATCGAGCGCGACCGCCGCGGCGGTCGCCCGCGCCACATCGTCGGGCGGATAGCCGGAATCGAGCAGCGCCTTGGCGACGGCGCGGTAAATCAGGCCGGTGTCGAGGTGATGAAGCCCGTAAACCGATGCAAGCTGCCTCGCGATCGTCCCCTTGCCCGAGGCCGCAGGTCCGTCGATGGCGATGATCATTGTCACGGAATTTTTTTCACTACATTTCTTCCGCGCCGCCCGCAACGGCCGGGAAGCGTTGTACCCTACAGTGGAACCCGCTAGATCAAACGGCGGGATAATCAATTCCGCAAGCACGAAAAACAACTATGCTGATATCGCTTCGCCGCTGGCGATTGCCGTAGAAACCTGATTTGTGCGCTTTAACAGCGCCACAGCGCTTTGACGAATTCCGACAATCGGGCTCGCCCCACCGCGACAGCAGAGGATTTGCGTTGTGAGATTGGCAAGAAGGCTCAGAAAACAGCCCTGGGTGCAGACGACGGTCGGGATCTTTGCTGCCGAGTATTTGCGGTTGGTGTGGAAGACAAGCAGCTTTACCGTGGAACCAACCGATTTGTTTGAGCGCTACGAGCGCGAGCAACCGGTGATCATCGCGTTCTGGCACGGTCAGCATTTCCTCACACCGTTCCTGGCGCAAGGTTATCGCGTCAAAACCTTGATCTCGCGCCACGGCGACGGCGAGATCAACGCCATAGCCGCGGCCCGGCTGGGCATCAGCGCCGTTCGCGGTTCGGGCGATCACGGCACTCGGTTCAATCTCAAAGGCGGCGTCGCCGCCTTCAAGACCATGCTCAATCTGATCGGCGAAGGCTGGAACATCGGGCTCACCGCGGACGTGCCCAAAGTCGCGCGCGTCGCCGGTCTCGGCATCATCAAACTCGCCGCAGCCTCCGGCCGTCCGATCTTCCCGATTTGCGTCGCGACCAGCCGCAGGATCGTGCTCGACAATTGGGACCGAACCGAAATCAACCTGCCCTTCAGCCGTGGCGCGGTCGTTGTCGGCGAACCGATCCGGGTGGCAGCGGACGCGGACGCGCAGACACTCGAAAAGGCTCGTGAGGCACTTGAACTCGCCCTTAACACGGCGACCGAACGCGCAAACGCGATCGCCGACAAACGGCTTGCGCCCCTTAATTCACATCTGCACCGAGCGAGCGCATCAGATCGGCAAAGCCTGGAAAGCTCGTAGCGATAAACGCCGCATCATCCACCGACACCGGCTTGTCGCTGGCGAGGCCCATCACCAGCGCGGACATGGCGATGCGGTGATCCATATGAGTGGTGACGAGTTCGCCGCCGGGTGCGCGGCCGTTGCCGTGCACGATGAGGTCATCACCGTCGATATCGACCGTAATCCCGTTGGCGCGCAGCAGCGCGGCGGTGCCGGCGAGACGGTCCGATTCCTTGACCTTGAGCTCCCTGAGCCCGCGCATGACCGTCGTGCCGGTGGCGAAAGCGGCGGCAACGGCGAGCACCGGATATTCGTCGATCATGGACGGCGCGCGCGAGGCGGGCACTTCGACGGCGCGCAGCGATCCGGCGCGCACGCGCAGATCGGCGACTTCTTCGCCGCCTTCGTTGCGCAACTCGAGCGGCTCGATCGACGCGCCCATTTCGGCAAGCGTCGCCAACAACCCGGTACGCAACGGATTGAGCATCACGCCTTCGAGGATCACGTCGGAGCCCGGCGTTATCAATGCCGCGACTAACGGAAACGCCGCCGACGACGGATCTGCGGGAACCACGATCGGCCGCGGGATGAGCTCCGGCTGACCGGCAAGCGCAATGCGGCGGCCATGCTCACCCGTCGGCGCGACGCGGATGTCGGCGCCGAAATGCGCGAGCATTTTCTCGGTGTGATCGCGCGTCGCTTCAGCTTCGACGACCACAGTTTCGCCTGGCGCCGCGAGAGCCGCCAGAAGCACTGCCGACTTCAATTGCGCCGAGGCGACCTGCGGCTCGAACACGATCGGGATCGGTTCGCGGGCGCCGGCAAGCGTCAGCGGCAGACGGCCGTCGCTTGACGTCAGCGTATGCGCGCCGATGCGCTCCAGCGGCTCGAGCACCCGCCGCATCGGGCGCTTGCGCAGCGACGCATCGCCATCGAAAGTGACGGCGATCGGGCAGCCGGCAACGGCGCCGAGCATGAGCCGGCAGCCGGTGCCGGAATTGCCGAAATCGAGCGCGTGCGCGGGTTCGGCGAAGCCGCCGACGCCGACGCCGCGCAGTCGCCACGCGCCGGCGCCGCTGCGCTCGACGCGCGCGCCCAACGCCTCGAGCGCCTTGGCGGTGTTGATCACATCCTCGCCTTCGAGCAAACCCGTGATGCTGGTCTCGCCGACCGCAAGCGCGCCCAAGATCAACGCGCGATGCGAGATCGATTTGTCGCCCGGCACCCGCACGCGGCCCTTGAGTGGGCCGTACCGGCGGGCTGTGAGCGGGGCGGGGTCGCTGTGCATGGGGTAAAGCCTGCTGTGCTTTATCATGGGCTATTGACAGGCGCACGCCGACTAGCCAAGTGAAGCAGCCAATTTAAAGGATTAGGCCGTGGCGAAATCGGAACTTGGCACCAAGCGCGTCTGCCCCGAAACTGGACGCAAGTTTTACGATCTCAACAAGGATCCGGTGATCTCGCCATATACCGGCAAGGTCGTTCCGGTAGAGGCACCGGTCACGCGGGCGCGGCCGGAGCCGGCGCAACCGGCACCGGCGCCCGTCGCCGCCGTTCCGGTCGAAGAGGTCGCGGTGCCCGAGGCGCCCGAGGCGGAATTGGTTTCGCTCGAAGATGCCGATGCCGAGGCGCAGGGCGCGAAGGCACCGGTCGAAACCACCGAGCCTGACATCGAGGAAGAAGTCGAGATGGATGAAACCCTCGACGATGCCGCTTTCATCGAGGAGCAGGAAGAAGAGGACGCCGACGTCACCAATATCATCGGCGGCGATATCGAGGACGAGGAGGAAGGCTGATCGGGAATCGGTAATCAGTTGTCGGTAATCAGTTCGCTAATCGTGCCGATCATTGCGTTCTGATTGCTTATTACTGGATCGTGATTCCCGTCCCTGTCGGGGCCATAGCTCAGTTGGGAGAGCGCTTGAATGGCATTCAAGAGGTCGGCGGTTCGACTCCGCCTGGCTCCACCAAGTTTCACGGCAACGCTGTTTTAGTTTCGCCAGCCCGTTCGCGAAGGTTGCCCGCCGTGACTCGCGGAGCCTGGGCGGGCATCCCTTTTCGATCTGTGGTCGAGCACGCCGACCCTATCCGGCGAGCGCGACTTCGCGGTGCAGATCGATCAGTCCCGGCACCGTTTCCGGCGGACGGCGACCGAAACCGCATTCCGTTGCCACACCGAAATCGGTCACCACTTGTTTTGCCGCCGCGAGCCGCCGGCGCGCGCCGTCAAGTCCGTCGGTCCGATGCACCAGCCCGAGATAGAGTTCCGTCCCCGAGGCAAGCTTTAGTCCCTTGAGCGGCGCGAAATAAGCGACGTCATCGCGCTCGCGCGGAACCGGCATATGCACCCAGGCGATCGAGTGCTTGATCGCCGCGACGAGATGATTGGTAAGATCCACCATGAGTTTGGTGTCTTTCGGCTCGATGACGTGCTTGTGGCCGGGATCGCCATAGCAAAGATGCAACCCTAGTTCGGCGTCAGCCGGAACGTGCGCGCTCGCCCGGGCAATGGACGCCACCAGCGCCTCCATCGGAATCACTTTCGCCAGATCCGGATTCTCCAGCACGAAGCAAATTTCCGCGGCGATGTCCCACTGGATGGCCAGGTCGCGATGAGGAATAGCCGCCGCGATCTCGTCGATCTCCTGATTGAGGCGCGCTTCGTAGGCCGCCCAGATTGCCGGAACGGCCGCCGGTTCGCTGAAAGTCAGCACCACCGCGATCGGGGTCGGCAGACTGACTTGGAAGCGCGCATCCTTCGGAAGCTTTCCGGCGGCCCGCGCTTTTTTGAAATCCTCGTACGACTGAATGGCGACGGTAGCGTAGCCTAGTGAGCCGAATTCTACGGCCGCGCCCGCCTTCACGTTATAGAGTTGGAAGATATAACCACCTTGCAGAGGACGCGTGCCGCCCGGTTCGAGGCCTTTGGCGTTTTTCATGGCTTCGGCCTGCCAGCCGATCCAATCCTTGCGGTTGCCGGTTTCTCCGTCGGGGATGCGTTTAACCAAATTGCCGAGCCGAGTGCCGACTGCATCGAAGACCGAGGCTGACGAATCCAACGGTACGCTGCCGACGAGTAGAACGGGCCGTGCTTTCGCAGCGGTCATGGTATTCCTCCCTTGCAATCATTGTGGGGTCTAAACGCCCCTCGCCAAAAATCTTATCACGTTACGAAACACCGGCAAAATCACTCCGTGGTGTTCACTCACGCAAAAAAAGCGGCATGCCTCAATTGTCCCAGAGCTGCTGGGTTGCGAGGTCTGCGCCTCGCCGCATCGCCTTGAATTTCTCCCACACCACCGTCGGATGCACTTCGGTGTTGTACATCGCTTGCGATGAGAAACCGCAATCGGCACCGGCCATGACATTTTCGCGGCCAACCAACCGGGCAAAGCGGATGATGCGCTCGGCGATCAGCTCGGGATGTTCGACAATATTGCTGGCGTGGGTGATCACGCCGGGAACCAACACCTTTCCATCCGGCACTTTGACACGCTCGAATAGATGATATTCGTGCTCGTGGCGCGGATTGGCGGCCTCGAAGCTGTATGAACCGGCGTCGACTTTCAACACATGCCCGATGATGTCCGCGAGCGGAGCGTCGTAGATTCGCGGGCCTTCATTGATGCCGTAGCAGGTATGGTAGCGGACGCGCTCCTGCGGAATTCCTTTCAATCCCGCATTGACCGCTTCGACGTAGATTTCCGCCCGGCGTTTTTTTTGCGCGTCGTCGAGGCTCGGATCGTAGAACAATTCCGACAGCGACGGATCGTCGATCTGCACCAGGAGGCCGGCGTCGACAATCGCGCGATATTCCTTGCCGAGCTCCGCCGCCAGCGCGTGGAAATACTCCTCGTCCGATTTGTAATACTCGTTTTTGCCGACGCCGGACGGCGCAGTCGCGGGCAGGAAGACCCGCTCGATACCAACGCCGGCCGCCGCGGCGGCGCTTTTCACGCTGTCGATGTCCGCCGCCACCAGCTTTTCGCCGCGATATTTTACCGGGCCTACGCAAACGAGCGTGCCCATGGTGACAACGGCGCCTCCCATCATCGCCTGTTTGAAATACTGCTCGTAGTATTCGGGAAAGGCGTCGACTTCGCGTTTAAAGGATGGCCGCTTCATACCCAGCCGGGGCTCGAAGCCCTCGAGACGTTCGCCGATGTAGGTAAAGAAGCCTGGCTTGGAGAATTCTCCGTCGGTGATGACGTCGATGCCACAATCGACTTGCTCGCGTACCACCGCGGCGACCGAGCTGTGTAATACTTTGCGATACGCGGCCTCGTCGTAAATTTGCCCGGAATATTTGGCTTTGATCGCATCGAGCAGCGCATGCGGCCGCGGCAAGCTGCCGATATGCGTAGTCTGGATGCGGTCGGTATTTTGCTGAAGTTGCATCGTGGTTTTCTCCCGGGCTACGCAATTATGAAGATCCATTCTGCCATCGCTGGACCACCCGCCAACCTATGTTAGTGTAGGGCAGCGCTGCACGGGAGGCGCTTTACCCATGTATCGACGTTCGATAGAGGCGGCGCTGCTTTTCGGCCTCGCCATAGCGGCTGCCGGCACGGTATCGGCGCAGCAGCACCAGCTCGCGCCGGATCAGCCTTCGATCATGGAAGAAGACGAGGATACGTTGCCGGTCGCGCCGACGCCATCGCAGCAGCCGTCGCACACGCGCCGCCAGGTAGCGGCGCCCGTATTTGAGCACGACCCCGACCTTGATCCAGAGGACCAGCTCGCGCCCTCCCAAGTGCGCCAGCCGATGCCGGCGGCGGTCGCGTCGCCGAGCGGCGGGGAAAAACGCACGCGGGCTGCTGCGCGCGTCCCCGACGCCGCAGTGGAGCCGGGCGTCGCCGCCAAGCCGGCGCGGGCGATGAAGCAATATGTGGTCACGTGCAGCGGTGTGTTCGCCAGGGATTCGAGCCATGCCAAGCTCGCGATGGCCTATCGATCGCGCAACGTCGCCTTCACGCAGGTCGACGCGGCGGGCGGCCGCAAAGTGATGGCAAGCGTGCTGTTTGCCAAGGATGCGAAGCGGCGTCTCGAAGTGTGGTGGTCGAAGCCGGCAAGCCGCACCGACACGCACCTCATCGTGATCAACGGCCAATCGGATTGGATCGCGCCAGGCGAACTTCGCCTAGGACTCACGCTCGCCGACGTGGAAAAACTTAACGGCAAGCCGTTCAAGCTCACCGGCTTCGACAAAAACAATGTCGCGGCTTTGAGCGATTGGAACGGCGGTCAGCTCGCCGCGCTTCCCGGCGGTTGCAAGATCGGTATCAGCCTGCGCTCGACATCGCCGGCGTCCGACCTCAGCGCCGACCACGCGTTCACGTCCAACGACAGCGCAATGCGCGCGGCGAATCCCACCGTCAGCGAAATCCTCGTCGCTTACTGAGTGCAATTCGTTCAGTTGAATCGATGGCGCTCTGGCCGCGGCCAGAAGAGCACGAGCCAAATCCTGGAGCGCCGGCGCGCCCTAATTGCGGGGTGCTTACGCTGCGGGGTGCTTAAGCCCGTGAGTGTTTATTTTGACGGCTTACCAACGCTTGGGACGGCCGACGGCCCATTCTCATATTCACTGCGTAGGGTCCGCACGTCGCGCGCCATCTCCAGGCAGGTAAGCAGTTCGGTATAGCTCGAATCACCGCCCATCACCGATTTATTGACGCAATGCGTCCGGTCGGCAGACGAGAAGCTTGACCACTGCTTCTCCAGTTCGCTTCGGATGCCCTGCTCGCTATCCAGGCAATTCTTTTTTTCCTGGGCGATTGCAGGATCGTGGAAGGTCACGCCGCCTTGCTGGGCGATTCCCTCGCAGACCTGCTCGACGTTGAGGCTGGGAACCCCATCGCCGGCCGCGACCGGAATCATCAGCTGAAGACCGAGCGCCAGTGCGGTTGGCAACATCATGACCGTACTCCGCGAATTCCCGCTGCTTGGGATTATAACACGGTCGCGGTGGCAACCGGCAAGCGCGCCGGCTCGCTGGCGGAAAAAGATTGACCGGCGACGATTCGGCCCAGTATGCCTCAACGGCCGGGTGAGGGAGCTCGCATGATCATCGCACCGCTATTTGGCGCGGCGCTTATCGTTGCCGTTGCCACCGGTCCGTCAACAACGCCCGGTGTCGAAGGCAATCACTCCGTTCAGGAGAAAATCGCCGCGACCGAACCTTTGGTGCGGTCGGCAACCGACTGCATCGTACGCACGGTCATCGCCGATCCGCGTTATCGCAACGACGGGGCCGCCAAACTGGGCGATCTGATTGTCGATTCGATGCCTTCCTGCTTGAGCCCGGTGCGCGCCATGATCGACGGCTACGATCGTTATTACGGCGAAGGTACCGGCGAGGCGTTTTTTATGGGCCCCTATCTGGATGTGCTGCCCAAAGCGGTGATCGCGGCCGCCAAGAACGCCGCGCGGTAGTCGCTCCGCGGATTTGGCAAAGTGCGCGGCTCGCTTGATCCCGCCCCTTCGCGGAACGGCGGTCAGATCGATCATCGAGCTATTGGTGGCTGGCCTGCGGCCCGATCACCGCCACCACGCGCATGTGAAGCGGGTCCACCAGCACCACCTGATCGTCGATGCGAGTGAACTTGTATAGCCTCGCTGTCGGATTATTGGCGAGAATATCGTCTGGCAGAGTGTAGAGCTCGATCATCGGCGGGACATCGGCTCCGACATTCGCGGCAAACCTGCGCGGCGCCACTTTGCTCTTGTCCTTGCGAACTTCCTGATAGATCGCGCTGCGCTGCGCGGGACTAAGCTCGAGCTTCGGCCCGATGCCGCCCGCGGTCATGGTCTCGTCGATGGGGCCCGACTGAGCGTCGGCGACCAGCGCGCCGCTGATGGCAGTCGCCGCACCGAAAAGCGCGGCCGCCGTGACCCGATGGACAAGGTAACTCCTCATTTGCTCCTCCATCCGTTGAATGGCGCCGGCTACCGCAATGCCGGCGCGCGGGTGGTGGTTGCTGGCGCGGCGCCTAGCGCGGGATCGCCCGCACCGCAACGTTGGTATAGGGGTCGATCACCAGGATCCGGTCGGGTTCGTAAACGTAGCGATAGGCCGGAACCACGGCGCCGACCGCCGGGGCCGCTACGAAACCGCCTGCTACCGGCGGAAGCGCTTCCGGGGTTGCGACGTCATAAAGACCGGGCGCGGGCGCGATGCGCTCGCTCACTATCGTTCGCGTCGTCGTCACCCGACGGTGGACATGCCGGACGACCCGGCGGGCGGGAATTGTCGTCGTGCGCACCGTGCGAACCGTCTCAATCGTCTCGACGGGAGCGGCCGCCACCGGTGCCGGAACCGCCACCACCGGCTGCTGCGCAACCACCAAGGGGACGGGTTGCGGAATGACGGTCTCGACCGTTTGCGCGTGCGCTAATGACGTTCCGGCCGCAAGCGCGACACCGATGGCCGTGTACGAGAGATAGTTTCGCATTGAACACTCCATGGATTGCGATTTCGGATGGGAACAATCCGAGCCTGACCGCCCAACGCGCGGCTGCGCCATGTGTTCCGGGACGAGTTAAGCACGGGGAACTTCGGCACTGCCTGTTCCGCCGCCGCAAAATTGGCGGCGCCTTTCCACTGCCGCGCCACAGTTTCCGCCATCCTCGCGCAACGCTCGGGATTGCGCTCGATTGACCGGAATACTGGCGCAGTGCAGTCTTTCGTTAGATTTTTCCCTTAATGTGCGGATTCGGCGTTTCAGTCGCGCAGTCACGGACACTTTGGCGCGGGAGAAACAGGCATGTTCGGCATCAGCGACTTGTTTCAGTGGGAGCGCTTTGTCACCCCCACGATCATTAAAGTGTTCTACTGGCTGGCAGTGGTCATTTCCGTGCTGCTCGGGGTTGCCTGCGCGGTATCCTCGCTCGCCACCATGGCGATCAATCCATTCGTCGGCATGATCTTCGTTATCGCGAGCCTGCTGGGCGCCTGCATGGGCGTGATCGCTTCACGAATCATCGCCGAATTCGTGCTGATTGTGTTTCGCATCAACGAGCATCTCGGCGCGATCCGCAATCAGGGCACCGGGCTCGGCAATCAGTGAGTCGCGAATTCAGGAATATTGGCCCGGTCGCCGCCGGCTAAAGCGCGGTTGCCTAATTCGCAAAGCGGAAATGCATGACGTCGCCGTCGGCGACGACGTAATCCTTGCCTTCGAGCCGCATCTTGCCGGCGTCGCGAGCGCCTGCTTCACCGCCGCAAGTCACGTAATCGTCGTAGGCGATGGTCTCGGCGCGGATGAAGCCGCGCTCGAAATCGGTGTGGATGACACCCGCGGCTTGCGGCGCCTTGGTGCCGCGCGTCACCGTCCAGGCCCGCGTTTCCTTCGGGCCGGCGGTGAAAAAAGTCACGAGGTCGAGAAGCGCATAGCCGGCGCGAATAAGCCGGTCGAGACCGGCCTCCTTCAAGCCCAACGTGGCGAGATAGTCGGCACGCTCGTCGCGTGAGAGCACGGCAATCTCCGCCTCGATCTTGGCCGAGATGACGACGGCGACAGCGCCCTCCTCCTTGGCGCGGGCTTCCACCTTGCGCGCAAAGGCATTGCCGCCGGCTGCCGAAGCCTCGTCGACATTGCAGACATAAAGCACCGGCAGCGCGGTCAGGAGCCCGAGCTGATGGAAAGCGCGCTCCTCTTCCGGCTTGCGCACCGTCAGTCGCGCCGGCTTGCCGTCGCGAAGGAGCTCCAGTGCGCGATTGATGAGATCGAGCGCCTCTTTTGCCTCCTTGTCGCCGCCCTTGGCTTTCTTGCTCAAGCCATCGACCCTTCGCTCCAGGCTGTCGAGGTCGGCGAGCATCAACTCGGTCTCGATCGTCTCGATATCGGCGATTGGATCGATGCGATTTTCGACGTGCGTGACCTCGCCATCCTCGAAGCAGCGCACGACGTGAGCGATGGCGTCGACCTCCCGGATGTTGGCGAGGAACTGATTGCCGAGCCCCTCGCCTTTCGAGGCGCCGCGGACGAGGCCGGCGATGTCGACGAACGTCAACCGCGTCGGCACGATGGTCGCCGATTTGGCCAGCGTCGCCAGCGTTTCGAGCCGCGGATCCGGAACCGCCACTTCGCCGACATTTGGCTCGATGGTGCAGAATGGATAATTCGCCGCCTGCGCCGCGGCGGTCTCGGTCAGCGCGTTGAAAAGCGTCGACTTGCCGACGTTCGGCAAGCCGACGATGCCGCATTTGAAGCCCATGGAGATTTATCTACCCTGTCACCCGGCAATTTCATGCCTTGTCGGAATCTTTGCCGGGACGTGAATTGCCATCCGGCTCCTCGCCAAATCCCTTCGCCGCCATGGCGAGATGGACTTTGTTCTGAAAACTCGCGTCCTGGCCGCGCACCAAAAGCTCGGCATCGGCGGCGATGACCTCGATCAACTCCTCAACCCACGGCCACTCGCTCTTGGCGAAGTCGCTCAGCACATAATGCTCGACCAACTCCTTGCGGCCGGGATGGCCGACGCCGATGCGTACCCGCCGGTAGTCGTTGCCGACGTGCTCGCTGATCGAACGCAAGCCGTTATGGCCGGCGCTGCCGCCGCCGACTTTGACGCGGACTTTGCCCGGCGGCAGCTCGATCTCGTCGTGAAACACCGTGATGTCGCCGGGCGCGAGCTTGTAGAATTGCACCGCCTCGGCGACGGCGCGGCCCGACTCGTTCATATAGGTGCCGGGCAGCAGCAACAACGCACGCTTGCCGCCGATCGGGCCCTCACAGGCGACGCCGGCGAAGCGCCGGCGCCACGGCCCGACGCCATAACGCTTGGCGATCGCCTGAACCGCCATGAAGCCGACGTTGTGCCGATTTCCGATGAAGCGCGCTCCCGGATTGCCAAGTCCGACCAGGAGCAGCATGAGCCTTGTCCGTTAGCGGAGCGAAGGAACAAACCTCACTTCTTCTGCGCTGCACCGCCGGCGGGCTTCGCACCCGCTCCGGCCGCGGATGCGGCGGCGCCCGCCGCTCCGGCAGGAGCTGCGCCAGCGGCGGCGCCCGATGCCGCACCAGCGGCGCCTTCCGCCGGAGTCCCGGCAGTGGCAGCAGCGGCGGCGGCAGCCACGGCGGCGGCCGCAGCTTCTGCGGCGGCCTTCATCTCTTCGGCATAGCCCGATGGCGGCACGACGGTGACGAGCGTGATGTCCTTGGCGCTGACGACACGCACGCCCTCCGGCAGCGCGATCTCGCTCAAGTGCTTTGAGTAGTTGATCTCGAGGTTGCCGACATCGACCTCGATGGCGGCAGGAATGGCGTCGGCCCGGCAGCGGACTTCTATGGTGTGGGTCACGATCGACACCGTGCCGCCACGCTTGACGCCCGGCGACTGCTCGGCGTTCTTGACGACGACCGGAATCTTGACGCGGATGGTGGCGTTTTCGCCGAGCCGCATGAAGTCGACGTGGAGCGGCAGATCGCGCACCACGTCGAGCTGAAAGTCGCGCGGAATGACGCGATGCTTTACGCCGTCGACCTCGATGTCGTGCAAAGTGGTGAGAAAATGCCCGGCATAGATGCGCAGCCGCAGATCGCCGTAATCGAGCGAGATCGGCAATGGCGGCTGGCTGTCGCCGTAGATGATTCCGGGAACCCGGCCGGCGCGACGCTCTGCCCGGGCGGCCCCCTTGCCGGCCCGTGAACGCGCGGCCGCCTTGATCACATTGACGGTCGCCATGATGTAGTCCTCGTCTCTAAGGTATTAGCCCTGTTTGGATTTTTCCGCGGCCGCCTCCAGGGGTGCCAAAGGTCCGCGGTGGCCGGGCTTATAGCGGCGGATCGGCCGAAAGACAAGAAAGCAAGCCGGGCGCGCAAAACGCGGCCCCACTCGGAGCCGATTAGCGGCGTAGAAGCGGCGCTCTCAGTAACCGCCGGGCGACACGCCCGGCGAGGGCGCGTCGGGGGCGTGACCGGGCGCGCCGGCTACGGCGACTTTGCCCTCAAGCGCAGAAAGCCGCAATTCCAATGCCGCGATACGGCCCTTGAGCGCTTCGTTCTCCTCGCGCGCCAACCGCGCCATGTCCTTGACCGCTTCGAACTCCTCGCGCTGGACAACCGCGAGTTCGCGCAGAATGCGCTCCGCCTGGCTGCGGAACAGCGTCTCGAACTCGCGCCGTACGCCCTGCGCCACGCCGGCCGCGTCATTCATCAAGCGTGCGACTTCGTCAAAGAACCGGTTCGTCGTCTGCACCATGTTCGCCTCTACCTATCGCGGAGCATGATCTTTTCGGATCACGCTCGAACCTCGATCAGCCCGCACGCGTCGCTAACGCGCTTGCCATGCCGCCACACAATGGCAATGGTGCGGCCCCATCGCAAGAGAGGCGGCGCCACCCTCAACCCAGGAGACGCGCGAAACCGATGCTCATTCTCCCGATCTTGCCCTTTCCCGCTATCAATCCAGTGCTGTTTTCCATCGGCCCGTTCGCGGTGCGCTGGTACGCGCTCGCTTACATCGTCGGCATCATCGCCGGCTGGTTCTACGCGCGCGCCATTATCGCGACGCCAAAACTGTGGGGCGGCACGGCTCCCTTTACCGTCACCGACTTCGACGATTTCATCATCTGGATCACGCTCGGAATTATCCTCGGCGGCCGCGTCGGCTACGTGCTGTTCTACAATTTTCCACATTTCGTCGCGCACCCGATGCAAATTCTGGAATTGTGGAACGGCGGCATGTCGTTCCACGGCGGGGTGCTGGGCTGCATCGTCGCCACCATCGCCTTCGGGTGGCGGCGCGGTCTGTCGATCCTGTCGCTCGGCGACGTGACGACGGCGGTGGCGCCGATCGGGCTGTTCCTCGGCCGCATCGCCAATTTCATCAACGGCGAATTGTGGGGGCGCCCGACCGACGTGCCGTGGGCGATGATTTTTCCGCGCGGCGGGCCGATCCCGCGCCATCCCAGCCAGCTTTATGAAGCAGCACTCGAAGGTCTCGTGCTGCTGTTGCTGCTCGGCATCCTGGTGCGCTTGGGCGCGCTCAAGCGGCCCGGCGTCGTCGCCGGAACGGCGGCGGTCGGCTACGGCGTCGCGCGCGTGATATGCGAATTTTTCCGCGAGCCGGACGTGCAACTTGGCTTTCTTTGGGGCGGGCTGACCATGGGAATGCTGCTGTGTATCCCGCTGGTGTTGGCAGGCCTCGGCCTACTTGCCTTCGCGCTGATGCGGCAGCCGATCGTAAAACATGGCTGATGACTATCCGCCGCTCGAGCGCGAAATCCGCCGCCTGATCGCCCTCGCCGGGCCGTTGCCGGTTGCCGATTACATGCGGCTGTGCCTCACCCATCCGCAGCACGGTTATTATGTGACGCGCGAGGCGATCGGCGCCGAAGGCGATTTCATTACCGCGCCCGAGATGAGCCAGATGTTCGGCGAGCTCATCGGAATTTGGATGATCGCCGCCTGGCAGCAGATAGGCGCGCCTGAGAATGTGCGCGTCATCGAGTTCGGGCCCGGGCGCGCGACCATGATGATCGATGCTTTGCGCGCCGCGAAGGTGGTCAGGGAATTTTATGCCGCGGTCGTGCTGCATCTCGTCGAGATCAGCCCGAAGCTGCGAGAAGTCCAACAGCGGCGGCTCGAAAGCCTGGACGTTCCGGCGTTCTGGCACACGACCCTGGCGGAGGTTCCGGCCGGCCCCGTCATCATCGTCGCCAACGAGTTCCTCGACGCGCTGCCAATTCACCAGGCGGTCAAGCAAGCCGACGGCTGGCACGAGCGCGTGGTCGAGATCGGGGCCGACGGCGGCCTTATGCTCGGCGCGGCGCGCGACGTGCTGCCGCATTTCGATGCGACGCTGCCGCGCGAGTTGCGCGGCGCGCCGGAGGGTTCGCTGTATGAATGGCGCTCCGACACGATCGGCTTCGACGTCGGCAAGCGGGTGCGCGACGATGGCGTGGCGCTGTTCATCGATTACGGTCACGCTCGGCAAGGTCTCGGCGAGACCTTGCAGGCCGTCGCCGGACATTCTTTCACCGACCCGTTACGCGCGCCGGGTGGTGCCGACCTCACGGCCCACGTCGATTTCGCCGCGCTCGCGCTGAGCGCAGATATTATCGGCGCGCGCAGCCACGGCCCGGTTTCACAGCGCGATTTTCTGCGCCGGCTCGGCATCGACAAACGCGCCGCCGCGCTGAAGGAGCGGGCATCGCCGGAACAAGCCGCCAAGATCGACGGCGCCCTGTTGCGGCTGACAGGAACAGGAAAAAACGAGATGGGCGAAATGTTCAAGGCCCTCGCTATTACCGATCCGAAAATCCGCACGTTGCCCGGATTCGAGACTGCGCGATGATTATCAAAGCCGAGACATTGGCCGTCTCCGGAATCCGCCATGGCTTCTTCACCCGGCAGGGCGGCGTATCCGGCGGCCTCTATGCCAGCCTCAACGGCGGCCTCGGCTCGCATGACGATGTGAGCCGCGTCGGCGAGAATCGCGCGCGCATGGCGGCGACGCTCGATGTCGAGCCGCAGAACTTGCTCACCGCTTATCAATTCCATTCGCCGGAAGTCATTGTCACCGAGACCCCCTGGCCGGCGCAGTCGCGCCCACGCGGCGACGCCGTCGTCACGCGCTCGCCCGGACTAGCCGTCGGCGTGACGACGGCCGATTGCGGGCCGATCCTCTTAGCCGATGTGCAAGCCGGCGTGATCGGCGCCGCGCACGCCGGGTGGCGCGGCGCACTCGCCGGCATCGCCGAAGCGACCGTCGCGGCGATGGCGCGCCTCGGCGCCGAACCCAACCGCATCCGCGCCGTGCTCGGGCCGATGATCCGGCAAGCCAATTATGAAGTCGGCCCCGATCTGGTGGCGCGCTTTGCCGCCGAGGACGGCGAAAGCAGCCGCTACTTCCGTCCGGCGCCGCGCGAGGACCACGCTCTGTTCGACCTCGCCGGCTATATCGGAGCGCGGCTTTCGCGCGCGGGCGTCCGGCAATTCGAAGACCTCGGCCTTTGCACCTATGCGGACGCAACGCGCTTTTTCAGCTTCCGCCGCTCTACTCATCGCGGCGAAGCCGATTACGGCCGCCACGTCAGCGCGATTGCGCTCGGCTAAATAGCCTCGTTTACCACGCTCAAACTATCGCCGGAACGGCGGAAAATCCTGCGGGGACAAGGCCCTGATTCATGTTGCCAGCCCGCCGGGCGGCTTGTATCAGGTCCTTGCTTTTGCCGCATGATCTTGCCTGAAAACGACCAGCCACTTTTCGGATATTGCGGCCGCAGGAGAGCGGAATGACGAGCAACAATGGAGCGATCAAGCTCGTTGCCGGCAATTCCAATCCTGCACTGGCCGAAGGTATCGGCGCCTATATCGGCACGCCCTTGACCAAAGCCGTGGTGCGGCGCTTTGCCGACATGGAAATCTTCGTCGAAATCCAGGAAAACGTACGTGGCGCCGACGTGTTCGTTATCCAGTCGACGTCGTTCCCGGCAAACGACCATTTGATGGAATTGCTCATCATCATCGACGCGCTGCGCCGCGCCTCGGCGCGCCGCATCACGGCAGTAATCCCTTACTTCGGCTATGCCCGGCAGGACCGCAAGCCGGGACCGCGTACGCCGATTTCAGCAAAGCTCGTCGCCAACCTGATCACCCGCGCCGGCGTCGACCGCGTGATGACGCTCGACCTGCACGCCGGGCAGATCCAGGGCTTCTTCGACATTCCCACGGACAACCTGTTCGCCTCTCCGGTCATGGTGCGCGACATCAAGCAGCGCTTCGATCTCGACGACGTCATCGTCGTTTCGCCCGACGTCGGCGGCGTGGTGCGCGCACGCGGCCTGGCCAAGCGCATCAACGCGCCGCTTGCGATCGTCGACAAACGGCGCGAGCGGCCGGGCGAGTCCGAGGTCGCGAACGTCATCGGCGAGGTCGACGGCCGCATCTGCATCCTGGTCGACGACATCGTTGATTCCGGCGGCACGCTGGTCAACGCCGCCGATGCACTCCTCGAAAAGCGCGCCAGCGCGGTTTACGGCTATATCAGTCACGGCGTGCTGTCCGGCGGCGCGGTCAGCCGCGTCAATAAATCGAGTCTCAAAGAGCTGGTCATTACCGACTCGATTCAGCCGACCGAGGCGGTCAAGACCTCGCCCAACATCCGCGTGCTCCCGATCGCGACCCTGATCGGGGAAGCGATCAGCCGCACCGCGTCCGAGGAATCGGTTTCCAGCCTGTTCTTCGATTGATTTCGCCGCATCGCGACGTAGCGCAGCAATCCGGCCCGTGACTACGGCGCCGCCGGACGGCTTGATTGCTGCGCTCGTTGCCAATTCCTCGCCATAACGCCGGCGCCAGGCCACTCCGCCCCCCGAGTCAACTTGTCGCAGGCCAGTCCTGTGGACGGTCCATCCGCACTGCATTGTGTGCTGGCCGCAAATCACTTCATGACTGGCTCGGCGAGGCTCAATGAACGCTTTGGTACGAGAATCTGGCCGTCTATATTCGGCCTGCAGGCTGATTCGCGGAACGAGTCAATCTGCGGGGAAAAGTTGTTCCTGCGGCAAATCGTTGCCGGGGTTCTGGCGATGTGAACTGGCGTGCGCATTTCCACTCCAACACCCGTGGAGGCGGCATGTCCCTCATCGAAATCGCGGCTGATTCTCGGAACAATCCGCTCGACGTGGTCGAGCACATGGCGGCCGGCAACAACTGGGCCTTCGAGCGCGCCGGAGAAGACGAGATCGCAATCGTCGTTACCGGCCGCTGGACCAACTACCAAGTCTCGTTCACCTGGATGGGCGAGATCGAAGCGTTGCACTTGGCGTGCGCCTTCGACATGCGCGTACCGGATCCGCGCCTCATTGAGGTTCAGCAACTCGTGGCGCTGATCAACGAGCAATTGTGGATCGGGCATTTCGACATCTGGATGCAAAACGGCGTAGTGATGTTCCGCCATGCGCTGCTGCTTGCCGGCGGCGTCACCGCATCGGATCGCCAATGCGAAGCCGTGCTCGGCAGCGCGCTCGATGCCTGCGAGCGCTATTTCCCGGCCTTTCAGTTCGTAGTCTGGGCCGGCAAGTCGGCGCGCGAAGCAATGGATTCCGCCCTGTTCGAGACCTCCGGCGAGGCGTAGCCGCGGCGCGTTCCTTGATTCACAATGAACGGCGTCGTGTCGCTGGCATGTGCCGGGCATCCGTGTCCCGGGCATCCGCGTCTTTGAACCGAAGCCACATCGAAGATGGAATGGCCGCGACGAGCCCGGCCATGACGGGGCCATGACGGCGCGGCCGCGGTTTGATTAGATGCCACCGGGTCAACGAGAGATTTACGGCGATGAGCGCCTCCAGTCCGGATCTGCGGAATTTGCCCGGCCCGGTCGTGCTCCTCGGCGCCGGCAAGATGGGCGGTGCACTGCTCGATGGCTGGCTCGGCCGCGGCCTTCCTCCGGCGATGCTCACGGTGATCGAGCCAAACCCCGCGCCGCAAATTTCCGCGTTCGCCAAGCGCGGCGTCAAGCTCAATCCCGGTACGTCGGCGCTTGAGGGCGCGGCGGCCGTCGTCATCGCGGTAAAGCCGCAGATCGCCGCCGAGGTGCTGGCCGCGATAGCTCCCATGATCGAGGCGTCGACCGTCGTCGTCTCGATCATGGCGGGACGGACACTGCGCTTCCTCGCCGTCGCGCTGCCCCGGGCGCGCGCATTCGTGCGCGCGATGCCGAATCTCCCGGCGGCGATCGGTCGCGGCATCACGGTCGCGGTGCCATTCGGCGCCAACGAAGCGCAACGCGAGCTGGCGCAGCGGCTGCTTGGCGCGACCGGAACGGTCGAGTGGGTCGAAGACGAGGCGCTGCTTGATGCCGTGACTGCCGTATCAGGCTCGGGCCCCGCTTACGTTTTCCTGCTCGTCGAAGCGCTGGCGCTCGCCGGCGTCGACGCCGGCCTGCCGCGGCTGCTAGCCGAGAAACTCGCGCGAGAAACGGTAGCCGGAGCCGGCGAACTGCTGCGGCAATCGAATCTCGACGCGGCCGCGCTGCGCGAGAGCGTAACCTCGCCGGGCGGCACCACTGCGGCGGCACTCGAAATCTTGCGCGGGGCGGACGGCCTTCATCCGCTGCTGAAGAAGGCGGTCGCCGCCGCGACAGCACGTTCGCGCAAGCTTGCGGACTGATCGAACCGCCCGGCCCCGCTTGGAACCACGTGGTGAAACACCTACATTTGGTGTTACTCGCACGATATCAGCGTAGGAGTTGGACATGGCCCGCCGAACCGCTCGTAAGACCACCGGCAAATCCGACCGCGGCCGTTCCACCAGCAAGCCGGCGGCGCCGGCAACCGAGCGCGAGAAAATCATCGCGGCGTTCTTGAATTTGCTTGCCGACAAATCGTTCGAGTCGATCGGTATGAACGACATTGCCGCGGCGGCCGATGTGTCGCTCGCGCAATTGCGTACCGAATTTCCCTCCACGCTTGCGATCGTCGCCGCGCACATCAAGGCGACCGACCAAGCGCTCCTCGCCGAGGATTTGAGCGAAATGGCCGAAGAGCCGGCGCGCGAGCGGCTGTTCGATCTGTTGATGCGCCGGCTCGAACTGTTGGCGCCGCACCGCGACGCAGTACGCTCGCTGCTGCGCTCCGCACGGCGCGACCCGCCGCTCGCACTGGCGCTCAACGCGCTCGCGGTGCGCTCGCAACAATGGATGCTGACCGCGGCGGGGATCGGCGCGTCCGGTCCGGGCGGCATAATCCGCGCGCAAGGGCTCGCCATGCTGTTCGGCCAAGTCTTGAGCGCCTGGGTCCGCGACCATGATCCGGGGCAGGCGCGCACCATGGCGGCCCTCGACCGGGCGCTTGCCCGCGGCCAGCGCTTTGCCGGCTTTCTCGACGATTTGTGCAGCGTGCCGGCGCGGGCCTGCCGGCTCCGTTCGCGCTGGCGGCGCCGCCGGGACACCGAAGACACCGCGGCGGCCTAAACGTCAGCCCCGCGGTTCGTCATTCGCGCCAATCCAGTAAATCCCGGTATCAAAACGCGATTTCCGGGCATCGCCGCGGTACCGCCGCCGCGCCGTCCATAATCGAAGGAAGACCTTAATCATCAATAGCTTAGAATGACTACAAACAGCACATTTTGATTGAAATCGTTTCGCGCCGGCTCTAGATAGGCTTTAGTTGCGATTGATACCAACCCGCAGCCGGACGCTTTTGCGATGATCGTTTGCTCCTGCAATGTATTGACCGACCAAGACGTGCGCGCGACGCTTTCGGGCGACCGAGTGGCGCCGCGCAGCGCCGGTGAAGTCCACGGCTGCCTCGGCTGCAGCACCCAATGCGGACGCTGTCTGCGCACCATCCGCCGTATCATGGACGAAGCGCTCGGCGCCGCCGACACGCGCTGCTGTCAGGACTAAGAAGCGGCGGCTCCCGAGTTTCCTCCGACCGACGACGGAACTGGCGCCGCAACGGGTTTGCGCGCTCGCCGCAAAGACTATAATCAGGCAAACACCCGACCGCGGCCGGGCGCGAATCCGTCACAGGAGCACGATGATGCGAGGGGATCCCGGGGTCGTCGATTACCTCAACAAGGCGCTCCGGCACGAACTGACCGCGATCAATCAATACTGGCTGCATTATCGGCTGCTCGACAATTGGGGCTACAAGTCGCTGGCCAAACAGTGGCGCAAGGAATCGATCGAAGAGATGGAGCACGCCGACAAGCTCGTCGAGCGCATCATCTTCCTCGATGGCTTTCCCAATATGCAGGTGCTTGATCCGCTGCATATCGGCCAGACCGTCAAGGAAGTGCTCGACTGCGATCTGCGCGCCGAACTGCACGCCCGCGCGCTCTACGAGGAAGCCGCCACCCACTGCCATTCGGTCAAGGATTACGTGTCGCGCGACCTGTTCGAGAAATTGATGCATGACGAGGAAGAGCATATCGACTTCCTCGAAACTCAGCTCGACCTGGTCGCCAAGCTCGGCCTCGAACTCTACGCTCAGCATCACATCGGCAAGCTCGACGACGACGACAAGGACTGAAACGCCGGCGGTGGCCGAGAAAACGTGCCACCACGCGCCGTCACTGGTTCCGCCCCGCCACAATCATTAGCGAACGCTTAACGCCTCCGCGCTGCGCGCGCACGCCTGCCGCCGCGCGGCAATCGGCGACGGCAAAATCGCGCCTAATCGGCGGGCCGATCACTAACAAACGCGGTTAAGAATTAAGGTTAAGTCCCGCTTAAGGATTTGCTGACATTTTTGCTCCGTTCGGGCGACGCGTGGCTACGCGACTGGCCGCGACGACGAAAGGACGAGCAAATGCTCAGCGTAAAATTTTTGATCGCGGCTGGTATCACTGCTGTTATCGGGACGGCGGCGCATGCCGCCGATATGCCGATGCCGCAACCGCAGTATCAACCGCTGCCGCTGGTTGTCGAGCAACCGATCGGCGCCTGGTACCTGCGCGGCGATGTCGGGGTCGGCATCCAGAACTTCTCGTCGTTTAACTTCACGCAGACCAACGCTGCGTTCGTTTGGCCGTCGAGCTGGACGATCGTCCAGCAAGACATCCAGGACACGGCCATTTTCGGCCTTGGCATCGGTTATGAATTCAACAACTGGTTCCGCGTGGACTTCACCGGAGAATACCGCACCAAGGCGGCGGTCAAGGCAACCGGCAGCTACACCAACTTCTGCTCCGGCGGCGGCGTTTGCTTCGACGTCAACACGGCAAATTATTCGTCCGCGGTGTTCCTGGCCAACGCCTATATCGATCTCGGCACCTGGTGGTGCGTGACGCCCTATATCGGCGGCGGCATCGGCGGCGCCTACAACACCATCAGCGGCATCCAGGACAACGGCATCAACTCCGACGGCACCGCCGGCTTCGGCTACGCCGGCAACAACAACTCGAACTTCAACTTTGCCTGGAACGTGCAGGCCGGCCTGACCTACAACGTCACCAACAACTTCAAGGTCGATTTCAATTTCCGTTATCTCAATCTGGGATCGCCGGTTAGCGCGGTCGTCCAATGCCAGAACACGCCGGCATGTCCGTCCGCGTTCTACACGTTCAAGGACATGACCTCGGAGGATTTCCGCATCGGCTTCCGCTGGATATTGCAGCCTGACGCCGGATTCGGAGTGATGTCGGGGGGATTCGCAGCGGCGCCGGTCTTTGCCCAGCCGCAATACGTGCCCGCGCCGCAACCGCAATACGCGCCGGTGCCGCCGCCGCAGTATGTGCCGGCGCCGCAGCCGCAATACATCCAGCCGCCGCTGCAAAGCCGCGGCTGACGCGCGGTGCGGCCGACGCCGCGATACCGCAGCAAGCCGTTCGAGCCCGGAGCTGACACGCCGCCGGCTCGTCCTACCCGGAGCTAACCCTCCATTAAGGTTAATGCTCGATGATACCGGCCGCTCTGTGGACGCCAACGGCAATGAAAGGGCGGCCGATGCGTCGAGTGTTCTGCGCTCTGATGATGTCTGGGCTTGCGGCCGTTACGCTCGCGGCTTTCGGCGCGCCGTCGCCGGCACGTGCCGCGGACTACGTCTTCCCAATCCCGCCGATACCGGTAGCGCCGGCGACCTTCACGCGGTGGAGCGGATTTTATTTCGGCGGCCAAGGCAGCTTCGGCGAAACGAATGCGAACTTTTCTGGCGCGACGGCACCGCTGGTGGATTTCAGCCTTCGCGATACGACGCTGGAAGCGGAGCAGTCGCCTTCGCAATATCCAGTCCTCGGCTCGGCCACCAACAATGCCTTCGGCTACGGTGGCTTTGTCGGCTACAACGTGCAGTTTCAGGACGTCGTTGTCGGCATCGAAGGCAACTACACTCGAACGTCTTTCAATGTGACGGCGTCGAATACGCCCATTTCGCGCGCTACGTCGGCCGGCGGCAGCACCTATGACGTCAACATCACCGGCACCGGAAATCTACAGCTGACCGACTACGGCTCCTTGCGCGCGCGCGCGGGATTTATTATCGGCAGCGTCATGCCCTACGGCTTCGCCGGCGTCGTCGTCGGACACGGCAGCTACAGCATTACCTCGCTGGTGTCCGGCCAAGAGATCCTTCGACGCCCCCCACCGTGCCGTGCAACTACACCCTGTCGCCGTCATGCGTCGATTTTTCTTACGCCAATAGCGCCGGGTCGAGCAACGCGCTCCTCTACGGCCTCTCCGCGGGTGGCGGCGTTGACTGGGCGCTGACGCCAAACTTCTTCCTGCGCGGAGAGTTTGAATACACGCAGTTCGCGTCGTACGAGAACATCAACGTGTATATTGTCAGCGCCCACCTCGGCGCCGGCTTTAAATTCTAAGCGCAGACGGCGCAGTACGGCGCGCTTCGAAAAGCTCTCCACCGCCTTTTGCTTCGCCTCTGGCGCTTCTACCGTTTGCCGGCGCCCGCCGATCCGGCTTGACCTCGTGCCCTCTCTTCCTTATCTCCGGCCGCGGGACACCCCTCCCCAACGAGGGGCGCCTATCTGGAAGGATAGAAGATGACGATGGCAAAGCCCGCCGTGCGGCCGACAGTGCCGCACTTTTCGTCCGGCCCCTGCGCTAAGCGCCCCGGCTGGAGCCCGCAAAGTCTGAGCGGCGCATTTCTTGGCCGCTCGCACCGCTCGAAACCGGGCAAGGCAAAACTCAAGCGCGCCATCGAGCTCACGCGCGAAGTCCTTCAGGTCCCAGCCGATTACCGCATCGGCATCGTGCCGGCCTCGGATACCGGCGCGATGGAAATGGCGCTGTGGTCGCTGCTCGGCCCGCGTCCGGTGACGATGCTGGCCTGGGAATCGTTCGGCGAAGGCTGGGTCGGCGATGTGGTCAAAGAGCTCAATCTCAAAAATGCGACGGTGCTCAAGGCGCCTTACGGCGAACTGCCCGATCTCGGCAAGGTCGATCCGGCGAGCGACGTGGTATTCACCTGGAACGGTACGACCTCCGGCGTCCGCGTCGCCAACGCCGATTGGATCGCCGCCGATCGCAGCGGCCTGACCATTTGCGACGCGACTTCAGCCGCCTTCGCCCAACCGCTCGAATTTGCCAAGCTCGATGTCGTCACCTTCTCGTGGCAGAAGGCGATGGGCGGCGAGGCCGCGCACGGCATGCTCATCCTGTCGCCGCGCGCCGTCGCGCGCCTCGAAAGCTACACGCCGCCCTGGCCGCTGCCGAAAATCTTCCGCATGACCAAGGGCGGCAAGCTCATCGAGGGCATCTTTCAAGGCGAGACCATCAACACGCCGTCGATGCTTTGCGTCGAAGATTATCTCGACGCGCTGGAATGGGCGAAGGCAATCGGCGGATTGACGGCGCTGCGCGGCCGTGCCGACGGCAACGCCAAAGTCATCGCCGATTGGGTCGACCGCACCGACTGGATCGATTTTCTCGCCGCCGATCCGGCGGCGCGCTCCAATACCTCGGTCTGCCTCAAGGTCATCGATCCGGCCGTCACCAAGCTCGCCACCGAAGCCCAGGCGGCCTTCGTCAAGAGCTTGTCGGCAGCGCTGGATAAGGAAGGCGTTGCCTACGACATCGACGCCTATCGTGATGCGCCGCCGGGCTTGCGCATCTGGTGCGGCTCGACCGCCGAACATGCCGACCTCGAGGCGCTCACCCACTGGCTCGATTGGGCTTTTGCCCAGGCCAGGGAAGCGCTCGCCAAAGCGGCCTAGTTCTTTCCTCTCTCCTTGCCGGAGAGAGTTTCGCGATCCTTCGTATTTTTGAAAGTGACCAACGTCATGACCGCCAAGGTTCTTATTTCCGACGCGCTGTCGCCCGCCGTGGTGGCGATTTTCAGAGATCGCGGGCTTGAGGTCGAATTCCAGCCCGCCCTCGGCAAGGACAAGGACAAGCTCGCCGAGGCGATCGACGGCTTCGACGGGCTGGCGATCCGTTCAGCGACCAAGGTCACGCCGAAAATTCTCGAGCGCGCGAAACATCTCAAGGTCATCGGCCGCGCCGGGATCGGCGTGGATAACGTCGACATCGCGGCGGCGACGGCCCGCGGCATCATCGTGATGAATACGCCGTTCGGCAATTCGATCACCACAGCCGAGCACGCCATTACGCTGATGCTCTCGCTGGCGCGGCAGATTCCCGAGGCCGACACCTCGACCCGCGCCGGCAAATGGGAAAAGAACAAGTTTCTCGGCGTCGAGATTTTCGGCAAGACGCTGGGCGTCATCGGCTGCGGCAATATCGGCTCAATCGTCGCCGACCGCGCGCTTGGCATGAAGATGAAGGTGATCGCCCACGATCCCTTTCTGTCCGATCAGCGCGCGGTCGATCTCGGCGTCGAGAAGGTCGAGCTCGAAGAGCTGTTCCGCCGCGCCGATTTCATTACCCTGCACACCCCGCTCACCGACAAGACCCGCAACATCGTCAACGCCGAAACGCTCAAGTTGACGAAGAAGACTTTGCGGCTGATCAATTGCGCCCGCGGCGGCCTAGTTGACGAGGCCGCGCTGTTCGAGGCGCTGTCCTCCGGGCGCGTCGCCGGCGCCGCGCTCGATGTGTTCGTGACCGAGCCGGCCACCGACAGCCCGCTATTCGCGCTGCCCAACGTGGTCTGCACGCCGCATCTCGGCGCTTCCACCACCGAGGCGCAGGAAAACGTGGCGCTCCAGATCGCCGAGCAGATGTCGGATTATCTGATCCGCGGCGCCATCACCAACGCGGTCAACTTCCCCTCGATCACCGCCGAGGAAGCGCCCAAGCTCAAGCCGTTCATCGCGCTGGCCGAAAGACTTGGCTCGTTCGCGGGCCAACTCACCGAGACCGGCATCCAGCGCGTGCAAATCTCCTATGAAGGACTCGTCGCCCAGATGAATACCAGGGCGCTGACGTCGGCGGCGATCGCGGGCCTGCTGCGCCCGATGTTGCAGGACATCAACGTGGTCTCGGCCCCGACCGTCGCCAAGGATCGCGGCATCGTCGTCGAGGAAACGCGGCGCGATGCCGAGGGTGATTACGAGAGCCTGATCACGCTGACGGTAACGACCGACCGGCAATCGCGCCACGTTTCCGGCACGGTATATGCCGACGGGCGGCCGCGCATCGTCAACATCAAGGGCATCCGGATGGACGCCGAGTTCGGCCCGTCGATGATCTACATCACCAATCTCGACAAGGCCGGCTTCATCGGCAAGTTCTCCTCGACCTTGGGCGACGCCGGCATCAACATCGCGACGTTCCATGTCGGCCGCGAGGCGGCTGGCGGCAACGCGGTCGCGCTGATCGAGATCGACGGCGACCTGCCGGCGGACGTTCTCGTCAAGGTGCGGGCGCTGCCTCAGGTACAGCAGGCCAAGCCGCTGCGGTTTTGATAACCGGTGCAACGAGTCCGTTCAGCGCGGCGGCAAAGGATTTGACGGCCGCGCCCGCTTGCTGCGCGTCGCAATCGTGATGCCGCTGAAGACCAGCGCGTAGCCGACGGCGTGAAAGAGCTGGAAGCGTTCACCCAACAGCACGATCGCCAGCACCGAGCCGAACACGGGAACCAGATGCATGAACGGCGCGGCGCGGTTGGCGCCGACCAGCTCGATGCCGCGATTGAGGAAGAGATAGCCAAGCAGTGAAGGGAAAATGCAGATGAAGATGAAAGTCAGCACGCTCTCGGTGTCGAATACCATGGTCCGGCCGCTGGCGATTTCGATGACGAGCGCAGGGATGAGCAGGATCGAACCCCATCCCATGCCGACGGCAAGGAACGACAGTGGATGCATCGCCGGCCGCCGGCGCAGCGCGGCGGTGTAGTAGGCGTAGATCAGGAGCGCGATTAGGAACCAGACGTCGCCGCGGTTGAAACCGATGCCGGTCAGCACCGCAAGGCTGCCGTGGCTGATGATCACGATGACGCCAGTGAGCGAAACGGTGATGCCGGCGGCCTGGCCTGGCGTCAGCCGATCGCCGAACAGCACGAAACTCCACAGCGCAACGAACAGCGGGCCGGTCGATTGCAGCAGCAGTCCGTTGATGGCGGTGGTGTATTGGAGGCCATAATAGGCCATCGTGTTGTAGGCGGAGAAGCCGGTCAAAGCGAGGACCGTCATCAGTCCGACATGCTTGCGAATCACCGGCCAATCGCGCGCCAGATGCGGCGCCGCGAACGGTAAAACGATCAGGAAGGCGCCGCCCCAGCGGACGAAAGCAAGCGTCACTGGCGGAACATGGCCCGCGATGAAACGGCCGAGCACGGTGTTGGCCGCCCAGAACAGTGACGTCAGCGACAACAAAAGATATGGCTGGTCGAAAAATCCGCGCCTGCGAAGGTCGATGCCTGCCTCCGGCATTCCCGTGCTTCCTCCCGGTGGAGCGGATAGCTCGCGCTCGAGGTATCGCGGCACGAGCCCCCGCGCCAGTCCCTACGCCGCATGACTGGTCTCAAATCGAGACTGCTCTCAATTCGAGACCGGCGGACGCCAGCGGCCGGCCGGGCGGCGCCGCCAGGAACGCTATGTCACGCCGCGGTTATGATGAAGTCAGAGTGATTCCAATAGCTTATGATGGGTATTCGGCCCCGGGGGCCGCTTCGTCGCCTTGCTTCATCCCGCGTCATCCGTTATCCGGAACGGCTGCGGCGAATATCCGATAAGAACCAGCGCATTCCTTGGCGTTGTGAGGGTACTTCCTCATGGCAAATGTTGTCGTGGTCGGCTCCCAGTGGGGCGACGAAGGCAAAGGTAAGATCGTCGATTGGTTGTCCGAGCAGGCTGACATCGTGGTCCGCTTCCAGGGCGGCCATAATGCTGGCCATACGCTCGTCATCAACGGCACGACCTTCAAGCTTTCGCTGTTGCCGTCGGGCGTAGTCCGGCCGGGCAAGCTTTCGGTCATCGGCAACGGCGTGGTGCTCGATCCGCACGCGCTGATCGACGAGATTTCGCGACTCAAGAAGCAGAATGTCGATGTCACCCCGGACAATCTGCGCATCGCGGAGAATACCGCGTTGATTCTGCCGCTGCACCGCGAGCTCGACGCGATCCGCGAAACCGCGAACGCGGCGCTGAGCATCGGGACCACACGGCGGGGCATCGGCCCCGCCTATGAGGACAAGGTCGGACGACGCGCCATCCGGCTGATGGACTTGGCCGATGGTGCGACGCTCGACCGCAAGATCGAACGGCTGCTGACGCATCATAATGCGCTACGGAAGGGACTCGGCCTGGCACCGATTGAGGCCGGGGACGTGCGCAGGGAACTCATGGCCGTGGCACCCGCAGTGCTGCCTTATATGGATTCGGTGTGGTCGCTGCTCGAACAAAAGCGGCGCGAGGGCAAGCGCATCCTGTTTGAGGGTGCGCAAGGCGCCCTGCTCGACGTCGACCATGGAACTTATCCGTACGTGACCTCCTCCAATACCGTTGCGGCGCAGGCGGCGACCGGATCTGGCGTTGGGCCGGGCGCCATTGGCTACGTGCTTGGCATCTGCAAGGCTTACACAACGCGGGTCGGCGCCGGCCCGTTTCCGACCGAGCAGAACAACGAGATCGGCCGGACGCTGGGCGAGCGCGGCAAGGAATTCGGCGTGGTGACCGGACGACCGCGGCGCTGCGGCTGGTTCGATGCCGTGTTGGTACGGCAAAGCGTGCGGACCAGCGGCATCAATGGGCTCGCGCTCACCAAGCTGGACATCCTCGATGGTTTCGATGAAATCAAGGTTTGCACCGGTTATCATCTCGACGGTCGCGAGATCGACTATCTTCCTGCCGGCGAACACGCGCAGGCCCGTGTCAAACCGATCTACGAGACCATCGCAGGCTGGCGTGAAGGAACCGCGCACGCGCGCTCCTGGGCCGACCTGCCGGCGCAAGCGATCAAATACGTCCGCCGGCTGGAGGAATTGATCGGCTGCTCCGCAGTGGTGCTCTCAACCAGCCCGGAACGCGAAGATACCATCCTGATGCAGAATCCCTTCGAGACGTGAATCGAGATGAAAAAAAACAAAGCACGGCGTAAGTTGGACCGATGACCGATTATCACCCGCTCATCGCCCGTGCCGTCGAGGGGCTTGAAAAGAACAGTGGCGAAGCCCGCCGCTCCCTTTACGAACGGGCGCGCGCCGCGCTGGTGTCGCAACTGCGCTCCGTCGAGCCGGCACTCTCGGAATCGGACATCACCCGCGAACGGCTATCGCTCGAAGACGCGATTCGCAAAGTCGAGGGGGAAGCCGCGCGCAAATCGCGCGCCGAGCCGCGGCTCGCCGCACCGCCGCCGCCTCGCCGCGAGCGCTTCGCTCCTACCGCTGACGGCGGCCGGCCCGAAGCGCGCCCAGTCGAGCAGATCGCGCCGCGGACGGCACGCAGCGAGCCGCGTGCCGGGGAACCGCCGCGCCAACCACTCGCGCCGCCGGCGAGCGGGCGCGATCGCGCTGCGCCACGGTCACCATCGTTGACCCAGCAAGGCGTCAAGGGCTTCCGCAACGTGGTGAACGAAGTCCACGATCTCGGCGCCGCGACTTCCAAAGCCGCGCAATCCGCGCGCGACACACGCGATTCATACGGACAAATATCGTCGCGGCCATTCCCCTCCGCCGAAGAAGATGGCGAAGCGGGGCTGGACGACTTTGAATCACAATTCGGCCCCGAGGCATTGAGCGCCGAGGACGACGAGGCGGACTACCACCACGAATCCTACGAACATGGCGATTCAGCACCGCCATCGCCGCGACGCGCGCCGCGCGGCGACGAGGACCTTAAGCGTCCGCCGCGCTCCTATCGCGGCTTGATCAAGCTCGTGGTGGCGGCAATCATTCTGGCCGGCATCGGGGTAACGGTATCGTGGCAGTGGCCGCACATTACCGGCGCTTATCGGTCGATCGCGAGGATCGGCGCGAAACAGCAGAACCAGACCGCGCATGAAACCGCGGCGCAGCCGAAACTGTCCGGGCGGGTCCCGCAAGAGCAAACCGGCGAACAACCCGCAGGCGCCCCCACTCCCGGCAGCCAAACGGTGCCGGCGGTGGCCCAGCGCGTAGTGCTCTATGAGGAGGACTCGAACGATCCGCAGGGTAAGCGCTTCGCCGGTTCCGTCATCTGGCACACCGAAACGATTTCGCCGGGCTCGGGTCTAGCGCCGGAACTCGCGGTACGCGCCGATGTGGAGATTCCGGAACGCCACATGACCATGACCTGGTCGCTGCGCCGAAATACCGACAAAGCGTTGCCGGCGAGCCACACGATCGAGATCCAATTCACGTTGCCGCCCGATTTTGCCGGTGGCGGTATCGCTAACGTGCCGGGGGTCCTGATGAAGCAGTCCGAGCAGGCGCGCGGCACGCCGCTCGCCGGACTGGCGGTCAAGGTGACGAACGGCTTCTTTTTGGTCGGACTTTCGGCTGGCGAGGTCGACGTTCAGCGCAACATCGACCTGCTCAAAGACCGCCCATGGTTCGATATCCCCATCGTCTACACCAACGGCGGCCGGGCCATCCTGGCGATGGAAAAGGGACCGCCCGGCGACCGCGCCTTCGCCGAAGCCTTTGCGGCATGGGCAAAGAAGTGACGGCACCGCCGGTCGGCCGCTATTGTCGTGGGTGACGACGCCTTGGGAAACGACGCCTTGGGGAACGATGTTTTGGATAAGCGGGCGCAGATAACTTCGGCCGAGGCGAGGCTGCCTAAGGCCAAGCCGCACCCGTCCGTCGCCTCGGCGCTGCGCACGCTGGAGGCCGACGGCGATGGCCTTGCCGCGCTGGCGGCGGCCATGTGCGACGGGCTCGGCGATGCGTTCGTCGCCGCCGTTGACACGATTCGCCAAGCTCACGGCCGCGTCATCGTGACCGGCATGGGCAAATCCGGCCATGTCGCGCGCAAGATCGCCGCAACGCTCGCTTCGACCGGAACACCGGCCTTTTTTGTGCACGCCGCCGAAGCCAGCCACGGCGACCTCGGCATGATCACGTCGAACGACGTGATGCTGGTACTGTCGTGGTCGGGCGAAACCGAAGAGCTGACCGATCTGATCAATTATTCGCGCCGTTTCGGCATTGTCCTGATCGCCGTCACCGTCAACGCCGAAAGCACGCTCGGCAAAGCGGCCGACATTGTCTTGGCGTTGCCGCAGGCGCGCGAAGCTTGTCCGCACAATCTGACGCCGACTACCTCCACGCTGATGCAGCTTGCGCTCGGCGACGCACTGGCAATCGCGTTGCTCGAGAGCAGAGGATTTACCGCGGTCGATTTCGGCGTATTTCATCCGGGCGGCAAGCTGGGAGCGGCGTTAAAGTTCGTCCGCGACGTGATGCATCCGGGCTCCGCCGTACCGCTGATCGGGCGCGGCAAGCCGATGTCGGACGCGATCGTCGAAATGTCGGCCAAGGGCTTCGGCTGCGTCGCCGTCACCAACACCAGCGGCAAGCTCGCCGGCGTCATCACCGACGGCGATTTGCGCCGCCACATGCGCGACGACTTGCTGCGGGCTCCGGTCGATGAAGTGATGACGGCGGCGCCGAAGACCGTGCGCCCGGATCAACTGGCGAGCGAAGCGTTGCAAATTCTCAATGCCTCGAAGATTACGGCGCTCATCGTGGTCGACGCGGAACGCCCGGTCGGCATCGTGCATTTTCACGATCTGCTGCGCGCCGGCGTCGCATAACGCGCCACGGGATCACTCAGAGCTAGTACAAACCGCCTTGAACGGCGCCCGCGGCGTTCGGTTGAGCCGCCCGGGGCGGCGGCATCGGTTGCGGCTTGATGTTGGCCGCGGCCGGAGCAGGCACGGTGCCGGTCGGAGCCGATGCGGCGACCGGTGCCGGCGCGGGCGCAGTTGCGATCGCCGGTGACGGCCCCACCCCCGCTTGCCCGTGCGAAATGAATTCCTCGTAGCCGGGCTCGCCGGGCCGTGGCGGAACGTCCTTCGGCATACCTCCGGCCCAGGTCGGCCAGTGATCGGAGACGTAATTCGAGAACGAGGCGCACGACCCCAGCGCGAGACACATCAAAAACATGATCGCGGGCGCGAGTAGCCGTCTGCGCGGGCCCGCCGCGGCAATAATGCGGCGAGGGCCCCGGCGGGCGAAAACGGCCTGCAAGTTTTTGTCCATCTCATCCGGTTGCGGGCGGCCTTCCAGCTAGCCAGCCGGCGCAGAACAAGGAGCGTCTTCGTGGCGAGACTGTGTCGCGGGGGCGGCCGGACGCGTCAACCACCGCAAAAGCTTCTATCTTTGCGATATCAATGATTTGCTAATAAGGCTTCGCCGCCTCGGACGTTGCCTGCGCATCGTCGATGGCAAAAAGCGACCGAAAGAGGACCGCGCAGGTTGAACTCGACGACACAGCCAAACGCGGTCGCGTCCGTGCGGAGCACCGTCTTCGCCGCGTTGCTGCTGGTCGTGGCCGGCCTGGCGGCTTGCAGCGGGCTGGCGGCGCCGAACGCCGAGCTGCAGCCAACCGCTCTGGACCCAGGCTACCGACAGATCACAGCCGACTTCATGCGATCCCAGTTCAAGGACTATCTGTCCTACGATTCATATGAAATATCCGAGCCGCGTTGGGTGCATTCGTTCCACGGCTGGGGATGGCTCACGTGTGTGCGCTTCCAGGATCGCGGTCGTCGCCACAGCTATGCGCTGTTCCTGCAATCGGGCAAGATCGTGGATGGACACTATGCGGTCGAGACCGACGACTGCGATAAGCAAGCCTATGCACCGTTTAGTCTGGTGACCGGCGGCGGTTTGCAACCACTGCACTAGTACGAAAGAAAAAGCAGGCGGGAGCAAGATGACCGTGGACGCATTGTTTGCTCGGTGCAAATTGTGAAACGGCTGCTGGTGACAGGTGCTACCGGTTTTGTCGGCAGCCACGTCGTGACGGCCTTCGCTCAATACGGCGACATGGTGCGCGCCGTGGTGCGGCAGCCGCCGCTGCCGCCTTTCGCCGCGGGCGTCGAGGTTGTGCAGCACCCGGACCTGTCGCAAGCGGTCGATTGGGCGCCGGCGCTCGATGGCATAGAGCAAGTCATCCACCTGGCAGGCATTGCCCATACCGGCCGCGGCGTCGCACCTGAGCTTTATGATCGGGTCAATCACTTGGCGACGGCGGAGCTCGCCGCGGCGGCCGCGCGCGCCGGCGTCCGGCAGTTCATCTACATCTCGTCGATCCGTGCGCAGAGCGGACCGGCCGCCGATCATGCTTTGACCGAGCACGACGCCGCGGCCCCGACCGACGCCTATGGCCGCTCCAAACTCGCAGCCGAAGCGGCGGTGCGCGCGGCCGGCGTTCCGTTCACGATTTTGCGGCCGGTGCTGCTTTACGGTCCGGGAATGAAAGGCAACTTTGCCCTGCTTTTGCGGGCGGCGCGCTCGTACTGGCCACTGCCCCTCAAGGATTTTGTCAATCGGCGCTCGCTGCTCGGCATCGATAATTTCATTTCGGCGCTGAAGTTCGTTCTGTCCACGCCGGCTGCGCTGGGCGAGACTTACGTCGTCGCCGATCCGGGAATTCCACCGCGGCTCGCCGACGTGATGGCAACTTTACGAAAAGCGGCCGGCCGCTGGCCGCTGATCGTGCCACTGCCGACGCACTACCTGGAAATTCCGTTGCGGCTCATGGGCCGCGACCATGTCTGGGACCGTCTCGCCGGCAATTTACGGGTCGATCCCCGCAAGCTCATTGCCGCCGGCTGGCAACCGGCGCACGACACCAGAACCGGGCTCACGGAATTGATTCAGGACGGAGCGGATTTGAATTGGCGCTCGCGCAAAACCATGCCGCCCGCGACGCCCACGCCGAAGATGTAGAGCCATCCCTCGCCGGTATCGAACAGATGCGAGTTGAAGAGTGACGACAATATGTTTTCGGCGACTACCGTGAGGCCAACCCAGGTGGCAAATCCCGCGCCGGTAAACAGCATCAGGTGCGCGACCCACATTGCGACGAGTACGATCGTGCCCACGATCCCGAGCTGGATCGCAATAGCAAAAATCTGATTGTGCGGATTTTCCGGCGCCTGGGACGAAGCGGTGCCCTCGCCGACCGCGGCGTTGCGGAACTGCTGAGGAATCGAGCCGGTGCCGTGGCCGATGATCGGCGCCGATCGCACGAACGCCAGCGACTTTCTCAGGAACTCGATGCGCAAGCCGGTCGAGTTCGGAGCGTCGCTCGCCCGATAAGCCCGCCACTCGTGGAGCGACGTGTTCACCCGGTCGCGAAGATAGGGTGAGGAGGCCCAAACAACGGCGCCGATCGCAAGGCCAAGCAACACCGCGCCGAACAAACCCTTCCAGCGGAACTCGCGCCAACCAAGTAAAAGCAGCAGCGGCGGCGCGACCGTGAGCGCCGTGCGGCTGGTCACGACAAAAAAGATGTCGGCAAGAAATAAGGCCGCAAGCACGACCAGCCCGACAACCACGTGCCACCGCCCGGCACGAGCGTCGTCAACGGCACGGCCGAGGAGGACGAATGCGCAGAGCAAGAACAGGCTGCTTTGGCGAATATAATCGTTGACCGGAACGCCAAGTTCGCTCCTCGCACCGCGCCAGCTCAAGCCGGGCAGCAGCGCCAAGCCGTATGAGGCGGCGAGAAGTGCGAGCGATGCGAGCAAGAACCCGTTAAAGACCCACGTGCCGCGCTCGGAGCGCTGAAAATGCACCAGCAAGAGCGGTATGATGACAAGCCGCGGAAATTTGCTGAAGCCGCCCAGGCGCTCGGCGAAAGAAACATCGACAGCCCACGCCATGCCGATCGCGGCGAGCAGGCACAGCAGCACCGGCAAAAAGCCCGCAGGCATCGCCAGCACGCGCCGCAGATCGTCGACCTGCAAGTTCGGCACAAACAAAGTCGGCACAAACGCAATGAGCCACAGCGTGACGAAGATTTCCGTCAGCGAGGTGGACCAGGGCAGCGACGCCGCGACGCCGACGGCGAAGCAGTCGATCGCCAATTGCCAGCGGGCGCGATCGAATCCGGACAGTGTAAACGTGCTGGTCATGCGCGCCGTGCCGTCTTTCAAGACGTCGCCGGTTTGGTCGCCCGATTAGGCGCCGGCGTTTGCGCGGATTTGGCTGAGCGATTGACCAGGCCGGTGGTCGATTGGCCCGGTACGATAGTCACCAGGACGACATCGCCGCCCCAACTCTCGACCTCGGCGCGCCCGACCACATCCTCGATCCGGTAATCGGCGCCTTTCACCAAAACGGCCGGACGCACTTTCTCGATCAGGGCAAGCGGTGTGTCTTCCTCGAAGACCACAACGAGGTCGACCGCTTCGAGCGCGGCGAGCACCTCGGCGCGGCCCTCGGCGGGGTTTATCGGCCGGCCGTCGCCCTTAAGCCGGCGGGTCGAAGCGTCGCTGTTTAGTCCCACCACCAGCCGATCGCAGGCCGTTCGCGCTTCGGCCAAGAGTTTGATATGGCCGCGATGCAGCAGATCGAAGCAACCGTTAGTGAAGCCGATCCGCAGGCCGCGCCGCCGCCACTCGGCGAGCCGCTCGTCAAGCACCGACCAATCGAACACGATCTTGTCCTCGGGCGCGAGCGAAGCGGACGGCAGGATGCGGTGGCGCAATTCGCCGAGCGATACCGTCGAGGTGCCGCGCTTGCCGACCACGACGGCTGCGGCGGCATTGGCGGCGCGCATGGCCGCTTCATATGGAGCCTTCATCGCCAACAGTACCGCCATCACGGCGGCGACGGTGTCGCCGGCGCCGGAGACGTCGCGCACCTTGACCGCATAAGCCGGTACGTGGATCGGCGCCTGAGCCTCGACGTGCAGGCTCATGCCCTCTTCGCTGCGCGTCACCAGCACGGCTTCGCTTTCCACCATGCGCGCCAGCGCGGCGGCGGCCTCGGCGATCTCCGCTTCCGTCGTGACCGGGCGATGCACGGCCGCGGCAAGCTCCTTGGCGTTGGGCGTGATCAAGGTAGCGCCGCGATAGACGCGGTAATCGTGGCCCTTGGGATCGACGATGACCGGCTTACCGAGCCGTCGCGCCGCATCGATGACGCCGCGCACGACGCGCTCCGTCAGCACCCCCTTGGCGTAATCGGACAACACCACGGCGCCGGCCTTCGGCATCGCCGCCTCGGCATAGGCGACGATCGCGGCCTGGCTTGCCGCGCTCGCCGGCGACGCCGTCTCCCAATCGGCACGCATCAGATGGGTCGAATGATGCTCGGAAACGAAGCGGACCTTCCGCGTCGTCTGGCGCGTCTTGTCGATCACCAGATCGGGAACGATCGCGCCGAGCTTGGTAAGCGCATTGCTCAGCGTCAGGCCGGCTTCATCGTCGCCGATCAGCCCGACGAAGACGCACCGCGCGCCAAGCGCGGCGATGTTGCGCGCCACGTTGCCGGCGCCGCCGATCTCGATGACGTTGTGCTTGACTTTGAGCACCGGCGTCGGCGCCTCGGGTGAAATGCGGGTGACGTCGCCATAGACGAAGTCGTCAAGCATCACGTCGCCGACGCACAGCACGGTCTGCTTGGCGATATGCCTGAGGGCTTCCTCGAAATCGAACATCTGGTGCCCCGGGCCCCCGCGCCCCTGGATCTTCTTCACCGGTAGCGGTCGGCGCGATCGAGATAGCCGGCAACGTATTGCTTCACAGCGTCTTCGAGCGGCGTGAAATCGGCGTTGAAGCCGGCGCGGCGCAGATTGCCGGTCTCAGCCTGGGTGAAATATTGGTAGCTGTCGCGGATCGAGGCCGGCATGTCGATATATTCGATTTTCGGCTCACGGCCCAGCGCCGCGAACATGGCCGTCATCAGATCGCGAAAGCTGCGCGCGTGTCCGGTACCGACGTTGAAGATACCCGAAACCGCCGGCGTCTCCACCAGCCAGCGCACCACGGCGACCGCATCGTCGACGTAGATGAAATCGCGCTTCTGCTCGCCATCGGCGATACCCGGGCGATGCGATTTGAACAGCCGGACCGGCGCGCCGCCCTTAGCCTCGTCGAAGCGCTTGGCGACGAGACTCATCATCTCGCCTTTATGGTATTCGTTTGGCCCGAATACGTTGAAGAACTTTAGCCCGGCCCATTGCGGCGGCACTTTGTCTTTGCGCGCCGCACGTTCGATCACGGCAAGGTCGAACATGTGTTTGCTCCAGCCGTAGAGGTTGAGCGGCTTGAGCTTGCCCGGTGCGCCGGACGACCAGTCGTCGGAAAAACCAGCGGCGCCGTCACCGTAAGTCGCGGCCGAGGAGGCGTAGATGAAGGGCGTGCGCGTTGCCGCACACCAATCGAACAGGCGAAGCGACAACCGGAAATTATTTTCCATCACTTGGTCGCCGTCGGTCGCCGTGGTCGAGGAAATGGCGCCGAGATGCACCACGGCCTCAAGCTTGCGGCCGTCGAGCCAGCGTAGAAGATCGGCCGGCGGAACGAATTCGGCGAGCCGGCGGCCGGCGAGATTGCGCCACTTGCCGTCGCTGCCGAGAAAATCGTTCACCGCGATGTCCGCGCGCCCGGCCTCGTTGAGGCTCGCGACCACGTTCGATCCAATGAAGCCGGCCCCGCCGGTGACCAACAACATCGACGCCGTGACACCGCTTGCGGTTGCTGCCGACCCGTTTAGCCTCAGTCTCAGCCGCGGCGCAACACCGGCGTCTCAATTCCAAAGCCCGCAAGCGCCGGCCGTACTGGACAGCCTCACGACTGCAAGCTATGCCCGCAACAGACCAGTGATAGAATGAACTATGATTTATTATCACAAATGAACCAGAATTCAGATATATTGCCTGCGCTGGACCCGGACGATCGGCCGATACTGATTGTACCTTACATGTGGATCGGCGATTTCGTGCGCTGCCACTCGGTGGTGAGGGTGCTGCGGGGGCGCTTCCCCAATCGGGCGGTCGACATGCTCGCGACGAAGAACTGCGCGCCGCTTGCCGACTACATGCCCGGCGTGCGGCAGGCAATCGTTGTCGATCTGCCGCGCGGGCGCATCGCGCTGCCGGCGCAGCGGGCGCTGGCCGAGCGCCTCAAGCGCGAAGGTTACGGCAGCGCGCTGGTCATGCCCCGCACCTGGAAGTCGGCACTGGCGCCGTTTCTCGCCGGCATTCCGGAGCGCACCGGCTTTTTCGGCGAGTTGCGTTTCCTGCTCCTCAACGATCTTCGCTTCGGCGAGCGCAGATTGCCGCGCATGGTGGATCGGTGCGCGGCGCTTGCGCTGCCGCGCGGCGCCGCAGTGCCCCGCGATTGGCCGGCGCCGGAGCTTAAGGTCGGCGCGGCGGAAATTACGGCATGGCGCAATCGCCGCGGCTTGCCGGCGGACGATCGGCCGGTGGTGGCGCTGGCGCCTGGCGCCGTCGGCTGGTCGAAGCGCTGGTCAAGCAGCGGTTACGCGGCGCTGGCGCGCCGGCTTACGGCCGACGGATTCGCCGTCTGGGTCGTGGGCGGCCCGCAGGAAAAACCGCTCGCGGCCGAGATCGTCCGCGACGGCGGCGCGCGCGACCTTACCGGTCCCGATCTGCGCGATGCGATTCTGGCGCTCGCGGCAGCGACGGCGGCGGTTTCCAACGATTCCGGCCTGCTTCATGTCGCGGCGGCGCTCGGCACGCCGACGGTCGGAATTTTCGGGCCCACCAGTCCGTGGCACTGGGCGCCGCTTAATCCGCTGGCCGCCGTCGTTGAAACCAAGAGCGAACTGCCGTGCCGGCCCTGCCACAAGCCGGTGTGCGCGCTCGGCCATCATCGCTGCATGCGCGATATCGCGCCCGACGAAGTATTGGCTGCCGCCGCCGAGGCACTGATCGCGGCGGCCGACGGCCCGGAAATGCAGGCATAACGCGGAATTCATCGAATCGGCGTAGGGCGACACGGGTTTTACGAAAGCGGGTTTTGCGATGACGGTGCTCATCACCGGCGGAGCCGGCTATATCGGCAGCCACACGGTGCTCGAACTCCTCGACGCCGGCGAGCCGGTGGTGGTGCTCGACAACCTGACCGCCGGCTTTGACTGGGCGGTCGCCGACGGCGCGCCGCTTGTCGTCGGCGACAGCGGCGACCAGGCACTGGTCGAGCGCCTCATCCGCCACCACGGCATTGACGCGATTATTCACTTCGCCGCGTCGGTGGTGGTGCCCGAGTCGGTGCGCGATCCGCTCGCCTATTATCGCAACAACACGGTGAACACGCGCGCGCTGATCGAGTGCGCGGTCAAGAGCGGCGTGCGCCACTTCATCTTTTCCTCGACCGCGGCGGTGTACGGTAATCCCGCGGAGATTCCGGTGAACGAAGACGCGCCGACGCAACCGATCTCGCCTTACGGCTGGTCGAAGCTCATGAGCGAAGTGATGTTGCGCGATGCCGGCCGCGCCCATGATCTCGGTTATACGATCCTGCGCTATTTCAACGTCGCCGGCGCCGACCCGCAGGGCCGCGCCGGGCAATCGAGCAAGGCAGCGACGCACCTGATCAAGGTCGCGGTCGAAACGGCGCTGGGGCTTCGCGACAAGCTCGAAGTTTTTGGCCTCGACTATCCGACACCGGACGGCTCGTGCGTCCGCGATTATATCCACGTCAGCGACCTCGCGCGCGCACACTCCGACGCGCTTCGCGCCTTGCGAGCCGGCGCACGGTCCTCGACGTTCAATTGCGGCTACGGTCACGGCTTTTCGGTGCTCGAAGTGATCGACACGGTCAAGCGCGTGTCGGGAACCGATTTCAGGATCGAGATCGGGGCGGCGCGTGAAGGCGATCCGGCGCGGATCGTCGCCGATTCGCAAAAAGCGCGCGCGGCGCTCGGCTGGCGGCCGCGCTTCGACGACCTTTCGACCATCGTTGCGCACGCGCTCGCCTGGGAGCGCGGGCTTGACAAGCGCCGCAACCGACCGCCAGCATAGTCAGCAACTCGCGGCGGCCCGACCGCGAGTTCCAAGCGGCCCCGGCATCGCGGAAAACAACTTGAAAAAACCGACACATCCGGGCATGGAACGCGGAGCATGATCCGCAAATGCGGCCGCCGCATTGGCGAACAGACCATGCTTCGTCGCAGAAGCGTCTAAAGCTTCGCGCATTTCGGCCGCAACGGGACGAACGGATCGCGCATGAAAGCTTCCACGGCTTCTTCCGACACTTTGTCCGGCGCCGCCTCGGACGCCGCTTATTCCACGCCTATCCTGGTGCGGCGCCTGTTGGTCGACGAAGCATGGCAGCATTGGCCGCGATACGCCCTCGCGTTCGTGCTGATGGCGATTGCCGCCACCGGCACCGCGCTCAGCGCGTATCTGCTCGGCTCGATGACCAACCAAGCCTATGTCAGCCACGATTTCCACGCCATCGTCGTGATCGGCGTGCTCGCGGTCGTGATCTTCGCCACCAAGGGTCTTGCGACCTACGGCGCAGCGACGATGCTCAATTACATTGGCAACCGCATTGTCGCCGACAACCAGCGCCGGATGTTCGACAAGCTGCTGGCGCAGAATATCGGCTTCTTCGCCGACCGGCATTCGTCGGAATTCATCGCGCGCGTGACCACCGGGGCGGCCGCCGTCAGCCAGGTCATCAATCTTTTGATCACCGCCATCGGCCGCGATCTGATGTCGCTCATCGGGCTCTCGATCGTGATGGTGGCGGAGGATCCGATCATGTCGCTGGCCGGCTTCATCATGGCGCCGCCGGCTTTCTTCGTGTTGCGCAAGTTGATCCGCCGCGTGCGCGGCATCGCGCGCAAGCAGTTCACCGGCGGCACGCAGATCATCGAGACCATGCAGGAAGCGCTGCAAGGCATGCGCATGGTCAAGGCGTTTTCGCTCGAGGACGAAATGCGGCGCCGGCTTTCGATCAGCGTCAACTCGGTCCAGGCCGAATCCAACAAAATGGCGCGCGTCGCCAATCGCGCCAGCCCGCTGATGGAGACGCTCGGCGGCTTCACCATCGCGCTGGCGAGCATCTACGGCGGCTATCGCGTGGTCGAGGCGGGCGCGACGCCGGGACAGTTCGTGGCGTTTCTCGCCGCCTTCCTGCTGGCTTACGAACCGGCCAAACGGCTGGCCCGGCTCAACATCGACCTCAACAACAATCTCGTCGGCGTGCGTGTTCTCTACGAAGTAATCGACAGCCCGCTCGGCGAGTTGAATGACGACGATCGGCCGCCGCTCAAACTTGCATCAGCGCGGCTGGCATTCGACGACGTGCGCTTTTCCTATCGGCCCGACGCGCCGGTGCTGCGCGACATGAGTTTCGTCGCGCAGCCGGGCAAGGTCACGGCGCTGGTCGGTCCTTCCGGCGGCGGCAAATCGACGGTGCTCGATCTGATCCTGCGCTTCTACGATGTCGGCTCCGGGGCGATCGTGATCGACGGCCAGAATATCGCAACCGTTTCGCGCGGTTCGCTGCGCCGCCAGATCGCCTATGTCGGCCAGATCGTGCAGTTGTTCCGCGGCACGATCCGCGAGAACATCGCGCTCGGCCGGGTTGGCGCGAGCGAGGCCGAGATCGTGGCCGCGGCCAAAGCCGCGCACGCCCACGATTTCATCCTCGGCTTTCCCGCCGGTTACGACACGCCGGTCGGCGAGCATGGCATGCAATTGTCCGGCGGCCAACGCCAGCGCATCGCCATTGCGCGCGCGCTGATTAAAAATGCACCGGTCATCCTGCTCGATGAGGCGACTGCTTCGCTCGACTCGGAGTCCGAGCGGCATGTACAGGAAGCGCTAGCGGAATTGTGCAAAGGGCGCACGACGCTCGTCATCGCCCACCGGCTTTCCACCATCATGCACGCCGATTGCATTCTGGTGGTGGAGAACGGCGTCGTGGTCGAGTCCGGCCGCCACGACGAACTCTTACGCAAGGGCGGCCGCTATGCCTCGTTTTACCGCCTGCAGCTCAAGGAGCAGCCGGCTGTGGAGGCCGACGAGGCGGCCGTGGTTCGTTTTCCGGCCGCAGTCGTCGGACCGTAATAGGGCGCACGCGGCCAGGCGGAAAAACAGCTTTCCAGCTGGCTGCCTGTGGAACTTTCGGGAACTTGGTGGGTTGGAGGGAACTGGAATCCCTCTGGAGCTGGTCATGGGCACCCGCCGTGTCACCTTGCGTATAGAGCCGCCGGTCCCGTTTGGCGATGTCACGATGGTGCCGGCGGGCCTGAGCGGACGGCCCGAAGCCGATATGGCCCGCGCCATGGCGGCAGCTTTTGCCGATGTCGAAGCGCCGACCGCGGCCGAAATCCACCGCCGGCTGCGGCAATCGTTTCCGGGAGCGCCGCTCGGCGCGCGGGTGGCGGCGCTCGGCGTCATTATGGAGCGGCTGCGGCGCACGTTTTAGGTCTCGCGGATAAGTTTCGCGTCATTGCGAACGCAGCGAGGCGACCCGGTCCAGCCCCAGACGTCTGGACTGCTTGGTGGTTACGCTGCTCGCGATAACGAATCTCACAATCCCAAGTAAGCGCTGCGCACGCGATCGTCGGCGAGCAGGTCCGTGCCGCTGCCGGATAACGTCACGCGGCCGTTTTCCAAGACATAAGCGCGGGTCGCGATCTGCAACGACAGCGCGACGTTCTGCTCGACCAATAAGCAAGTCGTGCCTTCGCGGTTGAGCTCGCGGATAATGTCGAGCACGCCGCGGGCGATCTTGGGGGCCAAGCCCAGCGACGGTTCGTCGAACATGATGAGTTCCGGCGCACCCATCAGGCAGCGCCCGATCGCGAGCATCTGCTGCTCGCCGCCGGACAGCGTCCCGGCGGGCTGCTGGGCGCGCTCGGCCAACACCGGGAACATGGCGTGCACGCGTTCGCGGTTCGCCGCGCGGCGCGCGCGAGCGCGCGGCAGCATGGCGCCGACGTCGAGATTTTCGCCCACCGTGAGGGTGGGAAACACCTGGCGGCCTTCCGCCACCTGGCCGAGGCCAAAGTCGCAGACCCGATGGCTGGGCCAGCGTGAAATATCGGTGCCGCGGAAAGCCACACGGCCGCGCATCTTCGGCAGCATGCCGGCGAGCGCGCGAATAAGCGTGGTCTTGCCGGCGCCGTTGGCGCCGACGATAGCGACGATGGCCCCCTCCTCGACGTCGAGCGACACGGCATCGAGCGCCTGGAGGTCGCCGTAGCAAACGTCGAGGCTTTCAACGATGAGCATCAATACGCCTCGTCGCCGAGTTCGGATTGGCCGAGATAGGACTGCACCACTGCCGGATCGCGCACCACCGCCTCCGGTGCGCCTTCGGCGATCGCGGTGCCGTGATCGAGCACCAGGACGCGCGAAGCGAGCGCCATCACGGCGCGCATCACGTGCTCGATCAGAAGCACTGTCAGGCCGTCGCGGTTGAGCGCCTTGAGGATTGCGACCATGCGGTCGGTCTCGGTCGGCCGCAGGCCCGCCATAACCTCGTCGAGCAGCAACAGCCGCGGCTCCGTCGCCAGAGCGCGCGCGACCTCGAGCCGCTTGCGATCCGGCAGCGTCAGCGTCGAGGCGATACGCCGGCGCTGGTCGAACAGCTCGAGCCGCCGCAGCACGTCATGCGCCCGATTGCGCGCGGCTTCGACGCTGCGCCGGCGCGACAACGCGCCGATGGTGACGTTGTCTTCAACGCTGAGCCCCGGAAACGGCCGCACCAGCTGAAACGTGCGAGCGATGCCGCGCCGGCAGACCGCATCGGCGCTGAGTCCATCTATTGGCTTGCCGGCGAAGCGCATAGCGCCGGCATCGGGCGCAAGCGCGCCGGCGATCATGTTGAACAAGGTGGTCTTGCCGGCGCCGTTCGGCCCGATGACGGCAAAGATCGCGCCGTCCGGCACCGTGAAGCTTATGCCGTCGACCGCGACGAGCCCGCGGAAGCGCTTCCTGATCGCGTCGATGGCAAGGAGCGCCGTCATTTGTCACCCGCGCCGAGGCCGAGCCGGCGCGCCAGCGGCGGCCAGACGCCGCGCGGCAGCACGGCGATGACGGCGAGGAGACACAGCCCGTAAAACACTTGCGTGACGCCGGGCAGATCGATGCCGAAGGCGGTCAGGAGCGAATTGAGCGCTTCGGCAAGCGCCCTCACCACAAAGGCGCCAAGGATCGGGCCGAACAGCGTTCCGATGCCGCCGATCACCGGCCCGAGAATGATCTCGATCGAGCGCGAGATGCCGAACACCTGCTCCGGAAACAGGTTGTTGTAGAAGAACGCATAGAACACGCCGGCGAATGAGGTGACGGCAGCCGACACCATCGTCGCGAGCATCTTGTAACGAAAAGTATCGATGCCGACGGCGCGCGCCGCCTCCTCATCCTCGCGGATCGCCAGCCAGAAATAGCCGACACGGCTGCGAATCAAGAACCAGGATAAAAGAAACGCCAGCGCGGTCGCCGTCAGGATCACATAATAGAACATGGCTGGGTCGCCACGGAGCCGCCAAAGGTCGTTGTGCGCGTATTGCCTCACCGGCAGAAACAGGCCGCTCGATGCATTGACGAAATCCCAGTGATCGAAACCGACGCGGGCAAATTCGGCAAAGGCGATCGTGAGAATGGCGAAGTAGACGCCGCTGACGCCGAAACGGAAGGCAAGGTAGCCGATGAACGCGCCGCACGCGGCGGCAATAGGCGTCGCGGCCAGCAATCCGAGCCACGGCGCGATGCCGTAGCGGACGAACAAGGCGGCAGCGACATAGCCGCCAAGCCCGACATAGAGCGCATGACCGAGCGACAATTGGCCGGCAAAGCCCATCATGATGTTCCAGCCTTGGCCGACATAGGCGAAATAGAGAATGACAATGAGGATTGTCAGCAGATAATCGTTGACGACGAACGGCGCGATCAGAAACGCCGCCAGCAACAGCGCGAGCGCAACGGCGCCTCGGGCCGAAATGCCGGCGGCAAGCGGCGCGATCATGCCGCCCTCCTGCCGAGGATGCCGTAAGGCCGAAACAGCAGCACCAGCACCAGAATGGCGAAGGCGAACATGCTCTTGGCTGAGGGCGTGAACAACAGGCCGGCAAGCGCCTCGGTCAGCCCAATCAACACGCCGCCGAGAAGCGCGCCGGGCATCGAGCCAAGCCCGCCGGTGATCACGATGACGAAGGCAAGCAGCGTGTAACTGGGGCCCGCCATCGGCGTGACGTCGACAACAAGCGTCAGCATGGCGCCGGCCGCGCCGACGCACGCCGCGCCGAGCCCGAAGGTGAGCGCGTAGAGCCGCTTGACGTTTAGTCCGACTACCAGCGCGCCGGTATAATTGTCGGCGCAGGCGCGGATCGCCTTGCCCACGAGCGTCAGACGGAAGAACGCGAACAGCGCAGCCGCGAAAACGATCGCGGCCAGGCCGGCATAGAGCTTGGCGGCGTCGACGATCAGCGTGCCGAGCTGAAAGCTTTCGTAGGCATACGACGTCTGCACCGAGCGGGCGTCAGGACCGAAGACGATCAGGAGCGTATTGGTTATGACCATCGCCAACGCCACCAGCAGCAGGAACTGGCTGTATTCGGGCCGCCTGACGAACGGGTTGATCAGGGCCGCTTGCAGGGCGTAGCCGAACACGAACATGATGGCCGCGATCGGGGCCAGCATGACCAGCGGGTCGAGGTGAAACCAGGCGAACATCACGACAGCGATGAACATCGCAATCGTCATCATCTCGCCGTGGGCGAAATTGACGACGCGCACCACGCCGAAAATGACCGACAGCCCGAGCGCCATCAGGCCGTAAACCAGCCCGGTCAAAACTCCGCCGACGGCGACGTTGAGATAGACGGCGAACGGCACGCCTTTTCACCCTGCCCCGTTGCGCTACGCTACACGGGGGCCGATCGGAAGTCCTCAGGCGCGATTTTGATACGGCGACATCGGCCATTCCGGCTTGGCGTTGGCGGCTTCGGCCGGCGCCAGCGTCACGAGCTTGCCGCCGCGATTCTGGATGGCGCCGTCCTTGACCTTGTCGTTCTGACCCTTGGCGTTGAAGCTGATGCCCGGGCCGATGCTGACATTGTCGGTGATGTTGGTTGAGCGGATGGCGTCGGCCAGCGCTTTCGGATCGGTCGAGCCGGCGCGCTTGTAGGCGTCGGCGGCGACAAGCAGCGCCTCGAACGTGTAGATGTGGTTGACGTTGAGGTTGACGCCGGGATCGGCTTTGGCGAGCGCGGCTTCCAGCTCCGACGTTAGCTTTTTGTGCGGGTCGTACCAGGGTACGAAGCTGATCGGGCCGTCGGCGAGCTTGCCCAAGGTCCTGAAATACTGGTCCTCGTACCAGCCGGGCCCCATGCTCATGACCGCCTGCGGCGTCCAGCGCTGCTTGACCAGTTCGCGCGTCAACAGCATCGCGTCGTTGAGCCGGCTGACCACAAGTAGCGCGTCGGCGTTGGCGGCCTTGGCTTTCGCGACTTCGACCGAAAGATCGTGCGCCGCCGGATCGTAGGCGATCTCCTCGACGATGGTGTAGGGCATGTTGAATTTCGGCATCACGGCGCCGATGCCCTTTGCCATTGCCGTGCCGTAGGTGTCGTTGACATGCATGAACACCACCGTCTTCGGCCCCGCGCCGGCGATGGCGAAGATCTCTTTCTGTTGCTCGAAGGCGTCGCGCAAGATCATCGGCGCCGTCGGGAAGTTGCGGAATACGAATTTGTAACCTTGCTCGGTGATGGCGGGCGCCGCCGCGATGTTGATCACGAGCGGGATGCCTTTCTGTTCGGCGACCTGCGCGATGGCGGTGGTCTGGCCGGAATCGAAGGCGCCGACCAGAAGGCCCGCGCCCTCGCCGATGACTTTCTCGGCCCGGGCGCGCGCGGTCTCGACGTTGGATTCGGTGTCGGCATTGATGATCGCAAGTTCCGGCAGGCCGAGCGATTGGAGGATCGGACCGGCGATATCGACGCCGCGCTGGCAATCCTGGCCGATGCCGGCCTGAATGCCGGAGCGCGGCAACAGCACACCGACCTTCAACGGCGCGTTCTGGGCACGCAGACGCGGGGGTGCGGCAAGGATGGCGGCGGTCGCGGCCGCGCCGCCGATCACGCGACGACGGGTTAGCGGCAAGCGTAAGCGCGGCATTTGATCCTCCCGATAATTTTGCAGAATCCTACGCGGGCGTCCGATCCGCGGCAACAGCGATCAAGCCGGGAACGGTGCGGCAAGCTCGTTGTTGGACCGTTGCAGAGCCTCTTGAAAAGTGTCATTTCGGGGCCGCTTCGTCATCGCGAGGAGCGAAGCGACCAAAGCGCCCAGATTCGGGAGCGGGGAATTCGAGTTGCCCCGGCGCCGACGTGCCTCGCAATGACGACGGTGATCACCGATGTCCGAACAAACTCCGACTTTCTGTTTCATCGGCTTCGGCGAAGCCGGCCAGGCCATCGCCGGCGGCTTGCGCGAGGCCGGCGTCGTGCGCATCGCAGCCTGGGATATTCTATTTCCGCAGGCGGCGGGCGAGCGGCTCAAGCGCGCCGCCGATGCCGTCGGCGCATATAGCGCGGCGTCCGCCGCGGAAGCTTTGCGCGAAGCCGACGTTATCGTCTGCGCGGTCACCGCGGCTTCGAGCCTCGAAGCCGCGCAATCGGTCAAGCCACACCTGGCCGGCAAGCCGTTCTTCCTCGACATCAATTCGGTTTCGCCGGCGCGCAAGCAGGCGACGGCGAAGCTTCTCGCCGACGGCGTCCGCTACGTCGATGTCGCGGTACTGGCGCCGATCTATCCGGCCCGGCACAAGACGCCGATGCTGCTCGGCGGCCCGCATGCGCAGGCCGTTGCGCCGGCGCTCGGCGCCCTCGGCATGCGCTTTACCGTCGCCGGAGAGGAGATCGGCGCCGCGGCCGCGATCAAGATGGTGCGCAGCGTCATGGTCAAAGGCATCGAGGCGCTGACGTTGGAATGCTTCCTGGCCGCGGCGCGCGCCGGCGTGGTCGACGAGGTCGCTGCCTCGCTGAAGAATAATTATCCCGGCCTCGATTGGGCGAAAATCGTGCCCTACAACCTCGAACGCATGGCGGCCCACGGTAAGCGCCGCGCCGCCGAGATGGAAGAAGTCGCAGCGACCTTGCGCGAACTCGGCGTCGAGCCGCTGATGAGCTTGGCGACGGTCAAGCGCCAGCGCGAAATGGGAGAGATCGGCACGCACGCTTCGGTGCGCGGCGTGCTCAAGAAAGACGGCGCCGCGATCCTCAACGCCGTCAGCGCCGCGGCGCGGGACCGGCATTAGCGCATTTGCGCTCATTCCCGCGAAAGCGGGAATCCAGAAAGACTCTGGGTCCCCGCTTTCGCGAGGACGAGCGGCAAGCACTTTCACCCTCGTCGTTTGATCACATCGGCCAGATAGGCGAACGACGCCTTCGGCGTGCGCTTGAGGCTCTTGAAGTCGACCTGGACGATGCCGAAACGCCGGCTGAAGCCTTCCGCCCATTCGAAATTGTCGAGGAGCGACCAGGCAAAATAACCGCGGAGCTTGACGCCTGCGGCAAGCGCTGCGCGCGCGGCAGCGAGATGCTCGCGCAAATAGGCGATGCGGTCTTCGTCATGCACAATGCCGTCGGCGCCGACCGGATCGTCATAGCAGGCGCCGTTCTCGGTGACATAGACGTCCGGATTACCGTATTCGTCACGCAGCCGGATCAGCGCGTCGGTCAGGCCGCTCGGAACGATCGGCCAGCCGAAGGCGGTAAAGCGCGTGCCCGGCGGCGTCCCGCCAAACCAGGCGCCGAACAGGCTTTGCGGCGCGTCCGCGATATACATCGGCGCATAGTAATTGAGCCCGAAAAAGTCGATCGGCTGCCGGATGGTTTGCAGGTCGCCCGCGGCGATCAGCGGCGCGAAATGCTCGGCAATCACCGCGGGATACGAGCCCTTGAACAACGGATCGGCGAAAGCGCCGTTCCAGAACGCATCGAACCGCGCGGTAGCGGCGCGATCGGCTTCGCTTGGCGACGACGGCAACGCCGGCTGGAACGACAATACCGTGCCGAGCCGCAGATCGGCGCGTTCGGCGCGCAAAGCTTGTAACGCGTGGCCCTGCGCCAAGTTTTGATGATGGCTCGCGGCGACGAAATTTGCCAAGCCGCTGAGACCGGGGGCGTGGCTGCCGGTGCCGTGGCCGAACAACGCATGCACGCCAGGCTCGTTGAACATCGCCCAATGCTTGACGCGATCGCCGAGACGGCGCGCCACGACGCGCGCGTAATCGGCAAATTTCGGCGCGATGTCGCGGTTGATCCAGCCGCCCTTGTCCTGCAGAGCCTGCGGCAGATCCCAGTGGTAAAGGCAGAGCCACGGCTCGATCCCGCGCGCGACGAGACCGTCCGCCAGACGATCGTAGAAATCGAGGCCTCGCGGTTCGACGGCGCCTTCGCCGGCCGGCAGGATGCGCGGCCAGGCCGTGGAGAAGCGATAGGCGGAAAAACCGCCGCGTTTGAGCAAATCCGCGTCTTCGCTCCAGCGGTGATAGTGGTCGCAGGCGACGTCGCCGGTGTCGCCGTTCTTGACCTTGCCCGGGGTGTGGCAAAACACGTCCCAGATGCTCTTGCCGCGGCCGTCGGCATCGACCGCGCCTTCGATCTGGTAGGACGAGGTCGAGGCACCCCAGACGAAATCGGCGGGAAATGCGGTGTCCTCGGCCATGGCGGAATCCGAACGCAGCGCGCGCCGCAGGCCGAGCAGGCCCGCGAGCAGCGGCAACGCTTTGCGGCGCGACAAACTCAACATTCCAGATCCTCGCTCAAAGATAGCCGCTATTCAATTTTCGCCCGCACGAACCTCTCCACCCGGAGCCCGTCCGCTTGACGTCTTCGATCACTCGCGCGCGGATTGTGTCGGCGATAAGAGCAAACGACACACGCGCCCCAAATGCCCACGATGCGCGAATAGGAGGTACGAGTACGAATAATTCGCTATAGTCGCCGCGGGGCGAGCTTGTCGAGATGCGATCGATCCGGCGCCAGATGACGCACCCGAAATGAATCCGGGCCTTGCCGATGTTCGAATTGCCGCCGCCGCGGCTCCAACAGAAAGCTGGCACGGCCGCCTCGGCTTCTGGCTGCTCTGTTCGGCAATACTGCATGGCCTGATCCTGCCGCCGCTGCTTTTGTCGGCTCGACCCGAGAATCCGTCCTTGGTCATTCCGTTGGATATCGTGGTACTTGCCGACGAAACTGCCGGTCCGCCTTTGCCGGACAAGGCCGTCGTACCGCTTCAAGAAGCCGGCATGCTTTCATCGCCGGCGGTGCAGCCGGTCGGAATCGCACCGTCGAAAGAACGGCCGGACGATCTCGACATCAAGCTCCACGCGCTGGCCGAACTGCGGCAGCCGAGCGTGGACACTCAGCTGTCGAAAAAAGAGCTCGGCTTGGCGCGCATGTCGGCGATGAGCGACGACGCCGCGCCCGGATCGTATGCGACCTACGCGGTGCGAGATTTCATCCGCGCCCAAGTCGAGCGGCGCTGGAGTCTCGACTTGGCGACGCTCGGCGGCGGTAATTATTCCGTGCTGATCCGTGTCAAGATGACGAGTTCCGGAGCCGTCACCAAGGCCGAAATCGGCGACATGGCCCGCTTCAACTCCGACAAAACTTACCGCGCAATCGCGTTGAGCGCACGCAACGCCGTGCTGCTATCCTCGCCATTCGCGCTGCCGGCAGGCCCTTATAGCGATGTGATGGATTTCACGCTCAGCCTCAACACCAGAGAGGCGTTGCGATAGCTTCCACCCCCTGGATCAAGTCCGGGGCAGGTATTTTCACGAACACGCTCTAACGGGCGCGGTCACAGCAAATCCCGGGCGACACGGAAGCCGGCCAAGCTGGAATAATCATACTCCCCGCCATCGGTGACGCTGCCGCTTCGGCTCGCCGCGCGCACGAATACCGGCAAATTGTTCCAGGACCCGCCGCGAATCACGCGCCGCGTGCAGTTCTTTTCGCTCCAGGCACTGCCATCCGTGGGCGCGCCCTTGTAGTTCAGGTGCCAGCAATCCGCGGTCCATTGCCAGGAATTGCCGAGCATGCCGTAAAGGCCGAAAGGATTGGGCGCGAAGCTGTCCACGTCGGCCAGCAATCTGTCGTCCCATGGGCTGCCGCAGCCATTGCAATTTGCCTTGTTGACGCCGATCGCATCGCCCCACCAGCGCGCCGTTTTGGTTCCGGCACGCGCGGCATATTCCCACTCGGCTTCGGTCGGCAGGCGGTACGGGCCAGCGCGCTCAGCCAATTCCGGACGCAGACGGCGCACCTTGGCATTGAGCCAGGCGATGTAGGCGTCGGCATCGCGCCAATCGAGGCAAACCGCCGGCCATTTTGGCGGCTCCTCATAGGCCGGCGCATAGGCCGGCCCATGAGCCGGCGCATGCCAGCCCATGCCGAGGACTGAATTGCAGGCGACCGGCTGATAACGCGTTTCCTTGAGGAAGAGCAGAAATTGCGCGCTCGTGATGTCGTATTTACCGAGCGCAAACGCCTTTATCGACACCGCATGTTGCGGACCCTCGGAGTCGAACCGACCCGGTTCGCCCGGCGGACTGCCCATCACGAACGTACCGGCCGGGATTCCGACCATCTCCGGGCAATCGGGACATTCGCGAAACGTGCGATCCTTACGTTCCAGCGGATGGGCGGCACTTACCGCCGCCAGAGCCAACGCCGCGAATAAGATTTTGAGGCAAAGCCTGCCCTTCATCGCCTTCTTTTCGCTTTGCCCGGCCGCGATGCGGGCTTGACGCGGCGAGACGGCTTGACGCTGCGGCGCGGCGGCCAAAAGCCGGCGGCCTTGAGCCGCATGCTCCAATATTCCCATGTTCGAGCCGCCGCGGTCGTCTTTACGTTGATCGCGCCGGCGAGCTTTACTTCGCCGGGATGCAAAGGCTGCGGCGTACCGATCAGCGAGGCGCGCATTTGGTAGTCGGCGTTCCAGCACAGATAGATCGAGCGCGACACCAGTTCGCGCAGCCCCGCGCCGACGACCGTGGCGCCGTGACGCTTCATCAGCACGACCGAATTGCCGCCGAGCGCGCGGGCAAGCGAACGACCTTCCTCGGGTTTGACCACCAGGAGGTTGGTTTCGCCGAACTCATCGTACTGATCCCAGAATGGGACTTCCGCGCCAATCGCGCCGCCGACATGGAACACCGGCACGATCGGCTTGCCGGCGATGGCGAAAGGCATCACCGCCGGCGCGTGATGGTGACAGACCGCCATGACGTCGCTGCGCGCCTTGTAGATTTCGCCGTGGATGACGCGCTCGGAATATTGCGGCATGGTCGGCGGCGTCACCGGCTCGGAATCGAGGGTATATTCCAGGATGTCGTCCGGTTCGACGATCAGCGGCGAACGCGAGCGCGACAACAAATAGCGCCCGGGATCGTCCGGATGGCGAATGCTGACATGACCGAAAGCGTCAATCACGTTTTCGTTGCCGAGAATTCGGTTGGCCACCGCGAGCTCTTCGATGATTTCAGTCAGATGATCCGGCACGTTTCCATCCTCGTTGTCGGCAGCGCCCTGTCGGCTGCCTTGGGGGCGTAGCAAATCCGTTGGCGGGCGGTTGCGCAATTGCAAAATTCGCCGCGCTGGCGTGCTTGCGCGATGGCTTCGGCGGCTGCCAGATGCTATCAATAATACCGATTCCACGCGGCCGCCGGGACCTGAAGGATGACCGCCCGCAGTCTCGACATCGTCGTGAGCGTCAACGGCGAAGAGGTCTCGGCGCGGGTCGAGGCGCGCAAGACGCTGGTCGATTTCCTGCGCGACGATCTCTCGTTGACCGGCACCCATATCGGCTGCGAGCAAGGCGTGTGCGGGGCCTGTACGGTGCGTCTCGATGGCGCAGTGGTGCGTGGCTGCCTCGTTCTGGCGGTGCAATGCGACGGTTCGCGCGTTGAAACCATCGAAGGCGTGTCTGATTCCGGCGCCATCGCCGATCTGCAATCGGCGTTCAGCGAGCGCAACGCCTTGCAATGCGGCTACTGCACGCCCGGCATGCTGATCGGCGCACAGGAGCTTCTGGCCCGTGGCGTCGTGCCCAGTCGCGACACAATTCGCGACCATATCTCGGGCAATTACTGCCGCTGCACCGGCTACCAGGCGATCGTTGATGCGATCGAGGCGGTGGCGCTGGCGAGGATGAAAAAAGCGAGCTGACCATGAACGAACACGCAGGACCGCGAACGTTGTCCGAGCGTGCGGACGAACTCGAAGAGCAAATGATGCACGAGCTTTCCGCGCGCATCGCCACCCGCTCGACGTTGTTTTATCTCGGCGACGGCAAGCGCGAGATGGCGGACCCCGAGGCGCTTCTCGCCGCCAATCCCGGCAAACATTTCCTAATGAGCGCCGATCCGCGGCTGCCGGCGATGCCGGAAAAGCCGACGCTGATCGATTTCTTCAAGGCGCGCTTTGCGTCCACCGCGCATCTGCTGCAAAGCGCGACGCACGCGCTCAAGGGCGGCCAGCCGGAGAAGGTGGTGCTGGCCTGCCTCATCCACGACATCGGGGTGACGAGCTTCATCCGCTGCGATCACGGCTATTGGGGCGCGCAGATGATCGAGCCCTATGTCGACGCGGAAGTAAGCTGGGCGGTGCGCATGCATCAGGCGCTGCGCTTCTTCCCCGACCCATCCGTCGGCTACGAATATCCCGAAGCCTACATCAAGCTGTTCGGCGGCGACTATAAGCCGGAGCCTTACATCGTCGCCGAATACGAGCGGGCGCGGAACCACAAGTGGTACATGACTTCGCGGCTGATCACGTTGAACGACATTTATTCGTTCGATCCCGAGGCCAAGGTCAATCTCGACGATTTCGTCGACATCATCGGCCGCAACTTCAAGCAGCCGAAGGAGGGGCTTGGTTTCGACAATTCGCCGTCGTCGCATATGTGGCGCACGCTGATGTGGCCGACGCGGTTTCTGTGAGCGGACGTGTTGGGGGGAAATGAAGATCGCCGCGGATCAGCCGTCCGGTCTCTCTGCGCTTGACCGGCCGAATTCTTACATCGGCCGCTCGGTGCCGCGGCCCAATTTGGCGCGACTGACACACGGCCGCGGCCAGTATGTCAGCGACGTCACGTTGCCGCGCATGGTCCATGTTGCGTTCCTGCGGTCGCCGCATGCGCACGCCCGCCTCAAAAGCATCGACGCCGCGGAAGCAAAAAAAGCCGCCGGCGTGGTCGCCGTCGTCACCGGCGCCGAGCTTGCCGAGGTGATGACGCCGTGGGTCGGCGTGCTCACCCATCTCAAAGGGCTCAAATCGGCGCCGCAATACGCCATTGCCGTCGAACGCGCCTGCTGGCAGGGCGAAGCCGTCTGTGCCGTGGTCGCGAGGACCCGTGCCCAGGCCGAGGACGCCTGCGCGTTGATCGCCATCGATTACGAGCCGCTGCCCGCCGTCACCGACGCGGAACTTGCGCTCAACAAGGCGACACCGGTGATCCACCCGGAGCTGGGCGACAATCTGACGTTCGAGCGCGCGCTCACCGCCGGCGATCCGGATAAAGGTTTCGCGCAAGCCGACGCGATCGTGGAAGCGACATTCGTGTTCGGCCGCCACACCGGCGTCACCAACGAACCGCGCGCCGTCGTCGCCGACTGGAATCCGGGCGATGAGCGGCTGACCGTGTATCAGGGCACGCAGGCCCCGCACATGACGCAGGACATCTTTGCCAAGCACCTCGGCCTGCAATCGCACCAGGTGCGCGTGATCACCAAAGACGTCGGCGGCTCGTTCGGCATCAAGGTCCACATCTATGCCGACGAGATGGCGACGGTGGCGTTGTCGAAGCTACTGCGGCGGCCGGTCAAATTCGTCGCCGACCGGCTGGAGAGTTTCTCGACCGACATCCACGCCCGCGATCATCGCGTCAAAGCCAAGATCGGCGTGAGCCGTGACGGCGCCATCACCGCGTTCGAGATCGACGATTTGACCGGCATCGGCCCGTATTCGGTCTATCCGCGCACCAGCGGCATCGAAGCCAACCAAGTCGTCAATCTCGTCGGCGGCCCCTACACCTGCCCGAATTACCGCGCCAGCGCCCGCGTCGTGTTCCAGAACAAGAACGTGATGTGCCAGTACCGCGCCGTCGGCCATCCGATCGCGACCGCGGTCACTGAGGGTCTGGTCGATCTGGCCGCGGTCAAAATCGGCATGGACCCGGTCGAACTGCGCCGGCGCAATCTGTTCGCTGACAATGCCTATCCCGCCGTCGGCGCGGCGGGGATCAAATTCGAAAAGCTTTCGCACCATGCCTCGCTCGACAAGATTCTCAAGATGATGGATTACGCAAAGCTGCGCACTGAGCAGGCGCGCTTTCGCGAGCGCGGCATCTACCGCGGCATCGGGCTCGCATCCTTCATCGAAGTGACCAATCCGTCGTCGGCGTTCTACGGCGTCGGCGGGGCGCGCATCTCATCGCAGGACGGCGCCACGCTGCGGCTCGACGCCACCGGCGCGGTGTTCGTGCATTCCGGCGCCACCGAGCAGGGCCAGGGCACCGAATCGATGTTGGCGCAGTGCGTCGCCACCTCCTTCGGCGTGCCGATCGAGCGCGTGCGTGTCATCACCGGCGACACCGACAACACGCCCTATGGCGGCGGCACCTGGGCATCGCGCGCCACCGGCATCGGCGGCGAGGCGGCATGGCGGGCCGGCAAGGCGTTGCGCGAAAACGTGCTCGCCGCTGCGGCCTCGATGCTGCAAGCCGACCCGAAAACCCTCGACATCCGCGCCGGCATCGTGGTCGACGCCGACACCGGACGCGAGCGCGTGCCGCTGGAAGAAGTGGCGCGTGTCGTTTACTTCCGGCCCGACACGCTGCCGCCGGACTTCCAGGCCGAGTTTGTGGTGACGCGGCATTACGTGCCACGTTCGCAGCCGTTCGCCTTCACCAACGGCGTGCAGGCATCCTATCTCGAAGTCGACACCCGAACCGGCGAGGTGAAGCTTCTGAGGCACTGGTGCGTCGAGGATTGCGGCACCGTAATCAATCCGCAGCTCGTCGACGAGCAGATCCGCGGCGGCATTGTGCAGGGGCTCGGCGGCGCGCTCTACGAGCACTGCCTTTATGACGAGAGCGGGCAATTGCTCAACGCCAATCTGATGGATTATCTGGTGCCGATGGCCGCCGAAATGCCCGATATCGACATCGGTCACGTGGTGACGCCGACCGCGGAATCGGAGCTTGGCGCCAAGGGCGCGGGCGAAGCCGGCACCGCGGGCGCGCCGGCCTGCGTCATGAATGCGCTCAACGACGCGCTCCGTCCGCTCAACGCCGCGCCGCTCGTGGAAATGCCGTTCACACCGGAGCGGGTATTGCGCGCGCTGGGCGGGGTGTAATCCGCTTTTTCCTTATTCCGAGCCCGAGCGGCCCGTCAGCGCACTTGTCGCGGACACCCCACTCTCTACAATGCGTGCGGTTGCCGCACGAGTGAATCCGTACAGGGGAGGAATTGGAAATGGCTGGCGCTAAGCGGGCCGGTTACAAGCTCGCGACGTATCGGACGAAGGACGGCCCCCGCGCGGGTCTGGTTATTGGCGAGGAAATCTATGACGCCGCCAAAATCACCCGCAAGCCGGCCTATGCAACGGTCGCCGGCATCCTCGCCGACTGGAAAACCGCCGAGGGCGAGCTGAAGAAGGCCGCCGCCGGCGCCGGCAAAAGCCGCGTCAAAGGCGAGAAGCTCTCCAAGACCAAGCTGCTCGCTCCGGTCCCCTCCCCGCCGACCATCTTCTGTGCCGGGGCCAATTACGCCGACCATGCCGCCGCCATGGCGCGCAAACAGGGGATGCCGGAACCGGCTGACCCGCATGATCTCGGCCTCAAGCCCTGGCACTTCATCAAGGCGGCGCGGACGCTGGCCGATCCGGGCGCGACCGTCAAAGCGACTCATTACGCCAAGGAGCTCGACTGGGAGGTTGAGCTTGCCGCCGTCATCGGTCGGCCTGCAAAGGACGTGCCCTTGGCGAAGGCGCTGACTTACGTCGCCGGCTACACCGTGGCGAACGATCTTTCGGCGCGCGACCGCGGCCGCCGGCCGGGGATCGAAGCGACGTCGTTCTTCAAGATGGACTGGAGCAAGCACAAGAGCTTCGACGGCTCCTGCCCGCTCGGCCCCTGGATCGTGCCGGCAAGCGACATCGCCGATCCGCAAAAGCTGGAGCTCAAGCTTTGGGTCAATGGCGAGCTGAAGCAGGATTCCAACACCGCCAAGATGCTATTCTCGCTTGCCGAGCAGATCGAGCAACTATCCATCAATATGACTTTGCATCCCGGCGATCTCATCCTCACCGGGACGCCGGCGGGAACCGGCGGCGAGAGCGGCGAGTTTCTTAAAAAGGGCGACGTCGTGAAAATCTGGATCGAAGGCATCGGCGAGTTGAGCAATAAGATTGCGTGATTTCTCCTCCCCGCGAGGGGAGGAGATGCAAGCATGGTGGAGGGGGCGTTCGCGCTCGGGTAGAATGGCCCTTCCACCGCACTTCGTACGGTCCCCCTCCCCCGTTTCGCTTGCTGCGCGAGGGAGGACAAAAAGAGTGAACAGCTAATGCCGGAGAAATTCGTCGCCAAGCTCGGCGACTTCAGGGACGGCGAGCGCCGCATCGTGTTCGTCGGCGACAACGAGATCGGCGTGTTCCGCCACGACGGCGCGTTCTACGCCTATTCGAATTTTTGCCTGCACCAGGGCGGCCCGGCCTGCGAGGGGCTCACCATCGCCAAGGTCGAGGAGCGGCTGCGCCCCGACAAGACGTCGATGGGGCTTTATTTTTCCGACAGCGAGATGCACTTCGTCTGCCCCTGGCACGGCATGGAATACGACATCAAGACCGGCGAATGCGTCAGCGACCGGCGAATGAAGCTGAAGAAATATCGGATCGTGCAAAAAGGAGACGAGGTCTATGTCCTCGCCTAAATCCGCCGGCCCGAGATCGTCGTCGCGACGTACCGCGCAGGAGGCGCTGAGCCGCGCGGTGAAGGCCGCGGGTCGCCCGCGCGCCGACGAGCCGCCTAAGCAGAGCGCCAAGCGGGCCTCGGCGGAGGCGCAGCAGGTTGCCGCCGCGATCCAGCGCGGCATCGCCGAGGGCCAGCTTGACGTTCTTACAACCGAGGCATTGCAAGGCTTGATCGCCGCGGCATGCCGGCTCTACACCGCGCGCCGCGAGGCCGGCGAGGATTTTACGCCGGTGGCCAAGAACTCGCTGTCCGCAACCGACGTGATGATCGCGGCGAGCGGGTTATTGCGCGCCGCCGATCTCGCCGCCTTCGAGCTCGGCATGTGGCAAGGCTGGACGGGAAGATGATGGTTAGTCATTGCGGGCTCTTCGCAACGGATAGGGAGTAACACCATGGACCTAATCTCTGACCGTGGCCGCCGCGTCACCATCGAGGAGCTCAACACCACCCGGCTCCTCGCGCATGCGCGCAAGCAGGCGCACAAGCGCGGCTTCGACGACCTATTGATCGTCGACGTCGATGCGCATCATTACGAGAACGAGCATTACGACGAATTCCTGCCGTTCATGGAGAACGACGTGCTGCGTCAACTCGTCATGGCCGGCCGCAGCAAGAAACAGCAGCCGGGCATTGTGCCGATCCCGACCGGCTATCAGGACATGGGTGGACGGGTGACGCGCTACCCGATGCGCTCAAGCGAAACGACCGAAGACGGAACGCCCCGCGACGTCCAGCTCGGTCATCGCTGGATGGATGCCATGGGCGTCGACTATTCCTGCCTATTCCCGACCGGCATGCTCAATATCGGACTGCATCCGCAGACCGAAATGGAGGTCGAGCTTTGCTGGGCCTATAACCGCTGGCTCACCGAGAAGGTGATGCCGGAAGCCGGCGGCCGTTTCTTCTCGCTGCTCTGCATGCCGTTTTCAGATCCCGACGCGGCGTTGCGCCATGTCGAGACATTCGGCGAGCGCAAGAACGTCGGCGGTTTCATGGTGACGACCGTGCGCTCCAATATGGGCGTGCACGACAACGCCTATATGAAGGTCTATCGGGCGATGGAGGAGCGCGGCCTCGCTATCGCTTTTCATTCCGGCGTCAATTGGAGCGACACCGCATTCAAGAGCTGCAACCGCTTCATCTCGGTTCATGCGCTCGGCTTCACCTGGTACAACGTCGTCAACTGCACCAATTGGGTGGTCAACGGCATCGGCGAGCGCTTTCCCAAGCTGCCCGTGATCTGGATGGAATCCGGCCTGGCCTGGGTTCCGTTCCTGATGCAGCGGCTCGACCACGAGTACATGCTGCGCCCGTCGGAATGCCCGCTGCTCAAAAAGAAGCCGTCGGATTATATGCGCGACATGTATTACTCGTCGCAGCCGATGGAGATCCAAGATTACGATGCGATGGCGACGACGTTCCGCATGATCAATGCGGAAACGCAGTTGCTCTACTCGTCCGATTACCCGCACTGGGACTTCGACCTGCCCGCAACGATCTGGGACTTGCCGTTCCTGTCGGAGAAGGCCAAGCACAATATCCTGGGCGGCACCGCGGCGCGCTTGTTCAAGCTCGCGCCGCGCAATGACAAGCAGAAAGAGAATTTGAAGAAATTCGGCAATCTCGTCGCGGCGTAATCGCCCGCTTAGCGCCTGGCCGGCGGCGGAGCGCGCTCGGCGGCGCGCGCCTCGAGGCGATCGCCCAGACCGCTCGCGGCGCCAGCGACGCCGGCGGCCGCGGCACGGACCACTTCTTTGGCAGTGTTGGCGAGGCTCGGCGGCCCCAGGAAGAAGGCAAGCGTTAGCACGGCGCCGATGATCAGCGCCGCGAACTCGCCGACGGGAAGCGCCAACAAATCATGGACTTGGCCTTTTTCGCGTTCAGAGAGTTCGTGCAAACCGCGCTGCATGGCGAGCGTAAACGCCGCGTGCTTGCTTATGTTCCAGCGGCCGGCCCGGCCGCCGCGCCGGCGGTTTCACGTTTTCGCGCGGTGTTGTGGCCGCTGATCCGCCGATACAATGTCGCATTTTTCTTGACATTCGTCCCTCGTTCAGCTACGAAAGAGCATCTCGCTCATCCAAGGGCGCTTTCGCGAAGCGAATCCGGAAGTGGAGCGAGATGCGGTGCCCGCGCGCGGCGTTGCATGCCGTTTCCGGGCAGCTTCGGGCATCATGTTGGCCGGCACTATGACCGGTCCGGGAGGTGCTTTCCCTGGACTGGGACAGGCGGGCGCGGGTAACGCCCGCGTCACAGCGCGAGGTCTTCGCTCCCCGGTTGGAGCGAGCGTACCGGATCGAACGTCCTGCCGCGTCCCAGGAAGCCTGGCCTGAAGCTGACGCCGAACGGGCGAAAGCCCCGACGGTGTGAGCCGCTTAGTGGAGCGCCGGAAGGCGGGCGTGCCCCCTCCCCAACCCTCCCCCGCACGCGGGGGAGGGAAAAGAGACCAGGGCGCGCTGCCGTGCCTTCACCGGCACGGTGCACGGTTTGAAGTGAGTCTTTCGGCGCTCCGCTTCCCTTTTTTGGTTTTGTTCTTCCTTTCGTCATTGCCGGACTTGATCCGGCAATCCATGCGGACGAGAAGCTCGATCGGATTTGCCGACAAGCTTTCAGGGCCGCGCCTCAGCATGGACCACCGGGTCAAACCCGGTGGTGACATGGGGTTGTTGTGAGCAAACCTCGGACGCAAGGCGCGCCGCGAGAACGCTTTTCCTTTTCCCCTCTCCCCTCGTGGGAGAGGGTGGCGAGTTGCGAGCCGTAGCGAGCGATTAGCCGGGTGAGCGGGCCTCTTCGTAAGATTTTTCGAAGCAACCCCCACACCCGACTTTCTCGCGCCGCTCGAAAGTCACCCTCGACCACAAGGGGGAGAGGGAAACGCAAAGCGCGCCGCGAGAACGCTCTTCCTTTTTCCCCTCTCCCCTCGTGGGAGAGGGTGGCGAGTTGCGAGCCGTAGCGAGCAACTAGCCGGGTGAGGGGGCCTCTTCGTAAGATTTTTCGAAGCAACCCCCTCACCCGACTTTCTCGCGCCGCTCGAAAGTCACCCTCTCCCACAAGGGGGAGAGGGAAACGCAAAGCGCGCCGCGAGAACGATTTCGCTTGTTCACTTCTCCCCGGTGCGTACAGCGGCAGGAAATCTCTACAGCGAGTTCTTGAAAAGATCGGTCATCGCCTGCCACGAGCGCTTGTCGGCGATCGAATCATATTTGAGGCCATGCGCCGCATCGTTCTCGCCCTTGATGGTGAATGCATGCATCGCGCCGCCATAGAGCACGACCTGCCAATCGACGCCGCCGTCGGTCATTTCCTTTTCGAAGGCGGCGACCACTTGCATGTTCTGCAACGGATCGGCGGCGCCGTGCAGCACCAGCACATGGGCCTTGATGTTCCTGGCATTCTCCGGCGTCGGCGTACCAAGCGCGCCGTGGAAGCTGACGACGTCGACCAGCGCCGCGCCGGAGCGCGCCAGATCGAGCGCCGGCGCGGCGCCGAAGCAATAGCCGATGGCGGCGATCTTGTTGGTATCGACCAGGTCGGAACGGCGGAGCGCATCGAGCGCCGCTTGCGCCCGCGTCAGCAGCAGCGGGCGGTCGGCAAAATATTTGTGCGCTTGCGCGGCGGCCGCCTGCGGCGTTGTCGGCCGCACGTCCTTGCCGTAGATGTCGGCGACAAAGGCGACGTAGCCCATCCTGGCGAGTCGCTCGGCGGCGGCCCGTTCGTGCTCCGACGGCCCGACCCACTGCGGATAAACCAGAACGCCCGGGCGCTTGCCGGAAACGGCGTCGTCATAGACCAACCAACCCTCGAGCGTCGTGTCGGCCTGCTTGTAATCGATTGTTTCGAATTTGACCGTGGCCCGCGCCGGGCCCGCGGCGAGCACCGCGCCGCACAGCGCGGCGATCAGAAGCGGTATTCTCATCTGCTACCTCCTGACGATGATTCAATCCGCCGGCAAAATCACGGCGCGGCATTCGCCGAAGCCGATACGCGGATAACCGGGCTTTTCCGCGAAGCCGCGGAAAATGATTTCATCGCCGTCCTCGATGAAGCCGCGCTGCTCGCCACTCGAAAGCGTCATCGGTTTGCTGCCGCGCGCGGTGAGTTCAATCATGCTGCCGACGCTGCCCTGCTCCGGGCCGGAAACGGTACCGGAGCCGATCAGATCGCCGACCGCGAGGTTGCAGCCGTTGCTGGTATGATGGGCGAGCATCTGCGCCACCGTCCAATACATGGTGGCGAACGGCGTTCGGGTCAGACGCTGCGGCGCGACGCCGGCAGCGCGCATCTTCTCGCTCGCCATATAGACTTCGAGCGTAACGTCGATGCCGCCCAGCGCGCGATCGGCGGCGTCGTCGAGATAGGGCAGCGGCGCCGGGTCGCCGTGCGGTCGCGCGAAGGCCGGCGTTTGGAATGGCGCCAGCGCCTCCCGCGTCACCACCCAGGGCGACACGGTAGTGGCGAAATTCTTCGCCAGGAACGGCCCGAGTGGCTGGTATTCCCAGCCCTGGACGTCGCGCGCCGACCAGTCGTTCAAAAGACTGAAGCCGAAAATATGCTCCGCCGCCTTGGCAATGGGCACAGTGTCGCCAAGCTCCGACGGCACGCCGACATAGAAACCAAGCTCAAGCTCGAAATCGAGATTGCGCGAAGGCCCGTAGCTTGGGGCGGCATCGCCGGCTCGCTTGCGCTGGCCGCGCGGCCGTTTGACGGCCGTGCCGCTGACGCGCACCGAAGAAGCGCGGCTGTGATAGGCAACCGGCAGATATTTGTAGTTCGGCATCAGTGGATTGTCCGGCCGCAACATGCGCCCGACATTGGTGGCGTGAAAGATCGAGGCGTAAAAATCGGTGAAGTCACCGATCGCGACCGGCAGCACGAGCTCGGCCTCCGTCATCGGCGTCAGATGCGGCCGCAGGCGCTCGTCGCCCTGGTCCGCGCTCAAGCCGCGCGACAAGGCAAGCCGCAGCGCCGACCAGGCCCGCGGCCCGAGCGCCATGAACGAATTGAGATGCGGCGCGGCGCAAGCTTTCGCCGCTGCGGCGGCAAGCTCGTCAAACGACGAAGCCGCCGCGGCGACGTCGAGGATGCGGTCGCCTATGGCCACGCCGACGCGCGGCGGCGCGCCCGCTGTCGGCCGGAATACGCCGAACGGCAAATTCTGGATGGGAAAATCGCCGCCGGGCGCGTTGGCGCTTTCGACGAAGCTCTTGCGCGCCGGATCCTGGGTTTCATTGAGCATGATGGTCATTTCGTAATGTCTTGGAAGGCAATGCCTTGGAAAACTTCACGGCCCATCATTGCGAGAAGCCAAGCGACGAAGCAATCCAGCCTTGGCGGACTCCGACTGGATTGCTTCGCTCGCAACGATGTAAAAATGAACGGAAGGTGGTCACGATGGCGTCGCGTCGCCGTGCAGATGCAGGTCACGGCGGCGCTGGATGTCGCCGAGCCGCCGCTTGGCCTCCGCCTCGATGATATGGGCAAGTTCGGCGTGATGCGCCATCAGCTTGCGGAAATCGGCCAGGTCGAGAACGAGAAGTGTCGACTGCTTGGTGGTGAACACGTTGGCGGTACGGATCTGGTCGCCGAGCAAGGCAAGCTCGCCGAAAAACGTCCCCTCGCCGAGCCGAACCGGCGTCGGGCCGATATCGACCCCCACTTCGCCTTCGACGAGGAAGTACATGCAATCGCCGACCTTGCCCCGGCGAATAATGACGGTGCGCGCCGGCACGTCGAGCCGGCGCAGCATTTGGGTGATCTCGGTGATGGCGGAGGGATCGAGCGTCTCGAAAAACGGCACCTTGCTGACGACGTCCCAGGTCCGGATGAAATTGCGGCGCCGGCTTTCCGCGGCAAAGCCGGTAGCCAGAATACCGGTCCACAATCCGAAGGTGGCGATACCGCAAACCATCACCGCGGCACCGATCAGATGGCCGAGGAGCGTTTGCGGCACTTCATCGCCGTAGCCGGTGGTCGTCAGCGTCACCACCGCCCACCACAAGCTCGCGGGCAAGGTGCCGAAGGCTTCAGGCTGGCCCTCGCGCTCGATCACATGCATCGCCGCGGAAGCCAGAAACAGCGCGATCAGGAACAGCACCAGCACGCTCGCCAGCGGCTTGGCCTCGATGATAAATACGCGCCCGAGATGGGCAAAGCCTGGGGAGTCCTGGGCGAGCTTAAGCACCCACAAGGAGGCAAACAGCCACCCCGTCGCCGGCGCGACGCCACAGGAAAGCGCAATCGGAACGGGCAAGACCGCAAGGATATCGACGAGGCCCGACAAGGAGCGGATACGGCCCCAGGCTTTTCCGAACCGCGCCGCCTCGCCCAAGCGGATCGCGCCCTGAACCGCGAAATAAGCGAGGCAGCACCACAAACAAGCGATCAGCCAGCCGCCGCCGGCGTCGCGCACCTGCGGCACGGTCAATACCGTCATGGCGATGAGGCCGACGGCTAGTACTAGATATTGCGCCGGCCCCGAAGTACCGACACGTCGCAGCGGCGCGCTATAATGCGCGAGACTGGAAAATACGCGCTTCGACATCACCCGTGTATGGCCGTACCCGTGTATGGCCGCCGGCAGTTGCAAACCGTTAGCCTGTCGGCCGACAAACTACGCTGTCGGGGAGTGTATCTCCAGTCGAAATTGTGTGGCGTTAACCGCGGGCGCGGAGGGGATCATGCATTGGAGCGATCTGTTCAATAGCGGCGCGTCGTTGTTCATCGTGGCGACCGCCTCGACCAAGACGATGGTACCGCTGCGCATCCTCGCCATCGTCACCAATGGCATTCTGATTGCATTTTATGGGCTCTCGCACCTTTGGGTGCCGCTGGGTTTCCAGGTGTTCGCACTGCCGCTCAATGCGTTGCGGCTCTATCAGATGCTGATGCTGATCAGCAGCGTGCGCGATGCGACCCGCGGCAAGCCGTCGCTCGAATGGCTCAAGCCGTTCATGGCGGAACGCCAGTTCCGCAAGGGTGACGTGTTGTTCGCCAAGGGTGAGGAGGCGGACGAAATGTTCTATCTGATGACCGGCCGCTATCTACTGATCGAGCTCGGCGCCGAACTCGGTGCCGGCGAGGTCGTCGGCGAACTTGCGATGCTAGCGCCGGACAATCGGCGCACGGCGACGCTCGAATGCGTGGAGGCGGGCACCGCGCTGTCGATCACCTACGAGCAGGTGGAGCAGCTCTACTACCAGAATCCGACGTTCGGCTTCTACTTCCTGCGGCTGGCGACCGCGCGGCTGTTCGACAATATCAGCCGCATGGAGAGCGAACTGGAACGGCGGCACGAAGTGCCGGCCTGACGCCGCCGCCAAGCTTCTGATTTTGCTGCCATTCCCAGCCGAACTTCCTGTGCAGTGCGCAGCCGTGCCGTAGGAACTTGCGATCAGGCGCACTAGGATCGACCTTGCTTCAACGAGTTGGCCGCCACGTTCAGTCTCAAAGGCCATGACAGACAAGCAGATCTCACGCGTCGAACTGGCGAGGTATCTGCTCTCCCCGTCGCTGTTGGTGATGCTGACGTTGATGGTGGTCGAGGCCATGCTCGCCGCGGCGACGACCTGGCTCGTCATCAATGCCGGACGCCGGGTCGCCGTCGGCGAATTGCTCATCACCGATCTCGTGTGGATACTGAGCGCGCAATCGACCTCCTATGTGGCCGGAGTCGTCAGCTGGATTTTCGCCGAGCGCGCCGGCTATCGCGGTTTCGGCAAATATATGCTGCGCTTCGCGCGCGAGAACCGCGGCAAGGTCAAGCTGTTCGGCGACACGCCGACGCGCGAACAGATCGAGCCGTTTCTTACCGGCGAGACGTTCCAGGTTTTTTTCAGCCTGATGTACGAGCTCGAATTCACGCTCAAGCTCCTGCTCGGGTTGGTGTTCAATGCGCTCGTGCTCGGCGCCGAGATCGACCCGAGCCTGCCGTTCGCCTATGTCGGCGCTTTCGGCGCGCTGTTGTTGATGCAGTGGGCGTTGCAGAAGCCGATCGCGCGCACCTATCTGGAAAGCCAGCGCATGAATAACCGCGTCACCGCGCAAGGCTACACCGCGTGGGACAACATCTTCAGCGGTAACCGCTACAATCTCCGGCTCTGGCTTGGCGAGTTCAAGCGCCGGCTGCGCGCGGCGCTGACCGTGCAGATTCGCGCCATCGTGGCGCGCGAGGGCATGAGCGCGATGAGCGGCATCGTCAGCCTCGCCGTCGTCTTCGCCACCATCATGGCGGTGGCGGTGCGCGACGCCGGCAATACCGCGATGCTGGTGGCACTGGCGACGACGCTGCCGCGCCAGATCGAGATGACCTACGAACTGCATCTGCTCGCCACCGGCTGGAACGATTTCATCGCCATCTGGACGCGCTTCGGCGGCGTCGCCGCCAGCATGCTGCCGAAGCCCGACCCGGCGTTCGACGACCGCATCAAGTTCGACCGGCTTATCCTGCGCGAGGGCGACGACGCCAACGTCGTCTCGTCAGTGAACGATGCATTGCGCATCGTGCAAGCGCGGCCGACTGGACGGATCAACATCCGCGGCGGCAACGGCGCCGGCAAATCCTCGCTGCTGGCTACGCTGAAAACCGAGTTGCGGCGGCATGCCTTCTACTGGCCGGCGTCGGAGCGGCTCGCGTTCAACTTCGCCGGCGGCGGTGCCGCCGTGGAAGTCAAAGGCGATGACGACGAGCCGGTCGTGGCCGCCGAGTCGACGGACAAAAAGCCTGGCTTCTCGACCGGCGAACGGCAGCTCAGATCGCTCGAGGAGATCGTCAACTCGACCGATGCGCGGGTCTATCTGCTTGACGAGTGGGATGCCAACCTCGACGCTGCCAACAAAGCCAAAGCTGACGCCTTGGTCGATGCGCTTGCCGCACGCGCCCGAGTGGTTGAGATTTCTCACCGCGACCGCGCGGATTGAAGCTACGACCGAAGCTGGGATCTTTTGCTTTGCGATGCTCGTGGTGCTTCCTTGCGATCGCGACGGTTGTGCCGCCGCGCGCCTTGGCCGCGGTGTCGATCGCCATGCTCGCTCGCCGTTGACGGTTGCTGCGCCGGCTTCTAACACATCGCGCGGAGAGGATGCGATATGCGGCTTGCAAGTTACAATTTGCGCGGCCGGCCGAGCTTCGGTGCGGTGGTCGGCGACGGCATTGTCGATCTGCGGGCGCGGCTAAGCCGTTTCACCACGCTCTTCGACGTGTTTCGCGCCCAGGCGCTCGACCAGGCGAGAGCCGCAGTGGCCGGGGTGCGTCCCGAGGTACCGCTCGCCGAGGTCGAATTGCTGCCGCCGCTGTCGGCGCCGGAGAAAATCCTGTGCATCGGCATCAACTACAACGACCGCACCAAAGACTACGACATGCCCGATAAACCCAAGTATCCGAGCATGTTTTATCGCGCGCCAAACTCGCTGGTCGGGCACGGACAGGCACTGATCCGGCCGAAAATATCCGAGCAACTCGATTATGAGGGCGAGATCGCGATGGTGATCGGCCGCGAGGGCAAGCACGTTCCGCGAGAACGCGCGCTCGGGATGATTGCCGGGTTGACGCTATGCAACGAAGGCACGATCCGCGATTGGATTCGCCACGGCAAGTTCAATGTCACTCAGGGCAAGAATTTCGACTCGAGCGGCAGCATCGGGCCATGGATCGCGACCGATGTCGATCTGACGAAACCGCTGCATCTGGTGGTGCGCAAGAACGGCACCATCACCCAAGAGGATACGACTGCAAACCTGATCTTTTCCTTCGCCGACATCATCGCTTACGTCACCACCTTCATGACGCTCAAGCCAGGCGACATCATTTCCACCGGAACGCCGGTCAGAAGGGATTTGAAAGCCGCGGAGCCGGTCTGGCTCAAGCCGGGCGACAGCATCGAGCTTGAATGCCCCGACATCGGGCTGCTGCGTAATTCCGTGGCGGACGAAGCGTGACCACAACGCGACGCGCGTGTGTCATCGGCTGGCCGGTCGAGCATTCGCGTTCGCCGCTGATTTATACTTATTGGCTCAAGACCTATGGCATCGCCGGCGAATACAGCCGCGAACTGGTGCCGCCGGAAGAATTCGCGACCTTCGTCGGATCGCTCGCGGCGCGCGGCTACGCCGGCGCCAACGTAACATTGCCGCATAAGGAAGCGGCGCTGGCGTTGTCGAAGCCCGACGAAAGGGCGCTCGCAGTCGGGGCCGCGAATACGTTGTGGCTCGACAACGGCACGCTGTGGTCCACCAACACCGACGTTGAAGGCTTTCTCGACAATCTGGATGCTTGCGCGCCGCGCTGGGATGACGACTTACGCAAAGCGGTTGTGATCGGCGCCGGCGGGGCTGCTCGCGCGGTGATCTACGGTCTGCTTTCGCGCGGTATCGAGAGGATTATTGTGGTCAATCGCACGCCGGCGCGGGCCGAACTCTTGCGTCAAGCGTTCGGGGCGCGCGTGGAGTTCAAAGCGCTGGGATGAACTCGATACCGCACTTGGCGATGCCGCGCTCTTGGTCAACACCACGACGCTCGGCATGAATGGACAATCTCGACTGGCAGTCGAGGTCGCACAGTTGCCGGGCGATGCGATCGTCGCCGATGTTGTCTATGTTCCCGTGATCACGCCACTCGTTGCGGCCGCTAAAGCCCGTGGTCTGCGAACCGCCGACGGTCTCGGCATGCTGTTGCATCAGGCGGTTCGTGGTTTCGCGCTGTGGTTCGGGACCAGGCCGGTCGTGACAGCCGAATTGCGCGCGCTCGTCGAAGCCGATCTCGGCACGCGGAAAACATAGCCAAAAAACATAACCGATGCGCCTGCGCGATAACGCGCTTGTGTACGTAAGTGCTTTTCGTCCGCGGAGAATCTCCGATAACTCCTCAATGCGGGCGGCATCGGTACAGGAATGCGGAAAATGAACGTTGGAATAATTTTAAGTTTCGTTGCGCTCACGTTGGCGGCCACGCCCGCCCTGGCACAACAGCCGCAAACGGTGCGCGTTCGCGGAACTATCGAAAGCGTAGATGGTCAGGTCTTGAACGTGAAAAGGCGCGACGGCACGGCAGTCACATTGAAGCTTCTCGCCGCCGCGCCGGTACGCACCGTGGTCAGGAAAACGCTGGCCGACGTGAAACCGGGCACCTTCGTCGGCATCACCGCCATGCCGCAGCCCGACGGCACGCAAAAGGCGGTGGAAATCCATATCTTTCCCGAGGCCCTGCGCGGCACCGGCGAAGGTCACCGGCCATGGGATCTCATGCCGAACAGCACCATGACCAACGCCAATGTCGAAAGCGCGGTCGCCGGCATCGACGGCCAAAAGCTCCTGCTGAAATACAAGGACGGTGAGAAGAAATTCATCGTGCCGGCCAACGTCGATGTCGTGATGTTTGCGCCGGCGCAAATGTCCGATCTCAAGCCTGGCGCGAAAATCTTCGTCGTGGCGGCGAAAAAATTGCCGGACGGAACGCTGGAGGCGCCGGCTATCGTCGTCGGCCGCGATGGCGTCGATCCGCCGATGTAGGGCGTTTGACCAATCGCGCAGTGGCACGGCAATTGCTCTGATTTTGTGCGGAGCTTGAGAACAACACCGCAGCAGAGGAGGCGTCTGTGACACGAGCCGAACTCACCGAGAAAATGCTCGGCATCAAGCGCGAAAAAGGCTGGAGCTGGAAGCACATCTGCGGCGAGATCGGCGGCATGTCGCCGGTTCTCATCACCGGCGCGCTGCTCGGCCAGATGAAGCTGACCAAGCCGCAAGCGGCAAAGGCGGCCGAGTTGTTTGGATTGAACAAAAGCGAGCAGGCTTTGCTCAATGAAGTGCCGATGCGCGGATCGCCGATGCCGCCGACCGATCCGCTGATCTATCGGTTCTACGAGCTGATCATGGTCAACGGGCCGGCTTTGAAAGTGCTGATCGAAGAGGAGTTCGGCGACGGCATCATGTCGGCGATCGATTTCGATCTGAGGCTGGAGCGCCAAGCCGACCCGAAGGGCGACCGCGTGAAGCTCACCATGTCGGGCAAATTCCTGCCCTACAAATATTACGGCGCCACCGGCAACGCTCAGGCCTATGGCTACAAGGAGGAGTAGGAGCTGCCCGGTCCCCGCTCACCAATGCCTTTTGCAATGACGGTGGAAGTTATTGTCGGTCCAGCATCCTCCCCTGCTGATCGACGGACCCCAAAACGGCTTGCCCCAAACGGCGCCGACCACGCCTCCGACTATCGCGCCGGGAGGGCCGGCAACAAGCAATCCGGTTCCAGCACCGGCGGCGGCACCGACCATATCGGCGCGCGCCGCCGACGAAACAGCCATCAGGGACGCACAAACTATCGTCGCCGCGATTATGTTGCGCATGAGTCTCCTCCTCGTCCCTGTCGTGACGCCTGGTTCAGCGCCGAGCGGACGTGTCCGTTTGTATCATTCCATATCTTGTCACAACGTTGACGATCTCGATCGCTGGCAGCGTACGTGGTCGGCGCGCGGTTCCGACCGTCCGTCTCGCTATGATAATGCGGCCATCAGCCGACGATCACGCTACGATCGATGTGGTCGATGCCGATGACGCCGGTTAGCGCCATGCTAACTGAGAGCTCATTGCGCATGATGTCGATCGCCCGCGCCACGCCGGCTTGTCCGCCGGCGCCAAGGCCGTAGACGAAAGCGCGGCCGCAAAGGCACGCCCGCGCGCCAAGCGCAATCGCACGCATGATGTCCTGGCCGGAGCGGATACCGCCGTCGAAAAGCACCTCGACAGATGAACCGACGGCGTCCGCGATCGGCGGCAACGCGGCAATCGAGGACGGCGCGCCATCAAGCTGACGACCGCCGTGATTCGACACGACGATTGCCGCAGCGCCGGTCTTGGCCGCAATCAACGCATCCTCAACGTCGAGAATACCCTTGAGGATGAGCTTGCCGCCCCACTGCTCCGCGATCCACTCGACATCCTTCCAGTTCATTGCCGGATCGAACTGCTCGGCCGTCCATTCCGCAAGCGAATTGACGCTCTCCATGCCCGGGACGTAGCCGGCGATATTGCCAAACGTCCTGTTGCGGCTCCGTGCCATGCCGAACAGCCAACGCGGCTTGGTCGCGATATCGACGATGTTCCTGAATTTCCATTCCGGCGGAACAGTCAAACCGTTTTTAATATCACGATGGCGTTGGCCGAGGATTTGCAGATCGACAGTCAGCACAAGCGCGCTGCATTTAGCCGCCTTGGCCCGCTCGATCAGGGCACGGATAAATCCGCGGTCCTTCATGACGTAGAGCTGGAACCAGAACGGCTTGTCGACCGCAGCGGCGACAGCCTCGATCGAGCAGATCGACATGGTCGAAAGCGTAAACGGAATGCCGGCCTGTTGCGCGGCGCGGCAGGAAAGAATCTCGCCGTCAGCGTGCTGCATGCCGCAAAGCCCGATCGGTGCCAAAGCAAGCGGCAGCGATACCGGCTCGCCGAGAATCCTGGTCGCGGTGCTGCGCTTGGAGACGTCGACCAGAATCCGCTGGCGCAGCTTGATGTTCTCCAGATCGGCGCGGTTGGCACGAAGCGTCTCTTCCGCGTAGGAACCGCTTTCGGCGTAGTCGAAGAACATGCGCGGGACACGGCGGCGGGCGGTCCGCCGCAGATCCTCAATGCAGGTCATGGCCTTCATGGCTGGCGTTTCCCCGGGTCGCTTTGCACCTTCGATAGCACGGCCGATGCTCGGCGGAACATGGCCGCCGGCCGGCGCGTTTACAGCGCAAGCCAGCGGCAAGATGCCCTCAAGCACCGGAGCACGATAATGGACGAATGGAACAGAAACCGAGCACTGCAGCCGGATCATTCCGGCTTTGAGCGCGATGCCAAGGAGGCGGCCGACAGGCGCCGTGAGCGAGCCGAAAAGCGCAAGGAAGCGCTCGACGATGCGCTCGATCGCGGCCTTGAGGACACCTTCCCGGGTTCCGACCCGGTTGCGGTCACCCAGCCGGCGCATAGCGCTCGCGACAAGCGTAGGCAGTAAGCATTGCTACCCGCGGAGCTGACGCTCCGATCTTTCTCGTTGATTTATCAGCGCTTTCGTCAATTTTAGGGTATAGAAAGCGTTACCCGGCGACGTAAGGTTGTTGAATATATTTTGAGGCAGATATCACCGGGAAGGCGCTAATATCCCAGCCTCGATTGGACAGGCGGTTGGGGAATATGGTCCGCAAGTATTTCGGCACCGACGGCATTCGCGGCCGCGCTAATGGCGTGATCACGCCGGAATTGGCGCTGAAAGTCGGACAGGCGACCGGCCTCGTTTTTCGCCGCGAGGGCGAAGACCGCCACCGCGTGGTGATCGGCAAGGATACCCGGCTGTCCGGCTACATGATCGAGACCGCTTTGGTTGCCGGCTTCACGTCTGTCGGCATGGATGTGTTGTTACTCGGTCCGATGCCCACGCCCGCGGTCGCCATGCTTACGCGTTCGATGCGGGCCGACCTCGGCGTTATGATCTCGGCGTCCCACAATCCATTCGACGACAACGGTATCAAGCTGTTCGGCCCCGACGGCTACAAGCTGTCCGACCGGGTCGAGCAGCAGATCGAAGCGTTGATCGACGGCGATATGACCAAGCAATTGGCAAAGAGCCGGGAACTCGGCCGCGCCAAGCGTATCGACGGTGTTCACGACCGCTATATCGAATTTGCCAAGCGTACGCTGCCGCGCAATCTTTCGCTCGAAGGTTTGCGCGTGGTGATCGACTGCGCCCAAGGCGCGGCTTATAGGGTCGCCCCCGAAGCACTTTGGGAGCTTGGCGCCGACGTCATTTCCATGGGCGTCGAGCCGGACGGGTTCAACATCAATCAGGACTGCGGTTCCACGGCGCCCGACGCACTGTGCCGCAAGGTGCGCGAAATGCGCGCCGACATCGGCATTGCGCTCGACGGCGACGCCGATCGTGTGGTCATCGTCGACGAGCAAGGCCATCTCGTCGACGGCGATCAGCTATTGGCGGTGATCGCCGAAAGCTGGCTTGCGGATAACAGGCTTACCAAGCCGGGCGTCGTCGCCACGGTGATGTCCAATCTCGGGCTCGAGCGATATCTGCAATCGCTCAAGCTGTCGCTCGTGCGTATGCCGGTCGGCGATCGCTACGTGCTCGAGCACATGCGCGAACACGGCTATAATGTCGGTGGCGAGCCATCCGGCCACATCATTCTGTCCGATTACACCACGACAGGCGACGGTTTCATCGCCGCGCTGCAGATCCTCGCGGTAGTGAAGAAGCTGGATAAGCCGGTGTCGAAAGTCTGCCATCGCTTCGCCGCTTTGCCGCAGGTTCTCAAGAACGTGCGCTATCGCACCGGCAAGCCGTTGGAAAACTCCAAAGTGCAATCGGCGATCGAAGATGCCGAGCAGCGGCTGAACGGCCACGGCCGGCTGGTCGTGCGCCCATCGGGAACCGAGCCGGTCATCCGCGTCATGGGCGAAGGCGACGACAAAACGTTGGTCGAGGAAGTCGTCGACGTCATCGTCGATGCATTGACCGACCACGCCGCGTAAGCGCGGCGCTTTCAGCTTCGCGACTTCAGGAACTGCGCGAAGGCCTTCAGCGTCGTCTCCGAGACGTAGTGCTCGATGCCTTCGGCATCCGCTTCGGCTGATTCCGTCGGCACGCCGAGTGCGCGCAAGACATCGACGACCAGCCGATGGCGCACGCGGACGCGGTCGGCCAGTACCTGCCCCGTCTCGGTCAGAAATACGCCGCGATAGGGCCGCGCGGTCGCCAACCCGGCGCGTTTGAGTCGCGAGATCGTTTTTACCGCGGTGGCATGCGACACGCCGAGACGCCGGGCGATGTCGGTCGGCCGAGCCTCGCCGGCACTGCCGAAGAGGTCGGCGATCAACTCGACATAATCCTCCAGAAGCGCCGTCGACTGCGCCGAGCGCGTCTTGCCGAAACGGCGCGCTTGTGTGCCTTCCGCCGGAAGCTCTTCCTTCGCGGTCGGCCCGCGCTTGCGCTTGATCGTGTCCGCCATTGCCGCGTGCTGTGCGATCCGCGTTCCGGAATCGGCCCGCATGCCGACATCACATTTTTCTCGCCGTGTCAAAACATAGCCTAGGCTACACTTTGTAACCATTGACGCAGCAGAGCCAGGCACCTATTATGTAACCGATGCTACACTTTCCGGTTAAAGCTGCATGTCCGCTGAAATGACCGATCTGGTGCCGCAGCGGTCATCGTGGTCCGAGCGGACCGTGGCCGCGGCACGGCAAGTGCTCGAGGGCCGGCGCGGTGGATGGCGCGCTTACGCGGTTTTCGCCGGGCCCGCCGTTATCGCCTCCATCGCCTATGTCGATCCCGGCAACTTTGCGACCAATATCCAGGCCGGAGCAAAATTCGGCTACGGCCTGCTGTGGGTGGTGCTGCTCGCGAACCTGGTCGCCATGCTGTTCCAGGCGCTTTCGGCCAAGCTCGGCATTGTCACCGGCCGCAATCTCGCGGAGATGTGCCGCGATCATTTTCCGCAGCCGATCGTCTGGGCGATGTGGGTGGTCAGCGAGATTGCCGCGATGGCGACAGACCTCGCCGAATTTCTTGGCGGCGCGATCGGCCTTTCACTGTTGTTCCATATGCCGCTGCTGGCCGGGATGGTCGTGACCGCCATCGTGACCTACGGCCTATTGATGGTGCAGGGCTTCGGTTTCCGGCCGATGGAGCTGATCATCGGCGTCATGGTGAGCGTTATCGCGCTTTGCTACGTGGTCGAGATGTTCATCGTCCGGGTCGATTGGATTTCGGCGGCGATGCATACCGTCGTGCCGCAGCTCGCCGATGCACAAGCGTTGTTGCTGGCGGTCGGCATCATTGGCGCGACCGTCATGCCGCACGCGGTCTACCTGCATTCCGGCCTGACGCAGGCACGCATGCCGGTTCACGACGACGCCGAGCGGCGCCAGGTGCTGCGCTTCTCCAATCGGGAGGTCGTCGTCGCATTGACCGTCGCAGGTCTCGTCAACATGGCGATGGTCATCATGGCTTCGAGCGCGTTTCACGCCGGGCACCCGGAAGTGGCGGAGATCGAAACCGCCTATCATACGCTCACGCCGCTGCTGGGCGCGGGTGCCGCCGCGGTGTTCCTGCTCTCCCTCATCGTTTCCGGTGTTTCCGCCTCGACCGTCGGAACGATGGCCGGGCAAATGATCATGCAGGGCTTTGTCGGCTTCCGCATTCCGATCTGGCTACGGCGCCTCGCCACGATGGTGCCGGCTTTCGCCGTGGTCGCGCTCGGCGTCAATGCGACGAACGCGCTCGTCATCAGCCAGGTCGTGCTTAGCCTCGCGCTGCCGCTGCCGATGATCGCGCTCATTATTTTCACCGGCCGCCGCGACATCATGGGCAAATTCACCAACGGCCGCACGACTCGGATCGCGGCGATCGCCGGCGCCGCCGTCGTACTTGGGCTCAATGTGGTTTTGATCGTGCAGACACTCGGTGGGCCGCTTCCGCGTCTGCCGGGCATGCATTGATCTGCCGCGCGCCCCGGAGGAAATTTCGGCAATGCGGCCGGACAACGAAGGCGGCAATCTCGGCCACCGCAAATAGCCAGCCGAAATGAATTGCGAAGCGATAGAGTGAAAAAGGGCGAGGTCGCCGCGCGGCCTCGCCCTTTAATATTCGTCAGACGGTCTTCAGATTTTCAGCCGCCGATTTGCCGGTCTTGCGGTCCACCACGACCTCGAACGCCACGCGCTGGCCCTCGCGCAGTTCGCGCAGACCGGCGCGCTCAACCGCGCTGATATGGACAAACACATCCTTGCCGCCACCTTCGGGTTGGATGAATCCATAACCCTTCTGCGCGTTGAACCACTTCACGGTGCCGTTGCTCACGGGACACTCCTCTATCGAATCAGTATTTGAGCCGCGCGAGAATGCACGGCCCGGCTCGCTCGAGATTTTGGTGAAAGATCGTCAGTCAGGCGCGTTTCGTTGCTGCGTGGCCTAGTCGTTCGGCCGAAAACTCGATCGCATCAATTTAGCGAGAACCGGCGTTCCGCGCAAGGCCGCCGGGCGTTTCAAACGCGCTGCATAGCGGGCGTCCGCCGGTTCCGACGCGCTCAAATCGGTGACCGTTAAAGAATAATTTCGCCGATCAAGCCGGCATCATATTGAGTGAAAAACAGGCGGCCGTCAGACATGGCAACGATGCAGCGCGCGCCGCTTGCCGTCGTTGGAATGTCATACTCACCGATCATGGCGCCGTTTGAATCCATTCGACCGATCTTGTTAGAGAAATTTTCAGTGAACCAAAGCTCACCGTCCGCCGTTACCGTGATACCGCGCACCGAGGCGTTCGGCGTCGGTACGGGAAACTCTGTGACGTTGCCGTCGCACGTAATACAGCCGATTGCGTTCGCGCCTGTTTCGACGAACCAGATGCCGCCGTCGGGATGCAAAGCCATCGCGCGAGGCTGACTATCGCCGGTTGGAATCGGAAATTCCGCGACTTCACCCTCAAGAGTCATCCTGCCGATGCGGTTGCCGCCGGCTTCGCTGAACCACAGCGCGCCGTCACGCACGACAAGAGAAAGCGGTTTGCTGCCCGGAGTGATGCCGGCGCCGAATTCGGTGACACAACCGTCGGAGGTGACGCGCCCGATGCGATCGGCATTGCCTTCGGAAAACCAGACGTTGCCATCCGGCCCAAGCACGATGCCATCGGGCGCGGCGTCGGCGGTCGGCAGCGGAAATTCCGCGATCGCGCCCGCTGGATTGATGCGCCCGACGCGGTTGCCGGTCTTTTCGGTGAACCAGAGATTGCCGTCGGCGCCGAGCGCGATGCCGACCGGGGTTGAGTTTGCGGTTGGCAACGCAAACTCTCGGAATGTCCGTGCCTGCGGATCGAGGCATCCGATCTTGGCGGAGCCGCTCTCGCAGAACCAGAGATTGCCGTCCGGGCCTTCGACGGCAATGTAGGGCTTGCTGTCTACCGTCGGTATTCTGTGCTCGCGGATGACGGGCGTTGCGCGCGTCCGCGAGACGGCTGGTCGTGTCAGATCGCCGCTGCGCGACATAGGCGATTTATCCTCAAGCTTCGCGTTTTGCGGTCGCGCCACCATTTGCGGCGTGCCAGATGCGCGCCGGGGTGAGCGGCATGTCGATATGCTCGACGCCGAACTCTTTCAGCGCATCAAGCACGGCATTGACCACGGTCGGCGGCGCGGCGATCGTCCCGGCTTCGCCGATGCCCTTGACGCCGAGCGGGTTGGTAGTGGCGGGAACTTCGACAAACTCGGAAACGAACAGTGGAAAGTCGGCGGCGCGCGGCATGCTGTAATCGAGGAAGCTCCCGGTAACGAGCTGGCCGGATTGTTCGTCGTAGACGATATTCTCGAACAGCGCCTGGCCGACACCCTGGGCAATGCCGCCGTGAACCTGCCCTTCGCAGATCATCGGATTGATCACCATGCCCAGATCGTCGACGGCGGCGAAGCGGTCGATGCGCACCGCGCCGGTTTCCGGATCAATCTCGACTTCACAGACTTGGCAGCCGTTGGGATAATTGGGCGCGCCACCGGGCACGCCGGACCAAGTACCTACCCCGTCGAGGCCGAGACCGAACTTCATTACCGGACCGGCGGGCGCGAAAAACGCACGCGCGACGTCACCGATCGACATTCGTTTGTCGGTCCCGACCACGGTGAAGGTGCCGGCGCGGAATTCGATGTCGTCCGGCGCCGCCTCCATCAGCGCGCCGGCCATTTTCTTGCCGCGGGCAATGACCGCATCGGCCGCCACGCGCAAGCCGTTGCCGCCGACTAAGGAGCTTCGCGCCGCAAACGTGCCGCGTCCGAACAGGACCTTTTCAGTATCGCCCTGGATGTAATTGATCGCCTCGAACGGCACACCGAGCCATTCCGCCACAAGCTGCGCGAATGCCGTGGCGTGCCCCTGGCCGTGGGAGTGCGTGCCGGCCACGATGGTGACCATACCGCCCGGATCGAACCTGATCTCCATACGCTCATTCATGACGCCGCCGAGCTCGATGTAAGGCGTCACCGCGCGTCCGCGCAGCCTGCCGCGGTGGCGGCTCTCCTTGCGGCGTGCGGCAAAACCGTCCCAATCGGCAAGCCCGAGGCACTGATCCATCAGCTTTTCAAACTCGCCGCTGTCATAATTGTGGTGCGTCGGCGTGTGGTAAGGCAGCGCCTCCGGCTTGATGAGGTTACGCCGCCGCAACTCGACCCGGTCGATGCCGGTGATCTGCGCCGCGCGGTCGACGAGGCGCTCGATCAGATAGATCGCCTCGGGCCGGCCGGCGCCACGATAGACCGAGGTCGGCGACGTGTTGGTGAACACCGCGCTGGTGCTGATGTGGACGGTCTGCACGTCGTAGAGGCTCGGCACGAACATCACCGACCAGAACAACGGCGCCGTCGCCGCCCCCCACCAATAAGCGCCCAGCGCCTGGTAGGCGTTGGACCGGATGGCGAGAAATTTACCGTTCTCGTCGAGCGCCAGTTCGCCATAAACGACCTGATCGCGGGCGTGGTTGTCGCAGAGCAGGCTTTCACTGCGCGTCGCGGTCCATTTGACCGGCCGGCCGCAGCGCCGCGATGCCCACAGCACCAGCGCATCGTCGGGATAAAGGTTGGCTTTCATGCCGAAGCCGCCGCCGACATCCGGCGAGATAATTCTGATCTTCGATTCCGGCACGTGAAAGACGAAAGACGATAACGCCGTGCGTACGCTGTGCGGATCCTGCGACGTGGTGTAGAGCGTGTATCTGCCGTCTGCCGCGTCGTAGACGCCGACAGCACAGCGCGGTTCGATCGGGTTTGCCGTAACGCGGTTGTTAACGAGGCGGACCGAGGCGACGTGCTTGGCTTTGGCGAACACCGCATCGGTGGCGGCCTTGTCGCCGAAAGCGATGGTGGCGCCGACGTTGCCGTTCGGGCAGTCGTGCCAGATCGTCGGCGCTTGAGCGCTGATCGCCGCTTCCACATCGACGATAGCCGCCAGCGGCTCGTAGTCCACGACGACAAGCTCGGCGGCATCGCGTGCCTGCGCTTCGGTCTCGGCGACGACAAAGGCGACGTGATCGCCGACGCAACGGACGCGGTCGGTCAGCAGCACGGCACGCGTTGTGGGGAATCCTTTCGGGCCGCCCCACGCATCCGGCATGAAGAACGGCGGAATGCCGCCAACGGCGTCGGTCGCCGCATCTGCGCCGGTTAGCGCGCAAACGACGCCAGGCGCCGCCTTCGCCGCCGTGACGTCGACGCGCTTGATCGTTGCATGCGCATGAGGCGAAAGCACAGCAACGCCGTAGCACTGGCGGGCAAGCGCGACATCGCCGACATATTGCCCGGTGCCGGTGGCGAAGCGCCGATCTTCGACCCGGCGGACGGCTTGCCCGATGCCGAATTTTGTCATGGACATTTTCCGATCAGACCTCCGCGCTGCTGCGCATACTGCTCACGCGCTAAATGCGCCGTCGACCATCAGCGCCGAGCCGCTGGTGTAGCTGCTGCTGTCCGAGGCAAGAAAACAGACAGCTCGCGCGACCTCTTCGGGCTTTGCGTGGCGGCCGAGCGGGATGAATTTGTCGAACCAGGCAGCAGGGTCCAGCCCTCCTGTCATATCGTGCATGCTCCGCTCCGCCGCGCGCATGAACTCGTCCTCGACAGGTCCCGGATTGATGGTATTGACACGGATACCACGCGGAGCCTCGCGAGCGACACAGCGCATCAGACCCATCAAAGCGTGTTTGGCAGTGCCGTAGGCGCAGTTATGCGCCGCGCCTCTTATACCCGTGATGCTCGACATAATGATGATGCTGCCACGATCGTTCATATGTGGAATGGCGTATTTGCAGGCGAGGAAAGAGCCGCGTACATGCGTCGCCATGATGGTGTCGAACACGTCCTCGGGGTATTCGGTAACGGCCAGCAGCGGGCCCTCGTTGCCCGCATTGCTGAGCATGACGTCGATCTTGCCCCAACGGGCGACGGTCTCGTCGACATAGCGGCGCGTCTGCGCCGCGTCGGCGACGTCGGCAACGACGAAAGCCGCCCTATCGGTGCCGAGGTCGCGCGCCGCGCCGGGAAGTTTGTCGGCGGCGACATCGACGAGCATGACTTTCGCGCCCTCCGCCAGCAACGCGCGGGCGCTGGCCATGCCGAGGCTGCCGGCGCCGCCGGTGACGATGCAGACCTTTCCTTCGACCAATCCCATGGCGGCCTCCGTTATTTCTCGGCGATCTTCCCGGTCCGACCTTAAACGCGGCCGTCGGGCCGCGTCGAACCGAAGGCAGTGCTCAAGCGCAAAAGCCGCCGTCGACCATGAGTGCCATGCCGGTGGTGTATCCGCTGCGGTCGGAAGCAAGAAAGCACACTGCCTGGGCGATTTCTTCCGGCTTCGCGTGGCGGCCGAATGGTATCTGTTCGTCGAACCATTCACCGGCATCGCGGCCGATGACCGCGGTCATGGTTTTCTCGGCGGTGCGCATGAACGGGTTGTCGACCGGCCCGGGATTGACGCTGTTGATACGAATGCGGCGCGAAGCGACTTCCTTGGAGACGCCGCGCACGATGCCCATCAGCGCGTGCTTGGCGGCAACGTAAGAGCAATTGCCGGGAACGCCTTTGATCCCGACCGTGCTCGAGGTGACGATGATACTGCCGCCGTCGTTCATCTGCGGAATGGTGTATTTGCAAGCCAGGAAACAACCGCGCACATGCGTGGCCATGATGCGGTCGAACTGGTCCTCGGGATAATCGGTGATCGGGGCGAGCGGGCCGTCATTACCCGCGTTGCTGAATAGCACGTCGATCTTGCCCCACAGCTCCACGGTCGCACCGACATATTTGCGCGTCTGCGCCGCGTCAGTGACGTCGGCGGCAACGAAGGCGGCCCGGTTGGTGCCGAGATCGCGAACGGCGCCGGCGAGCTTGTCGGCATCAAGGTCGACAAGCATGACTTTCGCGCCTTCGGCGAGCAGCGCGCGCACGCTCGCCAGCCCGAGACTGCCGGCGCCACCGGTGACGATGCAGGTTTTCCCCTCGACCAGGCCCAAAATTTTCCTCCCGCTTTTAATCGTGCGGCCAAGACATCATGCCGCCGCTCAGGCGTCGCTGAGCAAGGCGATCATAAGCGAGCCGCGGTCGTCCCGGAAGCCGCTCCGACACTGATCGCGCAGGCAGTTGAGCAACCCGCGTAAAGTGACGTAGTGTGAGCGAATAAGGGCAAAGCTTCGACTGCTGCGCTTCGCCCACTCAATAACGCTCATTCGGGGAGGAGCCTCTATGCGGATCGTCGATCTTTCGGTTGCCCTCAAGGCGGGAATTGCTTCGGACCCTCCGAGCATGCTGCCGAGCATCGAATATCGGGACCACAAAGAAGGCGCCCAGGAATTTATATCGCTGTTCCCCGGGCTTAAAGTCGAGCAGCTTCCAGGCGGCGAAGGGCCCGCAATCGAGCGCGTCAACATCACGACGCACAACGGCACGCATCTCGACGCGCCGTGGCATTTTGCGAGCACCATGGACGGCGGCAAGCCGTCGCTGAAGATCGACCAAGTGCCGCTTGAATGGTTCTTCTCTTCCGGCGTCAAGCTTGATTTCCGGACGAGACCGGACGGCTATGTATGCAAAGCCGACGACGTCAAGCGAGAGCTTGACCGTATCGGCCATACGCTCAAGCCACTCGACATCGTCTTGGTCAATACCGCGGCGGGTGCCGCCTACGGTCAGCCGAATTTTACCGAAACCGGCTGCGGGATGGGCCGCGAAGCGACGCTGTATTTGACCAAACAAGGCGTACGCGTCACCGGCACCGACGGCTGGAGTTGGGATGCGCCCTTTTCGTTCACGCGCAAGCGGTTTGCCGAAACCGGCGACCCCAGCCTCATCTGGGAGGGCCACAAGGCCGGCCGCGACATTGGCTACTGCCATATGGAAAAGCTCACCAACCTCGAGCAACTGCCCTCGTTCGGCTTCAAAGTCTGCTGCTTCCCGGTGAAGATCGAAGCCGCGTCGGCCGGCTGGACGCGCTGCGTGGCGCTGCTCGATAGCTGAACAACCGATGCGGCGAACTGGCTGCTGGGCGGACGGCGCCGGCACGCCGCGCTAAAATGGAGCGTTCGATGGACCGGTTCGGTTTTGGGCCGCGCGATAACGGCGTCATCCAGTTTGCCTACACCGTCGCCGACATCCAGAAGGCAATGCGGCATTACGGTGAACTCCTGCGCATTGGTCCATGGTTCCTGATCGGGCCGTTTGTGCCGCCGAAAGGCGTCTACCGGGGCGCGCCGACCAGCATGAAAGTCAGCTTGGCGTTCGCCTTTGCCGGTCAGATCATGATCGAATTAATCGAGCAGCACGACGACGAGCCGTCGGTCTTCCGCGAGACGCTCAAGGCGCGTGGAGCGCACGGCTTTCATCATTGGGCGGTCGGCGCGCGCGATTTCGAGAAGGCCGCAGCGCAATACAAATCACGCGGGTACAAGGAGGCGTTTTCCGACACGGCTCCGATGGGCTACCGCATCGTCTATTTCGATACCTCGCAAGACCTTCCTGGCATGCTAGAGGTGATCGAAATCAATGCCGCCGCAGAAGAAGGTTATAATGAGATGTATCGCGCGTCCCAGGAGTGGGACGGCCACACTCATATTGTGCACCGGCTCGCGCCGCAGGCGTCCGCTTAGACGCGGTCAGATAAAGGCATCGCCCGAACAACGGCCGCGCGCCTCAGCAATTATTTATGTCACGACGTCGCGGCGATTGGCCCGGGCATCAATTCCAAAGCACTGAGATCGAGCGGCATGAAGCCGTTGCCGGATCGTATCTCCGGCTTGTGGTCGGGAACGGGGGGCTGCTGTGCGGCGCGATGATCTGGAGAAGAAATCTCGCCGGTGATGCTGGCGCCCTGTTCGAGGGACAATCTACCGTAGCTTACCGTTCCGGCGACGGAGCCACCGGAGCGCATGATCAAATCGCCCTTGACGTCGAACCTCTCAAGAACGGTGCCGAAAATCTCCGCGTTCTTGGCGACGCTGATCCTGCCTCTGATCGTGCCCGTCGCGTTCACCACCAGGTTGACCGTCGCGATGTCGCCTTCGAGAACGCCATCGACGGTCACCGTATCAGCGGACAAAACCGCTTCCCTGACGGTGACGCCCTCCCCAACAAAAAGCTTGTTGGCTTCCGGCATTCGATCGGTCGGCAACTTTCCGGCTGTCAATCTTTCGGTCGTCAATTTTTCGGCTTTCGATGACATCTTTGCCCTCGTCGCCCCGACGTATGCACCTCACTTGCAATTAAACACTTCCAGTAGAATCAAGGTCGGGCGCACAATCATAGCGCCGGTAACAACAGGCTCGGCACATTCACGTGGCTTATCCACAGGCTCGCCGCGGTGTGCCCACGGGTTATGCCGGGGCGTATCGATGTCGAACGCATCCTACCGGCGCCGGTGGTCTCGGCACGCCTTTGCTGCGGCGCTGAGCTGGCGCTCCCTAGGGGAATCGAACCCCTGTTTCAGCCTTGAGAGGGCCGCGTCCTAGACCGCTAGACGAAGGGAGCTTGCCGCTGCGGCGGGTTGATTTCCTAACACGCTGCGGCGCACGCGTATAGAAGTTCAAGCACAGCCTTATCGCTCGGTCGCGAACCCGATCCGACCGGTTTCCTTCAAGGTCTTGACGTCGAAAATGCGGATTTCGGTGGAACCGCCGACGTCGAGCGTCACCACGACGCGATCGCCGGCGACGGCCGCCGTGACGACGTGCGCGCCCCTCGGCAGCATAACGATCCGAGAGGCGCTCGCGGTGCTGGCAGTTTCGCCGGAACGGAAAACCCGATAGCCGACGACGCTCACAACTGCCGCGATGGCGATCAGCGTGGTCAGGCCGGATATGATCATCAATAGCCGCACACGCGCCATCATTCGCAAGGCGTCGGCCTCGGGCGATGCGCGAGCGTCGTGGGCGGCCATTTCCTCGGTGTCGCTTTGTGTTGGGTCGCTTTCTCTTGGCACGGGCATTAATTTGTTCATTCCGAGCACCTAAATTGCCGACAGTAACTGCAGATGACAGCAACGGAAAAAACCAAAACGGCGGTCCACGTCACGGCAGACGAGAGCGGCGGACGGCTCGACCGCGTACTGGCCGCGCATGTCGCCGAACTGTCGCGTACGCGGCTCAAGGCGCTGATCGAAGCGGGCGCCGTCACAGTCGACGGCCGGACGATCCGTGATCCCGGTCACCGCGTCAATTCCGACGCTGCGATCGCCGTCGAGATTCCGGAGCCCCTTGCAGCCAAACCAGCAGCCGAGGCCATTCCGCTCAACATCGCGTATGAGGATGCCGACATCATCGTGATCGACAAGCCTAAGGGGCTTGTCGTGCATCCCGCGGCTGGGCACATGACTGGCACGCTGGTCAACGCCTTGATCGCCCATTGCGGCGATAGTCTCTCCGGCATCGGCGGCGAGCGTCGGCCGGGCATCGTGCATCGGCTCGACAAGGATACGACCGGACTGATGGTCATGGCGAAGAACGATCGCGCGCATAAGGGGCTGGCGGCACAGTTCGCGAGTCACGGGCGTGACGGTGGGCCGTTCGAGCGCAGCTACCTCGCATTCGCATGGGGGGCGCCCGACCGGCCGCACGGCACCATCGACCGCCCCGTCGACCGCCACAAAGTGGCGCGCGACCGCATGGCGGTGCGCGAGGGTGGCCGCGAAGCGGTGACGCACTGGCAGCTGCTTGAGCTCTACGGCAAGCATGCAGCCCTGTCGGCCGGCAAGGCGCGGGCCCGCTCCGACGCACCGGTCGCGAGCCTTCTCCTTTGCACGCTGGAAACCGGGCGCACCCACCAGATTCGGGTGCATTTGGCCTCCATCGGCCATCCGATCCTGGGCGACGAAGCTTATGGGCCCGGCTTTCGCACCAAGGCCGCCTTGCTGTCGCCCTCTGCGCAGAGCGCGCTGAGCGACCTTGGCAGACAGGCCCTCCATGCCCATATACTCACCGTACAGCATCCAACCAGTGGCAAAATCCTGCAGTTTCGGTCGGAACTTCCGGCTGATCTTGCCCGTTTGCGTGATATGCTGACGGCCATACCGGCTGATTCTAGCAATAAATAGAGGCCTTTCTTAATGGCCTGAGTGGTTTTTGCGCGATTACGCGCATCAGACCTGCGTCGCGGCGATTTGATACGTCCGTATACTATCGCCGGCTCGGTGCGGCCGTGTAATGTTGCAGGTGCGAAATAACGAACTTGCCGTCGGCTTAGAGAAGCGACGGTTCCGTCACCCGCCGCTTAGCGGGGGTGCCACAAAGAGGAAAGGGCGCTGAGATGGCCCAAACTGCTGCCTTGCCGGTTCTTTCGGGTGAAACCGGCCTTACTAGATACCTTGAGGAGATCCGGCGGTTCCCAATGTTGGAACCGCAGGAGGAATATATGCTGGCCAAGCGCTGGCGCGAGCACGGCGACCGCGACGCGGCGCACAGGCTCGTCACCAGCCATCTGCGCCTCGTGGCCAAGATCGCCATGGGCTATCGCGGCTATGGCTTGCCGATCTCCGAAGTGATTTCGGAAGGCAATGTCGGGCTGATGCAGGCGGTCAAGCGCTTCGAGCCTGAAAAGGGCTTTCGGCTTGCCACTTACGCCATGTGGTGGATCAAGGCGGCGATCCAGGAATACATCCTGCGTTCGTGGTCGCTGGTGAAAATGGGCACCACCGCCAACCAGAAGAAGCTGTTCTTCAATCTGCGCAAGGCGAAAAGCCGGATCTCGGCGCTCGACGAAGGCGACATGCGGCCGGATCAGGTCAAGCTCATCGCCAAACGGCTGGGCGTGACCGAGCAGGACGTGATCGACATGAACCGCCGGCTTGGCGGCGACGCGTCGCTGAACGCACCGATCCGCGAAGACGGCGACTCCGGCGAATGGATGGATTGGCTGGTCGATGACAGCGTCAGTCAGGAGAGCCGCCTCGCCGAGTCCGAGCAGTCGGAAAACCGGCACCAGGCTCTGGGCGAAGCGCTTGGTGTGCTCAACGACCGCGAACGCCGCATTTTCGAAGCGCGGCGGCTGGCCGACGAGCCGATCACGCTTGAAGAGCTCGCGGACGAATTCGGCGTCTCGCGTGAACGCGTCCGCCAGATCGAAGTGCGCGCATTCGAGAAAGTCCAGAAAGCGGTCAGGAGCCGCATCACCGCTATGGAGAATCCTCCGGCCGCGCCGGCCGTTCCGGCGGCGGCCGCTGCGGCGGCGCATTAAAAGCTCAACTCCTATCCCCAACTCCTATTGCGATTGCGGCGAGACAAGCCAGCGAGCGGGACAGCTCCTGGGTTGTCTCGTTCTTTTGCTCTCACGTTGACGCTATTCCCGCAATATTCCGCGCAACGGCCGACGCGAGATCAAGATTGCCACGCCGGCAAGGGCCGCGATTGCGGCGACCAGCAGGAAAAATTCCGGCTTTTCGATCCGATTCCAAAAGCTGCCCAACCAACCGGCGAGGAAGCCGCCGACGAAGCTCGTCGCCAACCACACGCCCATCATCATCGAGATGATCCGCAGCGGCGCGATTTTGGTCACCAGGGACAACCCGACCGGCGAAAGATAAAGCTCGCCGACGGTGAGGACGACGAAATAGCCGAGCAGCCACAGCCAGCTTGCTTTGCCGGCGCCGGTCTGTGAAGCGGCACACGCCATGATCAAGTAGGACGCGGCGACGCCGAAACAGCCGAGCGCCATTTTGCTGATAGCCGATGGCTCGGCGCCGCACGCCGCTTGCCGCGCCCAGAGCGTGACGACAAACGGCGTGAATGCAAAGATCATGAACGGATTGAAGGCGAGAAACCACGTGGTGGGAATTTCCGCCTGCCAGCCGAACAGGTCGATTGAACGGTCGGTATACGCGTCGGCCCACAGCACGATCGTGTTGCCGCTCTGCTCGTAGGTCGCCCAGAATAAAGCCATCGGAACGAAGAGGATGAGGATGGCGATCACCGCGCGCCATTCGTTGCGCGCGGGCGCCGCTGCCTGCGCACGCCCCGCCTTCCGCGGTTCGTCCGGCGGCAACAACGGCAGGGCATAGAGGTAGATCGAAAGCCCAATCAGCATACCGAAACCGGCAGCGGTAAATCCATAATGCCAGCCCGCCTCCTCGCCGAGCGTACCGCAGACCAGCGGCGCCAGGAACGCGCCGACATTGATGCCGACGTAGAAGATGGAATAGGCGCGATCGCGCCGCCGGTCGCCGGGCGCATAAAGCCTCCCGACCTGGGTGGAAATATTCGGCTTAAATGCGCCGTTGCCGAGGATGAGCGCCAAAAGCGCAAACAGCAGGAGATGCTGGGCCGCCATCATGAAATGGCCGATCGCCATTAAACTGGCGCCGATGATCACCGTCCGACGTTGCCCAAGCACCCGATCGGCCAGAAGGCCGCCAAAGATCGGCGTTAGATAGACCAGCGCCGTGTAAAATCCGTAGAGCTGCGAAGCCAGTGGCTGCACTTCGAGCGGGCCGAACATTGTTTCCAGCACGCCTTTAACGGCGGGGAGGCCCAGCACAGCACCGGCATGCTGCGGCAGCAGCACATATTTGGTCATGTAGAGGACGAGAAGCGAGCGCATCCCATAATACGAGAAGCGCTCCCACATCTCGGTACCGAATAGGAATGTAAGTCCTTTGGGGTGACCGAGGAATTCCGCGCGCCCGGCAATATCGGCAGCGAAGCCCCCGCCAGATTGCATTTGCTCCGCCAAGACAGAACCCTCTATCATTCCCGTTGTCGGCGGTCGTCACTATAGGTCGATTGACCGCAAGGATCGCGTAGCGTGGAGCCGGTGGGCCCCGCATCTACGGAGACCCCTCGAAGGAGGAAAAGCGTGACTAAATTCGGCATTGGCCAGCCCGTATCGAGGCTGGAAGATCCCCGTTTCATCACCGGTCGCGGACGCTACGTTGACGACATCAACCTGCCACAGCAGTGCCATGGGGCGGTTGTCATGTCGCCCCACGCCCATGCGCGGATCAGGCGCATCGACACCGCGAAGGCAAGAGCAGCCGAAGGCGTAATTGCCGTGCTCACCGGGGCGGACGTCGAAGCCGACAAACTAGGTAGCTTCTCGCCGGTCATGCCGGAAGACATGGGGGGCCCGAAAGGCTACCGCACGCTGCGCTCGATACTCGCGGTCGGGAAAGTGCGCTCGGTGGGCGAGCGTGTCGCTTTCGTCGTCGCAGAAACGCTGCTGGAGGCGAAAACCGCGGCAGAGTTGATCGAGATCGATTACGAGGTGCTGCCCGCCGTAACCTCGCTGGAGGATGCCGTCAAACCGGGCGCGCCAGCAGTCTGGGACGAGGCGCCCAACAACGTCGCGGTCGGACTGATGATGGGCAACAAGGAGGCGACCGACGCCGCCTTCGCCAAAGCCAAACACGTCGTGACGCTCAAGCTCAACAACAGCCGGGTCAGCGCCAACACGCTCGAGCCGCGCGCGGCGATCGGTCAATATCATCCCGACAGTGGCCACTATACGCTGTACTCGACCACGCAGAACCCGCACGGCACCCGCGCCCACGTCGCCGGCAATGTGCTGAAAGTCCAAGAGAACAAGCTGCGCGTGATTTCGCCCGACGTCGGTGGCGGCTTCGGCATGAAGAACGGCAATTATCCAGAGGATGCGCTGGTGTGCTGGGCGTCGCGCCGCTGCGGCGGGCGTCCCGTCAAATGGGTGGCGACACGTTCGGAATCTTTCCTCGGTGACGCGCACGGGCGCGATCAGGTGGTGACGGGCGAATTGGCGCTGGACGAGACGGGAAAAATTATCGGCATGCGTACGAACGCCCTTCACGCCATGGGCTCGCATGTCTTCGAAGCCGCCATCGTCGTTCCGCTGTTTGCACTCAAGTTGGCGCCGGGGGTGTACGACATTCCGGCGGTGCATGCCTCGGCACAGGCGGTTTTGAGCAACACCGCGCCGATGGCGCCATATCGCGGCGCCGGCCGGCCGGAGGCGACTTTCCTCATCGAGCAACTGATGGATCGCGCCGCCCAAGTCATGGGTATTGATCCGATCGAGATCAGGCGGCGCAATTTCATCCCCGCGTCGGCTATGCCGCACAAACTTCATTCCGGCATCGCCTATGACAGCGGCGATTTCAGGCGCATCATGGACGACTGCCTGAAACTCGCCGACTGGAGCGGCTTTACCAAGCGTGCTGCGGAGTCGAAGAAGGCCGGAAAATTGCGCGGTCGCGGCATCGGTTATTTTGTTGAAGAAGCCGCGATATTCAACGACCGCATGGTGATCCGTTTCGACGGAAGCGGTTCGCTCGCCATCATTGCCGGCACACACTCGCACGGCCAAGGGCATCAAACGGTTTACGCCCAGATGGTTCACGAATGGCTCGGCGTGCCAATGGAGTCGATCAGTTTCGTCCAGGGCGATACCGAAGAAGTAGCAGTCGGTCGCGGCACCTACGGTTCGCGCAGCATGCATGTCGGCGGCAACGCGCTCAAGAAAGCCGCCGATGCCATCATTGAAAAGGCCAAGCCAATGGCGGCGATGATGCTGGAGGCGTCGGCCGGCGATCTCGAATTCAAGGACGGCGGCTTCCACATCGTCGGCACCGACCGCTCCATACCGCTGCCGGTGGTGGCGCAGTCGCTGCACCGTCCGATGTTTCTGCCGCAGCAATTCGAGGTGGGGCTCGAAGCCTCCGGAACCTTCGCGGCCGAGCCGTCGAATTATCCCAATGGCTGCCATGTCTGCGAGGTCGAGATCGATCCGGAGACCGGCGTGACCACGCTGGTGCGCTACGCTTCGGTCGGCGATGTCGGCAGGATCATCAACTCGATGCTCTGCGAGGGCCAGATCCACGGCGGCGTCGCCCAGGGCGTCGGCCAGGCGCTTATGGAATCGATCGTGTTCGACGCCGACGGCCAGCTTGTCACCGGCAGCTTCCAAGACTACGCCATGCCGCGCGCCGAGGACTTTCCCGATCTCGTTTCGCAATTGACGGAAGTGCCGGCGACCACCAATCCGCTTGGCGTCAAGGGCGCGGGCGAGGCTGGCGCCACCGGCGCGCCGCCGGCAGTGATCAGTGCCATTCTCGATGCGCTCAAACCGCTCGGCATCGATCACATCGACATGCCGGCGACGCCAAGCCGCATCTGGCAGGCAATCCACGCGCACGGCAACGCCAAAGCGGCCGCCGAATAAAAAACGCCTCTCCCCGAACGGGGAGAGGCGTCAAGCACAGCTTGTCAGCTCGTTATTTATTCCGCAGGCGTCGCGTCCGGTATCGCCTCATGCGGCGCCGTGCGATCGAGCGAGCTTGCCGGCGCTCGGCTTAAGCCGAACAGGAAGATCGCAACGATCACGTAAGCGATCGCCACCACGGGCGTCACCCCGATGCCGACCGCTTGACCGTGCATGAAGCCGAAGAAGGTCAGCACAGCACCGGCAAGCGCGAAGCCGGAAGCCTGCGCGAATTTCTTGTCGATGATGTAAGCGCCGATCGCGCCGAGCACCAACCCGGTCAGGATCGTACCGCCGCCGAGGATCTCCAAGCCCTTGTAGAGCACGCCGACGCCCATCAGCTTGTCGAGGCCGATGGCGGCCGCACTAGTGCCGGCCGCAATCAATGCCCCGTCCATCAGCGTCTTACACCAGCCGGCCAAGTGCGGCACCAGCGACAACACGATCGCGGGCGCGTGCGCCTTCGGCGTGGTCTGAAACGCTTGAGCCCCGATCAGCATGCCGATGTAGAGCAGGATCGGCGATATCGCGACCACCGGCACGATAGCCAACAGCAGCGAGACGATGCCGAACCAGGACAGGATGATCACCATGATGCCGGTTGCGGCCGAGTAGCCGATGCGGCCACCCATCGCTTTCCAGCCCGGATGACCGATATAGACGGCGTTGATGAACGGGTTGCCCATGCAGCAGCCGATCAGACTGATGATGCCATCGGCGGTCAGCACGCGCGTCGTCGGGTACGCATCGCCGGCGGCTTCGGCGCTTTCCACGTTGTCCATGGCCTCGACCAGGTCATAGATGCCGAACGGCACCGCGGTGACGAGAATCACGGCGAAGTACTGGAAGCCGCTGAATATGTGATCGACGGCCGGTATCGGCACCGAGAAGCCGAAGCTGGTGAACAAATCACTGATACCCTTAAGAGTCAGGCCGCCGTAGTTGAGGTCGAATAGATTCGAGCCCCAGCCGATGATCATGCCGACAATGATGGCGACCAAGCCGGCAGGTACGCCTTTCGGATACCTATATCCGCCGAACCAGTTCACCAGGATCACCGCAAAGCAGCTCAGACCGATCACCGGCGTCATGTACATTTCCAATGCGGGACGCATGGAGATGAACGTGATCGACACACCGGCGAGCGTGCCGAGCAGGGCGGCGCGCGGGGTGATCTTGCGGACGTAGGGAGCAATGAACCCGCCGATCATCAGGATGAAGCTTTGGAAGAACACCCAGGTCAATCCAGCTTCCCAGCCCTTGATCGGATCATGGGTCTTGAGCGCGATCGGCAGCATGATCACGAAGGTGACGATGAACATGTGCGGCACGCTGACGCCCGAAGGCAGCGCGCAGACGTCGCTGCGGCCGGTCCTCTGCGCCAGACGATATGCGAGATACGCGTAGTAAAAAGTCGACAAGCAAAGCATCAAGCCGAGCGCCGGCAGGATGCGGCCGAACACGATCGCGTCCGGCATTTTGATGACGAACCGCAACAGGCCGGTAAGCACCAGCATATTGACGAGAATGTTGGTGCCAAAACCGAAGAAGGCGTTCAGGTCACCGCTAGTCCAAATTTTTGGTCGAAACCCCGAGGTCGACGTCATAGTCGTCATTGCAGGCTCCTCTCATGGCGAGCCGCATCCAAAAGCGCCCGGCGTCGCACACCAACCATTCGCGTGCCCCGCCTGGCTAAATGATTTTGGGTGTGAAGCGCCCCGCCCCCCTGATTAGTACGCAATCGTCCCAGACTGCGGCCTGCAACCTCGCAAACGCCGTGCCAACCGGTAACCAGCAGTTGCCGAAAGGGCGCGGCTTTACGAAGACAATGAATCGGCTGTGGAATTACATTTTCGAAGTGCCGCGTCTTCGCACCGCTTGGCTTGGAATGCGGCACCGCAGCGAATGGCCTGACGATCAAATAACGGTCATCGGCTTGTTAAAAAAGCAGCATGCGCGAGTCACCGCGCGTGAGCAAAACGCTCACGATTCCCAGGACGAATCCCACTCAGGCGGCAATAAGACCGCTGGCGGCGAGCGAGGTCAGGAGCGGTTTCGATGCGGCGACCGAGCCGAAAATACCGCCTTGCGCCTTGATCATGGCGAGCCCGGCGGCATGGAATTCTGGAAAATAAGAACCGCAGCAATCGGACAGCACGATACAACGGAAGCCGCGATCGTTGGCCTCCCGCACCGTGGTGTTGACGCACACTTCCGTCGTCACGCCGCATACAAACAAAGTGTCGATATCGCGATTGCGCAGCATCAGTTCCAGGTCGGTCTGATAGAAAGCCCCTTTGCCGGGCTTGTCGATCACCGGCTCTTCCTGAAGCGGATAAAGCTCAGGAATGATGTCATGACCGGCCTCGCCGCGCACTAAAATGCGCCCCATCGGCCCGGGTGCGCCGATGCGCGTTGCAGGATCGCCGCGCACGACCTTGTGAGGAGGTGCGTCGGAAAGATCGGGCCGGTGGCCTTCGCGCGTATGAATGACCAGCATGCCGACCCGACGCGCCGCGGCCAGCACCTCCTTCAGGGGCCCGACCGCTGCTTGCAGACGCGACACATCATTGCCCAGGGCTTCACCGAAGCCGCCGGGCTCAAGGAAATCGCGCTGCATATCGATGATCACGAGCGCAGCGCGGCTGATATCGACGGAAAGCGGCGCCGGTTCCGCGTCGAAGCTTACCTTTGACATTGCGGCTCCCCTTGATGCCTCGCGAACCTCTCAATTCTTGCAAGAAAAGGGCCAGAATCGGAATATGCCCAATAATTGAGCGATACTCACGCCGACGGGCTGGGAGCCGTCTACCTCCACCCTTGGCGCTGGTTGGACCACATGCAACAATGCCCGTGAATCAAGGGCTTACGTACGCCCGCCGAAAGTCCCGCCGAATGACGCGTAAATCGAGTGGCCGCAAAGCAAAAACGGCGCGGCGGGTCAGGCCGCCGGCGCGCGCACTACCTGCCACAAAAGCCGCCAGAAAATCCGATGGCATTGGCGCGCTGGTTACGGCTGGTCTCCGGGAACTGGCGGTGCCGGTCAATTCGGCCTGGCAGGCCGACGTGAGGACCAATCTGCGGCTCTTGTTCGAGCACGCCGCTCTCGTCGAAGCCTTCCCTCTGCCGGACGAAGTCGAGCCTGCGCCGGTGTTCCGTGCTTGAGACGGCGACGTTCGATTTAGCCTGGCATACCGCCGCCGAGATCGTTGCGGCAATTGGCGCCGGCCGCACCAGCGCGCTCAATGTCATCGAAGCGACGCTCGCGCGCATCCGCAACCGCGATCCGCTTCTGAATTCCTTCACCGCGATCACCGAACAGCGTGCGCTAGCCCGAGCGCAAACGATCGATGCTGTCCGCGCTGCCGATGAACCGTTGCCGCCGCTGGCCGGCGTGCCGTTTGCGGTGAAGAACCTTTTCAATATTGCCGGCCTCGCGACGCTTGCCGGTTCGAAAATCAACCGCGACGCCGCGCCGGCAAGCCGCGACGCGACCTTGATCGAACGGCTCGAAGCGGCCGGCGCCATTCTCGTCGGCGCGCTCAACATGGGAGAATACGCTTACGATTTTACGGGCGAGAACGTTCACGACGGCCCCTCGCGAAACCCGCACGATCTTAATCGGATGAGCGGCGGGTCGTCCGGCGGCTCGGCGGCGGCCGTCGCCGGCGGGCTCGTGCCGCTGGCGCTCGGTTCCGATACCAACGGCTCGATCCGGGTTCCGGCATCGCTGTGCGGTTTGTTCGGGCTCAAGCCGACCTACGGGCGACTTAGCTGCGGCGGCACGTTTCCATTCGTCACCAGCCTCGATCATGTCGGTCCGCTTGCACGCAGCGCGCGCGACCTGGCGCTCACTTACGACGCTATGCAGGGCTATGACCCAGGCGATCCGGTCTGCGCCGACCGGCCGCGCGAACCCGTCAGCGGCCTTCTCGATCGCGGCACCGATGGGTTGCGCATCGCCGTCGCCGGCGGATATTTCAAGGGCCGGGCGGCGGAGCCGGTTTACGCCGTCGATCGGGCGGCGGCTGCGCTCGGCGTCAATCGCGACATCGACATTCCGGAAGCCGAACGCGCGCGCTCGGCTGCTTTCATCATCACGGCGGGCGAAGCTGCGGGCTTGCATCTCAACCGGCTGCGACGCCGTGCGCGCGACTTCGATCCCGCAGTCCGCGATCGGCTTATCGCCGGAGCGTTGTTGCCGTCCGCGCTGGTTGTAAAGGCGCAGAAGTTCCGCCGCTGGTATCGCAGCGAAGTGCTTAAGCTTTTTACCGAAGTCGATGCCATTCTGGCCCCAGCGACGCCGTGCACGGCGCCGCTTATCGGACAGCAAGTTTTCAAGTTCGGCGACCTCGAATTGCCGGTGCGGCCGAACCTCGGCCTTTATACGCAACCGATCTCTTTCATCGGCCTGCCGGTGGTTGCCGTGCCGGTGCCGAATGCGCCGCTTCCGATCGGCGTGCAGGTGATCACCGCGCCGTGGCGCGAAGACGTGGCGCTGCGCATCGCCCATGCGCTCGAATCAGACGGCATCGCTGCGGGGATGCGGCCGTCCTTTTAGTTCGCTTACATTGGGGAGGAAGCAATGGAGATCGACCTTCCGGAGGTCGTCGCCGAAGTGCGAGCCGAATTCGACCGTTACGAGAAAGCGCTGGGAGAGAACGATGTCGCTACGCTGAATTCGACATTCCGCAACGATCCGCGCACCATACGCTATGGCGGGACCGAGAATCTCTACGGCTATGCCGAGATCGAGGGGTTTCGCGTCGCCCGCACACCGCCCGGCGCACGCACGATATCAAGGACGGTCATTAGCACCTACGGCCACGACCACGCCGTCGCATCGACATTGTTTCATCGCGCCAGCACGCCGGGAAAAGTCGGCCGGCAGATGCAGACCTGGGTACGTTTTGCCGAAGGCTGGCGCGTCGTCGCCGCGCATGTCAGCTTTATTGACGAGAGCTGACGGCGCGTAGTTCTAAGCCGGTGCGCTCTCCTTCGCCATAAACGCGCGCCAGCCACCGAAGCTCGAAATATCGCGGGCGCCCGCGACGGCCTCGGCTTCTACCAAAAAGCCTTTGACCGGACGGCCGTGATCGGTCTCCAGCGTGCCGATCGACAACGGCGGCGGCACCGCGGCGACGAAGCGGCCGAACGCGGCCTCCGACATCGCCCACACTTCGATTTCGATGGCTGCGCCGGCGCCGTTTTTCACCCGCAACAACCCCGGCTTTGGCGGCCGCGTGCCAGGTAGCGCGTAGAGCCGATAGTGTGGCGCGGTCGTCGTGCATTCGATTAGCCGCGCGCCGGCGGCGTGCAATTCGCCATTGAGCGGCATGCCGGAGAGGTGCGCGCCGACGACCGCGATCGGGATCTCGTTTTCCGCCGGCGCCCCGGTCCGCTGCGCCAGCGCCGGTTGCGGATAGTTGAGCGCGCCGAGCGGCAAACCGGTCGCGGCGTGGAATTCGCGGCCGATCGCGGCAAGCGCGGCGTCTTGGCCGGCCGGCGCAAGCAGTGTCACGCCGAACGGCGTGCCGTCAGGCCGCATCGCCGACGGCACGGCAAGGCCGCACATGTCGAGGAGATTGACGAAGTTGGTGTAGGTGCCGAGCCGGCTGTTAAGATTGATCGGATCGCCAAGCACCTGCTCTACGCTGAAGATGGTCGGCGCCGTCGGTAGCACCATCGCGTCGATGGCGCGGAAGGTGTGGTCGCGCATGCGCCCAAACCCCTCAAGCCGATACAGCGCGGCAAAGGTATCGGCCGCGGTCCCATGGGCGCCGGCAAGTAAGATTTGGCGCGTGATCGGATGCATCAATTCCGGAGACGACGCGACAAGTGCTTTGACGGTCAGAAATCGTTCCGCCACCCACGGCCCCTCATAGAGAAGCCGCGCCGCGCTGTAGAACGGCTCGATGTCGAACTCCACGAGTTTCACGCCCAGCCCGCTCAAGCGCGTCAACGCCGCCTCGTACGCCGTTTCCGACGCACGGTCGCCGAAGAACAGCAACTGGCCTTTGAGCGGCACGCCGAGCTTTAGGCCATGCGGCATCGGCCCGACCGCCGGAACGGTTCGCGGAACCGTAAACGGATCGGCGGGATCCGGTGCGCCGATCACCTGCAATGTCGTCGTTGCATCATCGACCGTCAGCGCAAAGACGGAAACGCAATCGAGCGTATGGCAGGCCGGCACGACGCCAGCCGTGGAAACGATCCCGCGGCTCGGCTTAAGGCCGACGATGTTGCCGAAACCAGCCGGGACGCGGCCCGATCCGGCAGTATCGGTCCCCAGCGCCAACGGCGCGAAGCCCGCGCCAACCGCCAGCGCCGAGCCGGTGCTCGATCCTCCGGGAATGAGTTTGGGATCGAATAGATTGCGGCCGATCCCGTATGGCGTGCGCACGCCGACAAGGCCGGTCGCAAACTGATCGAGATTGGTCTTGCCGAGAATGAGCGCGCCGGCCTCGCGCAGCCGCGCTACGCAATCCGCATCATTGCTTGGACGATAGAGGTACGCCGGACACGCCGCCGTGGTCGGCAACCCCTTGACGTCGATGTTGTCCTTGATGGCGACCGGAATGCCGTAGAGCGGCAGTGTCTTGTCGGCATCGCGCGCGAGCGCGCGTGCATCCGCCAGCACGTCTGCCTCGTCGCGCAGTGTGATGAAAATTGCCGGATCGTTATGGGCGCGGATGCGCGCAAAGCTGCGCGCGACGATGTCCTCGGGCTTGAGCGTCCCGCTGCGATAAGCGCTCAGAATTTCGGCGACCGTCTCAGCCACGTAACGCTCCGTGCCGGCAAGCGGGGCCCGGCGCCGCGTTCGCCAACTCCTTTGTGCCAAATCTGGGCCTTTTCGCAATGGGCATGGGTAGATAGCGCAATTGTCTGGCCGGTTGCGCGGGGCCGCCGAGCCGCCTATATTCCCTGCGCCTTTCAGTCATCCCCGATGACGTTAGTGGCTTCGCCCGGACGGGCGGGCGGAGCGCAGAGGAGATTTGCACATGGGTATCGCGCCCTTGATGCCGAAAGCGACGGCGGTGTGGCTGGTCGAGAATACCGGACTCTCGTTCGACCAAATCGCGCAGTTTTGCAATTTGCATCCGCTCGAGGTGAAGGCCATTGCCGACGGTGACGCTGCGCAAGGGATCAAAGGCTTAGACCCGATCCTGACCGGGCAACTGACTCGTGAGGAAATCGCCGAGGCCGAAGCCAATCCGCACCACGAGTTGCACATCGCCGATCCGAAGGTTCGCCTACCGGAGGCGAAACAAACCAAAGGCCCGCGTTATACGCCGGTATCGCGCCGCCAGGATCGGCCGAACGCCATCCTGTGGCTGGTGCGCAATCATCCGGAGCTCAAGGACAGCCAGATCATGCGGCTTGTCGGCACCACGAAGTCGACCATTCAGGCGATCCGCGACCGTACGCACTGGAATTCGGCGAATCTGACGCCGCTCGATCCCGTAACGCTCGGGCTTTGCTCGCAGATCGATCTCGACCTCGAGGTTCAGCGCGCCGCCAAAGAGAAGCCGGCCCCGGTCGAGGCACAGGGTGCAACGCTGCTGCCTGCTTCGGTAACCACCGCCGCGAAAGAGGAGCCGGAGCCCGCGACCGACAAGAAATCTGGAGAACTCAATGTCGAGGCTGTTTTCGCCAAGCTCAAACAGCTTGGCGGCAAGGCCGAGTAAGCCGCGAGAGCGCTACTTTTTTGCGTCGGCGTAGGGATAGATAATGTCGCCGGTCTTGTACTCCGGCGGCCACAACACCGGCTGCTTTTTACCGTCGGCGAATTGCTGCATGTCGTTCGGGGCCACGTTCTGGAACTGGGTGAATACCGTGCGTCCCTTGGTCCACTCGCCATCGGCGCCGAACTTAATATCGCCGGCCACCGTCGTGAATTTGTGGCTGTGCATATAAGCCGCAAGCTTGTCCTGATCGAGGCTCTGCGTTCCCTCGACCGCCTGCGCTAACACCTGGCCGGCGGCGTAACCGAACGGCACGAAACCATAACCCAGCGGATCGATCTTTTCGCCCGCAGCGACAACGCGATAGCGTTTGATCACGTCCGCGACGCCCGGAAAATTAAAACTTGGCGCCGGCACAAAGCTTTCCATAATGACGATGCCGTCGAGGATCGGTCCAAGTTGCGTCTTGATCGGGGTGATCAGCAATCCGATCATGGTGCCGCCGAACAACTTCGGCTTTAGTCCGATCTCGTTGGCAGCCCGCACGATACCGACGGTGTCGGGCGGGTAAGCGGCGACGAATACGACGTCGGGATTGATTGCCTGGATGGCGCGCAAAGTCGGCGTAAAATCGGTGGTCGCCGGCGGGTAGCTCTTGTCGTAGACGATCTTGAAACCGTCGGCGGCGGCATTGACGCGCGCTCCGTCGGCCGCGGTTCGCGAGAATTCGGCGTCGCCGGAGAGCATCGCGACCGTCTGCGGTTTCGGCTTTAGTTGTGCGGCAAGGTCGAAAAAGCCCTTCGAGAACCCCGTTACCCCGTCCGGGCCAGTCGATAGCATCGAGAAATATCTTGAGTAGTTGAAATGCCGGTTGACGCTGACCGCCATCATGCTGACGGTCAGCCTTTTGTTTTCCACGATGACGGGCATCGCCGCCGCCGCCATGTTGGTGGCATACGGGCCAAGCAACAGATCGACCTTATCGACGGCGATGAGCTTGGTGTAGATCGCCGGGACGTTGCTCGGATTGCTCTGGTCGTCGTAATAGACGAACTCGACCGGGCGGCCCAGCAGCCCGCCCTTGGCGTTGACGTCGTCGCGCCACAGTTGCAGCGCGATCAGAAGCTGCTTGCCGTTTTGCGCGACGCCGCCGGTCATCGCCATGCTGAATCCGATCTTGATCGGCGCGGCGGCCAAGGCCGGAGCATGGACAGAGAACAACAAAGCGGCGGCGGCGAGCGCCGCCCGCCAAGCTGACTTCATGGACGTCCTCTCTGACTTTTATCCTCCCGCGCCGGGAGGTGCTTATTTCATCATCTCATCGGTCGGCATGACGCCCCACAGATTAGAAGCCGAGGGGTCCTTCGACCACACCTTCGGCCGCTGCGGATTGTCACGGTGCCACGGCCGCGGTTCGAAATAGCCGAGCGCCTCGTTGACCTGATCGAGCTCTGCGAAAGTTTCCGTGATCAGGCCGTTCGGCCCGCGGTGGTAAGCGAACAGGTTGTGCCCGATGCCATGCCGGCCCGGGCCCCACAGCAGCTTGTAGCCGTGGAGGCTGAGAAAGTCGCACGCCTCATGCATGTGACCCCAATCGCGCAACTCGAACGCAGTGTGGAAGTGACGGTTTGAGCCGGTTTCCATCAGATTGATGGAATGATGGTCGGGGCCGCAGCGCAGGAACGAGAAGAAATCGCCCATCCAGTCCGATTCGCGAAAGCCGAGCACATCGCAGTAGAATTTCGTGACGTGCTTTACATCAGTGACATGGAAAGCGACGTGGCCGAGTTTGTGCGGCACGATGCCTTTTTGCTGGAATTTCTGATGGGAGAAGGCATCGCGCTTGAACACTTCCATGACTGTCCCCTTCGGATCGGTAAAGGTGACCATCTCGGCAATGGAAGGCTCGGGGTCTTTCTTACGGGTTGTCTTGATACCCTGAGCGGTAACCTGCTTATCGAACGCATCGAGATCGGCGTCGGTCGCAATTTGGAAACCAAGCCGCAGGCAATCGGCCTTCGATCCACGCTGCAGCACCACCGAATGGTGATCGATGGTGGAGGCGAGATACGCCTTGTCCTTCTCTTTGGCTGCCAGCGTCAGCCCCAAGATCTCAGTGTAGTATTCGATCTGCTGGTCAAGGTCGGGCGTCTCATAGCTGGCGTGAGCAATCTTGCTGACGCGGATCATGCGAACTCTCCTCTGTCGATTTCAATGATTGTCGGACGAGCTGGTAACTTTAGAGTCTGGGGTTTCTCGCGGCATGGAGCCGATAACGTCGATCATTGCAGCGCCGTCGCAATCTGAAAGGCCCATCGCAACGAAACGTTCGAACAGTTCCGCGGTGCGATCAAGCAACGGCGTCGCAACACCGACCTCGTCGGCGAACTTGCCGACCATCTCGATGTAGTGCTGCAAGCCGGGAATGGGGCCCTGCAGCGGCTTGAACCGCCGCTCCGCCATCCAGGGCGCACGGATGGCGAACTGAGTTGAGCCGCCGCTGCCGTTAGCGATCGCCTTGATCATCGAATTGACGTCGACGCCGGCCTTCAAACCGAGTGCCATCGCTTCCGCGGTAGCCGCGATGTTGATGGAAACCAGCAGATTGTTGATCAGCTTGACCCGGCTCGCTGCGCCGAATTCGCCGAAATAGATGCAGGAATCGGCGAAGCCGGCCACGACCGGCTCGATCTTCTTGCACGCCTCGGCGTCACCGGCGAGATACACCACGCCCTTGCGTGCCGAGACCATGCCCGGCGTGCCGGCGACTTCGCCGTCGATAAAGATCGCGCCCTTCTCGGCGAGCGGCGCAATCTGCCGCGCTTTGATCGGAACGGGGTACGAGCCGAGTTCGACAACGATCTGCCCGGGCCGCGCGGCCTGCACCAGACCGTGCGGACCCTGCACGACTTCCTCCAGAGCTGCGTCCGACGGCAGGCACGAGAACACGATGTCGGCCTGAGCGCCGACCTCGGCGGCCGAGCGTGCCGGCACGCCGCCGATTTTCTCAAAATCGGCAAGTGAACTACGCCGATAGCCGATCACGCGGTAGCCGCTCTTGATCAGATTTTCCGAAATCGGCATGCCGATCTTGCCGATGCCAACAAAACCAATCGTCTGCATGTCTCGGCAACCCCCCTAGGCGATCTCGACCGACTGATCGGAAAGATTGACGCGCAGGCCGAGCGCACCTTCCATGACGGTCCACTCTTTGAGTTCGAAGCCGCGCAAGCCGTTGGCAACGAATGGGTCGGATTGCGCCAATTTGCGCGCCTCCTGCGCGTTTGCGGCGCGAAGAATAGTCAACCCGGCGCCGCTCGGCGGTCCCTCGCCGTCCGTGAACGGGCCCGAGGCGAACAAAACGCCGCGCTTTTCCAGATCGATCATGTACTCGAAATGTGCCGCCAGATGCGCCTTCAGTTTCTCCGGCGTCGGCGACGGTTGCGACAGCACAACGTATAATTTGCGCCGCAACATCTTCGCGGTAAGCGCGGCAACGCGCTCGTCCACACTCATTCCGGTATTTCCTCCCTTGGGCAACGGAAAGGTTCTGTACATGCTCGGCCGTTCGGGCGCGACCGTCAACACCCGCCGGCTTTGGTCGAGTGCTGTAGCGGGCGGCCGGTATATTGTCCATCGACATAGATAAGAGGATCGACGTCGCCATTCATGGCAATGGAAAGAATACGACCCATGAAAATCGTATGGCTGCCGTACTCAAGTTGTCGGTCTTTGACGCAGGTGATCGCCGCTTGCGCATCGGCCAGGATGGGCGCGACAGCGCGTGTATTCCAAGCCCCGACATCGAACCTGCTTTCCGGACTGGCCCCGCCGCTGCACAGCCGCGAAATATCGACATGAGTGCGGCCCAGGATATTGATGGCGAACTCGGTCGCCTCCGCGATGGCGCGGTGGAAGACCGCCGAGCGGTTTATGCAAACCAGCATTGCCGGCGGCGCCATGCTCAACGCACTGACCGAAGTCGCTGTCATGGCGAAGTTGCGCCCGTCGTGCCTGCAGGTCACCACGCTGACCGAACTCGCCAGCCGCCGCAGTGCGAGCTTTGCGTCCGACGCCAATTGGTGCGTATCGATCATCGGGCGCGGCCTAGTAAACGCCGACCGGCTCGAGTCCGAGCCGTTGCTGGCCATACATTGCGGCGATCGGCTCCCAGTCGAGGCTGAGATGCAGCGCCGCCGCATTGGCGTCGCGCCAGAAGCGCTGCAGCGGCGCGGCCAGATCGCTGCCCGCGGCGCCCTCCTTGGCGAATAATTCATTGACCACCGCGACCGACTGCTTGGCGGCAAAGCCCTGGTTGCGCCGGATGGCGATGCGTTCGCCGATTTCCAGCGGCACACCGCGGCGGACTTTGTCTTCGGCGGCCGTCACGCTCGAGACAAGCAGCGTAAACGCCAACTCGATGGTCGCGGACGCTACGCCGATCTTGTTCTGGATCAGGGGCGAACTCGCCATCGGAACGATCATGCCGGGCTTGGCGGCGCGAACTTTCGTTCGTGCCATCTGGACAAACGCATCCAGCGCGCCTTGCGCCATACCTACGACCGGTGAGACGAGCGCGGTAGGCCCGAACGTGGTGAAGCCGAAGTGGCTCATAATATTGTTGCCGATTTTTTTGCCCGGAACCGCGCCGGCGAGGATATCGGCAAATCGGATCATTCGGTGCTCGGGGACGAACACCGGCTTTTCGATGCGCACCGTCTTGCTGCCGGTACCCTGCAAGCCGCTGGTGAACCAGGTCTCCTGATCGACTACGATGTCGGTCATCGGCACGAGACACCACCTGACGTCGGGCGGCCCCTTGGCGTTTTGCAGGACCGCACCGAGCATCAGCCACTGGCTGTTCTCGCAATTACTGGCGTAAGGCCACGAGCCGGCAAGCTTGATGCCGCCGCGGACGATCTCGCACTCTTTGCTGGGGGTATAAGAACCCGCGACCAGGTTGTCGGGATCGCTCCAAACATCCTCCTGCGCTTCCAGCGGGAAGAATGCGGTCATCCATTGGTAGCAAATCGCCAGCGCCCCGCACCAACCGGTGCTGCCGCAAACCGAGCCCAGCTCGAACGCAACCTGAGCCAATTCGGTTAGACCGTATTCGAAGCCGCCGAACCGCGCCGGTCGCACCAGCTTGGTCAGTTCCGCGTCGCGCAGACAGTCCATCGATTTTTTCGAGACGCGCCGGTTGGTCTCGGTATCGCGCGCGGCGTCGCGGAAGATCGGCTTCAATTCGCGGACCCGATTCAACAGGACCGAGAACTCTGGTCGTGCCGGCTTGTCGGCAAGCTTTGCGGCAAACGGTACGGTGTTGGCTGCGAGCTGCACGGTCCGCCTCCACGCCTTATCGGTGTCGGAATGCTTTGGAATATTCCTCTTCTTCGAGCTGGCGGGCCATGACCGTGCCACCTCAGAATATTCCTTGCGGCTGCAGCCCCAATTGCTGCGCACCATAGAGCGCCGAGAGGGTATCCCAATCGATGCTGGCGTGGAGCGCGGCCGTATTGGCGTCGCGCCAGAACCGCTGGACGCCGTTCTTCTCGTCTGCCGCGGCGGCCCCGGACTTGGCATAAATCTCATTGACGACTTCGGCCGAGCTTCTCGCAGCAAAGCCATGGTTGCGGCGGATGCGGACACGCTGCTCGATTTCAAGCGTACCGCCGGCGAGAACGACCTCCTGCCCTTCCTGCAGACTGGTAAGCATGAGCGTGCGCGCCGCATCGATGCGCGCCGCAGCCTGACCGACCAAACTTTGAATAAGGGCGGACTCGGCAACTTGTTCGAACACGCCGGGCCTGGCCATGCGCCGCGCGCTGCGCGCGGTCTCGGTGAAGGCGTCCAGCGCGCCTTGGGCCATACCGACGATCGGCGACACCAGCGCCGTCGGTCCGAAGGTGGGATAGCCGAAGCGCGCCTGGTGATTCCCGGGCACATCAAGCCCCGGCACCTTGCCGGAAAAGATGCGGCCGAGCGGCAGCACGCGATGGGTTGGCACGAATACCGGATCGTCAATGGCGACGGTTTTGGACCCGGTGCCCTCAAGTCCGCTGACGTTCCAACTGTTGTGATCAACGATCACGTCACTGACCGGGACGAGACACCACGCCAGGGATGGCGGCCCCTCCTTGTTAGGAAGCAATGCGGAGAGGATGAGCCAGGTGGCGCTGTCGACGCCGCTCGCCCAGGGCCAACTGCCGGAAATCTTGAAGCCGCCGTCGACCGGTTGGACTTTGGGCGTAGGCACGTAGGAGACGGCGAGTAGATTGTCGGGATTTTCCCAGACTTCCTCTTGAGCTTCGAGCGGAAAGAAGGCCGTCATCCAGCCGAAGCAAACTGCCAACGTCCCGCACCATCCGGTGCTGCCGCAAGCGCGGCCGAGTTCGAAACCGATCTGCGCCAGTTCGGCGGGGCCATATTCATATCCGCCAAAGCGCTTAGGTTGCATGACGCGAAAGATGTCCGCGTCGCGAAGCGCCTCCATGGTCTCGGCAGGAACGCGCTTGGCCTTTTCTGCCGCCAGCGCCCGGGAAGCGATCTGGGGGCGCAGGTCGCGGATGCGAGCGAGAATCTCCCCGAATTCTGGTCGCTGGGGCGCCTCGCGGGTGGCGGCCTGGAGCCTGGCTTCCGTCTGCATTCTCTCCTCCCACCGTTTTCTATTTATGCGTGAACGACAGGCTGACAGCCCGGATTAATGTTGACAAATCGAGTTTTCCGACCTGAAGTATCGGCCGGGCCGATGGTTGGGCCGCCGCCCTAACTCTCTGAGCTTGATGCAGAATTTCGATCTTAATCTGCTCGCATCGCTCGACGCATTGCTTGCGGAGAGGAATGTCACGCGCGCGGCGAAAAAGATGCACGTCACCCAATCGACAATGAGCGGAATACTCCGCCGGCTGCGCGACCAATTCGACGACATCCTCCTGATCCGCGACGGCCGCCGCTACGAGCTGTCGCCCTTTGCGCAATCGCTTGCCATCTCGGTGCGGCAGACGATTCTGCAAATCGACTCGACTGTTTCGGCGAAGCCGCTGTTCGATCCGCAGAAGGATCGTCGCAAGTTCCGCATCATGGCATCCGATTACAGCACGATGGTTTATCTGTCGGCGCTGTTCCGGCACATCGAGAAACTAGCGCCTTATCTGAGCTACGATATCGTGCCGATCAACACGCCGCTCGATCATGTGCGCGGCGGCTCGGTCGACTTGTGCATCACCGGAAACCCATACAGTCAGGCGGAAGCGTCCGCCGATCCGCTGCTGCGCACCGATGTTCTCTTTTCCGAGGTCTATTGTTGCGTCGTCGACGACGATCATCCCCTCCGCGGTATCGTCTCGCTGGACCAATTATTCGAATTTCCGCACGTCATGGCGCAGTTTGCCGGAGTGACGATGCAAACCAGCGAACTTAAAGTCGGCAGCACGCGGCACCGCACCAATCCGATCATCAACGTCCCGAGCTTCAACGTTATTCCGGCGCTGGTGCGTGGCACGAGCGCAATCGGCATTTTGCCGACCCGCATGATGGAGGTGACGCCGGGCTTGTCTAATCTGCGAACGCTCGCCGTTGCATTTGAGATGCCGTCTTTCACCGAGCATCTGATCTGGCATTCCCGGTTTTCTTACGACCCGGCGTTCTGCTGGCTCCGCAGCGTCATGCTGGGCGTGGCCTAGGCCGAAATCACGACCAAGCACCGAACTGAACTCGATCCACATCGCGTGGTTTCTTGTTTGAAACCACCGCGCTTCGTCGCTCATTGCTTCATTGAGCGGACAGGCTTCACCCGGGCTGACCGTTCGCAACCGGCATACCGGCAGGAAACTCAACCCATTGGAGCTTGTGCTCCGCCCAGATCGCCCGCGTTGGTGCGGCAAATGCGGGATCGGTAAAACATCCGACCGCGACTGCGGTAAACTCGGGTGCCGCGTCCAGATACCAAAATACGGTCGAGCCGCATTCCGGACAGAAGTGATATTCGAGATGACGACCGGCGTCGGACGATCGCCCGAAAGCCTTGTCGGCGCCCTCGATAGCTACAATCTGACGTTTCGGGAAAAAAGCGCCCACAGCGAAGGCGGCTCCAGTCCGCCTTTGGCATTGTGTGCAGTTGCATACGCCGACACGTGCCGGTTCGCCAACGGCATTCAGCCGTAGCTGTCCACAGGCACATGATGCGATCCGCGAAGTAGCCATTATAGTCCTCCTCAAGTCGAGTAGCGACAACGTTACAACGTTGACGCTACCTTCTCGGCCTCGCGCCGCGGCCAACGACGCTATGCAGCCGGTTGGACCACCGGCTTTATGCCGGTGTTTATCGCCGTGACCAACTCCTGCTCCGTAAGCGTTTCGCCCTCGAGTTGTTGCGTCAGGACACCGTCAACGAACACGACGACCCGATCCGACACCGCAACGATCTCCCCGGGATCGCTTGAGTAAAACAGAACGACTCTTCCGGACTGCGCCAACCGGCGCATGATCCTGTGCATTTCGCGCTTGGCGCCGATGTCGATGCCGCGGGTCGGATCGTCGAGCACGAGCACAGACGGCGACGCCTCGATCCACTTGGCAAAGACAACCTTCTGCTGATTACCTCCGGACAGCGCACCGACCGGCTGTTGCATCGACCCGGCGACAACGCCGAGCTCGCGGCAGCGCTCGGCCGCCGCCCGCTTGAGGGTTTCGGCCCGCAACACAAACCCGTCTCGTCCGAGAGTAAGCGCGCGCACGCTGACGACGTTTTCGGCAACGCTTTGCCGCAGCATCAAGCCGTATTGCTTGCGGTCAGCCGGCGTATAGGCAATCCCCGCCTTGACGGCGCCCGCGGTCGTCGTTGGCAGCGGCATGCCGCTTGGCAGCGTGACGGTTCCCGCCTCTGGCTTTTCCAGACCGAATAGCACGGCAAACAATTCCTCGACGCCCGAGCCGGCCAGCCCGGCCACTCCGACAATCATCCCCGGCTGTACTTCCAAGCTGTCGATGACGAGATCTGTCGGTCCCTTCAGTCCGGTCATCCGGAGCGGCCCGACTTCAATCCGTGGAATTCGGCCATCATCGTCGTTGCGGTCGTCGGATCGCAACGCTCTCTCCGCCATGGACTCGGGAGTTTCACCCAGCATCGCGGCGACGACGGACTGCAACTGGCCGGCTGACGGCGTGATATTTTCCGGCACCCGCCGTCCGTTGCGGAGGATGACCAGATTGTCCGAGATCTCCAAAACCTCCTCGAGAAAGTGGCTGACATAGACGATACCGATACCGGAAGCTCGCAAAGCGCGAACGATATCGTGCAGACGTTCGACTTCGGCGATGTGCAAGGACGATGTCGGCTCGTCCAGAATGAGCACGCGCGGGTCCTGCAGCAGCGCCCGCGCAATTTCGACCAATTGCCGATCGGCCAACGCGAGCCGATAAAGCGGTGTCTTGAGCGCCGCTTCGACGCCGAGCCTTTGAAGCATGTCGCGGGCTTTGCGGGCAAAGGCACGCCGCGCTTGCCAGGAGCCCTTGCCGGGCGCCAGCAGAAGATTTTCCTCGACGCTCAGGGCCGGAAACAAACTGAGCTCCTGCGAAACAATCGCAATGCCGGCTCGCGCGGCATCGTCGGTCGAGGACAAAACGAGGCGCCGACCGTCGAGTCTCAATTCGCCGCCATCCGGCGCCAGTGCGCCGGCGATAATCTTCAACAATGTGGATTTGCCGGCGCCATTGGCGCCGAGCAATCCGTTCACCTGTCCCTCGACGACATCGAAGTCGACATCACTGAGGGCGTGCACGGCCCCGAAGCGTTTGCTGATGGCTTTGGCCGAATAGATGACGGACATGATTGTCCTCTTTCATCGATCAGCAACCAGACCGGACACGGCCGGCGGAATTGCGGGCACCGCCCGACTTCGAGCGGTGCCCGTCAGCGATCATTGTACCGGATGCGTGTACAGATCGGGGTCCGGCAAAGTGGCAGGGAGATTGTCCCGCGTCGCTTCGATCTGAGCGCTGTAGAAACCGCGCAGTCCGGTTTCCGGCTTCTCCCAGGCTTTCTGATAAGCCGCGATGTTCGTCTTATCCACCGTGACGTGCGGTACCTTCACCCAGCCGACCGGCAGCGGCTTGCCCTGCAGCAGCGATTGCGCCGCGATGTAGACGGCGAGATAGGCCTGGCTAAAGAAGTTAGCCGGGACGGCCGCCGTTATCAGGCCCTGGGCAATATCATCGCGAACTTCCTCTGGCGTATCGTAAGAAACGAAGGGACGCTTGAGTTTGTCGGTGTCCAGAATCTTCGGCACGTTTTCCTCGCCCTCCTCGGCGCTATCGAGGTAAAGCAGGGCGTTCGGAGACTTGCGGATTGCCTGATCCCACAGCGCGAAATTCCGCGCCCGATCGGGTTTGGAGTTCGAACTCCGGAAGCACATTGATCTTCGGCATTTTACTCTTGAGGTAGCTGATTTGACCGGACATGCGGTTTTCCAACACCGACAAGCCCGGAACTTCAACTGCGGTGACGACGTCGCCGGATATTTCGGCGGCCGGCTTTTTGAGGCTCTTCTCAAGCTCGGAGACGATGATCGCGCCACCGGTTCGTCCCATGCCGAAAGCATCGGACGCGACGAAAAGCGTGTTTTTGACGTCGGGCATCGGTGGCACGTTGATCCAGACCACGTGCGCGCCCCTGGCTTGCGCATCGAGCGCGGGCTGGGTGAAAAGAGGCGGCGCAACGTTAACAACGACCAGGGCGTCCGGCTTGGTTTCCAGTTCGGCCAGGAACATCTGCACCTGCCGTTGCGGATCGAACGTCGTCGGGCCGCTCACGCGAATGCGCACTCTGCCGCCAAGATCTTTGGCGGCAGCGTTCGCGCCGGCGAGAATTTCGGTGCTCCATTCGCCAGCCGCGAGTGCCTGCACGATGGATATGGTCACCTTGTCTTTCGGTGCGGCGTTGGCGGGCACGATCGCCGCCACGGCCACTGCCGTGCCGCCCAGCACCGCGATTTGGGACAGCCGCGGCAAATAGCTCTTCACTGTTTTCGATTTCATTTCTTTCCTCCCTTTAACTGCACGATCTCGTTTGGATCATTTGGCGCTCGGCGCGGAACCCGACGGCTGGTCGGAAGCGCGCGTCACACCCACTACGGCGCAAATCTCACCGCGCTCCCCGCCGTTTTAGGACTCTGTCGAGCGCAATTGCCCCGATAATGACAGCGCCGGTGACGAACTCCGAGTAATTGAGATTGACGCCGTAGAAGACCAAGCCGCTATCGATCGTGGTGATGATCAGCACGCCAAGCGCCGCGCCGACAATCGTGCCGGAGCCTCCGGCAAGGGATGTGCCGCCGATGACAACCGCGGCAATCACCCGGAGCCCGAGATCGCGTCCAGACGAGGTATCGACAGATTTGAAATAGGCGAGCGCGAGGACGCCGGACAGCGCCGCCAAAAGGCCGACCAGAGCGGCTGCATAAATGCGAATTCTCCCGATCCGCACGCCGATGAACTCGGCAGCGGCCGGATTTGACCCGATGGCGCGAACCGTCGCACCGAAGCGCGTATGCGCGAAGACGAAATACAGAACGATCGCGCAAGCCAATGCCGTCCAGACCGAGACCGGAATTTGCAGAAAGTCACCGCCGAACAGGCGGAAGAACAAGTGATCCTTAGGGAGGCCGTAAATGGATCTGCCCCCTGAAATAATGAGATGCAGACCGAAATAGCCGGACAAGGTCCCCAGCGAGACGATGATGAGTGGAACGCTGAGCAAACTGGTCAAGACGCCGTTGAACGCGCCGAGCCCGGCGCCCGCGGCCAGCCCCAACGCGACAGCGATCCACGGATCGACATGATAGAATTTCATGAGCGATGCCGGCAGAGAGCCGGCTATCGCGAATACGCCGCCGACCGAAAGGTCGATCTCCACCATGGCCACGAGATAGACCATGCCGAAAGCGATAATGCCGACGAGCGCCGACTGACGCAGAATCGTTTTGATCGAGCCGAAACTGAAAAATTCCGGATACGGAATGCCGATCGCTAGAAGCATAAGCACGAACACGACGATCAGGCCGGTATCCTCGGACCATCGCCAGCGCAAGCCGGAGCCGTACCGCATGAGAGCGCTCGGCTTCGATTCTCCCGCTGCGTTTGACGTGCTCATCTTGCCATGCATTCGTTCGATTATGCCGATACGGCAGCCTTTGTCGTCCGCACCGCCTGCTCCTTATGCGGCCGGTTTTGCGGCGGACGGCGCGGGTCCAAAGACAGCGGCTGCGGCCACCTGCCATGCGGGATCCGACAAGTCGATTAGCGTTGGGTTGCCGTCGCACCACTGAAAGCAGTGCTTAAGCTTGCTGATCTTCCAGCCGCCGGACCCGCGGCGAAAGGAGTTCTCGTACCAGCCATACTGGGTGTAGTGGTCGTCGCCATGCCGGTTCGGCAGGCGGTGCCGCGACACGTGATAGAACACCCCATCGGCCTCGTCGCCGTGCAGGTTGATGTGGAAGTTGGAGTACTGGTGCATAACGACCAGCCGCTCGAGACAGGCGCTGGCGAATTGCGCCCATATCTTCGGGGTTGTCCGCGCCGGTGGGCGACCGGTTAAGTCGAAGAAATCAACCTCGAAGGGATCGGTCAACGTTGCCGCGTACATGTCCCAGTCGTGGAGGTCCAAGCCGCGCCCGAAACGCAGCATCACATCGCTGATCTGCTGCCGGTCCCACAGTTCGCGAATGATCTCGTCGGTGCTTGGAACGCTTGCTGAAGCTGCCATCGCATTTTCTCTTCAAATTGCTTGACGTGCGAACGCGAGGCACGCCTTCATCATGTGCTAAAACGTCTGCGCCTTGATGTTGGCGAACATGCTTTGCACGGCCGGATCGATGTACACGATCTCGGTAAGCGTTCCCGGATCGTCGTCGGATTCGAAATAGCCGAACTTCGTGTCGCCAAAAGTACCGCGCTGCACCGGACGATAGCCACGTTCGATCAAGTCCGCCGCAGCGGCTTCGTAGTTTCCGACGGAATAGCCCAGGTGATGCACTCCACCACCCGGAACACGATCGAGAAATTCCGAGTAGGTGCTCTTACCCGCTACATGCTCGACGAATTCGAACAAAACGTCGCCTACGTAGCCGAACGCCATGCTGTGGTTGATCGGAGCGTCAGACCCGCGAAACCACCCGTTTTCCACCAAGACTTCGCGAAACGCCATAAAACGCGGCGCGCCGAGCTTCGCGTTCGCGTGCGCAAGAGCCTTATCCAGATTGGGAACGACATAGCCAACGTGGAAGAATTGTCCCGGCAAGGGTCGACCCGACATGTGTTGACCGCCTTATGCAGTTGGTAGGTAGGAAACCCGGGCGCGCCGGTGCCCCGAAGCGCGCCCGCCTAAGCCTAGAGCGGCGAGGCATCCCCATAGATGCGGATGTCGGCAATCTTGTCGCCACGGCGACGCAGCACAGTGCAGAACTTGATCGCGACCAGCGAATCGTCGGGCCGAGTGTATTGGACGATCGCCTCGGCGACGCCAACTTGCCCGCCGTGGAGAGCCCAGGCGCCAGTCATGCTGTGCGACAGACCCTTGATGCTGCCCCATAGGTAACCGATCGCGGCTTTATATCCTTCCTTGCCCTCCACGGTCGGATGGTTGGCAAAGGTCAACGTCGTATCGTCGGTATGCTGCGCCAGCGTACGTTCCATATCCATCGCATCGACGGCGCGGTAGTAATCGTAGATCCATTTGGTGTCGCCCGCGGTATCGGTCGGGCTTTTGGGCGCCAAGTGTTCGCGGCCTTTCTCATCGACAGTGCGCCGTACCGCGGCGAGCGTCGATGCTACAGCGCCAAGATAGGCCCCTTCCATCGGAGCGAAATGAGCCTTTTCAGCTTCGCTGCCCTCGGGAACGCCGTCTTTCTTCAAGCTGAAAGCAAAAGTCAGCGTTAGATTTCCCTTTTCATCTTCACCGATGATGTTCTCAATCCGTCCGAGCTCCGAGCCTCGGGTACGCTCGAAAATGACGCGCTTCTCAGGCTCGAATGTCACTTTCTCGCGGAGCGGCACATCTTTGAGCATGATGTCGCGGACCAGCCAGCCGTCGCCGTTCTCCACCACGTCGCACTTCTTCATCTCCGGTACGTACGGCAGCGCGTTGTTGGCCTTCATGAGGAGGCCGGTCCACACGTCATGCCGGCTCAAGAATGACTTCTTGGGTTCGTTCACAGGCACTGTTCGGCTGAGCTGATACATTGCGTCCTCCCTATACCTCCCGGGTCTCGCCTAAAGAATCTTTTTGCGATCGAAGAGGTGCCTTCCTCCAAAGGCGCGATGAATATCCGCTTGTTTGTTTTGCATACCGGACCGTGCGCGGCCCGAGCATACAACGCGGCTTTATTTCCAAAATTTGTAAATTGTGGATACCAGCGTGTCAAGCGGCAGAAACGCGCGATTATCTGACGCGCTTGATCGTGCCTTTCGGCACCCGGGACAACACCGACACGACCTGCTCAGCCGTCGCCCGATAGTGTCGATCGAGCGCGCGGACGGCCGCCTTCACGTCGCGCGAAAGCGTGGCGTCGAAAATTTGCTTATGTTCGCGCACCGTGTCGCGCTTCAATATCTTTTCCGGCCCAAACCGGGAGCGCAACACGCGATGCCGTTCCGCTTGATCGAACAGCAGGCCGGCGAGTTCCAGGTGCCATCGCGATCCGCAGGCCGCCAGTAAAGCCAGATGGAACTGGCGATGATGGGTCGCCCAAACTTCCGTGGAGGGGCCCGGCGCTTTCGGCGTTGGATGGCGCGACAGTGCGTGAAACGCGGCAACCACAGTGGTTTCCCATGCAATGTCGCCGCGTTCGATGGAGCGGCTGAGCGCCTCGCCCTCAATGACGATGCGCGTCGCCATGGTATCTTCGACGTCGTACGCGGTGAGCGGAGCCACCCTGAATCCGCGCTGCCCGACCGAAGTCACGAGGCGCTCCGAAACAAGCCGGGTGAGCGCCTCGCGCAGCGGGCTGACGCCGACGCCGTATCGGGCCCGTAACTCGTCAGAGCGCAGCGGCAAACCGGGCGCGAAACGTCCCCAAAGAATGTCTTGCCGGATACGCCGATAGGCTGATTCAGCGATGGTCCGCGGCAGGCCGCTCTGATCCGGATCTGGCAAATAAGCTTCAGCGACCGAGCGCTTCATAATGTTCGCGGCCTTGGGGGCCCTCTCCGATAATTTTGGAAATTATAGCAGACCGCTCAGAAACGCCATCGGAAAAAGCCCGGTGCCGCGATAATGTGGTTGCCTGTGGTAAAAGCCGGTCGTCTTTTATTGCTCGCCGAGCGACTCTTGGCGCCGCCGCTCGAGCTCGGCGGCGTAGCGGCGCAGCGCATAGGCCTCGGTCAACAGGCCGATGACGTGGCGGCCCGAGAAAGAATCCACGACGGCGAGTGCCTCCGCCTCGGCGCGATCGAAGGCGAGCACCGCTTCTTTGATCGCCATTTCGGGCAGCAGCACATCGTCGCCGTAGCGCAGGATGTCTTTGATCGACTTGTCCGGCGAGACTTCCGTAGCGTGGGCGTCGGCCACCGGCACCATGCCGACGTAGCGACGCTCTTCATCGACCGCAATCACATAGGCCGGCGAGCCGAGCGGAAAGGCCTCGCGGAAACCGGCGATGGAGAGCGCGGCCGGCGCCGTGAGGACGTCGTGACGCATCATCCTGCCGACGGTCAAGTCGCGCATCCAGCCGACGTCGGCGGCGCTGCGAATAGTCTCGCCGCGCAAATGGAAACGCCACGTAGCGAACGAATAGCCGAATGCTTCGCGCGTCACCTGCGAGGCGATGATCACCGCGATCAGCACCGCGGTCGTCAACCACAGGTCACCGCTCGTTTCCAGCGCGATGAAAGTCATGGTGAGCGGTCCGCCGATCACCGCCGCCGACAGCCCGCTCATGCCGATCACGGCGTAAGCGTTCGAATCGAACCGCACGTCAGGCCAAATCATGGCGAGCGCCGCCGCGAGCAAATGACCGCCAAGCGCGCCGATCAGCAACGAGGAAAAGAACAGGCCGCCACGAAACCCGGAACCGAGCGAGATGATCGAGGCTGCGATCTTGAGCACAAACAGCAGCGCCACCGTCCCCAACGACAGTTGGAGCATGCCCGAGAAGTGCAGCGCGCCATGCCCGGACGACATAACTTGCGGGGCCACCATGGCCAATAGACCCACCAGTAGCCCGCCGATCGTCGTGCGCAGCACCAGGGGCGATTTCACGCGGACAAATAAAGCCTCGCACACCGCCACCCCGCGCATTATGAGAATACCGGCGACAGCGCATAAGAGGCCGATCCCGGCCGAGATGACGAGATCGTGGGTCGCGACGACCATGCTTTCGGGCGCGACCACGCCAATCTCGGCGGGAGCGAGCGCATTTGCGACCATGTATCCGATCAGCGCCGAGACGGCGACTGGCGCCAGGCTGTACGGCGAATATCCGCCGATGATGAGTTCGAAGCCGTAGAAAGCACCGGCCAGCGGCGCGCCAAATGCGCCCGCGATGCCGCCGGCGGCGCCGCAGCCGACGAGAACGCGCAGATCGGCGCGCCGCAGCCGAAACGCCATGCCGATACGCGAAGCGATGCCGCTCGCCAATTGCGTGTAGCCAGCCTCAAGACCGACCGAGGCGCCGACCCCGCTTGACCAAACGGTCTCTACGGCAACGACGATGCTGCCGAGAAGCGACATGCGGCCGCCGTGCAACGCGTTCGCCTCGATCGGATCGATTTCGCGCTCTGGCCGCCAACGCGCAATGATCTCCCGAGCAACGCCGAAAAGGATGCCGCCGGCGAGTGGCACTGAGATCGCCACCAGCGGATCGAGCTTGAGCAGGCCAGACAGTCGCATGCCGGGATCGAGGCGAAAGAACAATTGATGCAAAAGGTCGACGCCGGTGCTCATGGCGGCGACAGAAAGCCCCGCCAAGGCGCCGACCAGCGCCGCAAGCGCGATTAAGCTCGATTCACGCGCCCGTACAACGGCCCGAAGGCGCCGCGGAATTTCAAGTCGACTGGCGATTCTATCGATCAATGCGCGTTACCATAGCAGCCCTAACCTTCCGGGGGCTTATAGCGGAAACCGTTGCAAGCGCGCCCCATTCGCTTAGCGGATCTGGCACGAAGCCTTGGCGTCCCAATCCGGCGATGCCGCTCCAGCTGGCGAGCGCCCAACCGGACACGGCCGCGAGGCCCCGATTTGGGCCCTCCAAAGCCTTTAATCCCGTGGAACCGCACATCGTACAAACACGTTGGTGGGAGACAGACCGCGCTTGGGGGCGTTCTTGCATGGCTCGATACGCACCCAGCGCAGCGCATGAGGCAGCTTCGCGCGGCCGCGTTCGTACCCCGAACCGATTGCGCAACCGACCGCTCGCCGGAACCGACCCACCGGGGGCCGGTGGCGTTATTGAAACCGACATTCCCGACCGTCTCGATTTATTGCCATTCGGGCGCTTTCATTTGCTCGTGATCGTCGCGCTTGGGATTACCTGGGTCCTCGACGGGCTGGAAGTGACGCTTGCAGGTTCACTATCCGGCGAACTGATGCAGCAGTCCGCCTTGGGTCTGAGCACTTCTCAAGTCGGCTTGGCCGGCAGCTCCTACCTGTGCGGGGCCGTTATCGGCGCGTTTTTCTTCGGTTGGCTGACCGACCGCCTGGGGCGCAAGAAGCTGTTTTTTATCACGCTTACGGTCTATCTCGTCGCCACGGCGGCCACGGGCCTGTCGTGGAATGTCTGGAGTTTCGTGTTGTTTCGCCTCCTCACCGGCGCCGGCATTGGCGGCGAGTACACCGCCATCAATTCGACAATACAGGAGCTCATTCCTGCTCGTCTGCGCGGCTGGACTGACCTTCTCATCAACGGCAGCTTCTGGATCGGTGCGGCCTTGGGCGCAGGCGGCTCGATCGTCCTGCTCAATCCGGCCTTTATCGATCCGGCGCTAGGATGGCGGTTGGCATTCCTGATCGGCACCGCCATAGGACTTGTGATTCTCATTATGCGACGTTGGATTCCGGAAAGCCCGCGCTGGCTGATGACGCACGGCTTCGTGACTGATGCCGAGGCGATCGTGAACGACATCGAAGTGCGCTTTGCCGGCACCTCGCCCCGGGCGCTACGCCCGCGGCCGCGGGCACGCCTTCGCATGCGCGACCACACTTCGCTCGTCGACGTGGCGCGAGTGCTGTTCCTGAGGTACCGGCAGCGGACGCTGGTCGGGCTGACGCTCATGGCTGCCCAGGCGTTCTTCTATAACGCGATCTTTTTCACCTACGCGCTCGTCCTGACAAAGTTCTACGGCATTCCGGCCGGAGAGATCGGCTGGTACATCCTGCCGTTCGCCGCGGGCAACGTGCTCGGGCCGATCCTGCTCGGCCGATTATTCGACACAATCGGCCGCAGGGTGATGATTGCATCGACCTACGCGGCGTCGGCTGTTCTGCTTGCCGCTACCGGTTATCTGTTCAGCCAGAGCCTATTGTCCGCGCCCGCGTTGACCATCGCCTGGATGATCGTATTCTTCTTCGCCTCGGCGGCGGCGAGTTCGGCTTACCTCACGGTTAGCGAGATTTTTCCGCTCGAAATTCGTGCATTGGCCATCGCGTTTTTCTACGCGATTGGTACCGCAGTCGGCGGTGTTGCGGGCCCCCTGTTGCTGGGAACCCTCATCAGCACGGGTTCGCGCACAAACGTCGCCGTTGGTTATTTGATCGGTTCGCTGCTGATGATCGCGGCCGCGACAATAGAAGCGCTGTGGGGCGTTGACGCCGAGCGCAAATCGCTCGAATCCGTGGCCCGGCCGTTATCGTTTATCGATGCGTGATGGAATAAAGGACGTGCAGAATTGAATGGACACCGCAAATCTCGACATGGAAATCGGCACGACGTCACTCAGACCCGCTCTGAGCGATAGCGCGGTCCTGCTTGATATCGACGGCACGATCGTCGATATCGCGCCGACGCCGCGGCAGGTCTGGGTCTCGCCGGAGCTGCGGCACACCCTCGTTCGCCTGCAGCAATTGACTGGCGGCGCCGTGGCGCTGGTCAGCGGCCGCAAGCTCAGCGAAATCGACCTCTTGTTCGCGCCACTCCAGCTCGCCGCCGTCGGCGGCCACGGCGCCGAAATACGCCCCGTGCCGGGAACCGAGCCGCAAATGCGAGCCGGTTCGCTGAGCGCCGAATTAAAGCGCGACCTGGCAACCTTGACCGAACTGGGACCGGGCATCCTTGTCGAGGACAAGGGGTATTCGCTCGCCCTGCACTATCGCCTGGCGGCCGATTTGGGCGCGGCGCTGCATGCGGGTGTCGCAAGAATTTGCGCGCAAGCGCCGACCGGCTCGATCGAGATCTTGCCAGGTAAGGCGGTCGTCGAGGTCAAGCCGGCCCAGGTCAGCAAGGCGCTCGCGGTTCGCGAACTGATGAAATATCCGCCGTTTATCGGCCGGCACCCGCTCTTCATCGGCGACGACGTTACCGACGAACCGGTCTTCGACGTTATCCCGGATTTCGGCGGTCTGAGCTTTTCCGTCGGCAGGATCGTACCTGGCGTCAATGGTCATTTTGACAGGCCGGAAAGCGTGCGCGCGTGGCTGGCCCGGATGGCCGACCGCGAGGACGCGGCGGGATGAAAGACCACGGGCTTGATCTTGCCATTATCGGAAACGGGCGGACGGCCGCTTTGGTCGATCCATGCTGCCGTATCGTCTGGTGGTGCTATCCGCGCTTCGATGGCGACCCGATCTTCTGCCGCCTGGTGTCGGGCAAGCAGGAAAAGGGATTTTCCGACGTCGTGCTCGACGATATGGTGGACTACCAATCGGAATACCTGCGCAACACCGCGATCGTCTCCACGGTGTTGACCGACCGGCAAGGCGGTAAACTACGGATCACCGACTTCGTGCCGCGGTTCCGCCAGTTCGGTCGCGTGTTCCGGCCGCCTCAGATCTTCCGCATTGTCGAACCGCTGGCCGGTTTGCCGCGGATCACCATCAGGATGCGGCCGACTAGCGAATACGGCAAGCCGCTGCCGCAACGCTCGCTCGGCAGCAACCACATCCGCTATTACGGCGAAGACACCGTCATCCGCCTGACGACGGACGCGCCGTTGTCGCTGATCGACAGCGAGGCGCCCTTTGTGGTGACGCGTCCGCTGCATCTGGTGTTCGGGCCGGATGAGCCGTTCCCCGGCGATCTGCAGGCGACCTGCCGCGATTTCGCCGATCGCACCCATGAATATTGGATGGAATGGGTGCGGCGGCTGTCGATCTCGGTCGACTGGCAAGAAGCCATTATCCGCGCCGCGATAACGCTCAAGCTCAGTAATTTCGATGAGACCGGCGCGGTGGTCGCCGCGCATACCACTTCGATCCCGGAAGCGCCCGGGTCCGGCCGCACCTGGGATTATCGCTATTGCTGGCTGCGGGACGCTTATTTCGTCGTCCAGGCCCTCAACCGCATCGGCGCCACGCGCACCATGGAGGAATTCATTTCCTTCACGCTATCGATCGCTTCGAAATCGGACCCGGAGCTGCACCCTCTCTACAGCGTGGTGCCCACAAGCAGCCTCGCCGAGCGGACGGCGCCCGAGCTTGAGGGCTATCGTGGCGACGGTCCCGTGCGGATCGGCAACGCCGCAGCCGACCAGATCCAGCACGACGCCTACGGCAGCGTCATTCTCGCCGCCATGCCGATGTTCTTCGATCGTCGGCTGCCGCGACCTGGCGACGAGGGTTTGTTTCGGCTCTTGGAATCGCTCGGCTACCGCGCCGCCGAGAAGGCACTCGAGCCGGACGCCGGCATCTGGGAGTATCGCGGACGTCAGCGTGTGCATACCCATTCGGCGGCGATGTGCTGGGCCGGTTGCCAGCGGCTTTCGGCGATCGCCGGCAGGATCGGCCTCGACGATCGCGCGCAATACTGGAATGCCGTCGCCGAGCCGATCCACGCGGCTTTGCTGGAGCGCGCCTGGAACGAGAAACGCGGCGCGTTCACTGCGGCATTCGGGTCCGACGATCTCGATGCCAGCGTGCTGCTGCTGCCCGATCTCGGCATCGTAGACGTCGACGATCCGCGCTTCGTGTCAACCGTTGCCGCCATGGAGCGCGAACTGATGCGCGAAAAGCACGTGATGCGCTATGCTAGCGCTGACGATTTCGGCTTGCCGGTGACCGCGTTCCTGATCTGCCGGTTCTGGCTGATCGACGCGTTGTGGTCGCTAGGGCGGCGCGAGGCGGCACGCGATCTGTTCATCGACGCGCTCAATCATCGCAACCGCTATGGCCTTCTGTCCGAAGACGTCGACCCGCAGACCGGCGAGTTGTGGGGCAATTTTCCACAAACCTACTCGATGGCCGGGCTTATCCTTACCGCCATGCGGCTATCCCGCAGCTGGGAAGACCGCTACTGGCGCGGGTGAGGCCTTTCGCGCGGTCTTAAGGGAATGCCCGGTCGAATGCGACGCATTATCGCCTGATGGACCCCTCAGCTACGCTGGCCATCGCTGCTCGCGGCGCCGTGTTACGCATCGCGCCCTTCGCCCTCATCATCTTCTGCGTTTATCTGACCATCGGCATGCCGCTGGCGGCCATCCCGTTGCAGGTTCACGACGTCCTCCATTTCGACAATCTGACTGTCGGCATCGCCATCGGCCTCCAGTCGCTGGTCACGCTAGCGACGCGGCAATTTGCCGGCAGCCTTTGTGATCGCCGCGGAGCGAAATTCGGCGTGCTGCTCGGCAGCGGTACGGCGATCGCTGCTTCCGCGATCTACCTGGCCTCGACCAGTCCGGCGCTCGGCGTCGGCGCATCGCTTGGAGTGCTGCTGGCCGCGCGCGTGGTCTCCGGGCTGGCCGAGAGTTCTGGTGATGACGGGCTCGCTCGCCTGGGCGATCGGCGTTGTCGGTCCGGCGAATACCGGCAAGGTCATGGTGTGGGTAGGGATCGGCATGTACGCTGCCATCACCGTCGGCGCACCGATTGGCATCGAATTCATGACCGGCCGGCATGTCATCGCCGGCTTTGCCGATCTGGCGCTCGGCATGATCGTTTTTTCTCTCCTGGCAGCGGTGCTCGCGGCATTCATTTCTGGTGTCGCGCCGCACGGCGGGCAACGGCTGCCGTTTTTCAACGTTGTCGGCCGCATAGCGCCGTTCGGCGCCGGGCTCGCGTTGGCGACAATTGGATTCGGCGCCATCGGCGCTTTCGCCGCACTCGACTTCCAGCATAACGGCTGGAGCGGAGCCGGCTTCGCCCTCGCCGGCTTTGGCGCGGCTTATATCTTCACTCGCTTGGCGTTCGGCGGCTGGCCTGACCGCTTCGGCGGCGCTCGCGTCGCCGCTTGGTCCTTACTCCTCGAATGCGCCGGCCAGCTCATTTTGTGGCAGGCATCGGGACCGGCGACGGCCTTCGCTGGAGCAATCCTCACCGGCGTCGGCTATTCGCTGGTCTTTCCTTCATTCGGCATCGAGGCGGTGAAACAAGTCCCGGCGGCAAGCCGCGGCGCAGCGCTCGGCGCCTATGTCGCGTTCTTCGACCTCGGCTTCGGTCTTGCTGGGCCGATCACCGGAATCATCGCTGGCGCGTTTGGCTATCCTTCCGTGTTCGCCGCCGGCGCGTTCGGTGCGATCGTCGCCATCTTCGCGGCGGGCGCACCGCCGGCGGACGCGCCGACGCGGCGCGCGCGTAACCATCTTCGGGCGCGTCGTCGAAAAAATCTTGCACGCAACAAAAAAACTCTTGCATCACGTCGTCAACGCGACTATTTGCCGACCGCCCAATTTCGCACGTGCCTGTGGCCGCGTGTCGGTTGGTGGGCATCCGGACAAGAGGCCGGACAGCCGCCCGGAGCAAACGCCGAGACTTTTTAAAGTCTCCGGCGCCTAAGCTCCGAACCACTTAACCGGCAGCCGGAGGCGAAACCGGCGCACCCCGCGCTCAACGGGGGACGCGGCTTAAAGCAACGACGGAGCGGGCTTCTCTGGTCTCGTCGGCCCTCCAAAGGCCGACACCAAAAGAGGCTTGTTCATCCTTGCCGGCCGTGCGGAACGGGTCATCCCGCTCCAAGCCAAGGCAGCATCTCGGGTGTAGAACCCGTCGCTTTGCCCGTGTCTCCACAGCACGGCGAGGCGGCGATCCTCATCCGCTGACGCCGGGCGATTGACGTCGCCCGAATTTCAATCCGAGCCGCGAGGCTCATTGAACCTTGTGAGGAGAGCGCCAATGACCGCGCGCGTCCGCGATTTCCTGCGCGTCCGCCAGGAAAACCATCAAGATGACGGGCCCTGCCTCGTCGTCGACCTCGATGTTGTCCGCGAAAACTATCTCGGCTTCGCCAAGGCGTTGCCTGACACGCGCGTATTTTACGCCGTGAAGGCCAATCCGGCGCCCGAGGTGTTGTCGCTGTTGGCCGCGCTTGGCTCCTGCTTCGACGCCGCTTCGATCCCCGAGATCGAGATGGTGCTCGCCGCCGGCGCCGCCGCGGACCGCATCTCCTATGGCAACACCATTAAGAAAGAGCGCGACGTCGTGCGAGCCTACGCGCTCGGCGTGCGCCTCTTCGCCGTCGATTGCCAGGCCGAGGTCGACAAGATCGCGCGCTCAGCACCCGGCAGCCGCGTATTCTGCCGCATCCTCTCTGACTGCGTCGGGGCGGAATGGCCGCTGTCGCGCAAATTCGGCTGCGAGCCCGCCATGGCCGTCGACGTGCTCGAGCACGCGCATCGGCTCGGGCTCGAGCCCTATGGCGTCTCGTTCCATGTCGGATCGCAGCAGCGCAATCCGCACGCTTGGGACCGCGCGCTCGCTTCCGCGGCCGCGGTGTTCCGCGAATGCGGCGAGCGCGGCATCACGCTGTCGATGGTCAACTTGGGCGGCGGCTTTCCAACCAGGTACACAAAGAACGTGCCGACGGTGAAGACTTATGGCGCGACGATCTTCCGGGCGCTGCGGCGCCATTTCGGCAACCGCATTCCGGAAACCATCGTCGAGCCTGGCCGCGGCATGGTCGGCAATGCCGGCGTCATCGAAGCGGAAGTCGTGCTCGTCTCGAAGAAGAGCGAAAGCGACGATGTGCGTTGGGTCTACCTCGACATCGGCAAATTCGGCGGGCTGGCCGAGACGATGGACGAAGCGATCCGGTACTCGATCCGGACGCCGCGCGACGGCGAACTCGGCCCATGCGTATTGGCCGGGCCGACCTGCGATTCGGCGGACGTGATGTACGAGAAGGTGCCGTACCCGCTCCCGGTTACGCTCGAGATCGGCGACAAGGTGCTGATCGAAGGCACCGGAGCCTATACGGCGACCTATTCGGCCGTCGCCTTCAACGGCTTTGCGCCGCTGAAGACTTTCCACATTTGACGTGACCGCATCTGACCTCACCGGGAGCCGGCGTCGCCGGCTCCCCTTTCGTCATGCCTTTTGGACCGATGTGGGGACGACCATGATAACGATCCGCAATGAAGCTTTCGGCGACCACGACGCGCGCGAGGATTTGCTCGATCGCGTCTGGGGCGCGCTGCGCTTTGAGAAAACCACCCAGCGGTTGCGTGAGGGTCGCGGCCCGGCCGAAGGGCTTTCCTTCGTCGCCGCCGAAGACGACCGCCTCGTCGGCACCAACCGGCTTTGGCACGTCTGCGCCGGGCCCGGCCGGCCGGCATTGTTGCTGGGCCCGCTCGCGGTCGACGAGACTTTGCGCGGTCGCGGCATCGGCAGCACGCTGATGCGGCGCGCCATCGCAACGGCGCGGCGGCGCGGACACCGTGCCATCCTGCTGGTCGGCGACGCGGCATTTTACGGGCAATTCGGCTTTTCCGCGCAAAAGACCGGCGCCCTTTGGCTGCCCGGTCCGTTCGAGCGGCATCGGTTGCTCGGCTGCGAACTCAAGCCGGGCGCGCTCGAGGGCGCGCGCGGACTTGTCGGCGCGACCGGCCGCGAGGCGCCCACGCCGAGCCTCGAAGCGCTCATTGCCGGCCTTTCGCGCGACAAAACCGCCGCGCGAAAGGTGGCGTAGCCGTCACACGCACTGTAGAAGGAATCACGAATAATGAACGCCATGACCAAAACTTCCACCGCTTGGCCGCTCTACGCGCATTTCGACGGCCCGATTGTCATGATTGGGTTTGGCTCGATCGGCAGAGGAACCCTGCCGCTTCTGGAGCGGCACCTTGCTTTTGACCGAAAGAAATTCGCCGTGATCGCGCCGCAGGATGCGGATCGCCGTCTGCTGGACGACCGGCAGCTTCGGTTCATCCACGCGGCAATCACTAAAGACAACTATCGCGATCTCCTCACTCCTCTGCTCACCGCCGGGCCTGGCCGCGGCATGATCGTCAACCTCTCGGTCGACACTTCCTCCGTCGATCTGATGGAATTCGCCAGGGACATCGACGCCTTTTATATCGACACCGTCATCGAGCCCTGGCCTGGGCTTTACACCGATGCCAAGCTGTCGATCTCGCAGCGCTCGAACTACGCGCTGCGCGAGAGCTTGCTGGCGCTCCGCCGCCGCCGGCCCGGTGGCGTGACCGCGGTAAGCTGCTGCGGCGCCAATCCGGGGATGGTATCGTGGTTTGTCAAACAAGCGCTGCTCGATGTTGCCGGCGCGACCGGCCTTGAGGTCGAAGAGCCGAAAACCCGTGATGGCTGGGCGCGGTTGATGCAGCATGCCGGCATCAAGGGCATCCATATCGCCGAGCGTGATACGCAGCGCGCGCGCGAGCCAAAGCCGCGCGGGGTTTTTGTCAACACCTGGTCGGTCGAGGGTTTTTGCGCCGAGGGCTTGCAGCCCGCAGAGCTCGGTTGGGGAACCAACGAAAGAAAGATGCCGGCAAACGCCCGCCGCCACGAATTCGGCTGCGACGCCGCCATATATCTGACACAGCCCGGCGCCGGCACGCGCGTGCGTTCCTGGACGCCCACCGCACAGGGGCAACACGCTTTCATGATCACCCACAACGAGTCGATCTCGATTGCCGATTATTTCACCTTGCGCGAAGACGGCCAGGTTTCGTATCGGCCGACCTGCCACTACGCCTATCACCCGTGCGACGATGCGGTGTTGTCGCTCGATGAAATGGCCGGGGCCGCCTGGCGGCCGCAGCCGGAATGGCGGATCCTGGACGAGAGCGACATCCTGGACGGGATCGATGAACTCGGCGTTCTCCTCTACGGACACGCGCGGAACGCCTATTGGTACGGTTCGCAACTCTCCGTCGAGGAGACGCGCCGCCTCGCGCCCTACCAGAACGCCACCGGATTGCAGGTGACGTCGGCGGTGCTCGCCGGCATTGTCTGGATGCTGGAGAATCCCGATCGCGGCATCGTCGAGGCCGACGAGATGGATTTTCGGCGCTGCCTCGAAATCCAGCGGCCTTATCTCGGACCGGTGAACGGGTTCTACACCGAATGGACGCCGCTTGCGGGGCGCGATGGACTGTTCCCCGAAAGCGTCGACCGCGACGATCCCTGGCAGTTCAGCAACGTCCTGGTGCGTTGAGAAGCGACGGCTGCGCGCCGGAGCGCGTCATCCGACGGCGGTTTGCGCCTTGACGCTGTCCCACCACGGACAGACGCCGGACATCACTTCGTAATTGCCGTCGATGACTTGCACCGGCCGGCGATAGCCCTTTTCGGCATTGGCAAGCCGTAGTGCGCGAGCCTTCGCTTGATCCTCCGGGGACAGCCAGCCGCGATCGTGTCCCCACATACTCGGGCCTTCCTTGCGCTCATAGGCTTGCCAAGTGTCGACATCGATGAGCCGCGAGCCCCAGCCGTACTCGACCATGAAGGCGGACGGGGTAAAGCTGTAGAACGAGGTGATATAGTCGCTGGTGTGGCGGCCGAGCGTCACCGCGACGCGGTCTTCACTCAACGCCAGATCGTAACCCTGGCCGACGTCGTCGAAGCTGAACAGCTCCATCATAATATGATGGACGGCGTTTCTGCCGCTCTGCACGAAAGCGATGCTGTGGTGACGCCGATTGACATGCATGAAACGTGCAATGAACGGATGTGAATAATGATCCGTCAAACGAAAGCCGAGCGCGTCGCGATAGAACGAAGTCATCCGCTCGATTGTCTGCGCAGTGTCGACATTGAGCACCACGTGTCCGAGCCCCAGCGGGCCGGTGCGGAAACCTGAAATCGAACGGCCAGGCTTGAAAGGCTCGGTCGTGGTTTCGGCACCGTAGAAAATCTCGAGCCGGTTGCCCTGTGGATCGTTCAGCACGATCAAGTCTTTCACATGGCGTTCGCCGCCAAGTGCGCGGGCACCGCGCGCCACGTTGATCCGCGCGTTTTCGAGTTCGCCGGCAAGCTTATCGAGGGCGGCGGCATCCGCGACTTCCCAGCCAAAAAAACCGATGCCCTCACCGCCGTCGGCGTCGACGATGATGCGTTGTCTGCGATCGTCCATGCGAAAGGCGAGCGTCGATCGCGTCTTATCGATGCGCTGCAGGCCGAGAAGGTCCGAGCCGTAGCTCGCCCAGTCGCCCAGATCCTTGGCGCGAACCCCGACATAACCCAGTGCCTGCGGAATAATCTGTGCGGCCATGGCATGCCTCATGCGATCGTTGCTATCTTTACACGGACGTCCTTACCGTTGAAACGGGGCAAAAGGCATAGGTTCCATGCTCGCGCATTTCAAACCACCATACCGCGCGGACCACGTCGGCAGCTTGATACGGCCCGAAGCGCTAATCCGCGCGCGACAAGCGGCCGAAAACGGCGAGATTACCGCGCCCGAGCTTACAGCCATCCAGCACGACGCGATCCGCAACGTGGTGCGGATGCAAGAGGAGGTCGGATTTAAGCTTGCCACCGATGGCGAATATAACCGCACCTTCTGGCAGCGCGATTTTTTGCTGAGGTTCAGCAACGTGCGACAGGTCGCCTCGAAACTTACAGTACGCTTCCACTCCGCCGCCGGCTCGCGCGATCACGCGCCACCGTCGTTGCAGGTGACCGGAAAACTCGCCCGGCCGCAGAAAATCTTCGTCGACGATTTTCGCTTTCTGCAGTCGGTCAGCAACGTGACGGCGAAAATCACCATTCCGTCGCCGACCACAGTGCATTTTCGCGGCGGCCGGGAAGCGATCGACGACAAGGCCTATCCGGACCTGGAGGAGTTTTACGCCGATTTGGCGCGCGTCTATCGCGAAGAAATCCGCGATCTTGCCGACGCCGGCTGCCGCTATTTGCAGATCGACGAAGTCAACATGGCCTATCTGTGCGATCCGGAACTGCAGGCCCAGGTGCGCAATATCGGCGAGGACCCGGCGACGTTGCCAAAGACCTACGCCCGGCTTCTCAACGACGCGATTGCCGGCCGGCCGCGTGACATGGTCGTTTGTCTGCATCTGTGCCGCGGCAACTTTGCCGGCGCCTGGGTCGCTGAGGGCGGCTACGACCCGGTCGCCGAAATCCTGTTCAACGAGATCGACGTCGACGGCTATTTTCTTGAATACAATTCGCCGCGCGCCGGCAGCTTAGCGCCGCTGAGGTTCCTGCCGGCCGGCAAAACCGCGGTGCTCGGTCTCGTCACCACCAAGAGCGCCACGCTTGAAACCAAGGACGACATCATGCGGCGCATCGACGACGCGAGCCGCCACGCGTCCCTGGGGCAGTTGGCGCTGTCGCCGCAATGTGGCTTTTCCAGCGGCATCGGCGGCAATGCCATGACGGTCGCAGACGAAATGGCGAAGCTCAGACTGGTCGTCGAGGTCGCGCAGCAGGTGTGGGGATCGGCCTGACCGCCGTGGGGACGATCTAGCCGGCAGGGCCGAAGCAATCGATCCGGACGGGCTGGTCGAACTTGCCGCCATGCGCCGCCAGCGTTTCGGCGAAACGGCGGCGCACCGCCGGCGCCAAGACGGCCTCCTCGCTATAACCGTTGAAGCGCATGTTGGCGATCATGCGCTCGACAAACGAGTCGAAGTCCGGGAAGCTCCGCCGGTCGGTGTATGTCGATATCCGATCAGCCTCAAACTCCGGACGGGCAAAGCGGGCAAGCGCCTCCGCGGCGGCTTTACGCACCGCGGTTTCATCGTGAAATAATTCCATGACGTATTGATGCGGTCCCTGCGCCAGGGGTTCCGCCACGTAGAGACGTCCTGACAGGCGTAGCAGCCGACGCGCTTGCGCAAGTGCTCCCTGAAGCTTGTCAGCGGGAACGTGATGCAGGGAGAAAACAAAGAGCACGAGGTCTGCTTCGTGACCGGGCTCCGGAATCGCATCAGCCGGCGCCTTGCACAAACGATAGCTGCCGCCGTCTCTAATCAGATCGGTCTCCGCGATAAACGGATCGTAGCCGGTGACCCGCGCACCGCGCTTTGCAAGAGCGCGGGTCAAATGCCCCTCGCCGCAGCCGATATCAAGGACGCGCAACCCGTCGACCGGTCCCACGGTCGTCAGCAATGCGTCGAGATGCGATACCGCACCGAGGTAGCTGATTGTCGGATCGTCCGTCATCGTTGAGTAACCTCGCAAAGAACACCCCGCCGGGACGGCTTATTTGCGCTCAGATTGTAAGCCGCGCAAACCGGCGCTGACGAAGGGTACCAATTCACGCAACGCGCCTTTGATATCGTCGGAACGGCACAAGCCGCGCGACAGCCGTTCGATCCGGCCGGTTGCCGACATAACCTGCACCATCGAGCCGATCAGGAACATATAGCCCCAATAGACCGCTTGCGGCCGCGCCTGAGGCAGCGCCAATCGCAGTGCGTTGATAAAATGCAACGCCGTCGGGTCGAGCACGTCGCTCGTCAGATCGACGAATTGCGGCAACACGTCGAGTTGCGACGCGAGGCCCGCGTAATGACGCCAGCCCCGCTCGCCGCTCGCGACGCGGCGCAGCAACGGCTCAAGAAAAGCAGTCACAATCGCCTCGATCGATGGCGGCCGCAGACCGGCATCGTGTCGCGCTGCTTCCAGGGCGAGCACGCGCTCGTGATGGACGATGTGCGCGCGGCGCGCGATCACTTCATGCAGCAGGTTTTCTTTGCTGCCGAAATGATAATTGGTCAGAGCGAGATCGACGCGAGCAATCGTGGCGATCGTGCGTAACGACACGCCATCGAATCCGCTTTCGCCGAAGCAACGCTCCGCCGCATCGAGAATCGCAAGACGCGTCAAGTCGCCGCGCCTGGCGCCGTTGCGGCCGCCTCGTGGCGGCAGCTTCCGTTTCGGCGTGGCGGGCGCCGCCGCCCGCCGGGCCAATGCGTTCTTCGCTTTCATCGCAGTTTCAGACCGACCCAGGTCGAAGGTTGCGTCGCCAGGCCGTGCCTCACAGCCGCAGCGCTTGACTTTATCCCAATTTCAACATTCAATGAAATATAATCATACGAATGATAAAGTTCGCGGGATAAAACCGCGGCCCAGGAGGAAACGCAAATGCGGCTTGTCACCTTCGCCGCGGCGGGCGGCGACCGCGTCGGCGCGCTGACCGACGGCGACCGGCAAATCGTCGACTTCGTCGCCGCGCGGAGCGACGCCGGTGGCGCCTTCGCCAGCATGCAAACGCTCATCGAAGCGGGCCCGGCGGCACTCGACCGCGCCCGCGAGATCGCCGCCGGCGCGCAACGCACCGGTCGCGGCATGATCGAGGCCGCCGGCGTCAAGCTCCTCGCCCCGCTGCCGCTGCCGCCGCAATTGCGCGACTTTCTTTGCTTTGAGAAGCATTTGATCCAGGCCTTCACCCGCATCAATCAGATGCGTGCCGCCGCGGCCCCCGACCCGGACAAGGCGCTGCGCGAACTTGAGAAGCAGGGCGCCTTCAAGCCGCCGAAAATCTGGTACGAGCGGCCGAGCTTCTACAAGCCTAGCCGGTTCGCCGTCTGCGGGCCCGAGCAAGAAGTCGCGTGGCCGGCTTATTCCAAAACCATCGACTACGAACTGGAATTTGCCTGTGTGATCGGCAAAGCCGGACGCGATATCGCGAAGGAAAAGGCCCGCGATTACATCTTCGGCTACACCATCTTCAACGACCTGTCTGCGCGCGACGAGCAAAGCCTGGAAATGCTTTCCAGTCTCGGTCCGGGCAAAGGCAAGGATTTCGACAATTCGAATCCCGTCGGTCCCTGCATCACGACCGCCGATGAAATACCCGATCCCTACGCGCTGGAGATGATCGTGCGCGTCAACGGCGAGGAGCGCGGCCGCGGCAATTCGCGCGAGATGCACTGGAAATACGAAGACTGTATCGCCTTCGTATCGCGCGACGAGACAATTCATCCGGGCGAGCTGTTTTGCTCCGGGACGGTCGGCAACGGTTCCGGGCTTGAGATCGGGCGCTACCTCGAGGGGGGCGACGTGGTCGAGCTCGAGCTCGAGAAAATCGGCGTGCTGCGCAACCGCATCGCGCGTCGCGGCTGAAATCGGCAATTCGGGAGGAAAATCATGGTGCAAAAAATCCGCCGTTTCGTCACCGGCCACAACGCGGCCGGCAAGGCGATCGTGACGATCGACGACCACGCCCCCAACGCGACCGAGATCAGGGGCTGGCCAGGTCTCGGCGTCACCGAAGTCTGGGTCACCGACGAAATGCCGGTGAACAACGACGGCGCGAAGGACCGCTCGCTGCGGCCGATGCGTCACGATCCGACGCCGTCGGGAACCATCTTCCGCGTCGTGGAGATTCCGCCGGAGAGCGCGAGCGACAAGATCGACACCGAGGCCGCCTTCGGCCATCTCGGCAGCACCAACAAGCCGAGCGCAAAGGATTCCGCCAAGCACCCGACCATGCACAAGACCAACTCCATCGACTATTTGGTGGTGATCTCCGGCTCGATGCACATGCTCATGGAAGAGGGCGAGGTCGAATTGCATGCCGGCGACTGCATCGTGCAGCGCGGCACCAATCACGCCTGGGTCAATCGCAGCGGCAAACCGTGTCTGTTGGCGGCAGTGCTCATCGACGCCAAGCCGGCACCCTGACCGCGCACGCCGAGGCGCGCGGTGAACCTCGCTGGCTGGGTTGAAAGATGGGGCCGTGCCGCGCCCGAGCGGTCGGCTATCGCGCTTGGCGGAACGACCTACGCGACCTATCGGCAATTCGCCGCACACTCGCGAGCGCTGGCCGGCGGCCTAAAGGCGTTGTGCGGGCCCGGCGATCGCGTCGCCATCGCCATGACCAACCGGCCTGAATTCCTCGAAGCGCTGTTTGCGATCTGGCATGCCGGTTTGGTCGCGGTGCCGATGAATGCCAAACTCCACAGTGAGGAATTCGGCTACATCGTTGGGCACACCGAAGCGGCGCTTATTCTCGCCAGCCCCGATCGCGCCGATGACGTCGCGCCGCATGGCCGCACCATCGTCACCGGCAGCACCGACTGGCGGCGGCTTTGCGCTGGTGACGGCATCGACATCGTACGGCGCGAGCCGAGTGACCTCGCTTGGCTATTCTATACCAGCGGCACCACGGGCCGGCCGAAAGGCGCCATGCTGACCCACGGCATTATGATGGCCCAGACGCTCGCTTATTTTGCCGAGATCGAGCCGGTCGGCGTTGACGATTGCGTGCTACATGCCGCGCCCATGTCGCACGGATCGGGCTGCTATGGGCTGCCCTTCTTCGCCATGGGCGCCAAGACCGTCATACCCGAAAGCGGCGGATTCGATCCGGACGAGATCGCAGCACTGCTCGCGCTTCATCGCAACGTCAGCTTTTTCGCCGCTCCGACCATGGTGAGCCGCCTCGTCAATCACACCGGATTCGCCGAGGCCGATCATCGCGGGTTGCGCACCATCATCTACGGCGGCGCGCCGATGCATTTCGAAACGCTGTCGCGGGCCATGGACGTGTTGGGGCCAAAATTCGCGCAGATTTATGGTCAGGGCGAAGTGCCCATGACCATTACCGCGCTGTCGAAGGCCATTCACGCCGACCACTCGCGGCCACGCTGGCGCGAGATCATGGGCTCGGTAGGGCTGCCGCGGATCAGCGTCGAAGTCCGTGTCGCCGACGAAGCCGATCGCGATTTGCTGGTCGGGGAAGTCGGTGAAGTCGTCGTCCGCGGCGAGGTAGTGATGCAGGGCTATTGGCGCGATCGAACAGCAAGCGCCGAAACGCTGCGCGGCGGCTGGCTGCACACCGGCGACATGGGCGCGTTCGACGCCGAAGGCTTCCTGACCCTAAAGGATCGTTCCAAGGATCTGATCATCAGCGGCGGCAGCAACATCTATCCTCGCGAAGTCGAGGAGGTCCTGCTGCGGCACCCCGGCGTGCTCGAAGTTTCCGTAATCGGCCGGCCGCATCCCGACTGGGGCGAGGAAGTCGTGGCCTGTGTGGTGGCGCGGCCGGAGCGAAATGTGTCGGCGCGAGACCTGGATGCGCTCTGCCTGGCCGCAATCGCGCGGTTTAAACGCCCGCGGGGCTACGTCTTTTTGGATGCGCTGCCCAAGAACAATTACGGCAAGGTGCTCAAGACCGAACTGCGCAAGCTTCACGCTCCTGCGCCGCGCAACTGATCAACTCATACATTTCATCTGGGAGCGGGATTCGCGCCGGACGCGGTGGTTGGAATTGCGCCAGCAGCCGAACACCCCGCAAGTCGGTGAATTCGACGCGCCGTTCGCTGACCGAGATCAATCCCTCGGCTTTGAGCTTCGCCAACATGCGATTGAGATGCGGAACACTCAAGCCGAGCGCGTCGCTCATCATTTCCTGCGTGAACGGCATGCCGAAGGCAAATTCCTCGGCGTTTCCCACAAGCGCCAGCCGGGAATGGATTTCGAGCAACAGGTGCGCCAGCCGCTCGATCGGCGTGCGGCGGCCGACGTCGATGATATGCTCGGCATAGTAGGCCGCTTCCTGTGCCGCAAGCCAGCTAAGCACGAGGCCGAACTTCGGCCGCCGATAGCACAGGCCAGCGAAGGCCTCGAGCGAGCAAATCTGTAAAGTCATGTCGCTGACGGCGATGACCGAGTTTACCGCCCGGTCGAGGAAGCTTCCCGGCAAGCCGACGATGTCTCCGGGCAGCAGGAAATTGACAATCTGACGCTTGCCATTGCGCAAAAGCTTGTAGCGGGCGGCGAAGCCGTCTTTAACAAAGCAGAGCTTGCAGAATTCGTAACCGTCGAGAACGAGATCGCGACGCTTCTTGACCGCCAACTCGGTTTCGATCACTCCGCGCAGGTCCTGAAGATCGGGCAGGGTCAGATCGACGAAGCTTCGCAGGCGCATGACGAAGGGATCGTTTCGCCAGATGTCCTTCGTCGCCGTCGACCCGCGCGCCGCGACCGTCCTGAGGGCGACATCCGTCATAATTCGTAATCTGGATCAATAAGGAGGATTAAAGCCACCCCTACTAAAGGCGGTCACACTCGCGGGATAGGGAAGCAACGACCATAGGAGTTTGATATGCCCTCGGATAAAAAGGCCTTTTCCCATCGACTTTCTCGGCGCCGCCTCCTGCGGCAAGCAGTCGCAACCGGCGCCGGGCTCGGTGCGCTGTCCGTCGCCGGCCCCGGCATGCCGTTCACCATCGCCTGGGCCGAGGACAAGCCGCCGCTCGGCACCTGGCCGGCAGGCTCGTCCGGCTCTTCGGTCACCATCGGCGCCACGGTGCCGCGCACCGGCGCCTATGCCGTGCAGGGCGAAGATGAGCTCAAGGGTATGCAGCTTGCCGTCGAGCACATCAACGAGGGGCACGAACTGATCAAGAAGATCGCGCCCAAGGTCACCAAGGGAGTGCTTGGCAAGCAAGTGAATCTGGTCGTCGCCAATTCCGGCGCCAAGCCGAACAACGCGGTGCAAGAGCAGCAGACCTTCATCAACGACAACAAGATCGTCGCCATGACCGGCTCGACCTCGTCGGCGGTCGCGGTCGCGCTCAACAAGTTCGCCGAGCGCGAGAAAATCCTTTACCTGGTCGCCATCTCCGGCTCCAACGACACCACCGGCAAAGACTGCGCGCGCTACTCGTTCCGCCAATGCTTCTACGGCGAGACCGCCGCCAACGCGATCGGCCCGGTCTTGGTGAAGACTTTCGGGAAGAACAAGAAGGCGGCGTTCATGACGCCGGACTACACCTATGGTCACACTGTGACCAAGTCGGTGAACGATTATCTGACCGCGAACGGCGGCTGGACCCAGGTGACTGACCAAGTCTCGCCGCTCGGCACTCAGGACTTCAGCCAGTATCTGACAAATATCGCCAACTCCGGCGCCGACGTCATCGTCAACGTGAACTGGGGCCGCGATGCCGTGCTGTCGGTGCAGCAGGCCAAGCAGTTCGGCCTTACGCCAAAGATGAAGATGGTGATCCCCTACCAGATCCCCTTCCTTGCCAAGGAGGTCGGCCCGGAACTCACCGAAGGCGTGTTTGCCGCCACCGATTTCTGGTGGACGCTGGAGGACAAGTATCCCCTGGCCAAGATATTCGTCGAGGCCTTCAATAAGAAGTACGGCTACCGGCCCGAATGGGGCGCCGAGAATGCCTATATGCAGTTCGCGATCTGGGCGCGCATGGTATCGGAAGCGGGCACGTTCTATCCGCCGGACGTCATCAAGCAGTACGAGAAGGGCGAAACCTTCCCGTCCATGGTCGGCAACGTGCATTTCCGCCCCGAGGATCATCAATTGGTCCGCCCGGTTGTCATCGTTCGCGGCAAGGCGCCGAAAGACATGAAGAACCCCGAGGACTATTGGGACGTGGTGGAAGTCGTTCCAGGCGAGAAGCTAATGCAGAAGCCGGATGCGTTCGGCTGCCATCTCGGCGACTATTCGTGATCTGATCGCCGGACCGATGACGGCTAAAAACGATGTCCCCGGCCGGTCGCCGGGGACATTCGCTTGCGAGGGCGGGTGGCAACTCGAAGACGCTTCGCCTTCGGCAGGAACATCATTCTTTTTTACAATTTGGCCGGCCGGGAATACGTGGCACAATCCCCCGGGGAATTGACGCGAGATGAGACCTTGCTGAGCTGGGCCAACCTGATTTCACAGATGTTCAACGGGCTGGTGCTCGGCGCATTGCTAGCGTTGATCTCATCCGGACTGACTATCATCTACGGCACGCTTGGCGTTCTTAATCTCGCTCACGGCGCGATGTTCATGCTCGGCGGCTATGCCGGGTGGGTCGCCTACAGCTACACGGGTTCTTTTGTCGTAGCGGTTATCGCCGGCTCGCTGTTCGTCATGGTGGTCGGCGTGGCGATGGAGCGCCTGGTCATTCGCCACTTCTATTCCCGGCCGCACGAGGACCAGCTCCTGGTCACCTTCGGTCTCGGCATCGTGTTCGTGGAGGCGGTGCGTTTTTTCTTCGGCAGCCTGTCGAAATCGGTGCAGGCGCCGCCCGCTTTGGTCGGAATCACGCCGATCGGCTTCATGCTTTATCCGACCTATCGGCTGGCGCTGCTCGGGATTGTCGCGGTAGCGCTGGTCGCGCTTTACGTCGTGCTCTACCGCACCCGCATTGGCATGATCGTGCGCGCCGGCATCGAAGATTCCGTTATGGTCAATTCGCTCGGCATCGACGTCGGCAAGGTGTTCATGCTGGTATTCGGCATCGGCGCCATGGCCGCCGGCTTTGCCGGCATTGTCAACGCGCCGGTGGTCTCGATCGCGCCAGACGTGGGCGAGACTATTTTGGTTCAGACCTTCGTGGTCGTCGTCATTGGCGGGGTCGGATCGTTTCCTGGAGCCGTATTGGGCGGCTTCATCGCGGGCGAGATCATCAGCATAACGTCCATGTTCAACCCCGGCTATTCCTACGTCATGCTTTTCGTGGCGATGACTCTCGTGCTGGTGCTTCGTCCCTATGGCCTCCTCGGCACGGCCGGCCGAGAATGAGCGCGACCGCTTGATGCGCAGGCAACGTCCCTTTGTAATAGAGGCACTGACGGCCGTCGGGCTGATCGCTGCGCCGTTCATCCTGCCCTATCTCGGCTTTGCGCCGACGACCATGAGCCGCACCATCGTGTGGGGCCTTTTCGGCATCGGCTTCGACGTCTTGTTCGGCTTTACCGGCCTGTTGTCATTCGGCCAGTCGGCCTTCTACGGCACCGGCGGCATGGTCGCCGCCTATCTGCTCACCGTCGTCGGCTTCCCGCACGTCGTGACCTCCCTAATCCTTGGCATGATCGTGGCGGCGATCGTCGGTTATCTGATCGGGCTGATTGCGCTGCGACGCACCGGCATCTATTTCGCGATGATCACTGTCGCGATCGCGGAAGTGTTCTATTTCGTCGAGTTCAATCCGCTCTCGGACTATACGGGCGGCGAGAATGGCTTGCCGGGCGTGCCGACGCCGACGCTTCCGCTCGGCTTCACCACAATTCACTTCAATACCGACTGGTCGATCTACGCATTCTTCGCGTTCTGGTATTTCGTCGGCATCGTCATCGCGCTGCGCATCGTCCGCTCGCCCGTTGGCGCCGTGCTCAACGCCATCCGCGATAACCCGTTGCGCGCCGCGGCCGTCGGCCACAACGTCCACGGTTACAAGCTTACGGCCTTCGTCATTGCCGCAGCTTACGCCGGCTTTGCCGGCGGCCTCCTCGGCGTGCTGCAAGGCTTCATGCCGCCGGAAGCCTTTACGTTCGACACCTCGGGACAACTCGTGATGCAGACCGCCATTGGCGGCGCCGGCACGCTGTTCGGGCCGCTGGTCGGCGCCGCGGTATGGCTCTATCTGAGCGACTTCTTCCAGAACACGCTGCACCTTGGCGCTACCTGGAGACTGGTGCTGGGCGTCGTTTTTGTGCTGCTCGTCTGCTTCATGCGCCGCGGCCTGATCGGGGGCCTCAAGGATCTCCACGTGCTGCTGATCCGCCGATGGCCGACGGCCGGAGAAACAAAGCCGTTCGCATTGGGCGCGGCCGCGACGAATGAGCCGAAACCCGTAGCAGGAGCAACCCCGGCTCCGGCTATCAGGGCGCGCCGCCACGACCCGAACGGCGATTCCGGCCCTGTTCTGCAGGCGACCGGGCTAAGCAAGCGATATGGCGGCATCGCGGCCAACAGCGACATCGATTTCACGGTGAACCGCGGTGAGCGGCGCGGCGTCATTGGCCCCAACGGCGCCGGCAAGACCACGTTTTTCAAGATGCTGACCTGCGAGGTCGAGCCGACCGCCGGCAAGATCGTGTTCGAGGGCCGCGATATCACCGGAATGAACGTCACCGACGTCTGCCAACTCGGCCTGACCAAAAGCTATCAGGTCAACCAGTTATTCGCCCGGCTGACGGTGCGCGAAAACCTCACCGTCTCGGCGCTGGCGGCATTGCGTGGGAAATTTCGACTCGACCTGTTCAGGCGCGAGGCGAAAATTCCGGGATTGGCGGAGCAAGTCGATTCTACGCTCGGCCTGGTAGACCTCACCGAACGCGCCGACATGCCGGTGTCGGTGCTTGCCTACGGAGAGAAACGCCGACTAGAGGTCGGACTGGCGCTGGCGAGTTCACCGACCTTGCTTTTGCTCGACGAGCCGCTTGCCGGCATGAGCCCGCTCGAACGCGTCGAGATGGTAAAGCTGCTCAAATCGATCAGCGTCGGCCGCACCATGATCATTATCGATCATGACATGGATTCCTTGTTCGAGCTTGTCGAGCGTATCACCGTTCTGCAGGAAGGCCGTGTGCTGGTTGATGGCACGCCGGAGGAGATCAAAGCCAACAAGGCGGTGCAGGAAGCCTATCTGGGCGGAGTGCACGAAACATGAGCCTTCTCGAGGTCAATGGGCTGAACTCCTTCTACGGCGACTCTCATATCCTGTTCGACGTCGCGCTCACCGTGGAGCGGAACGAAGTGGTCGCGCTGCTTGGCCGCAACGGAGCCGGCAAAAGCACGACCTTAAAAAGCTTGATGGGAGTGGTGACTCCACGGACCGGCTCCATCGTGTTCGACGGGGTTGAGATCGCCGGGAAGAAAAGTCACGTCGTCGCCCGGGTTGGGATGCAGCTTGTGCATGAAGATCGCCGCGTTTTCGGCAGCCTCAATGTCGAGGAAAATCTCATTCTCGCAGGACTGACGGCGCCGAACCGGTGGCCGCTCGAGCGCGCCTACGCGATGTTTCCGCGTCTGAAGGAGCGACGGCTAAGCCGCGGGACCGATCTTTCCGGCGGCGAACAACAGATGCTTGCAATTGCGCGCGCGCTGGTCCGCGAGCCGAAAATCCTCCTGCTCGACGAACCATTCGAGGGGCTTGCCCCGGTAATCGTGCACGATCTGCTCGCAACTTGCCGCGCGCTGGCTCAAGCCGGCCAGACCATTCTGATCGTCGAGCAGAACATTTCCGCCGCAATGACGCTCGCGGATCGCATTTACATCATCAACAACGGCCATATCGTCGACACCTTGACCGCGCAGACGGTGCGCGCTCAACCCGAATTTCTGCGTCGCCATTTGGGCGTTTAGGACCGGCCGCACGCTAACCCGATCGCGGCGGGCGGTTCATTGTCGTACCGCAAGAAACCCCATCGCAACCGGGCAAACGCCGGGGCGGCAAAATTGACAAATTGCCGCAACAAGGTGGACCCTGCGCCGGATCGGAGGCGCTCTTGCGCCCGCCAGGGAAAGCCGCTGATGTCGCTCACTGAAGCTATTCGCACCGCCGCGGTGCCATCGGCCTACAAAATTCAGGGTATGTCGGCGCGCGAGATCGCCCGCCACATCGCGGCCCGCGATATCTCCGCCGCCGACGTTGTCGATCATTTCGCGGTGCGGCTCGCCGCCGTAAACGGCAAGCTTAACGCAGTCACCGTCGACTTATCCGAAAGCGCACGAGAGGCCGCCGCCAATGTCGACGAGGCGCTGGCGCGCGGCGAGCGGCTCGGGCCGCTCGCCGGCGTGCCGCTGACCATCAAGGAATGTTTCGATCTTGCCGGCACGGCATCGACCTTCGGTCTGCCGTCGCGTCGCAATGAGATCGAGAACGAAGACGATCCCTATGTCGCAGCACTGCGCGCGGCCGGCGCGATCCCAATCGCCAAAAGCAACGTCCCGCAATTGCTCATTTACACCGAGAGCGACAATCCGCTGTACGGACGGACCAACAACCCGTGGAGCCTGGAAAGGTCCTGCGGCGGCAGTTCGGGCGGGGAAGCGGCGTTGATCGCGGCTGGCGCCTCGCCGCTAGGGCTCGGCAACGACATTGGCGGCTCCTTGCGAATTCCCGCAGCTTTCTGCGGAATCACCTCGATCAAACCGACCGCCGGCCGCGTGCCCGATCATTGCGCTCATGGTCTGCCTATAGGCCAGCAGGCAATCCCCGCCCAGGCCGGCCCGATGGCACGTCGCGTCGAGGACCTCGCCTTCGCGTTGCGCATTCTCGACCGCGTCCGCGATCCATTAATCGATCCTGGGCCGGAATTAGGCGAGCCGGCGACCGTCGAGCTTAACCGTTTACGGTTTGCGACTTTTACCGACGATGGCGAGTTTCCGGTCGCCCCAGCGGCTCGGCGCGCCGTCACCGAAGCCGCAGCGATACTCGCCGCCGCAGGGGCAAAGCGCGTTGCCTGGAAACCGCCCGCATTGAGTCAGGCGAGCGATTTTCTGTTCGCCGTTCTCTCATCCGGTCGAGGTCGCGCCTTTAGGCGAATGTTGCGCCGTGACCGGCGCGATCCGCATATTCGCCAATTGCTGCTTTCGGCGAGCATCCCGGCGTGGCTGCATGGTGTCGTCGCTTCCGCTCTCGACCTCGCCGGTCAACGGCGCACTGCCGCGACCGTGCGGCGGCTCGCCTCTGGCAGCGCCGACGACTACTGGCGGACAATAGAGAAGATGATGAATTTCCGGCGCGAAATCTTGCGCTCGTTGGAACAAGCCGACGACGGACCGATCGACGTCGTTCTTTGCCCTGCCTATGCTGTGCCGGCGGTGCGCCACGGTGCAAACGTAATCATGCCGATGCCGGGCTCCTATATGCCGCTCGCCAACGTCACCGGCTTTCCCGCTGGAATTGTTCCCGTCACGCGGGTGCGGCCGGGCGAAGAAAGCGACCGGCCGCCGAGCCGCGATTTGGTCGATCGTACTGCTCGGGAAAGTGAAAGGGGCAGCGCCGGATTGCCTATCGCCGTGCAGGTGATTGCGCGACCCTGGCGCGATCACATCGCGCTCGCCGCCATGGCCCAGATCGAGGCTGTAGCGCGACAGCAGCCGGACTACCCGGCGCAGCCGCCGCTATGAACGTCGCGCTCCCCAAGAGCACCGACGCGATTGCCGGCCTGCGCGCTATTTTCGACGCCCAGCGCGCGGCGTTTGAGCGCGCGGGAGCGCCGTCGCTTCAACAACGGCGTGCCGACCTGAAGAAGCTTAATGACGCAATCGGGCGCAATCTTGGCCGCATAGCCGAAGCGATCTCAGCGGATTTTGGTAACCGTTCGCGGCACGAAACCGACCTTGCCGAAATCTACCCGGCGCAATCGGCGATCCGCTACACGCTTCGCCATCTCGAGCGCTGGATGCGGCCCCGCCGAGTTGCCGTCGGTCTCGACTTCGTTCCGGCCCGGGCGCGCATCATCTACCAACCCGTCGGCGTGGTCGGCATCATCGGTCCTTGGAACTATGCGTTCCAACTCGTTGTCGTGCCGCTGGTGGCGGCGCTTGCCGCCGGCAATCGTGCGATGGTGAAGCCGTCGGAGCTCACGCCCCGCACATCCGACCTCGTCGCCGAACTTCTTGCCGGCTTGTTTCCGTCCGAACAGGTGGCGACCATTGTTGGCGGACCCGACGTTGGGGAAGCCTTCGCACGGCTGCCGCTCGATCATTTGTTCTACACCGGCTCCACAAGAGTGGGCCGGCTCATCATGCAAGCCGCGGCTGAGAATTTGACGCCGGTTACGCTTGAACTTGGCGGAAAATCGCCATGCATCCTCGGCGAGGACGCCGAACTTCCAAGTGCCATGGAGAGCATCGTTTATGGCAAGCTGCTCAATGCCGGCCAGACCTGCATCGCCCCGGACTATGTGCTGGTGCCGGAGCGGCGGCTTGAGGAGTTCACCGCGTTGACCGTGGCGACGGTACAAAAGTTCTATCCGACCCTTGCCGCCAATCCGGACTACACCTCGATCATCAATCAAGAACATTATCTGCGCATCGCGCAGTACGTGTCCGAGGCCAGGGCCGGCGGCGCGCGCGTTCTTGAGATCAACCCGGCGCATGAGACGCTGCCGCAACAAGCGCGCAAGCTGCCACCGACGCTGGTGATCGAGCCGTCGGACAGCCTGGCGCTCATGCGCGAGGAGATTTTCGGCCCCGTGCTGCCGGTCAAGACGTACCGCACGCTCGATCAGGCAATCGATTACGTCAACGCCCGTCCGCGACCGCTGGCACTCTATTACTTCGGCGCTAATGCCGCCATGCGAAACAAGGTCTTGAGCAAGACCATCTCGGGCGGCGTCTCGATCAACGCGACGCTGTTCCAGTTCGTTGCGGAAAATCTGCCGTTCGGCGGCGTCGGCGCATCAGGGTTCGGCGCCTATCATGGCGAGTTCGGATTCGAGACCTTCTCACACCGCAAGGGTGTCTTCCTGCAGAGCCACTTCAGCTTGGCGTCCTTGCTCTATCCGCCGTTCGGCCGTGTTACCAACCTGATGCTGAGAATTCTCCGGCGCGGCTGAAACTAGGGCAATGGCAGGGCGGCGCAAAGCGTGTTAGTGGAAAAAGCTACGCCGTTGTCATCACGTCTTCATGCATCACCAGCGCACCATCATGGGCGGTCAGTCGACATTCATCGACAAGCATGGCTTGTGGAGCGACGAGCAAAAGCGGCTCGCCGCCGAAGTGATCCGCCGCGCTGAAGCCGAAAAGCTGCGCTTTGTCAGGCTCGCCTGGAGCGATAGCCACGGTTATTGCCGCGCGAAAACACTGACGCTTCCTGCTTTCGTCTCCGCACTAACCCGCGGTTACAACATCGGCGTCGCCACAACGACGCTCGATTCCGCCGGCGCTCGCGTCTTCGCCTCGTTCACCCGCGGCGGAGGCATGGGTCTCGAAAAGATGACCGGCTCGCCCAACCTGACCATCGTCGCCGACCCGTCGACATTTCGCACGCTGCCGTGGGCGCAGGGCGTCGGCTGGATTCTTGGCGACGAATATTTCAACGACGGCACTCCGTTTCATTTTTCGCCGCGCCAGCTCCTGCGTAAAGCGCTCAACCAGCTTGATGACCGGGGATTTCGCAGCATTATCGGCCCGGAGGTTGAGTGGTATCTCCTGCGCGTCGCCGACGATCAGCTAAACGACGACAACATCGCCACGCCCGGCGTCCGCGGCCGCCCGATCAAGACCACGCCGGTCGAGCCTGGTTATCATTACCACTCAGAGTCCAACATGGATCTCATGCAACCCGTGTTCGATGCGTTGGGAGAAGCCTTCGAAACGCTCGGTCTCGGATTGCGGTCGATCGAAAACGAATGGGGTCCGGGCCAGGTCGAATGCACATTCGCGCCGCGCACCGCTCTGGAGGCCGCCGACAACGTGCTGCTGTTTCGCACCGCGACGCGACAAATCTGCCGCCGCCTTGGTTATTTTGCGACCTTCATGTGCCGGCCGGCGCTCAAGGGCTTTTACTCGAGCGGCTGGCATCTGCATCAGTCGCTGGTCGAGGCGTCGAGCGGCGCCAATCTGTTCACGCCGCAACAGCCGGACGCGGTGCTGTCGCCGCTCGGCCAATCGTATCTGGCGGGGCTGCTCCAGTATGCGGCACCGGCAACGGCCTTCACCACACCCACGGTGAACGGTTATCGCCGTTTCCGGCCCAACTCGCTCGCGCCCGATCGGGCAACGTGGGCTTACGACCATCGTGGCGCCATGATCCGCGTGCTGGGCGGCTTCGACGATCCCGCCACGCGGCTAGAGAATCGCGTCGGCGAACCGGCGGCTAATCCTTATCTATACATCTTGGCGCAAATCGTCGCCGGCCACGCCGGTATCGAGGCGGAGTCCGTGCTGCCGCCGTCGAGCGACGAGCCCTACGCGGCCGATCGGCCGATGCTGCCGAAAAGCCTGCCCGAAGCGCTCGATGCGTTGGATAACGATTTGTTGTTCCGCCGGACGCTTGGCGATACTTTCGTGGATTACTTCGTCAGACTGAAGCGAACGGAAGCCGGGCGGTATCTTCGCTCGCTGGAAGACTCTGCGAGTTCTACACCGGCCGATGAGCCAAGCGCGTGGGAGCAGAATGAGTATTTTGATTTCTTCTGAAGACATTGAGCGGCCGGAGAGCGACACATGACGGCACTTGAAAAAATTGGCCAGCCGCCGACCCGGCTTGGCGGAACCGCGTTATACGACTGGGATTATCTGGTCCAGGAGGATCGCGCGCACCGACTGATCTACACCGACCCGGCGATCTTTGAAGCCGAGATGACGCACATCTTCGGCGGCACCTGGACGTATTTGGCACATGAAAGTGAAATCTCGGACGTCGACGATTTCATCACCCGGCGCCTGGGTTTGCGTCCGCTGATCATCGTGCGCGACAGCGAGGGAGCGATCCGCGCACTTTATAATCGTTGCACCCATCGCGGCACGACCTTGTGCCGCTGGGAAAAAGGCAACAGCAAATCGTTTCAGTGCCCCTATCACGGTTGGAATTTCCTCAACACCGGCAAATTGCGCGGCGTGCCCTGGCCCGACGGCTACGCGGCCGACTTGCGCGATGCGAAATACAATCTCGCCCAGGTGCCGCGCGTAGAATCCTATCGCGGTTTCATTTTCGGCACGCTTAACATGGACGCGCTGCCACTGACCGAACATCTCGGTGCGATCGCCAAGGTCATCGATGAATGGCTCGATCGCAATCCGGGCGGCAAGGTTGTCGTCTGCGAAGCGAACCGCTTTCGCTACAAGGGCAACTGGAAACTTGCCTACGACAATTCATGCGACGGCTATCACGTCGCCTACTCGCATCGCTCACTGCTGGAGACCGAAAATCGATTTGCCGGCGAGAACGCCAAGGGCATGGCCTATTATCGCAGCTCGCCCGACACACAGCCGATGTATATGCGCTACACCGGCCGCGGCAATCATTTCAAGGATAAGCGGCCGAACCTGGAAATGCGTCCGGGCGGTTTGTGGACGCTGGAAAGCGCACATCCCGGGATGGAGCATTACGAAGCGGAGTTCATCAAACGCTACGGGGATCGCGCTTTCGCACTTCTCGATCTCGCCGGCTCGGTGCCGGTCAATATCAACGTTTTTCCGAACCTGTCTCTGCTCGGCAATCATATCCAGGTCTTCGACCCCGTCAGCGTCGACGAGACCAATGCCATCTGGTACGGCACCATGATCGTCGACGACGACGGAAGCCTCGGGAAGGAAGCCGTCACCGACATCAATGCGCTGCGTATGCGTACGCAAGAAGGCTTCCCCAATTTCGGCGAGGTCGACGACATCGCCAACTTCGAGCAAATCCAGCGCGGTTTGATGGCGATCGAAGACGAATGGGTCTACATGAACCGCGGCCTGGGCGTTCCCGATCGCGTCAAGACCGAGGCGGACGGCTCGATCACCGCGCCGGCGACCGACGAGGCGTTCATGCGCGAGCACTTCAAGGAATGGAAGCGGCTGATGAAGGGGCGCGCCAATCTCGCGATCCGGCGGGAGCCATAGCATGAATGCGCCGGCGCCCCCCGACCCCTCGCGCAGTTCGTATTACGTCAACGACGCGCTCTACCGCGACCTCATCGCCAATTTCTCCGACTGGCAGAACGATGCGCAGGCGGTGACCGACGCCGGCGTACGCGACGCGTTTCGCCAGCTGCTGGAGCGGGAAGCACGGCTTCTCGATCAGCTTCGCTACGACGAATGGCTCGCCATGTACGCGCCGGAATGCCTCTACTGGGTGCCGTCGACGCCGAACGGCGGCGATCCGCGGCGCGAGGTCGCAATCATGTTTGACGATCGCCGTCGGCTGGAGGACCGCATCTATCGCATGCGCACGGGTTTCGCCTGGTCGCAGGCTCCGGCGTCGCGCACCGTGAGGCTTATCACCAATGTCGAAGTTTTCTCGACCGCAAGCGACGAGGCGCGCATGCTGCGCTCGAATTTCCTGATCAGCGAATTCTGGGGCGATGAGACCCGTCAGCTGACAGGCTGGGCCGCGCATCGCGTCGTACGCAACACCGCCGGCTGGACGATCCAAGCCAAGCAAGTGAACCTGATCGAGTGCGATCAGTCGATCCGCAACCCAAGCATCATTCTCTAGAGCATGATCCTATTAGATGGGTTCGGGTCATCTAGCATGCACTAGCCGCCGGCCGTGCCGTCTCGCGTCGACTGGGCTGCTTCGTACTCGGCCTGCGCTCGCTGCTCGACCGGCTTCTCCACCCGCGTCAAGTTATAGGCGCTGTTGACCAGCGCCATATGGGAGAAAGCCTGCGGAAAATTCCCGACCAGGCGTTTCGCCCGCGGATCGTATTCCTCGCTCAACAACCCCACATCGTTGCGCAACACCATGAGTCGGCGGAATAACCGCTCTGCATCGGCAAAACGGCCTTGCAGCGTATAGACATCGGCGAGCCAGAAACTGCAGGCGAGAAACGCCCCTTCGCCCGGCGGCAAACCGTCGTCCGTCGCCGCAGTGTCGTAGCGCATGACGAAACCGTCGCGCAGCAAACGGTTCTCGATCGCTGCTATGGTTCCTTCCACGCGTTTATCGGAGACGAGTAGGAATCCAACACACGGCAGCAACAACAAGCTGGCATCGAGATACTTGGAATCGTAGGACTGCACGAAGCTGCCCAGCTCCTTGTCGAAACCCTTGGCGCATACCTGATCGAAAATCTCTTCGCGCAATTTGCGCCATTCGTCGATCGGACCCGGCAACCCGAATGTTTCCGCGCTCTTGATGGCGCGATCGAACGCGACCCAGGCCATGACCTTGGAATGGGTGAAATGCCGGGGCGCGCCGCGGATTTCCCAGATGCCTTCGTCCGGCCCGTTCCAGATCGTCTGCAAATGTTCGAGGAATTTCAGCTGCGCGTCCCAGCCCGAGTCATTTGTCGAAAGACCGCCGCGGCGCGCCTGATGATGGACGTCCATGATTTCGCCGAAGACGTCGAGCTGAAGCTGGCTGTGCGCCGCGTTGCCGATGCGCACCGGCGCGGAATTCTCGTAACCCGGCAGCCATGGCGCGGTCCATTCGGTCAGCCGCCGCTCGCCGGCGATGCCATACATGATCTGCAATTGGCCGGGACTTCCCGCGACCGCGCGCAGCAGCCATTCGCGCCAGGCTTCCGCCTCTTCGAAATATCCCGCATTCATCGCGCCGAGCAGGACCAGCGTCGCATCGCGCAGCCAGCAGTATCGATAATCCCAATTGCGCTCGCCGCCGAGATGCTCGGGCAGCGAAGTCGTGGGCGCGGCGACCATACCGCCGGTCGGAGCGTAAGTGAGCGCCTTGAGGGTAATCATCGAGCGCACGACAGCCTCAGACCACGGTCCGGCCGGCCGGCATTTTGCCGCCCAGTCGCGCCAAAACGTCTCCGTTTCCTTCAAAGCCGTCGTCGGATCGAACGGCCCATTCAGCGGACGATGCGACGGCAGATAACTCAGAATGAAGGGGATTGTGTCGTCTTTGCTGACCGTGAATTCGCCGACCGTGGTCATGTCTTCGCCGCGCAAATGCACCGGCGTGCGCAGGACCACCATGTCCGGTCCGGCGATGGCGCGGAGCGTGCCGTCTTCGAGCCGTGTCACCCAGGGTACGACAGCGCCGTAGCCAAACCTCAGGATCAGCTCGGTGGACATAGCCAATTTGCCACGGGTTCCCACCACAAGACGCACTATGATCGAGTGCCGGATGCCCAGCGGCATGAAATCGATCAAGGTCGCGGCGCCGTCATCGGTTTCGAAATGGGTTTCAAGCACCAACGTGTTCGGGCGATAGCGTCGCGTTACGCGCGCCGGCGCCCGCGGCGAAATCAACCAGCGGCCGTGCTCCTGAGTGCCAAGAAGGGCCGCGAAGCATGCCTCCGAATCAAACCGCGGGCAGCAGAACCAATCGATCGAACCGTCGCGGCCGACCAACGCGGCGGTCCGGCAGTCGCCGATGAGCGCGTAGTCTTCGATGCGTGAGGGCATTGGCTCAGGAAAAATCGACGATGACTTTGATGTCGTCGGGCTGCCGCTCGAGCGACAGCGTCCACTGCTCGACCGGCTCCCGACGCGTGATCAGCCGGTCGAGCCAGGCCTTGTCCGCCCGCGCCAACACCTCGCCGGCCATTTCGTAGTGGGCGCGATTGGCGTTGACGCTTCCGAACATGGTCTCGTTGTCGAGCACCATTGTGCGATTGAGCAATCCGACGTCGATGTCGAAGTCATGGCCAGGCGACGTGACGCCGACCAGACAGATGATACCGCTCGCCGCGGTGCGGCCCAGCGCATCGCGAATCACGCTCGGCGCGCCGCTGCATTCCATCAATATGTCGGGTTGAAAACCGTTGAGATTCTGCAGGCTCTCGATGTGGTAAGCCGCGCCCAGCGCGTCGAGCAGGCGTCGCTTGAGCAGGTTGTCATGGTGGTCGAGCACGTGCACTTCGAGGCCGCGTTGGGCGCCGATAAGTGCAGCAAGCAAACCAACCGGCCCCGCCCCGGTGACGAGAAGCGTTTTCGGCTGCCATGAGCGCGAACGCCGACCGATCCGCTCGGTGTGATCCCAGGCCTTGGCGACAACGCTGGTGGGCTCTAGCAGCACGCCGGCAACGCCGAGCGACGGAGCGACCTTGACCAGAAAATCCGGTTCGATGCGGAAAAATTCCGAACCGAATCCATTTCGCTCCTTGATGCCGCGCTCGGTGTAGCGGCCGTTGCGGCACATATCCCATTCACCGACCGCGCAAGCGGGACAGGGAACTGGATCCGGCCGACGTACGATGCCGACGACAATATCGCCGACTTCGAAACCGCAACCGGCCGGCGCCTCCTGTACGGTACCAAGCAATTCATGCCCAATCACCAGCCGCGATGCGCCGGGTGGCGCCCAGCCGTATTGCCCTGATACAATTTCACGATCGGTGCCGCAGACGCCTAGCGCCAGCGTGCGCACCAGTATCGCGCCGTCTGAGCGCGGCGGATCCGGAACATCATCAACTCGCGCCGAATTGGCGATGCCAGGCGCGACGGTAAGGGCGCGCATCGGTCTTTCCCGTAACAAGTGTCCGTTGATAATCCGGCTCGTGGTCGAGCGACATGCGACCACTACTCATGCCACGACAACCGCCCGATAGCGCGAAAAGTTCCAATTACGGAACCAAGGGGACCTTTGATCGTTCACCAGTGCGCTGTCCGCGGACGGCGCGCCACCAACACCGGAGTTGCGCCCAGGGGGAGCCGCATGGCATCGATCGGCCGCAAGCGTTGGGCTATAGCGGAGGGATACATTCCTTCGCAAAGCTCGTTTTCCGACCCCACGTTGATCTCGCACGAAACAGCCTGCATCCTCAACCCCGGCGATCAGGAAGCACACGTCGACATCACAATTTTCTTCGCCGATCGTGAACCGATCGGCCCCTATCGCGTGACGGTCGCTCCCCGGCGCACTTTGCATTTGCGTTTCAACGATCTCAAACAGCCGGCGATGGTCCCGCGCGATACCGACTATTCATCGGTTTTTGAGTCCGACGTGCCGATCGTCGTTCAACACACGCGATTGGATTCGCGCCATTCCGAAGTGAGTTTGCTCTCCACAACAGCGTATGCGGATGCCTAAAGCAAAAATTTTTGCGCGCTGATGTGAGTATGCTCACCAGCGAATATGCTCACGAGAGCATTTAACAAAATCTCGCGGTGAAATGTCGCTGTCACCGTCTCGCAACGCATCATGAACAAATCGAAAGAATGGAACTAATCGGCATTGAAACGGTTATCGCAGCGAACCGAGGGAAAACCCGTGACTGTGATCGTCGTTTCAAACCGCGTTGCGCGGGCTAAATCCGATGAACCGATCGCGGGAGGATTGGCTGCCGCGCTGATTCCGATGGTGAGGGATTCCGGTGCGATCTGGGTCGGCTCAAGCGGCCAGACAGCCGACACCCCGGCCGCCAAAGACAACTTCGGCAAGATCGAGGCGCTCGGCAATGGCGCGCTCGTAACCGTTGATATGCCGACCGGACACTATCGCGGCTTTTATGAAGGTTTTGCCAATTCGGCGCTTTGGCCGGCTTTGCATTCGCGCCCCGATCTCATTCAGGTCACCGCAGAAGATTACGCGTCCTATCGCGAGGTGAACGCATTCATGGCCCGCGCGTTGTTGCGCTTCACCGGACCGGACGCGGTGTTCTGGGTTCAGGACTATCACTTCCTGCCGCTCGGCGCGGAGATGCGGCGCCTGCAGATCGGCCGCCCTATCGGATTTTTCTTGCATACGCCGTGGGCTGACCGCCGCACGATGGCGGCGCTGCCGAGTCATGCCGAACTCGTCCAGGCGATGCTGGCCTACGACCTGATTGGATTCCAAACCGATGAGGACCGGCAGAACTTCGAGGACTATCTCCAGCTTGAACTGGGATTGTCGACCGTCGATGGCACCGTCACGTCGCCGTCGGGATTGAGTCACCTTGCCACGTTCCCGATCGGCATCGACGTCGACGAGTTCAGCAGCAGAGCCACCAAAGCTACGACGCGCGCGGACGTGACGCGGTTGCGCGCGAGTCTGCAAGACGCCAAGCTTGTCCTCGGCGTCGATCGGCTGGACTATTCGAAAGGCCTCGGCAACAGAATCCGCGCCTTCGGCCGAATGCTCGAGATAGAGCCGCGATTAAGGCGCTCGGTCAGTTTTCTGCAGGTGGCGGTGCCGACCCGCGGCAATATCCGGGCCTATCGCGAGCTGAAGTCCGAGCTTGCCTCTCTGGTCGGCGAGGTGAACGGCCGGCACGGCGAGGTCGATTGGACGCCCATTCGCTACCTCAACAAAAGCTTTCCTCAGCTCACGCTCGCGGGTTTCTACCGCGCTGCCCATGTCGGCCTAGTCACCCCGCTCCACGACGGCATGAACCTCGTCGCCAAAGAATATGTGGCGGCGCAGAACCCGTTCGATCCCGGCGTCCTGGTGCTGTCCTCGTTTGCTGGCGCCGCGAAGGAGCTCGACGCGGCCTTGCTCGTCAATCCGCACGACATCGACGAGATGGCACGGCAGATTGCAGCCGCCCTTGTCATGAGCCTCGATGAGCGGCGGGAGCGCTGGCATGCCATGGTCGGCAAGCTTCGCTCGTGTTCGGTGCAAAATTGGTTTGCCGATTTCCTGCGCGCCTTGGCGGATACGCGGCGCGCACCGGCGCGGCTCGCCGCTTCGCGGCCGGGCAACGCGATCATTCTCGATCGTACCAGCCGAAGCGTGCAACGCCCGGCTTAGGCGGCGCCCTTGGCCTCAGGGTTCTTTGCCTTGACCGAATGAATCTGCTCGCGGCCGGCCTCGTGTGCCGCCTGTTGCAGGGCGTGCCTGATCTCGTCGCGCTTCTCGTGGATCGAAGCGATTGCCAGCCCGGTCGCCACCCCCAATCCGACCAAAGCGGCTTCCGACAGCTGCAGGCTCGCCTCAATTGTTTCCGGGACGGCATCCGTGGCGCCGAGGCTATAGAGATGGCGGGCGTGATCGGCGTCTCGCGCGCGGGACACGATGAGAATATCCGGCCGGATTTCCCGGGCGTGCTCGACTACTCTGTCGATAACGCTCGCGGTGTGAATGGTGATGATGACTCCGGCGGCCGTCGCCAAACCGCAGCTTTCGAGAAAGCCCGGATCGGCCGCATCGCCGTAATACACGTCATGGCCGTCGCGCCGATCGCGGGTGACCGTGAGCGCGTCCGAATCAGCGGCGACATAGGGGATGCCGTGCTCCCGCAAAAGTCCGCAAACCACCTTGCCGACTCGGCCGTAGCCGACGACGATGGCGTGCCTCTGACCGGCGGTCGGCCGCGCTGTTAGTTCGACATCGACCGCCTTATCCGACGCAAGCGACGATGCAAGACGCCGCGCGCCGATCGAGAGCAGCGGCGTCAGCGCCATGGTAATCGGCGTGACCGCGAGCGCGAAGCGGGCCAGCGGCATTCCGATCAAGCCGGCGGCCGATGCTATTCCGATGCTGACGAAAGCGAACTCGCCGCCTGGACCAAGCAGAAGGCCGGTCTCGGTTGCTGTCGGCCACGACAGGCGAAAAAGCCTGCCGAGGCCGGTCAGCACCAACGATTTCACGACAATAAGGCCGACGACGCTGCCGGCCAGCAAAAGCGGCTCACGCACCATTTCGCGGAAGTCGATGTTCATTCCTACGGTGAAAAAGAAAATGCCGAGCAATAGTCCTTTGAATGGCGCCACGGTCGCTTCGACAGCTTTGCGGTATTCGGTTTCCGCAAGCAGCAAGCCGGCGATGAATGCGCCGAGCGCCATGGACAGACCGGCCTGATCGGCAATCACCCCGGCTGCGACGATCACGAACAGCACCGCTGCGATGAACAACTCGTTGGAGCGCGCGGTCGCCACCAGCCGGAATAACGGACGCAGCAGCACACGGCCGAAAACCACGATGATGGTGACAGCGACGGTCGCCTGCAGCAGTGCGCTGGCCAAGCCCACAAGCGCCGATCCGCCCGACTTCGCGGCAAGAATCGAGATGAACAACAAAACCGGAATGACCGCTAGGTCTTGAGCGAGCAGGACTGAAAAGCTGGCGCGGCCGACGCTGGTCGTCAGACGTTCCTGGTTGGAGAGAAGTTCCAGAACGATCGCCGTCGACGACAGCGAGAGGCTTGTGCTGAGCACGATGGCCTCGGTCGGATTCTTTCCGACCGCAAAAACCGCGCCCGCGATGAGGACGCTGGTCAGCAGCACTTGCGAACCGCCGAGGCCTACGACCAGGCGGCGCATGGTCAGCAACCTGGGCAACGACAATTCGAGCCCGATCAGGAACAGCAGAAAGACGATGCCCAGTTCGGCGATCCCCGCAACATTCTGTGCATCGGTGATGGTGAACCAGGACAGCACGGGAATGGCTTTGCCGATCGAGCCGAGGCCGAGTGGGCCCAGAACGGCGCCGGCCCCCAGATAGCCGAGCACGGGACTTAATCCCCAGCGCCGCACCACCGGCACGACGATGCCTGCGGTGCCGAGAATTATAAGGGCATCGCCGTAGCCGCCCATATTGCCGCCGGGGAGCACCCTTAATCCTCCAATCGCGCAGAGCCAGCGCGGCTTTGTAACCGGTCCGCGGTATTGCCGCGACCTCGGTGCATTCCCATCTGACAGGGGGCCCGAAACGCTGCGGCGCGGCGACCTATTGAAACCTTAACCCTGTATCCTCGTTAGGCGATTCGCTACTCGCGCGCGCCTCGTGGCGTCGATCGAGCCGGGAATGTAATGAAGCTATTTCAGTGCCAGAACTGCGGCCAGCCGCTCTATTTCGAGAACACGCGCTGCGAGCGCTGCGGGTTGTCCCTCGGCTATTTGCCGGGGTCCGAAACCGTCACGGCGCTCAAGGCGGACAGCGAACTGGGTACGCCGAAACAGAATGTCTGGCGGGCGCTTGCCGACGGCAAGAGCTACCGCTATTGCGCCAACGCCGCTTATGATGTCTGTAATTGGCTTATCCCGGCGGCTCTGCCTGACGCCTATTGCGCGGCGTGCCGCCCCAATCGGATGATTCCCGACCTGTCGCTGGCTGACAATCTCGGCAAATGGCGCGCGCTGGAACTCGCCAAGCATCGCCTGTTCTATACGCTGCTGCAGCTGCGGCTGCCGGTAGAGACCCAGGCGGAGAGCCCCGCGGGCTTGGCGTTTCAGTTTCTCGCCGATGTTGTCCCGACAGGCACGTCCGTGATGACCGGCCATGCCGACGGCGTCATCACCATCAATCTGGCGGAAGCCGACAATTCCGAGCGCGAACACCGCCGCCATCAAATGGGCGAGCTTTATCGGACCCTGCTCGGCCATTTTCGTCATGAGATCGGACACTATTACTGGGACCGGCTAATCGCAGATACGCCGCATCTCGATGAATTCCGCCGCGTCTTCGGCGACGAACGCCGCGACTATGACCTGGCCCTGCAGGATTATTATGCGAACGGGGCGCCAAGCGATTGGTCAGAACATTTCATCTCCGCTTACGCGAGCGCGCATCCCTGGGAGGATTTTGCCGAGACCTGGGCTCACTATTTCCACATGATCGATACTCTTGAGACCGCGCATTTCGCCGGCCTGGCGGTCAGCCCGAAGCTGCCGCAGTCGCCCGGCGCGGTGTTCGATTTCCACCCCCGCGACACCGACATGGAGCACCTTGTCGAGGCTTGGCTGGCACTCACCTTCGCAGTCAACTCGATCAACCGAAGCATGGGCCTGCACGATCTTTATCCGTTCGTGCTGGGACCTCAGGCCGTGGCGAAGCTTAAGTTCATTCAACAGTTGACCCGCACAATGTCGCCGCGCAGTTCTGGAACGCAGGGCGGCCGCGAACCGGCGGCAACGGTCGGCACGCGAGAGCGCGTGCCGACCGAGAGCTCCTGAATTCTTCCGCGAATTGGCTTCCACACCTGTGCGCCGCATAACTTGCCTTCCGCCCAAATTCGCGAAGGCGAGAAAGTGGCGGCGCGTCAACCTTTAGCCGCTGAAACGGGCCAAAAAACGCTTCTTGAATTTTAACGAGTTGCACCCTGTAATGCCGCGATTCCGGGCAGGGGAAGCTCATCCATGACGAATTCGGTTTCGGCCGGCCCGAGCGCCGGCACGGTGTCATGGGTGACGGCGACCGCCATTGTCGTCGCCGACATGGTCGGCGTCGGCGTATTCACGAGCCTGGGTTTCCAGGTCACGGACATAACCTCCGGCTTCTCGCTTCTGTTGCTGTGGATCGTCGGAGGAATCGTCGCGATATGTGGCGCGTTCTGCTACGCGGAACTCGCCACGATGCTGCCGCGTTCGAGCGGCGAGTACAATTTTCTGCGCCGGATTTATCATCCGGCGTTCGGTTTTGTCGCCGGCTGGCTGTCGGCAACCGTCGGCTTCGCGGCGCCAATCGCACTCGCTGCCATGGCGTTCGGCATCTATTTCAAATCCGTCGTGCCGAGCGCACCGCCACTCATTCTCGGCTTCGGCATCACCTGGCTTGCCGCCCTCGTGCATCTGGGCGGAGTTCGGTTTGGCGGCGCCTATCACAACGCCTGGACGGCGCTCAAGCTCCTCCTCATCGTCGTCTTCATCGTCGTGGGCTTTGCCTTCGGCGACTCGCAGTCGATCTCGTTTGCGCCAAGCGCCGCAGACCTTGCCACCATCGGTAGCGCGCCGTTCGCCATCAGCCTGGTCTTCGTAATGTATTCTTATTCGGGCTGGAACGCGGCAACCTATATCGGCGGCGAAGTACGCGACCCCGCACGCAATTTGCCGCGCGCTTTGTTCACGGGAACCGCAATCGTGATCGTGCTCTACGTAAGCCTTAATGCGGTCTTCCTCGCCACTACGCCGATACATGAGCTGTCAAGTCAGATCGACGTCGCGATCGTCGCCGGCAAGCACCTGTTCGGCGCCGTCGGCGGTCGCATCGTCGGCGCGCTGATCTCGCTCGGGTTAATCTCGTCGATCAGCGCCATGACCTGGATTGGGCCGCGCGTGACCATGACCATGGGCGAAGACATGCCGCTGTTGCGGCTGTTCTCGCGCAAGTCGAAACGTGGCGTGCCGGCGGTCGCCATCGTGTTTCAACTTCTGGTCTCAAATCTGCTGCTGCTGACCCAGAGCTTCGAAGCGGTGCTGGATTTCATCCAGTTCAGCTTGACGTTTTGCTCGTTCTTTACGGTACTGGGCCTCATCAAGATGCGCATCACGCATCCGAAACTGGCGAGGCCCTATCGCGCCTGGGGATACCCGGTAACGCCGCTCATTTTCCTCGGCGTGACGCTGTTCATGATGTACTATCTTGTCGTCAACCGGCCACTGCAGTCCCTCGCCGGCGTCGCCATCATGGCGGCCGGGCTGGTTATCTACTATGTGTCCCGCCTGCTATCTAATATGCCTTCCACGGATATCCCGGAAACGGTGGCCTGAAAGCAATGCTCGCAACCATGCCTAAAGCAATGGCCGCCGCACTCACGGCGGCCATGCTCGTTATGACCGCGCCAAGCGCGCGTAGCGGCGAGACCGCGACGGCCGACGACACCGCTCACTTTCTCGCCGGACTGCCGCCGTCATCGGATTCGCCGCTCGCGGCGTTGACTAAGGATCCGGTCTGGCAACAACACGCGCGCTATTTCGATTCCATCTTCAAGCGCGAGGACAGCGTCACGCTGTCGAAGGTCCGCGCATTTTCGCAAGCGCGCTTGACCGACAAGCACGAGACCATGTTGTACATGTTCAGCGGTCCGGATTTTCTCTACGCAACGTCGTTTTTTCCGACCGCCTCGACTTATGTCTTGAGCGGCCTGGAACCGGTCGGCGACGTCCCCGCTCTGACCAACCTGTCCCACGGGACGGTCGACGGCACGCTGCACAATCTCGAGGCTTCGCTCGGTTCGCTGCTCAACTACAGCTTCTTCATCACCAGAAACATGAAGGTGCAACTGCACGAAGGGCCGGTCTACGGCACGCTGCCGATTCTCTACGTATTTCTCGCGCGCACCGGCAAGACTATCCACGAGGTGAGCTTCGTGGGCCTCGATAGCCAGGGAAACGTCCAGACGCTCGACGAACCAGGCGAGGCGGACGGTAAAATCAAAAGGTCCGCCAGGCACGCCCCGCCAAGCGCCGCGCCGGGGATCAAGATCGTATTTTCCGATGGCAACGGCCCCAGGCAGACGCTGTATTATTTCAACACCAATATCGCCGACGGCTCGTTCGAGCGGAGCGGCTTTATGGCATTCTGCGGCAAGCTCGCCGTCGCCGACAGTTTCATCAAGAGCGCGTCCTATCTTCTGCACACCGGCGGCTTCAACAAGGTCCGCTCGTTCTTGCTCGAGCACAGCGCGACGATCCTTCAGGACGACAGTGGCATCCCGCTTGCCTATTTCGATCGGCGCAGATGGCACCTGCAGCCATTCGGCCGTTATGTCGGTCCGCTTTCCATGTTCGGCAGTTCCTATCAGCAGGGCATGGGCGAGTTGTTCAACAAGGGCAACGCCATCCCCATCGACTTCGGGATCGGCTATCGCTGGCGGAAGAACGAATCAAATCTGCTGCTCGCCGAGAAGCTGGCGACCGCGATCAGCGATGAGGAGTTAGCGCCGCATTTACCAATACGGGGGAGTGTGACCCAATCGCGGAAGAAGGGGCGATCGACGGGTCGGCAACCGCAAACTCGCCGAAAGCCTGCCGAGACCGAAATAACCGGGTCGTTTGGCTGCCGGATCGGGGCGATTTTCTCGTTTTGTTCGACTGCGCGGCCGACCGCGCAGGCAAGACCAAGCCCCTAGCGCCAAAATGGCGACATAGTCGTCGCCAAGAGTGTCGGCGTCGGGCAGGGGAACAGTGGTACATACGGTCGGGGGACCAACGCCGCAAGCGATTCGCAGGCCGGCTATCGCCGCCGCCGCACGTTCACGTGCGCGTCATTTCCCTGCCAACGCGACGGTGGGTCGGCGTCTTGAGCAAGCCGGTATGCGGGGCGCGCCGCGTGACGGTACGCGAAGTCACGTCGGCAGACCGGCGGCGACGGGCATGCGCGCATGGCGTGACGCGCTCGAGCGCAACCTGCTGCAGATTTCGGCCGCACTGTTCTTTGTTGGGGCAATCGGCTGGTGCTGGCTCATCGTCAAAGAATTCAGGTCGACTTTGCTCGCACCTGCGCAAGCCGCTTATGCAATACCCGCCGACGCTGGCATTGGAAAATCGGACGCGTACGGCACGTCCAGCTATGAGCGCGTCGATCATTTGCCGACAGCCGCTCTGCCGGCGGCGAGCTTGAACGACACCGCCAGTCCCGCCACCATTGTCGCCCGCGAATGGAGCCGGTTCGAATCGTCACGCGTTGCCGATCACGCCCACGCATCGCTAAAACAAATGGCGAAAGCGCCGAGCCCGAAGCCGATGGTCCGGCTGGCGTCGCTGGAGAATCCACCCCCTGCCATCGCGACTCCGGCGCGTATCCCCTCGAGCATCCGCGCCGAAACAAGCCTGATCGACTTTGAGACCGCGCCGTTTCCCTACCACGGCACGATTCCCGGTTCGAACCGGCCGTTTCTGAATGTGAGTGAAGACGGCCGTCTCGGTCACACCAATTTCCGCGGCCACGTTTTATGGGAATCGCAAACCTTCAGCGACGACCGCGTGCTGTTGCATATTCCGCCGGGCTTCGACCCGAAACGGCCGGCGGTGATGGTGGTGTTCTTTCACGGCCACGGCGCGGATCTGGCACATGACGTGCGCGACCGGCAGCGGGTACCGGCGCAAATTTCCGCGGCGGGCGCCAATGCGGTATTGGTGGCGCCGCAGTTCGCCGTCGACGCCGCCGATTCCAGCGCCGGCAAGTTCTGGGAACCGGACGGCTTCAGGCGCTTCCTCGACGAAGCCGCCATCAAGCTTGCGCGCCTCTACGGCGATCCGCGCACCGCCGCCACGTTCGCGAGAATGCCCATCGTCATCGTTGCCTACAGCGGCGGTTTCGGTCCGACTTTGTCGGTGCTCGACCGGGGCGGAGTCCGGTCGCGCGTGCGCGGCCTCGTCCTCCTCGATGCGCTTTACGGCGGCATCGACAAGTTCGCGGACTGGATCGCCGACAACAGGTCCACCTTCTTCATCAGTTCGTACACGCCGCACACCGCCTATCACAACGCCGATCTGGAGCGTCTGTTGCGCGAGCGATCGGTGCCATATGGTTCGGGGCTTCGGCCCAACCATCTGCAAGGCATGGTCGCATTCCTGCCCGCCGGCGACGTGCCACATCGCGATTTTGTCACTCACGCCTGGGGCGACAATCCGATCGAAGATGTTTTGGCGCGCATGAGCGACGTCAGCCCGAAGATCGAAGGCGCGGAAACGACGGCGTCGATTTCGCCGAACGCCGGCAGGACAAAGCGCAACTAGCGCCTTTCCTCGGCCCGGCGCTGACCGGCTTGCCACTATGGCCGGCGCCGAATATCACAGAAATCAAGCTTTAGCCGTGGTCCGGAGCTGGCCCGATGCTTTTGCATATCTTTGACGACGCGCCGGGACGCACGCGCGGCAAAGTGATCGGCATGTACGCGATCCTGATCGGCGCCAATGTAGCCACGTGGCTATGGGCTTTGGCCGAATTCCACGACAACACGCTTCTCCTGGCTACCGCGTTCCTTGCCTACAGCTTCGGACTGCGCCACGCCTTCGACGCCGACCACATCGCGGCGATTGACAACATCACCCGCAAGCTGATGCAGGAGGGCCGCCGTCCGATCGCGGTTGGGTTTTTCTTCTCGCTCGGTCACTCCACTGTTGTGCTCGCTCTGGTTTTGGCGATCGCTCTGACCACCACGGCGTTGCAGGACCGCTTCACGCTGTTCAAGGGCGTCGGCGGCATGATCGGGACCGCCGTTTCAGCGCTGTTTTTGTTCACCATCGCGGCCGCCAACATCGTGGTGTTGATCCAGGTTTATCGCGCCTTGCAGGCGGCGAAGAACGGCGCGCGGCTGGCCGAGGATGACGTCAATCGAGTTCTCTCGAACAGCGGCGTCTTCGGCCGGCTGTTGCGGCCGGCCTTTGCGTTGATCGAGCGCAGCTGGCACGTCTATCCGCTCGGGCTTTTGTTCGGGCTTGGCTTCGACACTGCGACCGAGATCGGCTTGCTCGGCATTTCCGCGGCGCAGGCCGCGCACGGGCTCTCGATCTGGTCGATCCTGGTGTTTCCGGCGCTGTTCGCCGCCGGGATGTCATTGATGGACACGACGGACTCGACGGTGATGGTCGGCACATATGGCTGGGCGTTCATGCGGCCGATCCGCAAATTATATTACAACATGACCATCACGTTGGCTTCGGTGGTCGCCGCGCTGGTAATCGGCGGCATTGAGGCGTTGGGACTTATCGGCGACAAGCTCGGGCTTGAAGGCGGATTTTGGCAATTTATTGCAACGCTCGCCGACAATTTTGCCTTGGTCGGCTGTGCGATCGTTGCTTTCTTCGTCGTCAGCTGGATCGTGTCCTATCTGCTGTACAGAGCCAAAGGCTACGACAAGATCGAAGCCGCCGCTCCGGTCGAGGAACGCCTGTCTCTGTGAAGACCGCACCCGCGCGGTTGCAATAAGGCTACGCCGTAGCCGTTGTGCTCCTCCATGCCGGTCGCCACGGCGAAGATTCAATATGCCCAGTTCGGTTGGTAGCGGAGGACGGATTCGAACCGCCGACACGCGGATTATGATTCCGCTGCTCTAACCAACTGAGCTACTCCGCCATTACCGTAAAATCGCGGCCCGGCCGGGCGAGATTTAGGGCAGTTCACCGCACTTTCCAAGTGGCAAAAATCCCGTCCCCGGGGCGCGGCCTCCCGACAAACATGGGCCGACGCCAATTATCGCGGGCGCAACAGTTTGGTGGTCGTGCGGCCGGAACGCTGAATAACGGTCATGGAATCTTCGACTTCGATATGATCCGCGATCAATAGCCATGCGGCACGCGGACGGGGCGCGTCATAAGCGGCAATGATCATGCGGCCTGATGGCGCCAGAAGCTTGGCGTATCGCCTGATCATGCCGACCGGGTCGGTCATGTAGTAGAGCGACTGGTTGAAGACGATAACGTCAAACCGCGCGTCGGTCGCGAAGTTGTGGGCGTCACAAATCACAAAGCTTGTTCGCGCGTCGGCCGCGAGCTTGTTCGCCCTGACGATGGCCTCCGACGAAATATCGATACCGAGATACTGTCGGTACTGAAGGACTTTCAGCTTTTTAGCCAATAGCCCCACCCCGCAGCCGACATCGAGAATGGCGTTGGGCGAAAGATATTGGCAGTAACCAAACACCGAGAGCTGGCCGCCAAGATTGTCGATTCCGTCGAGGTGGTCCCAATATCCAGTCCGGTATTGGCGGTCCCAGGTTTCGGCCGTTACCCGCTGCGGCCGATAGCCGGCCAATCTGAAAAACGGAACCGCAAGAATGCCCTTGATGGCTTGCGCGTTCATGACGTTGTCGAGGAACCCGTTGCTCTGAGACATGTTCTAACATGCCAACAACGGGTACCGACCGAAGGCAAGCACAGGATGACGGTATCGCTAACGGCTAGTCCGCAACTCCGGCGACGGCGGCCAAAGGCTCGTCGGCAAAGCCGCCCAGCCGCGCGAAGCGAATAAGCGAGAAATGCCCTAGCGGCGGCATGGCCCGACGCTCGACGAAACGCACGCCGCCATGGTGCGCCGCCCATCGGGCGAGACGATCCCAGCGGAATTCGGGCCGCCAGCCGAGCCGGCGCGCGAGCGGCGCAAACAAACGCTCGGAAGCTGCGCGCAGTCCGGCCTCGGCGCCGAGATGATTGACCAAAACAATCTCGCCGCCCGGCTTCAAGACGCGCGCGAACTCGTTGAGTGTCGCCTCCGGGTCAGGCACCGCGGTGATGACGTATTGCGCGACGACGACATCAAATACGCCGTCCTGGAATCCGAGATGCTGCGCGTCCATTACCGCGAGGCCGTCGACGTTGGTCAACCGGTGCTCGTGCGCGCGCGCCTGCGCCTTGCGCAGCATCGGCGCGGACAGATCGACACCGATGAGCCGGTTGCTCCACGAATAGTCGGGCAACGACAGGCCGGTGCCGACCCCGACTTCAAGGATGCGGCCGCCGATGCGTTCGGCGGCGGCGATCGATGCTTTGCGGCCGCGGTCGAACACCGCGCCGAACACAAGATCGTAAATCGGCGCCCAGCGGGCGTAAGCTCTGGCGACCGCGTCTTTGTCGAGTTCCGTCGCCATCGGCGCTACCGCAGATGTCCGCGACGCGCCGTCAATGGGCCGCGGCCAGATCGGCGGGAAGCGCCCGCTTCGCCGCCGGCGCAGCGATCGTGCCGGCAATGATGCCGCCGCCGAGCACCCGCGCCTGGCCCTCGGCCGCATCGTAAAACGCGCAAGCTTGGCCAGGCGACACGCCGTCCTCGTTGCCGACGAGTTCGACATCGATGCCGCCGTCGGCTCCGCCACGCAGCCACGCCGGCTGCGGCGGACGGGTTGAGCGGACTTTCACATAAAGCTCGGGATGACGTTGCATCGCCTGTTCGATCATGCCGTCGCCGAGCCAGTTCACCTCGCGCAAACGGATGCGGCTCGTCCGCAACGCCTCGCGTGGGCCGACGACGACCCGGCGCGTCGTGGCGTCGAGGCGAACGACGTACAGCGGTGCGCCGGTCGCGATGCCGAGGCCGCGCCTTTGACCGACGGTGAAATGGATGATGCCGTCGTGATGGCCGAGTATGCGGCCGTCGAGATCGACGATCTCGCCCGGCGCGGCGGCGCCCGGCCGCAGCCGCTCGATCGCATCGGCATAATGGCCGCTCGGCACGAAGCAGATGTCCTGGCTATCCTGCTTATCCGCCACCGAAAGCCCGAAGCGCCGCGCCAACTCCCGCGTCTCCGCTTTGGTGCGATCACCGAGCGGAAAGCGCAGTAGATCAAGTTGCGCTGGCGTCGTGGCAAACAGAAAGTAACTTTGGTCGCGCTCGGCTTCACGCGCGCGATAAAGCGCGCGGCCGCCGGCCGGCAATGCGCGTGAGGCGATGTAGTGGCCGGTGGCCAGAACACTGGCGCCGAGTTCTCGCGCGGTTTGCAACAGATCGCGGAACTTGATCGACCGATTGCATTCCAGGCACGGCACCGGAGTCTCGCCGGCGACGTAGCTGTCGGCGAACCGATCGATGACCGCTTCCTTGAAACGGCTCTCGTAGTCGAGCACGTAGTGGGGAATGCCGATGCGTTCGGCGACGGCGCGCGCATCGTGGATATCGCGGCCGGCGCAGCAGGCGCCTTTACGATGCATCGCGGCACCGTGATCGTAGAGTTGCAACGTGATGCCGACCACGTCGTAGCCGGCATCAGCGAGCAGCGCCGCGGTGACCGAGGAATCCACCCCGCCCGACATGGCAACGACCACGCGGGTCTCCGCCGGCTCGCCCTCGATATCGAGACTATTGCGCATTGCGACAGCTATTATCCGTTCCAGGCGCCAACCGCGATCCCTTCAACAAGATCATGGATCGCGTCCTTACTATAGGCGTCGGCCGGCCACTCCGCCACGGCCACCGTCCCAGCGCGGCGTCGCTTCCTTTAGCCCCTATTTCTCGATCCGAGCGGCAAAATTTGCCGAGCGGATGCAGAGGCTGCCGCGCTGCGGCTTTGCCGAGCGATCCTAACACCTTGGATTTACACGGTTTGAGACCAAACCCCCGCTGGCCCGCCAGTTGCAAGCAGATCAGCGCGTTATTCCGACCGCGGGGGTTCCGCAGTGCCGAGTTCAGCGTCAGACGTCAGCGCCACGTTCTCAATCGCCTCGTCAGTATGGCCGCAAGCTTCCACGACGACACAAGACACCGCGGCCGAGCCGTTTGCCGCTATGCTCGACGCCGCAACCGCCACAGACGTCGCGTCTGTCACCGCGACACCGTCGCAGGACGCCACGCTGGCGACCGCACCTCAGGGTGCCACACCCCAGGGCGCCACGCCCCAGAGCGCTTCATGGCAATCAAGATGGTCCGCGCAGCAACCCACCGCGGACGCGACCACGGATTCGAATTCCACGGCAACGGCGACGACAACGGTGGCCGCGAATTCGAATTCGGCATCGTCGAACCACCAGTAACGGGACCGCAGCCGCAACCGGCAGCGAGCACGACCACAGCCGCGACGGGCGGACAGGGCGCCGGCACCAACGCTGGCAAGACACCGCGGGGCCCGGCGAATTCGAAGACTGACGCAGCGCGCAGCGCCAATACCGGTCAAGCGGCCAACCCCGGCAACGCCCCGCCTCAGGACTCAAACGGCGGGACAACGACCACCACAAACGCCGGCGCAACCGGCACCGCCCAGACGGCGGCGGCGGACGCTACATCGACCGATACTGCGCAGAGCGCCGCAGCCGCGGCCGTTGTTCCGTCCGACCCTTCATCGGCCGCCGTTCCAACTGCGCCAACGAGCGTCCTTGGTCGAAACGGCAAGAACAAAGCGAGCGACGACCAAAGCGCGGCCGACGCTGCCGCCTCTGCGACAAACCAGACTCAAACCACCGCCGGCCCGGCACAATCGGCGGCTAATCCAATACAGCCGATCGCTGCCGCCGTCGTCGTCGACACGCAGCCAAATACCCAGCCGGCGACGAATAATACGGCAGTTGCCGGCATCGGCGGGCCGACAAACAAGAGCGCAAAGACTGCCCTTGCCGTCACGGGCGACTCAGATGCGGCATCGAAACAGGACGCGACGGACGCGGTAACGACCAAGCCGGCACCTTCCGGCACGCCGACCGACAACGCGGCCAATAGCGCACCGTCAGCGCCATCCGGCGGCGACGACAAAACGCAGGCGTCCAATCGCGATACCACCAAGCAGGCGTCGACGGCGACACAAACGACGACGGGCGCCGCACCCGCGCCGGACCAAACCGCGGGGCCCGTTTCACCCACCGACCGCGCCAGTGCTTCCCAGGCATCATCGCTTTCGACGGCCTCGACCGCGCCAGCCGCATCAAATGCCGCCGGCGCGGCCCCGCCGAACACGGACGGCACGAGCCTGCCGAATTTTGGCTTCGCTGCTGCAAGCGTAGCGGCTCCGGGTACGGCCGCACCGGCCGCGAACTCCAGCGACCCGGCCACTATCGCAGTTCCGGTCGCTGGATTAGCGGTCGCGATCGCGGCCCGCGCCCAGGCCGGTTCCAACCAGTTCGATATCCGCCTCGATCCCCCCGAACTCGGCCGCATCGACGTTCGCCTCGATGTCGATCAAAGCGGCCAGGTGACGACGCATATGACCGCCGACCGCGCCGATACCCTGCAACTTCTACAAAGCCAGCAGCCGCACCTCGAGCGTGCGCTCGAGCAGGCAGGTCTGAAGACCGCCGACAATGGTCTGCAGTTCACGTTGCGCGACCAATCGTTCGCCGGACAGCAGCAGAATGGATCCGGGGCCCAGACGGACAATGCCGCACAACTCGTCATTCCGGACCCCGACCTGACGCCGATCGCAGCCACACAGATCTACAGTCGCACCGGACTCGGCAGCGGAGTGGACATCCGGGTGTAAGCGGCAATTATCGCCAAAGGACGAGCAAACGATGAGCACCGTTTCCAGTACAGTCGACACCGCGGCTACATCGGCAACCGCGGCCAGTTCCGCCAGCACGGCGGGGCTCTCGATCGGCGGCGATTTCGATACTTTTCTGCAGCTCCTCACCACGCAACTGCAGAACCAGGATCCGCTCGACCCGATGGACACGGATTCGTTCACCCAGGAGCTTGTCGAGTTCGCCTCGGTCGAACAGCAAGTCAACATGAACACCAACATGCAAACGCTGATCTCGATGCAGCAGACAACCGAGGCGACGTCGGCGCTGCAATTGGTCGGTTCAACCGTAACCATGAGCGGCAGCAGCGCGGCGCTCTCGAACGCGACGAGTAGCCCGGCGACGTGGAGCCTCACCACGTCCACGCCGGCCACCGCCAACGTCACGATCACTAGCTCGGCCGGCACCACCGCTTATACCGGGACGACCGCTTTGAACGCCGGAACGCAAAGCTATACTTGGAGTGGCGTCGGCAATAACGGGCAGACGTGGCCCGACGGCACCTACACGATCTCGATCAGCGCGACCGGCGCCAACGGCCAAGCCGTAACCGTCTCGACGCAAACGCAAGGCACGGTCAGCGGCGTCAACCTCAGCACCAACCCGCCGACGCTCACCGTCAACGGTCAGAGCGTGCAGGTCAGTCAAGTCACCTCGATCACCAACAGCGGCGTCAGCGGTCTCAGCGGCCTCAACACCAGCATCAGCAATCTCAACACCAGCATCAGCAATCTCAGCCAGTACTTCTGATGCTTGGTGACCGCCCGTGGCGACCGTTTGCAGGGTAGATCCGACATCGGCTGAAGTGCTGGAACCGCCAGCAGCCAATTACGGCCAATTGTGCGCGCCGCTTAGGCAAATTTTAAGCCGCCCTGCGTAAGGTCCTGCTCTGGTTTTGTCGAGTGTGAGAGTTGTTGCTATGACCGAGCCCCATCGCCCGAGGGTCAAGTATGTCATCGGGCCGGACGGTTCGCCGCTGACCATCGCCGATTTGCCGGCACCGGGGACGAAACGCTGGGTGATTCGCCGCAAGGCCGAGGTTGTCGCCGCTGTGCGCGGGGGGCTGCTTTCGCTTGAAGAGGCTTGCAGCCGTTACACGCTCACCGTCGAAGAATTCCTTTCCTGGCAATACTCGATCGATCAGCACGGCCTCGCCGGCCTGCGCACTACGCGCATTCAGCAATATCGCCAGTAACGTCCGCTTAAGCGACCTTACCGATACGTCAATGCCGGCCCCGCGAGCCGGCATTTTCATTTTTTTCGGCAGCGTGCCCCGCTGCGCCCACAAGCCCGATCCCCATTAACCCGGCGCTAACCATAAACCGGGCAAATCTTGCCGGGTGAGCCGGCAAGTGCCGCGGGGTGGCGATCAGTGCAGGGGCTAATCGAATTCATCAGGACATTCGGCGCCGCACGCATCGCCGCGATGGTAGCCGTCGCCATCGCGCTGGTCGGCTTTTTTGCCTTCATCATCCTGCGCGTGACCGCGCCGCAGATGACCCCGCTGTTCACCGACCTGAGCTATGAAGATTCCGCCGCGATCATAAAAGAGCTCGACCGGCAAGGCGTCACCTATCAGCTGCGCAACGACGGCAACACCGTCATGGTGCCGAGCGACCGTGTCACGCGACTGCGCATGGCGCTCGCCGGCGACGGCCTGCCCAAGGGCGGAAGCGTCGGCTACGAAATTTTCGACAAGTCGGATGCGCTAGGCACGACGAGCTTCGTGCAGAACGTCAACAATTTGCGCGCGCTTGAAGGCGAACTGGCGCGCACAATTCGGGCGCTCGACGCGGTCGTGGCGGCGCGGGTCCACCTGGTGATGCCGGAGCGGCCGCTGTTCTCGCGCGACAAGGTGGAGCCGTCGGCGTCGATCGTTCTCAAGGTTCGCGGCACGCTGGAGCCGCAACAGGTGCGCGCCATCCGCCATCTTGTCGCCTCCGCGGTGAGCGAACTCAAGCCACAGCGCATATCGATTGTCGACGAAGCCGGTCACCTCTTGGCTGACGGCGCCGGCGGCGAAGGCGACGGCGAAGTCGGTGCCGAAGAACGGCGGGCCGCGTTCGAGAAGCGGCTGCACGACCAGGTTGAGGCAATCGTCTCCTCGGTCGTTGGACCGGGCCGAGCTCGCACCGAAGTCACCGCCGATTTCGACTTCAACCGCGTCACACAGACGTCGGATAAATACGATCCCGAGGGTCGCGTCGTGCGTTCGAGCCAGACCCGGGAAGAAACCACGGCGACCAACGAAGGGCGCGATAATCAGGTGACCGTCGGCAACGAGATACCCGGCGGCAATCAGCGCCAGGCGCAAGCGCAGGGCGCCGCGCCACACGACGAGAGCAGGAAATCGGAGGAAGTCGTCAACTACGAGATCTCGAAGACAACAAAGACCGAAGTCATCGAGGGCGGTCGCGTCAATCGTGTCTCGGTCGCGGTTCTCGTCGACGGGACCTACGCCAAGAACGACAAAGGCGACGTCGTCTACCAGCCGCGCAGCAAGGAGGAGATCGATCAGATCACGGCGCTGGTGCGCACGGCGATCGGCTTCGACGAGAAGCGCGGCGATCAAGTGCGGGTGGTCAATCTGCGCTTTGCCGAGACACCCGCTAACCCCATCAGCGAGCCCAGTGGCTGGCTCGCGACGCTGCAGTTCACCAAGGACGACATCATGCGCGCCGTCGAGACCGTGGTCATGGGCCTCCTGGGCTTCGTCGTGCTGTTCATGGTGGTGCGGCCGCTGGTGCGCCGTGTGCTGGCGCCGGAAGCGCGCCCGCTCGTTGCCTTGCCATTGCGGACCGGTGCCGGCGAGGGCCCCGGAGCCGTAGCCGAGCCGGCGCCGGCCGCCTCCGAGGCGATCAAAGCCGAGTTGAGCCAGACCGCCAAAATGATCGATATCGCCCAGGTGCAGGGCCAAGTTCACGCCCAGTCCGTGCAAAAGGTGGGCGATCTTGCCGATAAGAATCCGAGCGAAGCCGTTTCCATCATCCGGCAATGGCTAAACGACAGCGCACCAGCTTGACCGATCGACCATGGCAACCCCCCAGGAAACCGATGCAACTCGCCGCGATATCGCAACCGCGGTGGCCGGCCTCGCCGCTCGCCCGGCCGCAGTGACCAAGCGTCAGTTGACCGGGCCGCAGCGCGCCGCGGTGCTCATGCTCGCGCTCGGCGAACAGCACGGCGCCAAGATCTGGGGACTGCTCGACGACGACGAACTGCGCGAGATCTCGGTGGTGATGTCCACCGTCGGCAACATCGAAGCCGAACTTGTCGAGAATCTGCTCCTCGAATTCGTGACCCGCATGTCGGCCTCCGGCGCGCTCATGGGCACCTACGAGGCGACCGAGCGACTGTTGCAGCAATATCTGCCGCCTGAACGGGTCGCCAACATAATGGACGAGATCCGCGGACCTGCCGGGCGCAACATGTGGGAAAAGCTGTCGAACGTTCAGGAAGAGGTGCTCGCCAATTATCTCAAGAACGAATATCCGCAAACCGTAGCGGTCGTGCTGTCGAAGATCGGACCCGAGCATGCCGCGCGTGTGCTCGCCATCCTGCCGGAGGAGCTGGCGCTCGACGTCGTCAACCGCATGCTGCGCATGGAGGCGGTGCAGAAAGAGGTTCTGGAGCGGGTTGAACTGACGTTGCGCACCGAATTCATGTCTAACCTTTCGCAGACCCGCCGCCGCGACGCCCACGAAGTAATGGCGGAAATCTTCAATCACTTCGACCGGCAGACCGAGACCCGCTTTATCACTTCGCTCGAAGAAGATAACCGTGAAAGCGCCGAACGTATCAAGACTCTGATGTTCACGTTCGACGATCTGATCAAGCTCGATCCGGCTTCGGCGCAGACGCTGATGCGCAATATCGAAAAAGACAAGCTCGCGGTCGCGCTGAAGGGTTCGGCCGAGCCGGTGCGCCAGTTCTTCCTTTCCAACATGTCGACCCGCGCCGCCAAGATGCTGGTCGACGACATGGCGGCGATGGGGCCGGTGCGGCTGCGCGACGTGGACGAGGCGCAGGTCCTGCTGGTCAATCTCGCCAAGGACCTGGCGGGCAAGGGCGAGATCGTTATTTCGAAGACCCGTGGCGAAGAAGAGCTGATCTACTGATGGGCGCGCCGGCAAAATTCCTGTTCGATCTCGACTTCGCCCCCGGTGCCGAGCGCGAAGCAACGATCACGTTCTCGGAGCACACGCGGAAACTCGCCGAGACGGAAGCCGCCGCGCGGCGTAAGGGATATGCCGACGCGCAGGCCGACGCCCAAGTCGAGAGCGATCGCCGCATCGCGCAGACGCTCGAACGCATCGCCACTAATCTTGGCGCGGCCACCACCGCGCTCCAAGCCATCGAAGCCCGCCTTGAGTGCGAGGCCGTCGAGGTCGCGGTCGCGTTGGCCCGCAAGCTTGCGCCGGCGCTGATCGAACGTGAACCGTTCGCCGAAATCGCCGCGTTGGCCGCCGGCTGCTTTCGCGAGCTGATCGCCTCGCCGCACATTGCGGTGCGCGTCAACAATTCGCTCTACGCCGCAGCGCGCGAGCAGCTTGACGGTATTGCGCGCGCCCACGGCTTCGAAGGCCGCATGGTGGTGCTTGGCGAACCGGGCGTCGCCGCCGGCGACTGCAAAATCGAATGGGCGGACGGCGGCATCAACCGCGATAAGGCGGCTGCTGACACCGCGATCGGCGAGGCGGTCGAACGCTATATCAGCGCGCGCCGCAGCCTCGCCGCTGCAATCGAGGAGGTACGAGAATGAGCGAGGAAGGCAGGCTACCGCTGCCCAATCTCGAGGACCGCGCGGCGCAGGCGGACCTGCCGGCCACGGCCGAGCCGGAGGGGCCGACGACGCGGATTGCCGCCGATTTGGAGGCTGTGTTCGATGTCCCGGTCCAGGTCTCGGCGGTGCTCGGACGGGCGCGCATGGAGATCAACGATCTGCTCAAGCTCGGGCCCGGCACAGTGCTGGAGCTCGACCGCAAAGTCGGAGAGGCGATCGATATCTACGTCAACAACCGCCTCGTCGCCCGCGGCGAAGTCGTGCTGGTCGAGGAAAAGCTCGGCGTGACGATGACGGAAATCATCAAGGCGGAGCGTAACTGATGCCGCCTCTGCAACGCCGTCAAAACAAAGGAATTCCGCCATGCGGCTCCTGATCGTGGGCACGCTCAACGGCCAGCTCACCACCGCGACCAAGCTCGCAATGGATAAGGGCGCGACAGTCACCCACGCCACCGATATCGCGCAGGCGCTTGCAGTGCTGCGATCCGGACGCGGCGCCGACCTGTTGATGGTCGACGTCGCCATCGCCATTCGCGATCTGGTGAGCGCTCTTGAATCCGAGCATATCCACGCCCCGATCGTCGCCTGCGGCACCGCAACCGATGCACGCGCCGCGGTCGCGGCCATCCATGCTGGCGCCAAGGAATACATCCCGCTGCCGCCCGATCCGGAGCTCATCGCGGCGGTGCTGGCCGCCGTCGCCGACGATTCGCGTGAACTCGTCTACCGCGACGACGCCATGGCACGGGTCGTTAAACTTGCGCTGCAGGTGGCGCCGAGCGACGCCTCGGTTTTGATTACCGGCGAGTCCGGCACTGGCAAGGAAGTGCTGGCGCGCTACGTGCATAGTCATTCGAGCCGGGCCAAAAAGTCGCTCGTCTGTGTCAATTGCGCTGCAATTCCGGAAACCTTGCTCGAATCCGAGCTGTTCGGGCACGAGAAAGGCGCCTTCACCGGGGCGGTCGCCCGCCGCGTCGGCAAGTTCGAGGAGGCCAACGGCGGCACGCTGCTGCTCGACGAGATTTCCGAGATGGATGTGCGCCTGCAAGCCAAGCTGTTGCGCGCAATTCAGGAGCGCGTAATCGACCGCGTCGGCGGCACCCGGCCGGTGCCGATCGACATCCGCATCATCGCGACCTCGAACCGCAATCTCGCCGACGCCGTGCGCGAAAATAGCTTCCGCGAAGATTTGCTGTTCCGTCTCAACGTGGTGAACCTGAAAATCCCGCCGTTGCGCGAGCGGCCGGCCGACGTGATCGAGCTCGCGCAATACTTCATTCGCAAATACGCCGCCGCCAATGGCGTGGCGGCGCGGCTATTGTCCGCCGAGGCGCGGCGTACGCTGACCGTCAATTACTGGCCGGGCAACGTGCGTGAGCTGGAAAACACCATGCATCGCGCCGTGCTGCTAGCGACCGGCGCCGAGATCGGCCCCGAAGCCATCCTGGCGCCGGATGGCGGACGGCTCGACCAGCAACGCGGCACAGCCTCCGTCGCCCATGCCACGCTCGCGGCCGAACAGGTCTCGCGCGCGCTGGTCGGCCGCACCGTCGCCGAGGTCGAGCGCGACCTTATCCTGGAAACGCTCAAGCATTGTTTCGGCAACCGCACGCACGCCGCCAACGTGCTCGGGATTTCGATCCGCACGCTGCGCAACAAGCTCAACGAATATGCTTCCGACGGCGTCCCGGTGCCGCCGCCGGGCGGCGGCGAGCCGCGCGCGGCGGCCTAGCGGCTAGGGTAGAGCGTCGAGGATCACGGTCTCGACCTCGCCGGCTCCGGCGCGGCGGAAGGCAGCCCCTTTGTCGTATTCCTCCGAAGTAAAGCAGGCGACCGCTTGCTCGAACGTCGGGAATTCGATCACGACGAAGCGTTCGAATTTCTTCGGACCTTCCATGATCTGAAAGCGTCCGCCGCGCGCCAAAGGCTTGCCGCCGTATTTGGCGAGGATAGCCGGCACCAGATCGGTGTATTTCTTATATTCCACCGGATCGTTGATCTTCGCGCGAGCAACCCAATAGGCTGGCATTCTATTCTCCACGTTTGGTCATGCTGGACTGCCGCGGAACGGCAAGCGCTCCGCTTTGCTTTGAAACGACAGGGAATATCACTCCGCCGCGCGTCGCGCGGCGACGATCTGGTCGGCGGTGCGACCGGTGAGTTCCGCCATGTGGTCGAACTTGAACGTGAACGTGCCGGCACCGGCGGTCGCGGACCGAATTTCGACAATCAGGTCACCTATCTCAGCCTCCGGCATCTTGGCGCGGACAACGTCCCAGCCATCCCACCCCTCTCGGGTATCGAAGCCAAGGATTTGACCGCGCCGACCTGACATCAGCGCGTTGATTTTCGCCGTCGCCTCGTTCGGGCACGCGATCTCGACCAGATCGACGGGTTCGAGCAGAACCGGCTGGCATTGCGGCAGCCCCTCGATGATGCCGATGCGGCCGGCGGTGCGGAATGCCATGTCGGAGGAATCGACCGTGTGGTAGGAGCCGTCGATCAGCGCAACTTGCAGGTCGACCACCGGGAAGCCCAGCGGGCCGTGCCTGAGCGCGTCGATTACCCCTTCCTCGACGGACGGGATGTAGTTCCGCGGCACGACGCCGCCGGTGATCTTGTCCTCGAAGGAAAACCCCGCGCCCCGTGGCATTGGCCGGATGTCGAGCACGACGTCGCCGTATTGGCCGTGACCGCCCGATTGCTTCTTGTGACGACCGCGCTGCACGACGCCCTTGCGGATGGTCTCGCGGTAACCGACGCTCGGCTGGCGCCGCTCGATACCGACGCCATAGCGGTCGCTCAACCGCTCTGTGATGACGCGCAAATGCATCTCGCCCTGCCCCCACAGCACCACCTCGTGGGTCTCGGCGTTGTGCACGACGGTGATTGAAGGGTCCTCCTCAGCCAGCTTGTTGAGCGCTTGGCCGAGCTTGACGTCGTCTTTGCGCTCCTTCGCCGAGATGGCGATTGCGAGGACCGGCGGATAGGGCTCGATCTCAGCAACCGCGGCATGAGGCTGTTTGCCGGCGGAAAGGGTTTCGCCGGTCTTCGCCTTGTCGAGCTTGGCGAAGGCCACGGTTTCGCCGACGCCGGCCGGACCGCGCTTCTCGCTGGTCGAGCCGACGACTTTGAACACGCCGGCGACGCGGCCGGCCTCACCGTCGTCGGACAAAAAGGTGGTGCCGTCGCCCGCCTGCCCCGCAAGCACGCGCGCAATCGACATTTTGCCGCCGTGGGTGGTGTTCTGCGTCTTGAGCACATAGGCGACGGCATCCGCGCCCATCTCCACGCCGAGCCGTTTTGCCGTCTCGGCAATGCCGGGAAACTCATGGCGCAGCGCCTTAAGCAGCCGCAACACGCCGTTGGCGCGCGTCGCTGTTCCCATCAGGACCGGACAGACCTGTCCTTCGCGCAATTCGCGCGTCAGGTCGTCGAATATCTTGTCGCGCGGTGGCTCGATATCCTCAAGCAACTGCTCCATCAGCTCATCGTCGTGGTCGGCAAGCGTCTCCAGCATGGAGAAGCGAGCTGTTTTCTCGCGATCCGCCGCATCGCCTTCGAGGCCGACAACTTCAGACGGAGCGTGCTCCTTGTAGACAAAAGCGCGTTCCAGCGCGAGATCGACAAAGCCGGTGATGATATCTCCGGAAAACGTCGGGATCTGGCGCAAGATCAGCTTGGTTCGCGAGGCTGGTTGCAAAAGCTCAAGCACGTCATGAACGCCGGCGTCGGCCTTGTCGATTTTATTGAGAAACAGAACGCGGGGAATTTTGCGGTCTTCCAGCTCCCGCAGAATGAGCTGCAGTTGCGGCACTTTCTTTTCGTCCATTTCGCAAACGACCACGGCGGCGTCGATCGCTGGCAGCACCGCGCGCATATCGTGAACGAATTCAACCGAGCCGGGACAATCGAGAAAGGTATAGGAGTCGCCCATGAAATCGGCGGTGGCGACCGCAAGCTCGACGCTCATGCGATGATGACGCGCTTCTTTGCTGCTGTCGCCGACCGAGCTGCCGGCATCGACACTGCCCTGCCGGGCGATGACACCGGCGCGGGCAAGGATCGCCTCAAGGAGCGTGGTTTTGCCACTTTGAAACGAACCAACCAACGCGACGCAGCGGGGGCCGGTCGCGCGTGGGGCATTGTTCCCATTGCCTGCCATGACTGCCTCCCGCTTCCGATCCGTCGTTGCAACGCGGATCGCGCGGCATCGTTTCAGGCGGCGGCGGGGCTGGTCAAGAGGCGAAAGAACGCGTCAAATTCAATGCACGAAATGCAGGTCCAGGGCTCCGATGCCTCCGGCTGCGTTGAGTCCGACTTGGCCCTGAACGGACAGCGGCTGCAACGAAACCGAATGGTTCGATCCGCCAACGAGCACATTGGCGCCGGCGCCGGCGCCGACTGTGGCCTGCGCGGTGGCGCCGACGTACGTTCCCGTAAGCATGCCAGCATAGCGGTTAGTGCCGGCAAAAACGCCCCATACGATGGCCGACCCGGTGGTAAAGCCGATGTCGAGGCCGATAACTGTCATCGTTCCGGTATAGGATTCGTCAGGTTCACCCGGCTGGCCCCGGAAAATACAATTCACGTTGCGTTGCGATCCGACAATCAGGCCGATACCGGACGAAAGTGAACACGTGAGCTGGCCAACTTGAACCGTGTTCTGCGCGCCCGCCGGCGCCGCAACCATCGCCAGCGCAGCGGCCGCCGCGGCCGCAAGAGCAGTACGAAACTTGGGCATACTTCCTCCCCGGCCCCACCTGGGCGACGGCATGATTGTAGGCGAGAAACCAAGCGGCGTCTCTCACCCTTTCACTTATTTCAAATTGCCACAAAAACGTTGAATACGCGCGCAGGCTTCTTCCAGCGCGGTGGTCGCGGTCGCGTAGGAGATGCGAAAGGCCGGGCCGAAACCGAACGGCGTACCCTGCACCACCGCGACCCCCTCCGCTTCAAGGAGCTCGGTGACGAAATCCTCGTCGGTCGCCAGCTTTTTACCGGTCGGCGCCGTCTTGCCAATGGTGCCGCCGCACGACGGATAGACGTAAAACGCTCCTTCCGGCTTTGGGCAACGGATGCCGTTCGCCTGATTGAGCATGGAGACGCAAAGATCGCGGCGCTCCTTGAAGATCTTGTTGTGCCTCGGGATGAAATCCTGCGGCCCGTCGAGAGCTTCGAGCGCGGCCCATTGAGCCACTGCCGTCGGATTGGACGTCGATTGCGACTGGATCATCGCCATCGCCTTGATCAGCGGTTCGGGGCCGCCGCCGTAACCGATGCGCCAGCCAGTCATGCAATAAGCCTTGGAAACGCCGTTCACCGTCAGCGTGCGCTCATAAAGAAGCGGCTCGAGCTGCGCCGGCGAGAAAAACTCGAAGTCGTCGTAGACCAGGTGCTCGTACATGTCGTCTGACATGACATGGACGTGCGGATGCCGCACCAACACATCGGTCACCGCCTTGAGTTCGGCACGCGTATAGGCCGCGCCGGTCGGGTTCGATGGCGAGTTGAAGATGATCCATTTGGTCTTCGGCGTGATCGCCCGCTCCAGCGCCTCCGGCTTCATTTTGAAGCCCAATTCCATCGTGGTTGCGACCGTGACCGGCTCGCCGCCCGCGAGGAGCACCATCTCCGGATAGCTCACCCAATAAGGCGCCGGGATGATAACCTCATCGCCCGGATTGATGGTCGCGACCAGCGCGTTGTAGAGCACCTGCTTACCACCGGTACCGACAGTAATCTGCGAGGGCTTGTAGGTGAGTTCGTTCTCGCGCTTGAACTTGCGCGCGATCGCCGCCTTGAGCTCTGGAATGCCGTCAACCGCGGTGTATTTCGCCGCTTTGCCCTCGCGGATCGCTTTGATCGCCGCCTCTTTGACGTTGTCCGGCGTATCGAAATCCGGCTCGCCGGCGCCTAGTCCAATCACATCGCGGCCCGCCGCCTTGAGCGCGCGCGCTTTGTCGGTCACCGCGATGGTGGCCGACGGCTTGATGCGCTGGAGCCGATCCGCGAGAAAGGGCATGACAAGTCTCCGGTTTGCGCGTGCTTGGTAAAGGGCCGGTCGGGCCGGTGCAAGAGTGGCCCCAGCGCCGCCGGCTCAATTCTCCGTTAAGGCTCCGCTGGCCTATTATACGGTGCTGCACACGGACGGAGAGCCGCCTTGGATCGGACGCGCGCTTTGTTGCGGAGCGGAGCTTGGCTCACGCGCGAACGCGTCCGGCTGGTCGCCTTTGTGGTGCTCGTTGGCTCCATCACTGGCCTGCTCTATCTGGTCGTCACCGCCCACGGGTTCATCGATCTGCAAGGCCGGCCGCTCGGGACCGACTTTTCCGACGTCTACGCGGCCGGCACTTACGTCCTCGACGGCAACCCCGAAGCCCCGTTCAATCTGGCAAGCCAGCACGCGCGCGAGCAACAAATCTTCGGCGCGGCGACGCCGTTTTACGGCTGGCACTATCCGCCGTTCTTTCTTTTCATCGCCGGCGCGCTGGCGTTGATGCCCTACGGGATCGCACTCGCGTTGTGGCAGGCGGTCACGCTTGCGCTTTACCTGCTGGCAATCCGGAGCATTCTGAAATCAGTTCCCTGCGCTGACGGGAAACGGACGTTGCTTGCCGATCCCCTCTGGCTGTTTCTCGCCCTGGCTTTTCCGGCAGTGCTGGTCAATCTCGGCCACGGCCAGAACGGCTTCCTTACCGCGGCCTTGCTGGGGGCCGCCCTCGTTCAACTGGACCGCCGACCGCTAATCGCCGGGATTTTGCTCGGGTGTCTCGCTTACAAGCCGCAATTCGGGCTGATGATACCCATCGTGCTGGCGGCAAGCGGCCGCTGGCGCGTTTTCGCCGCCGCAGCCGCGACCGTCGCGCTGTTGGTCGTCGCAGTCGCCGCGGCTTTCGGTCCACATGTGTGGCAGGCGTTCTTCAATTCCACGCGTTTCACCCGGCAAGTGGCGCTCGAGCAGGGCAATACCGGCTGGTACAAGATACAGAGCGTGTTCGCCTGGGCGCGCATGTGGGGTGCGCCGATCCCGCTTGCGTATGCATTGCAAGGTTTGCTGGACGTTGCGCTTGGCGCATCGTCCATCTGGCTGTGGCGCAGCGAGGCATCCTATCCGCTCAAAGCCGCCGGACTGTGCCTCGCCGCCATCCTCGCGACGCCCTACACCTTCGACTACGACATGACGCTGCTCGCCCCCGCCGCCGCCTTCCTCGCCGCCGATGGGTGGGCTCGCGGCTTCGGGCCCTGGGAAAAGACGGCATTGGCCGCGCTGTGGCTGGCACCCCTTGTTGCCCGCCCGGTCGCTGCGGCGACGCTTATTCCGCTCGGCGTGCCGGCGATGCTCGTAATGTTCATTCTGCTGTTGCGGCGCAGCACACTTCATCTTGACTTGCCGATCGCCTCATCCGGTGCATTTCTTCTAAAATAATCGACGGATTGCGCGGCCACGACATCGCCGCGTTCGGCCCGTAGAGCCCGAAGCGACGATTCCACCGGGAACGGCGATGTACACGCTCTATTCGATGCAGCGTTCAGGGAATAGCTATAAGGCTCGCCTGGCTCTGGCGCAGCTTGGCATCCCCTATCGGCTGGTCGAGGTCGATATCCTCAAGGGCGAAAGTCATACGCCGGATTTTCTGGCGAAGAATCCGAACGGCCAAGTGCCGCTTCTGGAAGTCGCCCCGGGGCGGTTTCTCGCCGAGTTCGAACGCCATCCTCTGGTATATCGCCGGCGGCACCGCGCTCGCGCCTGAGGACCGGATCGAGCGAGCGGAAGCTTTGCAGTGGATGTTCTTCGAGCAACACAGTCTCGAGCCTAATCTGGGGGCCGCCTATTTCTGGCTCACGCTCATCAAAGGCGGCCGGGACTTACAGCGCCACGCCTTCGAAGATTGGATGGAAGAAGGCCACCGCGCGCTGGGCGTCATGGAAAAGCACATAGCGCTCCACGACTTTTTCGCCGCCGACCGCTACACCATCGCCGACATCGCGCTCTACGCTTACACCCACGTCGGCCACCTGTGCGATTTCGACCTTACGGCGTTTCCCGCCATTCGCGCCTGGCTCAAGCGCGTGGCGGATCAACCGGGCCATGTGACGATGCAGCGCGATTTGGCTGACACTGCCGCCGTCAGCTAGCCGAGGTTAACCTTTCGTTAACCATATCCCACCAAATCGCCCTTTTTCGTCAATGCCGCCGCCCCAATCCGGCCGGACCGGCGCCGACATCGCCGCCAATCCTGCGGCCATACCGACTCATTTGATTCGCGAAGAACAACGACGAGGATAACGATCATGGCCGAGCTGACCGGCGCTCCCGGTTTCGCGCCGCCGAAGCCGGCGAAAGCGCTTTGGGGACACCACGGTTTCGCCGTCGAATTGATTGCCACTGTTGCGCTTACCCTGTCGCTCGTTGTGGCGGCGACCGCGGTATCGCTGGCCAACAGGTCATTGTCCCGCAGCAGCGTCGTCGAGCGCCCTGCGGCGCAAGTCCCGGTGGCACGGGAATAGACGGCCAAACTCGAAGCGGTTTGCGATACCCGGTTCTGCGATCCGATAGGGGCGGCTTGAACTGCGCCGCGCCTTCGCGCATTCACTCGAAATGCGCAGAAACCGCAGCCGCCAATGAACGACCAGCCACCGTCGTCGCCGACCGACATTCCGGTGCGAACAAAAGCCGTCACGGACCGGCTGCTGTTGTTTTTCGCGCTGGTCTATCTGGTCGAGGGCGTCGGGCAGGTCAGCGGACTGATCGCGCAGCCGCTGAGCTTTTATCTGAAAGAGGTGCATGGCTGGACGGCGCTGCAAGTCACGGCCTATCTCGCCATTTTCAATTTGCCGTGGATCATCAAGCCGATCTACGGCGCGTTTTCCGATTTCGTCCCGCTGTTCGGCTATCGCCGCAAGTCTTATTTGCTTGCGGCAAACATCATCGCCGTAGCGGGCTTTCTCTGGATCGCGCGGCTCACGGCGCCCGGTCAACTGGTCTGGGCGCTTCAGCTCACCGCGTACGCCATGGCGATTTCGAGCACCGTCTGCGGCGCGATTCTTGTGGAGAACGGCCAGCGGCTCGGCGAGAGCGGCAAATTCGTGAACCAGCAGTGGCTTTGGTTCAACGCCGCCGCGATGGCGGCGGCCATCCTGGGCGGCCAACTCGTGCAACGGCTGTCGCCGATCTCGGCATTGCACGCGGCCGCCTCAATAGCGGCGCTCGCGCCGGTCGCTGTCCTATCAGCGACAATCTTTCTGGTCCCTGAGCGGAAAACGCGTATCGACATGCCGGCGCTGCGCGGTTCGCTGGTCGCGCTGATCGCAACGTTCAAAAAGCGTGAATTGTGGATCGTCGGGATTTTCCTCTTTCTCTATTACTTCAGCCCCGGTTTGAGTACGCCGCTCTACTACACCATGACCGACAGCCTCAAATTCTCGCAAAGCTATATCGGCTTTCTCGGATCGATCGCGTCGGCGGGCTGGGTAGTCGGCGCATTGCTTTACCGGCGGCTGTTCGGTGACATGTCGTCGAAGCGTCTTCTCAACGTGAGCATCGCGCTCGGGACCGTGACCACGGCGGCGTATCTGTTACTTTCGAACGAGTCATCCGCCGCGATCTTGAGTTTTTGCAGCGGCTTCGCCGCCATGCTCGCCACCGTGGCGACGGTCACTCTTGCCGCCGATTATTGCCCACAGCGCTCGGAGGGATTCAGCTTCGCGGTGATGATGTCGCTGATCAATCTCGCCACCGCATCCGCCGACATCGTCGGGTCGTTCCTGTTCGAGCACGCGTTCCATCGCGGACTCACCCCGCTCATTCTGGTGTCGGCTGCGTTCACCGCCTTTGCGTTTGTGCTCGTCCCGCTGCTGCGTCTCGGAGATAGACAGCACGGGCAATCGGCCATCGCCGCCATGCCGGCCGGCGGCCCGGAAACCGGCCACATCGTTCGCGGCGTCGTCAACGAGTAAACGCGGCGGCCGCCGCTCGTGCCCGCACGCTCACGATGATCAATCGGCAAAAGTTCCGTCGCCGGCGGGAACGGATGCGCGGCGTGAACGGTTGATGATCGGGCGGGCGCGTTCTCCTTTGGAGCAATTGTCATGGCCAGTTCGACCGCCAGCGATGTCCTGATCGAAACTCTTATGGAATGGGGCGTCGACACGATTTTCGGCATTCCAGGCGACGGCATTAACGGCATCATAGAGGCGCTGCGCATCCGGCAGGACAAGATTCGCTTCATCCAGGTCCGGCACGAGGAGGCCGCGGCGTTCAACGCCTGCGCCTACGCCAAATGGACGGGCAAGCTCGGAGTGTGCCTGGCGACGTCCGGTCCCGGCGGCATCCACCTTCTCAACGGGCTCTACGATGCCAAGCTCGACGGCCAGCCGGTGCTAGCGATTACCGGCCTTCAGTTCCACGACCTTGTCGAGACCTTTACTCAGCAGGATGTCGAGCTTGATAAGCTGTACATGGACGTGTGCGTATATGACGCGCGCATCATGGGCCCGGCTCACGTCGAGAACGTGGTCGAACTCGCTTGTCGGGCCGCGCTTTCTTATCGCGGCGTTGCGCATGTCACCATGCCGGTCGATTTTCAATCCATGCCCGTCAAATCCAGCAAGCGCTCCGACCGCAACGTGGCCGGACACGCATCCGACTTGATGGCGCATTCGAGCCGTATGCCGAGCGAGGACCAACTTGCCCGCGCCGTCGACATTCTCAACTCCGGTAAGAAGCCGATGATCCTGGCCGGCCGCGGCGCACTTGGCGCCGGCAAGGAATTGCTGGCTGTCGCCGAGCGGCTCGGCGCGCCGATCGCCAAGCCACTTCTTGGAAAAGCCGCCATCCCCGACGATAGTCCGTACAATGTCGGCGGCGTTGGACTTCTCGGGACGCGACCGGCTCACGACGCGCTGGAAAGCTGCGACACCTTGCTGATCGCCGGCAGTTCGTTCCCCTATATCGAGTTTTATCCGAAGCCCGGGCAAGCCAAGGGAGTGCAGATCGAGCTTGATCCGAAGCGGATCGGGCTTCGCTATCCGGTCGAAGCGGGCCTGATCGGCGATTGCGCCCGCGTCTTGCAAGCGTTGCTGCCCCACCTCGAACGGCGCGAAGACCGGGCGTTCCTCGAGAAAGCGCAAAAGGGGATGAAAGCATGGAATGAGTTGATGAATGAGCGCGGCACGCGCACGGATATGCCGATGAAGCCGCAGGTCGTGGCGCATGAGCTCAACAAGCTGTTGCGCGATGACGCCATCGTCACCACGGATTCCGGCACCATCACCACCTGGATCGCGCGCCATCTGACGATCCGCGGCAGTATGATGTTCTCCTGCTCCGGTAATCTCGCCACCATGGCCTGCGGTCTGCCCTACGCGGTTGCCGCCGCGGTAGCGCACCCCGACCGCCAAGTTGTCGCGTTCGTCGGCGACGGCGGCCTGACGATGCTGATCGGTGAACTGGCGACCTGCGTGAAATATAATCTCGACGTCAAGGTCGTCGTCATCAAGAACAACGCGTTGGGTCAGATCAAATGGGAGCAGATGGTGTTCCTGGGCAACCCGGAATATGGCTGCGACTTGCAGCCGATCGATTTCGCCGCAATCGCCCGCGGCTTCGGGGTTAAAGGCTTTACGGTCGATGATCCCGCGCAATGTGGCGACGTCTTGCGGCAGGCTTTGGCTACGCGCGGACCGGCTCTGATCGAAGCCGTCGTCGACCCCAACGAGCCGCCGATGCCGCCGAAAATAAACTTCAAGGAGGTCGCCAATCTCGCGGAATTGCTCGCGCGCGGCACGCCGGCGGCGGGCGAAATCGCCAAGACGATCGCCTCGAACACCGTGCGCGAACTCGTCTGAGGCTGGCCATGCCGGCAATCGCTCCGGCCATCGAGCGTGTCGTCGCGAGCGCATTCCGCATCCCGACCGATGCGCCCGAGGCCGACGGCACGATTGCCTGGAATCATACGACGCTGGTAATCGCCGAAGTTTCGGCGGGCGGCTGCCGCGGCCTCGGCTATACCTACGCCGCCGCCGAAGCCGCGCATCTGATCAATGACGTTCTGGCCAAATTGTTGAGCGGTGAGGAAGCTTTCGCGATCCCAAAGGCCTGGGACAAGATGTACGGCGCAGTGCGCAACCTCGGCTCGCGCGGGGTTTGCGCCAATGCCATTTCCGCGATCGACATCGCGCTTTGGGACCTCAAGGCGCGCTGTCTCAACCAGCCGCTCGTTCAAATCCTTGGCGCCGCCCGGGACGCAGTGCCGATCTATGGCAGCGGCGGCTTTACCTCTTATTCTTCGGAGCAATTGACTGCGCAGCTTTCGGGCTGGGTCGAGGACGCCGGCTGCCGATGGGTCAAAATGAAGGTCGGCAGTGAGCCAGACCAAGATGTAGCGCGGGTGAAAACCGCGCGCTCCGCCATCGGCTCCGCCGGATTACTCGTTGACGCCAACGGTGCCTATCCGCGCAAAATGGCGCTCGAATTCGCCGAGCGCTTTGCCGAGTTCGGCGTGATCTGGTTCGAAGAGCCGGTGTCAAGCGACGATCTCGAAGGCTTGCGGCTGATGCGCGACCGCGCGCCGGCGCAAATGGAGATGGCCGCCGGAGAGTACGGCTATGAGCCACGCTATTTTCGCCGGATGATAGACGCCGGAGCCGTTGACGTGATCCAGGCCGACGCAACGCGTTGCTGCGGCATCACCGGATTTCTGCGCGCCGCAGCGATAGCCGATGCCGCAACGATCCCGCTGTCCGCGCATACCGCGCCCGCGCTTCACCTGCACGTCTGTTGCTCGGCACCACGGCTACGTCACATCGAATGGTTCCACGACCATGCGCGCATCGAGCGTATGCTGTTGGACGGCGCCCCGGTGCCGAAAGACGGCCTGATCCGTCCCGATCTGTCGCGGCCCGGTCACGGTCTCGAATTCAAACGCGCCGACGCCGAGCGCTTTGCAATCTGACCAAAAAGTCACAGCTGTCCGCGAGCCGCGAGCGCTTTGATGCGGTCGGCGGTACGGCAGGCGATCGCCTGAATGGTGAGGGAAGGATTGACGCCGCCAACCGTCGGAAAAACGGAGCCGTCGCAAACCCACAGATTAGGGATGTCCCAACTGCGACAGTTAGTGTCCACCACGCTTTTCCGCGGATCGTCTCCCATTCGCGCGGTGCCGTTGAGATGACAAGTATCATCTTCCTGTTTCCAGATTTCTTCGGCGTCGATGGCTTGCAAGGCTTGCGTCATAAAGTTCAGAGAATGGTCGATCAGCCGCTTGTCGTTATCACACCAGGAATATGTGATGCGCGGTATTCGCAGCCCGTATTGATCGAGATCGTCCGCAAGCGTGACGCGGTTGCTTTCCTGCGGCAGCATTTCGCCGACGATCTTCAGGCCGACCACGTGATTGTAGTTTTCCATTTCGCGCATCAGCGGCGCGCCCCACAAGTCGTGAGCGCTCATTTGCGTGTTGGCCCAAAGCTGCGGCAACGGACCTTGGCTCATGTAGCAGTACCCGCCGAAGAAGTCCTTTCCCTTGTCTTCGTAGTTCCAGTGCTCGGTCAGAGCCAGCGAAGGCGGCCCCTTATACGAGCGCACCTCGTCATCCATTAAGCCCCAGACCGCCTGGTTCGACTGCGCCATCAAATTCTTGCCGACCAAGCCTGAGCTGTTGGCCAATCCGTCCGGAAAGCGCGCGTTGGCCGAGTTCAACAACAACCGCGGCGTTTCGATTGCGTAGCCGGCAACGACGACGTTGCGCGCATTCTGGAATCGCCATCGCCCGTCGCGGTAGTAGTGCACGCCGGTCACCAGGCCGGCATCGCCGGTTTCGACTTTGCCGACCATGGCGAGGTCGCGGACTTCGGCGCCGGCCGCGAGCGCACGCGGAATCCAAGTAATCAGAGCACTCTGCTTGGCGTTCGTCGAACACCCGGCAACGCAAAAGCCGCGGTACATGCAGGGAGAAGACAAGCCGCGCGGAGCCGAGACGGTAGCGAGCGGCGTCTCCGTCCACTTGATTCCCAAAGCTTCGCAGCCCATCGCCAGAGCACGCGCAGCGGCATTGATTTCGTGCGCGCGATACGGATAGCGCGGGCGCGGCGGACCCCACGGGTAGTTGATGGGCCCGGATATTTTCAGTGCCTGTTCGACCTCGCTGTAGTAGGTCCACATGTCGCGCCAATCGACCGGCCAATCGGCGCCATAACCGAGCGCCGTGCGCGAGCGGAACCATTCCGGCCGAAACCGCAACGACACCATCGCAAAGTGCACGGTGGAGCCGCCCACCGCCTTGCCGCTGTTGTTGCTGCCCATTTGCAGCGGATTCTCACCGTCGACGATGCGATCGTCGGTCCAATAAAGCTTGGTCTGCTCGGACTCGTCGGACGCGAAGTCTTCAAGCGGCCGGAAATACGGCCCGGCATCTAGCGCGACGACCGAGAAGCCATATTCGGCGAGCTTGCAGGCAAGCGCACCGCCGCCAGCGCCGGTGCCGACGATGACAAAGTCGACGGCATCGGTTTCACGATATTGCTTCATCGGCACGAAACCGCCGCGGCGGAATACGTCCGGTGCCCGCCCCCCTACGGCGCGCGGCTTCTCAAGCGCGTGAGACACGGCGATTTCTCCGGCGAGCGGTCTCGACGTCGCCGTCTTTCACCTCGGCTGCTTCCCAGGGATCGCGCTCGTTGAAATCCATGCGGACATAGCCGCGAGGGCTCGCCGGGCCGCCCCAGCCGATTTCGCTCCATGCCGTCGGGTGCGAGTAGTAAGCAAGCACGATGTCGCGCGCCAAACGCATTTTGAAAAATACCTTGGCAGGCATGCTGCCCCAGGCAACTCCCTTCAGCTCGCCGTTTTGCATTTGCGACAGCAGCAAGTCCTGCTGCTGCGGCTGCAACTGGTGAAACCGACAGCGGAAGTTGGTTTGTGCCTCCACATCGATCGCCTTTAATCCGCGCCGCCAGGCTTCGCCGTCGCGCGGCATTCCGGCGCGACGATAGCCGTCCTCCTTGCCTTGATGGAGCTTCTCGTCGACCAGTGCGCCGACCGGGATCGGCGAACGCCCTTCCTGTTGCGGCACGATGCGCGCAGCGATCGCCTGCACGGTTTGAAATTCGGCGTCGTTGAAAAACTTCGGATCACCGGTTACCGCCAGGCGGCGCGCGATAACCTCGCGCGTTTGCTCGTTCCAAGATGGACCGAAGCGCTTCGACAGCACGTTGTAGTCCGGAAAGCGATTTTCGATCAGGCGTCCTGATTTCTGTTTAAGCATCGGGATGATCGTCCATCAGGCCAAGAGCGGCGAGAGCGGCCAGCGCCAAGCCGGCGAAGCTTGGTGGCGCCGGCAGCGGCGGTCCGTCGACCACGTTCTGGCTCCAGTTGCGCCACCCTCCCATGGCGCGGGACACGCCATAGGCGTGCAACGCGGTGCCGCCAAATCCCATGAGCGCCACCAGCCGCATCCACCAGCGCGTAAGCCAAAGATCGCGACCCGGCGGCCCGGCAGCGGCCGACGCCATCAGCAGTGCGCCGACCGGAGGCAGCGTGACCGGCAATACCATCAACGGATTGTGGAAAGCGCCGCGAAAATGCAGCAGGCCGGCTTCGCCCGTCGTTCCCAGCAAACCCGCGCTCATCACCGCCGCTATGGCGCGGCCAGCCGGCAATTTGAAGATCGTAGGAGTAAAGCCGCGCCGCGCGTTGCGGACCCGCTCCGAACAAAAGCCAACCAGACCCGACAGGAGAATGGCGAACGGCGCACCGAGCGGAGCGCAATAAAATAAATTCTGCCAACTCAGGCCGCCGGTTTTCTTGGTCACATTGTAGAGATGAAAGCCCGAGCCGACAACTCCGGTCGCCGCGGCAATCGCATAGACGGTGTCGCGCAGCAGATGAGCGCTAGCGCGCGAATCCGCGGTCCCGTGGACGCTGGTCGCCAGCGCCGCCGCCGAAACTGCGAGCGGCGTGTACATAGCCTTGTTCTTGAACGAGCCGCGATAATGCTCGATCGCACTGTCGGCGAGCACCGAAAAGGCGAGAATCCCGGCTGCACGGTTCAGCCGGCGCGCCGCCCTTACTGTCGCGCGATCGGCGACATAGGACTGCACCGCCTGGCGAAAAAATGCCGGGGCGGCGGCGCTTCGGCGTTTCGATATTTTCGGAGCAAGGGAACGGGTAAAGGCGCCGCTCGACGCCATCCCCAACAGCGCAATCAGGCCGACCGCCGCAAGCGAATTATCACGGCGGACGTCTAAAGCCATCGGGGACCTCTTGGAAACGTCAACGCGTCCCGAAAAATGCAGAAGGACTGTCTTTTAAACGTGGGCGCCGCGATATTGTTGCATTGCCAAGCGGCGATACTCAGCCGCACCACGCGATTTAATCGCCAAATGTGCTAGCCTACCGCGAACGTTTCAGCGATTGATGACGGCCCGGAAATTGCATGGGAATCGCAGTTTCTCCATGGCACAAATCAACCGGTACCTCGTAGCAGCATGTCCATCCTTGTCGGGCTCCACCACACAACGCGCTACGAATACGACCGGCCGATCAGTCTGGGACCGCAGCTCGTGCGGTTGCGGCCGGGCGCCCATTGCCGCACCCGGATCCCGAGCTATTCGCTGACGGTCAAGCCGGCCCATCACTTCGTCAATTGGCAGCAGGATCCGCACGGCAACTGGCTTGCGCGTTTCGTCTTCCCGGAAAGGACCTCGGAGTTTTCCGTCACCGTCGATCTCATCGCCGATCTCGAAGTGATCAATCCCTTCGATTTCTTCGTCGAGCCGTATGCGGAAATCTGGCCGTTTGCATTTCCTCCCGAGTTGCGTGAGGACCTTGCCGCCTTTGTCGAGCCGGAGCCCGCAGGGCCGCTCCTGCAAAAGCTGGTCGGATCGATTTCGCGCGACAGACGCAACACCGTCGACTTTCTGGTCGAGCTCAATCAGCGCTTGCAAGGCATGGTCCGCTATCTCATCCGCATGGAGCCTGGCGTGCAGACGCCGGAGGAGACGTTGACCTCGGGCGCCGGCTCGTGCCGCAATTCGGCTTGGCTGCTGGTTCAGCTCTTGCGTCACATCGGTCTGCCGGCCCGTTTTGTCTCCGGCTATCTCATTCAGCTGCGGCCCGACATCAAGCCGCTGGAGGGCGCCGCCGGCGCTGAGCAGGACTTCACCGATCTGCATGCCTGGACCGAAGTCTATCTGCCGGGTGCCGGCTGGATAGGGCTCGATCCGACTTCGGGACTGCTCTGCGGCGAAGGCCATCTGCCGGTGGCTGCCACGCCGCATTATCGCAGCGCCGCGCCGATCAGCGGTCTGGTCGAACCGAGCCAGGCCCGCTTCTCGTTCGAGATGAACGTCAAGCGCATTGCCGAGCAGCCGCGCGTCACCGCGCCGTTCTCGGAGGAAGCTTGGAAGGCGCTCGATGCCCTCGGCAAAAAAGTCGATGCTGACCTTATCGCGCACGATGTGCGGCTCACCATGGGCGGCGAGCCGACTTTCGTTTCGGTCGACGACTATCAATCCGCCGAGTGGAATACCGCCGCTCTCGGTCCGATGAAGCGCGTTCGCGGCGACACTTTGATTCGCCGTTTGCGCCACCGCTTCGCGCCGGGCGGACTGCTGCATTACGGTCAGGGCAAATGGTATCCGGGCGAGCCGCTGCCGCGCTGGGCCTTCGCGCTTTATTGGCGGCGGGACGGCGTACCGATCTGGCGCGACGAGAGTCTGATCGCGCGCGAGGCCGCCGACTACAAGCCGACCGCGAACGATTCACAGCGCTTCGCCGAAGGGATTGCCGCACGCGTGGGAATCATGGCGCACTACGTGCAGCCTGTTTATGAGGACCCGACAGAGCGAATGCTCAAGCAAGGTCTGATCCCCGATAATGTCGATCCAAGTGATCCCAAGGTCGACGACCCTCGCGAGCGGGCCCGCATTCTCCGCTTGTTCGACAATCATCTGAGCGAGCCGGCCGGCTATGTACTGCCGCTGCAGCCCTGGACCGCGCAGGCGAAGCCCGGCTGGTTGAGCGAGATATGGCAAACGCGGCGCGACCGGCTGTTTCTGGTGCCGGGCGATTCGCCGCTCGGCTTGCGGCTGCCGCTGCAATCGCTCCCGCATGTCGATCCCCTCGATTATCCACACCTCGTGCCGGCCGATCCCTTCGCCGAGCGCACGCCGTTGTCCGATCCGCGGGTGACGCATCCGATCAAATCCCGGGCGTCCTACGCGATTATCAGCGACCAAGCGTCGCCGCCGCTCGCGCCCGAGACTATGGTGATGCGGCGGCCGGCCGCTCCGCCCGACGGCTTCGCGCTCCCGGTACGCACCGCTTTGACGGTCGAGGTGCGCGACGGGCGCATTTGCGTTTTCATGCCTCCCGTGGAAACGCTTGCCGATTATCTCGAACTCCTCGCCGTTATCGAGACCACTTCGGCCGATCTGGGCACGCCCGTGCATGTCGAAGGCTATGAGCCGCCGCCCGACCCGCGGCTCAACGTGATCAAGGTGACGCCCGATCCCGGCGTCATCGAGGTCAACGTGCATCCGGCCGAGTCATGGCGCGAGGCGGTAGCGATCACCAAGAGCCTTTACGAGGAAGCGCACCAGTGCCGGCTCGGCACCGACAAATTCATGATCGACGGCAAGCATACCGGCACCGGCGGCGGCAATCACATTGCGCTCGGCGGCCGCAACGCAGCCGACAGTCCGTTCCTGCGCCGGCCCGATTTGCTCAAGAGCATCGTCCTCTATTGGCTGCGGCGACCGTCGCTGTCCTACTTCTTTTCGGGCTTGTTCATCGGGCCGACGAGCCAGGCGCCGCGGATCGACGAAGCTCGCCAGGACATGCTCTACGAGCTGGAAATCGCACTTGGCGGCGTACCGGCGCCAGATAGCGGCGCGGCGGCGCCGCCGCCGTGGCTGGTCGATAGGCTATTCCGCAATATCCTGGTCGACGTCACTGGCAATACGCACCGCACCGAGATTTGCATCGACAAGTTGTTTTCGCCGGACGGCCCGACCGGCCGGCTTGGCCTCGTCGAATTCCGCTCGTTCGAAATGCCGCCGGATGCGCGCATGAGCCTTGCCCAGCAATTGCTACTGCGCGCCATCGTCGCGCGGCTGTGGCGCACGCCGCTCGACGGCAATCCGGTGCGGTGGGGAACCGCCCTGCATGACCGCTACATGCTCGAGCATTTCGTCTGGCAGGATTTCCTCGAAGTCTTGGACGATCTCGGACATGCCGGTTACCGCTTCGATCCGGCCTGGTTCGAGGCGCAGCGGCAATTTCGATTTCCGGTCTGCGGGGTGGTACAGCACGGCGGCATCGGGCTCGAATTGCGGCAAGCGATCGAGCCCTGGTATGTGCTAGGCGAAGAGGGCCAACCCGGCGGCACGGCGCGGCTCGTCAATTCTTCGGTCGAGCGGCTTCAGGTCAAGGTCGATGGCCTGACGACCGACCGCCACGTCGTTACCTGCAACGGACGCCGCGTCCCGCTCACCCCGACCGGCCGCGCAGGCGAATACGTCGCGGGCGTGCGCTTTAAAGCTTGGAATCTGACGTCGGGCCTGCATCCAAATATCGGCGTCCAGGCACCGCTGACTTTCGACATTATCGATACCTGGGTGCGGCGCTCGCTGGGCGGTTGCGTCTATCACGTCGCCCATCCCGGCGGACGCAATTACGAGACTTATCCGGTCAACTCCTACGAGGCAGAAGGACGCCGCCGGGCGCGTTTCCAGGATCACGGCCATACCGGCGGTTTGATCGATGCTCCACCGCTTGAAATAAGCCTGGAATATCCGACCACCCTCGATCTGCGGCGCTTCAACTAAAAGCTTCAGATGGCGGGCCAGCTCAATACAATTGCCGAATCGGACAGCGCCGGCCTGGAGCAGTTCGTCGCTAATTACAGGCCGCTTGCCGGCATTTTCGACGAGATGATGGATGGCGACGGCCGTGTGCGCGCACACTGGCGGCCGTTCCTCGCGAGGCTCGCGGCGCTCGGCACCGATGAGATAAACCGCCGCTTCGCCGCGGCCGACCGCTACCTGCGCGGCTCCGGAGTATTCTACCGCGTCTACGAGGACGCGGCCGGGATCGAGCGGCCGTGGCCGCTCAGCCATGTGCCGTTGATCATCGAGCCTTCCGAATGGAAGCAACTGGAAGCGGGGCTCATCCAGCGCGCCGATCTGCTGGAAGCCGTGCTGGCCGATGCCTACGGGCCGGCATTGCTGAGCCGCGAGGGCCGCCTGCCGGCCGCGTTGATTGCCGGCAATCCCGAATTCCTGCGGCCGATGGTCGGCGTCGCCGTGCCCGGCGGCGCACATCTGCGGTTTTTGGCGGTTGACGTCGGCCGCGGCGTTGACGGCCGCTGGTGGGTGCTAAGCGATCGCGCCCAGGCGCCCTCGGGCGCGGGCTATGCTATCGAGAACCGGCTCGCGTTATCGCGGGCGATCCCGGACCTTTATCGCGCCACGCGCGTCGAGCGCCTCGCGCCGTTCTTCCAGGCGCTGCAAGCCGAGCTCCGCGGGCTCGGCCGCCAAGACGATGCTCATATCTGTCTGCTCACGCCGGGGCCGATGAACGAGACATATTTCGAGCACTCCTATCTCGCGCGCTATCTCGGACTGCTGCTGGTCGAAGGTGAAGATTTGACCGCGCGCGATGACGGCGTCTTCATCCGCACCGTGTCCGGCTTGCAGCGCACCGAGGTGCTGCTGCGCCGCATCGATGCCGACTTCGCCGATCCGCTTGAACTCAACGCCGCTTCGCGGTTGGGCGTGCCCGGGCTGTTGCAAGCGGTGCGCGACGGCAAGGTCGTCATCATCAATTCGCTTGGCGCCGGTTTGGTCGAAGCGCGCGCCATGCTGGCCTTCCTGCCGGCGCTGGCGCGGATCGTGCTCGGCGAAGACCTCGCCATACCGAACGTGGCGACCTGGTGGCTCGGCCGCGCCGACATGCGCGAAGAGATGATCGAAAATCTCGATCGCATGGTCATCGCGTCGGCCTTCGAGTCGCCGACCGACGGCCCCAACGCCCGCGAAGTTCTCGGTGCAAAGCTCGACGGCGCGCAGCGCCAGGCGCTGATCGCTTCGATCCGCGACCGCGGCGTCGATTACGTCGCCCAGGAAGCGGTGACGCTGTCGAGCATGCCGGTGTGGCGCGACGGCCGCTTGCAGCCGCGGCCTTTTGCGCTCCGGCTATTCCTCGCCAAGGTCGGCGAACGCTGGCAGGTCATGCCCGGAGGCTTCGTGCGCATCGCCGAGAATGCCGACGCCTGGGCGGTCAGCTTACAGCGCGGCGCCGCAACCGCGGATGCCTGGGTGCTCGCGCATGGCCCGGTCGCGGAGACGACGCTGCTGCCGACACCGGAACGGATCGCCGTGCAACGCGCCACCGGGCTTTTGCCGAGCCGCGCGGCCGATAATCTGTTCTGGGTCGGGCGCTACGTTGAACGCGCGGAGGCGACACTGCGGCTCACGCGCGCCTTGATCAACCGCGCCGCCGAGGCCGACGTTGCTGCCGCGCCGGTTATCGCCGGCATCGGCTCGCTCCTTGAAGCTTGGGAAGCGGTGCCGAGCGACACCGGCAACGCGAGCGCCGCGTTCCTTGCGCGTGCGGCGGTGAGCCGTGCGGATTTGCCCGGGGCGCTACCCTATCTTGCCGCCGCGGCGCGATCGTCGGCTTCCGTCATCCGCGACCGCTTCTCGCCGGATGCCTGGCGGGCGATCAACGATCTCACCGTGATCATTTCGATGCCGCTGGCAATCGGTCCTTCGGAAAGCGTGCTCATTGAGCGGGTGGAAGCGTCACTGCGTATCATCTCCTCGCTCTCCGGCTTGGCGCAAGAAAACATGACGCAGCTTGCCGGCTGGCGCTTTCTCGAACTCGGGCGCCGCATCGAACGCGCCGTCCTCACCGGCCGGCTGGTGCGCTGCTTCGCGCAACACGGCGCGCCCGACGGCGGCCTCGAAGTGTTGCTCGAACTTGCCGACAGCCTGATCACTTATCGGCAGCGCTACGTCATGGTCGCGGCGCGCACCCCGGTCGTCGATCTGGTGATGCTCGATCCCAACAACCCGCGTTCGGTGGCGTTTCAGCTCGACCGCATCGAGTCGCATCTTTCCGCACTGCCGGGACGCAACGCCGCGGGCCGGCTTTCGCCGGTTCAGCAAATTGCCGCCTCGATCGCTATCCGCTTGCGGACCGTCGACGCGGCCGCGATCGACGACGCGCTGATTGTCGACATCGAACAATCGCTCATGAAACTCTCCGACGCGATCACCGCGGCCTATCTGAGCAACAACGAGCGCGCCGAAACGGCCTGGGAGGCGTTGGCGTGATCTACGACGTGCGGCAGACGACGACGTGCGCCTACGCCTCGCCTGTCGCCCATGCGCGTCACGTGCTGCGCCTGACGCCGATCAATCGCAATGGCCAGCGCGTGCACGTTTCGGCCTTGCAGATTACGCCCGAGCCGCGGCACCGGCGCGAAGGCCGCGACTTTTTCGGCAATCGGCTGACCTCGATCGAGATCGAAGAGCCGCACAAGCTCTTGACCGTCAAGCTCGCGGCGCGCGTCACCGTCGATGCGGCGGTCGAGCCCGCCCCGCGCGCGACACCGCCCTGGGAGACGGTGCGCGAAGAAGCATTTGCCACGAGCGACGTCGGCCCGCTGTCGCCGGCGCACTTCCTGTTTCCGAGCCGCATGGTTTCGCTCGATCCCGAGATACGCGACTACACCCGGCAAAGCTTCCCCTCCGGCCGCCCGGTGCTCGACGCCGCCATCGAGCTTATGAAGCGCCTTAAGGCGGATATTGCCTACGAGATCGGCGCGACGACCGTCACTACGACACCGCCGATGTCGTTCGCGCTGCGGCGCGGCGTCTGCCAGGATTTCGCACACATTATGATTTCGGGACTGCGCGGCATCGGGTTGCCGGCGGCCTATGTCAGCGGCTATTTGCGCTCCGCCCCGGCCACCGATGCGATGCGATTGCAGGGTGCGGACGCCATGCACGCCTGGGTGCTGGTATGGTGCGGGTCGCAGGACGGCTGGATAGGGCTCGACCCGACCAACGCGATGCTCGCCTCCGACGAGCATGTCGTATTGGCAATCGGACGCGACTATACCGATATCGCGCCGATTGATGGCGTGATCGTCGGCTCGGGCAGGCAGCGCATCGACGTTGCCGTCAGCGTCACGCCGGCGGCCTGATAAAGTCTCCACTCCGGGAGTTGCAACATGCGTGCCTATGAACTGCCCAAGGGCGGCGCCGGGATCGACGCGCTAGCGATCGTGGATCGGCCGATGCCGAAGCCGCAATACCGCCAAGTATTGGTCAAAGTGGCCGCGTGCTCACTCAATTATCGCGACCTCAGCATCGCGCGGGGTACCTACCGCATGCCGGTGCGCGAAAAGCTCATTCCGCTTTCCGACGGAGCCGGCGAAGTCGCCGAAATCGGCCCGGGCGTCACCCGCGTGAAGGTCGGCGACAAGGTCGCGGGCGTCTTCTTTCAGCGCTGGCCCGGGGGCGAGGTGAACCCGGTCGAGACGGCCGCGTCGGCGCTCGGCGGCTCGATCGACGGCATGCTGGCCGAATACGCCGTGCTGGAAGAGGAAGGCGTCGTCAAAATCCCCGAGCATCTGTCGCTGGAGGAAGGCGCCACGCTGCCATGTGCCGGCGTGACCGCCTGGAGCTCAATGGTGCACCACGCCAAGCTGATTGCCGGACATACCGTATTGCTGCTTGGCACCGGCGGCGTCTCGATTTTCGGACTGCAATTGGCGCATGCCATGGGCATCACCGCCATCGTTACGTCGTCGAGCGACGAGAAGCTCAGGCGCGCTAAAGCGCTCGGGGCGGCCCACGGCATCAACTACAAAACCAACCCGGAATGGGACAAGGCGGCGCGTGACCTCACCGGCGGCCGCGGCGTCGATCACGTGCTGGAAGTCGGCGGCAAGGATACGCTCACGCGGTCGTTCGGCGCGATCCGGGTCGGCGGCAAGATCAGCGTCATCGGCGGCGTCAGCGGCGGCGCGTCGGAGCTTAACCCGGGCTTGATTTTTTCAAAGCGCGCCAGTGTTCAAGGCATCTACGTGGGATCGACCGAGATGTTTGAGGCGATGAACGCGGCCATTGCGGCAAACAAGATCAAGCCGGCGATCGACCGGGTGTTCGGTTTTGATGAGGTGAAAGCAGCCCTCAACCACATGGCCGCGAGCGCGCATTTCGGCAAGATTGTGATCCGCGTGGCGTGACGGCATGCGGCGACGACCAACAAGCCGTTGCGGCACGCCAATACGCTAGCGCGCGACCACCCGCCCCGGCGGGAACGCGACCTCAATCAAGGTGCCGGCATTGGGCGCGCTTTTGATCGAAAAATGCGCGCGATTGGCCTCCGCCAGCGCCTTGGTCAGCGGCAGTCCGAGGCCGGTGCCGCCCGAACCCCAACTGCCGGATGTAGCGGTCTGACGAAACGGCTCGAGCGCGGCCTCAACGTCTTTTTCGCTCATGCCGGCACCGGTGTCGCGCACACGCAACACCGCCTCGCCTGAATCGGCAAACGCGGTCGATACGATCACCTGTCCGCCTGGGCCGGTGAACCTGATCGAGTTCGACAGCAAATTGAGCACGATCTGACGCAGCGAACGTTCGTCGGCGACCACCTGCGGCAAACCCGGAGTGAGCGAGGTGCGAATGATGATGCGAGCGCGGCTCGCCTGCGGCTGCATGATGCCGACGCATTGCTGCGTCAACTCGTTGAGGCTTACGTTGGCGAAGGTCAGATTGAGCTGGCCGGTCTCGACCTTGGAAAGATCGAGCAGGTCGTTAAGCAACGAAACGAGATGTATGCCGGCAGCATGGATGTCCTTGAGGTATTCGCGGTAACGCTCGTTGCCGATCGGGCCGAAGCGTTCCGCGATGATGACCTCGGCGAAGCCGGTGATGGTATTGAGCGGCGTGCGAATCTCGTGGCTCACCTTGGCGACGAACTCCGCTTTCGCGGCGGCCGCCTTTTGCGCTTCACGCGTCGCCGCGCGCAGCTCTTCTTCGCTTCTGGTGATGGATTCGAGCTTGGTCTTAAGCTCGCGGATTTCGTTCTCGGCGCTTGCGAGCGCGTTCGCCGCAGCACGCCGGCGCTCGGCAGCTTCACCGTTGGTCAGGACAAGCGATAGCGCCGACCCCTCACCCCAGGGCAGCGTGAACAACCTGCCTTCGACCGGGCGGCGCTCGCCGGTGGCAGTCATGACCGACAGCGACTGCGAACCGCCGCTCGCCGCCAGCGCGCCCGCATCCGGCTCGGCGAACAATGCGTCGAGGCCGCCGGCGGCCGCCAGCGCGTCGAGGCTTTGGTAACCGCTCAATTCGAAGAAATGGCGATTGCCGTAGAGCAGCTCGCCGGTGCGGTAGATCAGCACACCAAGCGGAATGCGATCGAGTAGAACAGGCTCGAATGCCGATGGCATTGGGGTCTGTTGTGTCGCGGCTTGCTCGTGATCGGCCTGCGCCGGCTCGGACGCCGTGAACGCAGACGCAACCGCACCGCCATCGGCAACCGAAGCCTCATGAGCGCCTTGCAGGCGCGCCGTTAATTCTTGCGCCAGTTCGCGGAACGCTTTGCGCTCCACCGGGCTCAAGCTCGGCGCCTTCGGCTCGGAGGCGCCCGGCCGAAACGGCACGACATTGGCGGCGGAAGGGGTAGGCATCGAACGCTCGGGGCGCGGCGGCGGGGCCACCGCCTCCGCGGGCGCCGCCGCAAACGAGGCTTCCGGGGCCGCTGCCGCCGCGATTTGCTGCGTTGGCGCCGCCACCTCGTCGTCTTCCGGCGTTATCTCGGAGTGCGCCATGAACCCGATCGGGCGCTGGCGCCGCGTCCGTGCCAACTGGTTGATGCGGGCGATCTCCCGGCACACGCCGAAGCCACGGTAACCGCGAAACGCGCGCTCGCGATCGAACACCGGCAGCCCTGACAGCTCGACCGGCAAACGCTCGCTACCCTCGTTGACCGGCCACGAAACCGTAACGCCGCTCCAGGTCTCTTGCGTAGCGACAGCGCGAGCGACCTGATGTTGCGGATCGAGATCAAGCTCGGCGGCAATGTCAGTCCACAACCGGCCGAACGCCGCCGTGGTGCGCGGCCCCATTAATTCGATGAATTCGTCCGAACCGATTACGAAGCGACCGTCCGCGTCCATTTGCCAGACAAAGCGCAACGGGTAGCGCCGTTCCGTCGTCGCCTCGTCGGGCGCGGCATGTCGCGGCGCTTGCGGTAACGGCGCGCCGGAGGTGGGCGGCTGCGCGGTCGGCGCAAAAGCGGATTCTTGCTCTGTCGCGGTGCGCTCGGCGGCGACCGCATCGCCGTTCTGCGCGCCGAAGGCGACGACAAGAACGGTCGACGCATCGCTGCCGACACGTTCGATGACAGCCCCGCCGTCGGGCGTGGCTTGGCAGGCGCCGCCGCTCCTAAGCGCCTGCGTTGCGCGCTCGGCAAAGCCTAGAGCCGACAACGTCGCAGCGCCGCCCATTTGCGTCTGCGCGGCAGAGTTGGCGTAGATAAGCGCGCCGTCGGGGGTGAAGACCGCAAGCGGTTCCGTCCGATCGGAGAATAGCCGGCGCGCCCGCTCGGGCAGATTAAGGGGCGGGCCGACCTGCTCGGTCGCAATAATGAAGACCGCTGACGGTCCGCCATTGGCCGCAAACCGCGAGCACAGACACGTGAGCGCGACGCCGAAGTTCGCGCCGAATCCGCGCAAGCGCTCAAGCCGGGCTTGACCGCCGGGCGGCAACGTCGCCGCGAGGCGCGCAACCTCAACAGCAACCGGATGCTTGGCTTCGAACCGGCGCGTAGCGCTGTCGTTGGTGCTGGTGGCGCCGAAGATCGCGGCACCGACCGCGTTCGCCCACAGAATTTGCGATCCGTCAGCGCTCCACAGCCACGCCGGCGCCGCGCTGGTCGCGTGGTCGGCGAGTTGAGCTGCAAGTCGCGGGTCGCGCGACGATGCGAACACTGACTGCACGATCGGCATGCGACGGCGCTCATTCCCTAACAAATTCTTAATAGTGCTGGCCGCCGGTCCCGTCTATGCCGGGCTCTCAACTCGCCGCCGGCATGGAGGGATAACCTTAATCGGACCAATAGCTTGACTCGGTGCCATTGGGGGGTGCGCGCCGAATATGAATTCGCGCTAGGATAAGGGCCGCCAGGGGTACGAGGGAGTAAGACGATGCCCAAGGAACCGTTCGAGCAATTTGCAATGCCAAATGAAGTGCGCGCCTTTGTCGAGCAAAGCGTGGCGCAAGCCAGGACCGCATTTGACGGCATCGTACAGGCGGCCACCCAAGCGGTATCCCAGTGGCACGGCCAAGCCCAAGCGGCGCGCGCCGGCACCAGCGAGATCGCGCATAAATCGATGGCCTACGCCGAGCAGAACATGTCGGCTACGTTCGATTTCGCGCAGAAACTGATGCACGCCAAAGACCCGACAGAGGTCATGCGGCTGCAATCGGAATATTTAAGCCACCAAATGCGCACGCTTTCGACGCAAGCCCAAGAGCTCGGACAAAGTGCTGCCAAAATAGTCATGGATTCTGCCAAGCCGAAGTCGTAGCCATCCAAAACGATCCAGCGCGGTTGGAAAAACCTCGAATAATCAGTCGCCTGCGCTGTTTTGTGCGATGCAATATGGTCTATTGCAACGCACCAATATCCTTGCTATGTAAATGGTCTGGAAGACCCTGGCTTGGATTGTATTGCGTCGGCTACGGGGTCAACGAAATGCCTGAGGCTTCGCGCGACGGGCGGCGAAGTCGAACGAGCAACTGAGTGAACAGCCCAAGAGCATGAGAAAGAGCAAGGACGATTGTCATGGCGGAAGCCGTAACTGCTGCCCCGAAAGCGAAGACAACCAAGCCGGCGTCAGCCGCGTTCGAGATGCCGAAATTCGAGATGCCCAAATTCGACATGCCGAAGGTCGAGATGCCCGCCGCATTCCGTGAATTCGCGGAGCGTGGTGTCGCGCAGGCCAAAGACAACTACGAGAAGATGAAGGCCGCCGCCGAAGAGGCGACGGACGTACTGGAGACCACCTACTCGACCGCCACCAAGGGCGCCTCCGATTACGGCCTCAAGGTGATCGAAGTGGCGCGCGCCAATACCAATGCCACGTTCGATTTTGCCGGCGAGATCATGGCGGCCAAGACGCTGTCGGAAGTCGTCGAGCTCACGAGCGCGCACGCCCGCAAGCAGTTCGAAGCGCTTACCGCGCAGAGCAAGGAACTCAGCGCGCTGGCACAAAAGGTTGCGACCGAGACCGCCGAGCCGATCAAGAGCGGCATGAACAAGGCGTTCAGCAAGGTCGGCTAAGCGAGCCTTTCCGCACCGCGGAATTCGCCGACCCCGTCGCGTGACGGGACACAGCCCGGACCTTTGGCCCGGGCTTTTGCTTGCGTCGTTTCCGGATCATGGGCTACGTTCCGCGCGCTTGCCGACTGCGAGCCCGTGCAGCTGTAGCTCAGTTGGTTAGAGCGCCTGACTGTGGATCAGGAGGTCGGTGGTTCGAGTCCACCCAGCTGTACCAGAAAAAACAACAACTTAGCATAGTGGAACCGGATTGGGGCGTGGTGTCCGCGCCATGCCTATAATCGTAGTGCAGGTCCAAGAGATCTTGGCTGGTGAAAGCGTCTTTCCGGAAATTCGCTTTCCGGAATCACCCTGCGCTCCGCTCGCGAGATCCTTCGGACCTGTGCCTCACGGGCGGCGATTTACGGCCGCTTTACCTTAACGCCACACCGTCGCGGATGGCGAGGCAACCTTAGTTATTGTCGATTATCACCCGTCGGAGATGCGGGTCTTTCCATCGCAGTGAATGCTTTGATACGCGCCACGACATTGACGGCGTTGCGGAACGCGGACTCGCCGGTTGAAGCGCGCCGCGTGGCAGCGGCCGACCATGCCGGGTATCTGCACGAAGTGGCACCGCATCATCTTGGTCTACGAATCTACAACGATCTCGCCGCGGTGGAGGAAGAGTGGCGCCGGTTCGAGCGCGGCGCCGATTGCACCGCTTTTCAGACTTTCGATTGGCTTGCCACCTGGTATCGGCACGTGGGAGCGCGCGAGTCGACCCACCTCGTGATTGCGGTCGGCCGTTTCGGCGACGGCGAAACAGCGTTCATCCTGCCGCTGTGCGTCACGCCGGACCGCTGGACGAAGCGGTTGAGCTGGCTCGGCCAAGAATTATGCGACTACAACGCGCCGCTGTTGACGCCCGATTTCTCACAGCGCGTCGCACCGGAGCAATTTCTCGCCGCATGGCGCGATCTGCAGGCGCAGATGCAGCGCGATCCGCAGATGCGCCACGACTGGATCGAGTTCGAGAAGATGCCGCAAAAAGTTGGCGGCCAAATCAATCCGTTCAGCCACCTCAGCGTCATCCCCAACGCCAGCGGCGTGCATCTGATGCAGCTGGGCGACGACTGGGAGAAGTTCTACACCGCCAAACGCTCTTCGGCGACGCGACGGCGCGATCGAGCCAAGCGTCGGCATATGTCGGAATTTGGCGAAATCCGCTTCGTCACCGCGCCGGACGTGGCAGGCGCCCGGATGACACTCGAAATATTGATGGAGCAAAAATGCCTGGCGCTCGCGCGCCGCGGCATTGCCAACATCTTCGCTCGCCCCGGATACCGTGAATTCTACCTCGATCTTGCCTCCAACCCGCAATCGCGGCACCTGGTTCACATCAGCCGCGTCGAAATCGGCGCAACCTGCGCGGCGACCAATCTCGGAATCGTTTTTGGCGATTGCTACTACCACGTGCTCGCGAGCTTCGCGGACAGCGAGGTTTCGCGTTACGGACCGGGCGCGCTACATCTGCGCGAATTGATGGCGCATGCGATCAAGCTCGGCCTCAAACGCTTCGACTTCACGATTGGCGACGAGGCTTACAAGCTGGAATGGTCCGATACCGATCTCGAACTGTACGATTACTCGGAGACCGCGAGCTGGCGCGGCTTGCCGGCGTGCTGGTCGTCGGGCATGCGGCGTCGGATCAAACGCTTCATCAAACAGACACCGCCAATCTGGCGGTTCGTCTCCCAGGTGCGCTCGGCGATCGGCGTGCTGACGCATATGCGACTGGCACGGCGACAGACCGGCGCGGCGGCCGCGTTGCCGGAACATGCGATTGCCGCCTGCGCCATGGGTGATATGGATTTGCTGCGGCCGCTGGCGCTCGCCCGCATTCCCAGCGCCGTCGTCAGCCGCCCCGGTCGCCCGTCGCTCTATTCACGTTACGCACAATCGCGGCTGTGCTGGAACGATTACGCCAACAACATCGACGGCCTGATCGAGACGCTGACGGGTTTCGGCAAGGCGCAGCCGGAACCCCCGGTGCTTTTCTACCAGGAGGACGCGCAGGTCCTGTTCGTCTCGCGGCATCGCGAGCGCTTGGCTGAAGCGTTCCGTTTTGTCGTCGCCGACGCGGGTTTGGTGGAGGACCTGCTCGACAAGAGCCGCTTTCAGGCGCTCGCCGAACGTCACGGCCTGCCGGTTCCGAGCGGGCGCCGCTTCGATCCCGCCGCCATCGAAGCGGCCGATCTCGGGCTTCGCTTTCCTCTGATCGTCAAGCCGTTGACCCGGCTCGACCGATGGAACGACTTTTGGGGGCTCCGCAAAGCGCTCTGTGCGGCGAACGTCGAGGAATTGCGCGACCTGTGGCCCCAATTGCAGGCGCTCGGCCTCGAGCTATTGGCGCAGGAATTCGTCCCCGGTGCGGAATCCCGAGTGGAAAGCTATCATTGCTACGTCGATCGTCGCGGCGCCATCGCCGGCGAGTTCACGGGCCGGAAAATCCGCACCTATCCTGTGAACTATGGCCACACCACCGCGCTCGAAATCACGGATGCCGAGGATGTGCGCCGGCACGGCCGCGCCGTCGTGGAAAAATTGCAGCTAAGCGGCGTCGCCAAGCTCGATTTCAAGCGCGACCCGCAGGGCGTGCTTCGTCTTCTGGAGATCAATCCCCGCTTCAACCTGTGGCATCACCCGGGCGCCATTGCCGGGGTCAATATCCCGGCGCTGGTTTACGCCGATCTCATCGGCCTGCCGCGGCCGCCGGTGACGCCGGTGAGGGCCGGCGTGCGCTGGTGCCGGGTCTGGAAAGACTTTCCCGCCGCCCGCGCCAGCGGCGTTCCGCTCACCGCCTGGCTGCCGTGGATGCTGCGCTGCGAGGCCAAATCGAGCTTGTCCTGGGATGACCCGCTGCCGTTTCTTCGTTCGACGCTTGATCGCGTCGCCGGTCAGCAGATAGAGGGCGAGGAAGCAGGCGCCTGGGCGGGTCGCTATCGCGGCACCTCGTAACGCCAGCTCCGAACAGCGAGGGCGCGAGCTTTCGCCCGCGCCCCATGACGCCATCCCGGAAAGCCGCGCTTACTGCGCCTTGTCGTACGGATAGATGACGTTGCCGGTCTTCTGATCTTCCGGCGTGAGCACCGTCTGGTAGCTCATGCCGCGCCAAGTCTCCAGATCCGCGGCGTCGGTGATGCCGTGATACTGGACTTGCAACATGCCGGATTTCGTCCACTCACCGTTCTTGCCGAACCTGATGTCGCCCATGATGGTCTTGAACTCATGAGTGCGCAGGTAATCAGCAAGCTTGTCGTCGTTGATGCTCTTGGCGCCCTCGATCGCCTCGCCGATCAACTGGAAGTCGGCGTAGCCCCAACCGCCGAGATAGTAGCCGAGCGGATCGACACCGGCGGCCTTGGCGCGGGCCTGATATTTCGCGAAAAATTCCTTGGCCGGCGCCATCAATTTCGGCGACGGCACCCAGGTCTCGTAGTTGACGATGCCGTTGAGTTTCGATTTAAGCCGGCTCTTGAACACGGTTGCCTGTAGTCCGACCATCGCGCCGCCGAACATCTTCGGCTTGAGGCCGAGTTCGTTGGCGGATTGCACGATGCCGACCGAGCTCAGCGGATAGGAGCACACCACGACGAGATCGGCGTTGGCCGCTTGCAGCGCCCGGATCACCGGCGAGAAGTCGGTCGTGCCCGGCGGGAAGGTCTTGTCGTAGATGATCTTAAATCCGTAGGTCTTGGTATTTTGCCGGGCGCCCTCGCAGGCGTTGCGGGCAAACTCCGCGTCCTCGGAGATCAATGACACGGTTTGCGGCTTCGGATTTTGCGCCGCGGCGACCTGGAAGAAACCTTCGGTGAATGCTTCGCGCGGCTTTGGGCCGGTCGGCAGCATCGAGAAGTATTTCGCATAGTGAAATTCGGAATTTATATCGAGCGCGAAGAAGCCGATAAAAACCTTGCCCTTTTGCATGACGATCGGCATCGCGGGCGCGTTCAGATTGGTGCCGTACGGGCCCATCACAATGTCGACTTTGTCGACGTCGAGCAGTTTCGTGTAGATACCGGGCACGTTCGCCGGATTGGACTGGTCGTCATAGTTGACCAGTTGGACTTTGCGGCCGAGGAGGCCACCCTTGGCGTTGATCTCCTCCGCCCAGATCTGGGCGCCGAGAAGCGCCTGTTTGCCGTTCGGCGCGAGCGGGCCGGTAAGGGCCAAGCTAAAGCCGATCTTGATCGGTTCGCTTTGTGCCGATGCTGGAGCGGGCGCCGCGGCAAGGCTGGCGGCAAGAACGACGGCGCCAAGCCCACCAGCAAGGCTCCGCCGTGTCAGGCGATAAACCATAATTTCCTCCCAATGACTTTTTTTCGTTTCACGGCCCCTGACGGACGGCCCTTGTAGGCGCGGCTCGCCAGTGTCGGGCCCACAATGCCCCGGTTCTAGGCTTATGAAAAGGGAGCCACAGGCGGCGTGGCAATCTGCCTCGCGCTGGGCCGAAGCCCACCCCCTGGGACAAAAGCGCCGTCCAGTGCCCTTGTGGAACGCCAACCCTTCGATTTACCTTATCGTCCAGTTGAGAGCGAACGCGTTTACCCGGTGTCGCTCGCGACTTGAGAGGAAACGACCATGGCCTGGACAACACCGACGCTTGTCGAGATTTGCATCGGCCTCGAAATCAACGGCTACCTGCCGGCCGAGTTCTGATCCGCGCGTCTTAAGCTCACTGCGACCCCCTTGAATGGGCGCCTGACCGCCGTCGTCCTTGGCGCCGCGGCTGGTGGCGGCTATCCGCAGTGGAATTGTCAGTGTCCGGTGTGCCGCCTCGCCTGGTGCGGCGACAAGCGCGTCAAGGCGCGTACCCAGGCGAGCCTCGCGGTCACCGCTGACGGCGAGCATTGGATTTTGCTCAATGCTTCTCCCGACCTGCGGGCGCAACTGCTGGCGATGCCTGTCCTCCAGCCGCGCCAAGCTCCGCGCAGCAGCCCGATTTCGGCTGTGGTGCTCACCGGCGCCGAGGTGGACGAGATCGCCGGACTTTTGACGTTGCGCGAAAACCAGACGTTTGCCGTCTTCGCCACTGCCGAAACGCTTGCGGCAGTCTCGGCCAATCGGATTTTCGATGTCTTGGCCGATGCCGTGACGCGCGAAGGAGTCGCCCTCGAGGCGCCGTTTTCGCTCCCCGGCGGACTTGCCGCGCAACTGTTCGCCGTTCCCGGCAAAGTCGCGCTCTATCTGGAGCGCGAGCAACCGGCGCCGACGCTCGAAACCGGCGCCAATGTCGGCGTCGAGATCGTCTGCGGTTCGCGGCGGCTTGCTTACGTGCCCGGCGCGGCCGCAATGACGGCGGCGCTGCGCGCGCGGCTGACCCGTGCGGACGTTATCCTGTTCGATGGCACGCTGTTTCGTGACGACGAGATGATTGCAACCGGCACCGGCAACAAAACCGGCCGGCGCATGGGGCACATGCCGATTGACGGTGAAGATGGGACGCTCGCGGCGCTTGCCGGCCTTGGCGGACGTCGCATCCTGACCCACATCAACAACACCAACCCGATCTTGGTCGAAGGTTCGGCCGAACGGCGCAAGGTGGAGGAAGCGGGGTTCGAGGTCGCGGAAGACGGGATGGAGATCGTGTTGTGAACGCGTTGAGCGCGGAAGAGCTGGAAGGCCGGCTGCGCGACATCGGCGCTCGGCGCTATCATCGGCTGCATCCGTTCCACAAGCTCCTGCACGGCGGGGCTTGCAGCAAGGGCCAAATCCAGGCCTGGGCGCTCAACCGCTACTATTATCAGGCGATGATCCCGATCAAGGATGCGAGTTTGATCGCGCGCTGCGAGGAGCCCGCAATCCGCCGCGAATGGCGGAACCGCCTCGCCGATCACGACGGCTCGCGCGAAGGCGAAGGCGGCATTGCACGCTGGTTGAAGCTCACCGACGGTCTCGGTCTCGACCGCGACTATATCATCTCCTTGCAGGGGCTTTTGCCGGCGACGCGTTTTGCCGTCGATGCTTATGTGCATTTCGTGCGCGAAAAAAGCCTGCTCGAAGCGATCGCTTCCTCGCTGACCGAACTGTTCTCGCCGCAAATCATCAGCGAACGCATCGAGGGCATGTTGCGGCACTACGACTTCGTAACACCGGAAACGCTCGCGTATTTTTCGCAGCGGCCGCCGGAGGCGGAACGCGATTCGCGCTTCGCGCTCGATTACGTCAAACTGCACGCCCGCACACCCGAAGCGCAGCATGGCGTGCTTGCTGCTCTCGAATTCAAGTGCGACGTATTGTGGGCGATGCTGGATGCGCTCCAGCACGCCTATGTTTCGCCGAAGCAGATTCCACCTGGCGCCTTCGTGCCGAAGGAATAGGCCATACCCGTGAACGAGACGGCGACGATCGCTCCGGATGTGCGGCCAAGATTGCCGCGCGGCGTGCGGCTCGTGCATAACGAGGCGCAAGGCGGCTGGGTCTTGCTTGCGCCGGAGCGCATCTTTCAAGCCGACGCCATCGCCGTCGAGATCATCAAGCGCTGCACCGGCGACTCGACGTTCGCCGCGATTGTCGACGATCTCGCAAAAATCTATTCGGCGCCGCGCGATAGAATCCTCGCCGACGTGACGGCGCTGCTGCGCGGGCTTGCAGACAAGCGGCTGTTGGAGCTCTGATTTTCATGCCGGGAAACGGCGCGGCACTTGGTGTTCCGCTCGGCCTCTTGGCCGAACTGACGCATCGCTGCCCGCTCGGTTGCCCCTATTGCTCCAACCCGGTCGCACTCGATGCGCGTCGCAACGAGCTCGACACCGAAACTTGGACGCGTGTCTTCAACGAAGCGGCTGCGCTCGGGGTGTTGCAGGTGCATCTCTCGGGTGGCGAGCCGGGCGCCCGACGCGACCTCGTCGCTATCGCCGCGGCGGCGCATTCCGGCGGCCTTTACACTAATCTGATCACTTCGGCGGTCGGCATTACGGCGGCGACCTTGTGCCAACTTGCCGATGCCGGCCTCGATCACGTCCAGATTTCGATCCAGGACAGCGAGCCGGCGAGCGCCGACCACATTGCCGGTTACGACGGCGCCTTCGAGCGCAAGCGATCGCTGGCGGCCGAAGTCGTGCGTTTGAAGCTTCCGCTCACCGTCAACGCCGTGATCCACCGCGCCAATATCGATCGGTTGGAACGCATGGTGGCGCTCGCGCTTTCGCTTGGCGCTAGTCGTGTCGAAATCGCGCACGCCCAATATTACGGTTGGGCTCTGAAGAACCGCGCCGTTTTGATGCCAAGCGCGGAGCAGGTCGAACGCGCCGCCGCCGCGGTCGACGAATTGCGCATCCGCCATCGCGGCGAGATCGTCATCGACTCCGTCGTTCCCGATTATTTCGCCCGGCTGCCAAAGCCTTGCGTCGGCGGTTGGGGTCGGCGATCCCTCAACGTGACGCCCGCGGGAAAGGTATTGCCCTGCCACGCCGCGGAATCCATCCCCGGACTCGAATTCTGGTCGGTGCGCGAGCATTCGCTGGCCGAGATTTGGGCCAATTCACCGGCTTTCAATGCCTTCCGCGGGACCGCCTGGATGCAGGAGCCGTGTCGCAGTTGCGCCCGGCGCGACATCGATTTCGGCGGCTGCCGCTGCCAGGCGTTCGCACTCACCGGCGACGCGCGCGCGACCGACCCCGTCTGCCATCTCGCGCCCCGCCACGGCGACGTCGTCGCGACCGCCTTGTTGCGGGACGACGCGCCATATGCCTACCGGCGAATGTGAACCGGTCCCGCGGCAGTAAACAGCCATAAGGCTGCGCGGATTGACGCTTCCGCTCTCGCATCGCGGCAGGCTACACTTGGTGTTGCTATTGGGGAATCGGCGTGCCCTCGGCGGGGGCGCGAGCAGAAGGGTGAGCATGACGACGCTTTCCATCAATGGAAGGTCGTACGACGTCGACGTTGAGCCTGATACGCCCCTCTTGTGGGTGCTGCGTGACACAATTGGGCTGACCGGCACGAAATATGGCTGCGGGATAGCCCAATGCGGCGCCTGCACCGTCCATATCGACGGTGTGGCCACGCGTTCGTGCCAGGTCCCGGTCGCAACCGTCGGCGCCAAGCAGGTGACGACCATCGAGGCGCTGGCACGAGACGGCAAGCTGCATCCGGTGCAAAAAGCCTGGGTCGAATTCGACGTGCCACAATGCGGCTATTGTCAGAGCGGAATGATAATGGCGGTGGTGGCGTTGTTGCGCGACAAACCGAAGCCGACGGATGCCGATATCGACGCGACGATCACGAACATCTGCCGTTGCGGCACCTATCAGCGCATCCGCGCCGCCATTCATGCCGTGGCCGACGCGTGAGAGCGAGGTGCGATGATGCGGGCGGCCCGAACCATCGCGGCGCTGCTGATCTTTGCCGCCGCGGCAACGTTCGCTTCGATCACGACGGCTGCCGAGAAAGTGGATCTGCTGCTGGTGCTGGCGGCGGACGTTTCGCGCAGCATCGACAGCGCTAAATTCCAGTTGCAGCGCGAGGGCTATGCTGCCGCGGTCTCCGATCCGCGCGTGCTTGATGCCATCCGGTCGGGCCGCGACGGACGCGTCGGACTTTCGTTCGTCGAATGGTCGGGTGTCAGCTCGCAGCGGGTTGTGATCGACTGGACGACAATCAGCGACGTTGAATCGGCCAAAGGCTTTGGCGATCGATTGCTGGAGGCGCCCCGATCGTTCGCGGATCGCACTTCGATCTCGGGCGGGATCGACTTTGCCATGGGACAGTTCGCGCGCGCGCCTTATGAATCCGCGCGGCGCACCATCGATGTCTCGGGCGACGGCACCAATAACGCCGGCCGCGAGGTCGTGCAGGCGCGCGACGAAGCCGTCGCGCAAGGCGTGACGATCAACGGGCTCGTCATCCTCAGCGAAACCCCACTTGCCTGGAATCCCGACCACACCAATCCGCCCGGTGGCCTTGAAAATTATTACCGCGACAACGTCATCGGCGGCGCTACCGCGTTCGTGCTGGCGGCGCAGAACTTCCACTCATTCGGAGAGGCGATCATCAAGAAGTTGATCGCCGAGGTAGCGCGGGCGCCGCAAGCAGCGCCGCGCCCGACGGCGCTGCGCTGAGCGCCGCGCTCAATCGGCGACCACGGCCCCTGTATTTGCCATTAACGACAGCCCTTTGCGCCAGTCCCCGGGGACCGGCGGCCACGAAAGCGACACAGATCACGGGCACGTTACAATCTCACCTGCCAAACCGTATATTCGACTGGCTTAAGCGAAACTCGGAACGCATCCAGTGACCGTGGCTACCGGCTTGAAACGCCTCGCGATTGCCGTTGCCGCCGCGGTCGCAGTGGTTGCGGTTACGCTTTTTGCGTTGTCCTTGCTCGTTCCGGCCGCCGCGGTACGCGATGCCGTCATCAAAGAAATCCACGCCGTCACCGGGCTCGATCCGATCCTGCGCGGCGACGTATCGGTATCGTGGTTTCCCTCCGGCACCGTGAGCTTCCGCAACGTGATGCTCGGCGACGACCAAAGCGGCGAGCCTGCCATCGTCGCCGACGAATTGACCGCGCATTTGCGGTACTTTCCGCTCCTCGCGGGCCACGTCGAAATCGCCGACGTAACGCTGGTGCGGCCGGCAATCACGGTGACGATGCTGCCCAGCGGCCAATCGAACTGGTCGGGACTGATCAGGTCGCTGACGCGGGCGTTGCAGCCCAATCCGGGCCGCACCACGTCGTTCTCGGAAATCGGCATCCAGGATGGCAGCGTTATCGTCCACAATCATCACGACGGCACGGACGATGTCGAGCGGCTCGACGACGTAGACTTTCAGCTCGCCTGGCCGTCAATTTCACGCAGCTTCGGCGCCAATGGCCGCTTCATTTGGCGCGACCAGCCGATCGAGGCGAGCTTCACGCTGGGCGATTTTCTCGCAGCGCTGAGCGGAGAACGCTCTGGCGTCAAGCTGCGGCTGTCCGGCGCCCTGGTGAAAGCCGCCTTCGATGGCGCAACCAGCGAGCAACCAACCTTCAAGGTGGACGGCACGCTGAGCGTGGAATCTCCTTCGCTGCGCGACGCGCTGCGTTGGACCGATGCCAGCCAGCTTCCGTTCGGCGGCTTCGGCCGCTTCGCACTGCGGGCGCATAGCAGCATCGGCGGCGGCGTGATTTCGCTTTCCGGCGTCAATGTCGAACTCGACGGCAACACGGCCGAGGGCGTGATCACGCTCGCGACGGACCGTCACTCCGTACAAGGCACGCTTGCGGCGGACGCGCTCGATCTGACGCCCTATGTCTCGCGAATTCATCTTCTGGCCGCGAACGAGAGCGGCTGGGATCAATTGCCGGTCGCGCTTGACGGGCTCGCCGACTTCGATCTCGATCTGCGGCTCTCGGCGGCAAGCGTCAAAATCGGCAGCGCGCAATTGGGGCGGACGGCGGTTGCGACCAACATGCGCAATGGCAAGCTTGACGTCACGATCGGCAAATCGCAGGCCTTCGACGGCATCGCCAAGGGCGCGCTAAGCCTCGCCAGCATCGATGGCGGCGTGGCCGTGACCTCGCATGTGCAGTTCGTCGACGTGGACCTCGCGAATTGTCTCGGCCAGGTATTTGGCGTCCGCAAACTCGAGGGCCGGGGCAATTTGGCGCTCAACATCGAAGGGTCGGGATCTTCGGTGCTGGCTGTAACCAACACCCTGAATGGAACTGCGAGCCTCACCGCCCAGAACGGCGCGCTCGCCGGCATCAATCTCGAGCAATTGCTGCGCCGGCTCGAGCGCAGGCCGCTCTCCGGCAACGGCGACTTCCGCACCGGGCGCACGCCGTTCGACCAACTGACGCTGGGCATCAAAATCCAGCAGGGCGAGATATCCGTCGATGACATGCATCTCAGCGGCCCGGGGGTTCGTCTCGCGGTCGGCGGTCAGGTCTCGGTGCCGACCCGCGACCTCGACCTCAAGGGAACGGCGACGCTTATTTCAAACGAAACCTCGAACGAGTTCGACTTGCCTTTCGTGGTCCAGGGTCAATGGGACGACCCGATCATGCTGCCCGACGCGCAAAGCCTGATCCGCCATTCGGGCGCCGCCGCTCCGCTGCTTGAATCGATCAAGACCCGCAACGCGGGTGCCGCCGTTCGCTCGGTGATCGATAAGCTGTTCGCCTCGCCGGCGGCGACGACCTCGCCCGCGCCGCCGAGCCGCAAGGAGCCCGATTAGGCTGCGATTTGGGCGGTCTGGCGCGGCGTCAGGTTCGTTTGGGCGAGCTTCGGGTCAACTTGGCCAGCAACGAGGCCGCGATCACGGCGACGCCCACGACCGCGACCATGATACTGCACACCGCGTTCATTTCCGGTTTCACCCCCAGCCGCACTTCCGAATAAATGCGGATCGGCAGCGTGGTCGCGCCCGGCCCAGTGGTAAAGCTTGCGATCACGAGGTCGTCGAGCGACAGCGCGAACGCAAGCATCCAGGCGGCCGCGATCGCCGGCAGGATCAATGGCAGCGTCACCGAAAGAAAGGTGCGCAGCGGCGATGCGCCGAGATCCATCGCCGCTTCCTCGAGACTCATGTCGAAATCGGCAAGCCTCGACTGCACGATCACGGTGACGAAGCACATCGCCATGGTGGTGTGCGCTACGGCGACGGTCCAAAAGCCGCGATCCGCGGCAATGGCGACGAACAAAAGCAGCAGCGACAGCCCGGTGATCACCTCGGGCATGACCAGCGGCGCATAGATCATTGCCGAGAACAGGAGCCGGCCGCGGAAACGGCCGAACCGCACCAGCGCCAGCGCTGCCAGCGTGCCCAATATCGTTGCCGCCGTCGCCGCCGTGAGCGCAAGCCGGATGCTGGTGGACGCTGCCTCAAGAAGCGGCGCGTCTTGCAGCAGCTCGGCGTACCATCGAGTCGACCAGCCGCCCCAAACCGCCACCAACCGCGATGCATTGAACGAATAGATCACCAGGATGGCGATCGGCAGGTAGAGAAAAAGAATGCCAAGAACGACGGCGGCCAGATTGAATGCGGAAGCCCTGCGCATGATCAGTCCCGCTCCACGACGCGCATCGCCTGGTTCTGGTAGATCACGATCGGCGTGACCAGGAGGCCGACCAGCACGACCGCAACAGCCGACGCCGCCGGCCAATCCCCGTTGCCGAAAAACTCCATCCAGATGGTCTGGCCGATCATCGGCGATTGCGAGCCGCCGAGCAGATCGGGAATGACGAATTCGCCGACGATCGGGATAAAGCACAGTAGTACGCCGGCCAGCACTCCGGACGACGACAGCGGCAGCGTCACCAGCCAAAAGATTTTCCAACGCGGGCAACCGAGATCGGCAGCCGCTTCAAGAAGCTGATCGTCGAGCTTCTCCAGCGTCGCATAGAGTGGCAGTACCATGAACGGCAGATACGAATAGACGATGCCGATGTAGACGGCGGTATCGGTCGAAAGCCACGCCGGGGGTTCTTTCACGATCGCGAGCGCGGTCAGCAGGTCATTGAGCGGGCCGTCGCGCTGCAGGATGTTCATCCAGGCATAGATGCGGATGAGCTGCGAGGTCCAGAACGGCAGCACGACGAGCAGGATCAGCGCCGCCTGCATCCGCCGCGGCAGGCGCGCGATGCCATACGCGATCGGATAGCCGATCAGGAGCAGGATCAGCGTAGCGAACGAGGCGATCTCCAAGCTTTTGACGTAGGACAACAGATAGAGCGGATCGGAGCTGAGAAGCCGGTAATTGTCGAGCGAAAGCCCGCCGATAAAAGCAGCCACGCCGTGCCAGCTGGCGGCAAGATCAAACACCGGCGTGTAGGGCGGTTGCGCGATGGCCGTCTGCGACACGCTGATTTTGAGCACGATCAGGAACGGCACCAAAAAGAATACGACCAGCCACACATACGGAACCCGCACGACGAGTTTCCTGACAAACGAACTGGGTGGTGGTCGTTTCATCTCGCGCTCGTTCAGCGGCCTCACCGCGCCAGCACGACGCTGGCTTCAGGGGGCCAGCTCAGCCACACGGGCTCGCCATAGGCGGCGGCGCGAACGCCGCGGCCATCCACATTCGCCCGCGTCGCCTTGACCAACGAGCCGTCGCGGATACGCAACTTGTAGATCGAGAGGTCGCCGAGATAGGCGATATCAACCACCGTTCCAGAGACGCAATTGTCCAGACCCGGCAACGCCGGTTCGTGGGTGATGCGCACCTTTTCCGGCCGCACCGCCACCCAAACAATGGCGCCGGGTGCGGCGTCAGGCTTGCCGGCGACACGCAAGCGGCCGGCGGCCGTGCCCTCGATGATCAAGCCGTCGTCGCCAAGCCGGCCTTCGAACAAGTTGACCTCGCCGATGAAGTCGGCGACCAAGCGCGAATTCGGCCGCTCATACACATCGCTCGGCGTTGCGACCTGCATGAGTTGGCCGCGATCCATCACGCCGATGCGGTCGGCAACCGTCATCGCCTCGCTCTGGTCGTGGGTGACGATGACGAAGGTCGAGCCGACATTGCGTTGCAATTCCATGAGCTCGAACTGGGTCTCGCCGCGCAGCTTCTTGTCGAGCGCCGCCATCGGTTCGTCGAGCAGCAGCACACGCGGGCGCTTGACCAGCGAACGCGCCAGCGCAACGCGTTGGCGCTGGCCGCCGGAAAGCTCATGCGGCTTGCGGCCGCCGAACCCTTCGAGCTTGACCGAAGCCAGCATATCGGCGACGCGGCGGTCGATTTCGCGCTTGGCGAGCCCCTCCTGCTTGAGGCCGAAAGCGATATTGGCCTCGACGGTAAGATGCGGAAACAGCGCGTAACTCTGGAACATCATGTTGACGGGCCGCCGATACGGCGCCACCGAAGCCAGATCGACCCCGTCCAAAAGGATGCGGCCCGACGCCGGGCGCTCGAATCCGGCAATCAGGCGCAACAAGGTGGTCTTGCCGCAGCCCGAAGGGCCAAGCAGGGCGAAGAACTCGCCTTCGTAAATATCAAGCGAGAGGCGATCGACAACCGCAACACCGCCGAAGCGCTTGCTCAAAGCTTCGATGCGCAGCAGCGGACGAGAATGCGGATCGGTCCACGGCGCAAAATCTCGTTTCGATCCGGGTATCTGCGTTCGCTCCGATGCGAGGCGGGAATCGCACGGACTTTTTAACGCAAATTGCCACGACCGACAAATGCCGCGCGAGCCGAAGCGCCACCCAAGGCGCGGACCAATGACGGCCGCCGCGGCGTCAGTTCACGACCGCCTCGGTGAGCGACGTGGCGAGGTTGACGCTCTCGACGCTCTCGCTGGCGAGCTTGCGGGGCTCCGGCCCGTAATAATCCCCCAACTGCACGGCCGGCCGCGGCTGCATGATGATCGCGGTCAAACGGTCATAAATCGCTTTCGCCGAGACCGGCTTGATCAAATACTCGTTGACGCCGAGGCGGACCGCTTCGAGGACGCGCCAGCGTTCGCCGTGGCCGCTGAGCATGATGATCGGGATGTCGGGGATCGGAAATACGCCGGGCGAACGTACGATACGCACAAGTTCGGCACCGCTCAGAAGCGGCATCTCCCAATCGAGGATCACGACATCGGGGCCGACGGTGCGAATGATATCGAGCGCCGCTATTCCGTCAGCCGCTTCGTACATGTCTTTGACGCCGCAATTGACCAGGAGGTTGCGGACCATCTTGCGCATATACTGATTGTCGTCGACCACCAGCACGCAAAGCGCCTGGATGCGGTCGGCAACGTCTTTTTTCGGCAACTTGACTGACATCAACTCACCCGGGCGGAGGCCTGCATCACACCACGACGGGCCTTGCGCCTTGGTAAAATGCCGGCGGCGTTCCGGACATGAGCGGCGCGGCGCACGGTCGCGACTGCCGACGTGGTGACCATTCCGTTAACGACGAAAGCTCGTCACACCGCGGCCAGTTCGGATTCCGGCTTGAAACTCGAGAGCGGACGCGGTTCCGGACCGTAGTAATCGCCCTTGCGCACCATGCGGCGGGGATTGGCGATGAGCGAGACGAAGCGCCCGAGCAACGCTTTCGTCGATACCGGCTTGAGCAGGAAATCGTTGACGCCGAGGCTCACCGCCTCGACCACGCGCGAGCGTTCGCCGTACCCTGTCAACATGATGATCGGCACGTCGGGCAGCGGAAAGATTCCCGGCGAGCGCACGGTGCGCACGAATTCCGGGCCGTTGGGGCTCGGCATTTCCCAATCGAGAATGACGGCGTCGGGCGCGAAGGTGCAGATGGCTTCGAGCCCCGAACTGCCGTCCTTGGCCTCATGCACGTTGCTGATGCCGATCGCCTGCAACAACGAACGCGTCACCCGGCGCATGGTAGGCTCATCGTCGACGATCAGAACGCGAAGCGCGACGAGCCGCCGTGCGATTTCGTGTGCCCCGGCTTCCATTGCCCCTGCCCTCATGCCTGTCGGTTGCTGCGATGGCGCAAATTTCCGTAAGTAAGTCACCACAAATAGCTAAAATCGGCATCAAACGGATCGCTAAAATTTTATGGTAGTTCACCGGGACCCGGTTTTCCCCGCGCGATGAATTGTTCGAGCGCGTCGCGATCCGCCGTTGAAAGACGCAGGCCAAGCTTGGAACGGCGCCACAATATGTCATCGGCCGTGCGCGCCCATTCCTTGGTCGTCAGGTAACGAACCTCGGCGGCGGTGAGGTCGCTGCCGAAGCGGACGCCGAGATCGTCCAAGCGGGCCGCCGTGCCGAGCACATTTGCGGCCCGCGTTCCGTAAGCGCCGACGAGCCGCCGGGCGTTGGCTTCGGCGAGAAACGGCCAATTCTGACGCAGCTGCGCCACGAGCGCCGGCGCGCCGTCGTAGGGGAAATCGCCGCCCGGCAACGGGCTTGTCGTAGTCCACGGCCGCGAGCGTGGAAAAAACCGCGCCAGCCGGGCAAGGACCTCCTCGGCGAGCCGGCGAAACGTGGTCAGCTTACCGCCGTAAACGGTCAGAAGCGGCGCTTGGCGATTGCTTTTGTCGACGACCAGCGTGTAATCGCGGCCGATATCCTGCGGCTCGCGCGCGCCGTCGTCGTAGAGCGCGCGCACGCCGGCGAACGCCCACACCACGTCGGCTGCGCCAAGCCCGGTGCGGAAGTAACCGTTGATCACGCCGCACAAATAGTCGATCTCCTCCTCGCTCGGCGCCACGATCGCCGGATCGCCGACAAAAGTCCGATCGGTGGTGCCGATCAGCGTGAAGTCGCGCTCGAACGGGATCGCGAACACCACCCTGCCGTCGACCGCCGGCAAAATATAAGCGCGGTCGTGATCATAAAGACGCGGCACCACGATGTGACTGCCTTTGTCGAGCCGAAGCCGGCGCAACGGCTTTTGCCGCAGCACGGTCTCGGCGACCGTCTCCACCCAAGCTCCGGCGGCGTTGACCAGCACGCGCGCGGTCACCACCTCGCGTTCGCCGCCGGCATTGAGGATGAGCCGCCACACATCGGCGCGCTCGGCGCGCACGCAGCGCGTGCGGGTGCGGATCGATGCGCCGCGCTCGGCGGCATCGACGGCGTTGAGCACGACGAGACGCGCGTCGTCGGCAAAGCAGTCGGAATATTCGTAGCCGTAATGGAAGCTGCGCTTGAGCGGCTCGCCGGCCGCGTCGGTGATCAGATCGAGCGCGCGCGTTCCCGGCAGAATCTTGCGTCGCCCGATGAGGTCATAAACGAAGAGACCAAGGCGGAGCACGGTCGGCGAGCGCTTCGAAGCATCGAGCGGCAGCACGAAGCGCAGCGGCCGGATGAGATGCGGCGCCATGCGCAGCAACACCTCGCGCTCGTTGAGCGCCGCGCGAACGAGGCGCAGCGCGCCGTGCTCTAGATAACGTAAGCCGCCGTGGATCAGCTTCGACGAAGCCGACGACGTGCCCGAAGCCAGGTCGTTCTGCTCGACGAGCACGACCTTGAGCCCGCGCCCGGCTGCGTCGCGGGCGATGCCGGCGCCATTGATGCCGCCGCCGATGACGGCGAGATCGAAATCGGCCATGAATTGACCCCGGATGCCTTTCGTTCGCCTCGCCGGGAAGAAGTCGGCGAGCAGCATTTAGCTGCGAGCCGGCAGAGCGGGCAAACAACGAATATATCTCCTCCTCCGCCGACTTCCTCGCTACGCTCCGAAAATCGGCCTCTTCCCGATAGGGCGAGGCGACAGCCACGCAAGCACAAGGATTGGGACAATGGACTTTCGCGATCGTCGCGTTGTCGTCACGGGTGGCGCCGGCGCGCTCGGCACCGCTGTCGTGACGGCCCTGATCGAAGCCGGCGCCGTCTGCCATGTGCCGTGCTTCGACGAAGCGGAAGCGCAGCGCTTTCGGCTGCGCGGCAACAAGCAGGTCGTGCTGACCGTCACCGGCAATCTCGCCGACGAGCAGAACATCACCAGCCTCTACGGCGGCATCGGGCCGCTGTGGGCGTCGATCCATCTCGCCGGCGGCTTTGCCGCCGGACCGCTGCGCGAAGCGCAAGTCGCAACTTTGCATCAGCAAATCCACATGAACTTTCTCAGCTGCCTGTTGTGCTGCCGCGCCGCGGTTAATGCGATCGGCGGCAACGGCGGACGCATCGTCAATGTCGCCGCCCGCGCCGCTCTCGAATGGCGAAGCGGCGCTGGCATGGTCGCCTATGCCGCGAGCAAGGCCGCGGTCGCGGCGTTGACGGCGGCGCTTGCCGAGGAAGTCGCCAAAGACAGCATCCTGGTCAACGCGGTCGCACCCTCCATCATGGACACGCCGGCCAATCGCAGCGCCATGCCGAAAGCCGATTACAGCCTGTGGCCCAGAGTCGAGGAGGTGGCGGCAACGATTGTCTTCCTCGCCTCGCCCGGCAACAGCGTCACGCGTGGCGCCATCGTCCCGGTATACGGAAAATCGTAGCGGCGGCTCAGGCGTCATCGCCGACATCCGCGCGCTAATATCCCGGCCACAGACCGGGCGTCGCCAGTTCGACGAGATGCCCGTCCGGATCGCGGAAGTAGAGGCTCTCGCCGCCACGCGGCCATTTGGTGCGGCCTTCGATGGCGATGCCTTCATCGGCAAGCCGCTTCTCCCAATCCGCAAGCTCGCCGGCTGCGACCGAGAAGGCGATGTGTACCGGGCCATGTCCGTCATGCGGCGGGATGGTGCCGCCGGGCAAGTGCACGGTTTCGAGCGACTGGCCGCGCAAGAACAACAGCAATACGCCGCGGCCGGCGACGTCGTAAGCGCACAGCCTTTGATCGCGATAGATGCTGTTGAGCCCGAGCAGTTGTTCATAGAAGGGACACGCCCGCTCGAACGTCTCCACATAAAGCGCGGTTTCGAGAATGCCGAGCAGGTTGGGCATTTGTCACTCCGCATCATCACCGGGCCGGCGCAAAACGCCGCGACCCGGTGAACCAACCAAGAAACAAAGGAAAGACGCATCGCCCGGTCATAGGCGTGCGAAGCGGCGCCGTTCTTCGAACGGCTAGGCCCGGCAACGACGCGAAAGGCTTATCCCGAAACCGGCACGACCTCCCGCGAGGGCGCGCGCAACAATCTGCTCACCGCGCTTGCGGCAACGACCATGTGCTGTTGCGCATAGGCCTCGTGATTCTGCTCGATGTAATCGAGATCGTAGAGGTAGTTCACCATCAGGCCGTAGGACTGCTGCAACGCCCGCTCGGAGGTGTCGCCGAGCCAGTCGAGCCGCTCGAGGCGCGCGCCGTTGCCGAGATGAAAGCGGGCGACCGCGTCGACCGGCATACCGCGGCCATTGCGGGCCCGCAGGAAATACCAAGCCGCGGCGCGCAGCACCGGCTCGCGCAGGCTCGCCGCCACGGCCGGATCGCGCCACCAATCGGGGCGATCGAGCGCGGTAAGGGTGCGGCGATCCTCTTCGTCGAGAGCGAGCGACGCCGCGTTGACGCGCTCGCGTTCAAGCCATCGGCCGAAATTCGGCGCCGGCGACAACGTCACGAAGCTGGCGATGCCGGGCATGTCGCGCGAAATTTCCTCGACCACCTGCTTGATCAGGAAATTGCCGAAGCTGACGCCGGTAAGGCCGCGCTGGCAAGACGTGATCGAGTAGAACACCGCCGTCGCTATGCGCTCCGGATCGACGACGTTGCGCTTGTCGGACAGGATCGGCGCGATCGCCGCCGGAATCTCGCGCGTCAACGCTACTTCGACGAAGATCAACGGCTCGTCGACCAGCGCCGGATGAAAGAAGGCGTAGCAGCGGCGGTCGGGCAAATCGATGCGCCGTCGCAGATCCTCCCAGTCGTGAATCTCGTGCACGGCCTCGTAACGGATGATCTTTTCCAGGATCATGGCCGGCGACGACCAGTCGACGCGGCGCAGCACCAGGAAGCCGCGGTTGAACCAGGATGAGAACAAATGAATAAAGTCGTTGTCGACGACGCCAAGATCGTCGCGGTGATCCATCGCGTCGAGCAGTTGCTCGCGCATCCGCACCAGAGCGGCGGTGCCGCCGGGCGCGAGATTGAGCCGGCGGAATAATTCGAGCCGGCGCGGCTCGCTGGCGCGGTGCAGCTCGGCGGCGTTCGCCGCCGACGGCGATTGCCGCCAGTCCGCGATCGCGGCGTCGATGCGCGCGGGGTCGTGGCCGAAGATTCGTGCCAGCGCCTCGAAAAACGCGATGCGTGGCCCGACCGTCAATTCCGCGTAGTCGGCGAGGATCTCGTTGGCGAGCGCGACACCGGAGGCCTCGCCGCGGCCCGACAACAGCGCGTCGCAAAGCTCGACCAATCCGGCGGAAGGATCGCGCGCCGGCTCACGGCGCTCGCGCAGGAAAGCACGGCCGCGGTCGGCGATGCTCTGCAGCATTTCGCTGAAAAACGAGGTGTTGACCGCAACCATCCGCTTCACCCGCCAGTTCCGGCACTTAAAGAACTAATGATGCTCTGCCCCGGTGACAAGCTAACGAAACGCATGACCAGTAGACAAATCCTCGGCGCTTTGTCAGTTAACGCGGCGCGGCCAAGCCGTCGTGAAGTGTCGAGGAGGCGTCCATGCCGGGTCCATTGGCCGGTCTGCGCGTATTGGAGTTGGCCCGTATTCTGGCGGGACCGTGGGCTGGGCAAATACTCGCCGATCTCGGCGCCGACGTGATCAAGGTCGAGCGCCGGGGCGCCGGCGACGACACCCGTAGCTGGGGCCCGCCTTTCGTTCCCGCCGCCGACGGCGGCCATCTTGGCGCAGCGTATTTTCACGGCGCCAACCGCGGCAAGCGCTCGATCGAGCTTGACTACGACAGCGAAGCCGACCGGCGCATCGTCAAGAAGCTGGTCGAGCGTTCCGATGTACTGATCGAGAATTTCAAAGTCGGCGGCCTCGCCAAGTTCGGCCTCGATTATAAGAGCCTGGCGCCGGACTTCCCGCGACTGATCTATTGCTCGGTGACGGGCTTCGGCCAAAACGGTCCCTACGCGCCGCGCGCCGGCTACGATCTTATGGCGCAGGGCATGGCCGGCATCATGGATCTCACCGGCAATCCGGACGGCGAGCCGCTGCGCGTCGGCGTGCCAGTGTCGGACCTGTTCACCGGCACCTATGCGGCGGTCGGCATCCTTGCGGCGCTGGCGCAGCGGGAAAAGACCGGCCGCGGCAGCTATGTCGACATGGCGCTGGTCAATTCGACCGTCGGCGTCCTTGCCAACCAGGCGCTCAATCATTTGGTCTCCGGCAAAGTGCCGCACCGCATGGGCAACGCGCATCCGAACATCACGCCCTATCAGGTGTTCCCGGTCGCCGACGGCCACATCATTATCGCCAGCGGCAATGACGGCCAGTTCGCCAAATTGTGCGCCGTGTTGGGCGAGCCGGCGCTCGCCAAGCAACCCGACTATATCGACAACAAATCGCGGCTCGCCAACCGCGGCGCCCTGATCGAGCACCTTTGCGCGCTCACGGCGAAACGCTCGCGCGCCGACCTGCTCGACAAACTCGAAGCCGCAGGCGTCCCGGCCGGCCCGATCAACGACCTTGCCGAGGTGTTTTCCGATCCGCAGGTGGTCCATCGCGGCATGAAGGTCGAGCGGCCGAGCCCGGCTGCCAAGGGCGGCACAATTCCCGGCGTCCGCACGCCGATCATGATTGACGGCGTGCCGACTGCGGCCGAGCGGCCATCGCCGCAACTCGGCGAACACACCGCCGAGATCCTGCGCGAGATTGGCGAAGGCTGAGTGACCCTCGTCCTCTGCCGCCTCACGGCGCGGCAAGATGCGAATCATTCTCGGGCGCTCGCGTCTTCACCTCTCCGCGGTAGAGAGAGCTGAAAGAGCCAAAGCTCGCGGACAGCGGAAGTCGTTCTCGCGGCTCGCTTTGCGTTTCCCTCTCCCGCGAGGGGAGAGGGCAAAAAGAAAAGCGTTCTCGCGGCGCGCCTTGCGTCCGAGGTTTGCCAACAACTACAGGTCGTCACCACCGGACATAGCCGTTCGAAGAACGGCGTCGCTTCGCTCGCCTTTTACCCGGTGGTCCATGCTGACGCGCGGTCCTGAAAACTTATCGGCAAATCCGATCGAGCTTCTCGTCCGCATGGATTGCCGGATCAAGTCCGGCAATGACGAAAGAAAGAACAAAAGCAAAAAAGGGAAAGCGGAGCGCCGAAAAACTCACTTCAAACCGTGCACCGTGCCGGTGAAGGCACGGCAGCGCGCCCTGGTCTCTTTTCCCTCTCCCGCGTGCGGGGGAGGGTTGGGGAGGGGGCGCGCCCGCCTTCCGGCGCTCCACTAAGCGGCTCACACCGTCGGGGCTTTCGCCCGTTCGGCGTCAACTTCAGGCCAGGCTTCCTGGACGCGGCAGGACGTTCGATCCGGTAAGCTCACTCCAGCCGGGGAGCGAAGACCTTGCGCTCTGACGCGGGCGTTAGCCGCGCCCGCCTGTCCCAGTCCAGGGAATGCACCTCCCGGACCGGTCATAGTGCCGGCCAACATGATGCCCGAAACTGCCCGGATGCGGCATGCAACGCCGCGCGCGGGCACCGCATCTCACTCCACTTCCGGATTCGCTTCGCAAAAACGCCCTTCGATAAGGGCCGCCGTATTTGAAACAGGGACAGGCATCAAGGAAAAGATTGACGTTCGGCTGATATTTCGATATTCGTGGAAATATGGAAACATCCGATGCTGTCACGGCGTTGGCCGCGCTCGCTCAGGACAACCGTCTCGATGTGTACCGCCTGCTCGTGCAGGCGGGACCTGACGGCATTGCTGCCGGCGACGTCGCGCAACGGCTCGGGCTGGCGCCGAACACGCTCACGTTTCATTTCGACCGGCTGCGCATCGCGGGCTTGGTCACCGTGCGGCGCGACGGCCGCTCGATGATCTACGCGGCGCGCTACGAAACCATGAACGACGTGATCGCCTTTCTCACCGAGAATTGCTGCGAGGGCGCGCCATGCGCGCCCGCCACTGTGTGCAAACCGGTGCGCGGCAAGCGTGCCAAAATCTCAGCCTAGGAACACGACAAATGAATCGGATGCTGGCAGCGATGGCCCCTGAAAAATCACGCGGCGCGCCGCAAGCCACACCGGCCGGGCGCCGCAGCTCTGCCGGATGAGACGCCGCCGTGCCGGATCAACCATTCAATGTGCTGTTTCTTTGCACCGGCAATTCAGCCCGCTCGATCATGGCTGAAGCGATCCTGAACAAGCTCGGTGCGGGAAAATTCCGGGCCTATAGCGCCGGCAGCCATCCCAAGGGAAAGGTAAACCCGGAAACGCTCCGGCTCCTGCAAAGCCTAGGCTATGACACACGCGGCTTTCGTTCCAAGTCGTGGGACGAATTCACGGCGCCGAACGCGCCGGATTTCAATTTCGTCTTTACCGTGTGCGACAACGCCGCGGCGGAAACATGCCCATTGTGGCCCGGACAGCCGATGACGGCGCATTGGGGGGTTCCCGACCCTGCGGAAGTCAAAGGCACGGCGGCCGAAATCGCACTCGCCTTCAAGGATTCCTACCGGATGTTGCACCAACGCATCGGCATCTTCATTTCGCTGCCGCTGCGTTCGCTTGATCAACTGACGTTGCAAAACAAACTCAAAGAAATCGGCCAGACCTAATGCCGTCGCTGGCGCAACGCGGCGCGGCCGAAGGCTTGGGAACGGCGTTTCTGCTGGCAGGCGTCGTCGGCTCGGGCATCATGGCCGCGAAGCTCGCCGCAGGTAATGGCGCGTTGGCGCTGCTGTGCAACACGCTCCCGACCGGCGCGATCCTGACGGTTCTGATCCTCACGCTCGGCCCGGTGTCCGGCGCGCACTTTAATCCTGCTGTGAGCATCGCGCTGGCTTTGCGCCGCGAGCTGCCGGCAGGCGTGGCGGCTATATACATCGGCGCCCAGGTGGCCGGCGGCATTGTCGGCGTCTGGGCCGCGCATCTGATGTTCGAGCTTCCGCTCTGGCAAGTTTCCGTCGCGGCGCGAACCGGACCCGGACAATGGCTCGCTGAATTCGTCGCCACCTTTGGCTTGCTGCTCACGATCCTGGGATGCAGCGCGCGAACGCCGGCCGCGATCCCCTACGCCGTCGGCCTTTACATCACCGCGGCTTATTGGTTCACGGCCTCGACTTCGTTCGCCAATCCCGCGGTTACGATCGCGCGTTCGCTCTCGGATACCTACGCGGGAATCGCGCCGGCCGGTGTACTCGCTTTCATCGCGGCGCAGATTGTCGGCGCCCTCGGGGCGGTTGCCCTAGCACGCTGGCTATTCGAGTCCTGACGCGTCCGCAGAAAACAGCTTGAGGCGGCGAGCGGGTACCGCTTAGTTCAGGTCAGCTTGCTCACTTCGCGTAGCCTTGCGACCGCAGCCAGTCTATGCGGCGGGTGCCTTGGAGCCACTCATCCGCCTCGGCCTTGCTCTTGAACCCCTTGATGTAGCGAATGTCCACGCCGGGGTAGTGGGCCTCGATTTGCCAGTCGTCTTCGGCAACTCGTTTGTATTTGAAAGTGACGCGCGGTTTAGCCATGCGGCCGAATATAGCCACAGTTTACGGCGGTAGCCTAGCCAATCCGACGCCGGCCTTATTCAGACCGGACCATTTCCCGCCGGGACTTCAGCCGAAGGTGAAGGCGAAGGCCTGCACGCCGGGGTCGAGAAATTCGATCGCGAAGGTCCGGTCCGCGATCGCGCCGTGCTGGCGGATAAGCTGATAGAGGCGTTGGCCCTGGACAACGCCCATGCCGTCGGCATCGACGTCGGCGCCGTGATCGGCGCCCGGCGCTTCGCCGTCGATGGTGACGCGAAACCGTACCGGCTTGCCGTCGGCGCCCGGCCCGAGGACGAGGTGAAGATCGCGGGCGTGAAAGCGATAGACGATGCGGCCGCCGGATTTAGTCAGCGCGGCGTTTTCGGCGCTGACCGTCCAATCGCCAGCCAGGCTCCATTGATTGCGCTCTGGCGCTCCCGCCGCCGCCGCGTAGTCATGGCTTTCATCTTCGACGATGCCGCCCGGCGAAGCGAAGTTGTCGGCCCGATTGTAGCCGATATAGGTCTCCGGCGATTTGACGTCGCGGCCATCGGATGCCGCTTCCGCGCCGCTGGCGGTGACGGACACCGGGGTCGCCGCAAAGCCACCGTCGCCGGCTTCGGCGAGAAGCTGTTGGATCACCCGCTCGGACTCGTCGTATTCGCCTTCGCCGAAGTGGTGATAGCGGATGTGACCCTTGGCATCGATGAAATAATGCGCCGGCCAGTATTCGTTGTCGAAGGCGCGCCAGATTTTATAATCGTTGTCGATGGCGACCGGATAGCCGATGTGCAAATCGGCGACAGCTGAGCGCACGTTGCCGATGTTGCGCTCGAAGGCGAATTCCGGCGTGTGCACGCCGATCACGACCAGGCCGTGGTCCTTGTATTTCTCGGCCCAGGCCCGGACATAGGGGATGGCGCGCAGGCAGTTGATGCAGGAATAAGTCCAGAAATCGATCAGCACCACCTTGCCTTTAAGTCCTTCCGGCGTCAGCGGCGGCGAGTTCAGCCATTGCGCCGCGCCCGACAGCGACGGGAAACCGCCTTCGACCGCGAGATTTTTTCCTGAAATGCCCACGGCGTCCGGCTTCGCTTTCATCATCATCGCCGGAGCATCATTCGTCACGACGGAAGACGGCTTCGCCGCGTCGGCGGATTTCGCCGGCGGCCGCAGCCGCTCGACCAGACGCTGCTCCAGCGAAGCGGTGTTGGACAGCGAGAGCTTGGTCAAAAAGCCGGTGTCGAAACCCAATGCGATGACAACGACAGCGGCCAGTATGGCGACGCCAAGCCCGCGCCTGATCCATTCGCCGACCCCGAGCGATCTTTTCATCGCCGCGAACAACCGCCCGCCGACCAGGAGCGCCAGCGCCAGCGACGTCGCGGCGCCGGCGGCGTAGGCCAGCAAGAGCAGTGAAGTGCCGGCGTTGGCGCCGTTGAGCGCCGCCCCGGTCAGGATCAGGCCGAGCACCGGACCCGCGCATGGCGCCCAAAGCAGCCCGGTCGCGATGCCGAGCAGAAACGACGGCAGGATTGAAGAACCGTGAGCTTCCTCGCGCGCCGCCGAATCGGAGAGCCTAGCGCCCAGTCCAACCAGCGGCCGCATCGCCCGATCGGCGAGTTCGGGAAAGATCAGCGTGATCGCAAACGCCGCCAACAGCGCGATGGCGATGTCGCGGCCGTATTGATTGGCCTCGACGACCCAGCCGCCGGCGACGGTCGCCAACGTAGCGACGACGGCAAACGTTATCGCCATGCCCGCCAACAGCGGCAGACCGGACGTCACGAACGGCCGGTCGGCCCGCGCGAACACGAAGGGCAGCACCGGCAGAATGCACGGGCTGACGATCGTCAGCACGCCGCCGAGATAGGCCAACACCAACAACGTCATCATCGCCCTCCCGACGCAACGTCGTGCAACTTCGCGTCGGCACGCTTACGCAAGGCAGCGATGGTTTGCCACGGGAATAACGCGCGTCACAGACACATGCCTGTGATGCAAAGGCGGTGCGCGCACAAACATCCGTGCAGTCCGCGGACTACGCGGTCTTGAACTTCGCCGCTTCCTCCGAGCCGCGCGTCGTGCTGATCAGATAAGCGCCGCGCTTCATGCGGCCGATCATCTTGTCGTCGAACAGACGCGGACGCTAGAGCGCCATGACCACGGCCTTGACCTCGGTGTAGAGATCGATGACTTCGCGGCCCTTTTCGCGCCCCCAGCCGGATTGCCGGAAGCCGCCGAACGGCAACGCCGGATCGATCGAGCCGTGCATGTTGACGCCGATAGTACCAGCCCTGATCTTGCGGACCATCTGGTGGGCGATGCTGAGATCGCGCGTCCATACGCTGCCGGCCAGACCGTAAACCGTCCGGTTGGCCTCCTTTGCGATCCGGTCGAGATCGTCATCGTCGAACCGCATGGCGCAGAGCACAGGACCGAAAATCTCCTCGCGCACGACCGACATCTGCGGCTGCAGGTCGGTCAGGATCGTCGGCTCTATGAAATATCCCTCGTTGCCGATGCGGCTGCCGCCGGTCACCACCGTAGCGCCGTCATTCTCGCCTTGTTCGAGATAGCCCGACACCCGCTCGAGCTGGTCTTTCGACACCAGCGGACCCATCTGGGTGCCCTCGCTCAACGCATGGCCGACCCGGATCTTTTTCGCCTCATCGGCAACCGCTGCAACGACTTTGTCGAAGACGCGCGTGTGCGCATAAAGACGCGATCCGGCGGCACAGACCTGGCCGGAATTGGTGAAGATCGCGCGCGCCGCACCTGGACCCGTCACGCTCATGTCGGCGTCGGGAAACACCACCACCGGCGATTTGCCGCCCAATTCGAGCGAGACCTTTTTCAGATTGCCGCTGGCGGCTTGAATAATAAGCCTGCCGACTTCTCCGGAACCGGTGAACGCGACTTTGTCGATGTCGGGATGCGCGGCGATGGCCGCGCCCGCCGTCGGGCCGAAACCGGGCACGATGTTGACCACACCGTCCGGGATGCCTGCTTCCTGGATCAGTTGGGCGAGGCGCAGCGCCGTCAGCGGCGTCTGCTCGGCCGGCTTGAGCACCACCGTGCAGCCGGTGGCAAACGCCGGCGCGAGCTTCCAGCACGCCATCATGATCGGCGAATTCCAGGGAATGATCTGGCCGACCACGCCGATCGGTTCGCGCACCGTAAAGGCGTGCGTCTTGGGCGCGGTCGACAGCGACAGCGTTTCGCCGGTGATCTTCGTCGTCCAGCCGGCGGTGAAACGCAGCGACTCGCAGCTTAGCATCAGATCGCCGTTGCGCACGTTGGCGAGCGGTTTGCCGTTGTTCAGCGCCTCCAGCTCAGCAAGTTCGGCGGCGTTCTGCTCGATCAGGTCGGCGAGCTTCCACATCATGCGCGCGCGCTCACTGCCGGTCGTGCGCGGCCACGGCCCGCTCTCGAATGCCGCGCGCGCGGCCGCTACCGCCTTGTCGACATCCACCGCGTCGCATTCGGCCACCTTGGCGATCACCCGTCCCGATCCCGGATCGAAGGTGTCGAAGGTCTTGCCGGATTCGGCGTCGACCCATTTGCCGCCGATAAACGCCTGGTGCTTGCCGGCGAGAAAACGCGACGCGGCTTCACTGAGATGCGGGTGGGCAAGAGGTATGTTCATGGCACGTCCTCCATATGGTTCTGCGCGTCGCCGTGTGCGGCCCGGAAAGCGCTTCTAGCCGGCCGCTTCTTGCGTTATATTCTACAGAATATAACGAGTATGGTCGAAAATCGGCTGATTGAAAAGGGGCGACCGGATGCGGACGAAGATTCGCAGCAAGAAGCTGACCACCTGCCATGTCGCGAGCGACGGCACGAATGTGGGACTTGAGTTCCTGGACGGCTCCGGCAAGGCCGTAACCGTCGAGTTTCCGCTCGATCAGGCCGAGGCGGTCGTCATGACCTTGCCGCACTTGCTGGCGCGCGCGGTGCGACGGCAGACCGGAAATGACGAGGCGCGGTATGTCTTTGGGCTCCACGGCTGGAGCGTCGAGGACGCCAAAGACCAGGATTGCGTCATCGTCACCTTGGTCACGACAAGCGGTTTTGAGGTGTGCTTCGGCGTCCCGTTCGAGGCCTGCCGGTCGCTGGGCTGGATACTAAAGGGCCGCGCCGACGCGGCCGGCAAGACCAGCCAGATCGACGAAGCCGCGATCGATCCGGGGCGCGCCAAGCTCAATTGAGCCAGCAGCTTGCAACACACCAGGCTTTCTCGCTTCGTCCTCTCGTCGCTTCTTCAGCTGCCTTCGGCGTTCGCCGGCCCGCTGCAAATCATCCTGACACATGTTGCGGCGCGCGCGCAGACGCCGTGGCGGTGCCGGGCACAGCTTTGCGCGCAGTCCGCAGCGCACGTTCGAGCGCCGCGAGATCGTAGGGTTTCGGCAGCACTTCGAAGCCTTCAAGCACGGCGTCGTGCGCGCTCGAAGAATACCCGGTGGTCAGAAGTACGACGATGTTCGGAAAGCGCCGGCGCACCGCTTTCGCCAGCGCCAGCCCGTTCATGCCGCCGGGCATCAATATGTCGGAGAACACGACGTCGATGCCGCTTTCGCGTTCGATCATATCGAGGGCGGCCTGCGCGCCGGCCGCCGTTTTCACGCCGTAACCGAGATCGGCGAAATAGGCGCTGGCCACCTCGACGACATCGGGGTGGTCCTCGACGATAAGCACGCTGCCCGCCGGCAGCGCCGTGGCGGCGGCGATCGACGGCTCCTGCGGCTGCGCCGGCGCCTCGAAGCTGCGCGGCAGGAACAACGTGATCGCGGTGCCGCGCCGTACCGAACTGGTGATGGTGGCGGCGCCGCCCGATTGCCTGGCGAAGCCGTAGACCTGCGACAGCCCAAGACCGGTACCCTTGCCGACGTCCTTGGTGGTGAAGAACGGCTCGAACACGCGCGGCAGCACATCCGGCGGAATCCCTTCGCCGGTGTCGGCGATGCGGATGGCGACAAACTCGCCGCTCAAGCCTTCTTCGCCGGCTTTGCCGCGCAGCAGGATCGGCTTGGCCGTGATGGTGAGCGTGCCGCCCGATGGCATGGCGTCGCGGGCGTTGAAGGCAAGATTGAGCAAAGCAAGCTCGAGCTCGCTCGGGTCGACCTTGATCAGACACGGCCGTCCCGGAAACAGCACGCGGATTTCGATGTCGCCGCGCAGCGAGCGGCTGAGCATGTCCTTAAGCTCAGGCAACCGCGCGGACAGATCGATGACGCTCGGCTGCAGCATTTGCCGCCGCGAGAACGCCAGCAATTGCCGGGTGAGGCTTTCGCCGCGCTGGGTCGCGTTGTCGATGGCGTCGAGCAGCCGGCGCTGCTTCTCATCGTTGATGTCGCGGCGCAGCCGGTGCACGCTGCCGCTGACGATCATCAGCAAATTGTTGAAGTCATGAGCGACGCCGCCGGTCAGTTGGCCGATCGCTTCCAGGCGTTGCGCCTGGCGTAGCGCCCCTTCCGCGACCTCGCGGCGCTCGGCCTCGTCGTAGAGCCGCCTGGTCCGCCGCAGCGCCACCCAAAGCACGGCCAGCACCAGCAGCACGGCCGGCAACCCGACCAAAAGGTGCGTGCGCATGCTGGCCAACCACTCGGCCCGCAACTCCGCACTACTCACGCCGGCAAGTGCGTAGACCGGATAGCCGGGCAGCTTGCGGAAGCCGAAACGGCGGGAAATTCCGTCGGCATCGGAATCGGCTGTGTACATGCCGTGCAGCAAGCCGTGCGCGATAGTGCGGCGGAACGTGCTCAGGGGAGAAAGCCGGCGCCCGCGATCCTTGAGCGGCGGATAACGCGCCAGAAAGGCGCCGTCTGACCGGACGAGGGCATAAAAGCTGCCCGGCGTCTGCCCGATCAGGTTATAAAAATCCTCGAAATATCTGGGCCGCACGGCGACCGCGATGATGCCGTTGAAGGAAGCGGTAGGCGATTCCAGACGGTGCGAGAGATCGAAGAAGTCGGTGCCGATGCCCGGCAGGCGCGGGGCGCGCGTGCCGCTGACATAGGTTCCGGGATCGTCTTCAAGCTGAGCCTGGAAATAGTCGCTGTCGGCGAGATTAACGCTGTCCGGCACCACAGCGAGCGTGCTCGCCGCCAGCGACCGGCCGTCACGGCCGACCAGCAGGATCGCATAGAGTTGCGGCATGGTGCCGACGATTGCCGAGAGCCGTTCGTGCAGCCGTGGCGCGGCGGCGCGAATGTCTTGGTCCGACATGCCGCGCACGATCTCGTTGACCTCGGCAAAGGTGCGATCGACGGTCTGGAATACCTTGAGCGCCTGTTCCTGCATGACGTCGAGCGAACGCCCGATGCGCTCGTCGGCGACGTCGTGGATTTCGCGGTAGCTGACCCAGGAGGCATAAACGAACAGCGCCGCCGGCAGCACCACCGACGCGATCATCATCAAAAGCAGGAGACGAATGGCCGTTTCCCGTGCGCTGCTCATCGACAGTTCCGGCAGTTGACCCCCGCCTCCGTCAACTTAAATCGATTTATTCCGGCGATTCATGTGGAAATGTTCCACAGCATGCGGGCACAAACGAGGCACGATTTTGCCGCAGCTTCTCACGGTTTTGCGACGTGCTGATGCGGTAGCCTGAAATCGGCCGCATTTCACCGCAGCTCATGGGCTGTCCACGCGCGGTCGAAGCTCCGGTGAACGGAGCCCGCCGCAGTGCGGCAAGACGCGACTGTAGAGGAACTATAGCGGGGCCAGCGTTGGTCGAACGAGGCGGGCGCCGACGCGATTCCCGCTTGCGCGCGAAAAGCCCGTTCAATCCGGCTTGAAATTCATCGCCACGCCGTTGATGCAATACCGCAAATGCGTCGGCGGCGGCCCGTCCTCGAAAACGTGGCCAAGATGGCTGCCGCAACGGGCGCAATGCACCTCGGTGCGCACCATGCCGTAGCTTTCATCGGTCGAGGTCTCGACCGCGCCTTCAACGGGATCGTTGAAGCTCGGCCATCCGGTGCCGCTCTCGAACTTCTTCTTCGAGGCGAACAGCGGCTGCGCGCAGCCTGCGCAGTAAAAGGTCCCCGCGCGCTTCTCGTAATTGAGCGCGCAGCTGCCCGGCGGCTCGGTGCCGTGCGCGCGCATGACGCGAAACTGCTCGGGCGAGAGGATCTTATGCCACTCGGCATCGGTATGGGTGACAGGGTACTGCTTGGTGTCCAGCATGGTAGCCATCGCGCTCGTCCCTCCGATTGCGGTGCGCCAACCGTAAAGATAGTGTCGAATTTCCGCGGACACAAAGGCTAGGCGCAATGACGTGATGAGCCGAGCCATGACGGCGCCGCCGCATCCAGCGCGGCGGTTCGCAATTATCACCAGCGCGCGGCACTGGCCGCGCGGACCGGCGACGCTGCTCGATCGCTCACGGCAACTGGTCGAAGCCTTCGGCAAAGCCCTTGAGGCTTACCGGGAAGCCGATGCCTTCCTCGGGAGTCATGAAGATAATGAAGGTAGCGGTGTGCCCGGTGCGCATCTGCTTGATCAGATTTTCCTCCATCGTGACCTCGGCGACGCAGCCATTGGGCAGGCAGCGCACGAAGCCGGCGCGGCCGACCGAGACGTCGTCGATCTTCAGCCCGAGGGCTTCCGGCAGCAATACGCCGGGCGGAGCGAGCACGCGCATCAAGCGGATATTGGTTCCGGCCGGCCGCAAGATAATGATGGTGAGCCCGATGTTGGGACGATCGTCGGACGTGACGCTCTGCATCAGGGCGCATTGTTCGCCCTGCGCTCCCGGGGGCGTGTCGCAGCGGATTTGCCAATCGCCGTGCACGGAACGGACCGCGCCCTGAGCCGCGGCCGGCGCGCTTGCCGCCGCCAGCGCCGCCAGCAGCATGGCAGCGCCGCTAAACGCCGCAGCCGTTGCCCGCCGCAACCGGCCATCGAACATCGCCATGATCGTTTCCCCTGATCGGCCGCGACGGCGGCCCCGCTTTCGACAGGTCTTCGGACACGAATCACTCACGGTGCAGGCCGATCACCGCGCGCGCCTCCCTACATCGTGAGCCCAGCGTGTCAAGATCGCATCAAAACCAAGCCATTGTGGCCGCGAAAAGGACGAAGGCCGCGCCCGCATCAGCGCCGAAAACCGCAGCGGATAACGGGAGCGCCTGCGCTGACGAGTGCATTGCGGTAGCACGCGATTTGTGGTTTGACGGGCTGGGATTTCTCCGTCCCGTCAACGCCTGCCAAGGGCCAAATCAGCGGCGCAAACCGCATCCGGCAGCAAGTCGCGTCAAGCTGTCGCGGTGGCGCCGGGATTTGACGCCGTACAAGGGCAGCCGCGACCGAACAGACTTGAGGCAACGGGAGCCAGGAAGCAGATGCCGACGTTCTCACGCTTGACCGCCTGTGCGCTGATCGTCGGGAGTTTATTTGCGGGCGCTACCGCGGCCATGGCCGGCATCGGTCAGCCGTCGCCTTGGCAGATCGGCCTGCAGGATGCCGCCTCCCCGGTCATGGTCGACATCACGTGGTTTCACAACTTCCTGCTGTGGATCATCTTCGGCATCGCACTGTTTGTTCTGGTTCTGCTCGTCGTGGTGATGGTGCGGTTTAATGCGCGCGCCAATCCGACGCCGTCGCGCACAACGCACAACGCGCTGATCGAAGTGCTCTGGACGATCGTGCCGGTCATTATCCTGGTGGCGATCGCCATTCCGTCGTTCCGCCTGCTTTTCGTCGAACTCGACGTGCCCAAGCCGGACGTCACGGTCAAGGCAACCGGTAAGCAATGGTACTGGACCTACGACTATCCCGATAACGGCAATTTCGAATTCAACTCGCTCATCGTCGAGGACAAGGACCTCAAGCCGGGCCAGCCGCGGCTCCTTACCGTCGACAACGAGATGGTGGTGCCGGTTAACAAGGTGGTGCACGTGCTGGTCACCGGCGCCGACGTGATCCACTCCTTCGCCGTGCCGTCGTTCGGCATCAAGATCGACGCCGTTCCCGGACGCCTCAACGACACCTGGTTCAAGGCGACCAGCGAGGGCCGCTTCCACGGCCAGTGCTCCGAGCTTTGCGGCAAGGACCACGCCTTCATGCCGATCACCGTGCACGTCGTCAGCAGCGCCGAGTTCGCCGCCTGGGTGGCGCAAGAGAGGAAGACTGCCGGCCTCGATAATGCGTCGCCGAACGCCGTCGCGGCGGCCGGCGCGGCACGCTGAAGGCGCGGCACACCGACGACACAAGGCCGAGACGAAACACCGATAAGAACGCGCGCAGACTAAGGACCGACAATGGATGCGATGACCCACCCGGCGACACACGGCGACGACAACGGCCACGCCATCCCGCATGGCTGGCGCCGCTATGTCTATTCGACGAACCACAAGGACATCGGCACGATGTACCTGGTGTTCGCGCTCTGCGCCGGCATGATCGGCGGTGTTTTCTCGATACTGATCCGCGCCGAGCTGATGTATCCGGGTCTGCAGATCTTCCACGAAACCCACTACTACGATGTGATCGTCACCGCGCACGGGCTGATCATGATCTTCTTTATGGTCATGCCGGCGATGATCGGCGGCTTCGGCAACTGGATGGTGCCGCTGATGATCGGCGCGCCGGACATGGCGTTCCCGCGCATGAACAACATCTCGTTTTGGCTGTTGCCAGCTTCGTTCGGGCTGCTCCTCGCGTCGTTCTTTTTCGAGGGCGAGCCGGGCGTCAACGGCGCCGGCACCGGCTGGACGATCTACGCACCGCTCTCGACTTATGGCCATCCCGGCCCGGCGATGGATTTCGTCATCTTGTCGCTGCATCTGGCCGGCGCTTCCTCGATCCTCGGCGCCATCAACTTCATCACTACCATCTTCAACATGCGCGCGCCGGGCATGACGCTGCACAAGATGCCGCTGTTCGTGTGGTCGCAGCTGGTGACGGTGTTCCTGCTGCTATTGGCGCTGCCGGTGCTGGCCGGCGCCATTACCATGCTGCTGACCGACCGTAATTTCGGCACGACCTTCTTCGATCCGCATGGCGGCGGCGATCCGCTGCTGTTCCAGCACTTGTTCTGGTTCTTCGGCCATCCAGAAGTCTACATCCTGATCCTGCCGGGCTTCGGCATGGTCAGCCAGATCGTGGCGACGTTCTCGAAGAAGCCGGTATTCGGCTATCTCGGCATGGCCTACGCGATGGTTGCGATCGGCGGCATCGGCTTCGTCGTCTGGGCGCATCACATGTATACGGTCGGCATGTCGGCGAGCGTGCAGGCCTATTTCATCGCCGCCACCATGGTGATCGCGGTACCGACGGGCGTGAAGATCTTCTCCTGGATCGCCACGATGTGGGGCGGCTCGATCGAGTTCAAAACGCCGATGCTGTGGGCGATCGGCTTTATCTTCCTGTTCACCCTCGGCGGCGTCACCGGCGTGGTTCTGGCCAACGCCGGCGTCGACCGCGTGCTCCAAGACACCTATTACGTCGTCGCGCATTTCCATTACGTGCTCTCGCTCGGCGCGGTGTTCGCCATCTTCGGCGGCTGGTATTATTGGTTCCCGAAGATCACCGGCTACATGTATTCGGAATTCCTCGGCAAGCTGCACTTCTGGATCACCTTCATCGGCGTCAACCTCGTCTTCTTCCCGCAGCACTTCCTGGGCCTGGCCGGCATGCCGCGCCGCATCGCAGATTATCCGGACGCTTTCTCCGGCTGGAATTTCGTTTCCTCGATCGGTTCGTACATCTCCGGCTTCGGCGTCCTGGTGTTCCTGTTCGGCATGGCGCAGGCGTTCATCCGCAAGGTGCCGGCGCCGGCCAATCCGTGGGGCGCGGGCGCCACTACGCTGGAATGGACGCTGTCGTCGCCGCCGCCGTTCCACCAATATGAAACGCTGCCGCTGATCCGATGAGCGTCACGCTTTCTCACGCCGAACCGAGCATCGCCGGCGTCGGCGATTACATCGAGTTGATGAAGCCGCGGGTGATGTCGCTCGTGGTGTTCACCGCCTTCGTCGGACTAGTGATCGCGCCCGGCCATCTGCATCCGGTGATCGCGCTGACCGCGCTCATCTGCATCGCGGTCGGCGCCGGCGCCGCGGGCGCGCTCAACATGTGGTACGACGCCGATATCGACGCGCATATGGCGCGCACGAGGGCGCGGCCGCTGCCGGCCGGACGGATCGCCCCCGGCGAGGCGCTGGCCTTCGGCCTGACGCTTGCCGGCTTCTCGGTGGTCGTGCTCGGACTTTTGGTCAACGTCGTCGCCGCCGGCTTGCTTGCGCTGACGATCGGCTTCTATGTTCTGGTCTATACGATGTGGCTCAAGCGCTCGACGCCGCAGAACATCGTCATCGGCGGCGCGGCGGGCGCGCTGCCGCCAATGATCGGCTGGGCGGCGACGACGGGCGGCGTCGCGCTCGAGCCGTTCGTCCTCTTCCTCATCATCTTCTTCTGGACGCCGCCGCATTTCTGGGCGCTGTCGCTCTACCGCAGCGAAGACTACGCGCGCGCCGGAATACCGATGCTGCCGGTGGTCGCCGGCATCAAGGAGACGCGCCGCCAAATCCTGCTCTATAGCCTCGTGCTGGCGCCGCTTGGCGTTGCGCCGTGGCTGCTTGGATATACCGGACCGCTGTACGGAATCTTCGCCGTGGCGGCCGGCGCCGCCATGATCGCGCTGGCGCTGCGGGTGTGGGCGGAACGGACCGGACACGCCGCCGGCAAGCAGCTGTTCGGCTTCTCGATCCTCTATCTGTTCCTGTTGTTCGCCATGCTGCTGGTCGACCGGGCCGCGCCGGCTTTGTTCGGCCATTTCGCCGCATGACGACGAGCATAGTCATGGACGAGCAAAAGCCTGAGCCCGGCATAAAGCTCACCGAACGGCAGCTGCGGGCGCGCCGCGCGCGCTCGATCGCGATCGCGGTGTCGCTTGGTGTGCTGGTGATCCTGTTCTACATCGTGACGCTGGTGAAAGGGCCGGGCGTGCTGGTCCGGCCGCTGTGAATATCGGGGTGCCGAAGCCGATGAGCCTGTCGGGGCCGCATAATTCGCCGAAGCCGCGCCGCGATATCGTGGTGGCGTTTCTTTGTGGCGGCCTGGTCGCGGCCATGGTCGGCCTGTCGTTCGCCGCCGTGCCGTTCTACAACTGGTTCTGCCGCGCCACCGGTTACGGCGGCACCACCCAGGTGGCGAACGCGGCGCCGGCGCAAATATCCGGCCGTGGCATCACGGTGCGCTTCGATTCCAATGTCGCAGCCGGCCTGCCGTGGCGATTCGAGCCCGAGCGCCGGACCATCGACGTGCGGCTCGGCGAGGTAGCGACCGTCTATTATAAGGTCATCAACGAAGCGGCGCGGGTCACCACCGGACAGGCCGGCTATAACGTCAGCCCGCCGACCACCGGCATCTACTTCACCAAGATCAATTGCTTTTGCTTCACCGAGCAGACCATGAAGCCTGGCGAGACGCGCGACATGGCGGTGGTGTTCTACGTCGATCCGAAGCTCGCCGACGATTCCGAGCAGAACGGAGTCAATCTCATCACGCTCTCCTACACGTTCTATCCGGCGAAAGTGCCGGATCGGGCGGCGGCGGAGGGCACAGCGCCGGCAACATCCGGCCGCATCTGATCGAGGAACTGAAATGGCTGATGCAGCACACGCCAAACCGCACCACGATTACCACCTGGTCAATCCCAGCCCGTGGCCGGCGTTAGGCGCGACTTCGGCGTTCATCACCGCCTTCGGCTTTATCCTGTGGATGCACCACGTCGTCGCCTACGCGCCGATTCTTCTCGGCGTCGGCGCCATCGGCGTCGCCTACACCATGATCGGCTGGTGGCGCGACGTGATCTACGAAGCCGAGGTGGAGCACGATCACACCCGCGTGGTGCAGATCTCGCACCGCTACGGCATGATCCTGTTCATCGCCTCGGAGGTGATGTTCTTCGTCGCCTGGTTCTGGGCCTATTTCAACACCGCGCTTTTTCCGGACGAGATCAAGGACGTAGCGCGCGCCGCCTTCACCGGCGGGGTGTGGCCACCGAAGGACATCCATACCTTCGACCCGTGGCATCTGCCGCTGTTGAACACACTGATCCTGCTCACCTCGGGCACGACGGTGACCTGGGCGCATCACGCGCTTCTGGAGAACAACCGCAAGGGACTGATTTGGGGCCTGATCTGCACCATCGCGCTTGGGCTCTGCTTTAGCTGCGTGCAGGCCTTTGAATATGCCCATGCCGCGTTCCACTATTCCGGCAACATCTACGGCGCCACTTTTTACATGGCGACGGGATTCCACGGCGCTCATGTCATCATCGGCTCGATCTTCCTCATCGTGTGCCTGTTCCGGGCGCTGGCCGGACAATTCAAGCCGACGCAGCATCTCGGCTTCGAGTTCGCGGCCTGGTACTGGCACTTCGTCGACGTGGTGTGGCTGTTCCTGTTCGCCTGCATCTACGTATGGGGCGCCGGCACGCCGCTGCCGGAATGATTGCGCGCCTGGCTTGCGCTCCGTCATCCTGAGGTGCGAGCCATCAGGGTAACGGAAAAGAATGACAGATACGCCGATCGACACGTTTTCAGGCACAGTGCTCGCCGGGTTGGCGTGCGCGTGTCCGCGCTGCGGCAAGGGTAAGCTGTTTCAGGGTTTTTTGACCTTGCGGCCGCGCTGCGACAAGTGTGGCCTCGATTTCAACTTCGCCGATTCCGGCGACGGCCCCGCGATCTTCATCATGTTGGGCGCGGGCTTCATCGTCGTGTTCGCCGCGCTCATCACCGAGGTCCTGTATCAGCCGCCGTTCTGGGTGCACGCGGTATTGTGGCTGCCGCTTATTTTCGTCGTCACACTCGGACCGCTGCGGCCGGTGAAAGGCTTGTTGATCGCGCTGCAATACCACCACAGGGCCGAAGAGGGGCGTCTGCGCCGGGACGGCCAGTGAACGCGCCGAGAAAGCGGCGATCGTGGATCGGCCTGTTGGTCCCGGCGGCGCTGGCGTTTGCCGCTCTGATCGCGCTCGGCACTTGGCAGATAAAGCGCAAAGCCTGGAAGGAGGGATTGATCGCGGCTCTCACCGAGCGGCTCGCGGCGCCGCCTGTCGCATTGCCGCCGCCCGCCGCTTGGCCGAGCCTCGATCCGGCGGACGACGAATATCGCCGCGTCAAGTTCGCGGCCACCTTCGATCACGGCAAGGAAGCACTGGTCTACGCCGCCGCCTCGGCGTTCCGGCCCGACGTATCCGGCATCGGCTATTGGATTTTCACGCCCGCGCGGCTCGCCGACGGCACGTCCGTCATCGTCAATCGCGGTTTCGTCCCGGACGCGCGCAAGGACTGGGCAACCCGCGCCGTGGGGCAGATCACCGGCCCGGTCGAGATCACTGGCGCACTGCGGTGGCCCGAGCCGCGCCATTGGTTTTCGCCGGCCGACAATCCGGCGCGCAACCTCTTCTACACGCGCGACCCGCTGGCGATCGCCGCCGCCGAGGGTGTCCGACCGGTGGCGCCGTTTTACGTCGAGCAGGAATCGCCGGTGCCGCCCGGCGGCCTGCCGCAGCCGGGCAAGCTCATCGTGCATCTGCGCAACGAGCACCTGCAATACGCGATCACCTGGTATGGCCTCGCCCTCGTTCTGGTCGTGGTGTTCGTGGTCTTTGCCCGCTCGTCATCGCGCGACGCGCGGGCGCGGAATGCCTAGCCGGGGAAAGCCTTTAAGACCGAAGGTCTGGGCTGTTTTCCGGCGAATTTGGCCGGCGATTCCGGGCGTCTCGCCACCTTTAGGCCCGCATTGAACCCGGCCTCGCCTTCCTTGTGAAACGACCCGCTCTTCTATAACTGTGGCGTTGGTCCGGGACGGGCGGCCGTGAGCCTCCCGCGCGAACATCCTGGAAAATCAATGGTTTAGCGCCGCGGGCCCGGGCCTCGGCGCGAGGAAGGCGTCGATTGCGTCACATTTCCACCAGGGGTGAAGCGCCGGCTCTGGGCTTCGCCGAAGTGATGCTTGCGGGGCTTGCCCGCGACGGCGGCCTTTATGTGCCGGAGGCCTGGCCGCGGCTGGAACGCGACGCCATCCTTGGCTTCGCGGGCCGGCCCTACGCCGAGGTTGCCGTCGACGTCATCGGGCTGTTCACCGGCGACGCCATCTCCGAAGCCGACCTCGCCCGCATGGCGCGCGAGGCCTACGGCAATTTCCGCCATTCCGCCGTTGCGCCGCTGACCCAGCTCGGCACCAATACGTTCGCGCTTGAACTGTTTCACGGGCCGACGCTCGCCTTCAAAGACCTCGCGATGCAGCTTTTGGCCAGGCTGATGGATCATGCGCTTGCCGCGCGTGGCGAGCGCCGCACCGTCGTGGTCGCGACCTCCGGCGACACCGGCGGCGCCGCCGTCGAAGCCTTCCGCGACAAGAGCCAGATCGACGTCGTCGTGCTGTTCCCCAATGGCCGCATCTCCGAGGTGCAGCGGCGCATGATGACAACGGCGGCAGCGCCCAACATCCACACGCTCGCTATCGACGGCACCTTCGACGACTGCCAGGCGATCGTGAAAGGCCTGTTCAATCATGCCGCGTTTCGCGAGCGGGTCCGGCTTTCCGGGGTCAACTCGATCAACTGGGCCCGCATCGTGGCCCAGACCGTCTATTACTTTACCGCCGCGGTCGCGCTCGGCGCGCCGCATCGCAAGGTCGCCTTCACCGTGCCGACCGGCAATTTCGGCGACATTTACGCCGGCTACGTCGCGCAGCGTCTAGGCTTGCCGATTGATCGGCTGATCATCGCCACCAACGTCAACGACATCCTGGTGCGAACGCTGACGACCGGAACTTACGAGTTGCACGGCGTGGTGCCGACAAGTTCGCCCTCGATGGACATCCAGGTCGCCTCGAATTTCGAGCGGGCGTTGTTCGATGCCTGCGGGCGCGACGGCGGCGCCGTGCGCGCGCTGATGGGCTCGCTCGCCCAGTCGCACCGCTTCACGCTGCCGGCGCCGGCGCTGGCGCACATCCGGTCGTGGTTCTCCGCGGGCCGGGCCGACGAGGAAGAAGTGGCTGCAACCATTCGCGCGGTGAAACGCGAAACCGGAAATTTCGTCGATCCGCACACCGCGGTCGGTCTCGCCGTCGCCGAGAAGGAAACCCGCGACCCGGCGGTGCCGATGGTGGTGCTGTCGACGGCGCATCCGGCCAAATTCCCGGAGGCAATCGAAACGTCGTGCGGGGTGCGGCCGCAATTGCCGGAATGGCTTAGCGATCTCAATCAACGGCCGGAGCGCGTCACTGTGCTGCCGGCGGATCAATCAGCGGTCGAGCATTTCGTCCTGGGGACGAGCCGCGCCGCACAGGAAGGAGCGGCGGCATGAGCGTAGCGGTGACCACCTTGAAATCCGGCATCAATGTCGTGACCGATACGATGCCGCATCTCGAGACGGCCTCGCTCGGCGTGTGGATCAATTCCGGCAGCCGCGACGAGCGGCCGAACGAGCACGGCATCTCGCATTTCCTCGAGCACATGGCGTTCAAGGGCACCCGCCGCAGGAGCGCGCTGCAGATCGCGGAAGAGATCGAGGCCGTCGGCGGCGACCTCAATGCCGCGACCAGCGCCGAGAGCACGGCCTATTACGCGCGCATACTCAAAGCCGACGTGCCGCTCGCGCTCGACGTGCTGGCCGACATTCTTTCAGAACCGGCGTTCGACCCCGACGAGCTCGCCCGCGAACAGAACGTCATCGTGCAGGAGATTGGCGCCGTCGCCGATACCCCCGACGATCTGATCTTCGAGCACTTGCAGAGCATGGCCTTTCCCGACCAGCCGCTCGGCCGCTCGATCCTCGGCACCGCCAAGACCGTGCGTTCGTTCGACGGCGCGGGGTTGCGCGACTATCTCAGCCGGCATTATCGCGCCCCGGACGTGCTGGTCGCCGCGGCCGGAGCCGTCGAGCATGCTGCCGTGGTCGCCGAAGTCGAAAAGCGCTTTGCCAGCTTCAACGGGCCGGCCGGCTCGACGCCGGAACCGGCGCGCTTCGGCGGCGGCACGCATGTCGAGAAGCGCGAGCTCGAGCAGGTGCATATCGCGCTGGCGCTGCCGGGCGTCGCGCAGACCGACCCGTCGCTCTACAGCTTGCAGATGTTCGCCAACGTGGTCGGCGGCGGCATGTCGTCCCGGCTGTTCCAGGAAGCGCGCGAGAAGCGCGGCCTGTGTTATTCGATCTATTCGTTCCACGCCCCCTATTCCGACGTCGGCATGTTTGGCCTTTATGCCGGCACCGATACCGCCGACACCGCGGAGCTGATGCGGCTTGTGGTCGATGAGATCGCCAACGCCGCCGAGACCGTTACCGAGGCCGAGATTGCGCGCACCAAGGCGCAGATGAAGGCCGGCTTACTGATGGCGCTCGAAAGCTCGGGCGACCGCATCGGCCAATTGGCGCGGCAGATGATCGCCTGGGGCCGGCCGATACCGCTCCAGGAGGTGGTCGAAAGGGTCGAAGCAGTGACGGTCGAAAGCGCCCGCGCCGCCGGGCGGGCGCTTATTCGCCGCGGCAGGCCGGCCATTGCCGTGCTCGGGCTCGGCTCCGGGCTTGAAAGTGCCGCCGCCATTGCCGAGACTCTTCACCGTCGGGCCGCATGACGTGGAGTTGGCATCCGCTGCTCCTTCGCCGCTGAACACGGGTAATGGCGTTCTTTCGCACCATCAACTTCTCCGATCCGCTGCCGTCCATCGTCGGCGACGGCGTAACGCTGCGCACGCCGCAGGCGACCGACTACAACGATTGGGCGGCGCTGCGCGAGCAAAGCCGTGAATTTCTCATTCCCTGGGAGCCGACCTGGCCGGCCGACGACTTGAGCCGCAGTGCGTTCCGCCGCCGCCTGCGGCGCTATGCCGAGGATTTGCGGAGCGACCAAGGCTACGCCTTTCTCGTCGTCCGCACGACGGATAACGCTCTCGTCGGCGGCTTGACGCTCGCCAATATCCGCCGCGGCGTCGCCCAAGCCGGCAGTCTCGGCTATTGGATGGGTCAGCCCTTCGTGCGCCAAGGCTTCATGACGGCGGCGGTGCGCGCGCTCATCCCGTTCGCCTTCGCGACGTTGCGGCTGCACCGCCTGGAGGCGGCCTGCATCCCGACCAACGCCGGCTCGATCCGGCTATTGGAAACGACCGGCTTCGTGCGCGAAGGCTACGCCCGGGACTATCTGTGCATCAACGGCATCTGGCAGGATCACCTGCTTTACGGCCGCTTGAAAGACGCCAAGCCGTAGGATGGGCCGAACAAAACGAAACCGGTCGGGCGGCTGCGATATGCCGGGAAACGATAAGCTTCGCGGCGCTCGACCCTCCGGCAACAACCCTTAACCACCCCACCTTCGCCGCCTTGGGATGGCCACGGTTCTCCTGATATAACAAAGGCATCGGGGATAATTCGGAAATGAGCGGCGGGGCAATACCGGGGACTGACCAAGCGACGAAAACGCCGGCGCGCGGCTTGCTCGCGGCGACGTTGCTGCTCGCGCTGTTCGCCGGCGGCTGCTCGACCAACAACACCTTCAGCGGGACCAACGCATCGGATTCGACTGCGGCTCCTGCCGGATTCACCGACAAGATATCGAGCTTCTTCTCCGGCGCGTCGGCCAAGGCGCCGCAAACAGTCACCAACGCCCAGCCCGACGTCAATTGCCCGTCGGTCCAGGTTCGCAGCGGCGCCTCCGCGCTGACCATCGGAGCGACTGACGACAAGTCGGCGATGACACTCAAATACCAAGGCGAGTTTGCCCGCGAGGCCCGCGAATGCACCGTCGCCGGCGGCAACATGGTGATGAAGGTTGGCGTGCAGGGACGCGTTATCGTCGGCCCCAGTGGCGGCCCGGGTCAGGTCGACGTGCCGCTGCGCATCGCGGTGGTCGAGGAGACGCCGGGGGGCACGCGGCCGATTATGACCAAATTCGTCATCATCCCGGTGGTAATCGCTCCCGGCGCCGGCAACGTGCCGTTCACCCACATCGAAGAGGCGCTGACGTTCCCGGTGCCGTCGCCCACCGCGCTGCTTGACGACTACATCGTTTACGTCGGCTTCGATCCGCAATCGGCGGAGGCGCAAAGTAAGCCGAAGCCGCCGCCCAGAACCCGGCCGAGGTCGCGGCCGAAACCCAAACCCAAGCCGCAACCGGCGGCCAGCGCGAATTAAAACGGCACCGGGTCATTCCGCGGCGCGCTCATGCGAGCCGGAACGGCGATCACCACCCGCGCAGTTCGACGACCGCGCTCTTCAACGCGCGCAGATCGGCGATCACGGCGCAGGCCCCGGCGCGCAGGAGGTCGCGGGCGAGATCGCCCTCGGCGTGGCTGCGCCCAACAAATCCGATCGGCCGCATGCCGGCGGCCTTGGCGGCGCTGACGCCACGGAATCCTCGACGACGATGCAATCGGCCGGATCGGCCTTGAGCTTGCCGGCCACATGGCGGAACAAATCGGGCGCCGGTTTCCCGTTGGGCACATCGCCCGCCGAGAACAGCCGCGGCTCGACGAAGCGCAAAAGATCGGTGACCTCGAGGCTCGCGCGAATGCGGTCCATCGAAGAAGACGAGGCGACCGCTTTCGGCCCGCGTATCCACGTCAGCGCGTGCGCCGCGTGCGCGACCGGGCGCAACTCTCCGCGCAGGCGCCGCAGCGTGTCGCCTGCGACATCGGCGCGAAAGTCCCGCGACAACGTCCGCTTCGTTGCTCTTTCGACGATGGCGAAAACGTCCGCGGCGCGGCGGCCGTGAAACCGGCGCGCCACGTCGTCCGCTGTGAACGCCAAGCCTATCCGACGGAACGCGTCCGCGAGTACGGCTGAAGCAATCGGTTCGCTGTCAACGAGTACGCCATTGCAATCGAAGATGACCACAGGCCCCTCCGATGAGCCGGCCGAATGATCCGACCGTCGTCCCCCTGATTTCGCGGAAAGAAAATCGACCTTCGCGAATCACCCGCTGTGACGAAATACGTTTCGGCGGCACTAGTCAAAGCGCACCGTCCGTCCTGCGCCCGTTCTGTCGCTATTGCGCCCGGCGCATCACAGCTCCCGGCTGTGATCGCGCCATCGCACCAACCGCGGCTAATTGAATTTCTTCCTGACGTCTTCGATGCCTTTGGCCATCAGGTCTTCGGCAACCCTGCCCTTCGCGGCCGCGGCGAGAATTTTCTCGGCAGCGGCGACCGCCGTATCGGCGGCGGCGGCACGCACGTCGGCGAGCGCCTGCGCTTCGGCCTGTGCGATTTTGGCTTCCGCCATCTTCGTGCGGCGGGCGACGAAATCCTCCATTCTCGTCTTGGCTTCGGCGGCGAGCCGTTCGGCTTCGGCCTTGGCGCCGGCGACGATGGCGGCGGCCTCGCTTTCGGCCTCGTGCGCCTTGCGCTCGAACTCCACCAGCACCGCCTGGGCTTCCTCGCGCAGCCGTACCGCTTCGTCGAGCTCGGCCTTGATGCGCGCCCGCCGCGCGTCGATGCTGCCGAGCACGCGCCGGTGCGCGCCCATATAAACCAGCAGCCCGAGAAAGAGCACGAAGGCGATGGCAACCCAGGCTTCGGCTTCCGGCATCGGCATGAAGAATTCCTATCGCTTGCTGGCGTCGGCAACCGCGGCGGTGACGTCGTGCTGGCTTGGCGCCAGGCCGATCAGCCGCTCGACGATGGCGGCTGCGGTTTCCGCGGCGATCGAACCGACATTGCCCATGGCCGCGGCCCGGGTCGCGGCAATCGAGCGTTCCGCCGCCGCGAGCCGCTCGTGGAGCTGCGCCTCGAGGCTCTTGTTGGTCGCATCGGCCGCTGCCGCCTGCTGCGCGCGGGTCTCGCCGGCAATGGCCTGCGCGCGGGCGCGCGCGTCGGCGAGCGATTTCTGATAGGCCGCTTGCGCCGCGTCCGATTGCTCCTTGAAGCGCTGCGCCGCCGCGAGATCGCTGCCGATGTGCTTACTGCGCTCGGCGAAGATCGAGCCGATACGCGGCAACGCCACACGCGACATCAGCGCGTAGAGCAGGATGAAGGTCACCGTCAGCCACAATAGCTGCGACGGAAAGTGCCGCGCTTCGAACGGCGGGAACGCGGGATGCCCCGCGGGCGCTTCGGTATGGGCGGTGGGCTCGGCCATGAGGATTGCGGCGGCGCCGGAACTCTAGAGCCCGAACAGCAGCAACAGCGCGATCAGCAGCGAGAAGATGCCGAGCGCCTCGGTGATGGCGAAACCGAAAATCAGGTTGCCGAACTGACCTTGCGCCGCCGACGGATTGCGCAGCGCCGCGGCGAGATAATTGCCGAAGATGATGCCAACGCCGACGCCGGCGCCGCCCATGCCGATGCAGGCAATGCCGGCACCAATGTATTTCGCGGCGGTCGGATCCATGAGAAAGCTCCTTTGATCTTTAAGGTTGCAACAGTGAAAGCCGTCAGTGGCCCGGGTGGATTGCATCGTTGAGATAGATGCAGGTGAGAATGGCGAAGACATAGGCCTGCAGGAAGGCCACCAGGAATTCGAGCGCCGTCAGCATGATCACCAGGACCAGCGGCAGCGCCGCGCCGAACCAGCCGAGAATACCGTAGCCGGCGAGCATGATGATAAAGCCGGCGAACACTTGCAGCGTGATGTGGCCGGCCAGCATGTTGGCGAACAGACGCACGCTGTGCGAGATCGGCCGCGACATGAACGACAAAATCTCGATGAGCACGATGGCCGGCAGGATGTAGACCGGCACGCCCTTGGGGACGAACAGCTTAAGGAAGCCGATACCGTTGCGCCAGAAGCCGTAGATGACGACGATGAAAAACACCAACAGCGCCAGCGTTGCGGTGACGATCAACTGGCTGGTCACGGTGAACGAGTACGGGATCAGGCCGATCACGTTGGCCAGCAGCACGAAGATGAATAGCGTGAAGACGAAGGGAAAGAACTTCATTCCCTCGTTGCCGGTCGAGCTGCGCACCGTATGAGCGACGAATTCGTAAGTCATCTCGGCGACCGATTGCAGCCGTCCGGGGACCAACGCACGCGGCGCCGCCGCGCCGATCAGAAGCGCCGCCGCCAGAACGACGATGATCAGCATGAACAGCGCCGAGTTGGTGAAAGCGAACTCGTGACCGTGGATGGTGACGATCGGAATGAGGTTGTGGATCTGGAATTGGTGGATCGGATCGACCGTCATGACATCACTTTTTCCGGTCCGCCGCCGCGCCGCCGCCTGGCTTTGGACCCGGGATGACCCCCGCAGAGCGCATTACGTTGAGCACGCCCGCGGCGAAGCCGAGCAAGAGGAAAACGATGAGCCCCCAAGGCGAGATGCCGAGCAAGCGGTCGATAAGCCAGCCGAGACCGGCACCGACCAGCACGCCTGCAACAAGTTCGCTCGAGAGCCGCAGGCCCTTGGCGTAGCCGGATGCAGTCGTCGCCCGATCCCCGCCGGCTTCGTCGGCGACTTGACCCCCACGCTGGCGCGCCTGGCCAAGACCTTCGCCGAGACGCCGCAGTCTCGCGGAGAGAGCGGCCTCATCGGTGGACGCCTTATCGCGGTCGCCGTTCTCGCGCGTGCCGTTACTCATCACTTCGACACGCGCGGCGCTGCGGCAATCGAGAGGGACCCGCCCCATGAAGCCGCGCGGACCTTACTGATTGGGTTCCGCCGAGTCAAGAAACGCCCATCGATCCTAAAGTACTGAAACAACAATAAATATCGCCCGGTTCAAGCGCAAGATCGAGCGCCGTTGTGCGGTGCGAAGCGGTAATCGCTACAATGAGCCCTCGGCGCCAACGCTTCGGCGAGGAGAATAGCATGATCGTTAAGCCCTGTGCCGCCATCGTCGCCGTCTTTTGTTTGGTCGTGCCGGCTCGCGCCGGCGATCTGACACCGGACACCAATGGCGGCCGCTACACCTTCAGCAAGGTAACGGAAGGACTGATCCGGCTCGACGGTCAAACCGGCGAGGTATCGGTGTGCAGCCGGCGCACCGTCGGCTGGGCCTGCCAAGTCGCGCCGGAGGACCGCGCCGCGCTGGAAGGCGAGATCGCGCGGCTGCGCCGCGAAAACGGCGCCCTGAAGAAGGTCATCCTGGCCCACGGCTTGGCGCTGCCGGACGGCGCCATGCCCGAGCCGCCGGCCGCAAGCGACGGCGACCGGCAGCCGCGACTTGACGTCGATAGAGATGTCGACCGCGTGCTGGCCTTCGTCGACCGCGTTTGGCACCGCCTGGTCGAGGTGGTCGCGCAGGCGCAAAAGGAAGTGCTGAACAAGAGTTGAGCACGCAGCAAATGGCCGCCACTTTGTCTCCGATCCAAACCGCCGCAGCCGCGACCGTCGCCACCGCCGTGCTTACGGTCGAGACTTCCGGAACGGGCTTTTTTGAAATCACACAGGACGCGGCGCGTTTCCTCGGGCGGATTGAGGCGTGCGACGGCGCGCTGCTGCTTTTCATCCGGCACACCTCGGCGTCGCTGGTGATCCAGGAAAACGCCGACCCGGACGTGCGCACCGATCTCATCACCGCACTTGAGCGGCTCGCGCCGGCCAACGCCGGCTGGGTGCATGACGTCGAGGGCCCCGACGACATGCCGGCGCACATCAAAGCCATGATCAACGGCGTCACCCTGCACGTGCCGGTCACAGCCGGTGCGATGATGCTCGGTACCTGGCAAGGTATTTATATCGCCGAGCACCGCGCGCGGCCGCATCGGCGCGAGGTGGTCCTGCAATTTTTCGGTGCATGCAAAAAGACTTGAGCGATAGCCGTGGCATTGATTTGCCCGGCAAATAGGCTCGGCCAGTCCCGGCCTCTTGCAATTCGCCGCAGGAGCAGGTTTGACCTAGCCCAATGGACGCCCGCACCCCGACCAGCGCCCCGGACGGCCCGATAGCGGCGACGGAACTCAACAGCATCGGCGACGCGCTACGCGTATGGGCGCAGGTTTCGATCGCCGGTATCGGCGGGCCCGCGCTGCAGATCGCGACCATGCACCGCTTGCTGGTCGAAGGCAGGCAGTGGATCACCGAGAAGCGGTTCTATCACGCGCTCAGCTACTGCATCGCGCTGCCCGGCCCGGAGACTCAGCAGCTCGCCGTTTATGTCGGCTGGCTGGCGCATCGCACCGTCGGCGGCGTCATGGCCGGCATTTTGTTCGTCGTGCCGGGCGCGCTCTGCATGATGGCGTTGTCGATCGCTTACGTCAGCGGTGCGAGTTCGCAGATCGGCCAGGCGGTGTTCCTCGGGGTGAAGCCGGCGATCCTTGCCGTCATGATCGACGCGATCCTTCGCTTCGGCCGCAGCGTGCTGCTGAGCAGATTGATGGTCGGCGTCGCGGCGCTGGCTTTCGTCGCGGCGTTCTTGAGATTTCCGTTCCCGATCATCGTGCTCGGCGCGGCGCTGATCGGCGCCGCAGCGGAATTGGCCGACCTGCCCTCGACCATGCGCGACTTGGCCGCCGATCAAAAACCGGCCCTGCCCGCACACACGCGTCCGAATTTGGGCCATGCCATTCGCACGCTGGCGTTTTGGCTGACGCTATGGCTCGCGCCATTGGTCGCGCTGCTGGCGATTTTCGGCGCGCACAACATCTACACCCAGATAGCGTTCGTGTTCGGCAAAGTTGCGCTGATGGCGGTCGGCGGCGACGGCGCCGTCATCTCCTATGCCGCGCAGCAGGCCGTCGATGCCTATCATTGGGTCTCGCCCGCGGAAATGCAGGCCGGCATCGCCATGGGCGAAATGGTGCCCGGCACCATCATGATCGTGACCCAGTTCCTCGGCTTCATCACCGCCTACCGCGACCCGGGACTGCTGCCGCCGCTCGTGGCCGCCGGGTTCGGCGGATTGCTGGCGACCTGGATGACATTCGTGCCGTGCTTTCTGTTCATCATGGTGGCGGCGCCGTTCATCGACGGTTTGCGCTCCAGCCCGCTGCTCAACTCCACGCTGTACAGCGTCACCGCCGCCGCCGTCGGCATGCTGGTTAACCTGACGGTGTGGTTCGGCATCCGCACGATGTTTCATCAGATCGACCAGATCAATTATGCCGGACTCACGATCGACTTACCCCACGTCCCGAGCCTCGACCTCTGGGCGCTGGCGCTGTTCATCGCGGCCGCGTTTGCCGTGCTGCGATTCAAATTCAGCGCCGCCCTTACGCTGCTGACGTTTTCGGCGTTCGGCATCCTGTTGGCGGCGCTCGGCATCGCCAAATAGCCTCAAGCTGTCCCGAGCACCCCAAGCAGCCGCGCGGACGCGGTGGACGCCGTCCGCGGAACGGCGCTAACATAAACGCCGAAGCAGCGACGAAGCGATATTGCGAAAGGCGCGTACCCGCACGTGATTGATCCGGGTCATCCCGTTGAGCGAGACGCACTCCCATCATCTTTTGATCGCTGACGATCACCCGCTGTTTCGCGGCGCGTTGCGCGAGGCTGTCGGCGGTTTGTTCGGCGACGCTGAAGTCGCCGAAGCCGGCACCTTCGAGGAGGTGAGCGAACATCTCGATCGCGGCGGCGAGGTCGACCTGATCCTGCTCGACCTGTCGATGCCCGGCGTGCGCGGCTTTTCCGGCCTGATGTATCTGCGCGCGCAATATCCCGGTCTGCCGATCGTGGTGGTCTCGGCCAATGACGATCCCGCGGTGATCCGCCGCTGCATGGAATTCGGCGCGTCCGGTTTCATTCCCAAGACGCTTGGCATCGAAGCGATGCGGGCGGCGGTTGCGCGCGTGCTGCAAGGCGAAGTCTGGACGCCGCCCGACGTCGACCTGACGCTCAAGGCCGATGCCGAAACCGAGGCGACAATCGCACGGCTTTCGACGCTGACGCCGCAGCAGGTTCGCGTCTTGATGATGCTGTCGGGCGGCTTGCTCAACAAGCAGATCGCCTACGAGCTCGGCGTGTCGGAGGCGACGGTGAAGGCGCACGTCTCCGCTATTTTGCAGAAGCTCGGCGTCGACAGCCGCACCCAGGCGGTCATCGCCGCCGCCAAGATCGAAGCCGGCCAGTGGCCGCAGGTGCCTGCGCGCGAAGTCTGAGCGACGCGCAGTGAAGCCCACATCCCTAAAAGCGATAATTGACGCCGGCCCGGCCGATTGCTCCTTCGAAATCGAATGTCTTGCCGTGTGCGGCCAAGCCGATTGCTGCCGGCGTTGCCGGACCCTGAATCGAGGCTGAGCCGAGATTGTAGTAGAGGCCTTCGACTTTGGCTGACCAGTGACCATTGAAAGCGTATTCGAGTCCGCCGCCTACCGTTCCGCCGACCAGTCCCGTGTTGCCGCTCGCCAGATACGACACGCCGCTTGCGAACGTGAAAGTCGAATTCAACGCCGCGTGCCCGTAGGCCAAGCCGCCGGTCGCATAGAGAAGCGCCGGGCCCCACGCATAGCCAATCCGACCGCGCACCGTGCCGAACAGATCGAGCTTTTCATTCGCCGTCGATGTCCCGGTCGTATTCGCTGCGCCGATGCCGAGCAGAGTGCCGCTGTAGCTCTGTGACCCGTTAATGGTCGAGCCCTGAAGGTCGGTCTCGATGCCCAGCACCCAGTGTTGCAATTGCCAATTGTAACCAATCTGTCCACCACCGATGAAACCGGCGGTGTTAATGTTCGAGTTTGTCGGAACGACGTGGCATCCGGCTCCGTTCGATACACCCGCCGGGTTGAGGCAAATCGGCGCGCCGGGATCGTAATTCCAGACGCCACCGGCGTTGAGGCCGGCATAGAAGCCAGTCCAGTTATAGCCGAGACCCGCTGGAGGCGCCTTGTAGGTCATGGGCACAGCCAAATCGGCCGCCATGGCGGCGGTCGTCAAAACCGAGCCAATGGCAATAGAAATCGCAAGCGCAGAAGTGATCTTTCCACCAAGCATCGTATCCTCTTTCCGATGAAGGGGCCCACTTTGGCGCGACGCTGAGTAAAAAGCTGTATCGCCCTCGACACAGCCAAAAAAAATCGACGAGGCTTCGAAGACCAGCGCCCGCAAGGCTACTCCGCCGCGATACGCTGCACGCGCCACTGCGTGATCAGCGCGCGCAGGGATGCAGGCTTCACCGGCTTGTGGAGCAAATGCACGCTCGCCGCGCGAGCCGCCTCGCGCACGCGCACCGAGCGGTCGGCGGTGACGAGGATCGCCGGCAGGCCGCGGCCGAAGCGCCGGCGCAATTCGGCGATCGCCGTCATGCCGTTGCCGCCGTCGAGGTGATAATCGACCAGGAGCCCGTCGGGCTCGAGCCCGCTGCCCTCGATCGCTGCCAGCGCCTCGGGCAAGTCCGCCGCCTTGAGCACGCGACAGCCCCAGCCGCCGAGCAACGCCTGCATGCCGTCGAGGATGGTGCGCTCGTTGTCGATGCACAGCGCCACCGTTCCGGCAAGTTGCCCGGCGGTTCTGGTCGCCGGCCGCGGCAGCGGTTGACCCGCGGTCGCGGCCGCGCGCGGCACTTCGACCGAGAAGCGCGAGCCGCGGCCGAGGTTCGACTTCAACGCCACCTCGCAATCGAGGACGCGGCCGATGCGCTCGACGATCGAGAGGCCCAGGCCGACGCCGCGCGCCACCCGCGCCCCCTGATCGAGCCGGTGGAATTCCTTGAACACCGCGCGGCGCTTGCCTTGCGGAATGCCGATGCCGGTGTCGTAAACCTCGATGCACAAGCCCGAGCCGCGACGGCGGCAGCCGATCAGCACGCCGCCCTTGGGTGTGTATTTAATGGCGTTGGAAACCAGGTTTTGCAGGAGCCGCCGCAGCAGCCGCCGGTCGGAACGCACCGCCAGCGAGCACGGGATGAATTTGAGCCTGAGCCCTTTCTCGCGGGCGAGCGGCGCAAATTCCACTTCGAGCCGTTGCAGCAATTCGTCGATGCGGAAGTCGCTCATCTCCGGCTGCATGGCGCCGGTGTCGAGCCGCGAAATGTCCAGTAGCGCAGCGAAGATCTCTTCCACCGCTTCGAGCGAGGCGTCGATGTTTTGCACCAGATCGCCGTCCTCGCCGGCGCCGTCATTTTGGCGCTGGCGCTCGATCAGGCTGGTGACGTAGAGCCGCGCGGCGTTGAGCGGCTGCAAAATGTCGTGGCTGGCGGCGGCGATGAAGCGCGTTTTCGAGGCATTGGCGTCATCGGCTGCGGCCTTGGCGCGGCCAAGCTCGGCATTGAGCCGCGTCAACTCGCCGGTGCGCTCGCGGACGCGGCGTTCCAGCGTGGCATTGGCGCGCTCAAGCGCTTCGGCCGCCTTCACGGTCGGCGTGATGTCGGTCAGGGTCGTGACCAGACCGCCGTCCGGCATGCGATCGGCGCGCACCTCGACGAACAGCCCGCGGTCGGCGAAACGCTCGAGGAACGGCTCGGCTTGCGAGGTGTAGCGCGCGAGCCGGCCGGCGACGTCGAGCTCGAGTTCTTTGGCGTCACGCGCGTCGGCGCCGGCGATATGGCTCAGAATCTCCTCGAGGCCGATGCCGATGCGGGTCAGCGCGTGCGGCAGATCGAAGATTTCGCCGAATTGCCGATTCCAGCACACCAGCGCCAATTCCTTGTCGAACACCGCAATGCCTTGCCGCACGTGGTCGAGCGCGGTCTGCAGGATTTCGCGGTTGTAGTGGATGGCGGCATTGGCATCGTCCAAGAGCTTGAGCGCCGCCTTGGTCGACACCGTGCGTTTGCGCAACAGCAATGACAGCACCAGCCGCGACGACGCGGCGCCGATCGCCGAGGCGAGCAGATACTCGCCGTATTGCAGCAACTGGAAGTCGGCCTCCGCGGCGGGCTCGAGGCTGACGCGCCGCGAGGCAGCGAAGCTGCGAAACAACTCGCGCGTGCGCTCCTCGCCGAGATAGCGGGCGATGGTCGCGGTAAGCTCCTCGATCGTGACGGAGGCCCGCCGCAGCCGAAAGCTTGGCGCGATCGGCGTCAGCGTCGGCACGAACACGTCGGCCTGGACGCGTTCGATGGCGAGCGGGCGCCGCCCGAACGAGCAGCCGATGTAGAGCACGACGTTGACGAGGAGGCTGAGAACGACGCCGTGGACCAGTGGCGGCCAATCGAGGCCGAACAACGCCTGCGGACGCAGCCACGCGATGCCGAACGGCCCGCTGCCGAGGATGTTGCCGCCGACGATGCCGGCATCCGAGATGCTCGGCAGCAACAGCGTATAAGCCCAGACCAGAATGCCCGCGGTCATGCCGGCGATGGCGCCGGGCGCGGTGCCGCGGCGCCAAACGAGGCCGCCGAAGAATGCCGGCGTCAACTGCGCGACGGCGGCGAACGACAGTAACCCGATCGACGCGAGCTGCGCCGGGCCGGCCGAGCGGTAGTAGATGTAGGCAAGCAGCAAGATCGCGAAGATCGCAATGCGGCGTACGGTGAGAAGCAGCGCGCCGGCGTCCTTCGGCTCGCCGGAGCGCGCCGCGCGGCGCGTTAGGATGAACGGCATGACGATGTCGTTCGACACCATGATCGCCAGCGCCACCAATTCGACGATCACCATGGCGGTCGCCGCCGACAGGCCGCCGACGAAGGCGATCAGCGTGAACAGCTGCGAGCTCGCTTTGAGCGGCAGCGCCAGCACGAACATGTCGGCGTCGGCGCCATTGGCGGGAAAGCTCAACAGGCCGGCGATCGCGATCGGCATGACGAACAGATTGATCAGCACCAGATAGGCCGGAAACAGCCAGGCCGCGCGGCGGATTTCAGCTTCGCTGTGGTTCTCGACCACGGCCACGTGGAACTGGCGCGGCAACAGCAAGATGGCGAATAGCGACAACACCGTCATGGCCAGGAACGTCGCCATCGGCGGCGCGCTGGTCAGCACCGCCGCCGTCCGCGGCTGGCGCAGCGCTTCGCCGAACAGCGCCACCGGGCCGTGGAACATGACGAAGGCCACGAAGATGCCGACGGCCAGAAACGCAACGAGCTTGATGATCAATTCCGTGGCGATCGCCAGCATCAGGCCGTCTTGATGTTCGGTTGCGTCGATGTGGCGCGTGCCGAACAAAATCGCGAACGCCGCCATCAGGAAGGCGACGAACAGCGCGATGTCGCCGAGGAGCGGCTGAGCGGGGCTTTGCACCGAGACTTCGGCGAGAATGGTGGCGACCGACGACGCCACCGCCTTAAGCTGCAGCGCGATATAGGGGATCATGCCGACGATCGCGATCAACGCCACCGTCGCCGCGACCGCCTGGCTCTTGCCGTAGCGCGCGGCGATGAAATCGGCGATCGAGGTGATGTTCTGCGCTTTGGCAAGCCGCACGATCCGAATGATGAGCGGATACGCGAAGCCGACCACAAGCACCGGGCCGATATAGATGGTGAGGAAATCAAAGCCGGTGCGCGCGGCGACACCGACCGAGCCGAAGAAAGTCCATGATGTGCAATAGATGGCGAGCGACAGCGGATAGATCAAAAGCCGCGCGCGACTGCCGCGAACCAGATCGCGCTTGCGGTCGCCGTAGCTCGCTACCAGGAACAAAAACCCGATGTAGACGAGCGCGATGACGACGATCACCCAGCCTTGCAGCATGGCGTTTCCCACGTCGGTTCGGCGCGCCTTTTTGGCTCCTCTTGTCCCGATTCCGAAGTTCGCAAACGCTAGGAGCACGTTCTCGCGCGAACTTCGGAAACAACGGGTGGCGCTCGATTTCAGCCAAATCATCATAGTTTGACTGGCCTGTCTATCGGCCGAACCAACGGAAAAGCCACGATTTGACGGCCGTCCGCGCCGCAGGCATTGATGGGCGGATCGATGTTGCCCGCATTCCCGCCGCCGCGCGCACTGCGCGATTCCGCCGAGACGCTGCTGATCGCTCTCGCCGGCGCCGTCGCGTTAACCCTTCTGGGATTTCCCGCCGGTCTGGTGTCGGGCTCGGTGCTCGCGGTCGCGGCCGCGGCGCTGTTCGGGCGGCCGGTCAAGGTGCCGATGGCGCTCGCCCGCATCTGTTATGTGGTTGTCGGCATCCTGCTTGGCGCGGTGGTGACGCCGCAAATGCTTAAAGGCTTCGCCGCTTGGCCGGTCAGCATCGCGATCCTTATGGTCGGGGCCGCCTGCATGATGGTGGCGACCACGAGCTATCTGCGCGTGGTGCATCGCTGGGAGCCGCTCTCGGCTTTGATGGGCGCAAGTCCCGGCTCCATGGTGCAGGTGATCGCGCTGTCGACCGAACTGGGCGCGGATTTGCGCGCCATCGCCATCGTGCAAACGACGCGCGTTCTGCTGCTCACGCTGGGCATCCCGGGCGGGCTGGCGCTGTTCGGGCTGGTGGCGCCGGCGCTACCGATGGCGCCCGGCGGCGCCGTTGCATCTTCGCTTGCCGGAATGGCCATCGTCGTCGCGGTATCGTGCGCCACCGCATGGGCGATGGCGCGGGTGAGGTTTCCCGGCGGCTTTTTGTTCGGCGCCATGACCGGATCCGCCGTCCTGCACGGCAGCGGTCTCGTAACCGCGATGCTGCCGTGGTGGATCGGCAGCGCCGCGGTCATCGTGCTTGGCGCTGTGGTTGGCTCGCGCTTCGCCAACACGACGTTCCGGCTGCTCACCAGCTATCTCGGCGCAGCTTTCGGCTCATTCACGGTGTCGGTCGTCATCGCCGCCTTCTTCGCACTGATCGTCATGCGCCTATTTCCGTTTGCGATCGCCAACGTCGTGGTGGCGTTCTCGCCCGGCGCCCAGGACACGATGATGGTGCTGGCGCTGGCGCTGCATCTCGACCCGGTCTTCGTTGGCGCGCATCATGTCGCGCGGTTCCTAGTGGTGACGTTTGCGGTCGCGATCGCGGCGCGGCGGTTCGCCAAGCAAAAGGTCGCCAAGCAAAAGGCCGTGAACCAAGAGGCCGCGAACGAACCGTCGTTGCGCGAGCCCTGACAGCGCGTTCCGACACGACCGCCGCTTTACGCTCTAACGGGGTCGCAGCCAGGTACGAGGAGGCTTGAAATGAAAATTGCCGCCGGCCTTTTTGCGATTGTGGTTCTGCTCCTGTCCGCGGACGCGCTGTTGCCAAACACAGCGACCGCCGCGCCGAGCGCCCGGTGCGCGGCGATGTGCAGGAATTGGTGCGCGAAGAACGGCAGAGATCAGACGCTCTGCAACGACCGCTGCCAGGTCAGGAGATGCACTTAACGGGGCGATAACGCTGCGCCCGCCGCTCACTCCGCCGCCAGCGCGCGTTCCCGGAACGGCAAGTTCAGCTTCTGCCAGACGTCGACCAGCGCCTCGGCCAGACCGTCGATCAAACCGTCGTCGTGATAAGGGCTCGGCGTAATGCGCAACCGCTCCGAGCCGCGCGGCACCGTCGGGTAGTTGATCGGCTGGATATAGATGTTGTGCTCGGCGAGCAGCAGATCGCTCGCCTCCTTGCAGCGTTCGGGATCGCCGACCAGAACCGGAACGATATGGGTCGGGCTCGTCATCACCGGGAGCGCCGCGGCGGCGAGTACCGCCTTGGTGCGCGCAGCGCGATCCTGATGGCGATCGCGCTCCCACTGCGAGGTTTTCAGGTGCCGGATAGCGGCGGTCGCGGCGGCGCAGACCGCGGGCGGCAGCGCCGTCGTGAAGATAAAGCCCGGCGCGTAGGAGCGCAGCGAGTCGATCAGGGCGTTTGAGCCGGCGACGTAACCGCCGAGGCAGCCGAACGCCTTGGCGAGCGTGCCCTCGATCACATCGATGCGACGCGCCGAACCGTCGAGCTCGCTGATGCCGCCGCCGCGCGGGCCGTACATGCCGACGGCGTGTACCTCATCGACATAGGTCATGGCGCCGTAACGGTCGGCGAGATCGCAGATGGCGTTGACCGGGGCGACGTCGCCGTCCATGGAATAAAGGCTCTCGAACACGATAAGCTTGGGCCGCTCGGGCGCGGCCGCGGCCAGCAATTGTTCGAGATGCTCCAGGTCGTTGTGACGGAAGATGACTTTCTCGCCGCCCGCTTGCCGCACACCCTCAATCATCGAATTGTGGTTCAAGGCGTCCGACAGGATCAGGCACTCCGGCATCAACTTGGCGAGCGTGGAAATGCCGGTCTGGTTGGAAATGTAGCCGGAGGTGAAGACCAGCGCCGCTTCCTTTCGGTGCAGATCGGCGAGCTCACGCTCGAGTTCGACCAGCGGATGATTGGTGCCGGCAATGTTGCGCGTGCCGCCGGCGCCGGTGCCCATACGGGTCGCCGTCTCGACCATGGCGCCGATCACTTTCGGATGCTGGCCCATACCGAGGTAGTCGTTCGAGCACCAAATCACGACATTGCGGGGGCCGTCCGGCGAGTGCCACACCGCATGCGGGAAGCGGCCGGCAATGCGTTCGAGATCGGCAAAGACCCGATAACGCCTTTCGCTGCGCAGCCGGCCGAGGGCGTCGGCAAAATATCTATTGTAATCCATGAGTTACCGTTCTCGCGGAGGGGGCGGGAGAAGGCCGCAGGACCGTTATTTAGAGGGGTTCTAGGCGCTTTGTCGAGGCGGCTTTTGTCGCATTCGCGCGAAAATTGAACGCCCCGCTTCGCGCAAGGCGGAAAAGGAATAGCCGCGTCCGCCGGCGCCGCCGCAGATCGCTAAAATTCTAACAAACCGCACCAAAGATCGGCGAGGTTTCGCGGCTAAAGTCCGCGCCCTGCAATTGGGAATCGGGATGCGCTTGCTCGGCTGGCGATAGGCAACGGGTAAGTAGCCTCCGATGCGGGGCGAGCGTCCGGATTCTCGAAGTGAGGGTGCCCACGTGGGACAGCTTGTCGGCCTCCCTGGTCCGGATGCGTTTGTTGCGTTGCCGGCCGCAGAGCGCGCCGCGCATTCCGGTCGCAATTTCGATCACCATCCGCAACGTCATCCTGGCAGAGTTGACGTCGAGATCGTGCGCGGCCGGCCGCCTGCGGAACTCGACGCGCACTGGCCCGACCTCCTCGCCCGCGCCGACGAGCCGAACGTGTTCATGCAGCCGCGCGTGGTGCGCGCCGCGTCCGACCGCTCCGTCGTCACGTTGCTCGCCTGGGAAAATTCCGGTGGTACGCGCCGGCTCTGCGGCTTCTGGGCTTTCTCGATCGGGCGGCCGCACCTTGCGGTCCTTCCCGTCAGCGCACTCCGCGCCCCGGCGACCGCCCACGCTTACCTGTCCGCGCCGGTGATCGATCGAAACCTTCTCGAGACGATCTTGCCGGCGATGCTCGACGCCATCGTCGAGGCTCCGGATCTGCCGAAATTCGTCGCGCTCGAAAGCATGAGCGGATCGGGCGCAACCTATGACGCGGTGATGCGCGTGCTGGCGCGGCGCGGCAGCCAGATTTGCCGCCTCGACGCCAAGCCGCGGCCGATTTTCATGCCCGGCGCCAACGCGCGAAACTACCTGGAAAACGCGCTCTCCAGCTCGAGCCGCAAGAAATTGCGCCAGCGTCGGCGACGGCTCGCCGAGAAAGGGACGCTGCAGACCACGGTCGCCAACGCGCCGCCGGACGTGCGGCGCGCCTTCGAGGCTTTTCTGGCGCTGGAAATGAACGGCTGGAAAGGCCGCCGCGGCACGGCGATTCTGAGCGATCCGGATGAAACGGCCTTTGCCCGCAATCTCGTGTTCGCGCTCGCCCAAGCGGGTGACGCCGCGATCTACACGCTTGAACTCGACGGACGCCCGGTCAGCATGCAAGTCGTGCTGCGCGCGGGGACAGCCCTCTACACCTGGAAGACCGCTTACGACGAGACGCTCGGCGATTTCTCGCCGGGGATGTTGTTGTTCGAGGACTACAGCAAAGCCTTTCTGGCAGATCCGAACATCGCGTTCGCCAATTCCTGCGCTTTCGACGACAACGGCTACATGGCGGCCTGGACCGAGCGCAAGCTTGTGATCGATCTATGGTTCGATCCGCGGCCCGGCCGGTCGGCCTTGTTTGCCGCCGCCGCCGCTGTGCAGAAATCCTACTTGCCGCTCCGCGACGCCGCGAAGCAGGCGTACCTGCGTTCAGCAATTCTGCAGAAATTTTTTCGGCCGGCAGCGGCATCCGGGCGCGCTGAGCCGCAAGCTGGCGAAAAAAGCCGCGCCCATGCCGAACGTTTCGTGCGGGCCTTTTGAGCATGGCGATGCGTAACACCGATGTCGCGATCGTCGGAGGGGGGCTCGCCGGTTCGCTGGCGGCGGCGATGCTCGGGCGCGCCGGGGTCGACTGCACACTGATCGATCCGCGCGAAGCCTATCCGAACGATTTCCGCTGCGAGAAATTCGACGCGCCGCAGACCGCCATTTTGGCGAAAACCGGCCTCGCCGAGGCGGTGCGGCGCGCCGCGACATTCGACGGTGGTTGCTGGATCGCCCGCTTCGGCCGCGTCATCGAGAAGACGGCCGGCGATCAGCACGGCATCTTCTACGCCGACCTGGTCAACACCGTCCGCAGCGAAATTCCCGCGAGCGTGGCGTTGGTCCGCGCCAAGGCGGAGTCGATCGCGGCGGGTCCGGAGCGCCAGACGGTGACGCTTTCCGGCGGCGAATGCATCGACGCGCGCCTCGTCGTGCTGGCGAACGGATTGAGCGTTTCGCTTCGCAACTCGCTCGGGCTCAAGCGCGAGATCGTGAGCCGCTGTCATTCGATCGCGATCGGTTTCAACATCAAACCGGCCGAAAGGCGGCAATTCGATTTTCCGGCTCTGACCTATTATGCCGAGCGGCCCGCGGTCAAGGCGGCGCTGCTGACGCTGTTTCCCATCGGCGCGAATATGCGCGCCAACTTGTTCACGTATCGCGACTTCGACGACCCCTGGCTTTCGCAAATGCGGGCCGACCCGCAAGCGACGTTGCTGGCGCTGATGCCGAACTTGGGCCCGCTTGTCGGCGATTTCACGGTGGAGGGCCGCGTCGAAATCCGGCCGATCGATCTCTACGTCAGCCACGGATACCGGCAGCCCGGAGTGGTCCTGGTCGGCGATGCATTCGCGACCTCATGCCCGGCGGCGGGCACCGGGGCGCGCAAGGTTCTCAATGACGTCGAGCGGCTGTGCAATCATCACATTGCGGACTGGCTCAAAACGCCCGGCATGGATGTCGCCAAGATCAGGGCGTTCTACGACGATCCGATCAAGCAAGCCTGCGACGACTTCGCCGCCAAAAAGTCGGCCGCCCTCAAATCATTCAGCCTCGACCCGACGCTTGCCGGCGCGACGCTCCGCGTGGCGAGATTTGCCGGGCACGCCGGCCGTGGCGCGCTACACGCCATGCGCGCCGCAGCCCGGCCCGCCGGCGGCAAAGCCGCTCATGCTTTACCGAAGCTGGTCGCCGGATAGCGCGGCGTGACGGTCACGGCTTCGAATTGACCCGGTTCGCGATGAACAACAACATCGACATCGGCGACAGCCGCGAGGACGATGCGAGCAGCTTGTTTACCGCGCCGGTGATTACGACCCGGCGGCCTTGTTTAAGCCCCTGAAAGCCGTGCTGCGCCACCTCGGCCGCACTCATGATCGGCATCGGACTATTAAACAAGCCGACGCCTTCCATATGCGCGACCTGAGCGAATTCGCTCTCGGTCGGGCCGGGACATAGCGTCGTGACCGTGACGCCGGTGCCGCGCAGTTCGTAGTCGATCGCCTGGCCGAAGCTCAGCACGTAGGATTTGCTCGCGTAATAGACTGCCATGCCCGGCCCGGGCTGGAACGCGGCGGTGGAAGCAACGAGCATGATCCTGCCGCGCCGGCGCGCGATCATCGCCGGCAGCAAGAGCCGCGTCAGCTCGGTCAGCGCCACGATGTTGACCTGCAGCATGGCCGCGATCCGTTGCGTATCGGCCTTGTAGAACGGCCCATTGTCGCCGACCCCGGCATTGTTGATCAGGACCTCGACAACGATGCCGCGCTGCTCGAGGATCTGCACCAGCGACGCCGCGGCTCCGGCTTGGCCGAGATCGGCCGAGATGACGGTAACATCGGCGCCGCCGGCGTTAAGCTCCGCAGCCAGCGCCTGCATCGGCTCGCGGCGCCGTGCGACAAGCACCAGGTCGTATCCGTCCTTGGCGGCCTCGCGCGCGAGAGCCGCGCCGATGCCGCTCGACGCGCCGGTGACCAACGCCACGGGACGCGCAGACGTCGAATGCGCCAATTCGGCCATGTCCAGGGATCCTTCTGTCGCTAAACGCCAATCCCTAAAGGCTTGCGAAAATATATGCTGCCGCCCATTTTGATCGGCCGATGAATGACGGCTCTTCGGCTGGCAAAGGCTACTCCGAACACCGCCAAGGCGCTACCATCGTGGCGTTCGCGCTAGCTTTCCGGCCATTGCTGAGCGGCTGGTGGCGGGCCGCGAGCGCATCTACCTCGACCGGTTCTGGAACGAACTATCAGCCAACCCCAACGCGATCGACGAAGCGACACGGGACCATTACGCGGCGCTCTACGCCCGGCCCGGCGCCATCCACTCCGCGTTCAACCAATTCGCCGCCTTCACGCAGGACGCGACCGACAACAAGGCCTTCGCCGCAGCCGGAAAGTTGAAAATGCCGGTGTTGGCGCTCGGCGCCGATCATTCGTCCGGAACGCAGATGGCCGACATCATGCGTTTCGTGGCCACTGATGTCACCGGCGGCGTTATCAGCGATTCAGGTCACTGGGTGATGGAAGAGCAGCCGCAACAGACAACCGCAGCGATCGTCAATTTCATCGATAAAAAGTAACGGGCGCCACACCTACTGCACTCGGCTTTGATTTCTCGGCAATTGCTGGTGCCGCCGCTCGGGATTGAACTGAGGACCTCTCCCTTACCGAGCTAGCGGGCTTCTACAGCTAAGCGCCGGCCGAACTTTCACGTTCGAAAACCGCGATGGCCGGGACATAAGGGCGTTCGCACCCGTCTTCGCGGACTATGCCCGGCCATCGCGTTGCTTCATCGTCGCTGACGAAATCTCACTGTCACTGCGCTGGGAGCTTGTCGTCAATTCCTTTGACGTACCAGTTCATGCTGCGGACCTGGACGATGTCGAGATGGTCCCCGCCCTTGCATTCGACGGTCTTGCCGTCCTGGTTTGTGATCGGACACTTGAACACATTCAGCTTGCCGGATTTGATTGCGGCTTCGGTGTCCATCGCCATCTTCTTCACGTCGTCCGGCATGTTTGTATAGGGCGACATTGCCACCATTCCCGAATCCAGGCCGCCAAAGGTGTCCTGGGACTTCCACGTGCCGTCGAGGACAGCCTGGGCGCGTCTAGCATAGTAGCCGCCCCAAGAATCAGTAACCGCGGTGAGCTGGGCGTGCGGGCCGAACTTGATCATATCGGTGTCTTCACCGAACGAATGAATGCCGCGCTGCTCCGCGATCTGTGTGGGCGCCGGCGAATCGGTATGCTGGGTCAAGATGTCAGCGCCCTGGTCGGCGAGCGCCTTGGCGGCGTCGGCTTCCTTGCCTGGGTCGAACCAGGTGTTCACCCAGATAATCTTCACCTTGATGTCCGGCCGCACCGACTGGGCGCCGAGCACCATGGCGTTGATGTTGGCAATGACCGGAGGGATCGGAAACGGGACGATATAGCCGATGATGCCGGTCTTCGACATCTTGGCGGCGATCTGGCCCGACACGTAGCGACCTTCATAGTCGCGGCGGTCATAGGTACTCATGTTCTTGGCTCGCTTGAAGCCGGCGCAGTGCTCGAAGAACACGTTCGGATATTTGTTCGCAATCTTCAGCGTGGGGTCCATGTAGCCGAACGAGGTGGCGAAGATGAGCTTGTGGCCGGTGCGCACCAGTTGCTCGATGGACCGCTCGGCGTCGGCGCTTTCGGGGACATTCTCGATATAGGTGGTCTCGACTTTGTCGCCGAGCGCTTTCTCCATGGCCTTGCGGCCGAGGTCGTGCTGGTAAGTCCAGCCGAGATCGCCGACCGGGCCGAGATAGATGAAGCCGACCTTGAGCTTGTCGGCGGCATAAGCCCCGCCGAAGGTTGCGCTCGCGAGCCCAAGAACCGCGGCGATAATGACAATGTTCCATTTCTTCATGATTTAACTCCGGGTTGCGGTTCCGAAATTGATCCGGAACGCATTGCCCTCCGGATCGAGCAAGACCGACTGGTACCACCCGTAGTAAGTCGTGAAGGGCGCTTTCAGAAGCGTCGCGCCCTTTTTGACTGCTATGGGGGTTAGTCGATCGACCTCTTCGACGCTGTCGACGTCGAAAGTCATGAATGACTTGCTCCCGGTTCCGTCATTCAATTTCTGCAGATTGAGCAATTCGTAAGCTTCGTGAGCGTTGAAGCCGATGTTCGCCTTCCCGGTCTTAAGGCCGCGAAATATCGGCGTACGGCTGGCGACAAGCTCCTCAAGCCCGAAAACGTCGGCGTAGAAGCCCGCCAACTTCGCCAGGTCGTCAGCGATAATGTTCAGATAGCCGAGTTCAGCCATCGATCTCTTCCAGGCCAGTGCACGACATTGTCGCTGGTGCTTTTTCCCGTCTCGTTACCCGGCCGCCGCATAAGTGCGCCGAACCATTTCTTCGAGATGTCCGCGAACGGTGGTATCCGGGAAATGGCGCCACTCGCCTGCGCAGGTCGGTATGCAGGACACCAGATGGTCCGAGCGCCCGTCGAGAAAGAACGGCACCGAGTAGCGATCGCGGCCCGAAGTATTGACCACACGGTGAACCGTCGAGCGATAGAGATTGTTGGTCCAGCGGGCCAACAGATCGCCGATATTGACCACGAACGTCCCGGCAAGCGGCGGCGCCGAAATCCACGAGCCGTCGGCATGCCGGACTTGTAGTCCGCCGGCGTCGTCCTGCAGCAGGACGGTAATTCCACCCCAATCGGTGTGCGCGCCGCAGCCTTTTTCATTGGGCGCCGGATTGGGAGGTTGCGGCGGATAGTGCAGCAGGCGCAGCGTCAAGACGGGATCGCGACAGAAATCGTCGAAATAATCCTCTTCGAGATCGAGCGACAGCGCCAGGCCGCGCATGAGCGTTTTGGTCAACCCCTTCATCTCGGCGAGATAAGAAATCATGACCTGCTGGAAGCTCGGAAGCTGCGGCGGCCATTGATTTGGGCCGATATTGCCAGGATCGTTCAGCGCGGCAGGATGGTCGGCGACGAAGTCTTCGCCGGCGAGGAATCCTTCCTTGAGGTCCGGAGGCGCGCCGGGCTCAAGCGTCTGCGCTTTCAAGGGCTCATATCCGTGGCGGCAGGGCGAATTGGCTATGGTCAGCGCGAGTTTCTGGTCCATCGGAAGAGCAAAGAGAGCATGCGATTGATGGAATAACTCCGCAATGAGCGGCGACGGTGTGCCGTGGCCCTTGATGTAAAAGAACCCGGTATCGATGCATGCCGCGCGCAGCTCCCGCGCGACCGAGCGGCGGGCGGCAAAATCGCCGGCAAGGCCGGTAATATCGATGACGGGAAGTGAGTTGCTTGCGATTGTCTTCGCCGCGAGCGTGGCCATCGTCACCTCCAACAAGGATCTGGGTCGTTAGTTACGCCTAGACCATCAAAGGGTGCTCGCATAGTGACCATAAAAGAGCGGCACCCGTTGCCGAAAATGTATCGGCTCCCTACGGCTCGCGGCTCTCCCGCCTCGTAAGCTCTTCGCTCAGTACGTTCAGGAATGCGTCGACCGCGCTGGGTAACGGCCGGCCGGCGCGGACATAGGCGCCCAGCTCCGACACCAGAGGCGCGGAATCATTCAGCGGAAGATGAACCAGCAGCCCATCGCGAAGCTCCGCTTCAAGGCCGAAGAGGGTTTGGAAGGCGACGCCCAAGCCGCGCAGGGCGAGCGATTTCATGAGTTCAATCGACGTGGTCCGAACCACCGTCTTGAGCGGTCCTTTATGGCGCCGTAGCAGCGGCTCCATCAACGCGTGGATGGACAGCGGTGGAGTTCCAAGGATCAGGGGATACCGCGCGCAAGCTGCGAACGTAACACGGCGTTCCAGTGTCAATGGATGGCCCGCCTGAACGACCGCGCCGACGCGAAATTTGCCGACCGCGCGCTGCTGCAAATTCTCGTTCCGGGGCTGCGAAAACGCCAAGCCGATGTCGGCGTCGCCAGACAACACCACCGGCGGAATGGCGGTCGAGCCGGCCGTCGTCGCCTCGATCTCGACCATGGGATAGAGCTGCAACATGCGCCCGATGATGGCGGGGAGAAAATCGGAGTTCACCCCTTCCACGGTGATCAACGTCACTTTGCCCCGCCGGACGCCGCGGAGATTGTCGAATTCGGACGCCGTGCGTTGGGCGTCCTGAATCACTGTGATCGAATGCCGCGCTAATACTTCGCCGGCCGGGGTGAGCTTCATGCCGCTGGGCAGCCGCTCGAACAGCGGCGCTCCGACTTCCTCTTCCAAGTAAAGCAATTGCCGATTGACCGCAGACGCCGAAACATCCAAACGCCGGGACGCCTGTCGAACCGAGCCGCATCGACGGACCATATCGAAATAAATTATGGCCCGGGAGTGTATTCGCATCACCACGGGTGGCACCTTGAGGACGTCGCAAAAGCCGCGTCGATTAGAAGTCGTTCTTGCAAACCGTGACAACGTCCTTGTTGCCGATTAACTGGTGCTGCCGCTCAGGATTGAACTGAGGACCTCTCCCTTACCAAGGGAGTGCTCTACC